>NZ_PZKC01000017.1 GCF_003034845.1 Pseudothauera lacus | reverse complement strand
CGGTCACCCAAATTGGAAGAGTAGACGCGTTTGTTGGAGGGTTTACAAGCACTTCCTGTAAGTCGTTGAAGGTCAACGACTATTTCAGCGGGCGCGCCGAAGGTTCAGAGATGTGTATAACGAGATGGTCTGTACCCCGTGTTGCTGAGGCATGTGGCCGCCGCCCACTTCGCTTCTGGAGTGTCCCAGGTTTCGTTATCCACCCCGGGAGTTTTCTGACCACGGTTTTCCGTGACTCTTCTCACGGCCAGCACTTTCGCGCTGGTGGAGTTCGTCAGGAGCCGTTGCAGGGTGCGCACCTTCCGCCATGCACCTGCTTTTACTGCCTTCGCAATCCTGATCTGTAGCCTCGCAACAACATGATTGACCTTGGCCCAGTCGGTGCTGTGCCAAGAGTTCCACGTTGTGAAGGCGACATCACAGTCTTTAGGAACTGCGTCCATATCAACCTCCGGTTGATTGGAGCGGGCGAAGGGAGTCGAACCCTCGTCATCAGCTTGGGAAGCTGAGGTAATAGCCGTTATACGACGCCCGCTCTGTCCCGGAAGGGATAGACGCACTTGTCCCCAGACAGGGATAGTACATCATCCCCGCCGGGTGCGATTTTACAAACCTATCTCGCGATAGGTCACCAGATGGAAGTCTGCACGCTTTCGCGTCGGGGCGATCGTTTCATCCCCTATCTCCGCCATTACAGCAGAGCATTCGCTTTTTCCATCATCCTCTACCCACTACGGCATCAGTTGATCTTACGACCGCCCTTGTCTGGCTTGACCGGCCAGACGCCGCGTTGGGCTTACCTCGTTCCGTACAAGTAACAGAGTTGGGAAGGTCCTGCTTTTTCGCCGGTGATGCTATGTCAGCGTATCCGCACCAAGCAAGCGGATAACCGATCACTTGCCATTTTGGCAGAGCCCGATACTGCAAGTTGCCTTTGGCTCAATCAGCTTGACGACGTTTAACAGCAGTTCACTTACGTTGACCATCCAACTCAGCCTAGCGCCTCATCCGGGTGCAACTCCCGAAATCACGCCAGACCCCTCACGGGGCATGACGTACCCCGTAAGGTGGCTACATTGTCAGAGCGCTCAGCACCCCACCGTTACCAGTGGCGCACCGCTCCTAGACTACCGGGGGCTGAACCCCGGGTTCTGTCACCCCCTTTCGAGGGGCAGAACCATTACTCATACGGCCTTCGCCGTTTCGTGCCTTGCGGCACTTTTTGAAAGGCTGAGTTCCTGTGCACCCACCGCAATGGTGGTGATCCCGCAATGGGATCGCGTGGCACAGAGGCTACAGCTAGCCTTCGACTCGGCTCGAGTCGCACGCTTGGGAAGCTGCCGTTCTACCATTGAACTACACCCGCCCGGCGGTCGCGGAAGACCGCAAGCGAGCCGGCATTCTAAAGGAGGGCGCTGGGGTGCGCAATTGGCGCCGTGGTAAGATCGGCCCCCTGCCAATTGCCGCAATCGCGCTCATGATCCAGCTCTACATCAACGGCCGCAGCGAGACCGTGGACGACGCCCTGACGGTGGCGGGGCTGTTGCAGCAGCGCGGTCTGGCGGGCAAGCGTCTGGCCGTCGAGCGCAATGGCGAGATCGTCCCGCGTGCGCGTCACGCCGACACGGTGCTCGCCGATGGCGACCGGCTGGAGATCGTCGTCGCCGTCGGCGGCGGTTGAATTGCGGCGCGCCCTGCGCGGGCGGACCGTTCCCCTTTTCCTACATGACAGGTCCAACATGAACGATGCGCTGGTGATTGCAGGCAAGTCCTATGCTTCGCGCTTGCTGGTCGGTACCGGCAAGTACCGCGATTTTGCCGAAACCCGTGCGGCGATCGATGCCAGCGGTGCGGAAATCGTCACCGTGGCGATCCGCCGTACCAACATCGGCCAGAATCCGGACGAGCCCAACCTGCTCGACGTGCTGCCGCCGGGGCGCTTCACCATCCTGCCCAACACCGCGGGCTGCTACAGCGCCGACGATGCGGTGCGCACGCTGCGCCTGGCGCGCGAACTGCTGGACGGCCATGCGCTGGTCAAGCTGGAGGTGCTGGGCGATCCGCAGACGCTGTTCCCCAACATGCCGGAAACCCTGAAGGCTGCCGAAACCTTGGTGAAGGATGGTTTCGAGGTCATGGTGTACTGCTCGGACGACCCCATCCAGGCGAAGATGCTGGAAGAGATCGGCTGCGTCGCGGTGATGCCGCTGGCCTCGCTGATCGGCTCCGGCATGGGCATCCTCAATCCGTGGAACCTGCGCCTGATCATCGATAACGCCAAGGTGCCGGTGATCGTCGATGCCGGGGTGGGCACCGCCTCCGATGCGGCCATCGCCATGGAGCTGGGCTGCGACGGCGTGCTGATGAACACCGCCATCGCCGCCGCCCGCGAGCCGGTGCGGATGGCCGGCGCGATGAAGAAGGCGGTCGAAGCCGGGCGCGAGGCCTTCCTCGCCGGGCGCATGCCGCGCAAGCTGTACTCGGCCGATCCGAGCTCGCCCACTGCCGGCCTGATCGGATCCTGAGCATGGGCGCAGGCATCGAAGATCGCGCCTTTCCCGCCGGCGAGGCGGAGGAGGAGCATCGTTTCTCGCGCCGCTCCATCCGCAGTTTCGTGCTGCGCCAGGGGCGCATGTCGGAGGCCCAGCAGCGCTATCTCGACACCGTGCTGCCGCGCGTCGGCATCGCCTATCGCGAGGCGGCGCTGGATCTCGACGCTGCCTTCGGGCGCAGCGCGCCGAAGATCGTCGAGATCGGCTTCGGCATGGGCGAGACCACTGCGCGCATCGCCGCCGCGCATCCGGAGCAGGACTACCTCGGCATCGAGGTGCACACCCCCGGCGTCGGCGCGCTGTGCAAGCTGATCGACGAACAGGGCCTGAGCAATCTGCGCATCATCCAGCACGATGCCGTCGAGGTGCTGCGCGACATGATCCCGGACGCTGCGCTGGCCGGCGTGCATGTGTTCTTCCCCGATCCCTGGCGCAAGAAGCGCCACCACAAGCGCCGCATCATCCAGCCCGATTTCGTCGCCCTGATCGCGTCCAGGCTGGCTCCCGGCGGCTATCTGCACTGCGCCACCGACTGGGAGGATTACGCGCATTGGATGCTTGAGGTACTCTGTGGCGAAAGCATGCTGGAAAACACCGCCGCCGGTTTCGCGCCGCGCCCGGACTACCGTCCGCTGACCAAGTTCGAGAACCGCGGCCTGCGCCTCGGGCACGGGGTCTGGGATCTGGTCTTCCGTCGCAAGGGCTGAGCCCCGCCGGCAGCGGGGTCGAACGGTGCCATCCAAGGAACGCAAGTCATGATCGGACGATTCTTCGCCTTCTTCGGCAGGATGCTGGTGGCCATGTGGCGCTGGCTGGACGCCGTGCGTCGCACCCTGTTCAACCTCGCCTTCCTGTTCCTCATCGGCGTCTTCATCGCCGTGCTGTGGCGCCCCGGGCCGCAGATACCCGACGGTGCGGCGCTGCTGCTGCGCCCTTCCGGGGTGCTCGTCGAGCAGGCCTCCTTCGAGGATCCGCTGGCGATGCTGCGCGGTACCAGCAGCGCGCCGGGGCAGGCGCCGCTCGCCGATCTCCTCGAAGCGCTGCGCAGCGCCCGTGACGACGAACGCATCCGTGTCGTGGTGGTGGAGACCGACCGCCTGCAGGGCGGCGGCCTGTCCAAGCTCGCCGAACTGCGCACCGCGCTCGCCGAAGTCCGTGCCGCCGGCAAGACCGTGCTGGTGCGCGGCGAGCGCTTTACCCAGGCGCAGTACTACCTCGCCTCGGTTGCCGACGAGATCCATCTTGCTCCCGACGGCTTCCTGCTGCTGCGCGGTCTGGCGCGCTACACGACCTATTTCGGCGAAGCCCTGGAGCGCCTCGGCATCAAGGTGCATGTGTTCCGCGTCGGCGAATACAAATCCTTCAGCGAACCCTTCACCCGCCGCGACATGTCAGAGGAAGACCGCAGCGCCACGCGCGATCTGCTCGACGGCCTGTGGGGGGCTTTCCGCGAACAGGTGGCAGAGGCGCGGGGCATTGCCGTGGATGACCTCGACCGCTACGTCGAACACTACGGTGCCGCCCTGCGCGCCGCCGATGGCGATGCCGCCCAGGCGGCCCTCGATGCCGGGCTGGTCGACCGCCTGAGCACGCGCGACCAGTGGCGCGCCCTGCTCGCCGAGCGTGTCGGCAGTGCCGGCGTGCAGGCAGCGGATGCTCTGGAAGAGGATGGCGGCGAGGTCGAACCCTTCCGCCACACCGGTGTCGGCACCTACCTGCAGGTGGTGCGCGGCGAGCGTGCGCGCAGCGGCGACCAGATCGCCGTGCTGGTGGCCCAGGGGGCGATCATGGACGGCGAGCAGCCTCCCGGTGCGGTGGGCGGTGACACCCTTGCCCGCCTCATCCGCGAGGCCCGCGAGGACAGCCGGGTGAAGGCCCTGGTGCTGCGCATCGACAGCCCGGGCGGCAGCGCCTGGGCCTCGGAGGTGGTGCGGCGCGAACTGCAGATTACCCGTGAGGCCGGCAAGCCGGTGGTCGCCTCGATGAGCTCGGTGGCCGCTTCCGGCGGCTACTGGATCGCCGCCGGCGCCGACGAGATCTGGGCACATCCGCTCAGCCTGACCGGCTCCATCGGCATCTTCGCGATGTTCCCGGAGTTCTCTCAGCCGCTCGAACGTCTCGGCATGCACGTCGATGGTGTTGCCACCGGCCCGCTGGCCGGGGCTCTCGACCCTCGCCGCGCCCTCGATCCGGCGGCTGCCGAGGCCATGCAGATCGGCATCGAGCACGGCTACCGGCGCTTTCTCGATACCGTCGGCAACGCCCGCGGCCTGAGCCGCGCAGAGGTCGATGCGGTGGCGCGCGGGCGGGTGTGGACTGGGCAGGCGGCGGCCGACCTCGGTCTCGTCGATGAACTTGGCGGCCTGCACGCCGCCATCGACGCCGCCGCCCGCCGTGCCGGCGTGGACAACTACACCCTGAGCTGGCCGGCAGCACGCCTGCCACCCCTGCAGCGCCTGCTGAGCAGCATCGGTGCCCGTGCCGGCGCCGGGTTGCCGGCTGCGCAGGGTTCGGCAGTCGGCCTGCTGCTCGGCGAGCTCGAACGCAACGCTGCTGCGCTGCTGCAGTGGAACGACCGCGACCACCTCTACGCTCACTGCCTGTGCGAGGCGCCCTGAGAGGGGGGCGGCACCCCTCAGCGCCGCCAGAAGGGCTTGCGGGCCTCGGCTTCGGCGGCGGCGCGGCTGATGCCGGTGTCGCGCAGCAGGCGGTCGTCGAGTTCGCGCAGTTCGCGGCGCTGGCGGTGGCGCGCCTGCCAGGTGGCAAGGGTGGCGGCAATGCGCCGCAGGAGGCCGGGTGCGGCCGCAGCGGCTGAGCTGCGGGCGGGGCGTGGGCGGGCAGCGAGGCGCAGGCTGTGGTCCATGAGGGCTCTCCTTGATCGGTGTCGATACCAGCTTGGCGTTATTGCCTTGTCCTGACCAATCGTTTATTCGGAAGCCGGGCTTCGGAAAATGCGATGGCGTTGTGCGGCGCAATGGGGTTTACTGAAAGCCCCAGTCAAGTACATGTGCATCGGGATCCGCGATCATGGAGCTCTACCACCTGCGCACCTTTGTCGCCGTCGCCGAGGAGGGCAATCTCACCCGCGCCTCGGAGCGCCTGTTCACCAGCCAGCCGGCGGTCAGCGCGCACATCAAGGCGCTCGAGGAAGCGCTTGGCGTGGCGCTCTTCGACCGCACGCCGAAGGGCATGCGGCTCACTTCCATCGGTGAGGACCTGCTCCCGCGCGCGCGCCATACCCTCGCCGCCGCCGGTGCCTTCGTCGAGCATGCGCGCAGCCTGAGCGGAGAGATCGCCGGCAGCGTGCGCATCGGCCTCAACAGCGATGCGCGCTTCCTGCGCGTGGCGGCGCTGCAGACCGGGCTGGCGGCGCGCCACCCGCATCTCGACGTATCCATGCTGGGCGGCTCCACCGGCCTCAACCTGCCGGCGCTGCGCGCGGGCAGGCTCGATGCCAGCTTCATCTCCGGCGAGCGCGACGATTCCGACCTCGTCCTCCACCGCCTCTGCGACGAGCACCTCGTGGTGGCCGCGCCGCGCGCCAAGCGGCTGCGCGCCAGTGGCCTGGAGATGAGCGCGCTGGCGCGCCTGCCGTGGATCTTCACGTCACCGGAGTGTGCCTACTACAAGGCTATGCAGGGCATCTTCCAGGCACACGGCTGCGAGCCTTTGCGTACCCTGATGGCCGACCAGGAGGATGCCGTGCTGGAGCTGGTGCGTGCCGGTGCGGGGCTGGGCATCGTGCGCGCCGGACTGATCGATGGTGACAATGACCGTGCCTGCGAGCTGCCCGTCGCCGTACCCCCGGTGCCGCTGCAGTTCGCCTATCTGCGCGCGCGCGCCGGTGATGCGGTGATCGGCGCGCTGGTCGCGGTGCTGCGCGAGGTGTGGGGGCTCGACGGCGCAGCGGCGCCGGTGCCGGCGATCCGCGTGGTTGCGGGTTAGCTGTCGGGCAGGAAGCGCTGCAGCAGGTCGTTGAGGAAGCGCTGGCCGCGGGCCGTGGGGCGCAGGGTGGCGGGATCGGCGTCCAGCAGGCCGGCGCTGCGGGCGGTCGCGAGCGCCTCGCCGATCGCCGCCAGCGGCAGGCCGGTGCGGGCGGTGAACAGCGCCGCTGGTACGCCGTCGCAGAGGCGCAGGGCGTTCATCATGAATTCGAACGGCAGGTCGGCGGCGCCGACGGTGTGGCGCAGATGCACGAAGTCGCCCCGTGCTGCGGCGGCGAGGTAGTGCTCGGGGTGCTTGTGACGCATCTCGCGGACGATGCCCTGATGGCTGGAGAGCTTGCCGTGGGCGCCGGGGCCGATGCCGAGGTAGTCGCCGAAGGTCCAGTAGTTGAGGTTGTGACGGCACTGCTGGGCGGTGCGCGCGAAGGCCGAGGTCTCGTAGTGGGTGAAACCGGCGGCGGCCAGTTCAGCCTCGATGGCGTCCTGCATGTCGGCGGCCACCTCGTCGTCGGGCAGTGCCGGCGGTTCGTGGGCGAAGGGTGTGTTGGGCTCGAGGGTGAGGTGATAGCACGACAGATGACCGGCGCCGCTGGCAATTGCGGTGCGCAGGTCGACGAGGGCGTGTGCCATGTCCTGCCCGGGTAGCGCGTACATCAGGTCGATGTTGACGCGGTCGAAGGTGGCCAGCGCCAGATCGACCGCTGCGCGTGCCTCGTCACCGCCGTGGATGCGACCGATGGCAGCGAGGAAGCGGTCATTGAAGCTCTGGATGCCGAGCGACAGGCGGTTCACTCCGGCTGCACGGTAGTCGCGGAAGCGTGCAGCCTCCACCGTGCCGGGATTGGCTTCGAGGGTGATCTCGGCGAGCGGGTCGAGCGGCAGCAAGGTGCGCAGCAGGGTCAGCAGGCGGTCCAGCCCCGCTGCGGAGAGCAGGCTGGGGGTGCCGCCGCCGAGGAAGACGCTGTGCACGCGGCGACCCCACACCTGCGGCAGGGCGGCCTGCAGGTCGGCTTCGAGGGCGTCGAGATAGGCGGCCTCCGGCGGCGCGGCGGCGCGCGCGGTGTGTGAGTTGAAGTCGCAGTACGGGCATTTGCGCACGCACCACGGGTAATGCACGTACACCGCCAGCGGGGGCGGCGCTGGCGGGTGGGGTGTGGCCGTGGGGGGCGGGTGGGGCGCTGCGGGGGGGCTGGCAGGGGTAAGCGGAATGATGCGGCGCGTACTCACAGCGGGCGGGCGTGGAGGCGTTCGAGCAAGTGGCGCATGGCGGCGCCACGGTGGCTGAGGGTGTTCTTCAGTGCGGCATCGAGCTCGGCAGCGGTCTGTTCCAGCTCCGGCACCCAGAACAGCGGGTCGTAGCCGAAACCGCCTTCGCCGCGCGCGGCGGTGAGGATCTCGCCGTGCCATTCGCCGTCGGCGATCAGCGGCTGGGGGTCGTCGGCGCTGCGCACCAGCGCCACCACGGAGACGAAGTGGGCGCGGCGGTCGGCGACGCCCGCCAGACGTTCGAGCAGCAGGGCGTTGTTGCGGGCGTCTGACTTCGGCTCGCCGGCGTAGCGCGCTGAATGCACGCCGGGGGCACCGCCGAGCGCGGCGACGCACAGCCCTGAGTCGTCGGCGATGGCCGGCAGGCCGGTGGCCGCGGCGGCGTGGCGGGCCTTGGTCAGCGCGTTCTCGACGAAGGTGGGATGGGGCTCCTCGGCCTCGCTCACCCCCAGTTCGCCCTGCGCAATCACCTGCAGGCCGAGCGGGGCGAGCAGGGCCTGCAGTTCGGCGGCCTTCTTGGCATTGTTGCTGGCGAGGACGAGTCGGGTGCTCATGAGCGGTTTCCGGCGAGAGCGGCTTTCTGGAGGGCGACCAGGCGGGCGATACCCTGCTCGGCGAGGCCGAGCAGGCTGTCGAGTTCGGCGCGGCTGAAGGGCTGGCCTTCGGCGGTGCCCTGCACTTCGACAAAGCCGCCGGCGCCGGTCATCACCACGTTCATGTCGGTGTCGCAGTCCGAATCTTCATCGTAGTCCAGATCCAGCACCGGGGTGCCACGATACACGCCCACCGACACCGCCGCGACGAAGTCGCGCAGCGGGCTGGTCTTGAGCCTGCCGGCGGCGACCAGGCCGTCCAGCGCATCGTGCAGGGCCACGCAGGCGCCGGTGATGGCCGCGGTGCGGGTGCCGCCGTCGGCCTGCAGGACGTCGCAGTCGACGGTGATCTGGCGTTCGCCGAGCGCGCCGAGATCCATCACCGCGCGCAGGCTGCGGCCGATCAGGCGCTGGATTTCCTGGGTGCGCCCGCTCTGCTTGCCCTTGGCGGCCTCGCGTGCGCTGCGGGTGTGGGTGGCGCGCGGCAGCATGCCGTACTCGGCGGTCACCCAGCCCTTGCCCTTGCCGCGCAGGAAGGGTGGCACGCTCTCTTCCACGCTGGCGGTGCACAGTACCCGGGTGTGGCCGAATTCGACCAGTACCGAACCTTCGGCGTGGCGGGTGTAGCCGCGGGTGATGCGGATGCTGCGGAGTTCGTCGGGCTGGCGCTGGCTGGGTCGCATGAGGGGCCTATTTGCTGAATTTCTGGATTGCCGAGTTGATCTCGGCGATGGCGCGCTCGATTTCGTCGTCGGTGAGTTCGAGGGTGCTCGGCGTGCTGCTGTGGCTTTCGCCGAAGGTGTCGAGCTTGGTGGTGAAGTCGGACAGCGCCATGGTCTGGGTGGATACCGAGTCAGGTTCGCCGACGGACTTCTCGTCATGCCAGCACACCGCGATCAGCGAGAGGTTGTCGCAGGTCGGGCCGCCGCGTTCCTCGGCACGGTCCATCATCACCGGCACCGCGTCCATGACGTTGCGTCCGCGCAGGCCTTCGAGCACGCCGTCGTCGGTGAGCGGTCCCCACAGGCCGTCGCTGCACAGCGCGAGGATGTCGCCGTCGCGCAGGTTGATGCGCTTGGAGAACTCCACCTGCGGCGGATGGTTGCCACCCAGACAGGAATAGATGCGGTTGCGCCCGGGGTGGTGGGCCGCCCCTTCGGCGTCGATCAGGCCCTGGTCCATCATCAACTGCACCCGCGAATGGTCACGGGTCTGCGCGACGATGCGGTTGCCGCGCAGCAGGTAGAGGCGCGAATCGCCGGCATGGGCCCAGTGGGCCTGGCCTTCCTGGATCACGCAGGCGACCACCGTGGTGCGCGGCGCCTCGGGAAGGTCCTTGTCGAAGGCGTAGTCGAGGATGGCGTTGTGGGCGTTGCTCAGTGCGCGCGAGAGGAACATCGACGGGTCCTGCAGCAGCGGCTGGGCCTCGCGCTGGAAGGCGTGGGTGATGAACTGCACGGCGATCTGCGCGGCGATCTCGCCGTGCAGGTGCCCGCCCATGCCGTCGGCGAGCACCAGCAGCAGGGCGTCGCGCGAGTAGCAGTGGGCGATGCGGTCCTGGTTGGTCTTGCGCCGGCCGATGCGGCTTTCCTGGTAGATGGTGAACTTCAATGGCTGTACCTCATGAACGGCCGATGAAGGACTTGAGCTTGCTGCCCAGGTCTGCGAACCAGCCTGCCGGCATGGCTTCACCGGCTTCCTTGCGCATCAGTGCCTTCTGCAGGGCGTAGACGCTCTGCGGACGCTCCAGCGGATCGAGCTTCAGGCACCAGTCTATGGTTTCCAGCAGTTGTGCGGAGTAGCGGCCGGCGTGGGTCTTGCTCGCCGGCTGGTGGGTATCCTTCTTGACGCGCTCGTCGGAGCGTGGCGGGGCGGTGCCTTCGATGCAGGCGTAGAGCGTGGCGCCGACGCTGTAGATGTCGCTCCACGGCCCCAGCGCATCGCGGTCGCCGAACTGCTCGGGGGAGGCGAAGCCGGGGGTGTACATGGGTTTGAGCATCGGCTGGTCGCTCATCAGCGTCTGCCGCGCGGCGCCGAAGTCGAGCAGCACCGGGGTGCCGTCGTTGCGCAGGTAGATGTTGGAGGGCTTGATGTCCAGATGCAGCAGCTTGTGCGCGTGCACCTCGCGCAGGCCGTTGAGCATGCGGGTGAACACACCGCGGATGAAACGTTCGCTGACCTGGCCGCGGTGGCGGTGAATGTAGTCGTGCAGCGTGCGTCCGCGCTCGAACTGCATGACCATGTAGACCGTCGAGTTGGCGCGGAAGAAGTTCATCACCCGCACGACGTTGGGGTGCATGAGCTTGGCCAGCGAGCGCCCTTCCTCGAAGAAGCACTTCATGCCGTAGCGGAAGGCCGGCATGTTCTCGTCCGGCACCTGCGGTTCGAGCTCGCCTTCCTTGCGCAGGGCGAGCGAATTGGGCAGGTACTCCTTGATCGCCACCGGCGTACCATCCTCGTCATAGGCGAGGTATACGATGGAGAAGCCGCCCAGCGACAGTTGCCGCTCGATGCGGTACTGATCGAGCTGAAAACCCGAAGGCAGGGGGGCGTTGGCTTGAGGCGGCATCGGGCGGAGGGCTAAGATTCGCGCTTCGTTGCATTGTGTGATGCGGGACCCGCAGTGTAAACGATCCCGACACATCCCGGAGATCTACCCATGATTCATAGCATGACCGGTTTTGCGGTGCATACCCGCGAGCTCGGGCCGGTGAGCCTGCACCTGGAGCTGCGCAGCGTCAATTCGCGCTACCTCGACCTGGCCTTTCGGATTACCGACGAACTGCGCCAGGCGGAGCCCGCGCTGCGCGAGTTGCTGAGCGCGCGCCTGGGCCGCGGCAAGGTCGAATGCCGTCTCAATCTCCACGGCAGCGATGCCGCGGCGCGCAGCCTGGCACTCAATGCCGGCCTGCTGGCGCAGTTGCAGGAGGCCGAGCGCACGGTGCGCGAGCGCCTGCCCGCCGCCGCACCGCTGTCGGTCGGTGAGGTGCTGCGCTGGCCGGGGATGCTTGCCGACGACAGCCCGGCCTTCGAGCAGATGCAGCCGCTGATCGTCGAACTCGCCCGTGCGGTGATCGATGACCTGCTGGCGACCCGCCGGCGCGAGGGCGACAAGCTTGCCGCGACGATCAGCGAGCGCACGGCGCGCATGCGCGCGCTGGTCGCCGAGGTGGCGCCGCGCATTCCCGCCATCGTCGTCGAGCACCAGGACAGGCTCGCCACCCGCCTGCGCGACGCCGCCGCCAGCCTCGACGAGGACCGCATCCGCCAGGAGGTGGCGCTGTTCGCCCAGCGCATCGATGTCGCCGAGGAGGTCTCGCGCCTGTCCACCCATCTCGACGAGGTTGATCGCATCCTCAAGGCCGGTGGCGCTGCCGGCAAGCGCCTCGATTTCCTGATGCAGGAGCTCAACCGCGAGGCCAATACCCTGGCCTCAAAGTCTGCCGCCACCGACGTTTCCGGCGTGGCGATGGAGATGAAGGTGCTCATCGAGCAGATGCGCGAGCAGGTGCAGAACATCGAATGATTACGGCGGCTTGACTGGCACGGAACGTGCCCTGCGTCACGGAGAGGGGCGGGGTGGCATGGGATACTTGGCGGGTGCCCTGTCGGCGCCCGTTTCGGTGCTGCGGGCATGTCTCCAAGACTTGAATCAGAAAAGGGAGGATGCATGACTTTGAAGATCGCAGTACTTGCCACCGTCCTTGCTGGCATGAGCGTGCCGGTGTTGGCCAGCAACCTGATCGACGCCACTGATCCAGAGCGCGTTCTGAACGTTGCCCGGGGCTTCGGCAGTGCCGACCTCGGCACCAGCCCCAGTACCAGCAATCCGCGCATCAGTGGCCGTATCGAAGGTACGCGCTACTACATCTTCTTCTACGGCTGCACGAACAATCGCAACTGCTCCGACATCCAGTTCCGCGCCACCTGGAGCGCGCCCGGGAAGTATTCGCTGGCGGACATGAACACTTGGAACCGCAGCAAGCGCTACGGCAAGGCCTATCTGGACAGCGACAACGACCCGGTGCTGGAGATGCCGGTCAACATCAAGCACGGCGTTGCGCAGCGTAATCTCGAGGATTCCTTCAACTGGTGGAAAGTGGCCTTGCGCGGCTTCAAGAAGGATGTGCTGCAGATCGACTGAGCTGCGCCCGGCTCGCGGGCTTCGGTGATGACGCCCGCTTGCGCGTATAGGCTTTAGTGCAGCAGAATCTCGCCGCACACGCATTTTTGCAGTGTGTCGGGATAACAATAATTCAAGGAGTTTTTCATGAGCCTGAGAGTTTTTGCGGTTGCCGCTGCCGCGCTGTTCGCAACTGCGCCGGTAATGGCCAATGACCTTATCGATGCCACCGACCCGGCGCGCATCCTCAACATTGCCCGTGGTTTCGGCAGTGCCGACCTGGAAAAGGACTCCCAGGGCGATCCCAAGATCACCGGGCGCATCGAAGGCACGCGCTACACGATCTTCTTCTACGGCTGCACCAACAACACTGACTGTGACGACATCCAGTTCTATGCCGCCTGGAACGGCAACAACAAGTTCACCCAGGCGCAGATGAACGAATGGAACCGCACCAAGCGTTACGGCAAGGCCTATCTCGACCGTGACAACGATCCGGTGCTGGAGATGGTCGTCAACATCGACTACGGCGTCAGCCGTCGCAACATCGAAGACTCCTTCAACTGGTGGAAGGTCGCCCTGCGCGGCTTCAAGAAGGACGTGCTCGGCGAGAACTGATCGCCGCCCTGCTGCACGCGCCGCAACCGACGCCCGTCGTGCCAACCGGCACGGCGGGCGTTGTCATTCCGCGATGAGGGCGGAGAACTCGCGGTGGAGGAGGTCGGCGTCGCCGAGGTTGAGCTCCAGCAGGCGGCGCAGGTGGGTGATGCTGTCGAGGTCGATCTCGCGGCAGACCATGCCGAGGTGGGCATTCTCGGTGTGGGCGACCTCGCCCTCCATGCGCACCACGGCGTCGCCTTCGCCAAGCTGCAGGCTGAGCCGGCAGGGTGTGCCCGGCGGCGCGGCGAGTGGGCTGGCGGTGGCGAGCAGGGCTCCCTTGAGGGAGAGGTCGAGCACTTCGCAGGCGCTGTCGCGGCCCTGCACGGTGAGGCTGGCGCCACTGTGGAAGCGGATGCGCGAGAACTGCCTGCGCTGGGTGTCGGTCATGGTGGTCTCCTCGGGCGATGCCGCCAGGATGGTCATTGTGAAAGCTGCCCGCCGGCACCGCAAGTGAAGCTGTGCGCAGTGATGCCGGCGCAGCGTTGCGGCGCTGCGATGACGCCCAGTGTGTGAAAATCCGCAAGCTGAGGCGTCTTTGGCTTGGCGTCGGCTGCCGCCCTTGGCCACAATGGGTCCTTTGCATCCGCATTGCCTGCAGTCTGGCGCGGAGGCGTCGATGACGGAGGGCGAGCGGGCAAGGTGGCGGAATCTGCAAACATGGTCGGTGACGAGGGCGAAGCGGCGCAAGGCGGCGCTGTCGATGCGCTGCTCGAATGCCTGCTGCTGGTCGCGCGTGCCCACGGTCGCACGCTGACCCGTGATGCCGCTCTGGCCGGTCTGCCGGTGGGGCGCGCCGGGCTGCGTCCGGCCCTCTTCGCCCGTGCCGCACAGCGCGCGGGAATGAGCAGCCGGGTGGTGCAAACGCCCCTGCCGGCGATCAACGCAGCCCTGCTGCCGGCCATCCTGCTGCTTGCCGATGACAGCGCCTGCGTGCTGCTTGCCAGCGACGCCGTGCGGCGCACGGCGACGGTGATCTTCCCCGAACTCGGCGAGTCTGCCGTAGAGCTGCCGTGGGAGGCGCTCGGCGCACGCTACGGCGGCCACGTCATCTACCTGCGGCCGCAGTTCCGTTTCGATGCGCGTGCCCCCGAGGTGCGCCCGGCGCGCGCGCAGCACTGGTTCTGGGGGGTGATCGCCGACAACCGCGCGCTCTATCGCGACGTGCTGCTCGCCGCCTTGCTGATCAACGTCTTCGCGCTGGCGATGCCGCTGTTCGTGATGAACGTGTATGACCGTGTGGTTCCCAACAATGCCGTCGAGACCCTCTGGGTGCTCGCTGCCGGGGTGCTGCTGGTGCTGGTCGGCGACCTCGTCCTGCGCACCATGCGGGGTTACTTCGTCGATCTGGCCGGCAGCCGTGTCGATGTGCGCTTGTCGGCGACCATCATGGAGCGGGTGCTGGGCCTGCGCATGGAGGAACGCCCGCAGTCGGCGGGTTCCTTTGCCGCCAACCTGCGCGCCTTCGAGTCGGTGCGCGACTTCATCAGCTCGGCCACGGTGATCGCCTTCATCGACGTGCCCTTCGCGCTGCTCTTCCTCATCGTCATCGCCTGGATCGCGTGGCCGCTGGTGCTGCCCTTCGTCGTCGGCGTGGCCTTGCTGCTGCTGTACGCCTTTGCCGTGCAGGGGCGCATGCATGCGCTGACCGAAACCACCTACCGTGCCGGGGCGCAGCGCAACGCCACGCTGGTGGAGGGGCTGGTGGGGCTGGAAACGGTCAAGGCGCTGGGCGCGGAAGGGCCGCTGCAGCGCAAGTGGGAGGCCAGTGCGGCCTTGCTGGCGCGCATTGGCGCGCAGTTGCGCCTGCTCTCGGCAAGCGTCACCAACGGCGCGATGTGGGTGCAGCACACGGTGAGCGTGGTGGTCATCGTCATCGGCGTGTATCTGATCGGTGAAGGCGCGCTCAGCATGGGCGGGCTGATTGCCTGCTACCTGCTGTCCTCGCGTGCGATGGCGCCGATCTCGCAGGTTGCCGGGCTGCTGGTGCAGTACCACAACGCGGCCACTGCGCTGGCCTCGCTCGATGCGTTGATGAACCAGGAAGTGGAGCGCCCGGCGCAGGCCAGCTTCGTCAGCCGCCAGGGCCTGCGCGGCGCCGTCGAGTTCCGCGAGGTCGGCTTCAGCTACCCGGGGCAGAGCGTGACGGCGCTGCGCAAGGTCTCGTTGCGCATCCAGCCCGGCGAGCGGGTGGCCATCCTCGGGCGTGTGGGTTCGGGCAAAAGCACGCTGGAGAAGCTCATCCTCGGCCTCTACCGCCCCAGCGAAGGTGCAGTGCTGGTCGATGGCGTCGACCTGCGCCAGCTCGACCCCGCCGAGCTGCGCCGCAATATCGGCTACGTCGCCCAGGACCCGACCCTGTTCTTCGGCACCCTGCGCGAGAACATCACCATCGCCGCGCCGCTGGCCGACGATGCGGCGCTGCTGCGTGCGGCCGAGACCGCCGGCATCCTCGATTACGTCAACAGTCATCCGCAGGGTTTCGACATGCTCATCGGCGAGCGCGGCGACTCGCTCTCCGGCGGCCAGCGTCAGAGCGTGGCGATTGCGCGTGCGCTGATCAACGATCCGCCCATCCTGCTGCTCGACGAGCCGACCTCGTCGATGGACCATTCCAGCGAGGAGGATTTCAAGCGCCGCCTGGGCGTCTTCGCGCGCGGCAAGACGCTGATCGTGGTCACCCATCGCACCTCGCTGCTCGAACTGGTGGACCGCATCGTCGTCATTGACGGCGGCCAGGTGGTCGCCGACGGACCCAAGGCGCAGGTTGTGGACGCCTTGCGCCAGGGCCGCATCGGGAGGGCCGGCTGATGACGAAGTCCTCCGGGCGCTCCCTCTTCGACGGTATCGGGCGGGCTTCGGCGCGCTTTTCCGGTGGCCCGTTGCAGTCCGTGCTTGAACGCTTGCTGCCGGCGCCGGCGGAAAACCTCGACTGGGCCGGCGATGCCGACTGGGCCCGCCTGCAGCAGGAGCCCCTGCGGGCGCGCTGGCTGTTGCGCGCCGGGGCTGTGGTCGTCGTCCTGCTGGTAGTTTGGGCGGCGTTCGCCGAGGTGGACGAGGTCACCCGTGGCGAAGGGCGGGTCATCCCCTCCTCGCAACTGCAGATCGTGCAGTCCGTCGACGGCGGCGTGGTGGAGGAGTTGCTGGTTCGCGAGGGCCAGGAGGTGGCGGCCGGCGAACTGCTGCTGCGCGTGGATCCGACCCGTTTCGTCTCCTCGCTGCGCGAGAATCACGCCCAGTATCTAGCCTTGCAGGCGAAGGCGGCACGCCTGAGTGCGCTCACCCAGGGCACGGCCTTGAGCTTTCCCGCCGGGGTCGAGAGCGAAGCGCCCGAGATCGCCGCCCACGAACGCCGCCTGTACGAATCCAGCCGCGAGAGCATGGCGGCGCAGTTGTCCATCGCCCGCGAGCAACTGGCGCAACGCCAGCAGGAACTCAACGAAGCGCGCTCGCGCCGCGAACAGGCAGCGCGTGGGCTCGAGCTGACCACCCAGGAGCTCGACGTCACCCGGCCGCTGATCAGTTCCGGCGCGGTCTCGGAGGTCGACCTGCTGCGCCTCGAGCGCGATGTTGCCCGCCTGCGTGGCGAGCGTGACCAGGCCGGTGCGCAGATCTCCCGCGTGCAGGCGGCGATTGCCGAGGCTTCGCGCAAGATCGAAGAGGTTGAGCTCAATGTGCGCAACCAGCTGCGCAACGAACTCTCCGACACCATGGCCCGTCTCAGCAGCCTCTCCGAGGGCAGCCGCGGGCTTGCCGACCGCGTCAAGCACGCCGAAGTCCGCTCTCCCGTGCGCGGCACCGTCTCGCGCCTGCTGGTCAACACCGTTGGCGCGGTGGTGCAGCCGGGGCGCGAAGTGGTGGAGATCGTCCCCCTCGACGACGCCCTCATCCTCGAAGCCCGCGTGCTGCCCAAGGACATCGCCTTCCTGCGTCCCGGGCAGGAGGCCATGGTCAAGTTCACCGCCTACGACTTCGCCATCTACGGCGGCCTGCAGGCCAGGGTCGAACACATCGGCGCCGACACCGTCACCGACGACAAGGACAACGCCTTCTACGTGGTGCGCGTGCGCACCGTGGAAAGCTCGCTGGGCGAGGCGCTGCCGATCATCCCCGGGATGGTCGCGCAGGTCGACATCCTCACCGGCAAGAAGACCGTCCTCTCCTATCTGCTCAAGCCCGTCCTGCGCGCCAAGGGCAACGCACTGACCGAAAGATGAGCCGACACTACTTCATCGCCCCCATCGGCACCGCGCCGGCACGCTGGCACGCCGCCTTCCCCGACGCCGAGGTGCTGACCGGTGCCGATGCCGGGACGGCCTACGATGCCGCCGATACCGTCTGGCTCAGCGCCACCCTGGAGGACTGGCCCGCGCGCCTGCGCAGCCTGCTCGCCGCCGGCGTGCGGGCAGTGGTGGTGCTGTCCTGGCAGCCGCAGCAGCACGAGGCCCTGCAGGCCCTCGACGGGGGTGCGCGGGGCTATTGCCACGCCCTCGCCGCGCCCGAGCAGCTCCGCGAGGTGGCCGTGGTGGTCCATCATGGCGGCCTGTGGATCGGTGCCGATCTCATGTCCAGGGTCATCGCCGCGGTCAGTCGCGTGCTGCCCGCAACCGCGCCTGCCAGCACGCTCGACACCCTTTCACCGCGCGAGCAGGAAGTCGCCCGCGCCGTCGCCCAGGGGCACAGCAACAAGGAAATCGCCCGCCAGCTCGGCATTACCGAGCGTACCGTGAAGGCCCACCTCGGCACCGTCTTCGAGAAGCTCGGCGTGCGCGACCGCCTGCAACTGGCCCTGCGCGTCGGCCGCTGAGCCCGTGGGCGTGGCCGACTGGGCGGAATTGTTAATTTCGTCACAGCCTGTCCACTGGTCCAATAGTTCCCCCTTGCGTGTCCCGCTAAGGTTCCGTCAGTACGGAAAGGACGGCAGTGTCGCCGTCGCCAGGAATCCAGGAGAACCCGCATGGCCGCCAGTCAAGCAATCGCCACCGTCGTCGCCGTCACCGGACACGCCCTTGCCCGTGACGCTGCAGGCAACACCCGCAGCCTGAAACCCGGAGATGTCCTCCTGGAGGGCGAGACGGTCATCACCTCCGCCGGTGGCCGGGTCGAACTGGCCACCCTCGACGGCGCCTTGCTCGGCATTGGTGAGAATCAGAGCGTCGCCATGAATGGCGAACTGTCGGCCGCCACCCGCGCCCACGCCACCGAAGCGCAGATTGCCGATGGCAGCGTCGAGCAGATCCTGCAGGCCCTCGAACAGGGCGCCAACCTCGACGACGTGCTGGAAGCCCCCGCCGCAGGCCTGAGCGGTGGCGATGGCGGTGACGGCAGCAGTTTCGTGCGCCTGCTGCGGGTCAGTGAAGGGGTTGATCCGCTGGCTTTCGAATTTCAGCCGGCTGTTACCGGCAATCTCGAGTTCACCCTGCCTGGGACCGCCGAGGATGTCACTGCGGGAGGGGGGGCTGCTCCCCTCAGTCCGCCGCCCGCGCCTTCGCCCGTCATCACCCACGTCGGCAATGCTGCTGGGAATGTGGACGGAGTGACCGTCACCGAGGGTCAGCCCGCGGTGTTTACCGTGACGCTTTCTCATGCAAGTGCTGTCGCGGAGATCTTTACGCTGGCGCTTGCAGATGTCACTGCCACTGGCGGAGGGGTGGATTACGTCAGTGCGCTGTCCAATGCGAGCTTCAGCAATGGCGTTACCTACGACGCAGTCAGTGGCACGATCACGGTCCCCGCGGGGGTGAGTGCATTCACCGTTACGGTGCTGACGGTCGACGACCCCCTGGTTGAGCATACCGAGAGCTTCAGCCTCACCGTCGGTGGCGTGACCGGCACCGGCCAGATTCTGGACAACGACAAGCCGGGCATCATCACCGTGGAACCGGGTGGTCCGGGCGTGGGCGACGATGCGGTGGTCGAAGGCAACGACCTGGTCTATACGGTGACCCTGTCGGAAGCCACGACCCAAGCGAGCACCTACGACTACAGCGTCGGTGGCACGGCCACGGACGGCGCCGACTACGGCGTGCCGGTGTTCAGCGACGGCGTGACCTACGACCCGGTGACGGGGACGATCACGGTACCGGCGGGTGTATCGAGCTTCACGGTGACCTACCCGACGATCGACGACACGGACGTCGAGCCGACCGAGACCTTGCTGATCACCATTGACGGCGTGACCGGCACCGGCCAGATTCTGGACAACGATCTGACCGATGCCAGCGAAGTTGCCAGCGTTGCTGAAGACACCCTGCTTGAGGGTAACCTGCTCGACAACGCGCAGACAGGAGGGGCAACGCTTACGGTGGTCGACTTCACTGTTGACGGCGGTACGCACGCAGCAGGTCAGAGCGTGGTGCTTGCCGGTGTCGGCACCCTGAGCATCGAAGCCAATGGCGATTACAGCTTCATGCCCGCAAGGGATTACAGCGGCCCGGTGCCTCAGGTGACGTATACGGTGAGCAACGGGATGAACACCGACACGTCAACGCTCGACATTACCGTAACCCCGGTGGCTGATCTGCCCAGCGTGATGATCAATCTGCTTTCTACTGGCCAGGTTGTGCATGCGGTCGATGCTTCGAATGCGCTGAGCCCTTCCGGGATGACCATTGCCGCCTACAAGGATGGTGGTGCAGGCACGGTCAGCATCAGGAGCTCAGGAACCCCTACAGGCTTCGGCGTGGCAGGGAGTGCCTCGAATGGTGCAGGGGAGGAGATAGGTAACGGCGAGTCGCTGCGTGTCGAGCTTGACCGTCCTGCCGAGTCGGTAAGCTTCCAGCTTGCCTGGCTGGCCAACGCTGAGTATGCCAAGTACACCGTTCATTACACCGACGGAACGAGCGATGTGGTGATCATGAACGGCGACAGCGCCCTTGGTGGCCGCGACCGCGTTGGTGATCCGATTGTCCGCACCGCCCCGGCAGGCAAGCTGATTGAGGCGGTGGTGTTCTCGACCCCCTCGGGCACGGATCCTCATGTCAGTAATGTGAATGACTACCTTGTCCATAGTTTTTCCTATACCAGTGCGGTGCAGTACGCCCTGGAACTGCAGGTCGAACCCACCGACGTCCAGTATTCGGAAGAGGTGGTTGCCGTTGTGGTCAGTGCCCCGCTGGGCGCGATCCTCTCCACAGGTACGCACGATGGCGCCGGAAACTGGACCTTGCCGCTGGTGAGTGATGGCAGCTACACCGTGAGCATCGATCCGGTTACCAAGGCGGTGACCATCGATGGCATCGTGCTCAGCGTGCCGACGGGGGTTTCCGTTGCCACCGGCGTCTCGGTCACCGCCACGGTGGTGGATGGCGGCGACACTGCCAGTGGCACTGCCAACCTCGTGCTGGGGAGCAGTGGTGCTGACGAGTTGCTGAGCACCTCGGGCAACGACATCTTCTACGGCGGTCTGGGCGCCGACGTGTTCAAGTGGAACTTGGGCGATCAGGGCAGTGTTGCCTCGCCGGCGGTCGATGTGGTGAAGGACTTCAGCCTTGCCGATGGCGATGCCCTCAACCTGCGCGATCTGCTGGTTGGCGAAAATCACGGCAACCTGGACGATTACCTCAGCTTCTCCTACGACAGCGGCAGCAACACGACCGTGCTGGAGGTGAAGAGCCAGGGCGCCGCCATGTCCGGTGCCGATCAGGTGATCAGGCTGGAGGGGGTGAATCTGCTCGACGGCTTTGCCGACAGCCATCAGCTGGTCCAGAACCTGCTCGCCACCGGCAAGCTGATCACCGATTGAGCATGTGCCCCCCTGAAGGCAGAATGAGGTTTTGCGCGAGGAGGGGGCATGCCATTCGTCAAGCGTGATGCGGCCGGCGTGATCGTTGCCGTGAGCAGTGTCGGTGACGACATGCATGCCGAGCATGTGGAGGTGGACGACGCCGGCTTGCGGGTCTTTCTCGAAGGCCTGGGGCCGGCGCCGCAGCTGGCCGCTTCCGACCTGCCGCTGGTGCGGGTGCTGGAGGATGTCGTCGATCTGCTGGTCGAGCGTGCGGTGATCCGTTTCACCGATCTGCCCGCAGCGGCGCAGGACAAGCTCAGCGCGCGCCGCAGCGCGCGTGCCGAACTGCGTCAGTTGAACCTGCTCGATGACGACGACGGCCTGA
The DNA here is from genome assembly GCF_003034845.1 of Pseudothauera lacus. Lineage (GTDB taxonomy): Bacteria > Pseudomonadota > Gammaproteobacteria > Burkholderiales > Rhodocyclaceae > Pseudothauera > Pseudothauera lacus. Next base: position 19,581 of record NZ_PZKC01000017.1, on the reverse strand, counting down.
TCTGAGCTGTACCAGGCTTATCCCCGTTCCGGGCCCTGCCCTTGCCGGGCAGGGCGCTATCCATGATCACTCCGCCACCCGGATCCCCGGCCCGGTAAAGCCGTCCAGTCCCAGTTCCGCCAGCGTGCGCCGCTCTGCGGCGTTGCATACGCCTTCGGCGATCACCGTCAGGCCGATGGCGTGGGCGACCACGCAAAGACCGCGGACGAAGTTCTGGTTGCCGCCGTCCTGGTCGATGTCGCGCACCATTGAAGCGTCGAGCTTGAGGTAGTCCAGCCCCAGTTCATGGAGGTCGCCGATGCGGCTGAAGCCGCGGCCGACGTGTTCGATGCCCAGCCGGCAGCCGAGCGGACGCAGTGCCACGCAAAGGGCGCGGAATTCGGCCAGGTTGCGCAGTACGCCATGCTCCGGCAGTTCGATCCACAGTTGTCGCGCTGCGGCGGGCTGCCCCTGCAGGGTGGCGAAGAGCTCGCTGCGGAAGGCCGCGTCGCGCAGCGAATCCACCGACAGATTGATCCCCAGCGCCTCTCCCGTTGAAGCGATGCGCGCCAGCGCGGCGCGTACCACGGCAGCGTCGAGGCGGCTGGTCAGCCCCAGGCGCGCGGCCCAGGGCATGAAGTAGCCGGCGTTCTGCCAGCCGCCGTCGAGGCGCAGGCGCATCGGCGCCTCGTGGTGCAGCAGGGCGCCGGCGGCGTTCAGTGCGGGATACAGCGCCAGACTGACGCCGTCATCGCGCAGGGCCTCTTCCAGGCTGCTGCGCCACTCGGCGAGGTCGGCATGGGCGGGGGCAGCATCGTCGTTGATCTGCACGGCGCGGTCGCCGGCCTGCTCGGCGCCGGCCAGGGCGCCGTCGGCGCGCGCCAGCACCTGCGCGCGCGCCTCGCCGTTGCGATAGCGCGTGGCGCCCATCGGCAGGCGCAGCAGGGCGCAGTCGTGCCAGCGTTCGGCGAGGGCGTCGAGCGCGGCGCGCAGCGGTGCGACCACTGCGGCAGTGGCGCTGCTGCCGCAGGCCAGCAGGGCAAAGTCGCTGCCGTTGAGGCGGGCGCCCTCCCAGTCGGGCTGGGCGTCGATGTGGGCCTGCAGCAGCGCGGCCAGCTCACACAGCAGGGCGTCGGTGCGCGGCCGGCCGAGGGCAAGGTTGAGCGCGGCAAGTTCACCCACGCGCACGATGACCAGAGTGCCGGTAGCGGCAGCATCGTCGCGGCTGAGTGCGGCATCGAGCTGATTGAGGAACTGGCGGCGGCCGAGCAGCCCGGTGAGTTCGTCATGCTGACTCTGGCGGCGCAGCTGTTCGAGGCGCTGCGACTCTTCGGCGAGCATGCCGCGCACGCGTGCGGAGAGGGTGTTCATTGCCCGCACCACACTGCGGAACTCGGTGGTCGAGGGTTCGTCGGTGGTCACGAAACGGCGTCCGCCGATGGCTTCGGCCTGCGCCACCACCCTGCCCAGCGGGCGGGTGATGTGGCGCAGCAGCACGGTGCCGAGCACGCCGGTGAGCACCGCCGCGCCAAGAAACCAGCCCAGCAGCTGCAGGGTGGCGCGCCACAGCGACTCATAGGCGTAGCGGCTGTGGCTTTCCAGTGTCAGCGTGCCGTACTGGTTCCAGCCATCCTGCACCTGGGCCACGCCGGCGGCGGCGCTCACCGGCACCAGTGCGGCGAACCACTCCGGGGCACCGAGCGCGCCACCGCCGTTGGCGCGCTCGACGATCACTGCTCCGGCTGGATCGGTGAGGCGGATCATGCGGTAGTGGCCGGCGTCGAACTGGGCGGCGATCAGCAGTTCGACGGTTACCGGGTCCTTGGACATCTGCGACAGTGACAGCGCCAGCGAGGTGGCGTTGTCCACGTTCTTGACGTAGAGCTGCTGGGCCAGATAGTGGCGGGCCCCGAGCGTGCTGACCAGCAGGCTGCCGCCGAAGGCCAGCGACATCACCAGGGCGATGGCGATCCACAGTTGCTTGATCAGGGACATGGCGGACGGACTCCGGGAGGCGGTTTGCGGGAAGCGGGGTTCATTGCAGGCCTTCGTTGCGCATGCGTTCGAGCACGTCGCGCCAGCGCGACAGGCGTGCGGTGGGGTCAGCCGAGGACGCCGCGGCGCCGCCGACCCACAGGCCCGCGCTGTTGAAGCTGAACACCGGGAAGAGGTCGGCGCGACGCGACGCGGGGCGGATCTCGCCGATCAGGTTGTCGAGGATCAACGGTTCCGCCTCGGCGCTGGCGTAATACCCCAGCACCATGTGGGCCTGGCTGATGCGGCTGGTCGGCCCGCCGATCTGCGCGCGCACGTAGATCAGCCGCAGGCGTTCGGCGCTGATGCCGAGTTGGCGCAGGCTGACGTACTTGGCGATGGCGAAATCCTCGCAGTCGCCGGCGCCACGGCCGAGGCTCTCCAGTGGCGTTGCCCAGTAGTCGGCCTCGCCCCAGATGGGGAGATCGTCGTCGAAGCGCAGGCGGCGGTTGAAGAACTCATTGACCCGGCGCAGCTGTTCGGCCTCGTCGGCATCTGCAGTGTCGGCGAGCATCCGCTGCCAGGCCTGCACCGCGTTGACGCCGCTGCTGCCGTAACGCGACTGGGCCAGGCTCAGCAGGCGATCAAAGTCCGGCGCCGCCAGGGCAAGGCCGGCCGCCACCACGGCCAGCCCGACCCAGCAGCGGCGGCAGGCGGCGAGGGCGCGGCGGCGAAGGTCCGGATGGCGGGGCATGGCGTCCCAGGTGGTGAATATCTGTCAATTATCCGCGATTGAGTGCCAGAGGCCGGGGTGAATTAACGAATTGCATCGAATAGTTGGCATTCTCAATGGATCGCCTGGCCTATCATCGCCACTACCCAGAACGGGCGCCTGCCCGCTCTGCCAACAGTCCATGACAGGCCGTACACCATGAAGATGTTCCGCAAGCTGGTTCATGTAGCGATACTTGCCGCCCTTGCCCCCGTCGTCCACGCCCAGGCTCCCGAGCCCCTGCGTGAAGCCGCGCGCGCCGCGGTGACCGCCAACCCGGAGGTGCAGGCGCGCTGGCACGCCTTCCGTGCTGCCGAGGCCGAACAGGACGTTGCCCGCGGCGGTTACCGTCCGCAGCTCGACTTCACCGCCTCCAGCGGGCGCGAACGCATTTCCCGCCCCGGTCTGGGCAGTGACAGCTTCAATCACCAGAACGCCACGCTGTCGCTAAACCAGATGGTGTACGACGGCTTCTTCACCCGTTCCGAGGTCTCCCGCCTCGGCCACGCCCGCCTGGCGCGCTACTTCGAACTCGTCGATGCTGCCGAGGGCACCGTGCTGGAGGCCGTGCGCGCCTACGCCGACGTGCTGCGCTACCGCGAGCTGCTGCAACTGGCCAAGGACAACTACGTCCAGCACCGCCAGGTCCATGACCAGATCGCCGAGCGCGCCGCAGCTGGCGTGGCGCGCCGGGTGGACCTCGAACAGGCCACCGGCCGCCTTGCGCTGGCTGAATCCAACCTGCTCACCGAACTGTCCAACCTCCATGACGTCAGTGCGCGCTACCAGCGCATCGTCGGCGCCCAGCCGCCGGAGGCGCTGCCTGCGCCCGGAGGCGACTTGGCGGCACTGCCGGGGAGCGCCCAGGAAGCGCTTGCCGAGGCTTTCCGCAACAGCCCATCCTTGCTCGCCGCGCAGGAGAACGTCCGCTCGGGGCAGGCCGAGGTCGATGCCCGGCGTGCCGCTCACCACCCCCGCGTCGATCTGCGCGCCCGCCAGGCCGTGGACCGCAACCTCAGCAACGTCAGCGGCACCACCCGCGAGGGTGTGGTCGAAGTGGTGCTGAGCTACAACCTCTACCGCGGCGGTGCCGACAATGCCCGCCTGCGCCAGGCCGCGGAGCAGCTCAATCAGGCCCGCGACCTGCGCGAGAAGGCCTGCCGCGATCTGCGCCAGACCCTCGCCATCGCCCACAACGACGTGCGCCGCCTGCAGGAGCAACTGGTCTATCTGGATCAGCACCAGCTCTCCACCGAGAAGGCCCGCCAGGCCTATCGCGACCAGTTCGACATCGGCCAGCGCACCCTGCTCGACCTGCTCGATACCGAGAACGAATACTTCCAGGCCCGCCGTGCCTACGTCAGCGCCGTCCACGACCGCTACATCGCCCAGGCGCGCACGCTCGCCGGCATGGGGCAACTGATGAGTACCCTGCAGGTGGCCCGTGAGGACCTTCCCGACGCCGCAGCGCTGGGTCACGCGGATGGGGTGGAGATGGCCGCGCTGTGCGCCGCCGAGGCGCCGTCGATGACGGAGATCGACAAGGAGGCGCTGTTTGCCGAGGTGATGCGCGAATCGCGACGCTGATCGCAGGGGAGCCGAAAAACACGACTTTGGTGATGTGTCGGGGGGCTCCCGGGGCTACAATCCGGGAGTCGTCATCGAGCATCGGACTTCCGCCATGAATGATCGTGCCGCGCCCCCAGAACGTCGCCTCGACCGCCGCATCCCGCTCGGGTGCACGGCCCTCATCCATCTGCCCTCGGGTGACACGGTCAGTGCCGAGTGCATCGAACTGAGCATCAGCGGCATGACCCTGCACGCCGATTATGTCCCCGGTGAATCGGAGGTGCTCAAGGTGTCGGTGGTGTCGCCAAGCGGTGCCGCCCCGCTGGTCACCCGGCTGGCGGTCAAGCGCTGCCACAGCGTTTCCCCCGGGCGCTACGAGATCGGTGGCGCCATCGTCAAGGTAGTCGAGTAGCGCAGCCTGCCGTCAGGGCGGAGGGAACGTGGTCCTCCCTGATTGTGCCGAGCGAGCGAAGCAAATCCCGCCGCGGGTGTGGCAAAGCAGGCGCAGGAAACGGATACTCCGTTCGCCTTGAGCCTGTCGAAGGGCGTTTTTCGGTAGTGCCTCGGAGCGGGCTTCGACAGGCCGGTCCTGAGCGCAGCCGAAGGGCTCAGCCCGAACGGGAGTGGAGCCTTGCGCGCCTCCCTGCCAGTGATACCCGGAAGCTGTTTCTTGAGAGCTTCCTCCCTGTCATCCGTGGGCAAGCGCCCTGAGGGTTTCAGCCTGCGCCGCCAGCGCTGCCGGCAAGGCGCGGCGGCCGTCCAGGATGGCCTCGATCAGCGCCGCGTTGTCGGCCACCTCCGGACAGTCCGGCAGGTCCGCCAGCGGCGGTGCGCCGCCTTCTTCCGCGTTCCAGGCGATGCGCGCCATGCCGTCCTCGAATACCTTCATCTCCGGCCGTCGGCGCGGATTGGCATAGGCCTCCCCTTCGGTGCCGCGCAGCAGCATCGCGTGGCCGCCATCGGCGCACAGGAAGTGGTGCATGCGCTGCAGGTACTCCGGGTGGGTCACCGCCACCACCCGCGCGCTGCGTCCACGGCAGGGGTCGATCAGTTTTGCCATGGTATGCGCGCTGCCGCGCACTCCCATGCGCAGGCGCAGCGCCAGCAGGCGGTCGAGCCCCGGCAGCAGGGTGTCGAGCTTCATGCAGGCGATGGCGCCGCGCGCCAGGGCGGCCGCTGCCGCTGCGGCGTCCGCCGCCGGGTGTACGCCGAGGGCAGCGAGCAGCGCGAAGGGGCTGCTGCGATTGTCGAAATCGTGGCGGCCATGGATCAGCACCGGGATGCCCTCGCGCGCCAGCAGCAGGGCCAGCAGGGGCATCAGGTTGGCCTGCCGGCGGGCGCCGTTGTAGGTCGGCAGCACCACGCAGCGCGGGCCGGGCGGCACCGCCAGCTGCGGCGTGCGTGCATCGATGGCGCGCTTGAAGCCCAGCAATTCCTCGGCCGATTCGCTCTTGATGCGCAGCGCCATGACGATGGCGCCCAGTTCCAGCTCGGGCACCTTGCCGTCGAGCATGTCGCCGAACACCGCCTGCGCCTGGTCGACGTCGAGCGGGCGCGCGCCCTTGGCGCCGCGGCCGATTTCCTTGATGATTGGGGCGTAGTTCATGTGGGCGATTATCCGCCCGAACCCCCATGCATGCCAGAGAGGAGTCGCATATGGATGTCGGATTCATCGGCCTTGGCCTGATGGGGCGCCCGATGGCGCTGAACCTGATCAAGGCCGGCCACACGGTGCACGTCTGGAGCCGCCGGCGCGCGTCGATGCAGCCGCTGCTCGACGCCGGTGCCGGCGACTGCGCGAGTGCCGCCGAGGTGGCGCGCCGGGCCGCGCTGACCATCAGCATCGTCGCCGACGCCCCGGACGTGGAGCAAGTCACCCTGGGGCCGGACGGCGTTGCCGACGGTGCCGGTGCCGGCCACATCCACGTCGACATGAGCACAATCGCCCCCGCCGCGGCGCAGCGCATCGCCGCCGGACTCGCCGGACGTGGCGTCGCCATGCTCGATGCACCGGTTTCCGGCGGCGAGGTCGGCGCCATCGCCGGCACGCTGACCATCATGGTGGGCGGCGACGCTGCGGCCTTCGAGAAGGCGAAGCCGGCCTTCGAGGCCATGGGCAGGTCGGTCACCCTGATCGGCGGCGCGGGCGCCGGCCAGGTCGCCAAGGCCTGCAACCAGATCCTCACCGGCGTGGGCGTGGCCGCGGTCGCCGAGGCGCTCAACTTCGCCACCAGGAGCGGCGTGGATGCCGGCAAGGTGCGTGAGGCCCTGCTCGGCGGCTTCGCCTATTCGCGCATTCTCGAGAACCACGGCCAGCGCATGCTCGACCGCAACTTCAAGCCCGGTTTCAAGGCCTGGATGCACCAGAAGGACATGCGCATCGTCATGGAAGAGGCCCACCGCCTCGGCCTCGCTCTGCCCTCGGCAGCGGCCACCGCACAGATGTTCAACGCCCTGGTGGGCAGTGGCATGGGCGAGGACGACTCCATCGCCATGCTCAAGCTGCTCGAGCGCATGAGCGGCGGGGAGGGCGCATGAAGGTCGGTTTCATCGGCCTCGGCGTGATGGGCGCGCCCATGGCCGGGCACCTGCTTGGCGCCGGGCACGAACTCGCCGTGTGGGCGCGCCGCCCCGAAGCCACTGCCGCACTCGCCGCGCGGGGCGCCCACGTCAGCGCGACGCCGGCTGCGCTTGCCGCGCGCTGCGAAGTGGTGTTCAGCATCGTCACCAGCAGCTCCGACGTCGAGGCGCTGGCCTTCGGGCACGAGGGGCTGGCCGCCGGCCTTGCCTCCGGCGCGGTGCACGTGGACATGAGCACCATTGCCCCCGCCGTCGCCCGCGAGCTCGCCGCACGCTACGCCGCGCGCGGCATCGGCTGGCTCGACGCACCGGTCTCCGGTGGCGAACAGGGCGCCCGCGATGCCACCCTGGCGATCATGGCCGGGGGCGAGGAGGCGGTGCTGAACAAGGTGCGCCCGCTGCTCGCCGTGCTCGGGCAGCGCATTGTGCACATCGGCCCCGCCGGTGCTGGTCAGGTCGCCAAGGCCTGCAACCAGATGGTCATGGTCAACGCCATCCAGGCCTGTGCCGAGGCCATGCATCTGGCGCGCGCGCACGGTGTCGATCTGGCCGCGGTGCGCCAGGCCCTGACGGGCGGCTCTGCCGCCTCCAGGGTGCTGGAAGTGATGGGCCAGCGCATGGTGGCACGCGACTTCACCGCCGGCATCGAGGCCCGCCTGCACCACAAGGACTTCGGCCTGCTGCTCGCCGAGGCCCACCGCCTCGGCGTGCCACTGCCAGTCGCCGGCCAGACCGCCCAGCAGCTCAACGCGCTGATGGCCGCGGGCTGGGGGCGCAACGACACCGCCAGTCTGCTGCGGGTGCTGGAAGGTGGCGCCGGGGCTGGCGAGGGTGCGCTTTGAATGGCATGCGCCGGCCGTCCGGAGAAGGTGTGCACGGGGTGTACACGGGACTGTCAAATCTTGACAGTAATGCAGGTCGCTTGTCATTTTTGGTCACGTGCGAATTACCAGGGCTTCATGTAAGTTGCAGATAAAACAATCCTTTACAAACCTGGCACGCCTCGTGCGTATATGATCGCCGAGCGAGACGGAAGTCTGTCCCGTGAAAACAACCTAGAGGAGCATTCTCATGAAGAAGGTGCAGAAGGGTTTTACCCTGATCGAACTGATGATCGTCGTGGCGATCATCGGCATCCTGGCGGCTATCGCGATTCCGCAGTTCAACGAGTATCGTGCCAAGGCGAATGATTCGTCTGCTCAGGCCGATGCTAAGAACATGTTGACCGTCATGGCAGCAGCGCAGCGCTAACCGTTATAGGAGATTTCTGATATGAAAAAGCTTGCCAATATCCTGCTGATTGCGGGTCTCGGAGTGTCTTCTTCCGTGTTCGCCCAGGCGATGGTTGTTCCCGCGAACGGCGTTGTAACCGGTGGGGCTACCGGTGATTGCGAACTGCTCTCCGAGTCCGTCCGTATCAATCTTTCTTCCAACGTGGTTGGCGCATTTGCTTGCGATGAGGCGACCAACACGATTACCGTCGGTAGCTGCCACAACGCGGGTTCGCGCAATGACAGCCTGCTTTGTGCCCAAATTGGCGTTGATGCCAGTGGCAATGGGATCTTCAACCACAACGATTGTGATGCTGCGGCTGTTGCAGCAGGTACGGTGATCCAAGGGGCGGCAGACTTCCGTGGATTCTTCGCCCAAACCAGTGGTGGTTCCGTAGCGCCGTCCTTCCTTGGTGGCAGTTGTTCCGCCGCGATTCTCACCGCCCACGAGAACTTCCAGCCGTAATTTCGGCTTGTCTCGCCGCCCTCACTTCCTGAGTCTCCAAGGTACGGTTCTTGGAGGGAAAGGATGTGAGGGTGGTTGCGGTGATGTGGCATTAATCTATGCAAGTTTAGAGTATGTGTGGTGTCGGCTACCTGCCAGACAAGGGGTTTGTCAGGGGTGGCCAAGGTAGTTCCTTGGGAGGCATCGCGCATGTTCTGGCTACGCTATCTCCTCGCATTGATGGTGTGCCCAGCCGCACTTGCAGCTGAGCCGGTAGGTACGGGCCCGGTTATGCCGGCCGATTGTCCCCTGTTGTCACGTCCTGTTGTTTTGAATTTGTCTGCGAACGTCAGCGGAGCATGGTCGTGCAACGAGACGGCCAACGACATCAAGGTGGCTACGTGCAGCCGTATGGGGAGCAGGCGGACGTCTTCGGTTCCCTGTGGCGCAATCGGACTGCGTAGTGATGGTAGTCTCATTTTCAACGCTGAAACATGCGCCACAACCTCACAGAATGTCGAGGTGTCTGGAGCCAGAGCGTTTGTTGCGAGTGCTGTCTTTTCCGCTCCCGTTGGTCTGGCGATTGGCGCTGACTGTGACGATGCGTCTCTGGTTGGCTTAGAGTTTTTTGCCGAATGATTGTGCTGTCCGTTAGTCGGATTCGTGATGTGTTCGAATCGCAGATGGCGTGTCCTGTGGTTAAAATCCACCTTTAAGTTCAGATTGCGTTATTGACGATGCCGATTGCACCGGATGTTGGGGTTGCCTTGCGCCTCGCTATGCGTGCCCGATTTCTCGTGATGAGCGGTTGGGTGGCCGTTGTAGTGGTCATTGTTTCCTACCTTGCGGCCCAGTTCAGCGGGCGCCAGCCGGCAACCGTGGCGCTCGACGCCGGGTTGTCGATGATCCGGCTGTTTCTGCCCGTGGTGGGCGTACTGCTGCTTCAGGAGCTTCTCTCGCGCGAGTTCGATCGCCGCCTCTTCCTCAGCTCCCTGACCTATCCCAGGCCCCGTCATTTCTTCCTGCTCGGGCGTCTGTGTGCCGTACTTCTCCTGCTCGGTGGGCTGCTGCTCGTGCTGGCCGGGGCGCTCGCCGGTGTGGTGGGCTGGGTGGCTTCCGGCTATGAGCAGGCGACACCGGTTGCGCTGGGCTTGCCGTACTGGATCAGCATCGCTTTCGTGATGGTCGATCTGTTTGTGCTGGTGGCGCTGGGCACCTTGCTGGCAGTGGTGGCCTCCACCCCGAGTTTCGTGCTCATCGGGACGCTGGGCTTCATGCTGGTGGCGCGTTCATTTTCGGCCATCGTGGCCTTGCTGCAGCGCGAGTCCTGGCTGGTCGAGGGGGCCGAGACCTATCAGTCCTCGCTCGGTTTGCTGGGCTTTCTCCTCCCAGACCTGGCTGCGCTGGACGTTCGTGCGATTGCGCTCTACGGCCAGATGGACCTGCTGCCACAGCAATGGGCCTGGCACCTGGCAACCGCGGTGGCCTACGGTGTGGCGCTCACTGCGCTGGCGGTGTGGGCATTGGCGCGCAAGCGTTTTGCGTGAAGAAGATGCTTGTGCGCGGCTTCAACTCCTTGATGCTGGCAGTGGTTGCAGCGGCTTTGTTCCTGGCCCTGGTGCTCGGGCGGGGCGGAGCCCTGCCCGCGCCGCGGCCGGCTGTTGCTGATCGCGTGGTGTTTTCCGCTCCGGTGCAGATCGTGCTGGCGGCGGGAGACCCTTATCTTGCCGCCAATTTCGAGACCATCAGGGTCATGGCGACGGCCGATGACGACCCGCGCAATGCGGCAGCGAGTGCCTCTTACCGCATCCGCGCTCACCGCGTGGTGGCGCAGCTCAATCCCTGCAACGAAGACAACTACTATGTGGCCAACGCCATGCTGTCCTGGGGTGGTGCGCCGGGAGAGGGGCTGGACGTCCTGCGCAGGGCGGTCGCGTGTCGGCGCTGGGATGAGTTTCCGGCGTTCTTCTACGGCTTCAATCTGTGGTTTTTCAACCGCGATGCCGGCGCGGCCCGCGCAGCGTTGGAGATGGCGGCGGAACGGGCGCGCGATCCGCACAATGCGGCATCGATGCGCAACGTCGGCATCATGATCGAGGCCGGTGAGTTTGCCGATGGCCGCGCGGCGCTGACATTTCTGGAGCATGAACGCGAGCAGGTTGCCGATGAACGTCTGCGCGAGATGCTGACCAAGCGTATTGGCCGCCTGCAGGGGCTGCTCACCCTCCGTGAAGCGCAGGCGCGTTACGAGGCGCTGACCGGGAAGGCCTTGGTTCAGCCGCAAGCCTTGCTGCAGGAGGGTATTCTGGATGCCTTCCCGCAGGATCCGCTGCGTCTGGGCTACGAGTTTGTGGACGGGCACTTCCGTCTGCGTGAGATCAGGATTCCCGGCATGGAGAGGATGCGATGAGCCTCGCGCTCGAATTCCGTTCGGTCAGCAAGACCTTCCGCAGCAAGGGACGCACCGTGCAGGCTTTGCGCGACGTCAGCTTCACCGTGAGCGAAGGTGAAGTCTTCGGTTTCGTAGGCCCGAACGGCGCCGGCAAGTCCACTACCATCAAGGTCATGCTCGACGTCATCGACGACTATGACGGCGAGGTCAGGCTGTACGGCGTTTCCGCCCGCGAGGCGGCGGCGCGCCGTGGCGTGGCCTATGTGCCGGAGGCGCCGGCACTGTACGAGCAGTTCACGCCGCTGGAGATCCTGCGCATGGCGCTGGACATGTACGGCATCCGCCGCGACGACCGCGAAGCCTGGTGCATGCAGTGGCTGGAGCGCTTCTCGGTGGCCGAATATGCCAAGAGGGCGGTCCGGCAGTTGTCGAAGGGCAACGTGCAGCGTGTTGCGCTGGCTCATGCGATGGTGGTCAGCCCGCGCCTGCTGGTGCTCGACGAGCCGCTTTCCGGGCTCGATCCGGTGGGGCGCAAGGATGTCGTCGATATCCTCGCCAATTACAAGCGCGACGGCGGGGCGATTTTCCTCACCTCCCACGTGCTGCACGACGTCGAGCGCATCGCCGACCGTTTCGGCTTCATTCACCGCGGTGAGCTGATCACCACGCGGGCACCGCATGAGTTGGTAGCCGAGCGCGCCGACCGCTATCTGGTCCGCTACCAGGCTGCGGCGGCGCTGGGCGAGGCGGCGAGCAGCATCCGCAGTGGCGAGTTCGAGCAGGAACTGGCGCAGGCCGATCTGCCGGCCTTCATCGCCCGCCTGCAGGACGGTGGTGGGCGCATCGTCACGGTGAAGCCGGCGATGTCCCTGGAAACGGTGTTCTTTCAGGTGCTCGAAGGTGCCCTCAAGCCGGTGGCCGAGGTCCCGGGACAGGGCTGAACCATTTCTCCCTTTAGCACTCTCATCGCCAGAGTGCTAAAATCGCCCCAAGGAGGAATGACGCACATGACTCATGCCCTGAATTTTCCCGTGCCCGCGGCGGGCAGCATCGACCAGTACATCCAGTCGGTCAATCGCATGCCGCTGCTCTCCGAGCGCGAGGAAGTCGAACTGGCCACGCGCCTGCGCGACGAGGGTGATGTGGAGGCCGCGCGCAAGCTGGTGCTTTCCCACCTGCGCGTGGTGGTGGCCATCGCGCGCGGTTATCTGGGCTACGGCCTGCCTCATGCGGACCTCATCCAGGAAGGCAACGTCGGCCTGATGAAGGCGGTGAAGCGTTTCGATCCGTCGCGCGGCGTGCGTCTGGTGTCCTTCGCCATCCACTGGATCAAGGCCGAGATCCATGAGTACATCCTGAAGAACTGGCGGCTGGTGAAGATTGCCACCACCAAGGCGCAGCGCAAGCTGTTCTTCAACCTGCGCAGCCTGAAGCAGGACAGCGGCACCCTGAACGTGGATGAAGTCGAGGCAGTGGCCGCGCAGCTGAAGGTGAAGCCGGAAGAGGTGGTGGAGATGGAAACCCGCCTTGGCGGCCGTGACATCCCGCTCGAAGGCAGTGGTGACGACGAGGACGACCGTTACGCGCCCATCGCCTACCTGCCCGACCCCCATGCCGAACCCTCCGAGGTGCTGGCGCAGGCGCAGCTGGCCCGCCTGCAGGACGTCGGCCTGCGCGAGGCGCTCGGCAGCCTTGACGAGCGCAGTCGCGCCATCGTCGAACGGCGCTGGCTGAGCGAAGGGGAAACCGCTACCCTGCACGAACTGGCAGCCGAATACGGCGTTTCCGCCGAGCGCATCCGCCAGATCGAGGCCAAGGCGATGCAGAAGATGCGCGGCCTGCTCGCCGACGCGCGCTGAAGCAGTGCGCTTCTGAGGCGGGGGCTAGTCGATCAGCATTTGCTGAAATAACTGAGTCAAATTTGATTTGGCTCAAAACTGCTCGCCCTGGCCTAGACTATGGTGCACTGCCAAACTCTTCCCAGGGTGATTTCCCATGCGCGCTTCCGCCAGCTCCGAATCTTCCCGCATCGGCTCGCTGCGCGTGCGCTTGGCGCGTCGCCTGGGAATGGTGGCTGGCGCTGCCCTCGTCGGTCTGCTGCTCCTGCTTGCCGTCGTTGCAGGAGCGGTGTGGCGTCTTGGCGGGCAGGCGCTGATCGCCCCATCGTTTGCCGAAACCCTCGGCTGGGCTGCGCTGGCCCTGATGGTGGCGGCGTTCGGTTTGGTGCTGGTGCGCCTGCTGATGCTCTCGCCGCCCCCGCCGGCCGGGGTATGGCTGGCGCCCGATGAGGCCGAAGCCCTCCATTACCGCATCAACGAGGTTGGTCGTCGCATGGGGGCCGCGCCGCTCGACGGCGTGTGGATTACCGACGAGATGAACGCGGCGGTGATGCAGCGCCCGCGCTACGGCTGGATCGGTCCCATCGAAACCCACCTGATGATCGGTCTGCCGCTGGTGCATTGCCTGTCGCGGCGACAGTTTCTCGCCGTGCTGGCACACGAGTTCGGCCACCTGAGCATGCAGCGCCGTGGCCTGGGCGCCATCGGTGCCCACCTGCGGGCGTGGTGGATGCGCGTGCTCGACCACGTCTCCTACCTCTTCCCCGCCTTTGCAGGCTGGCTCGATGCGGCGGCTTCCGGCAACTACACCCTGCGCATGCTGCGCCTGTCCCGGCTGGAGGAGTTCGAGGCCGATGCCTCGGCGGCGCGTCTGGTCGGCCGCGGACTGCTCGCCGAGGCCTTGATCGAGGTTTCGCTGAAGGACCGCTTCCTGCGCGAGGATTACTGGCCCAAGGTGCTGGCGCAGTGCGAGTCGTCGGCACAGCCGAGCATCCGCCCCTTCCGCGAGATGGGGCTCGGCGTGGCGGCCGGCTTTCACGAGGTTACCGGCATGAATGCCGGCTTCTGCGGTGGTGCCGAAGGCGACGCCGCCAGCCTGCATCCGACCCCGGCCGAGCGCCTGCGGGCGATGCGTGTGGAGGCCGGGCAGACGGCCACCGTCGGCCCTTCCGCCGCTTCGCACTACCTCTCCGCCCTGTTGCCGCGCCTGGCGTGGATCTTTGACCGCGACTGGTGGGAGCGCTCCGAGTCGGCGTGGAAGCAGGCCTACCGCCTGTCGCGCAGTGCCCGCCGCCGCGCCGCGCGCGAAGCGATGGGCAAGGTCGACCCGATGCCGGCGCCGATACCCACACAGATGGTGTGATTGCGGCGCAGGACTGCCTGCGCTGCTACCTTGCCTCTGCGCCGCGCCGCGTGCGCGCCCTTTCCAGGAACTCACACAACTGCGTCGCGCCTTCGAGCAGGCGCGGGGTGTGACGCTGTATCAGCTGTGGCGGGATGAAGTAGAGATTGTCGGCGCGGGTGGCGTGCAGGGCGGGCCAGCGTTTCCACTGCTCCAGCCACTCCGGGCGGGCTTCGCCCATGCCGCTGGCGACGACCACTTCCGGATCCGCCGCGAGTACCGCTTCCATGCCCACGGTAGGGGCGATCTGCGGCAGATCGGCGAAGACGTTCTCGCCGCCGCACAGCCGGATCGCGTCGCTGATCAGATGCTGGCCGTTGATGGTCATCAGCGGTTGGTCCCAGATCTGATAGAACATGCGTACCGGCGGGCGTTCGCTGTAGCGCGCAGCCAGTGCGGCACGGCGCTCGCGAAAGGCGGTCGCGGCGGCGCGGGCCTGTGCGCCGGTGCCGGCGAGCTGGCCAATGTTCTCCAGGCTGCGGGCGACGTCTTCCATGCGGCGGGGCTCGTTGAGATACACCGCGATGCCCAGTGCGCGCAACCCGTCGATGTTGGCCGCGCGATTGCCGCTGGCCCATGCCACCACCAGGTCGGGGCGCAGGGCGACCACGGCTTCGAGGTCGATGCTGGTGTAGCCGCCCACCTGGGGCAGGCGCGCAGCCTCTTCAGGGTAGTCGCTGTAGGCCACCACGCCGACTACCTGGGGGCCCGCGCCGGCGGCGAACAAGACCTCGGTGAGATGGGGTGCGAGGCTGACGATACGCTGCGCAGGGCGTGGCAGCGTCACCTCGCGACCGGTATCGTCGATGATGCTGATCTGGGCTGCCGCGCCGTGCGCGAGCAGCAGGGCGAGTGCCGCAGCGGTTGCGGACAGGGTGGTGCGCAGTCTGTAGCGTGTCGTCATGGTACCGAGGGGCTGTTGTGGTGGGTAAGTGAGGCGATGGTGCGCAAGGCGTCGTCGAGGCGTTGCCAGGCATGCTCGTCGGCAGGCAGGCCGAAGCGCAGCGCCGGATTCTCGGCAAAGAGGCGAACGAGGATGCCCTGACGGGCGAGGGCCTCATGTACGGCGGCAGCGTCGTGGCGCTGCTGCCAGCGGAACAGCGCCGTTCCCGTCCAGTTGCCGCCGAGCCGGTGTTGCAGCATGGCGTGCAGGCGCTCGCCGGCGGCTGCAAGCTGGTGGCGGCTCGTTTCCTGCCAGGCGCGGTCGGCGAGGGCGAGGCGGGCGACTTCACGCGCCGGACCGCTCAGCGCCCAGGGGCCGAGGCGTTCGGCGAGCGCCAGGCGAAGCTGCAGCGGTGCGAGGATGAAGCCGACGCGGGCGCCGGCGAGGCCGAAGAACTTGCCCAGCGAACGCAGTACCACCAGCCCCGCGGTGCCGCCGTGGTCGGCAATGCTGTGGGCAGGGGTGCAGTCCATGAATGCTTCGTCCACCACCAGCCAGCCGCCGCGCGCCTGCTGGCGTGCCAGCCAAGCAAGGACACGGTTGCGCTCGAACACTGTGCCCGTGGGATTGTTGGGGTTGACGACCACCAGCACGTCGACATTTCCCGCCGCCGCATCGACCTCGCTGGCGCCCAGCACACGCGGGCGGCACCCCCGCCAGGCGTGGGGGTGTTCGGCATAGGTGGGCGCGAGGATGGCCACGCTGGTTCCTGGCAGCACTGCCGGCAGGGTCTGGATGGCGGCCTGTGAGCCCGCCACCGCAAGCATATGCGCGCTGCCGTAGTAGTCAGTGGCAGCCTCGATGAGGCCGTCGTCGTCCTCGGGAAGGCGCTGCCACAGCGCTGCGGGAAGGGGGGGCACCGGCCAGCCGCAAGGGTTGATGCCTGTGGACAGGTCGACCCAGGCCTCGATGGCGATGCCGTACTGCCTCGCGGCAGCGCGCAGACGGCCGCCGTGCTCAAGCATGGGCGAGGACTCCGCCAGCAAGGGCGCCAAGCAGGGCGCTGACGCCCAGCACTGCCAGCCACAGCAGCAGGCCGCGCCTGACCAGGGTGATTGCCGCGCGCACGCTGCCGGCGTCGGCGGTGCGTCCTTCACCCAGTTGCGGGCGGATTTCGCGCTGGCCATGATAGGTGGCCACGCCGCCCAGGCAGACGGCGAGGCTGCCGGCGCCCGCAGCCATCACCGGGCCGGCGTTGGGGCTGTCCCACTGTGGCGCCTGGCTGCGCCAGCAGCGCAGGGCGCGGCGGGTGTCGCCCAGTACGGCGTAGGTCAGCGCGGTGAGGCGGGCGGGCAGCCAGTTGAGGGCGTCGTCCAGGCGTGCCGCAGCGCGGCCGAAGAACAGGAAGCGCGCATTACGGTAGCCCCACATGGCGTCCAGGGTGTTGGCGAGACGGAACAGCAGGACGCCGGCACCGCCGGCGACGATGAACCAGAACAGCGCGCCGAAGACCGCGTCGTTGCCGTTCTCCAGCACCGACTCGGTGCCGGCGCGGGCGACCTCCCCGGCGTCCAGCGCCGTCGTGTCGCGGCTGACGATCCAGCCCACGCGCGTGCGCGCTGCGTCCAGATCGCCGTGCGCCAACGCTGCGGCGACGGCTTCGCCATGCTCGCAGAGGCTGCGCGCGCCGAGGGCGAACCACAGCAGCAGCACGTCCACCACCCAGTGAGCGTAGGGGTGGCTGTCGCGCAGCAGCCACGCCAGCGCCACCCACGGCAGTACGGCGAGCAGCCATGCGACGCTGCCGCGCAGCATCTGCAACCCCGGACCGCCGCCGCGATTGAGGCGTCCTTCCAGCCAGTTGGCGAGATGGCCGAAGCCGACCAGCGGGTGCCAGCGCCGCGGTTCGCCAAGGGCACGGTCGAGGACGATGCCCGCGGCGCATTTGGCAAGGAGAGTGGTGAGCAGGACGGAGGCAGCGGACATGGGATAATCCCGCACCCGGCAGGCGAAGCGTCTGCGCGGAGCGACCCTTACGGGAACAGGAAAACTCGGACCCCGGATTCTACGCGATGCAGCGCACACCCACCCTGATGGTGCAGGGCACCACCTCCGATGCCGGCAAGAGCACCCTGGTCGCCGGACTGTGCCGCCTGCTGGCGCGCCGCGGCGTGCGCGTGGCGCCGTTCAAGCCGCAGAACATGGCGCTCAATTCCGCGGTCACCGCCGATGGCGGTGAGATCGGCCGCGCCCAGGCCCTGCAGGCCCTGGCTGCGGGTCTGGTGCCGCACACGGATTTCAACCCGGTGCTGCTCAAACCGGCGAGCGACGTCGGTGCCCAGGTCATCATCCACGGCAAGGTCGCTGCCAACCTCAATGCACGCGCCTACCACGACTACAAACCCACCGCCTTCACCGCGGTGCTGGAGTCCTGGCAGCGCCTCATTGACGCCTACGAGTGCGTGCTGGTGGAGGGCGCCGGCAGTCCGGCAGAGATCAACCTGCGCGACCGCGACATTGCCAACATGGGTTTTGCCGAGGCTGTCGATTGCCCGGTGATCCTGGTCGCCGACATCGATCGCGGCGGTGTCTTCGCCCATCTGGTAGGCACCCTCGAACTGCTCTCGCCCTCCGAGCAGGCGCGCGTGAAAGGTTTCGTGATCAACCGTTTCCGTGGCGACATCGCCCTGCTGCAGCCCGGGCTGGACTGGCTGGAGGCGCGCACCGGGCGGCCCGTGCTGGGCGTGCTGCCCTATCTTCACGGCCTTTTCCTGGATGCCGAGGACGCCCTCGGCGATGCCCGGGTGGACAAGGCCGTCCCCCTGTTGCGGGTGATCGCGCCGGTGTATCCGCGCATTTCCAATCACACCGATCTCGATCCACTGCGCCTGCATCCGCAGGTCGACTTCCGCTGGGTGGGTCCGGGACAGGACATTCCGCCCGCCGACCTCATCGTGCTGCCGGGCTCCAAGAGCGTGCAGGCCGATCTGGCGTGGCTGCGCGCCCATGGCTGGGAGGGCGCGTTGCGCCGTCACCTGCGTTATGGCGGCAAGGTGATCGGCATCTGCGGCGGCTTCCAGATGCTCGGGCGCACGCTCGCCGACCCTGCCGGCGTGGAAGGGCTTGCCGGGGAGACGGCAGGTTTCGGCGTGCTCGACATGGACACCGTGCTGGAGGCCGAGAAGCAGCTTGCCAACGTCGACGGCGAACTGTGTCTGCAGGGCGCGGCGGCAGCGGTGCGCGGTTACGAGATTCACATGGGGGTGTCGCGCGGTGCTGCGCTCGCCCGCCCGGCGCTGCGTCTCGGTGATGGCCGCGAGGATGGAGCGCTGTCCGACGACGGTCAGGTGCTGGGCAGCTATGTTCATGGACTTTTCGACGAACCCGCCGCGCTGGCGGCGCTCCTTGCCTGGGCGGGGGCCGCAGACGCCGGGGAGGTGGATCTTGCCGCCCGCCGCCAGGCCGATCTCGACCGTCTGGCGGACAGCCTGGAGGCTGCGCTCGACCTCGACACCCTCGCCCGCTGCATGGGCGGCAGCCTTGCCGACGTGCTGCGCAGCGCGCGCGCTTGACCGCCATCGGGCCGCCCTCTACCATCGCCGCCATGGAAGAAGAACTCTCCCAACTGGAAAGCCGCATCGAGCAGGTCGTCGTCCTGCATGAAGGCGTGAAGGCGGAAAACCGCGACCTGCGCGCGCGCCTCGCCAGACTCGAAGCGGAAAGCCGCAGTCAGGGCGAGAAGCTGCGCCTGGCCACCGAGAAACTGGAAAGCCTGCTCGCCAGGCTGCCACAGGCCTGAGCGCCCCGCCATGGACACCCTGGACATCAAGCTGCTCGGCAAGGAATACCACGTTTCCTGCAAGCCGGAAGACCGCGAGGGCCTGCTGGCGGCGGTTGCCGTGCTCGACGACCGCCTTGGCGAGGTGGCGCGCAAGACCGGTTCCTCCGGCGAGCGCCTGGCCATCATGACCGCGCTCAATCTCGTCCATGAACATCTTCTGCAGCAGCGTGCCGGAGGGTTTGACATGCCTGCCGCGAAGCGTAGAATCGGATTCATGACGGCACGCCTCGATGGAGTGCTCGCCCAGCAGGAAAAGCTGTTCTGAGCGTGTCAGGTGTGTCGCAGGTTCAATCCCCTGCAGTGTTCGTCGAAGTCGTAGATTCCTTGAACCAATAGTCGAGAGACTCGGTTGCCGACCTGAATGCCGCGGTGTGCGCGCCCCCAGTCGGGTGAGCCTGAAGCGGTGGGAACGCGACCTCCCTGAACCACCGGTTCAGGATGCCCGGCGGAGACGGCACAGGCGGGGGGCCAAAAACGAAGGCCCGGTTCCATGAACCGGGCCTTCGCACGTTGTGCGCCCAGCATGGGCGCGATTTTGGAGGTGGAAGTCCTCCCATAAGCTGACCACGGCAAATGAAGCGAAGCGCAACTGCATGAGGGTGACCGAGTGTGGGGAGGAAGCGTGGAGCGAAACC
>NZ_PZKC01000016.1 GCF_003034845.1 Pseudothauera lacus | reverse complement strand
TCTTGTTCATCGGCTCGCAGCTTATGCTCCACGCTTCCTCCCCACGCTCGGTCGCCCTCACGCAGTTGCGCTTCACTTCGTTCGCTGTGATCAACTTACGGCGGGACTTACACCCGCAGGAGTGCGCCCATGCTGGGCGCACCAAAAAAAAGCGGAGCCCCCTGAGGGGCTCCGCTTATTGAATTGCAGTCCAGCGGTTTTACTGCTTGCGGCGGCGGCGCATGCCGGCGGCGATGCTAAAGAGCCCGATGCCAAGCAGGCCGAGAGTGGCAGGCTCGGGGATCTGGCTGGGATCCGGGATGTCCACCGTGTCCAGCGTGCCGCCCATAACATATGCATATGACATGGTTACGGACTCGCCGGTATTCAAGCTGCCGAAATCGTAGGAAAGACCGATGACATAGTCGCCGTTGCCGTCATTAGTGCCGGCAAGGTAGAACTCGGGGTCGGTCGTCCAGGATGCAGAAATACCGGTGTTGTGAGTCATGTCCGAGCGGGTGAACAGCCCAAGCGTCAGTCCGGTGTGGGAGCCCACGGAGTTAACGAAGTCCTCGGGTGCGATGCCCGCACCGCCACGGGAGTTGATGGTGTCGTAGTCACCATGGGTATTGACGTCGGGATCCGGATCGATCGCGCGCAGGAACCGGCCACCGGTCAAAGTCTGGAGAGCAGTGATGGTGGTTTCGATGTTGATGCGTTCGTTGTTCTGATTGAAGAAGTAACTGTGCGTGATCTCGAAAAAGGCACTGCCGCCGACGCCGTACTGGCCTGCCCAGATGACGTGGTAATCAAATGCGGACGTCGCGCTGACATCGACAGGGCCGGAGGTGGTGAAAATCGGCGAGCTTCCCCAGTCCTCATTGTTGTTGCCGACTGTCCCGGTCTGGTCCGTTGTAACGCCGAAGTACTCCCACGGAGAGCCCGGGGTGAGGTAGTCTTCGACGCCCCAATTGCCCGTTCCGCTGGGGTCGTGCTGCAACCCCGGGGACGTGTTGCCGCCGTAACCGAGCGTGCCGTTATCTCCAATGGCCGTCCGGATGTAAGGGCTTTCAACAATTACAGGAGCGGCACTGGCGGCGATTGGAAGCGCCATCGCGATGACGGCGGTGAGACACTTTCTGGCCAGTGAGGTGTTGCTGAGCTGCATTTGCTACTCCATCTGCATTAAAGTGGTGGGCATAAAGCAATGCGCGTGCCATATCTCTATGGCTACTCTAAGTCAATGTAATGCAAGATGTTTTTTTGCGATCAAGCTCCAGCTTGGCTTGCGAGTGTAAAATTTTCCGACAGAGGGCGCGTGTATCAGGCTTGTTTGCCGGTGGGGGGCGCAGCCGTCCAGTGCCCGGACTTGCCGCCAAGCTTCTCCTGCAGGCTCACCGCTTCGATGGTCATGCCGCGGTCGATGGCCTTGCACATGTCGTAGATGGTGAGCAGCGCGGCGCTGGTCGCGGTCAGTGCCTCCATTTCCACCCCGGTGCGCCCTACGGTTTCCGCGGTGACCGTGCAATGGACGGTGGATTGCGTGGCGTCGAGTTCGAAGGCTACGGCGACGCGGGTGAGTGCGATGGGGTGGCAGAGGGGGATGAGGTCGCTGGTGCGCTTGGCCGCCTGGATGGCGGCGATGCGGGCGATGCCCAGCACATCGCCTTTCCTGGCAGTGCCTGCGGCGACCATCGCGAAGGTGGCAGGCTGCATGCTGATGCGGCCGCTGGCTACGGCGATGCGGCGGGTTTCGGCCTTCTCGCCGACGTCCACCATGTGGGCCTGGCCGTCGGCGTCGAAATGGGTGAGGGGATTGTGCATGGGGCGGTGTACTCCGGCTGCGGCCACACGCCGATACAAGCGCGGCGGAACCGTTGAAAAAGCGGCGGTATCATAGCACCCGATGATGCGCCGACTTCTCTCCCTCCTGCTCAGCGCCGCACTGGTCCATCCCGCGGCAGCCTTCGACCTGCCCGACCTTGGCGACGTTGCCGCGAGCGACCTGTCGCCGCTCACCGAGCGCCGTATCGGCGAGTCGATCATCGCCGACATCCGCTGGCGCGATCCCGCCTATCTGGACGATGCCGAGGTCGAGGAGTACCTCAACAGGCTTGGTCGCCGCCTCGCCGCGGCGAGCCCCAATCCGCAGCAGGGGCTCGACTTTTTCGCCATCCGCGACAACACCCTGAATGCCTTCGCCTTGCCCGGCGGTTACATCGGTGTGCATACCGGGCTCATCCTTGCGGCGGAGAGCGAGTCGGAACTGGCTTCGGTTCTCGGCCATGAGATCGCCCACGTCACCCAGCGCCACATTGCGCAACTGGTCGGCAAGCAGAGCCAGGCCGGCATGGTGATGCTGGCCTCGGTGCTGGTGGCGATTCTTGCCGCGCGCAGCAATTCGCAGGTTGCCGAGGCGGCGCTGGCAGCGGGGCAGGCCGGGGCCTTGCAGTCGCAACTGAGCTTCTCCCGCGACATGGAGCACGAAGCCGACCGCGTCGGCCTGCAGACCCTGGAGGGTGCCGGCTTCGACGTGCGCGGCATGCCGTCCTTCTTTGAACGCCTGCAGCGCGCCGGTCGTCTTTACGAGAGCAATGCACCGGTATATGTGCGTACCCACCCGCTGACCACTGCGCGGATTGCCGACATGGACAACCGCGTGGCGCAGATGCGTTACCGACAGGTGGTCGATTCGCCGGCTTTTGCCTTCGTGCGCGCCAAGCTGCGCGCCAATGCCGGGGCGCCGGTCGATGCGCTGCGCGACATGGAGGCGCGCAGCGCGGTGCTGCCCGGCGATCGCGCCACCCAGTACGGGCTGGCCCGCGCACAGTGGCGTGCCGGGCGTGCCGAGGAGGCGCTGGCAAGCCTGCGCGCGCTGCCGCCGGGCGATGGTGGGGAGAGCTTTGTTGCCGTTCTCGCCGGCGAAATACACCTTGCCCGGCGTGATCCGGCAGCGGCGATAGCCGTGCTGCAGGCCGCGCATGAGCACGACCGTGACAGCCGCAGCGTGCGCTACGCCCTTGCCGACGCCCTGCTTGCCGGTGGCCGTGCGCAGGAAGCCGCCGCGCTGGCGCGCAGTGGCTTGCAGCAGCGCAATGACGACCCCCGCCTGTGGGGGACGCTGGCGCGCGCCAACGCCGCACTCGGTCTGCGCGCTGCACAGCATCGTGCCCAGGCCGAACTGTACGTGCTGCAGGGCGCGCTGCCGGCGGCCATCGAGCAGCTGGAAATCGGTCGTCGCGCCGGCGACGCCGACTTCTACGAGCTCTCGGCGATGGACGCACGCCTGCGCGAACTGAAGGCGCGCGCCGACGAGATGCGTGCCCAGCAGCGGCGCTGATCGCGGAGATTGGCGGCGAATCGGGTTAGAATTGACCGATTTGCTGATCGAGGAAGAGGAACGATGAATTTCGACAAGGAAGTGGATGCCCGCGGGCTCAACTGCCCGCTCCCGATTCTGCGTGCCAAGAAGATGCTGGCCGAGATGATGCCGGGGCAGGTCGTGCGGGTGCTGGCCACCGATCCGGGCTCGGTGAAGGACTTCCAGGCCTTTGCCAAGCAGACCGGCAACGAACTCCTCAGCCAGGGCGAGACCGCCGACAAGTCGTTCGAGTTCTTCCTCAAGCGCAAGTGAAGAAAGCAGCCTGAAATGCACAACGGGCCACCAGACGGTGGCCCGTTGTATTTCCGGGGCTGCTTTTCAGCGCCCGGCGAGCTTGTCGAGCTGCGGGCGCAGCTGCGCCAGGGTGGCCTTGAAGGCGGCCAGGCGTTCGCGCTCCTGCTGTACCACCGCGGCGGGGGCGCGATCGACGAAACTGGCATTGCCGAGCTTGCCTTCGGCCTTGGCGATCTCGCCTTCAAGGCGGGCGATTTCCTTGGTAAGGCGTTCGCGCTCTGCGGCAAGATCGATCTCCACCTTCAGCATCAGGCGGGTTTCGCCGACCACGGCTACCGGTGCCAGCGCATCGGCGGGAATATCGGCCACCAGGTCGACTTCGGCGAGCTTGGCGAGGCCGGCGAGGTAGGGCAGGTAGGCCTGCAGGGTGGCAGCGTCACCGGCGACCACCAGCGGCAGGCGCTGGGCGGGGGAGATGTTCATCTCGCCGCGCAGGTTGCGGCAGGCATGCACCAGCTGCTTGAGTTCGGCGACCTGGGCCTCGGCGCCTTCGTCGATGCGCGCGCGGTCGGCCACCGGGTAGCGCGCCAGCATCAGGCTGTCGGTGTCCTTGCGCGCCGCCAGCGGGGCGACGGTCTGCCACAGCTCTTCGGTGATGAAGGGAATCAGCGGATGCGCCAGGCGCAGCACGGTCTCCAGCACGCGCAGCAGGGTGCGGCGGGTGGCCCGTTGCTGGGCTTCGTTACCGGTCTGGATCTGGATCTTGGCCATCTCCAGATACCAGTCGCAGTATTCGTCCCAGACGAACTCGTATACCGCCTTGGCGGCGAGGTCGAAGCGGTAGGCCTCGAACTGCTCGGCGACCTCGGCCTCGGTGCGCTGCAGGCGCGAGACGATCCAGCGGTCGGCAAAGGAGAACTCCCGTGTGGCCTCCGGCGCCATGCCGCAGTCGGCGCCCTCGCAGTTCATCAGCACGAAGCGGGTGGCGTTCCACAGCTTGTTGCAGAAGTTGCGGTAGCCCTCGCAGCGCGCCAGGTCGAACTTGATGTCGCGGCCCGGGCTGGCCAGCGAGGCGAAGGTGAAGCGCAGCGCATCGGTGCCGAAGGCGGGGATGCCGGCGGGAAACTCCTTGCGCGTCTTCTTCTCGATGCTCTGCGCCTGCTTGGGGTTCATCAGCCCGAAGGTGCGCTTGGCGACCAGTTCGTCGAGCGAGATGCCGTCGATGAGGTCGATGGGGTCGAGCACGTTGCCCTTCGACTTGCTCATCTTCTGGCCTTCCGCGTCGCGGATGAGGCCGTGCACATAGACGTGCCTGAAGGGGATCTTGCCGGTGATGTGCTTGGTCATCATCACCATGCGGGCGACCCAGAAGAAGATGATGTCGAAGCCGGTGACCAGCACGGTGGAGGGCAGGTAGAGGTCGAGGGCGTCGTTGCTCTTGCCCGGCCACTCGGGCGTCCAGTCCAGCGTGGAGAAGGGCCACAGCGCGGAGGAGTACCAGGTGTCGAGCACGTCCTCTTCCTGGCGCAGGCGGCCTTCCTCGTGACGGGCGTGCAGCACCGCCAGACGCTGGGCGAGTTCCGGATACTGCCCGGCGGTCTGGCCCTGGCTCTGGCGCGTGGCGACTTCGGCCTGCAGGCCGGCGATCTCGGCTTCGAGATCGGCCTTCCAAGCGTGGATGGCGGCTTCCTCGCTGGCGGCGACGTAGATGCGGCCTTCGTCGTCATACCAGGCCGGAATGCGGTGGCCCCACCACAACTGGCGCGAGATGCACCAGTCCTGGATGTTGTTCAGCCACTGGTTGTAGGTGTTGATCCAGTTTTCGGGGTAGAACTTGATCTCGCCGGAGGCGACGCATTCGAGCGCCTTCTCGGTGATGCTCTTGCCGTCCGCGCCGGGCTTGCTCATGGCAACGAACCACTGGTCGGTGAGCATCGGCTCGATGACCACGTTGGTGCGGTCGCCGCGCGGTACCTGCATCTTGTGGGCCTTGATCTCCAGCATCAGGCCGAGGGCTTCCAGCTCGGTGACGACCTGGGTGCGCGCGGGGACGCGGTCCATGCCGACGATGGAAGCGGGCATCGGCACGCCGTCGAGGCTGCGGCCATCGGTGCTGTAGCGTTCGGCAATGGCCGGGATGGAGCCGTCGAGCTTGAGCACGACGATCATGTCGAGCTTGTGGCGCTGGCCGACCGCGTAGTCGTTGAAGTCGTGTGCCGGGGTGACCTTGACGCAGCCGGTGCCGAATTCGCGGTCGACATAGTCGTCGGCGATGATCGGGATGTGGCGGCCGGTGAGCGGCAGGGCGACGGTCTTGCCGATCAGGTGGGCGTAGCGCTCGTCTTCCGGGTGCACCATCACCGCGACGTCGCCGAGCAGGGTCTCGGGGCGGGTGGTGGCAACGGTGAGGCCTTTCAGCTCACCGATCGGGCCTTCGGAGAACGGGTAGAGGATGTGGTAGAGCTTGCCGTCCTCTTCCTCGGACACCACTTCGAGGTCGGACACCGCGGTGCCGAGCTTGGGGTCCCAGTTCACCAGGCGCTTGCCGCGGTAGATCAGGCCTTCGTTGTAGAGGCGCACGAAGGTCTCGGTGACCGTCTTCGACAGGCCTTCGTCCATGGTGAAGCGTTCGCGCTTCCAGTCCGGGCTGGTGCCCAGGCGGCGCATCTGGCGGGTGATGGTGCCGCCGGAGTATTCCTTCCACTCCCACACCTTCTCGAGGAACTTCTCGCGGCCGAGGTCGTGGCGCGAAATGCCCTGGGCGTCGAGCTGGCGCTCGACGACGATCTGGGTGGCGATGCCGGCGTGGTCGGTGCCCGGCTGCCACAGCGTGTTGTCGCCGCGCATGCGATGGTAGCGGGTGAGCGCGTCCATGATGGTCTGGTTGAAGCCGTGCCCCATGTGCAGCGTGCCGGTGACGTTGGGCGGCGGCAGCAGGATGCAGAAGGCATCGTTGCGGGACTTGTCGAGTCCGGCGTCGAAGTAGCCGCGCGATTCCCATTCGGGGTACCAGCGCCGTTCGATTTCGGCCGGTTCGAAGCTCTTGGCAAGTTCCATGATGTGCTCGGGGTCTTTTCAGGCAAAGGGCGAATTATAACGGATGGCGCAGGGGCCTCCGTGCTGCGGCAGGTGTGCAGGGGCAGGCGCGGAGCCGGTCAGTCGTCCTGGCGCTGGCCGTCGAGGTGCGCGGCGATGCGGTCGGAGAGGCGGGGCAGCAGCGTGGTGCGCAGGTGTTCGAGGGCCTGGCGGTGCAGGCGCTCGCCAAAGGCGTCGAGTTCGCGCGCCACCATCTGCGGCAGTTCGCGATCGAGCCAGGTTTCGATCTCGCGGGTGAGTTCGGTGTCGAGCTCGATGAGGTGTTCGGTGAGGAGATCGTGGAAGCTGGGCACGGGCGCCACCGCCGTGGCAGCGGGTGGTGGCGGAGCCGGCGGAGTCGCGACGGGGGCGGGTGGTGTTTCGGCGGCGGGCGGCGACGGGGCTGCGGGCGACAGCGGGGTAAGGGCGGCGAGGTCGATCTCGTCTTCGTCGACGACATCGGTGAGGATGGGCAGGTCGTCGGCGTCGACCGGTTGCACGGGGGCGTCACTGCCGCTGCGGTGACGGCGCAGCAGGGCATCGGCCTGATCGAGCAGGCGGTCGGCGGCCTCTATGTCGGCGTCGTGGAGGGCGGCGGGGGGCTGCCAGGGGTTCACAGCGGCTCCCTGCGTTCGGCGTCGAAGAGCTGGATAGGCAGTTCGCAGCGTTTGTAGTGGCGGTAGCGTTCACGTCCGGGGGCCTTGTCGGCTTCGCTGTGGCCGACGATCTCGACGATCATGCGGAAGCGTTCGAAGTCCGGAGGCAGATCGGCGGCGAGATTGAACAGCAGGTCGTCGTGTGGCCAGGGCAGGGGCGCGTCGCTGCGTCCGATGAGTACCGGCGTGTGAGCCGCGAGGGGGCTGTCCACCATCACATGGGGGATGAAAGACTGGGCGTCGAAGCGCCACAGGGCCTGATCGAGGCGGGCGGCAGCGGCGGCGTCGCTGACCCGCATGGCGACCCGCCGTCCGCCGGCCTGTGCGCGTGCGGCCAGTTCGCAGGCCAGCGCCAGGCGGTCGGGGGTGTTGTGATAGAACTGCACCCGCGGCACGGTGCTCAGTGCTCCGTCACGCCGGCGCGGGTGGCAAGGAAGTGGGCGAGCAGCGGCACCGGACGCCCGGTGGCGCCCTTGGCATCGCCAGATACCCAGGCGGTGCCGGCAATGTCCAGGTGCGCCCACTTGTAGGCCTTGGTAAAACGGGCAAGGAAGCAGGCCGCGGTGATGGTGCCGGCGTAGCGGCCGCCGATGTTGCCCATGTCGGCGAAGTTGCTCTTCAGCAGTTCCTGGTATTCCTCCCACAGCGGCAGCTGCCAGGCGCGGTCGCCGCTTTCGTTGGCGCGCGCGAGAAGCTCGGCGGCGAGCTCGTCGTCGTTGGCCAGCAGGCCGCTGGGGATCTTGCCGAGGGCAACCACGCAGGCACCGGTGAGCGTGGCGACGTCGATGACGCAGGCGGGCTTGAAGCGCTCGGCGTAGGTCAGCGCATCGCACAGGATGAGGCGGCCTTCGGCGTCGGTGTTGAGGATCTCGATGGTCTGCCCGGACATCGAGGTGACCACGTCGCCGGGTCTGGTGGCGCTGCCGCCGGGCATGTTCTCGGTGGTCGGTACCAGACCGACGACGTTGATCGGCAGTGCCATGCGGGCGATGGCCTTGAAGGTGCCGATGACGCTTGCCGCACCGCACATGTCGTACTTCATCTCGTCCATCTCGGCGGCGGGCTTCAGCGAGATGCCGCCGGTGTCGAAGGTGATGCCCTTGCCGACCAGCACGACCGGTTTGTCCTTCGCCTTGCCGCCCTTGTAGTGCATGACGATGAAGCGCGGCGGCTGATGCGAGCCCCGTGCCACCGACAGCAGGGCGCCCATGCCGAGCTTCTCCATGTCGGCGCGATCGAGCACCTCGACCTTGAACTTGAACTGCTTGCCGAGTTGTTGGGCGGTTTCCGCGAGATAGGTCGGGGTGCACACGTTGCCGGGCAGGTTGCCCAGGTCGCGCGCCAGCGCCATGCCCTCTGCGCTAGCCTGGCCGCGCCGCACCGCGGCCTCGAGAGCCGCGTCGACCTTGCCGGAGATGCCCAAAGTGATGCGCCTGACGCCACGCTCGCGCTTTGCCGGTGTGGCCCGCGGGGCGTCGAAACGGTAGGCGCCGTCGGCGAGCAGGCGGGTCAACTGCTCCAGCATCCACGCCGGCTGACGGCCGGGCAGCGCGGCTTCGCCGAGGAATACCGCAGCCTCACGCGCAGGACTGGCGGCAAGGGCCTTGGCGGCGGCGCCGACGGCATCGCGCCAGGCCTTCTCGCCCCAGGCGTCGCGTTTGCCGAGGCTGACCAGCAGGATGCGTTCGGCGGCAATGCCGTCCACGTCGTGGAGCAGCACCGTGGCGCCGGCCTTGTCGTCGAGGTCGCCGCGCCTGAGCAGTTTGCCGAGGCGCCCGCCGCTGGCCTTGTCGAGCGCCGCCGCAGCGCCGTCGAGCTTGCCGTCGGCACTCACGCCGACCACCACGGCAGCGGTGGCGAGCTGCGCCGGGGATGCCGTCTTTATGGTAAATTCCATCGCCTCTTACCTCAGCTGGACGCTTGTTGCATAAATGCTGCCGATTATGGCCCTTTCGCGGCAAGGCCGTCAAAACCCGCTCTGCCGCGCGGCATTGAGCGCCGGGGTCGCCAGCGTCCGTCCGGCTTCTCCGCGATGATCTTCCAGCGCGCGCTGCTGCGCGAGTTCTCCCATTCCGCGGC
Source organism: Pseudothauera lacus (assembly GCF_003034845.1). Lineage (GTDB taxonomy): Bacteria > Pseudomonadota > Gammaproteobacteria > Burkholderiales > Rhodocyclaceae > Pseudothauera > Pseudothauera lacus. The sequence goes on along the minus strand of NZ_PZKC01000016.1, from coordinate 38,650 downwards.
GGCGGTTTTCGTCGCGCTCTTCGCGGTGCTGATCACCACGGTGCTGATCCGCATGCTCGGGGATGCCGCGGGCGGGCGCGTACCCGCCGACGCGGTGCTGGCGTTGATCGGTTACGGCGCTCTGGCGCGCCTGCCGGTGGTGCTGTCGCTGACCCTGTTCATCGCCGTGCTGATGTCCCTGTCGCGCAGCTACAAGGATTCCGAGATGGTGGTGTGGTTCGCCGCCGGTGTGCCGCTGACGGCGTGGATAGGGCCGGTGCTGCGCTTCGCCGTGCCCATCGCCGCCGTGGTGGCGGCGGGGTCGCTGTACCTGGGGCCGTGGGCCGAGCGCATGAACATCGATTACCGCGACCGTATCGAGAGCCGCGACGACAGCGCGCGGGTGGCGCCGGGGGTGTTCCGCGAGTCGGCGGGCGCGCAGCGCGTGTTCTTCGTCGAGGTCGGTGCCGGAGAGGATGGCAAGGTGCGCAACGTCTTCGTCAGCAGCGAAGCGGAGGGCGAGGGCGGCCGTCATGGCATCATCGTCGCCGCCGAGGGGACGGTGCTTGTCGATGCCGATGGCGACCGCTACGTGGTGCTGGAGGACGGCCGCCGCTATGAGGGTCAGCCCGGCAGCGCGGCTTACCGGGTGATGGAGTTCGAGCGCTATTCGGTGCTCATCGAGCAGCGTTCCGCGGTAACCCAGAGCGTGCGCGGGCGCGCGATGAGCACCGGGGAGTTGCTTGCCGATCCTCATGCGCGCAATCTCGGGGAACTGCTGGGGCGCATCGGCGCACCGATCGCGGCCCTGCTGCTGGCCTTGCTGGCGATCCCGCTGTCCTTCGTGAATCCCCGCGCGGGGCGCACCAACAACCTCATCGTCGCCATCCTTACCTATCTGATCTACAGCAACGCAATCTCCATCTGCCAGTCGTGGGTGGCGCGCGGGCGGCTGTCCTTCGAGGTCGGCCTGCTGTTGCCGCACCTGGTGATGGTGCTGCTGCTGGGGCTGATGTTCTACCGCCGCCTGGCGGTGTCGCCGTTCTGGCGGGCGCGCGCATGAGCAAGGTGCTGTGGCGTTACCTCGCCAGCGAGATCCTCGCGGCCACGCTGCTGGTGCTGGTGGCCTTTCTGGGGCTGTTTGCCTTCTTCGACTTCATCAACGAACTCGAAGACATCGGCAAGCAGGGCTATGAACTTCACCATGCGGCGATCTTCATCCTCATGACCCTGCCCAGCCGGGTTTATGAGCTGATGCCCATCGCCGTGCTGATCGGCACCCTGTATGCCCTTACCACGCTCGCACGCCATTCCGAGATTACCGTGATGCGGGCTTCGGGGCTTTCCAACGTGGCCCTGCTGCGCATCCTGGCGCTGATCGGGGTGGGCTTTGCGCTGCTCACCTTCGTGGTCGGCGAGTATCTTGCGCCGCCCGCCGAGCGGGCGGCGCAACAGTGGCGGCTGACCGCCACCAGTGCCACCGTCTCCCAGCAACTGCGCTCCGGTCTGTGGGTGAAGGACGGCCCGCGCTTCGTCAATGTGCGCACGGTACGCCCCGATCGCAGCATGGAGAACATCCGCATCTTCGAGTTCGACGAGGAGATGGCGATGCGTACGGTGAGTGTTGCCGAGCGTGGCACCTACGATCCCGCCCTGCGCGGCTGGCGTCTGCGCGGCGTGCAGCAGACGCTGTTCGGTGACGATGCCACCGCGGTGGTAGAACAGGCGGAGGTCGTCTGGCGTTCGGATCTCACTCCGGAGGTGCTGAGTGTGCTGATGGTGTCGCCCGAGCGCATGTCGGTGGCGGCCCTGTACGCCTATATCCGCCACCTGCATGAGAACCGCCAGAGCGCGGAACGCTTCGAGATTGCGCTGTGGAAGAAGGTCGTCTATCCCTTCGCCGCGCTGGTGATGATGGCCCTGGCGCTGCCCTTCGCCTTCATGCACGACCGCATGGGTGCGGTGAGCGTGAAGGTGTTCTTCGGCATCATGCTGGGGGTGGGCTTCCATCTCCTCAACGGCCTGTTCTCGAACCTTGGTGTGATCAACGCCTGGCCGCCGATCGTTGCCGCGTTCACGCCCAGCGTGATCTTCCTGGTGGCCGCCGGTACGCTGCTGTATATCGTCGACCGACGCTGAGCGAGGCGCCCCCGGGGCTGCGGTGGACAAAAAAACGGGCCCGCGTGGGCCCGTTTCCTTTCCTGCCGGTGAGCGGGACTGCTCAGCCTTGCTGCTTCTTGGCAGCAACCGCCTTCCAGTCCAGCTTTTCCTTGATCCGTGCGGACTTGCCGGAACGCTGACGCAGGTAGTACAGCTTGGCACGACGTACGTCACCGCGACGCTTGACCTCGATGCTGGCAACCAGCGGGGAGTAGGTCTGGAAAGTCCGTTCCACGCCTTCGCCGGAGGAGATCTTGCGAACGATGAAGCTGGAGTTGAGACCGCGGTTGCGCTTGGCGATGACCACGCCTTCGTAGGCCTGGAGACGTTCGCGGGTACCTTCCTTGACCTTCACCTGCACGACCACGGTGTCGCCGGGGGCGAATGCCGGAATGGTCTTGCCTTCGCTCAGGCGGGCGATCTCTTCCTGCTCGATCTGCTGAATCAGGTTCATTGTGACTCCTGTCGTTTCAATGGCCAGTGGCCTTGCGCGCAGAGCAGGCGGACCTGATGCACGCGGTTTGTAATGGGAGTTCAGTCCGTCTGGCGGCCCGTACTCCCTTCCTGCTCCTGCCTGAATTCCTCAAGCAGGTTCATTTCTTCCTTGCTCAGCGTCCGTCCTGCAAGCAGGTCGGGGCGCCGCCGCCAGGTGGCGCCGAGGGCCTGCTTGAGCCGCCAGCGCCGTATTGCGGCGTGGTTGCCGGAGAGCAGGACCGCCGGCACCGCCACCCCATGGTAGTTCTCGGGGCGGGTGTAGTGCGGGCAGTCGAGCAGGCCGTCGGCGAAGGAGTCCTCGCGTGCCGAGTCGGCATCGTTGAGGGCTCCAGGCAGTTGCCGCACCAGGGCATCGATGAGCACCATGGCGGGCAGTTCGCCGCCGGACAGCACGAAGTCGCCCAGCGAAATCTCTTCATCGACGCAGCGTTCGAGTACCCGCTGGTCGACCCCTTCATAACGCCCGCAGAGCAGCGTCAGCGACTGCCCGGCGAGCAATTCCATCACCGCCTGATGGTCCAGCCGACGCCCCTGGGGCGACAGGTAGATCACCCGGCCAGGGGCACCGCAAGCGGCCACCTGCGCTCTGCGCGCGCGTTCGATGGCCTCTTCCAGCGGTGCCGGCAGCATCACCATGCCGGGGCCGCCGCCGTAAGGGCGATCGTCAACCGTGCGATGAGGGTCGTCAGTGAAGTCGCGCGGGTTGTGGAAGGCGATCTCGTACAAACGCCGTTCCAGTGCGCGCCGGGTGATGCCGCTGCCGGTCAGGGCGGCGAACATCTCCGGAAACAGGGTGACGACATCGAAACGCCGCGGGGCGGAGTCGCTGGCCTGTTTCACTGCATCCTCATCCAGATCCTGCTACCAGTCCCGCTCCCACGCCACCTTGACGCGGCGTGCAGCGAGATCCACTTCCAGTACGTAGGCGGCGACGAACGGGATCAGCCGCTCATCGTCGCCTTCCTTGACCTGCAGTACATCATGCGCGCCGGTAGACAGCAGCCCCGATACCGTTCCGAGGGCCTCGTCGCGTTCGTTGTACACCGCCAGACCGATCAGGTCATGCCAGTAGTACTCGTCCTCGGCGGGCGCCGGCAGGGCTTCGCGCGGCGCGCCGACATACATGCCCTGCAGGGCTTCGGCGGCGTTGCGGTCGCCAGCCTCCGCAAAGGCAGCCACCAGGGCCTTGCCATGCGCACGGCAGGCCCGCAGGGTGAGAGGGCGCCAGGCGTCTGCGCTGGCGTTCTCGTCGGCGGCCAGCCACCACTGCGGCATGCGGCGCCAGGACAATGGATCATCCCCGAAGGGATGAATCTTGACCCAACCCTGAACGCCAAAAGGGGCGACGATGCGCCCCAGTACGATCATCTGCGCGTGCGCGCCGCCGCTCAGGCGGCGGCAGCGGCCTGCTTGACCAGGCGGGCAACGGTCGGCGACAGCTGGGCGCCGTTCTGTTGCCAGTAGGTGAGGCGCTCGGTGTTCACCACCAGAGTCTGCTCGGCGCCGGAGGCGACCGGGTTGTAGAAACCGACGCGCTCGATGAAGCGACCGTCACGACGGTTGCGCGAATCGGCGGCAACGATGCTGAAGAACGGGCGCTTTTTGGCGCCACCACGGGCAAGGCGAATGACGACCATCTTTTTATCCTGATCGGTAGATGCGAAAAACGCGAGATTTTAGCGGAATCCTTTCTTTCAGGCAAGGCGCGTATGAGTGAAACGACTCCGGCGTGATGCGGTCGGCAGCCCGCCACACAAGAACTGCCGGGGATTGCAATTCTTGAATAGAATGCACTCCATCGAACTCTCGTACTGTGGAACATGCTTGCGCCTCCCGAACCCGCCGCGCTGGATGCCGTGAAAGCCTGGCTGGCCGCCGAACCAGATGACGATCCGGAGGCCGACCTCGGCGCGCTGCGCACGCACTATGCGGTGCTGCGCAACCCCGGGGTGCCGGCGGGGGAGTTCCGTTCCTGTCTGGCGCTGATGGATGTCCGCGCGCTGGATATCTGCGAGCGCTTCCGTATCCGCCTGCTCGACGCCTCCCTGCCGTTGCCGCGCGCGCTGCGCGTGCCTGCCGAAGCGCTCATCGACGCCTTGCTCGATCTTGCCAGCGGGCTGGAGCGCCTCGTCGAGGAAGGGCGCGGCCGTTGGGCGCGCGCGCTGCATGCCGACATCGTGCCGTTGGCGCGTCGTGCGCTGCGGCTGGCGGCCGAGGCGCATCTGCTCGCATCGATGATCGGTGCCGCGGCGCCGGCGGGATTCTGGCTGCGTGTGCTGGCCCTGCTGGGCAGCAGCGCGTCCGTCGACGCCGATGACGAACATCACCGCGAGGTGCGTGGCGAGGCTGCGCGCATCTTCGCGCTGGCGGTGCTGCAGCCGGAGAGTCTGACCGGTCGCGAACTGCTGTGGGTGCGCGAGTTTCTCGAGCTGGCCCAGGTCGCTGCCGAGATCAGTCACGAGGCCCCGGAAGGCGACGGCGCGGCGTTCTGGCTTGACCCCACGCGCGATGCGCCACCGGTCGCTACCGTCCGGCGCGCGCCGCCGGCGGTGCCCGAACTGGTCCATTTCAGTGCGCGTGGCCTCGCCCTGCATGCTGCGGCGCGCATGGAGTGGCTGGAAGAACGCATTGCCCAGGCCGAGGTGGTGGGCCTGGAGCGCGACGCCGAACTGCTCGAACCCGATACCTCGGGCCTGCCCGCGGGTCTGCCGCCGGTCGAGGCGCTCAACCTCCTGCGCCGCATGACGCAGCGCTGGGCGGAAGCGCCGCAGCGCGAGCAGCCACGCCTGGACAAGGCCTACAGCGTGCAGGTGTGTGCCGGCTTGCGGGCGATCTGGGAGATGTTCCGCCATGGCGAGGAGCGTGCGCGCATCGCCCAGTGGGCGGTGCGCAACGAGAGCCCCGGTGGCTACGCGATCATGAGCGTCTCCGGTGTGCAGGGCATGCTCAGTGCCGGCATGGTGCTCGCGCTGCGGGCAGATGCCGGCAAGCCGTGGTCGATCTGCGTGGTACGCTGGATTCGCACTGAATCGGCCGAGCAGGTCGAGCTTGGCCTGCAGGTGGTGGGCACCGGCGGCAGCTCTGCCTCGGTGGGCTTTCGCGGTGCCGACACCGTCAAGACGATGGCGCCGGCGCTGATCCTGCAGCCGCTCGAAGGTGTGCGCACCAAGCCGGCCATCGTGGTCAAGACCGGCTCCTATTCGTCGCGTCGCTTCGTCCTTGTCGACGACGCCGATCATCTCTATGTCGCCCAGGGGCGGGTCATCAGTCTGGACATGCAGACGGCCAACATCGAGATGTTCCAGTACGAGATCGATCCCTATCCGACCTGAGCCTCCCTGCCTTCGAGCAGACTGGCGAGGCTGAGGTCGGCAGCGCGGCAGGCCCCGGCGAGGCGTTCGGCAAGCTCCGCGGCCGGGCTGCCCGGGCTGGCGAGGGCCTGCCAGCACGCAGGCGAGAAGGCGAACAGTTCCACCACCGCGGACATGCACAGTTGTTCGGGGTGGATACTCAGCACCCATTCACCTTCGTCGGTGCGCGCCACCCAGCCAGCTTCACGCATGCAGCCGAGGATGTGCTCGCACTGGTCGTCGGCCAGCGTGCTGGCGCGCCGCAGGCGCTCGAAATCGACGCTGCCGCCCTGCGTGCCGCAGGTGCCGAGGGTGAGGAGGACGTTCACCGCCCCCCAGGCGCGATCGCCGGGGAACCTGTCCGCCACCTCGCGGCGTTCCAGGAAGGCCGGTAGCGAGGCGCTGATCAGCGCGCCGCCGAGCACGATCACCCACGACATGTACAGCCACACCAGGAAGATCGGCAGCGCCGCGAAGGCGCCATAGACCAATGTGTAGGTGGGGAACTGGGCGATGAACATGCCGAAGGCGCGCTGCATGACCAGGAACACCACCGCCGCGACGGCGCCGCCGGCGAGGGCGTGGAGCGGCTTCACCGGGTGGTTGGGAACGGCGAAGTAGAGGTAGCTGAACAAGCCGCCTAGCATCAGTGGTGGCAGCAGGCGTGCCGACAGTTCGCCCAGCCAGGGCAGGTCGACCAGCTCCATCGACGCACTCACCAGATAGCCGGAGGCGAAGGCGCTGCCGCCGAGGACCAGCGGGCCGAGGGTGAGCGCGAACCAATACACGGCGATGCGGAACATCAGCGGCCGCGGTTCGCGTACGCCCCAGATGGTGTTGAAGACGCGGTCGATGGTCGACAGCAGCAGCAGGGCGGTGACCACCAGCAGTGCGGTGCCGATCAGGGTCAGGCCAGTGGCCTTTTCGGAGAACTGCAGGGCGTAGGTGGTGATGATGTGGCCGGCGCGCTCGGGCAGCAGGTTCTCCAGCAGGAAGATCTTCAGCGAGGTGCCGAGATCGGCAAAGCCGGGGAAGTTGCTGAACAGGGCGATTGCTACCGTGATCAGCGGCACCAGCGCGAGCAGGGTGGTGAACGCCAGGCTGCCGGCTACCTGCGGGCAGTCGGTGGCGTTGAAGCGGGTGTAGAGCAGGGCGGCAAAGTCGCGGAGGGCGAGCAGGTGCTTCATCTTGGCCGGGGCCGCGGGCGGGCGGCAGCGGGAAGGATATAATCGGCCATTCTATCCGGCCGGCGGCACAGGGGCGACCTTCGTCGCTCCCGTCGGCCCGGGAATGCCCTGCCGATGAAAGAAATCCTCGTTCTCTACTACAGTCAGCATGGCTCGGTGCGCGCGCTTGCCGAGCACATTGCCGACGGCATACATCAGGTTCCCGGCGCGGCGGCGCGGGTGCGCACGGTGCCGCGGATATCCACGGTGTGCGAGGCGGTGGCCGACGACATTCCGGCCGCGGGTCCGCCGTATGCCGAAGTGCGCGACCTGGAAGAATGCATCGGTCTGGCGCTGGGCAGCCCGACGCGTTTCGGCAACATGGCCGCGGCGATGAAGTACTTTCTCGACGGTCTTGGCGGGGTCTGGGCGAACGGTGCCCTCTGCGGCAAACCGGCCTGCGTATTCACGTCCACCTCCAGTCTCCACGGCGGCCAGGAAAGTACGCTGCTGAGCATGATGCTGCCCCTGCTGCACCATGGCATGCTGATCACCGGCCTGCCGTACACCGAGCCTGCGCTCAACAGCACCCTGAGTGGCGGCACTCCGTATGGCGTCAGCCATTTCGCCGGTGGCGACCGCGGCACCGTGCTTTCCGGCGAGGAAGCGCAACTGGCCGTTGCCCAGGGGCGGCGGCTGGCCGAGTGTGCGTTGCGTCTGGCGGTGGCACGATGAGCCCGCGCCTGCTGTCACTGGCGGCCAGCGCCAGCCTGATTGCGTTGATCGTGCTGTGTGTGCTGTGGGAGAGCTGGCTGGCACCGATCCGCGAAGGCGGGTCGTGGCTGACGCTGAAGGCCTTGCCGCTGCTCTTTCCGCTTTTCGGCATCCTCCGTGGCCGGCGCTATACCTACCAATGGACGTCGATGCTGGCGCTCCTGTACTTCACCGAAGGGGTGGTGCGTGCTGCCGATCCAGGGCTGATCGGCGTGTTCGCCATCATCGAACTGGTGCTGGCTGTGGTGCTCTTCTTCAGCACCATGTTCTACGCCCGCCAGACCGCGCCCTCGCGCCAGCGCGGAGGGTGAGGGCGGGGCGGCCGCAGGCGAGCCCCGCCCGCGGCCGTTTCAGACCTGCGGATTGACGCGCTCGAACTTGCTGTGCAGCTTGTTGAGAGCGTTGAGATAGGCCTTCGCGGAGGCCACGATGATGTCGGTGTCGGCGCCCTGGCCATTGACCACGCGGCCGTCGCGGGCCAGCCGCACGGTGACCTCGCCCTGCGCGTCGGTGCCGGTGGTGATGGCGTTGACCGAGTACAGCAATAGATCGGTGCCGCTGTTGGCGACGCTTTCGATGGCCTTGAAGGCCGCATCCACCGGGCCGGAGCCGTGCGCGCAGGTGCGGATCTCCTCACCGCCGACGGCGAGGGCGATCTCGGCCTCGGGGCGCTCGCCGGTTTCCGAGCGGAAGCGCGAGGAGAGCAGACGGAAGTGCTCCAGCGCCGGGGTGATGGCCTCGTCGCTCATCAGGGCGTGGAGGTCTTCGTCGAAGATCTCGTGCTTCTTGTCGGCGAGTTCCTTGAAGCGCGCGAAGGCGTGGTTGAGGTGCTCCTCGGACTCGACCTCGATGCCCAGTTCCTGCAGGCGCGAGCGGAAGGCGTTGCGTCCCGAGTGCTTGCCCAGCACCAGCTTGTTGGCGCCCCAGCCGACGTCCTCGGCGCGCATGATCTCGTAGGTTTCGCGGTGCTTGAGTACGCCGTCCTGGTGGATGCCGGACTCGTGCGCGAAGGCGTTGGCGCCGACGATGGCCTTGTTGGGCTGCACCGGGAAGCCGGTGACGCCCGAGACCAGCTTGGAAGCCGGCACGATCTGCGTGGTGTCGATGCCGGTGTCGCACTGGAAGACGTCGCGCCGGGTGCGCACAGCCATCACCACTTCCTCCAGCGAGGCGTTGCCGGCACGTTCGCCGAGGCCGTTCACCGTGCATTCCACCTGGCGCGCGCCGGCGCGCACCGCGGCGAGCGAGTTGGCTACGGCGAGGCCAAGGTCGTTGTGACAATGCACCGACCACACCACCTTGTCGGAGTTGGGCACGCGCTCGATCAGCGTGGCGATGGTGGCGGCGAACTGCTCGGGGACGTTGTAGCCGACGGTGTCGGGTACGTTGATGGTGGTGGCGCCGGCGTTGATGACTGCCTCGAAGATGCGGCACAGGAAGTCGATCTCCGAGCGTCCGGCGTCTTCGGCGGAGAACTCGATGTCGTCGGTGTATTCCTTCGCCCAGCCGATCGCCTTCACGGCCTGCGCGACGACCTCATCCGGGCTCATGCGCAGCTTCTTCTCCATGTGGATGGGGCTGGTGGCGATGAAGGTGTGGATGCGCCCGCGCGCGGCCGGGCGGATGGCCTCGCCGGCACGGCGGATGTCGTTCTCGTTGGCGCGGGCGAGCGAACAGACGGTGGATTCCTTGATCGCCTCGGCGATCGCGCGCACCGATTCGAAGTCGCCGTTGGAGGCGGCGGCGAAGCCCGCCTCGATCACGTCCACGCGCATGCGTTCGAGCTGGCGGGCGATGCGCAGCTTCTCGTCGCGGGTCATCGAGGCGCCCGGGCTCTGTTCGCCGTCGCGCAGGGTGGTGTCGAAAATGATCAGCTTGTCGTTCATGGTCGGCTCTGGGGGTGTCGTTCAGGGGCGCAGGCGCGCGTGCGGCAGGGGGCGGGCCCTGCGCCGTGCCGCGCAGGGCTGCCGGATTGTCATCGGGCCACTATAAAGCACCTCTCCGGAGGCGTGCAAACCCTGCCGCCGCCGGCTTCTGCGGCAGCGCTCAGCGCCTGGCGATGGCCTGCTGGTGGGCGGTCATGAAGATCTCCCAGTCGGCGGCGGTGAAGAAGCTCTGGCGGCGCTGCAGCTGCCGCAGGTCGCGCGCCGCGGCGCGGGCGCGGGTCAGGCAGGGGTGCATCTTTTGGAGGTCGATGAGGGCAATGCGCGGCGGGCGGCCCTCGTCGAGGCGAACCATCACATGCTTGTCGTACAGGCAGCAGTGTTGCAGGCGGGCGTGGTGCAGGCGGCCGACGACGAGGCCGGTCTCGCGGGCGATGGCGGCATGCACGCTGTCATCGACTGCGGGCAGGTCGGCAAGCGACAGGTAGCCGCTCAGTTCCTCGGTGACCAGAACCGCCTCGACACCATCGGCGCTGCGCCGCACGCCGTGGAAGAGCGGCCGCGGGGCGAGGATGCCGAGCTCTTCCAGACGCTTCAGGTAATGCCACTCGCGGCTCACCGTGGGCCAGCCGAAGGGGTGGCTGAGGGTGCGGCAGAGGTAGTTGAGCTGGCGCTTGATGTACACCGTGCCGTCGGCCAGCGGTGCGCGCAGCACTCCGCTCCAGCCCTTGCGGCGGCGGTCGTTGGGGGGTTCGACCCACTGCCCGGGGAGGGTCCACCAGTGTTCGAAGGCGGTATCTGTCGTGCTCATGGGGGCGGATTATGGCACGCCCATGACTGCTCTGTTACGACCTTGTTACGACCTCGTGACGGCCGTCCGGGATGTCATCCCGGGCGTGCGCGAACGGCCTCAGCCGTCCTGCCCGGGTGGCGGTACATCCTCGGTGCGCCTGCGGCGACGGTTGATCCAGCGCCACACCAGCACCACGTAGCCGGAGGCGGCGTAGCCCAGGAAGAGGGCGAAGAGCACACCCGGCGGGTAGCTCGACACCAGCGCGAAAGCCAGCACCAGCGCGATCAGCACGATGAAGGGCACGCTCTTGCGCAGGTTGATGTCCTTGCCGCTCCAGAACAGGACGTTGCTGACCATCGAGATGCCGGCGAAGATGGTCAGGAAGCAGGCCAGCCAGCTGACGTCGTCGCCGGTGAGGCCGTTGTCGATGACCACCCATACCATGCCCGCCACCAGCGCCGCCGCGGCCGGGCTGGGCAGGCCCTGGAAGTAGCGCTTGTCGACCACATCGATGTTGGTGTTGAAGCGTGCCAGGCGCAGCGCGGCGCCGGCGCAGTAGATGAAGGCGGCAATCCAGCCCAGCTTGCCCATGTCCTTGAGGGCCCATTCGTACATCACCAGCGCGGGGGCGGCGCCGAAGGACACCATGTCGGAGAGCGAGTCATACTCGGCGCCGAAGGCGCTCTGGGTGTGGGTGAGGCGGGCTACGCGGCCATCGAGGCCGTCGAGCACCATGGCCACGAAGATCGCCACCGCGGCGTACTCGAAGCGGTCGTTCATGGCCTGCACGATGGCATAGAAGCCGGCGAACAGTGCAGCGGTGGTGAACAGGTTGGGCAGGATGTAGATGCCGCGGCGACGCTTTTCGATCGGAATGAGGGTCATCGGGAAGTTGGGTCCGCCAGAGCGTGGCGCGAGGGCCGGAAAGGTTGATGCCAGATTCTACCGCAAGCGCGGGTGTGCGGCCGGGGCCACAAAAGACAAGGGCCGGGCCGGCTTGCGCACGGTCCCGGCCCTCCTGCTGCAGGCGCTGGTGATCAGTTCTTGGACTGGTCGACCAGCTTGTTCTTGCTGATCCACGGCATCATGCCGCGCAGTTGGGCGCCGACGGTCTCGATCGGGTGATCGGCGTTGAGGCGGCGGCGGGCGGTCATGCTGGGGTAACCGGTGCGGCCTTCGAGGATGAACATCTTGGCGTACTCCCCGGTCTGGATGCGCTTGAGGGCTTCACGCATGGCGTAGCGCGATTCCTCGTTGATGACTTCCGGGCCGGTGACGTATTCGCCGTACTCCGCGTTGTTGGAGATGGAGTAGTTCATGTTGGCGATGCCGCCTTCGTACATCAGGTCGACGATCAGCTTTAGTTCATGCAGGCACTCGAAGTAGGCCATCTCGGGGGCGTAGCCGGCTTCCACGAGGGTTTCGAAACCCATCTTGACCAGTTCCACGGCGCCGCCGCACAGCACGGCCTGTTCGCCGAAGAGGTCGGTCTCGGTCTCTTCACGGAAGTTGGTCTCGATCACGCCGCCCTTGGTGCCGCCGTTGGCCGCGGCGTAGGACAGGGCGATGTCGCGCGCCTTGCCGGATTTGTCCTGGTGCACGGCGATCAGGCTGGGGACGCCGCCGCCCTTGAGGTACTCCGAGCGCACGGTGTGGCCGGGGCCCTTCGGGGCGACCATGATCACGTCCAGATCGGCGCGCGGCACGACCTGGTTGTAGTGCACGTTGAAGCCGTGGGCGAAGGCCAGCGCGGCGCCCTTCTTGATGTTGGGCTCGACTTCTTCCTTGTAGACCTGCGGGATGTTCTCGTCCGGCAGGAGGATCATCACGACGTCGGCGCCCTTGACGGCCTTGGCGATCTCCTCGACCTTCAGGCCGGCGGCTTCGGCCTTCTTCCACGAGGCGCCATCCTTGCGCAGGCCGACGGTGACCTTCACGCCGGAGTCCTTGAGGTTCTGCGCATGGGCGTGACCCTGGGAGCCGTAGCCGACGATGGTGACCTTCTTGCCCTTGATGAGGGAGAGATCGGCGTCCTTGTCGTAATAAACTTTCATGGTTTTCCTTTGGTTTCAGCGGGTTGTCTGGATGGCGGAAGGCGCCGACGGCGGCAATGATAACGGTGAGCCGGGCCGCCGCGAAAGCCCTGCAGGGCTTATACCTTGAGCACGCGGTCGCCGCGGCCGATGCCGCAGATGCCCGAGCGCACGGTTTCGAGGATCAGGTCGGCGTCGATGGCGCCGATGAAGGCGTCGAGCTTGCCCTGGTTGCCGGTCAGTTCGATGACATAGGAGGACTCGGTGACATCAATGATGCGGGCACGGAAGATGTCCGCGGTGCGCTTGACCTCCTCGCGGTCCTTGCCACTGGCGCGTACCTTGATGAGCATCAGCTCGCGCTCGATGTGCGCGGCCTCGGAGATGTCCACCACCTTGACCACCTCGACAAGCTTGTTGAGCTGCTTGGTGATCTGCTCGATGATGTCGTCCGAGCCGGTGGTGACGATGGTCATGCGCGACATCGAGGCGTCCTCGGTGGGCGCCACGGTGAGCGATTCGATGTTGTAGCCGCGCGCGGAGAACAGCCCCGAGACGCGCGACAGGGCGCCGGACTCGTTTTCGATCAGCAGGGAGATGACATGACGCATGGTGTGCTCTTTCCTGGGTTCTGAGGACGGTTACAGGTCTTCGGCGGAGAGGATCATCTCGGTCAGGCCCTTGCCCCCCTGAACCATCGGATAGACGTTCTCGGTCGGGTCCACCTGGAAGTCGAGGAAGACCAGCTCGTCCTTGTGGGTGCCGAAGGCCTCGCGCAGTGCGCCCTCGACGTCGGCCGGCTTGTCCACGCGGATGCCGACGTGGCCGTAGGCCCGCGCCAGCGCCGCAAAGTCGGGCAGCGAATCCATGTAGGACTCGGAATAGCGTCCGCCGTGGAAGAGCTCCTGCCACTGCCGCACCATGCCCAGGTAGCCGTTGTTGAGCAGGCAGACCTTGACCGGCAGACGGAACTGACGGCAGGTGGACAGCTCCTGGATGTTCATCTGGATCGAGCCCTCGCCGGTCACGCAGGCCACCGGCAGCTCCGGGTTGGCGAGTTTGGCGCCCATGGCGTAGGGCAGGCCCACGCCCATGGTGCCCAGGCCGCCGGAGTTGAGCCAGCGGCGCGGCTTGTCGAAGCCGTAGTACTGCGCCGCCCACATCTGGTGCTGGCCGACGTCTGAAGTGACGATGGCCTCGCCGCCGGTCACTTCCCACAGCTTCTGGATGACGAACTGCGGCTTGATGATGTCGTCCGAATTGCGGAACACCATGCAGTTGCGGCTGCGCCATTCCTCGATCTGTTTCCACCACGCGGCCAGGGCCTCGGGGTTGGGGCGGGCCTCGCCGGATTCGAGCTGACGGATCATCTCGTCGAGCACTTCCTTGACGTCGCCGACGATGGGTACGTCCACCTTGACGCGCTTGGAGATCGACGAGGGGTCGATGTCGACGTGGATGATCTTGCGCGGCTCTTCGGCGAAGTGCGCCGGGTTGCCGATCACGCGGTCGTCGAAGCGTGCGCCCACGGCCAGCAGCACGTCGCTGTAGTGCATGGCCATGTTGGCTTCGAAGGTGCCGTGCATGCCGGGCATGCCGAGGTACTGGCGGTCACTCGCCGGGTAGCCGCCCAGGCCCATCAGGGTGTTGGTGATCGGGTAGCCGAGCAGGCGGGTGAGCCTGGTGAGCTTTTCGGCCGCGTCGGAGAGGATTACCCCGCCGCCGGTGTAGATCATCGGCCGCTTCGCTTCCAGCAGCAACTGCACGGCCTTGCGGATCTGCCCCTGGTGACCCTTGACCACCGGGTTGTAGGAGCGCATCGCGATGTCCTGCGGGTATTCGAACTCGCATTTGTGCATCGAGACATCCTTGGGGATGTCCACCAGCACCGGGCCAGGGCGGCCGGTTCGCGCGAGATAGAAGGCCTTCTTCATGGTCGCGGCGATGTCGCGCACGTCCTTGACGAGGAAGTTGTGCTTCACACAGGGGCGGGTGATGCCCACGGTGTCCACTTCCTGGAAGGCATCCTGGCCGATTGCCGCGGTGGGCACCTGGCCGGAGACGATCACCATCGGGATGGAGTCACAGAACGCCGTGGCGATGCCGGTCACCGCATTGGTGGCGCCGGGGCCGGAGGTCACCAGCGCCACGCCTACCTTCTGGGTGCTGCGCGCGTAGCCGTCGGCGGCGTGCACTGCGGCCTGCTCATGGCGGACGAGGACGTGGCGCACCTGATCCTGCTGAAAGAGCGCGTCGTAGATGAAAAGGACCGCACCGCCAGGGTAGCCGAAGACGTGCTCAACCTTTTCTTCCTGCAGACACCTGATTACAATTTCGGCTCCAGTCAGCACCATCGCAAGCTCACTCGCTCAATTCCACGGAAACAGCGAACGTTACCGGGCGTGCGGGTTTTGGTCAAGGCTGCCACCGCGGCGCAACATGACGCCCGACTTCCCGCTTCGTCAAGGATTCCCAGCTGGCCTCCAGCGCAGAACTCGACACCTTTCTTGCGTCCGTCCAGCATCGCGCCTTCAAGCACGCGGTGTGGTCGTTGCGCGACGAGGAGGGCGCCCTCGATGCCGTGCAGGATGCCATGCTGAAGCTGGCCACGCGCTACGGCGACCGTCCTGCCGCAGAACTGCCGCTGCTCTTCCAGCGCATCCTCCACAACGTCGTCCTCGACGCCCACCGCCGCCGCAAGGTACGCAACGCCTGGGTGAGTCTGGCCTCTGCCTTTGCCCCGCGCTCCGATCACGACGAACATGAAGTCCTGGAGAATCTCGCCGCCGCGCACGCCGAAGAACGTCCGCACTGGCTGCCTCCGCACGAGCACTACGAGCGCGAACAACTGCTCGGGCTGATCGAGGAGGAGGTCGCCCGCCTGCCCGAACGTCAACGCCAGGCCTTCCTGCTGCGTTATTGGGAAGAACTAGACATTGCCGAGACCGCGGCGGTGATGGGGTGCTCCGAGGGCAGCGTCAAGACGCACTGCTCGCGTGCCACCCAGACCCTCGCCGCGGCCATGCGCAGAAAGGGAATCCGTCCATGAACCCGCACGCCGAAGACCACTTCGGGTACCGCCTTGTCCGCCGCCTCGGACAGGGCGCCCGCGATCTTCAACCGCATACCCGGAACCGCCTCGATGACGCCCGCCGGCGCGCCCTGCAGGCGCACCGCAGGCGCCGGAAAACGCTCGGCGAGGTGCTGCTGTCCCGTCTCACGCCGGCCCTGCCGGACTGGCGCGCCGCGCTCGCCATGGTCGTCGTGCTGCTGATGCCGGTTGCCGGCGAACACTTCCATACCGCCACCCGGGTCACCCAGTTGCAGGAGGTCGATACCGCCCTGCTCATCGACGACCTGCCCATCGACGCCTACCTCGACACGGAATTCCGCGCATGGCTGCATCACGCCTCGCAGTCCTGATCTGCACCCTGCTCATCCCCGCCGCCGTCCTTGCCGCCCCCACCTGGAACGAACTGAGCGCCGCCCAGCGCCAGGCCCTCGCCCCGCTTGCCGGCGAGTGGGCAGCCATGGACAATGCCGGGCGGCAGACCTGGATCGGCATTGCGGAACGCTACGACCGCCTCACCCCCGCAGAGCAGGGCCGCCTGCAGCAGCGCATGCGTGAATGGGCCCAGCTGTCGCCCGACGAGCGCGAGCGCGCGCGCGACCAGTACCGCGCCCTGCGCAGCATGCCGGCAGAGCAGCGCGAGAGCCTGCACGACGAATGGAAGCGCTACCGCAGTCTGCCGCCCGAAGAACGCCGCCGCGCCAGCGAAGGAAACCCCTGATGAAATCCAGCAGCACCCCCGCCGCCGCGGCGGACGAACGACTCGTCGTCGAGCACGCCGGCCTGCGCCGCCGTCTCGCCAGCATGCTCTATGAATCCCTGCTGCTGATGGGTGTGCTCGCGCTGGTCTTTCTGGTGCCCTGGCTGATCCTCGGTGTTGCCTTCGAGCTGGCGCCGCCCGGCTGGCTGGCCTGGATCCACGTCATCGCTGCGCTGGGACTGTATTTCATCTGGTACTGGCGCCGCGGCGGCCAGACCCTGGCCATGCAGACCTGGCGCCTGCGCATCGTCGAGGCCCATAGCGGGCGTCCGGCAACGCTCAGCCAGTGCCTGCTGCGCTACCTCGTCGCCTGGCCTTCTGTGCTGTGTTTCGGCGCCGGCCTGCTGTGGGCGTTGATCGATCGTGAGCGCCAGTTCCTCCACGACCGTCTAGCCGGTACCTGCATCGTGCTGCTGCCGGGAAAGACCGGGATGCCCAAATAAGTCGCGAGTGGCCCGCTACAACCGCGGGGCGCTGCAGGGTTCATGAGACAGTTGCGGGACAGCTGGTGAGACGGTGTGGCGATGAATGGCGGGATGTGTGCTCCGATTTCGAAAAGAAGTTCGACTGGATCGTTGGCTACGGAAATCTCGCCAACCCTTGATTTCCTTGGGGCGTCCGGGCGCTTTCCAGTGAGTGGAAGCGCCGGACAGGAAGTCAGCGATCGTCATGCCTGGTCCCCGCAGAAGTCAGCGCAGGGTGTGAAGGTTCTGGGCGATTCTTGAGCAGTCGGCGGCGGCAGGCGGGCTGGCCATGTCCACCCCGATGCCCTTGAGCCAGGCTTGCATTTTCCTTTCTTCGCTGCGGGACAGCGGACCATCGGGCGAGAGGATGTCGTCTTGCAGGTGCTTGAGCATGACTGTCGCGGCCTTGTCGAGTTCGTCGCGGTGTGGCTGATTCCAAGTGGAGAAGGCGCTGGTGTACCCGCTGGTGTGTTCCGGATACTTCGTCGCGCATGTGCTGATGAGGGATTCGATGAACATCGTTCTCATCAGCAGGCTTACCGCGTTGCGCTCCGTTTCGTCGAGCCCCCGAGGTGTTGCAACCACGGGGTTGGGGGCTGCGGCCCTGGGGGGCACAAAGCTCACTTTGGAGCCGGTTTCGGCGATCTTCGCAAGTTCCCTCAGCAAGGCCTCCGGGTCCTTTGGCGTACCGCTGACTTGCCCGAAGGGGTGGCCGTCGCGAAACACGATTTGCTGAGGAATGCCATACAGTTCGTACCCGAGCTCAGATGAGGGAAATGGTCGCCACGGCGACCATTGCACTCGAGCGAACACCAGTGTGTCGTCCTGATTCAAAGCGGCCACCGCGTCGAATGACGTGTCAGCACCGATGCAGTAGCTGCAGCCGCGGTCGGGTGATGTGAATTGCACGACGACACGCCCATGCCGGGAGACAAATTCGCTCAACTCGCCGGGCTGAAGCTCGACGACATCGCTCGCCGCTGACGTGCTACCCGCAGCCAGCGTGAGGACAAGGCAGAGCCGGCGCCACGCGCTATTGCGGGGAAAGACGTTCTTCTTCCTGGTGATTGTGGCGGTCGTCATGGTGCTCCCTGGATAGAAAGGTGTTTGGCGAACGCGACAGGCCTGCCGCATCCGCGGAAGGTGCTCCATCGCCACTGGGATACGCCCAGGCAGGCTGTGTACGCAAGTACATTAGCATAAACGGTGGATCGTTAGCGACGCACTCCCAGTGCTGCGGAGTTCCCGGGGAAAGTGCGACGGGTGCTCGGCTCGACGGCTTGATCGTTATCGGGGTCGATGTGGATGCGCCGGCCGGCGCTGCATGTTGTGCCGCATGCCCTTGAGGTTGAGCAGTCCGTTAGGCCAGCGGCGGATCGGCTCCCGGTTACCTCCTCGGGGCAGCTCCTGGTGATGCTGCAGCTGCACTGGGCGATGCCGCCGAGCGCATTGGAGTGGGGGCACCGGCGCGTGCCGGTGTGCTCAGCGCAACGCTGCAGAGCAGGATGAGGTTCAAGGGAAGGATGGTCGAAACGTTGCGGAGGCTGAATGTGCGTGGACCGGTGTGCATCCGTCGTGGTGAAGGACGACTTGCATGCCAATGATAATCAGGCAGTGGCGGCGCTTCGTCTTGCTGCTGGGATGAGTGGCGCGCGGCTTGGACTCGGTGGCTATGTGGGGCGTTTCACGGGGCTTCATGAGCAGGCGGCGGGACTGCTTTCGACTCCCTGACTCACAGTGGTGGCGCCAGACTGGGGTGGGCAGGTGAAGGCTGCGGGTGTGAGGATTGGGTGGTCACGTCCGTGACTGTTAAACTCCGCCCTTCAATCCCCCTACGGCACACCCAGTCCAATGAAAGCAGAGCACGCTCCCACCATTCGTCGCACCGAGTTCATGCCCTTGCCGTGGACGGTGCTTCGCGTCGATCTGCACTTCTCGCTGCATCCCGAGGCCACCGTGGTCACCAGCCGGCTGGCGTGTGTGCGCAACCGTGCCGTGGACGCCGGGGCTCTGGTGCTCGATGGCGACGAACTGGAGACCCTGGCGCTGACCATCGATGGCTGCGATCCGCAGCCCGGGACGGTGCGCCGCAGTGCCAGTCGCATCGAGCTCGACATCGATGGCGATGAGGCGGAGCTGGAGATCGTCACCCGCATCAATCCGCGCGCCAACAGCACGCTCTCGGGTCTCTACCAGTCGCGTGGCGGCTACTTCACCCAGTGCGAGGCCGAGGGCTTCCGCCGCATCACCTGGTTCCCGGATCGTCCCGATGTGATGGCGCGTTTCACCGTCACCGTCGAGGGCGAGCGTGCAAGCTGCCCGGTGCTGCTCTCCAACGGCAATCTGGTGGAGGAGGGGGAATTGCCCGATGGCCGTCACTATGCGCGCTGGGAGGATCCCTTCCCCAAGCCCTGCTACCTCTTTGCGCTGGTGGCTGCCGATCTGGTGGTGCTGGAGCGCCGCGAGCTGACCGCGTCGGGGCGTGAGGTGTTGCTGCAGGTCTGGGTGGAGGCCGGCAATCTCGATCGCGCCGGCCATGCGATGGACGCGCTGGTCCATGCGATGCGCTGGGACGAGGAGACCTTCGGGCTGGAACTCGATCTCGACCGTTACATGATCGTCGCGGTGAGCGACTTCAACATGGGGGCGATGGAGAACAAGGGCCTCAACATCTTCAACACCAAGTACGTGCTGGCAAAGCCGGATACGGCCACCGATGCCGACTACGAGCACATCGAGAGCGTGGTGGCGCATGAGTACTTTCATAACTGGACCGGCAACCGCGTGACCTGCCGCGACTGGTTCCAGCTCACCCTCAAGGAAGGCCTGACCGTCTTCCGCGACCAGCAGTTCTCTGCCGACATGCTGGCTGCAGCGGCCGGTGCCGAGGCTGCCGCTTCAGCGCGCGCGGTGAAGCGCATCGACGATGTGCGCGTGCTGCGCGCCGCACAGTTTCCCGAGGACGCGGGGCCGATGGCCCACCCGATCCGCCCCGACAGCTATCAGGAGATCAACAACTTCTACACCGCCACGGTGTATGAGAAGGGCGCCGAGGTCATCCGCATGCTGCACACCTTGCTGGGTCCGGAAGGGTTCCGCAACGGCATGGACCTGTACTTCAGCTACCACGACGGCAGCGCGGTGACCTGCGATGATTTCGTCGAGGCGATGTCCGAGGCCAATGGCCGCGATCTCGATCAGTTCATGCTCTGGTACAGCCAGGCTGGCACGCCGCGGGTGAAGGCCGAGGGCGTATGGGATGGCGCTGCCGGCAGCTATCTGTTGACCGTCTCCCAGTACACCCCGCCGACGCCGGGTCAGGCCGAGAAGCAGGCGCTGGTGATCCCGCTGGCGATCGGCCTGATCGGCCCGGATGGCGAGGACCGCCCCTTGCAACTGGAGGGCGAGGCACATCCGGGGGGCACCACGCGGGTGCTCGAACTCAGCAGCGAGAGCCGACAGTGGCGCTTCGTCGGCCTCGATGCCGAACCCGTGCCGTCGCTGCTGCGCGGCTTTTCGGCACCGGTGATTCTTGAAGTGGAGGAGGACGACGCCCGCCTGGCTTTCCGCATGGCGCATGATGCCGACGCCTGCAACCGCTGGGATGCCGCCCAGCGCTACGCCGAGCGTGTGCTGCTGGCACTTGCCGCGGCTGCCGCCGATGGTCGCGCGATGGCCGTGCCGCAGGGTTTCGTCGATGCCTTTGCCCGCCTGCTGCGCGACCAACGTCTGGACGCCGCCTTCCGTGCGCAGGCGCTCAGCCTGCCGGCCGAGGCCTATCTGCTCGAACGCATGCAGCCGGCTGACCCGGCCGCGCTGCGCGCGGCGCAGATCCACCTTGGCATGACCCTCGGCAGCATGCTGGCGGACGACTTGCGGGCGCTGGTCGAAGGGCTGGTGGAGCCGGCGGAGTATCGCTACCACCCTGCCGATGCCGGTCGCCGGGCCCTGATCAACCTCGCCCTGCGCTATCTGTGTGCAGCGCGCGATGCGCGCGGCGTGGCGCTGGCCGCGCAGCGCTTTGCCGAAGCCGGCAACATGACCGACCGCTTCGGCGCGCTGGCGGCGCTGGTGCACGGTGCGGTGGCGGAAGCCGAAGGGGCGCTGGCGGCGTTCTACCGGCGTTATCGTGATGACGCGCTGGTGCTCGACAAGTGGTTTGCGTTGCAGGCCGGCATGTGGCGGCGCGACCCGGCCGCGCCGCCGACGCTGGCGCGCGTGCGTGCGCTGCTTGCCGACGCAGCGTTCAGCCTGGCCAATCCGAACAAGGTCTACGCTTTGCTGGGCAGTTTCTTCCGCGCCAACCCGGCGGAGTTCCACCTCCCCGACGGCAGCGGCTATGCGCTCTGGGCCGAGCAGGTGATCGCCCTCGATGCGGCCAATCCGCAGGTCGCTGCGCGCATGGCGCGGGCGCTGGAGAACTGGCGCCGCTTCACGCCTGCGCTGCAGGCGGCGATGCGCCCGCAGCTGGAGCGTGTGCGCGATGCCGAGGGCCTGTCCGCCGATGTCGGCGAGATCATCGACAAGGCGCTGGCGGACTGAATCCGCCGCGCGCGCGGCAGCCTCCCACTCCCCCCGGGGTGGCGGCTGCCGTCAGGTGGCTAGGTCGCCGGCGATGTAGTTGGAGAGGTGCTCGATGGTCTGACGCTGCTGGTCGATGACCGTCTTCACCACGTCGCCGATGGTGACGATGCCGATCAGGCGGCCGTCGTCGAGTACCGGCAGGTGGCGGAAGCGCTTTTCCGTCATGATGTTCATCACCGCTTCCAGGGTGACGTCCGCGGTGATGGTGTACGGCGCCGGGGTCATCAGGTCGCGCACGGTGACATCGGCCGAGCGCAGGCCTTTCAGCACCACCTTGCGGGCATAGTCGCGCTCGGTGAAGATGCCCACCAGGCGGTCGTCCTCGGTGACCAGTACGGCACCGATGTTGTGGGTGGCCATCAGCGCCAGAGCCTCGAATACGGTGACGCCAGGGGCTACCGAATGCACTTGGGCGCTCTTGCTGCCCAGGATCTGCCCAACCGTGGTCTTCATCTGTATCCCTCCTGTTCTTTTACGGGGTGCTGTCCGCCCGCGTGAACCCGTGCAGCGCCGGGCGACATTGTTATTGTCCCCATAGGTTCTTACGAAGTGGGTGCGGATGCAAGCCCTGGCGGATGGCGGAAAACCCTATTGCGCAGTGGGGCCCGCGTTCACTTCGAGGTTGTCGATGAGGCGGGTGCGGCCGAGACGGGCGGCGGCGAGCACGACCAGTTCGCCGTCGCCGTGTCGTGGTGCCAGCAGGTCGGCGCGGCGACGGATGCTGACGTAGTCGGGTTGCCAGCCGTGCGCGGCCAGTTCGGCCACCGCGAAGGTCTCCAGCTTCAGGTAGTCGCGCTCGCCGGCCTGCACTGCGTCGCGGATGCGCGTGAGCTGGCGGTACATGCGTGGCGCCTCGGCGCGCTCGGCGGCGGACAGATAGCCGTTGCGCGAGGATAGCGCGAGGCCGTCCTCGGCGCGCGCCGTCTCGCCACGCACGATGTCGATGGGCAGGGCGAATTCGCGCACCATGTTGCTGATCACCATCAGCTGCTGGTAGTCCTTCTTGCCGAACACGGCGACCTGCGGGCGCACGATGCTGAAGAGCTTCAGCACCACCGTGGCGACGCCGCGGAAATGCCCCGGGCGGGCGGCGCCGTCCAGCATGTCGACGTGCGCCGGCGCCGGATCGACGTGGTAGGTCTGCGGGCTGGGGTACATCTCGCCCTCATCGGGCGCGAAGAGGTGGTCGACGCCGGCCGCCTCCAGCTTCGCGCAGTCGTCGCGGAAAGTGCGCGGGTACTTGTCGAAGTCCTCGCTGGGGCCGAACTGCAGGCGGTTCACGAAGATGCTGGCGACCACGCAGTCGCCGTGGGCGCGCGCCTGCTCCATCAGGCCGATGTGGCCGGCGTGCAGGTTGCCCATGGTGGGCACGAAGACAATGCGGCCGGCCTCGGCGAGGGCCTGGCGCAGGCCGTCGATGGTGTGGTGGATGTGCATGACGGAGGTCAGTAACAGTGTTCCGGCGCCGGGAAGCTGCCGTCCTTCACCGCGGCGACATAGCGCGTCACGGCGTCCTCGATGCTGGCCGCACCGTCCATGAAGTTCTTCACGAAACGCGCGGTCTTGCCGGGGTAGACGCCCAGCAGGTCGTGCAGCACCAGTACCTGGCCGTCGCAGCCGGCGCCCGCGCCGATGCCGATGGTGGCCATCGAGGCGAGTGCCGCGGTGATCTCGGTGGCCACTGCGGCCGGTACCATCTCCATCACCATCAGCGCCGCGCCGGCCTGTTCCAGCGCCAGCGCATCGGCCTTCAGGCGGGCTGCGCCTTCCTCGCCGCGGCCCTGTACGCGGTAGCCGCCGAGCTGGTGCACGGACTGCGGGGTGAGGCCGATGTGGGCGCACACCGGTACGCCGCGTTCGACCAGGAAGCGCACCGTCTCGGCCATGAAGGCGCCGCCTTCGAGCTTCACCATCTGCGCGCCGGCGGCCATCAGGCGGGCGGCGTTGCGCATCGCCTGGGCGGGGCTCTCGTGGTAGCTGCCGAAGGGCATGTCGGCGATCACGAAGGGGCGGTTGCAGCCGCGCACCACCGACTCGGTGTGATAGACCATGTGCTCGACGGTCACCGGCAGGGTGGACTTCTGGCCCTGCAGCACGTTGCCGAGCGAGTCGCCGACGAGGATGGCATCCACCCCGGCGCGCTCCTCGAGCGCGGCGAAGCTGGCGTCGTAGCAGGTCAGTACGGCAATCTTGCGCCCTTCGGCGCGCATCTTGCCCAGTTCGAAGAGGGTGACGGGCTTGGTGTCCTGGAGGTAGCTCATGAGCGGCTCCCGTATGGGTGCAGGCAAAGGACGGGAGTGTTCCCCATCCGGCGGCCCTGCACAAGCTTGTTTGCGGAAATGTGGCGCCGGTCGGAGGTCTCAGCCGGCGTAGGCGAAGAATTCGCGGTAGCTGCGCATGTTGCGCAGGCGGTCGAGGAGGAGCTCGAAGTCGTCGTCGTGATCGACCGGGTTGAGCACCTCGGCGTCCACGATGAACAGCGGGGCGGCATCGTACTGGTAGAAGAAGCGCGCGAAGCGTTCGGCGACGCGCTGCACATAGGTTTCCGAGATGCGCCGTTCGGCGTCCATGCCGCGTCGCCGGATGCGCTCCATCAGGGTTTCCGGGCGAGCCTGGAGGTAGATCACGAGGTCGGGGCGGGGCAGCGTGGGTGGCATCATGTTGTCGAAGATGCGCTGGTAGAGGGCCAGCTCGTCGTCGCCAAGGTTGAGCGCGGCGAACAGCGGATCCTTCTGCAGGATAAAGTCCGACACCACCCGCTCGCCGCTGTCGGCGGCCATCAGCGCGTTGATCTGGTCGATGCGCTGGAAGAGGAAGGAGAGCTGGGTGGGCAGGGCCCAGCGCTCGGTGTTCTGGTAGAAGCGGGCGAGGAAGGGGTTGGCTTCCGGTTGCTCGAACAGGGTGTTGGCGGGGAGGCGTTCGGCGAGACGGCGGGCAAGCGAACTCTTGCCGGCGCCGATGGGGCCTTCAACAACGATGTAACGTGCCTTGTCGAGCATTGTGGAGGGGCGCTAGCTGCGAAAGATGAAGTAGACCGCGCCAAGCATACACAAGGCAGCCCAAAGGTAGTCAAGCTTGATGGGCTGCTTCATGTAGAGGATGACGAAGGGAACGAAGACCAGCAGGGTGATGACTTCCTGCATGATCTTGAGCTGCGGCAGGGTGAGCGCGGTGGCACCGATGCGGTTGGCCGGGACCTGCAGCATGTATTCGAAGAAGGCGATGCCCCAGCTGATCAGGGCGGCGTAGAACCATGGCCGCCCCTGCAGGCCCTTGAGGTGGCCGTACCAGGCGAAGGTCATGAAGATGTTGGAAAGGGTGAGCAGGAAGGCAGCCTGCATCCACACCGGGACGCTGAGAAAGGTGGTTGGCAGCGCTTGCAGCCAGGCAGGCATGGTGGAACTCCTCGGGAGGAGAACGTCGGCAGTTGGGGGTCAGAGACGGGTGATGGGCTGGTCGGCGACCCCGGCGAGCAGGGCGGCCGCACTGCCATGGCCGGGGATCACGACTTGCGGGGCGATCTCCAGCAGCGGCAGGAGGACGAAGGCGCGTTCGTGCATGCGCGGGTGGGGGACGTCGAGATCGGGCTGGTGGATCTCGGCGTCGCCGTAGAGCAGCAGGTCGAGGTCGAGGATGCGGGGTGCGCGGTGGTAATCGCGCGTGCGCCCGGCCTCGCGTTCGATCTCCAGCAGGGCGGCGAGCAAGGTGCTGGCGCTCAGTCCGGTATCAACGGCGATCACGGCGTTGGTGTAGTCCGGTTGCCCATCTACCCCCACCGGGGCGCTGCGGTAGAGCGCCGAGCATGCGGCCAGCGTGGTCTGTGGCAGGCCTCCGAGGGCGGCGAGGGCGGCCTGCAGCGCGACCGCCGGGTCGCCAAGATTGGCGCCGAAGGCCACATAGGCGCGCACGGCGCCCGTGGAAACGGGATTCATGGCTGCTCAGGCGCTCCGCCGACAGCTTCGCCGCCTCCCGTGGGCTTGCGCCGCCGCCGCCGGCGCTTCTTTGCCGGGGCGTCGCTGGCGGGCGTCTCCGGGGCGCTGCGCAGCAGCGTTGCACGCTCCTCCTCGCCGGCATGGGCGAAGCGGTCCCACCAGTCCACCAGCTCCATCGGGATTTCACCGGACTGCGCACGCAGGCGCAGGAAGTCCCAGCCGGCACGGAAGCGCGGCTGCTCGATGAGGCGGTAGGGCATCTTGCCGGTACGTTTGTCGAAGCGCGGCTGCAGGGCCCAGATGTCCTTGATGTCGCCGACGATGCGGCGGGTGATGGCAAGCTTGCCGGCCTGGGCGTCGAGAACCTCGTCCATGGCCTGGAAGAGCGCAGGCTGGGTGTGTTCACCGGCGGCTTTCCTGGCCGCCCAGTTGGCCAGTACCTCGTGCCACAGCAAAGTTGCAAAGAGGAAGCCGGGGGAGACCGGCTTGTCCTGACGGACGCGCTGGTCGGTGTTCTCCAGCGCCAGCCAGACGAAGCGTTCGCCCAGGGGCTGTTCGAGGATGACGTCGAGCAGGGGCAGCAGGCCGTGATGCAGGCCTTCCTCGCGCAACTGCTTCAGGCAGGGAACCGCGTAGCCGGAGAAAAGCAGCTTGAGCATTTCGTCGAACAGGCGCGCGGCCGGCACATTCTCCAGCAGCACCGCCATGTCGCGGATCGGGTGGCGGGCATCGGGGTCGATGCTGAGCCCCAGCTTCGCCCCCAGGCGCACGGCGCGCAGCATGCGTACCGGGTCCTCGCGGTAGCGGGTACGCGGGTCGCCGATCATGCGCAGCGTCTTGTGCTGGATGTCGGCAACGCCGTGGTGGTAGTCGACGATGGTCTCGCTCTGCGGGTCGTAATACAGGGCGTTGACGGTGAAATCGCGTCGTGTGGCGTCTTCGGCCATGCTGCCGTATACGTTGTCGCGCAGCACCCGGCCGTGTTCGTCGGTCTCCGTGCTTTCAGCGTCCTGGCTGGCGCGGAAGGTGGAGACCTCGATGGTCTCCGGGCCACTCATCACATGGACGATCTTGAAACGGCGGCCGATGATGCGCGAGCGGCGGAACAGTGCGCGCACCTCTTCCGGGGTGGCGCTGGTGGCGACGTCGTAGTCCTTGGGCGGATGGCCGATCAGCAGGTCGCGCACCGCACCGCCTACCACGTAGGCCTTGTGGCCGTTTTCCTGCAGCACCTTGCAGGTCTTGCGGGCCGCGGGGGAAACCTGTTCGCGCCGGATGCCATGGCGTTCCACGGGAATCAGTGCCGGTTCGGCGGATGCGGAAGGCGCGGCGCGGCGGAATACCTTGCGCAGCAGTTTGCGGATCATTGGTGGTTATCTTGGTCGTGCGACATAAGCCGGCAATCATAACCCATGCGCCGGGAGCGGAAACAGCGTGTGCAGTGTGTGATCAGCTGCAGGTAAAGAAAAGGCCCCGCCGTGGCGGGGCCTTGCTGATGCTGCGTGTGCGGGCTCAGGACTGACGGCGGCGGCGCAGCGCGCCCAGACCGGCGAGACCGATGCCGAGCAGGGCGAGGGTGGCGGGTTCCGGAACCGGGTTCGGGTTGGGATTGATGCTGCCACTGCGGGCCTGGAAGATGTAGCGGCCGTCGACTCCGGAGTTGAGGCTGCCGGAGATCAGGGCGTTGGGACCGCCATCGAGGAAGGCGCCGTTGACTGCCGAACCTTCCATCTCATGAAAGGTTCCCGGGGTGCCGGTACCGTTCGAGTAGCCGGCGCGGGCGCTGTTGCCGCCCAGGCCCGAGCTGTTGCCGCCGCTGGCGGTGCCGGTTTCCCACTGGATCTGGTCGTAGTTGAAGATGATGTCGAAGTCGCCTGCGGCAACGTCGGCGCGGTCGACCAGAATCAGCTGGAAGCTGTTGCGGTTGGTGTGCGAGGAACTGCTCGAGTAGTAATCAACATCCACCCAGTTGACGCCGAAAGCGTTGTAGCCCTCATACACGCCGAGGCCGTAGGTCACCGGGTTGCCGGCGCTGCGGGTATCCACGTCGGCGAAGAACGGGGCGATGATCTGGCGGTTGGTGGCGGTGAGGCCGAACGGCGTGTAGGTGGCCAGGGCAGCGTCGAAAGTGACGTTGCCGTTGTTGTTGACGTACAGCTGGGTGAAGTTCAGGCCGAAGAAGTTGACTTCGAAGCCGATGCTCACCAGGCCGGTGGAGCCGTCGTCGTTGCGCGGCAGGGTGAAATCGCTGAAGCCGCTGACGATGGCGCTGGCGTGAGCGCCGGAGGAGGCGACGAGGCCGACTGCGAGGGCGAAGACAAGGGGTTTGAGTTTCATCTGGGTGTTGCTCCGTTATGGTTATGCTATCCGACGAAGGTGATAGCAAAACCTGTGCCGGAGCGCTTGTGATTGAAATATAAGTATCTTTTTCAGGTAGAACAGATGTGTGTAAAGAAACCCGACACACAGTAGGGTCATGAAGGTCGGTGCGGCGGTGATGCCTGAGCATCCATGAATCTTGTGATCGGTTCAGATCAGTGCGGCGAGCGCATCCTTGAATTCCTTCACCAGCCCGCCCTTGCCGCCGCAGGCCGCGACCAGCGAGTCGAGGATGGCGTCGATGGCGGCAAGCAGTCGGGCCAGCCACTCGCGGATCGAGAAATGCGCGCCGATGCGCGCCCAGCGCGCGTCTATGGTGGCCACGACGCCGAACTTGAAGCTCAGCGGACGGCCGCTGAGGCCATGTTGTCGGAGGACGTACTCGGGGATGTCGGCGATGGCGATGTCGAGTTCCAGACCGGCGCCGTCGACGATGTCGTGACGATAGGTCTGCCAGGCCAGTTCATGCAGCGACGCGGCGCCTTCCCAGAGGAAGCCGAAGTGCTGGCGGTCCTCGAGGATGCGGTAAAGCAGATTGCGCACCTCGGCGACGAAGTGCAGCAGTTCGTCACGCCCGGGGCTGCTGTGTGCGGCGAGTGCCTGAAAGCTCATGGGGGGCCTCGATAGTCGATGGGATGATGCCGCTGTTCTTGTTTCCCAGATTCGCAGTCTAGGCCGCAGCGGGAAAATCGCCAGTCCGAAAGGAGGCGAACGTAAAACCTGTGCAAGATACGCATGGCATGCTGTAATGCAGCAAAGAGGATGGATGCCATCCTGCGGACATCCGCAATTGCTCCTTCCTGCCCTGCGGCCAACAATCGTCCCCTTGGCCGTTGCAATGCCACCGACCCCGTTTCCGGAGCCTGACCCTGATGCGCCTGCCGTTCCGTTTGTGCACCTTTCTCGCCTTTCTTCACCTTTTTGCCGTGCCGGATGCCGCAATCGCCCAGGGGCGCGACATCGTCATCGCCCAGGTGGCGCCGTTCAGTGGCTCCCAGGCGGTGACCGGGCGGGCGATCCATGCCGGCGTCAAGCTTTACATCGATCACGTCAATGCCCAGGGCGGGGTGCGCGGTGCGCAGATCCGGCTGCTGACCCGTGACGACGCGCAGCAGGCGGCGCAGACGGTGAGTCTGGTGCGGGAGGTGATTGAGCGCGAGTCACCGGTGGCGCTGATCGGTACCGTCGGTACCACCAACGTCGAGGCGCTGATTGCCGACGGTGTGCTGCGCCGCAGTGGCGTGCCCTTGGTCGGGGCAGTCTCGGGGGCCACCAATGCGATTGCCGGCGCCAATGTGTTCGTCATCAAAGCGAGTTATCACGAAGAGGTCAATCGCCTGTTTACCAATCTTGCCGGCCTTAACATCAAGCGCGTCGGGCTGGTGTATCAGGACGACGCGCTCGGCGAGGACGTCATTGCCGGTGCCGATGCCGCGGCCGCGCGCCACGGCGTCGAGCTGGTGGCGCGGGCCGGGTATGCGCGCAACACGGTGGATGTCGACGCCGCGGTGGCGGCGATGCTGGCGGCACAGCCACAGGTGGTCTTCCTTGGCGCCACGACAGCCGCTGCCATCGAGTTCGTCCGCCGCTTCCGCGAGGGCGGTGGCACTGCCACGCTGTATGGCATGTCGATCATCGATACCCGCCAGCTTCTCGACAGGCTGGGACCGGACGGCGCACGCGGCTTCGCCTTCTCGGTGGTGCTGCCGCTGGAGACCCAGCGCACGATCGCGGTCAATCTCGAATACCTGCGTCTGCGCGAGCGCAGCAACGATGCGGATCTCTCGGCGCGTTCCATCGAGGGCTTCATTGCCGCGAAAACGCTGGTGCACGCGCTGCAGGCCGCAGGTGGCTCGCCCACTCCCGCAGCTGTCGTGCGCGCGCTGCAAGGCATGCGCCGGGTCGATCTGGGCGGCTACATGGTGGATTTCGGCCAGCGCGGCAAGTCCGGATCGAGCTACGTCGACTTCGCCATGCTGGCCGACGGCGGGCGCATCGTCTACTGAAGAATGCCGCCGCGGGAGGAGCTCATTTCCTCCCGCGCTTGCCCGCATGTCTCACCCTGGCACGTCACGAGGGGGCCGGGGCGCCGTCGCGGTGCGCCGCACGGAGAAGGCGTAGCTGACACTACGTCGAGGCGGCGCGAGGGAGTACGGCGTGCCACGGCGAGCGTATCGGCATCCGCAGCAGGGACGGTGTGAGACATGCGGGCTAGTCGTGCAGCGAGAGCACCGGCCAGCCGTGCTGCGCGGCGTGCGCGCGCAGGGTGTCATCGGGATCTACCGCGACCGGTTTGTCCACCCGCATCATCAGCGGCAGGTCGTTGTGCGAGTCGCTGTAGAACCAGCTCTGCTCGAAACTGCCCATGTGCAGGCCGAGCGACTCCAGCCAGTTGTCCACCCGTTCGATCTTGCCGGCCTTGAAGGCCGGGGTGCCGCGTGGCTTGCCGGTGAAGGCGCCATTTTCCATTGCCGGAATGGTGGCGATCAGGTGCGGGATGCCGAATTCGCGCACGATGGGGCCGGTGACGAAGGCATTGGTGGCGGTGACTACCGCCACCAGGGCGTCACTGTCGAGATGCTCGCGCGCCAGTGTCCGCGCCCGCTGGCCGATCATCGGGGCGATGGTGGTGGCCATGAACTCGCGGTGCCAGGCGTCGAGCTGGGCACGCGGGTGGCGGGCGAGGGGGGCGAGCTGGAAGTCGAGGAATTCGAAGATGTCGAGCGTACCGTCCTTGTACTGCTCGTAGAAGGCGATGTTCTTCGCTTCCTGAACTTCGCGGTCGAGCACGCCCTTGCGGATGAGGAACTGCGCCCAGGCGAAGTCCGAGTCGCCGGTAAGCAGGGTGTTGTCGAGGTCGAAGAGAACCAGATCCACGGGGTATTCCGTACGTTGAGGGATGGGGGGGAAGGGGCGCCACGCGCGGCGCGGTTCAGATTTCCAGCCCCTGCTGCATCAGCGTGCGCAACAGGGGCAGGGTGATCGGGCGCTGGTGTTCCAGCGAAGCCTGGTCGAGTGCGTCGAGCACGGCGAGCAGCGCAGGCAGGTCGCGGCGGCCGTGGCGGAGGAGGAAGTCGACGACCTCGTCGCCGAGGCGCAGTCCGCGGCGTCCGGCCTGGGTGGCGAGGATGGCGGCGCGCGAGGCGTCGTCGAGATCCTGCACCTCGTAGATCAGGCACTGGCCGATGCGGGTGCGCAGATCCTCGCGCAGGCGCAGCCCCAGCGGTGCGCAGGGGCCCGACAGGAGAAGGGTGTGGGCGTTCGAGCGGGCGCGGTTGAAGGCGTTGAAGAGGGCGATCTGCGCGGCATCGTCAAGCCGGTCGACGTCGTCCACGGCGATCAGGGCGCCGTGCTCTTCGTTGAGCTGCTTGCCGAGCCAGGCGGCGTCGACGTGTATTGCCGGGCGTCCGGCGGCGCGCGCGGCGGCAACGCTGGCGTGCAGCAGATGGGTGCGCCCGCAGCCGCCCGCACCCCACAGGTAGAGATGGCTGCCGCCGCCGATGGCGGCGTGCAGGGCGTCGAGGAGGGCGTCGTTGGCGCCGCTGACGAAATTGTCGAAGCGCGGCGGGGCGTCGCGGTGGAGGTCGAGGATGAGCTGCTTCATGACGGTGGAGCAGCGCTGTCGCCACGGTAGATCGGGCTCGCCAGCCAGGCCTCCTTGACCTCGCGCAGGCCAACCAGCAAGGCTGCGCTGACCGGCAGGGCGATGAGCATGCCGACAAAGCCGAAGAGCTGGCCGAAGGCCATCAGTGCGAAGATCACCGCCAGCGGGTGCAGGCCGATGCGCTCGCCGACCAGGTAGGGCGTGAGCAGGAAGCTCTCCAGCAGCTGGCCGAGGCCATACACCACCGCCACGCCGATCAGCGGCGACAACCCTTCGCCCTGCAGCAGTGCAGCCATGACCGCGAGCAGCAGGCCGCCACCGAAGCCGACATACGGAATGAACACCAGCAGGCCGGTGATCACACCTACCGGCAGCGCGAACTTGAGCCCGGCGATCCACAGCCCGAGGCTGTAGAACACCGCCAGCAGCAGCATCACCACCAGTTGGCCGCGAAGAAATTCCGAGAGCACCGCATCGACGTCGCCGACGATGCGCATGCTGCGCGCCAGCCACGGCCGCGGCAGCATCTCGCGCAGGCCGGTGAGCAGGCGCGGCCATTCCTGCAGCAGGTAGAACATCACCATCGGGATCAGCAGCAGGTTGGCGAACAGGCCGATCACTGCCAGGCCGCCGGCGCGTGCGTGGTCAAGCAGGATGGGCAGCAGGTCCTCGGCATTGTCACGGTGGGTGGCGAGGAATTCCCGCGCGGAGGCGGCGTCGAGGCGCAGTTCGATGTTGAAGCGTTCGGCAAGCAGGGGGGCGAGGCGCTGGTTGAACTGTTCCAGGAGGTCGGGCAGGCGGGCGATCAGTGCGGTGGTCTCGCTGTACACCATCGGCACCATGATCAGCACCAGCAGGGCCAGCAGTGCGCCGATGGCGAGGATCACCAGCAGCACCGCGGCCGGGCGCGGCAGGCGGCGGGCGACCAGCCAGTTCACCGCGGGGTCGCAGATGTAGGCCAGCACCGCGGCGATCGCGAACGGCGCGAGGATCGGCGAGAGGGCGTAGAACAGCGCCAGCACGGCGAGTGCAACCGCGGTCCATAGCAGCGCGTGCAGATGGCGGGGGGTGGAAAGGGGCGCGCGGGGCAGGGTCATTTCAAGTAAAATCGCCGGTCTGGCGCGAGGCGCGCAGCCTCGCAGAATCCGTAAATGTAGCCATTTGGCGTGACGCCCTCAAGCGCGGGGGCGCGCCAGCGGGCCGCGCAGCACCCTCTCCGTTCATTCTTTCCGCCCGAGGACCGACCTTGACCGCCTCCAAACCTTCCCTTTCCTACCGCGATGCCGGTGTGGACATCGACGCCGGTGACGCCCTGGTTGATCGCATCAAGCCGCTCGCCAAGCGCACCATGCGCCCCGAAGTGCTGGGCGGCATCGGTGGCTTCGGTGCGCTCTTCGAGCTCACCGGCAAGTACCGCGAACCGGTGCTGGTGTCCGGCACCGATGGCGTGGGCACCAAGCTCAAGCTCGCCTTCCAGTGGAACAAGCACGACACCGTGGGCCAGGACCTGGTGGCGATGAGCGTCAACGACATCCTCGTGCAGGGCGCCGAACCGCTGTTCTTCCTCGACTAC
This sequence comes from Pseudothauera lacus, assembly GCF_003034845.1. Taxonomy (GTDB): domain Bacteria; phylum Pseudomonadota; class Gammaproteobacteria; order Burkholderiales; family Rhodocyclaceae; genus Pseudothauera; species Pseudothauera lacus. Next base: position 5,651 of record NZ_PZKC01000016.1, on the reverse strand, counting down.
TTCGCCTGCGGCAAGCTGGAAGTGGATACCGCTGCCGATGTGGTCTCCGGCATCGCGCGCGGCTGCGAACTGGCCGGTTGCGCACTGATCGGCGGCGAAACCGCCGAGATGCCCGGCATGTACCCGGCGGGCGAGTACGACCTCGCCGGTTTCGCGGTCGGCGCGGTGGAGAAGTCCGAGATCATCGACGGCTCGAAGATCGTGCCGGGCGACGTGGTGCTGGGCCTCGCTTCCAGCGGTGCGCATTCCAACGGCTACTCGCTGATCCGCAAGATCATCGATCTGGCCCAGCCGGACCTGGATGCCGACTTCCACGGCCGTCCCTTCCGCGACGTGGTGCTCGAGCCCACCCGCATCTACGTCAAGCCCATGCTCGCGCTGATGCGGGCGATGCCCGGGGTGGTGAAGGGCATGGCCCACATCACCGGCGGCGGCATTACCGAGAACGTCCCGCGCATCCTCGCCGACGGCCTTACCGCGCGCATCGACGCCGCCAGCTGGACACTGCCGCCGCTCTTCCAGTGGCTGAAGGAGGCCGGCAACGTGGATGCGCAGGAGATGTACCGCGTCTTCAACTGCGGCATCGGCATGGCGGTGATCGTCGCCGCGGCAGATGCCGACGCCGCCCAGGCAAAGCTCGTCGAAGCGGGCGAGACGGTGTTCCGCATCGGTCGCATCGATACCCGTGGCGCCGCTGAAGCGCCCACCATTGTCGGCTGATTGCCGCCCTCGGCGCTGCGGGTGCAACTTTGTGCATCCGCAGCGTGTCGGTTGCATTGGCTTGCCGATGAAACCGCTGCGCGACCGTCCGTGCGGCCCCGCATGAGGATCCGGCGCACATGCCCGCTCGTTCCCGTTTGATTCTTCCCCTCAGTGTCGCCGGTCTGGCGGTGCTGGCCTTCCTCGCCTGGCAGGCCAACCGTGCGCCGGCGCCTGCGGCAGCCAGTGGGGGAGGAGGGGGCGGCGGGGCGGCGGTGGTCGTCGAGGTGGCCGAAGTGCGCACCATGGCACTGGCCGAAGAGGCGCTGGCGGTCGGCACCCTGCGTTCCAATGAGGCAGTGGTGCTGCGCCCGGAAGTGTCCGGGCGGATCAGTGCGATCCGTTTCGAGGAAGGGCAGATGGTGCGCCGCGGTGTGCCGATGGTGGAACTCGATGCCGCCATCCAGCGTGCCGAGCTCCAGCAGGCGCGCGCTGCGCTCGCACTGGCCGAGGCCGACGCGCGCCGTACCGAGGATCTCTTCCAGCGCCGCTTCGTCAGTGGCAGCGCCCGCGACGAGGCCGTCAGCCGCCTGCAGGTGGCCCGTGCGGCGCTTGAGCTGGCCACTGCCCGGCTGGCGCGGATGAGCCTGCTGGCGCCGTTCGACGGCATTGCCGGCATCCGTCAGGTCAGCGTCGGCGAGTACGTCAAGGATGGCGAGGCGCTGGTGAACCTGGAGGACATCTCGGTGCTGAAGGTGGATTTCCGCCTTCCCGAGACCCTCCTGCCGCGCCTGCAGCCCGGCCAGGCCCTGGAAGTGCTCAGCGATGCCGTTCCCGGGGAGGTCTTTGCCGCCAGCGTGCAGGCCATCGATCCGCTGGTCGATGCGCAGGGGCGGGCCGTGCTCGTGCGTGCCCGCCTCGACAACGCCGCAGGCCAGCTGCGCCCGGGGATGTTCGCGCGCGTGCGGCTGATCCTCGCCGAACGCCCTGCGGTCACGGTGATCCCCGAAGAGGCCCTGGTGTCCACCGCGGGCGACGTGCAGCTGGTCTATCGCGTCGATGACGGCCGTGCCCGCCAGGTCGCGGTGCGTACCGGCCTGCGCCGCGACGGCATGGTCGAAGTCCTCGATGGGCTGACGGCCGGCGAGCGCGTGGTCAGTGCCGGCCAGCTCAAGCTGCGCGACGGCGCCCCGGTGCGCGTCGCCGCCGGGGGGTAGGGCAGCGTGCTGATCTCCGATACCTGCATCCGCCGGCCGGTCTTCGCCACCGTGCTGTCGCTGCTGGTGGTGCTGGTGGGGCTGGTGTCGTGGACCAAGCTCAGCGTGCGCGAGTACCCCAACATCGACGAACCGGTGGTCACCGTGGACACCACCTACCGCGGCGCCAGCGCGGAGATCATCGAGTCGCAGGTGACCAAGCCGCTGGAGGATTCGCTTGCCGGCATCGAAGGGGTGGATGTCATCCAGTCGATCAGCCGCCAGGAGCGCAGCCAGATCACCGTGCGTTTCCGCATCGAGCGCGACGCCGACAGTGCCGCTGCCGATGTGCGCGACCGCGTCTCGCGGGTGCGCCGGCAGCTGCCCAGCGACGTCGATGAACCGGTCATCGCCAAGGTCGAAGCCGATGCCAGCCCGATCATCTGGGTGGCCTTCTCGTCCGACCGCCATTCGCCGCTGGAAGTCACTGACTTTGCCAACCGCATCGTCAAGCCGCGCTTCCAGACCCTGCCGGGCGCGGCCGATGCGCGCGTGTTCGGCGGCCGAGACTACTCGATGCGGATCTGGCTGGACCGCGACCGTCTTGCCGCCTTCGGGCTCACCGTGCAGGACGTCGAGGACTCCCTGCGGCGCCAGAACGTCGAAGTACCGGCCGGGCGTATCGAGAGCAGCCAGCGTGAATTCGCCGTCGTCGCCGCCACCGATCTGTCCACCGTGGCGGACTTCGAGGCCGTGGTGGTGCGCGCGCCGGCGACCGCCGACGGCTATCCGGTGCGGGTGCGCGATCTCGGCCGGGTCGAGGAAAGCGCCGCCAGCGAGCGCACGCTGGTGCGCTTCATGGGCAAGCCCGCTGCCTCCATCGGCCTCATCAAGCAGGCCACCGCCAATCCGCTCGACCTCAAGCGCGGGCTGGTGGAGATGATGCCGGTGCTGGAGGCCGAACTGCCGGAAGGCATGACGATGACCATCGCCAACGACACCACGGTGTTCATCGAGCGCTCGATCTCCGCGGTGTTCGCCACCATCCTCGAAGCCATCGTCCTGGTGGCGCTGATCTGCCTGTTCTTCCTGCGCAACTGGCGTGCCATGCTGGTACCGCTGGTGACCATCCCGGTATCGCTGGTCGGCGCCTTTGCGCTGATGCTGGCCTTCGGCTTCTCGATCAATACGCTTACCCTGCTGGCCCTGGTGCTGGCCATCGGTCTCGTCGTCGATGACGCCATCGTGATGCTGGAGAACATCTACCGTCACGTCGAAGCCGGCATGGATCCGCTCAAGGCCGCCTTCCAGGGCTCGCGCGAGATCGCCTTCGCGGTCATTGCCATGACCCTCACGCTGGCTGCGGTGTACGCCCCGGTGGCCTTCATGAGCGGGCGCACCGGCAAGCTGTTCACCGAATTCGCCCTGACCCTCGCCGGCGCGGTGCTGGTGTCCGGCTTCGTCGCCCTGACCCTGTCGCCGATGATGTGCTCCAAGCTGCTGCGCCACGAGAACAAGCACGGGCGGCTCTACAACGCCATCGAAGGCTTCCTCGAATGGCTCACCAGCGGCTATCGCCGCGTGCTGACACTGGCGCTACGCGTACGCTGGGCGGTGATGCTGGCCTTTTTTGCGGTAGCCGCGGCGGCGGTGGTGCTGTTTGGCCAGCTCAAGCAGGAGCTGGCGCCGATCGAGGACCGCGGCCGTGTCGTCGGCCTGTTCTCCGGCCCCGAAGGGGCGACCGCCGACTACATGGCGCGTTACGCCGCGCAACTGGAGGAGATCTACGCCCGCACCGCCGACGTGGATCGCTACATGGTGGTCAGCGGCAATCCCACGGTTTCGCAGGGCATCTCCTTCGTCGGCTTTACCGACTGGGACGAGCGCCGGCGCTCGTCGATCGCCATCGCCAACGAATTGCGCCCGCAGATGCGCGACATTCCGGGCATCCAGGCCTTTCCCAGCCTGCCTGCGGCTTTCGGCCAGGGGTCGCGCTCGCGTCCGGTGACGATGGTGGTGGTGGCCTCGGCGAGTTATGAGGAACTTGCCCATTACACCGAGCTGATCCTCGACGAGATCCGTGACCATCCCGGTTTCGTGTCACCGGAGTCCGATCTCAAGCTCACCCTGCCCGAACTTGCCGTGGAGGTCGATCGCGACCGTGCCGCCGACCTCGGCGTGTCGGTGGAGGTCATCGGACGCACCCTGGAAACCATGCTCGGCGGCCGCCAGGTCACGCGCTACAAGCGCGACGCCGAGCAATACAACGTCCTCGTGCAGCTCGAAGCCGGCAGCCGCAGTGCCCCCGCCGACATCCGCGATCTCTACGTGCGCGGGCGCGGTGGCGAAATGGTGCCGCTGGCCAGCGTCGTGCAGGTGCGCGAGACGGTCAGCCCGCGCGAGCTCAACCACTTCGGCCAGCGCCGCGCGGTCAAGATCTCCGCCAACCTGGCGCCCGATTACGCCCTCGGCGAAGCGCTGGCCCACCTCGAAAAGGTCGCCCGGGGTATCCTGCCAGCCGGCTATGCCATCGACTACGACGGTCAGTCGCGCGAATTCAGGACCAGTTCGGCCAGTCTGGCGCTGACCTTCGTGCTCGCGCTGGCCTTCATCTACCTGGTCCTCGCCGCGCAGTTCGAGAGCTTCCGTGATCCCTTGATCATCATGCTCACCGTGCCGCTGTCAATGGCCGGTGCGCTCGGGGCGCTGTGGATGACCGGCGGCACCCTCAACGTTTATAGCCAGATCGGCCTCATCACCCTGGTCGGGCTGATCACCAAGCACGGCATCCTGATCGTCGAGTTTGCCAACCAGTTGCGCGACCAGGGGGAACAACTGGTCGCCGCGGTGATCGAAGCATCCGTGCTGCGCCTGCGTCCGATCCTGATGACCACCGGGGCGATGGTGCTCGGCGCGGTGCCGCTGGCGCTGGCCAGCGGGGCGGGCGCGGAGAGCAGGCAGCAGATTGGCTGGGTTATCGTCGGGGGCCTGCTGCTGGGTACATTCTTTACCCTCTTTGTGGTGCCGACGGTCTATACTTTGATTGCAAGGCGCCAGCGCAACACGCTGGCCGTCGACGCCGCCGCGGCGTCGGCGGAGGTGACCGGAGCGGCCGCGGAGCTGGCTGCACACAGGAGAGGATGATGGATACCTCGATGAAGCTTTCCAATGTCGATACCGCATCGCTGCAGTCGCTGCGTCCGCCGCAGCGCGAGGAGCAGGATGCCCGCCGCGATGCGCCGGCCGTATCGGCCCAGCCCCCCGGCGTCGAAGTGGATATCAGCCCCGCCGGCCGCGCCGCGCTGGAGCAGGCTCAGGCCGCCGCCCAGCCGCAGCCGGCCAGTGCGCCGGTGACTACGCCGCCGCAGGCAGCCAGTGCCGATCCGGTGCAGGCTGCCGCCGCAGCCCCGGCCCCGGCCAGCCAGCCCAGCGTCGCCGCTACCCCTGTCGAAACCGCGCAGTCTGCCAATGCCGCGCGCGCCGCAGGTGCCCCTGTGGCAGAGCCTGCCGGCAGTCCGCCGCGTGCGCAGCAGCCCGACGCACCCAGTGCGGCGGCCAAGCCGGCGGTGCAACTCTACCTCGACAACGCCGCCCGCCTGGAAACCCAGCCGACGCCGGCCGCAGTGCGCACCGCGGCCTGACCGCGCGCCTGCGGGCGCATATCGCCATACCCTGCGGGGCTGGCCGGATCTCCGGCCAGCCCCTTCTGTTGTGCGCCCAGCATGGGCGCACTCCTGCGGGTGTAAGTCCCGCCGC
>NZ_PZKC01000015.1 GCF_003034845.1 Pseudothauera lacus | reverse complement strand
TCGAACGCCTGCTGCGCATCGCCGCCGCCTGGGACCACGACCTCGCCAACCTCGAGCTACGCCGCATGATCGAGCGCGGCCAGGCGCGCAGCGCCAACCCCCTGGGCGAGCGCCTCGCCCTCACCGAGGCACTCATCGCCCGCGGCATCCCCGGCGGCTACTACGACATGGCCCGCATGCTCGAAACCGGCTCCACCGTCGCCCGCGACCCCGTCCTCGCCCTGCGCTACTACCGCAAGGCCGCCGACCTGGGTAGCCCTGAGGCACAGTATCTGGTGGCGGGCTATCTTGCACCAATTGATCGGGCTCCTGAAGTAGCGCGCCAAATGCGTAGATGCGCCGCAATGCAGGGGCACGGAAGAGCTGCGGAGGCTCTTGGCATCGATCTCGCCACGGACACTTTTCACGGTGCGGGAGGCTCCTACACGGAAGCAATTCAAGCCTTCCAGTGGGGTATTCAGGCCGGGATCCCTACTGCCGCGCTTGCTCTTCGGGATGGGTTTGATGGCCCCACCCCTGACAATCAGCTCGACTACCTTGCCCAGCAAAAGGACCCCGAGCGCGTGCGCCGCTACGGCCTCATCCAGCGTTTTCTCTCCGACTACTCCTACCTCGACCCCAAGGTGCCCGATGTCGACGACATCGTACCCCTGCCCCCCGCGCCCCTGCCGCCCTGGGATGGCACCCTGCGCTGGAAGGTCGAGTTCGACGCCAACGTCCCCCCACCACTGCCCGAAGCCGCAGTGATCGATGACATGGCCCGCACCAAGGGGCTCGACCCGCGCACCGGCCGGCCCGCCGGACAGCCGGACTGAGCGGCGTGCGGGCTGGTGGTCACGCCGGCCAGGCGATCGGCCTGGTGGCCGGCGCCATCGCCCCCGGCGAAGGCAACACCGGCCTGGCCCTGATCGCCGCCCACGACGACATCGATCTGGCCGCCCACAGCAGCACCTTTGCCCTGCAGGCGCGCGACACCCTCGATCTGGCCAGCCTCGCCGAACACATCGACTTCGCCGCCGCCCGGCGCATCGTCATCGCCGTCGACGGCGGCGCCAGCATCACCCTCGACGGCAGCATCACCGTGCGCTGCCCAGGCAACCTCACCATCCATGTGGGTTGAGATAGTGTGCAACCTTGGAGAACGCCCGGGGTTCAGTGCAGGCGGTGTGCATGATCGAGCACTTCGCCGCCCATGCAGAGGCTACGGCACCGAGATCCGTGAGCCAGAAGTGCAGGGGGATGGCAGATGAAGAGGAAGATTGATGGATCGCTTGGCAAGTAGGCTTGTCCCGGTGTTGGAACACAAGCGCCAACTGGAACAAAAGTCTTGCGGAAGGGGGGTGTCGCCGGTAGAATCACGGGTTTTCCAAACCTGAACAACGGAAGTCAATCACATGGCCAACTCCGCACAAGCCCGCAAGCGTGCCCGCCAAGCTGTTGTAGCTCGCGCTCACAACGCCAGCCTGCGCTCGCGTCTGCGTACCGCGATCAAGGCCGTTCGCAAGGCCATCGTGGGTGGCGACAAAGCGGCGGCTCAGGCGGTTTTCCGCAGCTCCGAGAGCACCATCGACAGCATCGCCGACAAGAAGATCATCCACAAGAACAAGGCCGCCCGTCACAAGAGCCGCCTGTCTGCCGCCATCAAGGGCATGGCTGCCTGAGCGGCGCCCTTCCGGCAGCATTGAAACGGCGACCCTCGGGTCGCCGTTTTGCTTTTGTGCTGCGGTTCTGCGTGTCGTGGGCGGGGGTCAGACGGCGCTGTGTGCGTCGTCGATCGGCTCCATCTGCAGGTCGTTGTCGTTGGCGAAGTTGATCAGGAACTTGTAGGCCAGCGGCTCGATGTCGTAGAGGCGGGCGTCGACGACGACCGTCTTGTCACCCTTGAGGGTGCACCCGGGGCGCACGTAGGGGGAGTACATCATGCGGTGGTCGGCGCCGAAGGCCGACATGATCCCGCACAGGCGGTCCGCCCAGTCGCTGGGGCGGAACTTCTTTCCCTCTGTCGTGACCCCGATGATGACAAAGCTTTGTATGTTCTGGTTCATGTGTCACGCCCTGTGGGCTGGGGAGTCCGTCTCCGGCGCGGCAGTCTTGTCGCTGCCGGTGCGCCTCGCAAAGCGGGGCGGATTATAACGGAAAACCCTGATTCGCGATGCGGAATGCCATGTCACGGGATGCCATGGCGGACGGTGCCGGCCCGTCACGGTGGCGATATATACAACCCTGAGACTTTCCCTTACCATCCCCTCTTTGCCAATCTCACGGCGGCCTGTGCCGCCGTGAGCGTTTTGTGCTTCATTCATTTCGGGGTTATCCATGTCCCATCTCATGAACACCTACGCCAGACTGCCGGTGGCCTTTGCTCGCGGCGAAGGCGCGTGGATCTACGATGAGGCTGGCAAGGCCTATCTGGATGCGCTGTCCGGTATCGCGGTATCCACCCTCGGGCACAATCACCCGCGTCTGGTGCGGGCGATCGCCGAGCAGGCCGCCAGCGTGCTGCACACCTCCAACCTCTACCGCATTCCCCTGCAGGAAAAGCTCGCCGATCGCCTGGCGGCGCTGTCGGGGATGGAAGAGGTGTTCTTCTGCAACTCCGGTTGCGAGGCCAACGAGGCAGCGATCAAGCTGGCGCGTTTCTACGGCCACCGCAAGGGTATCGAGCTGCCTACCATCATCGTCATGGAGAACGCCTTCCACGGCCGTACCATGGCAACCCTCTCGGCCACCGGCAACCGCAAGGCTCAGGCCGGTTTCGAGCCCCTGGTAAGCGGTTTCGTGCGCGTGCCGTACAAGGACATCGCTGCGATCCGCGCCGTTGCCGAGCACAACCACAGTGTGGTGGCGGTGATGCTGGAGATGATCCAGGGCGAGGGCGGCATCAATGTGGCCGACGAACAGTTCCAGCGCGAACTGCGCGAGATCTGCGACCAGCGCGGCTGGCTGCTGATCTGCGACGAGGTGCAGTGCGGCGTCGGCCGCACCGGGCGCTGGTTCGGCTGGCAGCACGCCGGGGTGACGCCCGATGTGATGACCCTGGCCAAGGGCCTCGGCTCCGGGGTGCCCATCGGCGCCTGCGTGACCGCCGGGCGCGCGGCCGGGCTGTTCGGTCCCGGCAATCACGGCTCCACCTTCGGAGGCAATCCGCTCGCCTGCGCCGCCGGGCTGACCACGCTGGAGGTGATCGAGACCGAAGGCCTGATGTCCAACGCCGTCGAGGTTGGCGAGGCCATCCGCCAGGGCATGCGCCGTGCACTGGAAGGCGTTGCCGGGGTCGTGGACATCCGCGGCCGCGGCCTGATGCTCGGCATCGAGCTCGACCGCCCGTGCGGTGCCCTGGTCGGGCAAGCGCTGGAGGCCGGCGTGCTCCTCAACGTCACCGCCGAGCGGGTGATCCGCCTGCTGCCGCCGCTGACCTTCACCGAGGCCGAAGCGGCGACGCTGGTCGAACGCCTGGCTCCGCTGGTGCGCGACTTCCTCGCGCAATGAGTAAGGCAGCGATCCGATGACGGCAAACAAGCATTTCCTGCAGTTCAAGGACTTCACCCGCGAGGAGTTCGACTACCTCTTCGAGCGCACGCGCTGGATCAAGGACAAGTACAAGCGCTACGAGCCCTACCATCCGCTGTTCGACCGCACCCTGGTGATGATCTTCGAGAAGGCCAGCACGCGTACGCGGCTGTCCTTCGAGGCCGGCATGCACCAGCTCGGCGGCTCGGCGATCTACCTCAACACCCGCGACTCGCAGCTGGGCCGCGGCGAGCCGGTGGAGGATGCCGCGCAGGTGATCTCGCGCATGAGCGACGTGGTGATGATCCGCACCTTCGAGCAGGACATCATCGAGCGCTTCGCCGCCAACTCGCGCGTGCCGGTGATCAATGGCCTCACCAACGAATACCACCCCTGCCAGATCCTCGCCGACATCTTCACCTTCATCGAGCATCGCGGCCCGATTCAGGGCAAGACCGTGGCCTGGGTGGGCGACTCCAACAACATGTGCAACACCTGGCTGCAGGCGGCCGAAGTGCTGGACTTCAACGTCCACGTGTCCACACCGCCGGGCTACGAGGTCGAGCCGGAGCGCGCCGGCCTCTACGGCACTGATCACTTCGAGCAGTTCGCCGACCCGCTGGAGGCCTGCAAGGGCGCCCATCTGGTGACCACCGACGTGTGGACCTCGATGGGCTTCGAGGCGGAGAACGAGGAACGCATGAAGGCCTTTGCCGATTGGTGCGTGGATGCCGAAATGATGTCGGTCGCCGCGCCGGACGCGGTGTTCATGCACTGCCTGCCCGCGCACCGCGGCGAGGAAGTGACCGCCGAGGTGATCGACGGTCCGCAGTCGGTGGTGTGGGACGAGGCCGAGAACCGCCTGCACGCGCAGAAGGCGCTGATGGAATACCTGGTGCTCGGCAGGGTCGAGCCCAAGTGACGAGGATTCCGCCGCGGCTCGCGTCGGCGGCGGGACCTGCAAGTGATGACGCGAATGGCTGCTAACCGCGCGGGGAGCCCACGAAGCCCCCTGGCATTGGACTGGACGAGAAGATGAGCGACGTGAAGAAAGTGGTGCTTGCCTATTCGGGCGGGCTGGATACCTCGGTGATCCTGAAGTGGCTGCAGGACACCTACCAGTGCGAGGTGGTGACCTTCACCGCCGACCTCGGCCAGGGCGAGGAGCTCGAACCGGCGCGTGCCAAGGCGCTGAAGTTCGGCATCAAGCCGGAGAACATCTTCATCGACGACCTGCGCGAAGAGTTCGTGCGCGACTTCGTCTTCCCGATGTTCCGCGCCAACACCATCTATGAAGGCGAGTACCTGCTCGGCACCTCCATCGCCCGTCCGCTGATCGCCAAGCGCCAGATCGAGATCGCGCGCGCCACCGGCGCCGAGGCCGTGTCGCACGGCGCCACCGGCAAGGGCAACGACCAGGTGCGCTTCGAACTGGGCTACTACGCGCTGATGCCGGGCGTGAAGGTGATCGCCCCGTGGCGCGAGTGGGACTTGCTGTCGCGTGAAAAGCTGCTCGCCTACGCCGAGAAGGCAGGCATCCCGATCGAGATGAAGCACAAGCAGGGCGGTTCGCCCTACTCGATGGACGCCAACCTGCTGCACATCTCCTTCGAAGGCCGCCACCTGGAAAACCCCGCCGCCGAGGCCGAGGAAGACATGTGGCGCTGGACGGTGTCGCCGGAAGCCGCACCGGACGCCGCCGAATACATCGACCTGGAGTTCGAGAAGGGCGATCTGGTGGCGATCAACGGCACCCGCATGAAGGCCCACGAACTGCTCGCCAAGCTCAATGAACTGGGCGGCAAGCACGGCATCGGCCGCCTTGACCTGGTGGAAAACCGCTACGTCGGCATGAAGAGCCGTGGCTGCTACGAAACCCCGGGCGGCACCATCCTGCTCAAGGCGCACCGCGCCATCGAGTCGATCACCCTCGACCGCGAAGTCGCCCACCTCAAGGACGACCTGATGCCGCGCTACGCCAGCATGATCTACAACGGCTACTGGTGGAGCCCCGAGCGCCAGGCCATCCAGGCGCTCATCGACCACACTCAGCAGACCGTCAATGGCTGGGTGCGCGTCAAGCTCTACAAGGGCAACGTCATCGTCACCGGGCGCGACTCGAAGACCGATTCGCTCTTCGATCCGACCATCGCCACCTTCGAGGACGACGCCGGCGCCTACAACCAGAAGGACGCCCACGGCTTCATCCGCCTGAACGCGCTGCGCATGCGCATCGCCGCCAACGCGAAGGGCAAGCGGGGCTGAGGCGCGCACGATGGGCAATGAAGTGGTGATGTTCGGCCTCACCCTGGAGGAGTTCGAGTCGCTGGCCCTGAAGGTTGGCTTTACCGTGCTCATCCTTTACATGCTGTTCATCATCGGCAATCTCGCCAAGGAATCCAAGGCCGGCAAGTACGGCGCGATGTGGATGTTCATCGGCCTCGGTCTGGGCTTCGTGGGCTTTGTCTCGAAGGCCCTGATCCAGAAGCTGATGGGCATCGAATGACTACGGAACGAGCAATGAGCGTGACTGAAAAGTTCGACGGCGTGGCCGTCACCACCAAGGCCAACGTCTATTTCGACGGCAAGTGCGTCAGCCACTCCATCGTCCTGGCCGACGGCACGAAGAAGTCGGTGGGGGTGATCCTGCCCGCCAGCCTGACCTTCAACACTGGCGCGCCGGAGATCATGGAAGGCGTGGCCGGCAGCTGCCGCGTGCGTCTCAAGGGCGAGAGCGAGTGGAAGACCTACGGCGCCGGCGAGTCCTTCGACGTGCCGGGCAATTCCAGCTTCGACATCGAAGTCGCTGGCGAGCCCTACCACTACATCTGCCACTTCGGCTGAGGCGGAGGAGGGCACACCATGCCGTCATTCGACATCATGTCCGAGGTGGACCAGCCCTCGCTGCGCAATGCAGTGGAGGTGTCCAACAGCAAGATCGCCGGCCGTCACGACTTCAAGGGCACCAGCGCCAAGCTCGAACTGGGCGACAAGCTGATTACCCTGTTCGGTGACAGTGACTTCCAGCTCGACCAGATGAAGGCCATCCTGCTTCCCGAGATGACCAAGAAGAAGGTCGACGTGCGCTGCCTCGACTACGGCGACGTGCAGAAGATCTCCGGCAACAAGGTCAAGCAGGAAGTGAAGGTGCGCGTCGGCGTCGAGCAGGAACTGGCGAAGAAGATCGTCAAGCTCCTCAAGGACAGCAAGATGAAGGTGCAGGCCGCCATCCAGGGCGATGCAGTGCGCGTCTCCGGCGCCAAGCGCGACGTGCTGCAGGACGCCATCGCACTGGTGAAGAAGGACATCACCGACTTCCCGCTGCAGTTCGGCAACTTCCGCGACTGAGCGAATGGGATGGGCGCGCGGGGGCAGCCGCTGTGCTGCCCCCGCTGCCGTTTACGCCGTCACCAGATGGCTGGCGGGCGCGGTCTGCGGCACCGCCTGGCCGAAGTAGCCCTCGGTGTGGATCAGCTCATCCTGCGCGCCCAGCGCCTTGGCGGCGTCCACGCAGGCAGCGACGAATTCCGGGCTGCCGGCAACGAATACGCTGTGCTTGGAGAGGTCCGGGAACAAGCCCGGCAGCACCGCCGGGATGCGTCCGTGCAGCATGCCCTCACAGGCCTCGCCGGTGAGCGTGGGGCGGTAGGTGAAGTTGCGGTGGCGCGTCTCCCAGTACTTCATCAGCCCGGAGTCGTAGAGGTCGGCCTCCGCGCGTGCCGAGAACAGCAGCGTGACCGGCTTGCGGTAGGAGCGCCGCAGCGCTGCTTCGGTGAGCGAGAGGATGGGGGCCAGGCCCGAACCGGCGGCCATGCACAGCACCGGGGTGTCCACCGAGGGGTCGCCGATGAAGGTGCCGTAGGGGCCGGAGATCTTCACCAGGTCGCCGGGCTTCAGGCTGTCATGCACCCAGCGGCTGGTCTGGCCGTCGTCGACACGGGTGATCTGCAGCACGATCTCGCCGTCCGGGCGCGGCGCGTTGGCAATCGAGTAGCAGCGCGCCGGCGCCCCGGCGCGTTCGTCGCCGAGGGTGACGTACTGCCCGGGCCAGTAGCGCATCGGCTGGCCCACCGGGCGGAAGTGCAGTTCGAGGATGCGCGGGGTGCGCGCGATGCGGTCGGTGAGCACGAAGCGCTGGTCCTCGCGCGGCGGAAAGAGCTTGGGCTTGGCGTCTTCGGTGCCCCATTCGATGACCAGTTCCGGCGACAGCGGCTTGGCCATGCACATCAGCCCGTAGCCCTGCTTGCGCTCGTCCTGCGAGAGCGCCATGTCGAGCACCATGCCCTGGTCGAACTGGCCGGACAGTACCTTCACCTTGCATTCGCCACAGGCGCCGGCGCGGCAGTTGTTGGGCAGCGCGTAGCCGGCCTTTTCCAGCGCGCCGAGCACGGTGTCGCCGGCGGCGCATTCGACCTCGCGGCCGGAGGGATGGAGGCGGATCTTCTGCATTGTTGTCTCCCGCTCAGGGGGTATCGAGGAGGTGCAAAAGGGCCGCGGGTGCATTGCCCGCGGCCCGTTGTCGTGCGTGCTGCGAGGGCTCAGAACACCGGGATGATGTCCTGCATGTCGATGTCCGACACTTCCTGGCCGGTGATGCCGACTTCCGGAATCGCCGGGAAGGGAATGCCGTAGCGGTCGAGCACGCCCTTCAGGTTGAGCATGGCGTTCTTCCAGTTCTCCTTCTTGGCCTCATAGCTGGGCACGCCGAAGCCCGCGCCGCGCGCCACTTCCTCGGCCTCGCGCTGGTTGTCGATGAAGTCGTTGGGCAGATCCCAGAATTCCATCGGCGGTTCGAACAGCACGGCGGAGAGGAAAAGGTAGCCGGCGCGGATCTGCTTGGTCACCAGAGCCTTGTCCTCGGCCGGCATTTTCGGGTAGTCGCGCTCCATCAGTGCCATACAGATGGCCATGTGGCGGCCTTCGTCGCGGCCGATGTTGCGGAAGGCTTCCTTGAACACCAGTTCGCGGGAGTTGTCGTGCATCTGCTTGAAGATCGTCGCCGCAGCGATCTCGCCCATCAGGAAGGAGCTGAACAGCACCGCCAGCGAGTACTTCGGCACCGCCTGCTTGTAGCCGCTCCAGTAACGCCCGCCGTTGTAGTACAGCCACTTGGCGTTCTTCTGCAGACGCTTGCCGAGTTCGGTCTTCGGTTCGTAGGTCAGCGGGTCCGGGTGCTCCAGGAACCTGGTGATCGCCAGGCCGCACATCTGTTCGTGGTTCTGCTCGTCGCGGGTCACCGAGAAGAAGCAGCGGCGCACCGGGTCTTCCTCATGCACTTCATAGGTCTTGATGAAGGCTTCGGCAAACACCGGGGGAGCGGAGGCGTCGAACACCGACAGCAGCGTCCACCAGTAGGCGATGGCCTCACGCTCCTCCCAGGAGTAGGACTCGACGTCCAGCGTGTCCCAGGGCAGCTTCTTCGGATCCCAGTTCTCGCGCTGGGCGGCGTCCCAGACCTCCTCCATCTTCGCGGTCTGGGCGTGCCAGGAGAGCGGATAGACGTTGGGCTGCTCGGTCGCCGGCGGAAACTCCATCTGCTGAGCAAGCTTTTCGTTACGGGCCATGTGTGTCTCCTCATCTTGGTATGGGGCGGCGGGGCGGTGCAGTGCCTCGCCGCAAGTTCGCCAGAGCAAAAAATGATCTGGGTCAAGAAAATATAGAATTGATTGACCGGTCGGTCAATAGTAATTATTGGCCGGGCCTCCTGCCGGACATCCCCGGCGTCGCTCCCGCTGGCGCGGCAAGCCTTGGCCCGTGGGCGTTTGCGCGCATCAACCGTCGTTCACTTGTGGTATCGTCACACACAGGCCCGGGCGGGCGTGCCGCCGGCCAGAATCTTCCAGACCGACCGCATGACGCTTTTTTCGCTGATCGTTGCCCTGCTCATCGAGCAGGTTCGTCCCCTGGCCGCGCAGCAGGTCGTCGGCGCGCCGCTGGCCCGCCTTTCGGGCCTGCTGGTGGAGCGTTTCAACGACGGCAGCGCGCGTCACGGCCAGCTCGCCTGGTGGCTGCTGGTGCTCGCGGCGGTGGCGCTCACCGCGGCGCTGTTCTACCTGCTGTGCGCCATCCACCCGCTGCTGGCCTTCGCCTTCAACGTCGGCGTGCTCTACCTCACCATGGGCTTCCGCCACGAAAGCCACTTCTTCACCGACATCCACCTGGCCCTGCGCATGGGCGAACTCGACCGCGCGCGCGCGTTGCTTGGCGAGTGGCGTGGTCACCAGTACCGCGAGGCGAGTTCCTCGGAGGTTGCCCGCCTGGCCATCGAGCAGGCCCTGCTGTCGGCACATCGTAACGTCTTCGGTGTAGTGTTCTGGTTCATCATCCTGCCCGGCCCGCTCGGCGCGGTGCTGTATCGCGTCGCGCGCTACCTGGCGGAGGACTGGGGCAGCCGCCGCGATGCCGAGTTCGGCCAGTTCGGCGCCTTTGCGCGCAAGGCCTTCGAGATCATCGACTACGTACCGATCCGCCTGACTTCGGCGTCGTTCTCGGTGGTCGGCGACTTCGAAGGGGCGATATTCTGCTGGCGTACCCAGGCCGTCCTGTGGGCCGACAAGGCCTCCGGTATACTGCTTGCCAGCGGTGCCGGTGCGATGGGCGTGCGTCTGGGCATGCCCGTGCATGAATCCGGCGAAGTCATGGAAAGACCGGAACTGGGCCTCGGCGATGAAGCCGATGCCGATTACATGCAGAGTACGGTGGGCCTGGTATGGCGGGCCCTGCTGCTCTGCCTGCTGTTGCTGGCCCTGGTCGGCGTTGCCGGCTGGGTTGGCGGTTGATTGACATCAAGGAGTGGGAGTTTCAGATGGCAAATCGTGAAGTCGTAGTCCTGA
The DNA here is from genome assembly GCF_003034845.1 of Pseudothauera lacus. Classification (GTDB taxonomy): domain Bacteria; phylum Pseudomonadota; class Gammaproteobacteria; order Burkholderiales; family Rhodocyclaceae; genus Pseudothauera; species Pseudothauera lacus. The sequence continues at coordinate 39,697 of NZ_PZKC01000015.1, read as the reverse complement.
GCGCAGTGCGCTCCGCAATCGGTGCTTTCGGTGGTTCGCTGAGCAGCATCGAGCCCGCCGAGCTTGCCGGTACCGTGATGCGCGAGGCGGTCTCCCGCTCCGGCGTCGACCCCCAGCAGATCAACTACGTCACCGTGGGCAACTGCATCCCCACCGATTCGCGCTACGCCTATGTGCCGCGCGTCGCTTCCATCCAGGCCGGCCTGCCGATGGACTCGGTGGCCATGCAGGTCAACCGCCTGTGCTCCTCCGGCCTGCAGGCCATCGTCTCCACCGCCCAGTCGATCATGCTCGGCGACTGCGAATTCGGCGTCGGCGGCGGCGTCGAAGTGATGTCGCGCGGCGGCTACATGATGCCGGCGCTGCGCTCCGGTGCGCGCATGGGCGACGCCAAGGCCATCGACATGATGGTTTCCGTGCTCACCGACCCCTTCGGCGTTGGCCACATGGGCATCACCGCCGAGAACCTGGCCACCAAGTGGGGCATCAGCCGTGAAGAGCAGGATGCCTTCGCGCTGGAATCCCAGGAGCGTGCCGCGCGCGCCATCGCCGCCGGCTACTTCAAGTCGCAGATCGTCCCCATCGTGCAGCAGACCCGCAAGGGCGAGACGGTGTTCGACACCGACGAGCATCCGCGCATGACCACCCTGGAAGCGCTGGCGAAGATGAAGCCCGCCTTCAAGAAGGACGGCAGCGTGACCGCCGGCAACGCCTCCGGGATCAACGACGGTGCGGCCTTCTTCGTGCTCGCCGACGCTGCCGCGGCGGCCAGTGCCGGCTACAAGCCGATGGCCCGTCTGGTGTCCTACGCCGTCGCCGGCGTGCCCAACGACGTCATGGGCGAAGGCCCCATCCCGGCCTCCAAGCTGGCGCTCAAGCGTGCCGGCCTGAGCCTTGACCAGATGGACGTGATCGAGTCCAACGAAGCCTTCGCCGCGCAGGCGCTGGCCGTGGCCAAGGGCCTGGAACTCGACATGGCCAAGACCAACCCCAACGGCGGTGCCATCGCCCTGGGTCACCCGGTGGGCTGCTCCGGCGCCTTCATTGCCACCAAGGCGGTGTATGAGCTGCAGCGCACCAACGGGCGTTACGCGCTGGTCACCATGTGCATCGGCGGCGGCCAGGGTATTGCGGCGATCTTCGAGCGCATCTGAGCGCCGTTGATCTCAGCCAGAAAAACCCGCTACGGCGGGTTTTTTTTCGCCCTGCCCGGTGTTAGTCCGCATTTCTCACACCCTCACGTCGCGAGGGGGTCGAGGCGCCGCCGTGGTGCGCCGCACGGACTGAGCGGCGCCGAAGGCGTAGCTGACACTACGTCGAGGCGGCGTGAGGGAGTACGGCGTGCCACGGCGAGTGCATCGGCACCCGCAGCAGGGATGGTGTGAGAAATGCGGGCCAGGGGTTGTCCATGCACCACGCCACCGTCCTTGCGGCGTGACGATGCACCGCTTTGGTGCGCCTGCTCGCCGCCAGACCGCAAAACCCCGGCGCGCCGCGGACAGAACCCTGGCACGTTTCTCGCTGTCATTACCCTGTCAGTTTCACCAACCAAGAGGCGGGCCCGGCGTCATGAGCAACAAGACCTTCTACAACGAAATGATCGACGAGGCCGGGCGGGTGCGTCCGCACTACGCCTCCTTTGCCAGCTGGCTGTCGGAGATGCCCGAGGAGCGCATCAGCCAGAAGCGTGCCGAGGCCGACGCGCTGTTCCACCGCCATGGCATCACCTTCGCCGTCTATGGCGAAAACGCCGGCACCGAGCGCCTGATTCCCTTCGACATCGTGCCGCGCATCATCCCCGCCGACGAGTGGGCCATGCTGCAGGCCGGCCTGCGCCAGCGCGTGAAGGCACTGAACCTCTTCATCCACGATGTCTACCACGACCAGAACATCCTCAAGGCCGGGCGCATTCCCGCCGAGCAGGTGCTTAACAACGCCCAGTACCGCAAGGAGATGCAGGGGGTGGATGTTGCCCGCGACCTCTACGCCCACATCGCCGGGGTAGACATCGTGCGTGCCGGCAAGGGCGAGTACTACGTTCTGGAGGACAACCTGCGGGTGCCCTCGGGGGTGTCCTACATGCTGGAGAACCGCAAGATGATGATGCGGCTCTTCCCGCGCCTGTTCTCGCGCTACCGCGTCGCGCCGGTGGACCGCTATCCCGACATCCTGCTCAATACCCTGCGCAGCGTCGCCCCCACCGGGGTGGCCGACCCGACTGTGGTGGTGATGACGCCGGGCGCCTACAACAGCGCCTACTTCGAGCACGCCTTCCTCGCCCAGCAGATGGGCGTGGAACTGGTCGAGGGGCAGGACATGTTCGTACAGGATGACCAGGTCTTCATGCGCACCACGCGCGGGCCTCAGCGTGTGGATGTGATCTACCGCCGCATCGACGACGATTTTCTCGATCCCACCGCCTTCCGCAAGGATTCCGTGCTCGGCGTGCCCGGGCTGCTGCAGGCCTACCGCGCCGGGCGGGTGACGCTGTCGAACGCCATCGGCACCGGCGTTGCCGACGACAAGTCGATCTACCCCTACGTCCCCGACATGGTGCGCTTCTACCTCGACGAAGAGCCCATCCTGCACAACGTGCCGACCTACATGTGCCGCAAGGCCGATGACCTCGCCTACGTGCTCGACAACCTCGCCAAACTGGTGGTGAAGGAAGTGCACGGCGCCGGCGGCTACGGCATGCTGGTCGGCCCCGCCGCCACCAAGGCCGAGGTCGAGGCCTTCCGGCAGATCCTCGTCGCCCATCCCGAGCGCTACATCGCCCAGCCCACGCTGGCGCTGTCGACCTGCCCGACCTTCGTCGATGCCGGCATCGCGCCGCGTCACATCGACCTGCGGCCCTTCGTGCTTTCCGGCGAGGAGGTGCAGCTGGTTGCCGGCGGCCTCACCCGGGTGGCGCTGCGCGAGGGTTCGCTGGTGGTCAACTCGTCGCAGGGCGGCGGGACCAAGGATACCTGGGTGCTGGAAGCCTGAGCGCGGTGCACGCGAGAACACTGGGAGAAACACGATGCTGAGCCGTACCGCCGATCACCTCTACTGGATGGCACGCTACATGGAGCGCGCCGAGAACATCGCCCGCATCCTCGACGTCAATCACCGCATGTCGATGATGCCGCAGTCCGCCGTGCAGCAGGAGCAGGCCTGGGGCGCGACGCTGCGCATCATGGGGCTGGAAGGCGCCTATTACCGCAGCCACGGCGAACTGTCCGCCGACAACGTACTGGCCTTCATGGTCTTCGATGCCGAGAATCCTTCCAGCGTGCGCAACTGCCTGCGCGCGGCGCGCGAGAACGCCCACGCGGTGCGCGGCACGCTGACCTCCGAGCTGTGGGAGACCACCAACGGCACCTGGCTGAAGATGCGCGACTTCACCCCCGAGATGCTGGCCGACTCCGGGGCCGGCGAGTTCTTCGAGTGGGTCAAGTACCGCTCTCACCTGTCGCGCGGGGTCACCATCGGCACCATGCTGCAGGATGAATCACTGCGCTTCATCCGCCTCGGTACCTTCCTCGAACGCGCCGACAACACCGCCCGCATCCTCGACGTCAAATACCAGTTGCTGCTGCCCGCCGGCGAGGTCGAGGGCGGCGCCGCCGACTATCACCAGTGGAGCGCACTGCTGCGCTCGGTGTCGGCCTTCGAGGTGTATCGCAAGGTCTACCGCGACCTCATCACGCCGTCGCGGGTGGCCGAGCTGCTGCTGCTGCGGGTGGACATGCCGCGCTCCATCGCGCGCTGCCTGAAAGAGGTCTATTCCAACCTGCAGGCGGTGGCCAACGACCACTCCGCGGAAACCGAGCGCCGTGCCGGCGAACTGGAGGCGCAACTGCGCTTCGGCCGCATCGACGACATCGTCCGCGACGGCCTGCACAACTACGTCGTGCGCCTGCTCAGCCGCGTGCAGGACCTCGGCAACCGCATCGCCGACGACTTCCTCGTGCCGGTGTCCTGAGAGGGCTTACCAGCCCGGGTTGAGGCGGCGGGCGGCGAGGATCTCTTCGCGGATCGCGCGGTAGTGCTCGAAGCGCCGCGGGTGGATGGCGCCGGCGCTCAGCGCTGCCTGCAGCGCGCAGCCCGGCTCGGCATCGTGCTGGCAGTCGCGGAAGCGGCAATTGCCAAGGTGGGGGCGGAACTCGACGAAACACTCGGCGAGTTCCTCGGGTGCCAGGTGGGCAAGGCCGAAGGCCTGCAGCCCGGGGCTGTCGACCAGCCAGCCGTGGTCGCCGAGGGCGTACAGGCGCGCAAAGGTGGTGGTGTGCTTGCCCGCATCGAGGGCAGTGGAGATCTCCCGCGTGGCCGCGCGGGCCTCGGGGATCAGCGCATTGGTGAGGGTCGATTTGCCCATCCCGGACTGGCCGACGAAGATGCTGCGGCGCCCGTGCAGATGCGCGCGCAGGGCATCGGCGCCATCGATCGCCGCCAGTTCGACGACGCGGTAGCCGAGCGCGGTGAACAGTTCGAGGGATGCGCGCGCCGCCGGCAGGCGCTCGCCGAGGTCGGCCTTGTTGAGGACGATCAGCGCGGCGACGTCCTGCGCCTCGGCCGCGCACAGGCAGCGCGACACCAGCAGGTCGGAGAAGCCCGGCTCGGTGGCGACGACGATCACCACCTGGTCGATGTTGGCGGCGATGAGCTTTTCGCGGAAGGCGTCGGAGCGCCACAGCAGGCTGCGCCGCGGATGAAGGTATTCGATGGCGCCCTGGTCGTCGCCGCGCGGCGCCAGGTCAACCTCGTCACCGCAGGCAAAGACGCTCTTCTTGCCCCGCGGATAGCCCTGCAGGCGGCCCTCGTCGGTGAGGATCTCGTAGTGGCGGCCGAAGGCCGCGGTGATCAGGCCGCGCAACATGCGGCCGCCGGCAGGGCGATGTTTCACTTGAACTTGTAATAGCGGTCGTTGAGATAGCCGGCGATGTGGTGTTCGTCCTCGGGGAAAAGGTCGAGGTCGAGCATTGCCGTACAGGCGGTGAGCTGCTGCTCCAGCGCGCCGGGGGTGCTCACGCGGCGGTCGAAGCGGGTGTAGATCTCGGCGCCGTCCTCGCCGCCGAAACGGCGTGCGTGGCACTCGATGCACATCTCTGCGTGCATGCGCTGGCCGGCGGCGCGGTCCGCGGCGGGGAAGGGGTCGGCGGCGGCCGTGGCGGGCAGCAGCAGGGCCAGCGGGCTGAGCAGGGCGAGGGTTGTGGTGCGCATCATGGGTCGTCTCCTCCTGGGTGCGGGGCGGTGGCTCACGGCGCCGCCTGCAGACGTGCAACGCGCACGGCGGCCGGCGGATGGGAATCGAAGAAGCGCGAATACAGGGGATCGGGGGTAAGCGTGGCAGCGTTGTCGCGGTAGAGCTTCACCAGCGCGCTGACCAGATCGGCGGCGCGGGTCTGGCGCGCGGCATAGCGGTCGGCCTCGAACTCGTGCTTGCGCGACCAGTGGCTGAGCAGCGGCGAGAGCGGAAAGCTGAAGGCGGGCAGGGCGAGGGCGAACAGCGCCAGTGCCGCAGCGGTGCCCGGGGTGTCGACACCGAGGCCGGCGTAGAACCACGGCTGCGCGATCAGCCAGCCCAGCACGGCGAACAGCGCCAGGCTGGTGGCGCCCAGCACGGCGATGCGCTTGACGATGTGGCGGTGGTGGAAATGGCCGAGCTCGTGGGCAAGTACCGCCTCGACCTCTTCCGGGGCGAGCTTGTCGAGCAGGGTGTCGAAGAAGACGATGCGCTTGGCGGCACCGAAGCCGGTGAAGTAGGCGTTGCCGTGCGCCGAGCGCTTCGAGCCGTCCATCACGAACAGGCCGCGGGCGCGGAAACCGCAGCGCTCCAGCAGCGCGTTGACGCGGCTGCGCAGGCTGTCGTCGGCCAGCGGCGTGAAAGTGTTGAACAGCGGGGCGATGAAGGTCGGCCAGATGAGCAGGGCGAGCAGGTTCACCCCCAGCCAGAAGGCCCATACCCACAGCCACCACAGTTCTCCCATCGCGCCCATCAGCCACAGCACCGCGGCCAGCACCGGCAGGCCGATGAGGACGCCGAGGAGGGCTTCGCGGGCAGTGTCGGCGGCATACAGCCGCGGTGTCATGCGGTTGAAGCCGAAGCGCTTCTCGATGCCGAAGGTGCGCAGCAGCGCGAAGGGCAGATCCACCAGCCAGCTCAGCACCGCCAGGGTGGCGAGCATGGCGATGCCGTGGGCGAGACTGTCGTGCGCGAAGGCCGCCAGCCACAGCCCGCTCACCGCCTGCAGGCCGCCGCCGAGGGTGAGGGCGAGGACGAAGAGCACCGAGACCGCCAGTTCGACCAGGCCGATGCGCATCCGTGCCGCGGTGTAGTCCGCCGCCTTGCGGTGCGAGGCGAGGCCGATGGTGGCGGCGAAGGCCGCCGGCACGCTCTCGCGGTGGGCGGCAACATGGCGCATCTGGCGCAGCATCAGCACGGCGCGCAGGGCGCTGCCGGCGAGCAGCACGCAGACGAAGAGGGCGGCAAAGGCGGTGGCGGTCATCGGGGGCGGTCGGGGGGCGGGAGGCAGGACGCTTTCTGTGACACAATCAGCGCCTTCTCGTTTCATTATTGGCCGAACGATTATGGCACAGGATCAGAACCACCTCATCTGGCTGGACATGGAGATGACCGGGCTCGAACCGGATCGCGACCGCATCATCGAAATTGCCGTCGTCATCACCGACAGCCAGCTCAACGTCGTCGCCGAAGCCCCGGTGATTGCCGTCCACCAGCCCGACAGCGTGCTCGACGGCATGGACGAATGGAACCGCAACACCCATGGCAAGTCCGGACTGACCGCCCGTGTGCAGGCGTCCACGGTGGGCGAGGTGGAGGCCGAAGCGCAGATGCTGGCCTTCCTCAAGGAATGGGTGCCGGCGCGCACCTCGCCGATGTGCGGCAACTCGGTGTGCCAGGATCGCCGCTTCATGGCGCGCTACATGCCGCAGCTGGAAGCGTGGTTCCACTACCGCAACCTCGACGTGTCCACCCTCAAGGAACTCGCCAGGCGCTGGCGCCCGGAGGTGTACAAGGGCGTGGAGAAGAAGGGCAAGCATGAGGCCCTGGCCGACATCCACGAATCCATCGCCGAACTGCGCCACTACCGCGACACCTTCCTGCGCCTGTCCTGAGATGGCAAGACTGGGCGTGCTGCTCGCAGCTGTCGTCGCCTGGGCCCGCGCCCGGCGGCGACGCCTGCTGATCATCGCAGGGGTGATCCTGTTCTTCTACCTGCTGGGCTACTTCGCCCCGCAGCAGGGCTCGACGCCGGGGATGTGCCTGATCTACGGCTGACGGTGGTACAGGCGGAAGGTCTCGCGCTGCTTGTCGCCGCCGCGGCTGTGCTCCCACACCGACAGCCATTCCGGCGACAGTGAAGGCGGCTTGCTGCGGCGGTCCTCATGCACCAGCAGCAGCCGGCACGGGCTGCCCTGGGGGCCGACGGCGAGCGGCCGCAGGCCGGCGTAGTAATCCAGCGAAGCGCGCACGCTGGGCGACAGCCCGGTGCTGGCGACACACTCCTCGCTGTACTCGGCCAGGGCCACCTGCAGGGCTTCCACCGCCGGGCGGTAGCTGCGCCCGTGCTGGAACCACGGCATCAGCAGGATCACCGCCAGGCACCACAGCATGGTCATGCCCATCGCCCAGTTTGCCGGGCCGCGTTGCGGCGAACGCGGCAGCTTCCACGCCAGCAGCAGCCACAGCGCGCAGGCCAGGGCGCCGAGCACGGCCTGACGGGCCTCGCCCTGGAGGACGAAATCGGGGCCGTAGCGGGCAACGTGACGCGCCAGCCCGGGGGGCCAGGAAAACACCTGCGCGGTCCATCCCAGCCACACCAGCAGCGCGAACACCGCGAAGGTCATCACCCCGAACCAGTCGAAAGCGTTGGCGGCGCCGCGGCGCAGGCGGGTCACGCCACCGGCGGCGAGCAGGGCCAGCGGCGCGACGAGGGCGAGCAGGGTGCTGACCTCGGGTTCATAGTCGGTCACCAGCCAGATCACCGCCAGCACTGTGGCGGCCAGCGGCAGTTGCACGGGCAGGCTGAACAGGCGCCGGCGGGCGAGCCACAGCGACCACAGCGCGATTGGCCACAGCGGCCAGGTGAACCAGCCGATGTCCTCCACGAAGGGGCGCAGGCGGTCGGCGGGCAGGGCGCCGCCGAAGCTGCCCCAGTCGCTCTCCCACCACAGTGCAAAAAGCTCCGGCTGCTGGTAGTGCAGCGCCAGTGGCCACAGCGCCGCTGCACCCAGCGCGCAGCACAGGGCGAGCAGCAGCGCGCCGCTGATGCGCGGGGTGCGGCACTCCGGGCTGAGCGCGATGACCCCGAAGAGCAGCGGCAAAGTGAGCAGGGCGCCGCCCAGGCCGGCGGCGAGGAAGGCCAGTGCCGCGCCCGCGGCAGCCTGCAGGGCGCCGCCGAGCGGGGCCTGGCCGAGCCGGGCGAGGCCGGCAAGGGTGAGCGCCTGCATCGCCATCAGGGCGATCAGCGGCTGGGCCTGGTGGGCGTGGATGACCAGACCGAGGGTGCCGAGGGTGAGCAGCACCGCCGCCGCCCGTGCCTCGCGGCCATGCAGGGCGGCGGCGGCCTGGGAGATCCAGTACAGGGTGAGGGCGGCGTACAGTGCGGTCGCCAGGCGGGCGCCGTCGTGTGCCGGCAGCGCCCACGAGAACAGCGTCGCCAGCACTGCCGCGGTCCAGTAGTAGAGCGGCGGATACTCGCCCACTGCCTCGCCGGCCAGATGCGGCAGCAACAGGCCTTCGCCCTGCAGCATGGCGAATACCGGGCCGAGGTGGCGGGCATCGTCACCGCGCCAGGGGTCGTGGCCGATCAGCCCGACCAGCAGGTACAGCGCCGCCAGCGCCACCAGGCCGGGGGCGCCGAAGAGCATGCGGGACAGGGTGGTCTGTGGAGCGGTGGACGGAATCATGGGCCAGGGGGCCGGATGTCTGGAGGGCGGATTTTAGCAGCCTGCAGCGCGATGCCGCGCCTGCGGTGAGCCTTGCCGGCGCGCAGGACAACAAAAAAGGCAGCCGGAGCTGCCTTTTTTGACCCTGCGCGGGCAAATCAGCCCAGGCGCTGGACGTTGCCGTACTTCTGACGGAAGCGCTCGACGCGACCGGCGGTATCGACGATCTTCTGCTTGCCGGTGTAGAACGGGTGGCAGGCGGAACACACTTCCACGTGCAGGGCGGGCTTGCCCAGGGTGGAGCGGGTCTCGAAGGTGTTGCCGCAGGAGCAGGTCACCTGAACGGCTTTGTAGTTGGGATGGATGTCCGCTTTCATGGCAGGTCCTTGATGCAGGCGGGCGGTGAATGTGGCCGCCCTGGGTACGGTGGGAAACGCGGGATTATCCCCTACACCCGCGCCCAAGGCAAGGCGTTTCGTATGCCAGCGGCGGCGGGCGCGTTACAATGCGCGCCCATCCATCCGCCCTGTTCCCATCCGTGCGCCTCTTGCTTGCCCCCATGGAAGGTCTGCTCGATCACGCCCTGCGTGAGGTGCTGAGCTGCGCCGGGGGCTACGATCTCGCCGTCACCGAGTTTGCCCGCGTCTCTGCAACGGCCTTGCCGGCGCGTTTCTTCCGCCGCATCAGCCCCGAGCTCGACGCCGGCGGGCGCACCCTCGCCGGTACGCCGGTGCGCGTGCAGCTGCTCGGCAGCGATGCGGCGCTGATGGCCGCCAGCGCGGCGCGTCTGGCAACGCTGGGGCCGGCCGGCATCGACCTCAACTTCGGCTGCCCGGCGCCCACCGTCAACCGCCATCGCGGCGGCGCGGCGCTGCTCGGCGAGCCCGAACTGCTGCACCGCATCGCCGTGGCCGTGCGCGCAGCGATGCCGCAGGGCCTGCCGCTCACCGCCAAGATGCGTCTCGGCATCGACGACTGCGGGCGGGCGCTGGATTGCGCACGCGCGCTTGCCGCTGGCGGCGTCGCCGAACTGGTGGTGCATGCCCGCACCCGCGCCGAAGGCTATCGCCCCCCGGCGCACTGGGAGTGGGTGGGACGCATCGCCGACGTTGTCGACATCCCCGTGGTCGCCAACGGTGAGGTCTGGAGCGAAGCCGACTGGCGGCGCTGCCGCGAGGTCAGTGGCGTCGCCGACGTCATGCTTGGCCGCGGCGCGGTCGCCGACCCCTTCCTCGCCCGCCGCATCCGCGCCGGCGATGCCCTTGGCGGACGCGACCTCGACGCCGCGCGGGCGGCCGAATGGGCGCAGCTGCAGCCCTTGCTGGCGCAGTTCTGGGTGCGCGTGCTGAGCCGCGTCGAAGCCCGCCATGCGCCCGGCCGCCTCAAGCAGTGGGTGGGTCTGCTGCGGCGCAACTACGCACAGGCCGAAGCCCTCTTTGCCGCCCTGCGCACCGTGCGCGGGCTGGCCGAAAGCGAGGCCGTGCTGCGTGCCCACGGCATCCACCCCGAGCGCGGCCTGCTGGCCGCCTGATTGCAGGCCAAGAACATTGAGTTACGCCAATTCGAGTATTCCCACCAGCGCCCAGCAAGGGGTTCATGAACACCTCGCGCGCCTGGTCGAACGCCACCTCCAGCATCCCTTCCGCAAGCCCTGCACCGACTACAACCGTGCCGCCTGCGCGCAGGCCCTCGAAGGCTGGGACGGTCACGCCCCGCTGATCCTCGACGCCGGCTGCGGAGTCGGGCACAGCACCATCCAGCTCGCCCGCGCCCACCCCGACCACTGGGTCATCGGCGTCGACCAGTCCGCCGACCGCCTGAACCGCCGCAAGCCCTATCCGGACGCCCTGATGCCACGCAACATGGTGTTCGTGCGTGCCGACCTGGTCGATTTCTGGCGCCTGCTCGACGAACGCGGCGTGCGACTGGCGCGCCACTACCTGCTCTATCCCAATCCGTGGCCGAAGATCGGCCACCTCGCACGGCGCTGGCACGCGCACCCTGTCTTCCCCTGGCTGCTGCGCCTTGGCGGGGTGCTGGAGTGCCGCAGCAACTGGCAGGTCTATATCGAGGAACTGGCCCTGGCGCTGCGCATCGCCAGTGGGCGCGAGGTGGGCTGGGAGCGTTTCGAGGCCGAGGTGGCGCTGACCCCCTTCGAGCGCAAGTACCGCGATTCCGGCCAGCCCCTGTACCGCCTCCGCTGGGATGTTGACCAAGGCGCTTGCGCTGGGCGTGAGGCTGGGGCACGGTGCACGGATGACACTAGGGAGTACAGCGATGACTGACGACGAAATCCAGGCCCACATCCTCGACGACGAGGCTTTCGACGAACTCGAAGCCTTGTTGGTATCGGATGCGGTGCCCGAGGATTGCATGAACCTCGAAATGCTCGACGGCTATCTCGCCGCCGTGGTCGCCTGCCCGCAGGCGCTGGTCCCGGCGCAATGGCTGCCAGCGGTGTGGAGTGCCCACGACGAGGCGGTCAGTTTCGGATCCGGGCGCCAGATGCAGCAGGCCATCACCCTGGTGCTGCGCTACTACAACGAGCTGGTCGCCACCGTCGGCATCGACGATGGCTGGGAGCCGTTCTGCTATGCCAGCACCGATGGTGACGGGCTGGCGCTCGGCGAGGAATGGATGGCCGGTTTCACCCAGGGCCTGGAGCTGTGGCCGGCGGACTGGGAAAGCCGTGTGCCGGCCGCGGATGCCGATGCCGCGCGCGACGAGATCGCCCGCATGGCGACGCTGTGGGAAGCCCCCGACGCCGACCAGGCCGATGGCGAAACCCGCCTGCAATGGCTGGAGGATGCCGCCGCGGTGGTTGCCGACCTGCGCGCACGCTGGCAGGCCGCCGGCATCGAAGGTCCTGCGCTGGCAGTGATCGAGGCGCCGCAGGGGTCGACTGCCGGGCCGGGGCGCAACGAGCCCTGCCCATGCGGCAGCGGCAAGAAGTTCAAGAAGTGCTGCGGCGCCGAGGACGCTTGAGCAACGCTGCCGGTTCCGATCCGTGCACGCGCTGCGGCGCGTGCTGCGCGGCCTTCCGGGTGGATTTCCACCCCGCCATGCTGGCCAGCCGCGATGCCGCCGGGGTGCCCGATGAACTCACCGTGGCGCTGACCCCGCGCCTGGTGCGCATGCTTGGCACCGATGCCGAGTCGCCGCGCTGCGTGGCCCTCGCCGGGGTGATCGGCGAGGCCGTGGCGTGCACCATCTACGAGCGCCGCCCGCCGCCCTGTCGCGATTTTGCCCCTTATGCCGCGCTCGGCATCGGCGACAGCGGCTGTGAACGCGCGCGCCGTCGCCACGGGCTGCCAGCGCTGTAGCTGCGGGAATATCTTCCGGCAAAATTTATTCCCGTAAAAGTACTTTTTAATCAGTAGTTTAGATGCTTGATTCGGCGCATGGAAACGCTACAATCCGCGCGCCGGGCGTGACGCTCATCGTCTGTTGCGCCGGTGGGGCGGCATCCAGCCGTGCCTCCGGAGCACGCAGGTGCCGGAGGCGTGCGCGGGGAAGAGGCTGCTTCGGGCCGAAAACCTCCTCGTGGCGCCTTCCATGTCCCAGGCCGATTCCATCCCCGCCGACGGCGGCTTCAATCCCTGCATCAGCTGCGGCATCTGCTGCACCCACTTCCGCATCTCCTTCTACTGGGCCGAGGCCGATGATGCCCCCGGCGGCTTCGTTCCCGCGCATCTGACCGAGAAGCTGACCCCCCACCTGCGCTGCATGCAGGGCAGCAACAGCCTGCCGCGGCGCTGCGTCGGCCTCTCCGGTACCGTCGGCGAAGCCGTCGCCTGCACCATCTACGCCAATCGCCCGACGCCATGCCGGGAGTTTCCGGTGTATCTCGAAGACGGCAGCGCCAACCCGCGCTGCGACGAACTGCGCGCCACCATCGGCCTGCCGCCGCTGCCGCCTTTCTATCCGTTGCCGCAGGCTGCCTGAGTCCTGGTCCGCATTTCTCACGCTGTCCCACTGCGGGTGCCGATGCGCCCGCCGTGGCACGCCGTACTCCCTCGTGACGTGTCAGTGTGAGAAATCCGCGTTAGGGCAGTGCGCAGCCCACCGCCGTCAGCACCTGCAGTGGGCCACAGGCACGGATGCTGTCGAGTTGCGCCGGCCGGCGCACGAACAAGGATCCGGCAAAGCCCAGCGCGTTCACCGAAATGTCCTGCCAGTGCTCGGCGCAGCGCGGCACCACCAGCATGCGCTGGCGGTCGATGAGCAGGTTGTAGGGCGGCATCGGGTCCGCTCCGGCATCCATCCCCAGGCTGGCGCAGGCGCCCGCAAAGGCGGTGTGGAGGCGTGCGCCGGCCGCGGCGGGTTGTGACCAGTCCACTTCGCCGAGGGCGACGGTGGCGTGACGAAAGGGCAGAGAGCCGGCAGCGCCGGGCGCGAACGGCCCCAGGCAGGTGTCGTCCGCGGCGCGGGGAATCCACTGCAGATGCTTGTGGCGCTGGCTGGCACCGGCGGCCGTGCCGCCGTTGTAGAAGCCGAGGCCGCCGAGCGGGCCGAGCACGCGGGCGAGGGCGGTGAAATCACCGGCGTCGAGCGGCGCGCTCTGCTCCACGAAGTGGCGGGCGATCACCAGCAGGTGATCGTCGATGACCGGAAACTTGTTCAGCACGGCGAGGTGGTCCGCCCCCAGTTCGCCGACGGTGAGTCCGGCCTCCGGGGGCAGGAAGGGGTTGAAGCCGGGGTCGCGCCGCCCCGCGGCCTGCTCGCGCTGGGCATGCTTGCGCTCCAGGGAGGAGATCCAGCGCACGCTGAAGTGCAGGCCGTGGTCGTCGATCTCCGCCCGCTCGGTGGCAATGGGCTGCAGCGCGCCGCTGCGCAGCGCCGCCTCGCGGCACTGGCGGATGCGGTCGAGCAGGGCGGGCGTGGGGCTGGCGGTGGTGACGGGCATGGCGGTAGGCGGGCGGGTGAGCGACAATGCGCGGCAACTTTGTCATTGTACGTGTGCGCCGCCTGCTGGCGGTGCCGGAGCGAAGCATGTCCCAGACCCTTGCCGTGCGCGGCGATCACATCCAGCTTGATCAACTGCTCAAGACCCTCGCATGGGTCGATTCCGGCGGCGCCGCGCATGCCGCGGTGGAGGCCGGTCTGGTGCGTGTCGACGGCCAGGTGGAGACGCGCAAGCGCGCCAAGCTGCGCCCCGGGCAGCGCGTGGAAATGGGCGCCGAGGCAGTGCTGCTGGTGCGCTGACGGCGCGCCGCGCGTTGCTCAGCCCGGCAGGCGCCGGCTGGCGCGCGCCTGGCGACGGCCGGCGAGGCGCTCCCAGATCCAGCCGCCAGGCAGCTCGGTGCCGGTGAGCACGTAGGCCAGGGTGTGCTCGTTGGCGAGGGTGAGGGCGAGATCGCTGCGTGCGCCAGCGCGGCCGACCAGCAGCAGTTCGTCGCCGGCACGCACGGTAACGTCGCCGCGCGGCATCAGCAGGTGGTCGTCGTCGTCGCGGCGCAGGTAGAGCACCTCGCCGGCGACATACTCGTTGCGGTTGTGCGGCGAGCGCAGCAGGGCGTCCAGGCGGACTTCGCCGTTGCGCATCAGGTGGCGGTACAGCGCCGGCGCGCGGGCAAGGTTGATGCGCTCGCTCCACACCGTCGGCACCTCCCAGCCGAAGCGCCCGGTGAGACGTTTCAGCAGCCATGTGCACCATTCGCCATCGCGCTCCTTCATCTGTTCAAGGAAGGGCACCAGCAGCGGCGTGGACAGGATGGCCAGGCACTCGTGGGCGATGATCTCGCTCGGCACCATGTTGAAATCGGACTCGAAGGCGTCGAAGAGGGCGTGATTGCTGTACTGGTTCTGGCGCAGCACGACGAACAGCTTCGGGTTCAGCTCCCGCGCGGTGACCGCGATGGAGAGGTTGTCGACGTCCGAGCTGGTGCCCGCGACGATGCCCGCGGCGCGCTCCACGCCCGCCTCGCCGAGCACCCCGGCGCCGGTGGCGTCGCCCTGGACCCAGCGGTGGGTGAAGTCCTCCGGGGGGTGGCGGTCGATGATCGTGACCGGCACCGATTCGTCGTCCATGGCCTGCACCAGCAGGCGGCCGAGGCGTCCGTGGCCGCACAGGATCCACGCCCCGCGCGGCGGCTCGCGGTGGTGTTCGAGGGTGGTGCCGGGCAGGCCGGTGAGCCAGGCGAGCAACTGCCAGCCGGCGGGCAGCTGCAGTGCCAGGCGCAGATAGTCGCCGAACTTCTCGAAGGGGTTGATGATGTGGCGGGTGCCGAAGGAGGCCATGTTGGCCGCCGTCTCCGGGGTTTCCGCACGGCACAGGGCGGGCAGGCGGGGAGCCAGCAGGCGGGCGGCGATGGCGATGGCGAGATTGACGCTGTCGTCGTTGGTGAGCGCGATGACGCCGGCGCAGTGCGGGCTGGTGAGGCCGGCAAAGCGCAGGGTTTCGGGGTTCGAGGCATCGGCGGCAAGCGCCGGAACGTCGGCGATGAAGCTGTGCAGGTCGATGTCGCCGACCTTGATCTCGTCGATTTCCACCACCACCGCACGGTGGCCCATGCGGTCGAGCGCGCTGCAGATCAGGCGGCCGGTCTCGCCGTAGCCGCAGACCAGGTAGAAGGGTTCGCGCAGGCGGCGCACTGCACGCACGAAGCGCTGGGTGTGGATGGCCTGCTGCAGGCTGCGGTCGCCGAGGAGGGCGAACAGCGTGCCGAGGGTGTAGGTCCAGCCGATCACCGACATGTAGATCGAGATGGTCACCCACAGGCGCTGCTGGTCGGAGAAGTCGTAGAGGATCTCGCCGAAGCCGATGGTGGTGGCGGTGTAGCTGATGAAGTAGAAGGCGTGGAAGAAGCTCAGGTAATGGACATTGCCCTCGGCATCGACGCCGGGTGCCAGGGTCAGCCCCAGCACCGACACCGCGATGATGCTGATCAGCAGGATCAGCGGCGCGCGCAGGCGCCGCATGATCAGGAAGAAGATGCTGTGGTGGCGCGCCAGCGGCGTCATCGCCCTCTCCGCGCGCGTCTCAGCGGCGCTGCATGATGGTCTCGGCGATCAGGATGATCACCGAAATGCCGTTGGCGAGCAGCGCCCCGCCGGACAGCGAGACCACCTTGGCGGTCATCTCGGGGGTCAGGCCGGCGGCCGAGATGTGGGCGGCGTAGCCCCACACCATGGCCGCGGCGATCAGCTGCAGGTCGGCGACCAGGCTGGTGGACAGATGCACCGCGCCGATCTGCGTGCGGTCGCCGAACTTCAGCACGGTGGCGATCAGGCTGACCACGATGGCGGCGAAGAGCTCGTAGATGTCGTGATGGGCGGGGTTGTCGATGTCGCCGATGAAGAAACCGAAGTTCAGCGTCGCGGCGAGGACGATGAAGAAACCGAAGATGACCTTTTCCAGATTCACGATGATGTCTCTGCTGGCGATTGATGGAGAGTGCCGGTGGCGGATTCAGCGTTCGTGCAGTTCGCCATCGACATACAGCCACTGGCCGTCCTCGCGCACGAAGCGGCTGGTCTCGTGCAGGCGGCTGGCGCGCCCGCCGATGCGGCAGCGCGCAACGAACTCCACGATGGCATGATCGGCGTCGATCTGGCGGTGGTCAACAACCTGCAGGCCGATCCACTTCGGCGCCGCGCCTTCGTCGGCTTCCAGTGTCGCCGGCCGCGTGGAAGGGTGCCAGCTCGCCAGCAGCCAGTCGCCCAGGCCAAGGGCAAAGGCGCTGTAGCGGCTGCGCATCAGCGCCTCGGCGCTGGCCGGCGGGCGTTCGCCGGTGTGGGCGGGCTGGCAGCAGGCGGAATAGGGGTGGTCGGACTGGCAGGGGCAGGGCAGGGCGGCAGGGCGGGGCATCGGCATGGCAGCAGTTTGTTGCGCTTGTGCACATCTTAAACGCTGGCGCCCTTGTTACACTTGCGCTTTCCACAGCCACCCGGCGCGGGCGGCTGTCTCCACCTGTGCCAGTGTTCCATGACCCCGCAGACCCAAGACCGCCTCAAACACGTCCGCCGCTATCTCCTTGTCGGTCTGCTTACCGCCGCACCGCTGTGGGTGACCTGGCTGGTTTTCGACTTCATCTTCTCGCAGCTCTCCAAGATGGGCACCCCCTGGGTGGTGGCCTTCGCGCGCGCGGTGCGCGGGGTCTCGCCCTCGCTCGCCGACATCCTGCTGCAGCCGCTGTTCCAGTCCTTCCTGGGCCTCATCGTCACCGTGCTGGTGATCTACGCGCTGGGCTGGATGGCCACCCAGGTGATCGGCCAGCGCATCATCAGCTGGCTGGAGCGGGTGGTGCAGAACATCCCGCTGGTGGCCGCCATCTACGGCGGCACCAAGCGCTTTCTTGCCGCGGTAAAGGAGAAGCCCTCGGGCGTGCAGCGCGTCGTGCTGATCAGCTTCCCGACCGCGGAGATGAAGGCCGTGGGTTTCGTCACCAAGGTCATCCGCGACGAGGTCAGCGGGCAGGAACTGGCCGCCGTATACGTACCCACCTCGCCCAACCCGACCTCCGGCTACATCGAGATCGTGCCGGTGTCGCAGGTGGTGTCCACCGACTGGACGATGGACGAGGCGATGAGCTTCGTGATGACCGGCGGCGCCACCTCGCCCGACCGCATCCGCTTCAGCAACCCCCCGGCGCCCTTTGCGCCGGTGGCTGGCGTTGAACCGGGGGGGCAGCCCGCCGCAGACCCATCCCCACCCCAGCCCTCCCCTTGAAGGGGAGGGGGCGCCCAGGCTCAAGCTTCGCCCGGCGCGGGGGGCAGCCTCACCCCAGGATCTCGCGCAGCACGTAGGGCAGGATGCCGCCGTGGCGGTAGTAATCGACCTCGATCGGGGTGTCGATGCGGCACAGCACCGCCACTTCGCGCCGCTTGCCGTCGCTGCCGTGGATCACCAGGGTGAGGTCCTGCTGCGGCTGCAGGTCGGCCGAAACGCCGAGCACGTCGAAGCGCTCGCTGCCGTCCAGCCCCAGCTTCTGCCAGCTGTCCTCGCCCTTGAACTGCAGCGGCAGCACGCCCATGCCGACCAGGTTGGAGCGGTGGATGCGCTCGAAGCTCTTCGCCACCACCGCGCGCACGCCGAGCAGTGCCGTGCCCTTGGCCGCCCAGTCGCGGCTGGAGCCGGTGCCGTATTCCTCGCCGGCGAAGACGATGGTCGGGGTGCCGTGCTTCTGCCAGGCCATTGCCGCCTCATGCACGGTGAGCTGCCTGCCATCCATCAGGGTGTAGCCGCCCTCCACGCGTGAGCCGTCCGCACGCGGCGGGATCATCAGGTTCTTCACCCGCACGTTGGCGAAGGTGCCGCGCACCATCACGTCGTGGTGGCCGCGCCGCGAACCGTAGGAGTTGAAGTCGGCGCGCGCCACGTCGTGCGACTTCAACCACTTGCCGGCGGGCGTGGCTTCGCCGAAGGAGCCCGCGGGGGAGATGTGGTCGGTGGTCACCGAATCGCCGAGCAGCAGCAGGGTGCGGGCGCCCCTGATGTCGCCGATGCCGCCGGGCTGCATGGCAAAGCCGTCGAAGAAGGGCGGGCGGGCGATGTAGGTGGAGGCCGGCCAGTCATAGACCTGGCCTGCTGGCGCCGGAATCGCGTTCCACAGGTCGTGGTCGCGGGTGAAATCGGCATACAGGCGGCGGTAGGTGGCCGGATCGGTGGCAAAGGGCATCAGCGCCTCGATCTCCTCCGAACTCGGCCAGATGTCGCGCAGATAGACGTGATGGCCGTCGTCCCCGAGGCCGAGCGGTTCGTTGGCCAGGTCCGCGTTGGCCCGCCCGACGATGGCGAAAGCCACCACCAGCGGTGGCGAGGCGAGGAAGTTGGCGCGCAGGTTGGGGTGGATGCGGGCCTCGAAGTTGCGGTTGCCGGAGAGCACCGCGGCGGCGACCACCTTGTTTTCGGCAATCGCCGCGTTGAGTTCGGGGGCGAGGTCGCCGGCGTTGCCGATACAGGTGGTGCAGCCGTAGCCCGCCAGCGCAAAGCCGAGCCGGGCCAGCGGTTCGAGCAGTCCGGCGCGTTCCAGGTAATCGGTGACCACGCGCGAACCGGGCGCCAGCGAGGTCTTGATGTGCGGCGCCACCTTCAGGCCGCGCGCCACTGCCTTTTTCGCCAGCAGGCCGGCGGCGATCAGCACCGCCGGGTTGCTGGTGTTGGTGCATGAGGTGATCGCCGCGATCAGCACGTCGCCATGCCCCAGGGTGACGCCCGGCAGGGCGGTGGGAAAGCGCGTGCACAGCGAAGCCTCGGGGACGCCGAAACCGTCGTCCACCTCGGGGGTCTCCAGCAGGCGGTTGAAGGTGGCTTCCATGTCGTCGAGGGCGATGCGGTCCTGCGGGCGCTTCGGGCCGGCGAGCGAGGGCGTCACGCTGTCGAGATCCAGGGTGAGCGTGCGCGTGTAGTCGATCTCCCCGGCGCGCGGGATGCCGAACAGCCCCTGGGCGCGGAACCAGGCTTCGAAGAGCTCGCAGTCCTCCTCGCTGCGCCCGGTGTTGCGCATGTAGGCCACCGTCTTCTCATCCACCGGGAAGAAGCCCATCGTCGCGCCGTACTCCGGGGCCATGTTGGCCAGCGTGGCGCGGTCGGTCACCGACAGGCTGGCGGTGCCTTCTCCGCAGAACTCGACGAACTTGCCCACCACCTTCTCGCGGCGCAGCATCTCGGTGACGGTGAGCACCAGATCGGTGGCGGTGACGCCTTCGCGCAGTGCGCCCTTGAGTTCCACTCCGATCACGTCCGGGGTGAGGAAATACACCGGCTGGCCGAGCATCGCCGCTTCCGCCTCGATGCCACCCACCCCCCAGCCCACCACGCCGACGCCGTTGATCATGGTGGTGTGCGAATCGGTGCCGACCAGGGTATCCGGGTAGCACAGCTCGCCCGCCGGCGTGCTTTCGCGGCGTACGCCGCGGAACAGGTATTCCAGGTTCACCTGGTGCACGATGCCGATGCCCGGCGGCACCACCCTGAAGGTGTCGAAGGCCTGCATGCCCCACTTCATGAACTGGTAGCGCTCGCGGTTGCGCTGGAACTCCAGTTCCATGTTCTGGCGCAGCGCCAGTGGCGTGCCGTAGTGGTCCACCTGTACGGAGTGGTCGACCACCAGATCCACCGGCACCAGCGGTTCGATCTTCTTCGGGTCGTGTCCCATCTCGGCGGCAACGTTGCGCATCGCCGCCAGATCGGCGAGCAGCGGCACGCCGGTGAAATCCTGCAGCACCACGCGCGCCACCACGAAGGGAATCTCCGCCGTGCGCGGCGCATCGGGCTGCCAGGCGGCGAGCTCGCGCACATGTTCGGTGGTGATCTTGCGCCCGTCACAGTGGCGCAGCACCGCTTCAAGGACGATGCGCAGCGACACCGGCAGGCGGGAGACGCGGCCCAGGCCTGCCGCCTCAAGCACCGCCAGGTCATGGAACAGCAGCTGACGCCCGGAGGGCGTGGCGAAGGACTTCAGCGAGTCGAACGGATGAGCAGCCATGGCGATCCTCCTGTCCGTGCTGGCGCAAGGCATCTGCGCCGGTGCAGGTTCCGACAGCGCGCCGTGGCGGGGTGTTCCCTGGCGGGGCGCGCAGCTTCGGGGCGGTACTTGGATTTGTAGTGCATGACGGGCGCTTTGGCGACATCGGCGACAGAAAAAAGAGGCTGCTCGCTGATGCGCGCGGGCTGTCCGGCGCGTAGAATCCGACCCTGATCGTACCCGTGTTGCTGCGTTGCACCGCAAGTCTTATAAAAGACATATAATCCAAGTCAGCAGCCTCCGGGTCTGCCCGGATCATTCCCTGTCACCGTCACGAAAAAGGAAGGAAGTCGCCGTGCTTGAAGCCTACCGTGCCCATGCAGCCGAGCGTGCCGCCCTCGGCATCCCCGCCCTCCCGCTCAACAAGCAGCAGACCCTCGACCTGGTCGAACTGCTGAAGAACCCGCCCGCCGGCGA
This sequence comes from Pseudothauera lacus, assembly GCF_003034845.1. GTDB lineage: Bacteria > Pseudomonadota > Gammaproteobacteria > Burkholderiales > Rhodocyclaceae > Pseudothauera > Pseudothauera lacus. The sequence goes on along the minus strand of NZ_PZKC01000015.1, from coordinate 18,917 downwards.
AGAAGCCTTCCTGGTCGAACTGCTCACCCACCGCGTGCCCGCCGGCGTGGACGACGCCGCCAAGGTCAAGGCCGAGTTCCTCGCCAAGGTCGCCAAGGGCGAAGAAGCCTGTGGCCTGGTGTCGCGTGCCAAGGCCACCGAACTGCTCGGCACCATGCTGGGTGGCTTCAACATCAAGCCGATGATCGACCTGCTCGGTGACGCCGAAGTGGGCGCCATCGCCGCCGAGGGCCTGAAAAAGACCCTGCTGATGTTCGACTACTTCCACGACGTCAAGGAACTGGCCGAGAAGGGCAACGCCAACGCCAAGGCCGTGATGCAGTCCTGGGCCGACGCCGAGTGGTTCACCAGCCGCCCGGAAGTGCCGGCTTCGCAGAAGCTGACCGTGTTCAAGGTCACTGGCGAAACCAACACCGACGACCTCTCCCCCGCGCCGGACGCCTGGTCCCGCCCGGACATCCCGCTGCATGCGCTGGCCATGCTGAAGAACCCGCGTCCGGGCATCACCCCGGAAGAGCCGGGCGTGCGTGGCCCGGTCAAGTTCCTCGAAGAACTGCGCGCCAAGGGCAACCTGGTGGCCTACGTCGGTGACGTGGTCGGTACCGGTTCCTCGCGCAAGTCCGCCACCAACTCGGTGCTGTGGTTCACCGGCGAAGACATCCCCTTCGTGCCGAACAAGCGCTTCGGCGGCGTGTGCCTGGGCTCCAAGATCGCCCCGATCTTCTTCAACACCATGGAAGACGCCGGCGCGCTGCCGATCGAGATCGACGCCGGCCAGATGGACATGGGCGACGAGATCGAGCTCAAGGTCGACGCCGCCTCCGGCAAGGTCAGCGCGCTGAAGAACGGCGCCGTGATCGCCGAGAGCCAGCTCAAGACCCTGGTGATCCTCGACGAAGTGCGCGCCGGTGGCCGCATTCCGCTGATCATCGGCCGCGGCCTCACCGCCAAGGCGCGTGAAGCGCTGGGCCTGCCGCCCTCCACGCTGTTCCGCCTGCCGCAAAACCCCGCCGACACCGGCAAGGGCTTCTCGCTGGCGCAGAAGATGGTCGGCCGCGCCTGCGGTCTGCCGGAAGGTCAGGGCATCCGTCCGGGCACCTACTGCGAACCCAAGATGACCACCGTCGGCAGCCAGGACACCACCGGCCCGATGACCCGCGACGAACTCAAGGACCTCGCCTGCCTCGGCTTCTCCGCCGACCTGGTGATGCAGTCCTTCTGCCACACCGCGGCCTACCCGAAGCTGGTCGACGTGCGCATGCACCGCGAGCTGCCGTCCTTCATCTCCACCCGCGGCGGCGTCAGCCTGCGCCCGGGCGACGGCGTCATCCACTCCTGGCTCAACCGCCTGCTGCTGCCCGACACCGTCGGCACCGGCGGCGACAGCCACACCCGCTTCCCGATCGGCATCTCCTTCCCGGCCGGCTCCGGCCTGGTCGCCTTTGCCGCCGCCACCGGCGTGATGCCGCTGGACATGCCGGAATCCGTGCTGGTGCGTTTCAAGGGCAAGCTGCAGCCCGGCGTCACCCTGCGTGACCTGGTCAACGCCATCCCCTACTACGCCATCAAGCAGGGCCTGCTCACCGTCGAGAAGAAGGGCAAGAAGAACATCTTCTCCGGCCGCGTGCTGGAAATCGAAGGCCTGCCGGACCTGAAGGTGGAACAAGCCTTCGAACTCTCCGACGCCGCCGCCGAACGTTCCGCCGCCGCCTGCTCGGTGCACCTGGATAAAGAGCCGATCATCGAGTACATGCGCTCGAACATCACCCTGATGAAGTGGATGATCGCCAACGGCTACGAAGACAAGCGCACCCTGGGCCGCCGTATCAAGGCCATGGAAGCCTGGATCGCCGATCCCAAGCTGCTGAAGGCCGACGCCGATGCCGAATACGCCGCCGTGATCGAAATCGATCTGGCCGACGTCAAGGAACCCATCGTCGCCTGCCCGAACGACCCGGACGACGTCAAGCTGCTCTCCGAAGTCGCCGGCGACAAGATCGACGAAGTCTTCATCGGCTCGTGCATGACCAACATCGGCCACTTCCGCGCTGCCGGCAAGGTGCTGGACGGCAAGTCCGACATCCCGACCCGCCTGTGGATCGCCCCGCCCACCAAGATGGACGCGATGATCCTCAACGAGGAAGGCTACTACGGCGTGCTCGGCAAGTCCGGCGCCCGCATGGAAATGCCCGGTTGCTCGCTGTGCATGGGCAACCAGGCGCAGATCCGCAAGGGCAGCACCGCCATGTCCACCTCCACCCGCAACTTCCCGAACCGCCTGGGCATCGACACCCGCGTGTACCTCGGCTCTGCCGAACTGGCCGCCGTGTGCGCGCTGATGGGCAAGATCCCCTCCGTGGCCGAGTACATGGAGCAGGTCGAGGTGGTCAACAAGAAGGCCGGCGACATCTACCGCTACATGAACTTCGACCAGATCGAAGAGTTCAAGAGCGTCGCCGACACGGTTGAAGTTTGAGGTAGGGAGACAGGGCGAGGCGCCGACGTAGCGCCACCCACCCGTAGCAAGACGCCCCCGTCCGGGAAACCGGGCGGGGGCGTTGTTTTTGGAGGGGGCGGGTGGTCGGCCTCAGCAGCCTATCGGTTCCCGCTTTGATATAGTCTGCAATCTGCATGAAGCCGTCCTTCGGATGGTCACTTTAATTTGCATAATCGCAGAATGTTTCGAACGCTGACTCCGTTCCAATAAGAACCCAAACACCAAAGGGCTTAATGCCGATGGCAAGCAATAACGGTAGCGCCAAATCCCTCGAATCCTGGATCTGGGATGCAGCCTGTTCCATCCGCGGGGCCAAGGATGCGCCGAAATACAAGGACTACATCCTCCCCCTCATCTTCACCAAGCGCCTGTGCGACGTCTTCGACGATGAACTGAACCGCATTGCCGAGGAAGTCGGTTCGCGCAAGAGAGCCTTCCAGCTCGCCAGGGCCGACCACAAGCTCGTCCGCTTCTACCTTCCGCTCGTGCCGGACGATCCCGAGCAGCCGGTGTGGTCGGTCATCCGCAAGCTCGCCGACAAGATCGGCGAAGGCGTTACCACCCACATGCGGGCCATCGCCCGGGAGAATCCGCTGCTACAGGGCATCATCGACCGCGTTGACTTCAACGCCACCACCCACGGCCAGCGCGATCTCGACGACGACCGCCTCTCCAACCTTATCGAGGCCATCAGCACCAAGCGCCTCGGGCTCGACGACGTCGAGGCCGACATCATTGGCAAGAGCTACGAATACCTGATCCGCAAGTTCGCCGAAGGCGGCGGCCAGAGCGCCGGCGAGTTCTACACCCCGCCCGAGGTCGGCTCCATCATGTCCCGCGTGCTCCAGCCAGAGCCGGGAATGGAAATCTACGATCCTACGTGTGGCTCCGGTGGCCTGTTGATCAAATGTGAGATCGCGATGGAAGCGGCGGCCAAGGGCAAGAAACGCACCGTCGCCCCCCTCAAGCTCTACGGCCAGGAATACACCGCCGAAACCTGGGCCATGGCCAACATGAACATGATCATCCACGACATGGAAGGCCAGATCGAGATCGGCGACACCTTCAAGAACCCCAAATTCCGCAACAGGCAGGGCAAGCTCCGCAGCTTCGACCGCGTCGTCGCCAATCCCATGTGGAACCAGGACTGGTTCACCGAGGCCGATTACGACAACGACGAACTCGACCGCTTCCCCGCCGGGGCCGGCTTTCCCGGCAAATCTTCCGCCGACTGGGGCTGGGTGCAGCACATCCACGCCAGCCTGAACGCCACCGGCCGCGCCGCCGTCGTCCTCGACACCGGCGCTGCCTCGCGCGGCTCGGGCAATGCCGGCACCAACAAGGAAAAGGCCGTCCGCCAGTGGTTCGTCGACCACGATCTCATCGAGAGCGTCCTCTACCTGCCCGAAAATCTCTTCTACAACACCACCGCGCCGGGCATCGTGCTGTTCCTCAACAAGGCCAAGCAGCCGGCGCGCCAGGGCAAGGTCTTCCTCGTCAATGCCTCGCAGGTCTTCGAAAAGGGCGACCCCAAGAACTTCATCCCCGAAGCCGGCATCCAGCGCATTGCCGACACCCTCATCGGGTGGAAGGAAGAAGAAAAACTCAGCCGCATCGTCGATCACGCCGAGCTGAAGAAGAACGACTACAACATCTCGCCCAGCCGCTATATCCACACCAGCGATGCGCAAACCTACCGGCCCATCGCGGAGATCGTCGAGGAGCTCAAGGTCATCGAGGCCGAGGCCAAGGAAACCGACCAGGCCCTTGGCAGAATTCTCAAACAACTCGGAATCGGCGCATGAGGATCTTCATCAGCAGCGTGCAGAAGGAATTTGCCGCCGAGCGCAAGGCGCTGGGCGAATACCTTTCCGGCGACCCGTTGCTGCGGCGTTTCTTCGCGACGTTTCTCTTCGAGCGCGACGTCCCTTCTTCCGACCGTCGGCCCGATGCCGTCTATCTCGATGAAGTCCGGAACTGTGACCTCTACCTCGGTCTCTTTGGAGACGACTACGGTTGGGAAAGCAAGGACGGCCTCTCGCCCACCCACCTCGAACTGAACGAGGCCACCCGGCAGGGCAAGACCCGCCTGATCTTCGTCAAGGGTGCGGCCGATGATGCCAAGCATCCGAAAATGCGCGCCTTGATCCGCAGCGTCGGGGACAACCTTGTTCGGCGGCGTTTCAATTCCTCCGAAGAACTTGTCTCCGCCGTCTACGCCAGCCTGGTCCGGATACTTGAAGAGCGCGAGCTGATCCGTTTGGGGCCCTTCGATGCCACGTTCTGCCGAAACGCCGCGCTCGACGACCTGGACCCGGACAAGATCACCCGCTTTCTTGGGCTGGCCCGCCGGGGGCGCAATTTCCCGTTGCCGGAGGACACGCCGCCCCATGAGGTGCTGGCCCACCTCAACCTGCTCGACAAGGGTCGGCCGACCCATGCCGCCATCCTGCTGTTCGGCAAACAGCCGCAACGCTTCCTGATCACATCCGAGGTGAAATGCGCCCACTTCCACGGCTATGAAGTGGCCAAGCCCATCCCTTCCTATCAGGTGTACAAGGGCACGGTCTTCGACCTCGTGGACCAGGCCAAGGACTTTGTGCTCTCCAAAATCGATCTCTGGGTCGGCACCCGCGAGCACGGCACCCAGGTGCCCACGAAATACGAAATCCCGCAGGAGGTTGTTGCCGAGGCCATCGTCAACGCCGTCGTGCATCGCGACTACACCAGCAACGCCAGCGTGCAGGTCATGCTCTTCAAGGACCGGCTGGAAATCTGGAACCCTGGTTCCCTGCCGCCCACCCTGACCCTCGAAAAACTGCGCGGCCCGCACGCCTCCGTCCCGCACAACCCGCTGCTTGCCGAGCCCATGTATCTCACCAAATACATCGAGCGCATGGGCACCGGCATCCGCGACATGATCCACCGCTGCCGGGAGGCCGGTCTCCCGGAACCCGAAATCCGGCTGGATGGCGGCTCCTTCGTCCTGACGATCCGCAGACCGGCCACTGGCTCGGCGACCCCGTCGGGAGCAGGTCAGGACCCAGACGGACAGCTAGAGTCACGGCTAGAGTCACGGCTAGAGTCACGGCTAGAGTCACGGCTAGAGTCACGGCTAGAGTCGGCCTTGGCCGCCAAAGTCATGCTGGCCATCCGACCACAGCCCCTCGGCAAAGCCGTCATTGCGCCGATCCTCGGTCACAAAACGGTCTCCGGCGAACTCCATAAGCAGATCAAGCGCATGGTGGAAGGCGGCCTCATCGAGCCCACCATCCCCGAAAAGCCCAGCAGTCGCCTCCAGAAATACCGGCTCACCGCCAAGGGCCAGGCATTGCTGGTGGAGTTGGAAAAGCCAGGGGGCAACACATGAAAAAGAAGCCCGACAACAAGGAAACCACCATCACGCGTTCCTCCGCGGTGGAATACCTCACCTTCGTCGCCGCGCAGGGTCAAGGTGGCGTCGAGGCGGTTTATGCCGACGAGGACATCTGGCTGTCTCAAAAAAAGATGGGCGTCCTCTACGACGTGAAGACCCCCACCATCAACTACCACCTCAAAACCCTCTTCGCCGACAACGAACTCACGGAGGATTCAGTTATTCGAAAATTTCGAATAACTGCCGCCGACGGCAAAACCTACGACACCGGCCACTACAACCTCTCCGCCATCATCGCCGTCGGCTACAAGGTCAACTCCGAGCGGGCCGTCCAGTTCCGCAAATGGGCGACCACCGTGGTCAAGGAGTTCACCATCAAGGGCTTCGCGATGGACGACGAACGCCTCAAGGCCGGCGGCACCGTCCTGACCAAACAGTACTTCGAAGAACAACTCCAGCGCGTCCGCGAAATCCGCCTCAGCGAGCGCAAGTTCTACCAGAAGATCACCGACATCTACGCCACCGCCATCGACTACGACCGCAGCGCCACCGCCACCCAGCGCTTCTTCGCCACCGTGCAGAACAAGCTCCACTGGGCCATCCACGGCCACACCGCCGCCGAGGTCATCGTGGACCGGGCCGATGCCGGGAAACAGCACATGGGCCTGACCACATGGAAAGACGCGCCCCATGGAAAAATCCAGAAATTCGATGTCAGCGTCGACAAGAACTATCTCACCGAACCGGAAATGGCGCAGCTCTCCCGCCTCGTGAACGCCTACCTCGATGTCGCCGAAGACATGGCCCAGCGGCACATCCCCATGACCATGCAGGACTGGGAAACACGCCTCAACCGCTTCATCGAAGCCACCGACCGGGAAATCCTGCAGGACGCCGGCAAAGTCACCGCAGAAATCGCCAAAGCCCACGCCGAATCCGAGTTCGAGAAATACCGCATCGTCCAGGATCGCTTGTTTGAAAGCGACTTCGACCGGCTGCTGAAACAAATCGAGTCTGGCAATAAGCAGGGGAATGACGATGCGTAATCAAGTTCACACAGCGAATCCTCGCACCTTGCGTGTCTCTCAGAAGGCGCGCTGACTGTGCAGTTCGTCACCAACGGCCCCGACATTCCGGATGCGCTCTTGCAAGCGCACGAGGAAGGTCGCTTGGTGTTTTTCTGTGGGGCAGGCATTTCACGTCCTGCAGGGTTGCCAGACTTTGGCGGCTTGGTACAGAGATTGTTCCAGCAAGCTGGAGAACCGGCGGATAGAGTTGAAGGTGATTTGATCGAGCAAAGCCAATTTGATCGCGCGATTGGCCACTATGAGCGGCGGATTCAAGGGGGACGGACGACCACTCGTCGAGGGCTGCCTTCCATACTCACTGCTGATCTGACCAAGCGGCGCGCACTGACAACCCATTTCGCATTGCTGACTCTCGGTAGGTCTCGTGACGATGGTCTCAAGCTGGTAACAACAAATTTCGATACCTTGTTCGAAGATGCGGCAAGCTGCTATCGCTTGCCAGCCCCGACCGTTTATCACGATCCACCGACCCGCCTGCGCTGGGATGGTGTTGTGCATCTGCACGGGAGAATGCCTGTCCAACCATCGGCGGATGACCTCGATCAGCTCGTCTTGTCAGATGGAGATTTTGGTCAGGCATACTTGACCCAAGGCTGGGCGGCTCGATTTGTCGCTGGCTTATTTCGGGACTACACGCTGTGTTTCGTTGGATACAGCATCGACGACCCTGTGTTGAGATACATGACTGCGGCCCATGCGCTGGATGGGGCACAGAAAATGTTCGCCTTCGCATCTTACGAAACCGGTAAGGCGGAGTCTGCATTACAGGCATGGAAGGATAAGCATGTAAGTCCTATCTTGTACGACGATGCAGCCTTTCATCGGAGCCTGCACCGGACCCTGCACGTTTGGGCGTCCGTGTATCGCGATGGAGTTGGTGGCAAAGAACGCCTTGTCGCACGCTATGCGCATCGCCTACCCAAGGAAAGCAAGCCACAAAACGACTTTGTAGGAAGGATGCTGTGGGCATTGTCAGATCAAGCGGGCTTGCCGGCTAAACGCTTTGCCGATTGCAGTCCTGCTCCGTCGCTGGATTGGTTGTTGGACGCATTTTCTGACGAACGCTATCGTTACAGTGATCTGGCACGTTTTGATGTTCCTGCACGCAAAAAGATTGATGGCAATCTCCGCTTCAGTCTGATTCGTAGACCTGCCCCTTACGACCGCGCGCAGCCAATGCGATTGGTTTCCGGAGTGAGCCCCGAAACTCAATGGGATGACGTGATGTTCCATCTGGCCCGCTGGCTGGTGCGCCACCTGGATGACCCCAGACTAGTCGTCTGGATCGCAGAACGCGGGGGGCAGTTGCACGACCGTTGGCCGTGGCTGATCGAACACGAGCTGGATCAATTTGCTTCACTGGAACGCGAAGGAAAAACCTCCGAGCTCGATGAAATCCGCTTACACGCACCCAAGGCCATTCCTGGCCCACTGATGCGCACCTTGTGGCGTCTACTGCTCTGTGGCCGGGTGAAATCGCCATGGCGTGATCCCGACTTATATCGCTGGCAAGGTCGTCTCAAGCGCGAAGGACTGACCGCCACATTGCGTCTGGAATTGCGGGAGTTGCTTGCCCCGAAGGTAGTCTTGAAGAAGCCGTTTCGCTGGGGCGACGATGATTCGAGCAGCGCTGACGAGCCCGCGCGGATCAAGCAATTGGTGGACTGGGAGCTCGCGCTGGCCGCCGATCACGTGCATTCAACCCTGTGCGACCTTGCCGACGAGCCATGGAAATCTGCTTTGCCGCATCTGTTGGAAGATTTCCAGCAGTTGTTGCGTGATGCACTGGACCTGCTGCGCGAATTGGGCGAGGCCGACGACCGTAGCGACCGCTCGCATTGGGATCTGCCATCCATCACGCCCCACTGGCAGAACCGGGGTTTCCGCGACTGGAGTAGCCTGATCGAATTGCTGCGCGATGCCTGGCTGGCGATTCGTGTCAACGACAGTGCGCGTGCAACACGCATCGCGCAGAACTGGTTCGAGTTGCCTTACCCCACCTTTAAACGTCTGGCCCTGTTTGCCGCGAGCCACGACGATTGCATCCAGCCCGAGCAGTGGGTGGATTGGTTGCTGGCCGACGACGCGTGGTGGCTGTGGTCCACAGATACCGGGCGGGAGGTATTCAGGCTGTTGGTCCTGCAGGGACAGCATTTGGCAGGAGTCGCAGAGCAAAGCCTGGAGGCGGCCATTTTGGCAGGCCCGCCGCGAGAGATGTACCGGGACGACTTGGAAGCAGAACATTGGCAAGACTTGGTGGCCCGTACCGTCTGGCTGCATCTGGCCAAGCTCAACACATCGGGCCTCGTTTTGGGTGCGTCTGCGGCGGCACGCTTGGCGGAAATATCTACTGCCTACCCGCAATGGCAGTTGGCGACCAACGAGCGTGACGAGTTCTCACACTGGATGAGCGGCACCGGTGATCCGGATTACGAGGACAGCCGGGATGTCGACATTGCTCCCCGCAAACGGCAGGAGCTTGTGCAATGGCTCACCAAGCCTACACCGGAGCGGCGACCTTTCTACGAAGACACGTGGCGCGACGTTTGCCGCACTCGTTTCTTTCACAGCTTGTCCGCGCTAGGTGATCTCGCACGAGATGGCGTGTGGCCCGCTGGCCGATGGCGCGAAGCTCTGCAGGCATGGGCCGAAGAAGGAATGGTGTTGCGATCCTGGCGGTACGCCGCACCGCTGGTACAGACCATGCCGGATGCTGTGCTGCTGGAAATTGATCACGCCGTGACTTGGTGGATGGAGGCAGCCTCCAAGGCTATCAGCCGCCATGAGGACATCCTGCTGAACCTGTGCCGCCGTGTTCTGGCCTTGCCGCTAGAGGCAGGCTCAGGTTCTCGCATTATTCGAAACGGCGTCGAAACCTACGACCCTGTCGGCTCGGCAATCAATCATCCCATCGGACACGCCACACAGGCACTGATCAACTTGTGGTTCAAGCAGAACCCGAACGACAACGATCTGCTTCCTGCTGAATTGAAGCCCATCTTCACCACACTGTGCGACGTGCAGGTAGATCGATTCCGCCACGGTCGGGTGCTGATGGGGTCTCGGCTGATCGCATTTTTCCGTGTGGATCGCCCTTGGACCGAGCAGCACCTGCTGCCGTTGTTCGGCTGGAGCAATCCCGTTGAAGCCAAGGCCGTGTGGGAAGGATTCCTCTGGTCGCCGCGCTTGTACCAGCCATTGCTGACAGCCTTCAAGTCACAGTTTCTGGACAGTGCAAAGCACTATGCCGATCTTGGCGAGCACCGCCAGCAATTCGCGACCTTCCTCACCTACGCAGCATTGGGCCCGACCGAGGGATTCTCCGTAGAGGAATTCCGATCTGCAATTGGCGCGCTTCCACAAGAAGGGTTGGAGGAATCCGCGCAGGCACTCTCCCAAGCACTGGAAGGCGCAGCCGATCAGCGTGAGGACTACTGGAATAACCGCGCCCAACCGTTCTGGCAACAGATCTGGCCAAAATCCCGCGACTTGGCCACCCGACGAATCGCCGAGTCTTTGACTCGTATGGTAATTGCCGCCCGGGGTGAATTCCCGGCTGCCTTGGCTGCGGTGCAGGACTGGCTGCAACCGATTGAACACCCGCACTATGTCGTACATCTGCTACACGAATCGGGTTTGTGCAGCAGATATCCAGCGGATGCACTGATCCTGCTGAATGCCGTGATTGCCGACCAACAGTGGGGGCCTCGGGAGTTGGGGCAATGCCTGGATCAAATCGTTCAGGCCGCGCCAAACCTTGCGCAGGATGCCCGTTACTTGCGACTGCGCGAGTATTCCCGAAGACGCGGAATTTGATGTTGTTTGCAGCACCCCGCAGTAACCCGCACCAGTGCTCATAAGCTCGGGAGGCCAGTCTGCACCTGGTCAACCGTCCGCCACCAAGACATCAAGGCCAGACGTTGCTCTGGCCTTTTTCGCATTTGGCCGAAACGCCTGTGCAGGCACGGGTTCACGCATCCGTGCCCTCGTTGGTTCTCACCTCCATGGATACCGGGGCATCATCGTGACGATGATCCACAAGTTCCGCGACATGCCGGCCGACTTGAACACGCGCGCAAACATCTACGTGCTGATCGACGAGGCCCACCGCACCACCGGCGGCGACCTTGGCAACTTCCTCATGGCCGGCCTGCCGAACGCGAGCTTCCTCGGCTTCACCGGCACGCCGGTGGACAAGACGGTGTACGGCAAGGGCACCTTCAAGACCTTCGGCTGCGAGGACGACCAGGGCTACCTGCACAAGTATTCCATCGCCGACAGCATCGAGGACGGCACCACGCTGCCGCTCTACTACCAGCTTGCCCCCAACGAAATGCTGGTGCCGCACGAGACCCTGGACAAGGAGTTCCTGTCGCTGGCCGAGGCCGAAGGCGTGGCCGACATCGAGGAGCTGAACAAGATTCTCGAACGGGCGGTGAACCTGAAGAACTTCCTCAAGGGCAAGGAGCGGATTCAGCAAGTGGCGCAATTCGTCGCCGAGCACTACCGCCAGAACGTCGAGCCGCTGGGCTACAAGGCCTTCCTGGTCGGCGTCGACCGCGAGACCTGCGCCCATTACAAACATGCGCTCGACCAGTTCTTGCCACCGGAGTATTCCGAAGTGGTCTACACCGGCAGCAACAACGATTCCAAGCTCTTGAAGGAATTCCACCTCGACCCGAAGAGGGAACGGCAGATTCGCAAGAGCTTCGGCAAGCTCGACCAGATGCCGAAGATCCTGATCGTCACCGAGAAGCTGCTCACCGGTTTCGATGCGCCGGTGCTCTACGCCATGTATCTCGACAAGCCGATGCGCGACCACACGCTGCTGCAGGCTATCGCCCGGGTGAATCGCCCCTACGAGAACGAGGCGCAGGAGATGGTGAAGCCGCATGGCTTCGTGCTGGATTTTGTCGGCATCTTCGACAAGCTGGAAAAGGCGCTGGCCTTCGACAGCGACGAGATCAACGCCATCGTCAAGGATCTGAAGCTGCTCAAGGTGCTGTTCAAGAACAAGATGGAGTCCAGGGCCCCGGACTACCTCGGCCTGATCGAGCGCAACTTCAACGACAAGGATGTGGACACGCTCATCGAGCACTTCCGCGACCCCGAGCGGCGCAAGGCGTTCTTCAAGGAATACAAAGAGATCGAGATGCTCTACGAGATCATCTCGCCCGATGCCTTCCTGCGCCCGTTCATGGATGACTATGGCACCTTGTCGGCGATCTATCAGGTCGTCCGCAAGGCCTACACCCGCACCGTGATGGTGGACCGCGAGTTCCAGGCCAAGACCCACCATCTGGTGCAGGAGCAGGTCGGCAGTTATGGCGTGGGCGGTCTGGGCGAGATCGTCGCGATCGACGGCAATACCATCGAGCTGATCAAGAACAAGCCCGGCGGGGATGGCACCAAGGTCATCAACCTGATCAAGAGCATTGAAAAGCTGGCTGAGGAAGGCAGCGGTGACCCTTGGCTCATCGCCATGGCGGAACGCGCGCGGGCGGTGCAGGAGAGCTTCGAGCAGCGCCAGACCAGCACGGCCGAGGCCCTGGCCGAATTGCTGCGAGAAGTGGAAGGCAACGAAACGCGGAAGAAGGAACAGGCCGAAAAGTCTTTCGATGGCCTGACGTATTTTGTCTACCGCAGCCTGCTGGACGCGAAGATTGAGAACGCCGAGGTGGTCAGCCGCAAGATTCGCCACGCCTTCACCGAGTTCCCGAACTGGAAGCGCAGCGAGAACGAACTCCGTGAACTCCGCAAGAAAGTCACCTTCGCCATCTTCGCCGAAACGGAGGACCTGGACCGGGTGACGGCGCTGGTGGATGAGCTGTTTACGCTGCTGGAAAAGGCGGACCGGATTTAGCGCGATGACGGCCATCGATCACAAGGACCGGTTCAAACAGCGCGTCCGGCACTGGGCCGGCAAGCTGGAAGTAAAGATTGTCTGGCTGGGTGTGCGGCCGATGCGCAACAAATGGGCTTCGTGTTCGACATCGGGCCATTTGAATTTCAGCGACGAACTGCCCGCCCTGAAACCCGATCTTTGGGACTACGTGATCGTCCACGAGCTGCTCCATTTCTCTGTTCCCAACCACGGAAAACTCTGGAAAAGCCTGATGCGCGCCCACTTGGGTGAGTATGAGGAACATGAACGCGAGCTAAAGCGTATAGCGCAGGACGTTTCGCAACAGCGGGCGCGCTGACCCGCTGAGTATTGGCGGCATTGGGATTCAGCGCCAGCCGTTCCTGGCGCGAATTCCAGACGGTAGCTTCGGCCGAATAAGCGGTCAGCGGTCCTCACGGCTTCGCCGGCAAGGGCGCAAACTCCACCGGCACCCAGGCATAGCCTTCGCGCTCACGCCGTACGTGGCCGATGCCGGGGAAGGGCAGGTGCATGCCGGCGACCAGCAGCCGTTCTTCGGCTGCCCAGGTGAACATCGTCAGGCGGGTGGAGACGGCCTTTGCGGGGTCTGTGTCGAACTCGATGGTGACCTCGGGGCGTGCGAACTGGACGGCGTGGTTGTGCACTACGTCGCCCCAGATCAGCAGCCGGGCGTCGCCGTCGCTGACCAGGAAGGCGGTGTGGCCCGGGGTGTGGCCGGGGGCGGCGACGGAGGCGATGCCGGGGAGGATTTCGCCGTCGCTGGCGAAGGTTTTCCACTTGCCTGCGGCAAGGTAGGGGGCGGCGGCGTCGCGGGCCATCTTGAAGAAGGGCTGGGCGTCGGCGGGTGCGGCGGCGGCGATTGCCTCGCTCAGCCAGTGTTCGTTGTCGGCTTCGGCTGACCACACTTCGGCGTTGGCGAACACGGCCTTGCCGTCTGCGCTGACGAGGCCGTTTACGTGGTCGCCGTGGAGGTGGGTGAGGAGCACCAGGTCGACCTGTTCGGGCTGGTAGCCGGCGGCGCGGAGGTTGTCGATGACGTGGCCGAGGGTGGGTCCGAAGAGGCTGGCGGCGCCGGCGTCGACCAGCACCAGCTTGTCGCCGGTGTTGATCAGGTAGGCGTTGACTGCGGTCTGCACCGCCGGGCCCTTGAGGAACTGGCGGGCGAGCAGGGGCGGGATTTCGCTGTCGTCGATGTTCTTCAGCAGGGCGCTGTCGAGCTCGATGGTGCCGTCGTAGAGCGCGGTGATCTCGTAGCTGCCGAGGGCCATGCGGTAGTAGCCGGGCACCTGGGTCATCTGCTGCGGCGCCGCGGCGGCGGCGAGCCCTGCGCAGACGAGGAGGGCGGCGGCGAGGAGGGCGCGGAACGGGAGGTGAAGGAGCGGGTGGCGGAGGAGTGCGAGGGGGTAACTGGCTGGCATGGGGCTCTCCGTTGGTGTTGTTGGGGCGGTATCGATTTCGAGTATCCCATGATTCACGCGTGCTTACAGTATCGACGGCGGGGGCGGGCGTGCTTCTGCTACGCTGCGGCAGATGGATGTCGTTGATCCTTTCCGCCACCGCCCCGCTGATCTGCGCGAGGCCGAATGCCTCATCGCCGCCGTGCAGTTGCGGCTGGCCGCGCGCGGGCTGGCGCATCGCCCACCGCCGCCGGTGCCGACCAGTTGTTGCGGGCGCGGCTGTAACGGTTGCGTATGGACGGGCTACTTCGATGCTTTGTCCTGGTGGCGTGAGGACGCGGCGCGGCTGCTCGCCTGAGCGGGGTGCCAGGGCAGGGGGAACACCATGCGGCGTGCACGACTCCTATTAGCCCGGCAATCAAGTACCGTTCGGGCTGAGCGAAGCAAGCCCCGCCGCGGGCGTGGCAAAGCGGACGCAGAAACCGGTACTCCGTTCGCCCTGAGCTTGTCGAAGGGCAGTTGATGGCAGTACCTTCGAACGGGCTTCGACAGGCTCAGCCCGAACGGGAGTGGGGGCTTCCGGGCAATGACGATCGAAAGCTGTTTCTTGAGAGCCCGTCGAAACCCGGTCGACGCCAATGCCCTTCGACGAGGCTCCCTGGGCGCAGCCGAAGGGCTCCGGGCGAACGGTGGCGCCTGTTTCATTGCCGGGTTGATAACGCGGTATCTCATCCACCATCAAGGGGGGCGACATGGCGAGGAAGGAACTCCGCCGCAGCGGCGGGAAATGGCTGCCGGTTCTGGGCTTGGTGCTGGCGGCGGCGGTTGTTGCGGGCTACCTGTGGCTGCGGCAAGGGGCAGAGCCGGCGGTGCAGCAGCCGCTGGCGGTGGCGCCGGCGATGCCCGTTGAGCCGGGCAATGTTGCGGGTGGGGTCATCGAGCCGCCGGTGAGCCTGCCGCCGCCGGAGCCGCCGGTGGAGTTTGCCGGCGAGGTGCTGCCGGAGCTGGACGACAGCGATGCGGCCTTTGGCGAGGCGGTTTCCGGCCTGCTGGGCGAGCATGGCGGCCTGGTGGTGATCAACCATCTGGTGCGCCGCATCGTGGTTGCGGTGGATAACCTGCCGGGCGAGAGCCTGCCGCAGGCGCGCTCGCCGTTGCGGCCGCCGGAAGGCAGTTTCCGCGTCGCCGGCGAGGGCGCGGAGATGAGCATTGCCGCCGACAACGCGGCGCGCTACACGCGCTATGTGCGCCTTGCCGAGGCGCTGCCGGCGGAGCGCGTGGTGGCTCTCTATGCGCGCTTCTATCCGCTCTTCCAGGCCGCCTACGAGGAGCTTGGCTACGGGCCTGCGGCGCAGTTCAACGACCGCCTGGTGGCGGTGATCGACCATCTGCTGGCGGCGCCGGAGATCAGCGGTCCGGTTGCGCTGGTGCAGCCCAAGGTGCGCTACCTGTTCGCCGATGCGCGCCTGGAGGGGCTTTCTGCGGGGCAGAAGGTGATGATCCGCATGGGCACGGACAACGCCACGCGGGTGAAGGCCCGTTTGCGCGAGATCCGCGCCTTGCTGGCAGCCGGCGGCCGGCCGGGTTAGTCCGGCAAGGGGAATTCGGCCGCGGCCACGGGGCGGCCGAAGTGGTAGCCCTGGGCGAAGTCGCAGCCGTGGGCGGAGAGGATGGCGAACTGGGCGGCGCTTTCCACCCCTTCGGCAACCACCCGCAGGCCGAGGCTGTGGCCGAGCTTGACGATGGCCTCGGCGATGGCGGCGTCGCCGCTGTTGCGCTCGATGTCGCGGATGAACAGGCGGTCGATCTTCAGTTCGTCGATGGGGAAGCGCTTCAGGTAGGCGAGCGAGGAGTAGCCGGTGCCGAAGTCGTCGATGGCCAGGCGCACGCCGAGGGTGCGCAGGCGTTCGAGCACTTCGACGGTGCAGCCGCTGCCTTCCATCAGCATGCTTTCGGTGAGTTCGAGTGTGAGCTGGGCGGCCGGCATGGCGGTGTCGGCGAGCACGCGGCTGACCATGTCCACGAAGCCTTCGTCGCGCAACTGGCGTGCGGACAGGTTGACCATCATGCGCAGGCGGCTGTGGCCGCTGGCGCGCCAGGCGCGGTGCTGTTCGCAGGCCTGACGCAGCACCCATTCGCCGATCGGCACGATGAGCCCGGTTTCCTCGGCCAGCGGGATGAAGTCGGCCGGCGCGACGACGCCGAGCTGAGGATGCTGCCAGCGCAGCAGTGCTTCGGCGGCCATGATCTGGCCGCTGCCCACCTCGACCAGGGGCTGGAAGTGCAGCAGCAGTTCGGCGCGCGAAATGGCGCGGTGGAGTGCGGTTTCCAGCGCCAGATGTTCGAGCGAGCGCGCGTTCATGGTTGCCTGGTAGAGCTGAAAGCTGTCGCGGCCTTCGTCCTTGGCGCGGTACATGGCGACATCGGCGTTCTTGATCAGGGTCGCGGGGTCGCGCCCGTCTTCGGGGAAGATGCTGATGCCGATGCTGGTGGTGATCACCAGTTCGTGTTCGCCGGCGATGATGGGGCGGCGCAGGGCGCCGATGATGCGCGCCGCGCTGTGGGCGGCGTCGTCGGGGTCGGTGAGGTCGCCGAGGATGGCGATGAACTCGTCGCCGCCCATGCGCGCCACGGTGTCATCCTCGCGCAGGCATTTGCACAGGCGGCGGGCGACTTCGGCGAGCACCTCGTCGCCGACTTCGTGGCCGAGGGTGTCGTTGATGCGCTTGAAGCGGTCGAGATCGATGAACAGCACCGCGCCGCGCCCGCGTGCGCGCTGGGCGTGGGCGATGGCCATCTGCAGGCGGTCGTCGAGGAGGCGGCGGTTGGGCAGGCCGGTGAGGGGGTCGTAGTAGGCGAGGTGGCGGATGTGCGCCTCGTTGGCCTTCAGTTCGCTGATGTCGCTGAACACCGCGGCGTAGTTGGTGAGGCGGCCGTTGCGGTCGGTGATCGCGGTGATGGTGAGCAGCTCGGGGTAGAGCTCGCCGTTCTTGCGGCGGTTCCAGATTTCTCCCTGCCATTGCCCTTCGGTTTTCAGGCGTTGCCACATTTCTGCGTAGAAGGCCTTGTCCTGGCGGCCGGAATTGAGCAGCGAGGGGTTGCGCCCGAGCACTTCGGCGGCGCTGTAGCCGGTGAGGCGGGTGAAGGCGGGGTTGACCGAGACGATGCGGGCCTCGGCGTCGGTGATGACGATCCCTTCCAGCGAGGTCTCGATGACCCGCTCGGCGAGGTGGAGGTTGCGCTGCGAGGTGTTGAGGGCCTGGTCGCGCTCGTGCAGGGCATGCTGCAGCTCATGGACGTAGGCCAGCTCCATGCCGGAGAGGATGTCGGAGAAGCTGACCAGATCGGCAAGGCTGCCGTCGTCGCGGAGCACGCCGATGTGGCGCACCCGGCGTTCGGCGAGCAGGCAGCGGGCGTGGTAGAGGCTGGCGTTCTCGGTGACCGTGATCAGCGGCCGGCTGGCCACCTCGCCAACCTGCAGGTTGGCGCTGCGGCTGGCCACCAGGCGGGTCAGGTCGCGTTCGGTGATGATGCCGTAGTCACCGTCGGCAAAGCGCACCACCGCGGCATCGGTGCCCGCCTGGCGCATGTAGCGCGCGGCATCGCCGAGCGTGGCGTCGGCGGGCAGGGCGTGGAGGCGGCTCTTGACCACGGTGTCGAGCGTGCGCAGCTTGAGATAGTGCTCGATGCCCTGGTTGAGCACCACGTCGGTCTGCGAGACGATGCCGCAACGCTGGCCGCTGGCGTCCACCACCAGATAGTGGCGCATGCGTTCGTCGCGGAAGCGGATCGCCAGCTGGTGCAGGTTGATGTCGCGGGTGACGGTGCGCACCGGCGCGCTCATCACCGTTGCCACCGGGCGGTTGAAGGACTCGGGGTCGTCGAAGTCCACCGCCAGGGCGTCGCGTTCGGTCCAGATGCCGAGCACCGCATCGCCGTCGACGACGAGGATGGAACTTACCCGCAGCTCGCTCATCAGCCGCGCCGCTTCGCTCAGCGGGGTGTGAGGCGGGCATTCGAGTATGCTCGGGTGGACGACTTCGCCGACCGTGATGGCGTGCGAGCTGAGGGTATGCAGCAGCGCATCATCGGCGATGGGAAAAAGGGGGGTCATCTGCGGACTCTACTGAGGCGACGGCGCGCGGGGCATGCGCAGTCAGGTGCCTACCTTAGCACCGCTTCGGAAAGCTCGCCAGACGCTATGCTTTTGGATATAGGCATTGTCTTGCGCGCGGGATGGCAAGCGGGGCGTCGCTGGGGTATGCTGGAAAGCCGCTGGCGTTATCGCCGAGGCATATTTCTTGAAGCGTGTCGAGGAGCACTGCGATGAAAGCGAAGGATTCCACCGACGGACCGAGCACGCTGGGCCTGCCCATGCGTGAGTTTTCCGAGGCCTGGTTTGCGGCCTGCCTGCGCCCCCTGTCGGCCTGGCAGGAGTGGAACCGGGTGGTTGGCGGGCAGTGGGAGCAGTGGCTGCAACTGCTCGCGCGCACGCCCACGCCTTGGCTGCCTGCGCTGGCGGAAAACCGCAGCGACCAGCCGCCGGCGATCGAGTTCTTCCTGCCCTGGCTGCAGGTCGAGGCGGAGGCGGTGAGCAAGGCGCCCGTGTCCGTGGACAAGCCGCGCGCCGACGCTGGTACAGCGGCGGCGCGCAAGCCTGCAGCGGCCAAGCCTG
>NZ_PZKC01000014.1 GCF_003034845.1 Pseudothauera lacus | reverse complement strand
CGCACCAAATGGCCCGCATCTCGGCGTTGCGCCTCCTTGCAAGACGGCCAGTCTTGCTGCGTCGGCGCGCCTTGATCTGCGAGCCATTTGGTGCGAGCGCGACCGCCATGGCGAATGAGAACAGGCCCTTGGAAGCAGCTGTCATCGAGAATGGAGCTCACCACGGTCTCGTTGAGATTGCCGATCGAGCGCTCGAAGACGTCGGTGGTCTTCAGTCCGGTGTTGCCGATCTCCCACAGCAGCACCTTCGAGAATGAGCTGCTCACCCCCGCGCTGGCGCTGCTCTGGCGGACGTTGCCGTTCCACACCGCGCGGTTGAGTTCGCGCTGGATCTGCTCGGCCTGTCGTGGAATGCTGCGCAGCGCGGCGGAAAAAAGCGCCGGACTGCGCATCACCGTGCTCACCACATCGGCCGGCATGGCGGCGAGGCGGCCCGAGCCGTGGTCGTCGAAGGCATGTTCGAGGGGGATCATCGCGTGCCCGAGCCAGCCCGGGCCGGTATAGCCTTGGTAGCCCTGGGTGCGGCGGGTGGTGGCAAGGTACTCGCGTCCGGCAAAGCGCACGATGTCCCAGTCGCGTTCGAGCACGCGCTCCACCTGCGCACCGACCGGCAGGTGATGGGGATCGCTGCAGGCGATCACCGTACCGCCGGGGTCGAGCAGGGCCAGCACGGTCCAGTCGCGCGCCTGGGCGAGATTGGCGAAGATGCGCCGCGTCTCGTTGGCGAAGCTGAAGCACAGCGCCAGCACCGCCAGGGCCTCGCCGTCGGTATCGGTGACCCGGTAGGCGTAGATCAGTACCGGGCCCTGGGCGGGGAAAAGGTCGCTGGGGCGGAAGGTCTCGACGTAGCTCGCCGTCGTGTTCAGGGCTTCGTTCACCAGCGCATCGCTGCTGCGCCCCTGGGCGCCCTGCGCGTCCAGGCGCGCCAGCACCTGGCCGTCGCTGCCGAGCAGGACGATGTCGTGATAGACCGAGTACTTGCGCACGTACTCGCTGAAGCGTGCTTCGAGACGGGCGCGGTGATCGGCGCACAGCGCCGGGTCTTCGCCGCGCGCGAGCAGCCCGCCCATGCAGCGGGCGTAGTCGCGCAGGTCTTCGTCGAGAGCCAGGAAGCCAATGTCGGCAGTGCGCTCGAAGAGGTTGCGCACCATGATGTCCACCGCCACCTGGGCCTTCGACTTGAGCGCCTGCACAGCCTTGTTGCGGATCTCGATGCCGAGGTGGTTGAGCAGGTCTGCGGTGAGGGTGGCAAAGGCGGCGCGGGTGGCACTCATGTCGGTGCCGCTTCCCGACAATTGTCCCAACAATGTCAGGTTGTCCCACATGCCCTGCAGGTCCTGCAGGGTCTCGCGGTATTCATGGACTATGTCCACATGGCGGATTACCGGCGCGAGACTGTCGTCGAATGCCATGTTCTTGTAAACAGTCACTTTCTGTCTCCCCTTGGGGCATTCCTGAGGGCGCCTGGCGGGTACGAAGAAAGTCGGTCCGGGCCGCGGCGCGCAGCGTGCAGGCGCCGTCAGACGCCACAAGAGGGAAAATGAAGCAAGAACCGTACGGGGCGTTCAGCCGACGCAGTCCACCTCGACGCGATCGCGTCCGCACGACTTGGCCCGATAGAGCGCGGCATCGGCGCGTGCCAGTGCCATCTCCGCGCGCGTGTCGCCGCCGCTCAGGGTGGCGACACCGACGCTGACGGTGATGGTCAGTGCGCCCTGCGGGCTGGGGAAGGGGGCTGCGGCGATCTCGGTGCGCAGCCGCTCGGCGAGCAGGGTGGCGCCGGCCGCATCAGTGCCCGGCAGAAGGGCGGCGAACTCCTCGCCGCCGAGGCGGCCAAGCAGGTCGGTGGCGCGCAGGCAGGCCTGCGCGCGTTCGGCAAACAGGCGCAGCGCAGCATCGCCGGCAGCGTGGCCATAGCTGTCGTTGATGCGCTTGAAGTGATCGAGGTCGATCATCAGTACCGCGCCCGCGCTGCCAAAGCGCTGCATGCGGGCCTGCTCCTGTTCCAGGCGGGTGAGGAAGGCGCGACGGTTGGGCAGGCCGGTGAGCAGGTCGGTGGAGGCCAGGCGCTGCAGTTCGCGTTCGCGCTGCTTGCGCTCGGTGATGTCGCGGTAGGTCCACAGGTGGCCGATGAGGCCGGCGGCGCTGCGCACCGGGGTGTAGTCGCGTTCGAGCACGCGGCCGTCGGCAAGGACGATCTCTTCACCGGCAAGCGGCTGGGCGGCACGGCGCAGGGCGGCGATGCGGTCGATGAAGGCGCGGCCGCCGGGCAGTGTCACGCTGGCGGCGGTCAGACAGTCGTCGCTGCGCTCGCCGGCCAGTTGTGCGGGTGTGGTAGCGGGGAGAAAGAGCGAGCAGAAGGTGGCGTTGGCGAGCACGATGCGGCCATCGCCGTCTTCGAGCAGCATGGCGCCGTGAACCTGGCCGATCACCGCCTCCAGTCGCGCGTGCCCGGCCTGCAGGGCGGCCTCGGCGGCCTTGCGGGCGCCGATGTCGGTGAGGGTGCCGACAACGCGCAGGGGCTGGCCGTCCGCCCACTCCACGACCTTGCCGCGGCCCTGCGTCCATTGCCAGCCGCCGTCGGCGCGAAGGTAGCGGAATTCGACGGCGAAGGAGGCTCCGCTGGCGAGTTGGGCCTGCACGGTGGCGATGGTGGCGGCAGCGTCGTCGGGGTGGAGCAGGGCGCGCCAGCGTTCGAAGTTGAGCGTGAAGGCGTCGGCGGCGTAGCCCAGCATGGTGAAGCAGCGCGCGTCCCAGTCGATGCGGTCGGCGGGCACGAGCCATTCCCACAGGCCGTCCTCGACGGCGGCGATGGTGCTGCGGTAGCGTTCCTCGCTGTGGCGCAGTTCGAGTTCGATGCACTTCAGCGCGGTGATGTCCTGCACCGTGCCGAGTGCGGATTGCGGGCGACCGTCCGCCCCGCGCACGAACTCGCCCAGTTCGCGCACCCAGCGCGTTTCGCCAGCGACGAGGATGCGGTGCTCTACGTCGTAGTCGCTGCCGTCGAGCGCGGCGCGCCAGGCAGCATCGACGCGTTCGCGGTCGTCCGGGTGCACGCGGGCGAGGAAGAGGGCGTAGTCCGGCGGGGTGGCGGGATCGATGGCGAAGATGCGGTAGATCTCCTCCGACCAGATCAGGCGGTCTTCGGCCGGCACGTAGTGCCAGCACCCCAGGCGGGCGACGCTCTGCGCGCGTTTGAGCATCTCCTCGCTGTCGCGCAGCGCCGCGGTGGTGGTGTCGATGCGTTGCTGCAGGCTGCGCCGGGTGCGCAGCAGCAGCCACAGCAGCAGCGCCTGGGTCAGCACGTAGGCCGCCAGCACGGTGAGTTGCAGATTGCGCTGCTGGCTGCGCCAGGTGGCAAGGGCGGCACTGGCGTCGCGCCACACCAGCACCGAGCCGACGGCTTCGTGGACGCCCGGGTCCCGTTTGCCGAGGTAGTCGCGCAGCGCAAAACGGGTCAGGTGCCAGTGGCGGCCTTCCCATTCGATGAGCTGCGAGAGCGTCTCATCGCCATGCAGCGGCAGCAGCACGCCGGCATCCATCCAGGCATTGACCTCGTCGCGTGAGCTGGCCTCCAGGTAGCAGCGGCAGCCCTTTTCGAAGCGCAGGCCGTTGCGGTTGCGATATTCGTCCCAGACCGCTTTGTCGACATGCTGCTCGCGCAGCAGCACCGCCACGCCGGCGCCGAGCTGTTCGTCGAGATGCTGCAACTGGGCATCGAAGGAGGTGCCGGCCTCCAGTGCGCCGACGTATTCGCGGCGGCCGTCGGCGGCGGTGTGCCAGACCGGCACCACGCCGCGCACGCCGGAGTAGATGCGCCCGGTTTCGAAGCCGCTGCGCGGCTGGTGGTCGCGGTTGACGTCCTCGATGATGTGGCGCAGCCCGTCCATGCGGTCGCCGAAGCGCTCGGGGGTATGCACGCGCAGGTAGGACAGTGCCCCGGGGCCGAACTGGAAATGCAGCTGGCGTACCCCGTAGCGCTGCTGCAGGGTGATCCATGCCGGGGCGACCTGCTGGTAGAGATCCTTGCGCAGCGCCCCCGCCTGCACACCGCCGGCACCGCCGCCTTCGGCCAGCACCGCGGTGCGCCCGCGGTGGAAGAGTTCGGGCACCTGCGGGTCGGCAGCCACCAGCGAGGCCAGGGTGAGCATCTGTTGCTCAAGACCCGACAGCCCGACTTCGAAGGCGGTGCGCAGGGTGTGCGCCTCGCGCTGCAGACCGTCCTCCAGCTTGTCGCGACCGTACTGCCAGGCGTAAGTGCCGATGGCGGTATGGATCAGGGCCAGTGCGAGGCAGGCGAGCGCTGCGACGGCGCGGAAGGACAGTCGGTGCATCGGGTGGATGCCGCAGGCAAAAGGCGATTATACCTTTCGCCTAATTCATCAGGAGCTTTAAGGTTGACGCAAAGTGCCGCGGCAGCCCAGGCAGGGCGCGCCGCCTCAGCGTGTCCATTGAAAGGCGCGCCCGGGGTCGTCGAGGCTGATCATCGTCACGCTGTTGGCGGAGGCCTTGCTCAGCCAGCGCTGGTAGCTCGCACGCAGGCTCTTGTCGCTGCCATACAGGGCGCCGGGATTGAACACCGCGGCGCAGGCGGTGCCCGGGCAGCGTGCGGATTCGTAGCGGATCCAGTCGATCGCGGGGTAATGGGTGCGCACCGCTTCGGCGAGCGCGTGGGTGTGGGTGTAGTCCGAGGGGTGGCGCCAGTGTGCTGCCAGGGTGTTCCAGGGCGGGCTCATCAGGTCGATGGCGCGGCCATGGACGCGGGCGTGGAAGAAGGTGTGTTCGGCGCTCACCGTGCGTGCGCCGACGGCGTTGAGGCCGCTCGAATCGGCGACGAAGCGCATCCGCCAGTAGGCCACCTCGGCACATGCCGCGGCCAGCGTGGCGGCGCCGTACCACAGGCCGCCCAGCGCGGAGGCCGCACGGCGAAAGCGCGAGTCGTGAGCCGGCGCGTAGCGGAAGGGGGTGGCGAGGAGGTAGGGCTTGCCGGCACCATCCGCCGGCAGCGGCGGTTTGCTGTCTTCCAGCAAGGCCTCGAGGAGGGCCTGCTCGGCGGCGTCATCGACCAGCGCCAGCGAGGCAGCGAGGTACTGGGTTTCGACGCCGCGCCAGGCCCGCGGCATGCTCAGGACGCCCCCTTCGTCTTCCAGCCAGGCCTGCCAGGGCACCGCCGCGCTGCTCATGCGGGCGCGCGCATGCCGTCGAGGTAGCTGAGCGTGCGGGCGAGTCCTTCGACCCGTTTGACGAGCTCTGCGGGTACGCCGTTGAGGGCGTGGTTGTGGCTGTGCATCCACAGCTTGCGCTGCGCGTCGTCGCCGCCGACGAGGGGGTCGAGGGCGCGGAAGACGCGGATCAGCAGGAGGGCGAATTCGCCCTCGCGGCTGTCCGTGTCGATCAGGCGCCCGCCACGCTTCAGGCGGGTGACGCCCGATTCGCTGATCCCCAGCACGGTGGCAAGGTCGGCGGCCTTGAGGCCGAGCAGGTCGGCCGCGCGCACGGTGGCGCGGCTGAGCACGATGGCGGCATCGGGCTGCTGGCGGGTCTGGGCGGTCGGCATGGCGGGACTCCGTGCTGGGCGTTCAGGCTTATCCTAGATCAGCGTCGGCGTTTGGTCCATCAAATGACCGAAAAACACGTCAGAATTTCATCTGACCTGGTGTGCCTGCCGTCCCGTCGCCTGCCACCCGCGCGGCTAGGGAAACGCAGATTAAATCCGTTCGCCCTGAGCCCTTCGGCTACGCTCAGGAGAGCCTTGTCGAAGGGCATTCCTTGGAAAGTCAAGGGCTTCGACAGGCTCAGCCCGAACGGTGGGGAATAAATCAGTGCTTCCCTAGGAGTCGAAGGTCGCCCCGTAGGCCTTGATGCCGTTTTCACGCAGGGCGTGCATGACGTCGATGGTGAACTTCTGGTTGGACATCACGAATACCGCCTGTGGGCGGTAGTGGGCGCAGGCCTGGAGGATGAGGGCGGTGTAGTGGCGGTCGCCGATCGCGCGCAGGTCGGGGTCGTTGGTGTTGAGCATGTGGATGTTGATGTCGCGCCCGGCGATCTTGTCGAGCAGCTTGCCGAGCAGTTCCTCGGTGAATTCCTCGGCCTGGTTGCGGCCCAGCCACAGTACGTTGATGCGCTTGTCGGTATTGAGCACCAGGCAGGGAATCACCGGGGCGATGCCGCCACCGGTGACGACGATGAGCACGTCGTCGTACACCCCGAGGTGGTACATGAAGCCCTTGAAGCGGTCGGCGCGGGTGGTGCATTCGGCGAGCATGAAATCGCCCGCACGGGCGGCGTTGACCACCTCCGTGGTGCGGTCGCCGGCGGGGGTGATGTAGAGGACGCGGTTTGCCGTGTCGTCGAAGTCGATCATCGAATCGCCAAAGGGGTGGAAGTGGCGGTTGGCGAGCGTGCAGCGGGTGTAGGTGCCGAAGCTCGGCGCGCCGGGCAGGCGCATGCCGATGACGTGGGGGCCGACATGGACGAGCGCCGGATGGGCCTCGCGCACGCCGATCCACGGGGCGATCAGCATCATCACGATGGCGGCGACGAGGTAGGGCTGAGGGCGGTCGATGAGGGCGGCCGGCGAGCCTGCCGACTGTGTGCTGTCGACCAGCAGGTAGGCGATCAGCAGGATCACCGCGAGATAGCCGACGTAGCGGTGGATGTTCTCGAAATGGTTGTGGTGGCGGCGCCGGAACGGTGTACTGGCCGAGGCGATGATGACGACGAGGGCGAGGAGCAGGCCGAGCAGCAGGGCTTCGTCGCCATAGGGGGGGGCGTAATGGCGCTCGGCGGCGTGGACGCCCAGCCACAGCAGCGTGGATAGCGCCATGAAACGGTGGAGGAAGCCGATGCGTTCGCTGACGTAATGCACGCCGTGCAGTCGTCCGAGACGGCCGAGCGAGTGGTAGAGGAGGTGGTTGACGGTGTAGCTGCGCGCGGCGATGGTCAGTGCCAGGGCGCAGAGGGCGAGCACCGCGGCGGCGTCGGCCTTGTCCTCGCGCTCGGTGAACCAGGTGCCGGCAAGCAGGTTGAGCAGCAGCGCGGTGGCGAGCCAGAAGAGGAAGGCAGGGAGGGCATTGTGCATCTGCCGGGTAAGGCGGTTATGGACCCGGCGGGGGTATTCGGTGGGCTGGCGGCGGAATTCCGCGATGGTGTTCTCGAAGCGCTGGTACTGGTCGATGCTGTCCTGGCTTTTCATGACGGGCGGGGCCTGCAGTGATGGTCGAGAGGGATGGCGGTGCTGACCTCTCTGCGCTGGGGGGCGGCTTGTCGCTGCGTCGGCATGATGCTGCCGTGCAATCTTTATGCATATGCCGCAAGTATACTTGCAGGGCTTTCCCGGGTCCATCGGAAACGCTTGCCGCGGCCCTTTCGGCGGTGCCAGTGCCGCGACGGCAGGGCGCATGCAAAGGGCGCGCCGCGAACGCCGCGGTGCCCCCCCTTGCAGGCTGGCGTATGGCGTGTTCAGGTTGGCGTTGGCGTGCCCAGTGGGGCGAGCCTGTCGGCCGGCAGCGGGCGGGCGAAGAGGTAGCCCTGGAAGCTCTGGCAGCCCTCGCGGACGAGGAAATCGCGCTGGGCAGCGGTTTCCACCCCTTCGGCGATCACCTGCAGGCCGAGGTTGGCCGCAAGGTTGATGATTGCCCGCGCAATGGCGGCATCGTTGGGGTCGCTGTGGAGGTCGCGGACAAAGTCGCGGTCGATCTTCAGCTCGTCGAGCGGCAGCTGCTTGAGGTAGGCCAGCGAGGAATAGCCGGTGCCGAAGTCGTCGAGGGCAAAGCCCACACCGTGCCATTTCAGCGTGCGCATGTGCGCGATGGTGCTGTCGATGTCCTCCAGCAGCAGGCTTTCGGTCAGTTCCAGCTTCAGGCCGTGCGCATCGGCGCCGCTGTGGGCGAGGGCGGCGAGCACCTGGTCGACGAATTCGGGCTGGCGGAACTGGCGGGCGCTGACATTGACCGCCAGCTTCCAGTGCGCCTGTGCGGGCGCCTGCTGCCAGCGCCGCAGTTGCGCGCAGGCTGCTTCGAGCACCCAGTTGCCGAGCGGAACGATGAGCCCGGTTTCCTCGGCGGTGGCGATGAACTCCCCGGGCAGGATCTCGCCGCGTTCGGGGTGCTGCCAGCGCAGCAGGGCCTCGGCGCCCAGTGCATTGCCGGCAGCATCGAACTGGAGCTGGTAGTGGAGGACGAACTGCTGTGCGGCGAGGGCCTCGCGCAGGTCGGCCTCCAGCGTTGCGCGCGCGTTGAGGCGGGCCTGCATGAGCGGATCGTAGAAGCTCAGACTGTTGCGTCCCGCCGCCTTGGCCTGGTACATGGCCAGATCGGCCTGCTTGAGGAGGTCGTCGACCTGCACGTCGCGCCCGGCGAACAGCGTGATGCCGATGCTCGGCGTGCTGACGTAGGGCTTGTCGCGCAGCACATAGGGCTGGCGCAGCGCGGCGAGGATCTTCTCTCCCGCGGTGCGCGCATTGGCGGCGGCACGGGTCTCGTTGAAACCCAGGCTGCCCAGCATGCAGACGAACTCGTCGCCGCCGAAGCGCGCCACGGTGTCGTCGTCGCGCACGCACTCGCGCAGCCGTGCGGCGACCTGCACGAGGAGGCGGTCGCCGGCATCGTGGCCGAGGGTGTCGTTGAGGGTCTTGAAGTTGTCCAGATCGACGAACAGCAGGGCGCCGTACTGGCCGTG
The DNA here is from genome assembly GCF_003034845.1 of Pseudothauera lacus. Taxonomy (GTDB): domain Bacteria; phylum Pseudomonadota; class Gammaproteobacteria; order Burkholderiales; family Rhodocyclaceae; genus Pseudothauera; species Pseudothauera lacus. The sequence goes on along the minus strand of NZ_PZKC01000014.1, from coordinate 105,432 downwards.
GCGCACGCTGGCGGCAAGGTGCTGCTGGAGGCGGTCGATGAGCAGGCGGCGGTTGGCGAGGCCGGTCAGCGAGTCGTAGAAGGCGAGCTGGCGGATCTCGTCCTCGAGTGCCTTGCGCTGCGAGATGTCGGTGGAAATGCCGCACAGCGCGTAGATGCTGCCGTCGCTGCGGCGCAGCGGGATCTTCACCGAGAAGTAGGTGCGCGGCAGGGCATCGCCGTGTCCGCAGACGCTCTCCTCGGTGGCGATGCGTTCGCCGTGCTCGATGACGCGGCGGTCGTTGGCGAGCAGGTGCAGGGCGGTCTCGCGGTCGAAGAACTCATCGTCGGTATGTCCGACGACGTTGCCTGCTTCGCTGCCGAACAGTGCGCACATCGGCCGGTTGACGTACAGGTAGCGGTAGGTGGTGTCCTTGATGTAGATGTGCGCCTCGACGCTGTCGAGGATGGTGCTGAGCTTCTCCTCGCTTTCGTGCAGGGCCTCGGCCTGTTGCTGCAGTGCCTGACGCTGGGCGAGGTTCTCCTCGTGATAGGCGCGGAACAGGCGTCCCGACCAGCGCGAGAAAGCCAGCGAGGCCAGTACCGCGACCAGCAGGGCGAGGCCGACGGCGACCAGCACCTGGCTGCTGCGGCTGCGGTTGTCGGCCCTGGCGCGCTCGCGTTCGTCGGCGAGAGCGCCGCTCAGTTCCCCTTCGTGCAGGGTGGCGGCAAGCGTCCAGCCCCACGGCTCGATGCGCTGCACCAGCGCGCGTTTGTTGACCATGGTGCCGTCGTGCGCGTTGTGCCAGCGGTAGCTGAGCGCGCCGCCGCCGGCCTCGGCGCGCAGCAGCAGGCGGTGCAGGGCCTGGGCGGCACTGGCGGGCATCTGCTGCAGATGAAGTCCTTCGAGCGCAGGGAAGTCCTGCGACAGCAGCAGGCGGCCATCGCGGTCGAGCACGCCGATATAGCCGCTGCGTCCGAAGCGCAGTGAGCGCAGGCGGGAGAGCGCCTCCTGCTGCTGGCGGCTGTCCCATTCGTAGGTGTAGTCGCCGGTGCCGATCAGCCAGTCGTAGGGTTCGAAGTGGCGTACGTAGGCAAGCTTGTCGGCCATCCGCGCGGGGTCGTCGGGGCGATACCAGCGGTAACGGGAAAAACCCTCGCCGCGGGGCTGGCGTGCGGCTTCGATGAGACCGCGCATGATGTAGTGCCCGGTGTCGTCCTGATTGTCGGGCAGCAACTGGCCCTCGAACTGCGGGGCGGTGGGGAGGAGGATGAAGCGCCCGTCCATGCCGTCGATGAAGTAGTAGCCGCGGCCGTCGAAGAAGCGCGCCGGGCGCAGGGCTTCGACGATGAGCTGGCGGATCTCGGCGTCGGGGCGGCGTCCGTGCTCCTTGAGGTAGATGCCTTCGGCAACGGCATGGGCGATGTCGACCTGCTCGACCAGGCTGTCGCGCAGCAGGCGCTCGGCGCGCGAGCGGGTGAACTCCACATGGCTCAGCGCCGAATCGAGTTCGGCCTGCAGGCGTTCGTCCTGCTGGCGCAGCACCGTCTCCTCGATGCGATCGAACGAGGCCTGGCGCTCATGCGCGCTCTGCCAGGCGAAGAAGCCGCCCAGCATCGTGGTCAACAGCGCGACCACCGTCAGCGTGCCGAGCAGGTGCAGGCGCGGAACGGTGCGTGACTTGTCGATCAGGCTCAAGGGAAATCCTGTGCAAAGGCCCGCCAGGCCGGCAGTTTTGGGGGCGACAGCAGCAAGCATACGACATGCGCCCCACGGTGCCGCCGGGGTTCACTTCATTTATAAGCAAAAAGACATACTTTGTCGCCGTCCATCGCTGTCTTTGCGCGGAGTGTGTCACAGTGCCGCATCGCTGTCGCGGGGGTGCGCTAAACTGCCCCTCCTGCCCGCAGAAACTGCCGATGAAGACCCTCTGGAACACCATCTCCCGCCACATTGTCGCGCCGACTCAGATCAGCGCCGGGCAGGTGCTGGGGTTGCTCACGCCCTTCTCACGTTCGGTGCATGTGCGCCGCCATGCCGCGGCGGTGATCATCGCCCGCGTGCAGCTGATTGCGATGCTGTTCGCGGTGCTGGTGCCGTTGTGGGCGGTGATCGATGTACTGGTCTTCGAACCCGCAGTGGCCTGGCCGCTGGTGGCGCTGCGGCTGGGGTCGGCGGCAGTGTTCGTCGGTCTGGCGTGGCCGCGCGAGCTGTCGTCGCGGCGCCCCTACGCGCAGGCGATGGTGATGCTGGTGGTGATGCTGATGGTGCCGCCGGTGTTCTACCTCGCTTCGATGCAGATCATCGAGCACAGCGCATTCTCCGATACCCAGCGTCTGGTGGCGCAACTGTACGCCTTCATGCCCACCATCGTCCTTGGCGGCCTGGCGGTGTTTCCGCTCACCGCGCTGGAGATCCTGCTGCTGGCGCTGCCGGTCACCGGTGTCGCGGTGCTGGGCATGACCGCCGACGGCGAGGCCCTCAATCTCGCCAGCCATGGCGCCACGCTATGGTTCATGGCGATGATGATGGGGGTGGCGATGTTCTCCGGCATGAGCCAGTCGCACTACATGGAGAGCCTGGTGCTGAAGGCGCTGACCGATCCCTTGACCGGTGCCTACACCCGCCGCTCCGGCAGCGAGGCGCTGGAGTTGATGTTCCGCCTCGCTGCGATGGCCGACAAGCCGCTCACCGTGCTGTTCTTCGACCTCGACCATTTCAAGGCCATCAACGATGGCTACGGCCACGATGCCGGCGATCAGGCGCTGTGCACCTTCGTCGAGCGCCTGCGCCAGAGTCTGCGGCGCAGTGACGTGCTGGTGCGCTGGGGCGGTGAGGAGTTCGTCGCCGTACTCCCGGACATGCCGGCGCGGGAACTGGCCGCCTTCCTGCGCCGCCTGCGTGCCGCCGGCTTCGGCGAACGCCCGCAGGGCGGTGCGCTGACCGCCTCCATCGGCGCTGCCGAGCGCCAGGCCGATGGCGCGCTGAGCTGGAATGCGCTGGTCGAGCTCGCCGATCAGCGCATGTACGGCGCCAAACATGGCGGGCGTGATCGCGCCGTGCTGCCGGGTGACGAGGTGCTCAGCTTCACTGCCTGAGGTGCGCGCAGCATCGATTTGGTGCGTGAATCACTGAATTGGTGCGTTTTTTCTCGTTTTCCGCCAGAATTCACCCTTTTGGTGCAACTTTTTTGCCAAGAGGCGAGGAAAGGAAGCGAGACGATGAAATATCAGAACCTGGAAGAGTTTCTGGCCGCCGTTGGCGAGCGCAATCCCGGACAACCGGAGTTCCTGCAGGCGGTGGTCGAGGTCATGGAAAGCATCTGGCCTTACATCTCGCAGCATCCGCGCTATGCCGAACATGGCCTGCTCGACCGCCTGGTGGAGCCCGAGCGCGCCATCCTGTTCCGCGTCTCGTGGGTGGACGACAAGGGTGAGGTGAAGGTCAACCGCGGCTACCGCATCCAGCACAGCTCGGCGATCGGCCCCTACAAGGGCGGTCTGCGCTTCCACCCCTCGGTGAATCTGTCGATCCTGAAGTTCCTCGCCTTCGAACAGACCTTCAAGAACGCGCTGACCACGCTGCCGATGGGCGGTGGCAAGGGCGGTTCCGACTTCGATCCGAAGGGCAAGAGCCCCGGCGAAGTGATGCGCTTCTGCCAGGCCTTCGTCACCGAGCTGTATCGCCATGTCGGTTCCGACACCGACGTGCCGGCCGGCGACATCGGCGTCGGCGGGCGTGAAGTCGGCTTCATGGCCGGCATGATGAAGAAGCTCTCCAACCGTGCCGACTGCGTGTTCACCGGCAAGGGCCTGTCCTTCGGCGGCTCGCTGATCCGTCCCGAAGCCACCGGCTACGGCACGGTGTACTTCGCCGAAGAGATGCTGCGCCACGCCGGCCGCAGCATGGAGGGCCTGCGCGTGTCGGTGTCCGGTTCCGGCAACGTCGCCCAGTACGCAGTGGAGAAGGCGATGGCCTTCGGTGCCAAGGTCATCACGGTGTCCGACTCCAGCGGCACGGTGATCGACGAGGACGGTTTCACGCCCGAGAAGCTCGCCGAACTGATGGAAGTGAAGAACCATCTCTACGGCCGCGCCAGCGACTACGCCGAGCGCGTCGGCGCCAGGTTCGAGCCGGGTGTGCGCCCCTGGCATGTGCCGGTCGATATCGCCCTGCCGTGCGCCACGCAGAACGAACTGGACGCCAACGACGCCGCCACCCTGGTGAAGAACGGCGTGATCTGCGTCGCCGAAGGCGCCAACATGCCGTCGACCGCCGAGGCCGTGAAGGTGTTCGAGCACAACGGCGTGCTCTACGCTCCGGGCAAGGCCTCCAACGCCGGCGGCGTGGCCACCTCCGGCCTGGAAATGAGCCAGAACGCGATGCGTATCTCGTGGACCCGCGAAGAGGTTGACGGCCGCCTGCAGGAGATCATGCGCGGCATCCACAACGCCTGCCTGCAGTACGGCAAGCGCGCCGATGGTTCGGTGAGCTATGTGGACGGCGCCAACGTCGCCGGCTTCGTCAAGGTCGCCGACGCCATGCTGGCACAGGGCGTCATCTGAGCAGTTCGGGCAGGGTGGCGATCTGCCACCCTGTGTCTTCCAGCGCCGTGCGCAGCGCGCGCGCGGCGGCGACCGCGCCCGGCGTGTCGCCATGCACGCAGATGCTGTCCATGCGGCAGGGCAGGATCTTGCCGCGCGCGCTGCGCACGCCGCCGGCAGCGAGCATGCCGAGCACGTGTGCGGCGATGGCAGCGGGCTCGTGCAGTACCGCCCCGGCCTCGCTGCGCGGCAGCAGGCTGCCATCGTCGGCATAGGCACGATCGGCGAAGATCTCCAGCGCCACCCTCAGTCCCGCGTCTTCCCCGGCCCGAGCCAGCGCCGACAGCGCCGGTGCGAGGAGGATCAGTTCCGCATCCACGGCGCCCACCGCGCGCACGATTGCCGCCGCCAGCGCGGGGTCGGCGCAGGCCTGGTTGCTGAGCGCACCGTGCGGCTTGACGTGGCTCAGGCGCCCGCCTTCGGCGCCCGCCAGCGCCGCCAGGGCGCCAAGCTGATAGATCACCAGCGCTTCCACTTCGGCCGTGCTCATCTGCATCGGCCGCCGCCCGAAACCCTGCAGATCCGGCCAGCCGGGATGGGCGCCGAGGCTCGCGCCGGCATCCAGTGCCTGACGCACCGTGCGCCGCATTACCGTCGGATCGCCGGCATGAAAGCCGCAGGCGATGCTTGCCGACGCGACCACCTGCAGCAGCGCTGCGTCCTCGCCCATGCGCCAGGGGCCGAAGGATTCGCCCAGGTCGGCGTTGAGGTTGATGTGTTTCATCCTTTCTCCGTGCGTCACAGTGGGCGGTACTCGGGGGCCAGCGCATGGACCACGCCACCGATCAGGTTGGCATGGTACAGCGCCGCATGGTCGGCGCCAGCCTCCGCCAGCGGGCGGATCGAGGCCAGCAGGGAGCGCGTGGTGGCCTCCGCGGCACGCGCGGCGGCTTCTGCGGTGGGGACGTCGACGGCGGCAAAGCGCAGCGTCTCGCCCGGCCGGCATTGCGCCACGCGGGCGAGGTCGGCGCCGATGACGGTGGCGATCTTGGGGTAGCCGCCGGCGGTCTGCGCATCGGCCAGGAGGACGATGGGCAGGCCATTGCCGGGGACCTGGATGGAGCCCGGCACGGTGGCGTCGGAGACGATCTCGCGGGCGTCGCGGTGCGCCAGCGGCGGACCGTCGAGGCGGACGCCCATGCGGTCGGCCTGCGCGCTGACGCGGTAGGCGCTGTTCAGCAGGCAGGCCAGGGCGGCGTCGGTGAAGTGCGTCGCCTGCGGCCCGGGTACGACGCGGACGGCGTCGCCGGCAATCGCCGGCGGGTCGGGCAGCCAGCGTTCCGGGCCGTCCGCGGGGGTCGCGGGGAGACGGTCGCCGGCGGCCAGCGCACGGCCATCCACACCGCCCAGCGCGGCGCGCGCATAGGTTGCGCAACTGCCCATCACGGCTGGCAGGGCGAGGCCGTGAATGGCGATCATGGCAATGCGGCCGCTGCGCAGGGTGCGCACCCGCAGCACCTCGTCGGCATGCAGCGTCAGCGAGCGCCAGGGCGGGTGAGGGCGGCGCTGACCATGGGCGTCCTCGACCTCCAGCACGGCGTTGCCGGCCACTGCCAGACGCAGCGCACCGCCGCGCGCTGCAAGCTGCAGGCCGCCGTCGAAGGCCTCGATGGCGGGAGCGTTTTCGTCATTGCCGGCGAGCGCGTTGGCGATGCGCAGCAAGGCCGGGTCGAGGGCGCCGGCCCAGGGCACGCCGATGCGCCGCCAGCCGCGCCGGCCGCGATCCTGCACGCTGGCCCAGGCGCCGCTGGCGATGACCTCCACGTTCGCGCTCATGGGGTGGCTTCCGGCAGCCACTCTGCCGGCAGGTCATCACCGGCGCGCTGGGCCGCGTCGAGGCAGTCGTACTCGGTGGCGGAGACCGCCACGAAGCGCACGCGGTCGCCGGGTGCGAGCAAAGCCGGAGGGCTGCGCCGGGCGTCGAAGAGGCGCAGCGGGCAGCGCCCGAGCAGATGCCAGCCGCCCGGGCTCTCCCACGGGTAGATCGCCGTCAGCGCGGTGGCCATGGCCACGCTGCCGGCCGGTACCCGCAGCCGCGGCTCGCTGCGGCGGGGCAGGCGCAATGCTTCCGGCAGGTCGCCCATGAACGGAAAGCCGGGCATGAAGCCCATCATGTACACCCGGTACTCGCTGGCTTCGTGCAGCCCTATCAGGGTCTCCCGGTCCATGCCCAGCGCCGCGGCGCAGGCATCGAGGTCGGCGCCGTGGTCGCCGCCGTAGCACACCGGCAGACGCCAGCGCCGGCCACCGCCGGGCGCTTTGGCTGCCCCGGCGGCAAGCAGCGGGGCCAGTGCGGCCTGCAGGCTGGCGCGCCCGGTGAGCAGGGGATCGTAAAGCACGGTGAGGGAGCGGAAGGTAGGCACCGTCTCGATCACACCGGCCAGCTCGCCCGCGGCGCGGCGCTGCGCGATCGCCGCATCGAGCGCATTCACCTGCGCCAGCAGCAGCGGATCGATGGCGTCGCCGAATTCGATGGTGAAGGCGGCATCGCCGGCGTCGAGCAGTCGGACGGTCATGGGGTGGGCGGGGGTGGTTGGAAGTTGCACGTTATCGGCCTTGCGGCACCGCTTCAAGAGGCAGCGCGGCGGAGGCGGTCGTGCCCAATGCACCGCAGTGACGTGCACGGTGGCTGCATGCGGCCCGGAGAGCGTCATCGATCTTCATGTGCCTGCTGCAGGCGTGCCATGCGAGCGCTGAGGGCTCACGGCGGACCTCAGCGGCGCCGTCGGTGTGACTGCCACCGGGGTGGTGTAAGGTAAGCGGCACTGCGGCGACCAATCACCGTCGCCGTCCGGAGAATGCCCATGCACGCCACCCTGCCGCTGCTGCAGAAAACCGATTTCCCGCCGCTCGCCCGCGCTACCCTGCAGACCCTGCAGGTCAATCTCGGCTACCGCTGCAACCAGAGCTGCGTGCACTGCCATGTGAACGCCGGCCCCAAGCGTACCGAGGAGATGAGCGGCGAGACGGTGGATGCACTGCTTGCCTTCGTCGACGCCAGTCCCACGGTGAATACGCTGGACCTCACCGGCGGCGCGCCAGAACTGAACCCGCACTTCCGCCGCCTGGTAGTGGCCGCGCGCGCCCGCGGCCTGCATGTGATCGACCGCTGCAACCTCACCATCCTGTACGAACCGGGCCAGGAGGGGCTGGCCGAGTTCCTTGCCGACCACCGCGTCGAGGTGGTCGCCTCGCTGCCCTGCTACCTGGAAGACAACGTCGACCGCCAGCGTGGCAAGGGCGTATTCGCCACCAGCATCCGCGCGCTGCGCCGGCTCAACGAACTGGGCTACGGCCAGGCCGGCGGCGAACGCGTGCTGTCGCTGGTGTACAACCCGCAGGGCCCCAGCCTGCCGCCACCCCAGGCGGCGCTGGAGGCGGCCTACCGCGAACACCTCGGCAAGGAATTCGGCATCGTGTTCACCCGCCTGTTCACCCTCGCCAACATGCCCATCCAGCGCTTCGGCTCGATGCTGGTCAGCAAGGGCGAATTCACGCGCTACATGGACCTGCTGCGCGCTGCCCACCGTGATGAGAACCTCGCCGGGGTGATGTGCCGCAGCCTGGTCAGCGTGGACTGGCAGGGCGATCTGTACGACTGCGACTTCAACCAGCAACTCGGCCTGCCGCTGACCGCGCCGGACGGCCGCCCGCGCCTGCACATCACCCAGGCCACCGCGGCGGCCCTGGCCGGCCTGCCGGTCCGCGTCGCGGCGCACTGCTGGGGCTGTACCGCCGGGCAGGGGTCGAGCTGTGGCGGCGCGCTGGACGACAGTCCGGCGGCCGCCACGGCCTGTGGCACGCGCTGAGCGCGGGAGGCGGCCATGATGCCGATGAGCGACATGCAGGGTGTGTTCTTCTGGGCTTTCCTGGTGGTGTTCGGGGTGGTGATGTACTGGGTGTCGCCGCGCGCACGCGACGAGGGCGGCTTCTTTCGCGGGCACGACGAGGCGGGGCGCCCGGCCTCGGAATGGGCGCTGATGATGAGCGTGTTCATCAGCTGGATATTCGCCAAGTCGGTGACCAATGCCGCCAACCTGGGTGCGGCCTACGGCATCGTCGGCGGCCTGGCCTATGCCGCCTACTGGCTGTCGATCCCGCTGGCCGGCTGGGTGATCTATCGCCTGCGCACGCAGGAAGGTGCTGCCGGTCTGGTGTCCTTCCTGGTCGGCAAGTACGGCCGCGGCGCGGCGCTGGCCTTCTCGCTGGCCATCCTGGTGCGTCTGTTCAACGAGGTGTGGAGCAACACCGCGGTAGTCGGCGGCTACTACGGCGAGGGTGGTTCCAGCGCGTTCATCGCCGCCGCCTTGCTGTTCACTGCCGCGGTGCTGTTCTACAGTCTCAAGGGCGGGCTGCGCAGCTCGATCTTTACCGATGTGATCCAGGCGGTGGTGTTCGTGCTCTTCCTCGGCCTCACGCTGCTCTGGGTGGTGCCCACACATGGTCCGGCACGTCTGCTCAGCGAAGGCAGCTTCGCCCTGGGGGCGGGGGTGGACCTGCTGCTGGTGGCCTTGCTGCAGGTGCTGTCCTATCCCTTCCACGATCCGGTGCTTACCGACCGCGGCTTCGTTACCCGCGAGAAGACCATGCTGCGCGCCTTCATTGTCGCCGGCGTGCTGGGCTTTTTCGCCATCCTGGCGTTCAGCCTGGTAGGGGTGCATGCGCGTCTGGAAGGCCTGCCGCCCTCCGGCAATGTGCCCGCTGATGTTGCGCGCATGCTCGGTGTCGCCGGCTTCTTTGCGATGGCTGTGGTGATGATCTCCTCGGCGGCGTCCACGCTGGATTCCACCTTCAGCGCGCTGTCGAAGTCGGTGGCCCACGACCTGCCGCAGCTCGCCGGACGGGACGGCCTGCGCCGCCCGGTGCTGGTCGGCGCGGTGGCGATGGGGCTGTTTGCGGTGGTCGGCAACCTGCCGATGATTGCCGGCACCGACATCCTCAAGGCGACCACCATCAGCGGCACCATGGTGATCGGCCTGGCGCCGGTGTTCCTGCTGGCGCGCCGGGTGGCCTACTCGCCGCTGTCCTTCCATCTGAGCTTCTGGACCGGCATGAGCCTGGGCGTGCTGCTTGCCGCCGGGCAGATTCCGTCCGTCTGGGCGATCGGCGAGGGCAAGTACGCGTTGCTGTTGGGCACCAACCTGTACGGCCTGGTCTTGTGCTTTGCTGGCTTCATGGTGCCGCTGGCATTCGGCGGGCGGCGCTCCACCCAGGCCGGAGCGGGGGCATGAGCGTGCCGGGTCGCAGCTGTCCGCTGCGCTACCGCTACGGTGCGGCAGCCTTGGCCGCGGCCCCGGTGCGCGAGGCCGAGACGCTGTACGTGATCGGCGGGCTGTACGGCAATCTCGCAGCGCTGGATGCCATCGAGGTGCTGGCAGCCGCCGAGCCGGGGCCGGTGCGGCTGGTATTCAATGGCGATTTCAACTGGTTCAACGTCGATCCGGCGGGCTTCGAGGAGATCAACCGGCGGGTGCTGGCGCACGAGGCCATCCTTGGCAACGTGGAGGCGGAGCTTGGCGCCGACGGACTTGAGGCCGGTTGCGGCTGCGCCTATCCGGCCGACGTGCCGGAGGCGGTGGTGCAGCGCTCCAACCGCATCCACGCGCGCCTGCGGGCCACTGCGGCGGCTTTTCCCGAAGTCCTCGCGCGGCTTGCCGAGCTGCCGATGTTCGCCCGCTACCGGGTGGGCGGGCTTGCCGTGGGGGTGGTGCATGGCGACGCCGAATCGCTGGCGGGCTGGCGCTTCGGCGTCGAAGGTGCGGACGCTCCGGCCGGGCGGCAGTGGATCGAGGACGCCTTCGTTGCGGCCGGGGTGGCGGTGTTTGCCTCCACCCATACCTGCCTGCCCCTGCTGCGTCGATACGCGGGTGGTGTCCTGATCAACAACGGTGCCGCCGGCATGCCCAACTTTGCCGGGCAGCGGGCCGGGACGATCACCCGCATCGCGCTGCGGCCGCCGTGCGTTGCGCCGCTCTACGGCACGGTGTGGCAGGGCGTGCACATTGATGCGTTGGCGGTCCATTACGACGATGAGCGCTGGCGTGCCGCCTTCCTGACGAACTGGCCCGCGGGCTCGGACGCCTGGCTGTCCTACTACGCGCGTATCGCGGACGGGCCGGAGCATGAGCAGGGGGCGGCGGCTGTGCGCAGCGGGGGCGGCGATGAACGGCCGGTGCGCTGACGACGGTCTCGATGCGGAGCGCACGTGCGAGCCGGCGCCCCGCCTCTCGGTGCTGCTGCCGGTCGCGCAGGATGCAGCGCGCGCATATGCGCAACTGCGCCTGATGGCGCCGCTGCGCAGTTGCGGCGTGGAGTTGATCGCAAGCAGGGGGGCGGCCGCTGCGAATGCGGCAGGGATGCTGCGCCACATGGCCTCGCGCCTGCTCATCGTGCCCGCAGCGCTGCCCGCGCAATACAACGCCGCGGCGGCCTTCGCGCGTGCCGATGTGCTGCTTCTGCTGCCCGAGGGCGTGCTGCTGCCGTCTTTCGCCGATCAGTTGGTGGAGGACGCGCTGGAACTGAACGGCGGCGACTGGGGCTGGTTCGACGTGCGCTGCACGCGGGGAATGCGCGGGTGGTTCGCCACTGCCTGGATCAGGCTGCGGGCAAGCCGGCGCGCGGGTCTGCATCGCACCCACCCGCTGTTCGTGCGCCGCAGCGCCTTCATGGCGGTGGGTGGGGTGCCGCCCGACGCAACCTGCGTGCCGGCCGCCCTGGCGCGGCGGCTGATGGCGTCTGCACACAGTCCGGTACGCATCCGCACGCCCGCGCTCGCGGGCTATAGCTGCTTGGTCGCACCCGCCACGGACAAGAGAACGGACAAGGGAAGGGAGAACTGAGATGGGACTGTGGAATCGGCTTGTCGGTCGTACCGGCCGCTCGCACGCTGAAGGCGCCGACAAGCTGCTGGCCAGCCTGCTGGTGATGGCATGGGTGGTGGAGGCGCGCGATCCTTACACCGGCGGCCATCTGTGGCGTGTGTCCCGCTACGCCGCGATGCTGGGCGAAGCGGCGGGCCTGAGCGGCGCGGCGCTGGCGCGGGTGGAGATCGGCGGCTTCCTGCACGACCTGGGTAAGATCGGCATCCCCGACGCGATCCTGCGCAAGCCCGGCAGGCTCACCGACGAAGAGTTCGAGGTCATCCGCACCCACCCGGAAGTCGGCGCCCGTCTGCTGTCCGCTCATCCTCTGGCCGCGCTGGTGCGCCCGGCAGTGCTGCATCACCACGAAACCCCGGACGGCGGAGGGTATCCGCATGGACTCGCCGCTGGGGCCATCCCTGTCGACGCCCGTATCGTAGGCGTCTGCGATGCCTTCGATGCCATGACCAGCACCCGTCCCTACCGTGCGGGCATGCGCATCGAGCGCGCGCTTGAGATCATCGCCGGGAGCCTCGGCAAGCAGTTCGACATGGACCTCGGTTTGAGCTTCATGGAGTTGGGCCGCAGCGGTGCGCTGGCCCATGTCGCCGGGCACAGCGACGACGGCATTCCGCTGCAGAACTGCGTGATGTGCGGCCCTACGCTGGTGGTGCGGCGCGAGGCGCAGGCCGGCGAGCATGTCTACTGCCGTGCCTGCAGTGGCGAGTACCGCCTGGAGGCGGGCGACGCCGGCCTTCCGCAGGCGGTGCCGACCGGAGAGCGCGGCAGCGCGGCGGCACTCGAAGCGGTTGCCGACGAAGCGTTGATCGCGCGCGTCGTGCAGGGCGCGGCGGCGCGGGCGCCGCTTGGTGAGCTGCTTGCAATCGCGGGGTGATGCGCGGGCTCATCTGTTTTCCGGGGTGTCCTCGCTACAGCTTCCCGTCTCGCCATGCGGCGGCAGGTCGCCGTCTGCGAAGCGGGTCGTCACGCGGCGGATGAAGGCCATCTGGTCGTGGTAATTGGTACATCCAGAACACATCATCAGATGCATGCGCAAGGCAAGCCGCTCGCGCAGGCCGAGTTCGCGGTCAAGGGCCTCGGAGCACAGACGGGAGGCTTTCTTGCAGCTCAACATGTGCGGCACGCTCCCTTGACGAACCAGTTGCTCTCCAGACAGCCGCGCAGGCCGGTGCGGGCGCGGTGCAGGATGACGTGGCAGTTGTTCGCGGTGATGCCGAGCTCGGCACAGATCTCGGCGGTTTCCAGGCCGAGCATCTCGCGCATCATGAACACTCGCGCGACGTTCTCCGCGAGGTGATCAAGGCAGGCTTCGAATACCGCCCAGAACTGCTTGTTCTCCAGCGATTCCTCCGGTGCTGCCCAAGCCGCCGGGCGGCTCCCGGGGTGCCAGTGGCCATTGGCGCGGAAGAGGGCGTCGATGGCGCCGTCTTCGTCGTCGTTGTCGCTGCCGATGACCGTGCTGAGCAAGGGTGAGCGGCTGCCGCGGCGCAGGATGTCGATGATCTTGTTGCGCAGGATGCCGAATACCCAGGTTTTCAGCGTGGCCGTACCGGCGTAGGTGGCGGCGTTCATCAGGGCCGCCTCGATGGCTTCCTGTACGGCATCCTCGGCGAGTTCGGCGTCGCGCAGCTGCAGGCGGGCAAAGCGCAGCATGTCGCGGTGCAGCTCGCTCAGCAGCGCCGGGTCGCTGAGCAAGGGCAGGGGCGCGGTAGCGGGGGGCGTGGTGTGGCGGCCGGTCATGGTGATTCCGTATGCGCTGCGCGTAGCTCGGGCTCGGCGCAGATCAGGGCGTGCGAGACGATGAAGCTCAGCATGCGTTGCGGGCTCTCGATACATTACCTCAAAAGGCCTCGCGGGCTCGGGTCGATGCCTCGCCAGGGCGGTGATCGGCGCTACCGCTCAAGGTACGCGGGCGTGTCATTCAAGCTCCAGTCGTAGTCGAGGTACTCGATGCGGTACGCGCCGCTCAGCATTGCCTGTCGTTGGGATGCGTCCATGCCCAGTGCGTCGGCGTGGCGGGCAAAGGTGTGGTGCAGCGAATCGAAGCCGCGGTGGCCGGATGCGAAATCCCCGCGGTACCAGGCGAAGATTTTCGAGACTTGCAGAACGCCCCGTCCGGCGTCGAAACGGTTGCGGGTGCGGTCGGCGAGAAAGCGCCGCAAGCTGTCTTCGAACTGAGCGTCGAGGGCGTCCGCGGTGTAGGCGTGCGGGCGCAGCATCGGGCAGCCGACCGAGGCGCACACCACGGCGAAGTGGATGCGGGGCTCGTCGAAGGCGCCGGGGGCGCGGATCATGCCGTGTTCAATGTCGTCGAGCGAGAGACGGTTGCCGAGCAGCGGAATGAAGCGGCGCTTCCACGGCGAGCGCAGGAAGCTGCCGAGCTCCTTGATGGAAGTGATGCCCGGATAGCCACCGAGCACCAGCTCCACCGTCCAGGCGTTGTAGGCATTGATCAGAAAGGCGAGGCGCTGGTCGCGGTGCCACTGCTCGTACTCGGCCGGCGTTACCGTCGCCAGTGCGTCGAGATAGCCCTGCAGGGCCGCACGGTCGCGCGCCATGCCGCGATAGTCGAGTTGGCTGGCGTTGCCGTCTGCCAGCAGGCGGACATGGCGATCGAGCAAGCTGGACCATTGGCTGTGGGTGTGGTCGAAGGCCGCAGCGTGCATGCCCGGAGCGGACAGCAAGAGACAGGCGAGAAGAGTGCGCAGGATCCTCATGGCCTCACCCCCGGCGCCAGGCGTGGAAGCGTTCCACCCAGGCGAGCAGCTTTTGCGGTGCGTGGGCGCGTTTCCATTCGCCGGCAGCGTACTTGTTGGCCTCGGCGAGGGTGGGGTAGATGTGGATGGTGCCGAGGATCTTGTTGAGGCCGATGCCGTGTTTCATCGCCAGCACGTATTCGGCGATCAGGTCGGCGGCGTGTTCGCCGACGATGGTCACCCCGAGGATGCGGTCGCGCCCCGGTTCGGTGAGTACCTTGACGAAGCCGTGGGCCTCGCTGTCGGCGATGGCGCGGTCGAGGTCGTCGATGCCGTAGCGGGTGACTTCGCAGGCGATGCCGTGTTCGCGTGCTTCCAGTTCGTTGAGGCCGACGCGGGCGACTTCGGGTTCGACGAAGGTGGCCCAGGGGATCACCCGGTAGTCGGCCTTGAACTTCTTCAAGGGGTCGAACAAGGCGTTCACCGCCGCGTACCAGGCCTGATGCGCGGCGGTGTGGGTGAACTGGTAGGGGCCGGCGACGTCGCCGGCGGCATAGATGTTGGGGTAGTTGGTCTGCAGCCAGGCATTGGTGGCGATGGTTCTGCCGGTGGGGATGCCCAGGGTGTCGAGCCCGTAGCCGCTAAGGTTGGCAGTGCGCCCGACCGCCACCAGCAGGGTGTCGAAGGGGATGCGTACCGCGCTGCCGTGGTGGTCGGCAATCAGCACTTTTTCGCCCTTGTCGATGATGAAGCGGCGGGCGTCGTGGCCGGTCAGTACGTCGATGCCCTCGGCGGCGAAGCGCGCCGTCACCGCCTGCGACACGTCTTCGTCCTCGCGCGGCAGGATGCGCGCGCCACGCTCGACCTGGGTGACCCTGGCGCCCAGGCGCGCAAAGGCCTGGGTGAGTTCGGCGCCGATGGGGCCGCCGCCGAGCACCAGCAGGCGGCCGGGGGCCTCGCGCAGGTTCCAGACGGTGTCGGAAGTGAGGTAGCCGACCTCTTCGATGCCCGGTATCGGCGGCACACAGGGGCGGGCCCCGGCGGCGATGACGATGCTGCGCGTGCTCAGGCGGCGGGTGCTGCCGTCGTCTGCGGTGATCTCCACTTCCCACGGCGTGACGATGCGCGCCGTGCCCTGGACGACGTCCACGCCCAGGCCGCGGTAGCGCTCGGCGGAGTCGTGCGGTTCGATGGTCCTGACCACCCGCTGCACACGCTCCATCACCTCGGCAAAGCGGAAGTCGGCGCTGGCAGCGCTCATGCCGAACTCGCCTGCGCGGCTGACGTGCGAGAGGAATCTGGCCGAACGGATCAGCGCCTTGGAGGGCACGCAGCCGGTGTTCAGGCAGTCGCCGCCGAGCTTGTGCTTCTCCACCAGGGTCACCTTGGCCTTGACTGCGGCCGCGATGTAGGCGGTGACCAGTCCGGCGCTGCCGCCGCCGATCACCACCAGATTGCGATCGAAGCGGGCGGGCCGTTGCCATTGCGCGTAAACCCGGCGCGCCCGGATGCTGTCGAGCACTCTGCGGGCGATGAGCGGGAAGAGGCCGAGGAGGACGAAGGAGGCAAGCAGTGCTGGCGAGAGGATGCCGCTGAGCGAGTCGATCTGCGCCAGCTGGGTGCCGGCATTCACGTACACCACGGTGCCGGCGAGCATGCCGGCCTGGCTGACCCAGAAGAAGGTGCGCGCGGGCAGCGTGGTGAGGCCGAAGAGCAGGTTGATCATGAAGAAGGGCACTACCGGCACCAGCCTGAGGGTGAACAGGTAGAAGGCGCCTTCGCGGCGCACGCCGTCGTCGATCGCCGCCAGATGGCGGCCGAAGCGCGCCTGTACCCAGTCGCGCAGCAGGAAGCGCGAGAGCAGCATGGCCAGCGTGGCACCGACGGTGGACGCAAAGGATACGATCAGCGTGCCCCACAGCAGGCCGAACACCGCGCCGCCGGCCAGGGTGAGCAGCGCCGCGCCGGGCAGGGAGACCGCGGTGACCAGCACGTAGAGGGCGAAGTACAACCCTGCGGCAAGCCAGGGGCGGGCGCTGCGGAAGTCCTCGATGGCGGCCTGGCTGTCCTTGAGGGTCTGCAGGTCGAGGAAACGACCGAGATCGAGGGCGAACCAGAGCGCCAGCAGCAGTGCGAGGGAGCCGGCCAGGGAGAGTTTCTTGACGGACATCGTTATCGCTCGCATGCAGTAATTGAGGGGGTGCCAGCCGTTGCCCGGTCTGCGTCAGGATCGACCGCGGAGGGCGCAGATCAGAGCACTACCCTCACCCGGGGGCGTGCCGGATCCTGTCCGTTGGTCGCGCGGGGCAGTGTTTCCTTACAGTGGCGGTGTTGTCCACCGCTGCAGCCACAGTTCAGCGGGTTCGGGGCGGCCGAACAGGTAACCCTGGCGGATGATGCGCCCGCGGGTGCTGAGGAAGGTAGCCTGCTCGGGGGTCTCGATGCCTTCGGCGACTACCTCCAGGTGCAGGTTCTGCGCCACTGCGAGGATGGCATCGACCAGCGCGGCGTCGTCGGGGTCGCTGGGGGCGTCCTGGATGAAGCCCTTGTCGATCTTCAGCTCGCGGATCGGCAGACGCTTAAGGTAGGCCAGCGAGGAGTAGCCGGTACCGAAATCGTCGATCGAGAAGTGGATGCCGAGGGCACACAGCTCGTCCATGCGCGCCGCGGTTTCGCTGAGGTTGTCGATGAACAGGCCCTCGGTGACTTCAAGGGTGAGGCGGTGAGGGTCGGCCCCGGTATCGGCCAGCAAGCCTTTCAGCCAGGGGATGAAGCTGTGCTTGCGGAAGTGGCGCGGGCTGAGGTTGACCGACAGCCGCAGGTCGACCCCGGCGGCCTGCAGGCGGGCGAGCAGCAGGCAGGCTTCGCGGAAGATGAAGGCGCTGAGCTCGACGATGAGGTCGGACTGCTCGGCGACCGGGATGAAGCGCCCGGGTGGAATCGGTCCTTCGAGCGGATGCTGCCAGCGCACGAGTACTTCCGCGCCGGAGAGTGTGCCGTCGGGCAGGGTCTGCGGCTGCAGGTGCAGCTGCAGTTCCCCGTGGGCGAGCGCATGGCGCAGTTCGGCCTCGATACGGAAGCTCTGCGCGATGGCTTCGCCCATGTGCGATTCGAACACTGCGACCTGGTTGCCACCGCCATCCTTGGCGCGGTGCAGGGCGGTGTCGGCGCGGCGCAGGACGTCGGCCGTGGTGCTGTCGGCAGGGTCGGGAAAGGTCGCCACGCCGATGCTGAAGGTGACCGTGATGGCTTCGTCGTCGATATGCAGGGGTTGTGCCACGCTGGCGATCAGGCGATCTGCCCACTGGCGGGCAGCGGCCGCGGTGGCGGCTTCGTCCGCGCCCAGTTGCGGCAGCAGGATGGCGTACTCGTCTGCGCCCATGCGCGCGACGCTGCCGGCCTCGCCGACGCGCTCGTCCAGGCGTCGGCCAAGCGCAGTGAGCAGGGCATCGCCGAGTTGGTGCCCGCGGGCGTCGTTGATGAGCTTGAAACGGTCGATATTGACCAGCAGCAGCGCGTCGCCATGGTCGATGCGGGGCGTGGCGGCAAGGCAGTGGGCGAGCAGCTCGTTGAGGCGGCCACGGTTGGGCAGTCCGGTGAGACTGTCGTAGTAGGCCAGGCGATGGATGCGCTCCTCGGCCTCCTTGCGCGCGGTGATGTCCTGCTTCACGGCCAGATAGCCGAATACCCTGCCGTCGGCATCCTTGATCGGGGAAATGATCGCCGACTCCTGGAACTCGCTGCCGTCGCGCCTCAGATTGGCCAGCTCGCCCTGCCAGATGCCGCCGCCGGACAGTGTTGCCCACAGCCCGGCATGGACTTCAGGGGCGGTGCGCGGGCTCTTGAAAATGCGCGGGTTGAGGCCGATGACCTCCTTTGCAGTGTAGCCGGTGCTGGTCTCGAAGGCGCGGTTGACGTAGAGGATGTTGCCGTCGAGGTCGGTGATGATGATGCTCTCCGGACTTTGCTCGACGGCTTGCCCGAGGCGGGCGATCTCGCGCGCGGAGTCTTCCAGGCGGTGCTGGATGGCGAGCAGTTCGCGGTTGCGGCCGAGCAGGCGGATGACGCTGAACAGCAGCAAGGAGGCGATGGCGGCGATGAGGCTGAGCCAGGCGGACTGCCAGCGTTTCCATACCTCGGCGAGAGTGAACTCGGGCAACTGGTCGAAGGGCGGCAGGCGCAGGTCGCGCAGCAGATGGTCGATGCTGCGGTAGTCGCCGGGAATGGTGAACCCGGAGATGCGCATCTGGCGCGCCAGATCGCCGTCGTGGGGAATCGACAGCAGCGTCGAAGCAACCTGACGGGCAAGGTCGCGGTCGACGTGGGTCATCGCCGCAAATGGCCACTCCGGGTACAGCGCCGTCGATGACGGAAAGGGGAACTGCTGGTGACGGCGCGCCGCCACCACCTTGACGGCACCGGCTTCGAGTTTGCCAGCCGCCTGCATCGCCTCCAGCAGGCCGGTGCGCACGAAGCCCGCGTCAGCGCGCCCGGAGAGCACCGCCTCGACGACGCGGTCCTGCGGCTGGTCGGTTTCCAGTACCTGGTAATCCCTGAACGGCCGCAGGCCGTGCTGCAGCAGTTCATAGGCCTGCATCTGAAAGCCGCCGAGACCGCTGATATCCGGCGTGGCGACGGTCTTTCCGCGCAGGTCGGTGAGGCCCTCTATGTCTGCACGCTCGGCGCGGCTGAAGATCACCCCGCCGAACATGCTGACTGCTTCGCCACCCTCGCGGTTGACCAGGGTTGCCAATGGAGAGGAGAGCCGGTGGGTGTAGGTCAGTACGACATAGTGCGAGGGCTGGACGAAGACGAAATCGACTTCACCGCGGGCCACCGCGGCGTCCATTTCGCGGTTGCTGTAGGCGTGCTGCTCGAAGCGGACCCGCGGAATCTCGGCATTCAGGTGATCGATCAGCGGCTGCCAGCGCGCCAGGGTGATCTCCTTGCTGCGGAAGGACAGGATGGCGATGCGGGCGACCGGCAGCGCGGCGCCGTCCTCTGCCGGTGGCGCCGCGCGGGCTGGCAGGCCCGCCGCAACGAACAGCACTGCGGCCGCAAGCCAGACGAACAGACGGTACGCGGCGGGACGCAGGGGCTTGGGCACGCGGAGGGGCTCCTGAGAACGGTATGTTATGCGCAAGGCTATCAGCCCGATTTCTTTGCTGCTATAACTTTTGTTAAATCGTCGGTGGCCAGCCAGTCCACCCATTGCCCACACGCGTTGCGTGGCCCGCGCAGGCTGCCGTGCCACGGCCCTTCGATGCACGGGCCGCGCAGCCGTGCCGGATCGGGGAGCACCGTGCTGCCGTCGGCGGCGGCCTCGCGGCAGCCGCCCCAGCGCCGGCAGGTCGGGCAGCGCCCGCTTTCGGCGATGAGCATCGCCGCCCCTACATGCCGAAGTAGCGTCCGGGGCGGTGATTGATGGCGATCACCATGTTCACCGCCAGGGCGCCGAGGACCGACAGCGCCACCAGCCAGGGCGAAACCCACAGCAGCGCGGTGGCGAGGATCAGGCAGTCGGCGATCATCTGCACGGTGCCGGCGCGCCAGCCGCGCGTGCGCTGCAGCCAGATCGCCAGCACGCCGATGCCGCCGAGGCTGGCATGGTGGCGGATCAGCATCAGCAGTCCGGTGCCGGCGAGCAGGCCGCCCATCAGCGCGGCAAATACCGGGTGGATGGAGTCGATGCTGATCACCTGCGGCAGCCACTCGCTGAACAGTGCCAGCAGGACCACCGCGCAGAAGGTCTTGATGGTGAATTCCCACCCCATCGCCCTTACCGCAAAGACGTAGAACGGCAGGTTGATGGCGAAGTACAGCACGCCGAAATTCTGCGCGCTGGCGTAGTGCAGCAGCAGCGCCAGCCCGGCGGTGCCGCCGGTGATTACGCCGGCGTGCTTGAAGAAGACCACCGCGAGGGCGACGAAGAGCGCCCCGGCGAACAGGCCCTGGGCGTCTTCGAGCAGATTGTGGCGGGGGGTGGAAGGGGTGGGTGCCATGGGCGGCATGATAGGGCCGCCGCGCAGCAGCGAGAACGCGGGAAATCCCGCATCAGCGGGTCAGGCGGGCTGGCCCGCATTTCTCACACTGGCACGTCACGAGGGGGCCGAGGCGCCGTCGTGGTGCGCCGCACGGAGCGAGCGGCGCCGAAGGCGTAGCTGACACTACGTCGAGGCGGCGCGAGCGAGTACGGCGTGCCACGGCGAGCGCATCGGCACCCGCAGTAGGGACGGGGTGAGACATGCGGGCTAGTTGTCCGAGGACTGGATCAGCCGGCTCATTCGCCAGGCCATCAGGGCGAGGATCAGCACGGCGCCGACGAGCACGCTCCACAGCATCAGCCGCCGCGCATCCAGCGGCGCGCGCAGGCGCTCTTCGCCGCCGGCGCTGCGCGCCTCGCCGAGACGGGCGTCGGCGATGGCCGGCGGGCTGCCGTCGTCGCGACCGTAGCCGGGTACCAGGCTGGCGATGGGGTAGTCGCCGGGGCTGGCGTTGTGGCGCCCCCAGGCCAGCGTGAAGGGGCCCTCGCCGCGGGCGGCGAAGACCAGACGGTGCGGCACCCAGCCGATGTCGAGTGCCGGCAGGCCGCTGCCGAAGCCGCCGCCGCGCGCATCCACGCGCAACATCAGCTCGCCGACCGGCTCGGCGTGGATGTCGGGGTTGCGGCGTTCCTCGCCGCCCTCGCTGAGGCGGTACAGCTGGTGACGGCCGAGCGAGCGCCACTGGGCGTCCTTGCGGGCGCGCGCAAAGAGTTCGATGCCGACCACGCTGTTGGGTTGCGGCAGGGCGATGCGCACGCGGTCGGTGGGAACGGCGCCGGGGAGGGCGTAGATGAGTTCCTGACGCCCGCCGACCTCGCGCACTTCGGGGGCGGCGAGGCTCAGCCAGCTGCGCGCGGCCTCCTGCGGTTGCGGCACCGGCTCCACCCGCACGCTGGCGAAGACGCGCTCACGCAGGCCGGCGGGCGGCGCGCCCGACCAGGTCAGGCGCAGGTAGCGCGCCTGGGTGGCCGGCCATTCGATGCGCAACTGGGCGATCTCGCCGTCCTCGGCGGCCAGTTGCAGCAGCGGTGCGCTGGCCACCAGTGTGCGCCACTGGGCGAGGTCGTTGCTGGCCTCGACGCGCATGCGCCCGGAGAACTGGCGCTCCGGCTCGACCAGGCTCAGTTCGAGGGCCTGGATGCGCTGGCCGAGCTGGCTGGCATCCACCAGCCATGCCGCCGCCGGGCCGCGTGCCCGCCCCGATTCGCCGTGCAGGCTGATCACCGTGCCGTCGTCGCTGGTCTCCACGCGCAGGTTCAGTGCGCGGCCGCTGTCCGCAGCGGTGCCGAGCACGAACAGCGGCACCTCGGTGGGGCGCGCGGGCAGGCTGCTGGTCAGCGCGCGCGGCTCGAAGGCGTGGGGGACGATCTCGCCGGCGCCGTTGAACACGCGCAGGTCGGCAAGCGCACCGTCGGTGAGGCTGCGATACACCTGCGGCGGCAGTTCGACGCGCTGGAAGGGGGCGCCGGCACTGAGCTCGATGGCTGCCGCATAGGCGAAGTCGTCCACTTGCGCGGCCTGTGCCGGCAGGCTCAGTACGATGCCCAGGATGGGCCAGAGGGGAAGGCGGAGGAGGTCTCTCATTGCTGCTCGGCGGTCGTTTTCGGAGGCACGGGGGTGAACCAGCCTATCACCAACATCAGCACGCCGACACCCAGGAAGGACACCACGCGCTCGATGCCGCCGATGTTGGAGAGGTCGATCAGGAACAGCTTCACCACCACCACCGCCATCAGCGCGGCCCCCGCCATCCACAGCGGGCGCAAGCCGCGGCGGGTGGCGAGCAGCATCACGGCAAGCGCGATGGCGGTCCAGAACAGCGCCAGCGCGGCATGCACCAGGCGCGAGCCGGCCAGCGCGTCGAGCGCCCACGGTACCGCGGCGAAATGGTGGAGGCTGCGCAGCAGCACGCCATTGGCGAGCGCGAAGGCGCACAGTCCGGCTATCACGACGAGCGTGCGCTGAGCGTCCGCGCCGCCGTCGAGGAGGCCGGCGCGACGCACGCCGGCATACCACCACAGGCACAGCAGCAGGGCGCCGGCGAGGCCGATTTCCAGCGGATTGAGCAGTGGCAGGTAGGGCAGTGGGTCGGCATGCCCGGGGCTGGCAATGTTGGCCAGCATTGCCCACAGCAGCAGGAAGGCCGCCACCGGGGCGCCGCCGTGCAGCAGATAGGCGCGCCGCTGTGCGCCCAGCGGCCAGCGGGCGCACTCGCGCAGATGCACAAGCGCGGCCAGCACGGCACCGGGGACCAGCGCCAGGCCCAGCACCGCCCAGCTCGAAGCACCGTCCACCACGCCGTCGATGGCGCGCGCCGCGGCCACTCCGGCGACCAGCGCCAGCACCCAGACGCCGAGCGCATGGAGCCAGCCGATCGCCCGCGGATAGGCCTCATCGTGTCCGCGCAGGGCGTACAGGTGCGCGCCCAGCGCCGTCGGCCAGGCCAGCCAGCCGAGCGCGGCGAGCGGGTTGGTGCTTGCGCCGGCGGCGGCCAGCGCGGCGATGGCGAGCAGCGGCGAGATCAGCACCGCGGCGGCATTGCCCGCCGCCCATGCGGTGCGCCGCGCCAGCGTGGCCAGAGCCACTGCCGAGAGGGCGGCGAAGAGCAGCGCGCTGTTGGCGAACAGGTGCGCCGGCAGGTGGCCGTCGATCTGCAGCACGCCGGCGCTTCCCCACCACAGCAGGCCCCAGCCCAGCAGCACGGGGGCCGCCGCCCGTTCGAGCGGATGCACGATGTCGCCGTGGCGGTGGATGAGCCAGGCGCTGAACAGCCCCGCAGCGGCGATCAGCGCGCAGCCGAGGAACTGCGCGTTGAGCACCGCCAGCGTGCCGGCGCCGGGCAGGTCGATCATGAACGCCGCGCCGGCGCCGAGCTGCAGCAGGATGGCGAAGGCGCGGGCGGCAAGGCGGCGTTGGCGCAGGCCCATCCACAGGATGGCGGCAGACTCCAGCGCCCACGCCGCGGCGGTCCACCGCCCTTCGAAGGCGAGCGGGATGGCGAGGGTGGCAAAGACCACGCCGAGGGCCAGGAAGGCTTCCAGCAACAGGCGCAGGTGCTGGCCGGTGCGCGCCCACAGCAGCCGCGCCAGGGCGAGGTAGAAGATGCCCAGGGCAAGGGCGCTGAACGCCGCGCCGTACTCGAAGGCGCTCACCAGACGCAGCTGCAGGCCGAAGGCGACCAGCGGGGTGCCGAACACCAGGGTGCCGTCGAGGTAGGCGGCGATCTTGCCGCCATTGGCCTCGGCGGCCCGGCTGCGCAGCGCGTAGCCCACCGGCACGGCGACATACATCAGGAAGAAGAGCAGCAGGAAGGGTTCGACGCTGGCGAACAGTTCGGCGCGGTAGTACTGCGCGCCCCACAAGGTGGCGATGACGAAGGTGAACGCGAAGCCGAGCAGGTTCAGCTCGCGCCAGGTGCGCCGCCAGGCCAGGGCCAGCACGCCGGCATTGAGCAGCGCGTAGTAGGAGAACAGCGCGACGTGACTGCCGCTGCCGGTGGAGGCGAGGATGGGGGCGAGAAAGCCGCCGGCCGTTCCCAGCACCGCCAGCGAGCGGCCGTCCTGCAGCAGTGCCAGGATGCCGGCGCACACTGCGATGGCGACCAGCAGCGCAAAGGCTGCCGGTGCCGGAATCAGTTCATAGAGGCGCAAGGCAGCGAAGACCACCAGATAGAGCACACCGATGCCACCGCCCTGCAGCGCCAGCGCATAGCCCACGCGCCGCGTGCGCAGGCGCCAGCCGAGGCCGAGGAGGGCGATGGCGCCGAGCGCGGTGGCGCTCAGGCGCAGTTCGATGGGGACATGGACGTGCTCGTAGGCGAACTTGAGCAGGAAGGCGACGCCGAAGAACAGGATGACGATGCCGATGCGCACCACCAGATTGCCGCCGAACAGCCAGTGGCGCAGCCACTCGGGCAGCGCCGGGGGGCTGATCGTGGGGGGCTCGGGGAGCACCGTGGGCGCCGGCAGGGGGCGTCGGGGCGCGGACGCAGCGGGCGGGGTGGGCGCGGTGGCCCGGGCCGGGGCGGCCGGCTCGGGGAGGTCGAAATCGAACTCTGTCGGCGCCGTGTCGGTGGCAGCCTCGACAGTAAACACCGGCAGCGGCGCTGCCGGCGCGGCGTCGTATGGTGGTGCCGCTGCCGCGGTGTCGTGCGGTGGTGCCGCTGCCGCGGTATCGTGCGGTGGTGCCGCTGCCGCGGCGGGCGGCGCGTCGCGGCGGGCGTCGAGGTCGGCGAGGCGGCGGGCGAGTTCGCTCTGGACCCGCTGCAGATGATCGAGGCGTTGCTCGATGCGCGCGCGGGCGTTGTCGTCGTCCTCCGACAGCTTGCGGCGCCCGATACGGCCACCGATGATGCCGCCGACGAAGCCGACCAGCATGATGGCGCCAAAAACGAGCAGAATGAGGGCTTCCATGGCGGGGATCCGGTGCAGTGGGTAAGGTATCCGCAGCGCGTGCGGACTTGCCGTCGGCATGCGCTGCAGCATCGGGCGCAAGAATACTCCGTGAGGTGGTGCTTGGGGGGCGGGGGCGTGCAGCGCCGTCGCAAGTGCGGGTGATGAGGACTCAAGGTATCGTTTGCATGTACTTGTCGTGCAGCCATTTCGATCAGGTTCGCGCCCGCCGCAGCGCCGGAGGGGCATCGTGAAGGCCTTGTCGGTGATCATCCCGGTGCTCGACGAGGCCGCCACCATCGACGCCGCGCTCGACCGTCTGCAGGCGCTGCGCGCGCGCGGCGTGGAGCTCATCGTCGTCGATGGCGGCAGCAGCGACGGCACCCCCGACCGCGCTGCCGCGCTCGCCGACATGGTGATCGGCGCCCCGCGCGGGCGCGCCCACCAGATGAACGCCGGCGCGGCGCAGGCGAGCGGGCGGGTGCTGCTCTTTCTGCATGCGGACACCGTGCTGCCCGCAGGGGCCGACCGCATCATCGCCGGGGTGGTGTCGGCGGGCCGTCAGTGGGGGCGTTTCGACGTCGATATCGACGGTGGCCACTGGATGCTGCCGGTGATCGCCGCGGCGATGAACCGGCGTTCGCGCTTTACCGGCATTGCCACCGGCGACCAGGCCATCTTCGTCACCCGCGCCGCCTTCGACGCCGTCGGGGGCTATCCGCCGATTGCGCTGATGGAGGACATCGCCCTTTCGCGCGCGCTGCTGCGCGCCCATGCGCCGGCCTGTCTGCGTGCCCGCGTGCACACCTCCGGGCGGCGCTGGGAGCGCCATGGGGTGTGGCGGACGATCTGGCTGATGTGGCGCCTGCGCGCGGCCTATCGCCTCGGCGCCGATCCCGCCGCGCTCGCCCGGCGCTACGGTTACCGGCCGTGACCCCGGTGCATGTGGTGGTGTTCGCGCGCGCGCCGCTCGCCGGTGCGGCGAAGACGCGGCTGATCCCGGCGCTGGGCGCTGCCGCTGCGGCGCGTCTGCATCGCCGCCTGGTGCTGCGGGCGCTGGCCACCGCGCATGCCGCGGCGCTCGGGCCGGTAAGCCTGTGGTGTGCCCCCGACTGCAGCGCGCGTTTCTTCCGCGCCCTCGCGCGGCGCGGCGTGGATTGCCGTGCGCAGTGCGGCGCGGATCTTGGTGCGCGCATGCTTCACGCCCTGCAGGCCGCGCTGCCGGCGCCCACCCTGCTCATCGGCAGCGACTGCCCGGCGCTCACCGTGGCCCATCTGCACCAGGCTGCGGACTGCCTCGCCGCGGGCGCGGAGATGGTCTTCCTGCCCGCCGAGGATGGCGGCTACGTCCTCGCCGGCACCCGCACGCAGGTGCCGGAAGAAGCTTTCACCGCCATGCCCTGGGGCAGCGCCGCGGTGATGGAGACCACCCGCGCGCGCCTGCGCGCCAGCGCGCTGCGCTGGGCGGAGCCGGCCTGCCTGTGGGACGTCGACCGGCCTGCCGACCTGCTGCGCCTGGCCGCGCTGGAGGCGGAGCGGTGAAGCGCCTGGTGCTGCTCGGCGGCGGTCACGCCCATGTCCACGTCCTCGACCGTCTCGCCGCCGAACGCCCCGGCGGCGTCGAGGTGGTGCTGGTGTCGCCGCACGCGCGCCAGCTCTATTCCGGCATGGTGCCGGGCTGGATCGCCGGGGAATACGCCATCGAGGCCTGTGCGCTGCCGCTGGCGGCGCTCGCCGCACGCGCCGGGGTGCGCTTCGTGCAACAGGCCGCACTGCGTCTCGATGCCGGTGCGCGGTGCCTGTGGCTGGCCGACGGCAGCACGCTGGAGTGGGATGTGCTCTCCATCGACGTCGGCTCCGTCAGCCGCGGCGCGGAGTTGCCGGGCGCTGCCGGGTACGCGCTGGCGGTGCGCCCGCTGGAAGGTTTCGTTGCCCGTCTCGATGCCGCCCTGCAGGCCGCGGCGGCGTCGCCCCACGGCCTTGCCATCGTCGGCGGCGGCGCTGCTGCGGTGGAACTGGCCTTTGCCTGTGCGGCGCGCCTGCGCGGCGGTGGCGCCAAGGGGCCGGCGTTGCAGTTGCTCGGCGCCGCGGCCCGCCCGCTCGCCGGCATGCCGGCCATCGTGCAGTGGCGTGCCGCCGCCCTGTTGCGTGAGCAGGGCATCCGCTGGCGCGGCCACAGCCGCGTCGTCGCCATCGACGCGCAGGGCGTGCGGCTGGATTGCGGCAGCCATCTGCCGGCGGCGCAGATCATCCTTGCGGCCGGCGCGGCAGCGCCGCGCTGGCTGGGCGAGGGCGGGCTGGCTACCGACGCTGCAGGCTTCGTGGCGGTCGACGCCTGCCTGCAGTCGCTATCCCATCCCGGCGTGTTTGCCGCCGGCGACTGCGCAGCGCTGCCGCAGGGGCGGCCGAAGTCGGGCGTCTATGCGGTGCGCGCCGGCCCGCCGCTGGCGGAGAACCTGCTGCGCGCGCTGCGCGGCGCGCCGTTGCAGGCGTGGTCGCCGCAACGCCGTGCGCTCTACCTGATCCGCCATGACGACGGCGCGGCGCTCGGCGCCTGGGGCGCGTTGGGCTGGTGGGGGCGGTGGAGCGGGCGCTGGAAAAGGCGCATCGATTGCGCCTTCATCGCCCGCTTCGGTGGTGGATGACCGCTGCTGCGTCAGCCGCCGCGCACCTTGGCCGCCGCGAAGCCCTCGACCTGGCGGGTCGGACCGGAGACGATGAGGAGGTCGCCGGGGCGCACGATGCTGCCTGGTTTGGCGTGCTGGAAGTCTTCGTGGGCGCGCTTGATGCCGACCACCGTTACACCGAATTTCTCCCTTACCCCGGAGTCTGCCAGTGACAGATCGTGGGTCAGCGCCGGGGCGTGGATCTTGGCGATGGCAAAACCGTCGTCGAACTCTATGTAGTCCATCATTCGCCCGCTGATCAGGTGAGCGACGCGCTCGCCCATGTCGGCTTCCGGATAAACCACATGATGCGCGCCGATGCGCTGGGCGATCTTGCCGTGTTCGGGCGTCATTGCCTTGACCCAGATGTCCGGAATATCGAGCTCGGTGAGTGCCATTACGGTCATCAAACTGGCGGCCAGATCGGTGCCGATGCCGACAATGGCGTGGGAGAAGTCGGCCACGCCGAGCTGGCGCATGGTCATTGCGCTGGTGGAATCGGCTTGCACCGCATGGGTGAGCAGATCGGCCCATTCGTGCACCGGTTCGGCGTCGCGGTCGATGCCCATGACATCGTGGCCGAGTTGCATGAGGGAATTGGCGACCGAGCCGCCGAAGCGGCCCAGTCCGATCACGACTACGCTGTCGCCCTTGGAAAAGGCGAAGCGTTCGGTAAATAGCCTAGCCAACAATGGGATGCTCCTCGGGATAACGATAAGGCATGCGATGCTCGCCCAGTGCAAGCGAAGCTGCCAGGGTGATGGTGCCGACGCGCCCGACGTACATGAGCAGGGCGAGCATCAGTTGCGCAGCCTCGGGCAAGTCGGCAGTGATGCCCGTCGACAGGCCTACCGTGGCGAACGCGGAGATGACTTCGAAGATCACCTGATCCGAGGGGATGTCGGTCTGGCGCAGGATTACCAGTGTGCCCAGCACCACCATCGTGCTGCCCAGCACCAGCACGGTGATGGCCTGCCGCTGTGCCGAAATGCTGATCCGGCGGCCGAAAGCCTCGGTATCGCTGCGGCCACGGATTTCCGCCACCACCAGCAGAATCAGGATCATTGCCGTGCCCACCTTTACCCCGCCGGCAGTGCCCGCGCTGCCTCCGCCGATGAACATCAGGAAGTAGTGCAGGCCCCAGCTCTCGTGAGTCAGCGCCCCGATGTCGATGGCGTTGAATCCTGCGGTGCGCGCGGAAACGGAGGCAAATGTGGCCGAGAGGAGCTTCTCGGCGACCGTCAGGGGTCCCAGGGTGAGCGGATTGGACCACTCGAAGAAGAGCAGGATCGCTGCGCCGCCAGCCAGCAACACGCCACTGCCGAGCAGGGTCAGTTTGGTGTGCACCGACCAGTGATGTGGGTCCCGCAGCCGGTTGCGCAGGTCGTGGAGCACCGGAAAGCCAAGGCCGCCAACGATGATGGCGAGCATGACGGGGACGAGGATGAAGGCGTCTGAAGCGTAACGCACCAGGCTGTCTTCATGGATCGAGAAGCCCGCATTGTTGAAGGCCGAGACGGCATGGAACACGCCGCTCCACGCCGCCTCGGTCAATGGCAGGTCGTAGGCCGCATGCAGACGGGTGGTCAGAAATACGGCCACGATGGACTCGGCGATGATGGTGACGATCAACACCAGCTTTGCCACACTGGTAACGTCACCAACCCCCAGGCTGTGTGTCTCGACCTGGGCGGTGAGTTTGGTCCGCAGGCGTAGTGAGCGATTCACCATCAGACCGAGGAGTGTGGCCGCAGTCATCATGCCGAATCCACCGATCTGGAAAAGGGCCATGATCACCACCTGGCCAAAGGGAGACCAGTAGGTTCCGGTGTCGACGATCACCAGTCCGGTTACGCAGACCGCGGAGACCGCCGTGAACAAGGCCACGATCCACGGTGCTCCCCCTGCCTCGGCATGTGCGGCAGGCAGCATCAGCAGTGCGGTTCCGATCAGGATGGTGATCAGGAAGGCCGCAGGGACGATCCGGGCTGGATGCTGGACTTCTCTGATGCGCAAGATTTCTCCGGCCGCTGCTCAGGCCACGGTGAGCACTGCTCCGTGGCGGTTCAGCGCCGCGCGGGGTATGCCGAGCGGCCTCATGAGGCGGCGATCATACTCCCATTGTCTGCAGCACGGTGGCGGCCAGTGTCCGTTTGCCCTGCCGGACTACGTGCCCGGGAGTGAAGTGCGGCCCAGCGCCTGATCCAGATCGGCGATGAGGTCGTCCACCGCCTCGATGCCGATCGACAGTCGCAGCAGGTCGGGTGGGCACAGCGAACCCGGGCCCTCGACGCTGGCGCGATGCTCCACCAGGCTTTCCACCGCCCCCAGCGAGGTAGCGCGCTTGAATACCTGCAGGCGGGCGGCGGTATCGCGGGCGGCCTGTTCGCCGCCGGCGATGCACAGCGACAGCATGGCGCCGAAGCCGCCGTCCATCTGCGCCGCGGCCACGGTGTGGCCGGGGTGGGTGGGCAGGCCGGGGTAGAGCACCGCGGCGATGCGCGGATCGACAGCGCAGTGCTCGGCGATGCGCTGGGCGCTGGCGCAGGCGTGGCGCACGCGCAGATGCACGGTGCGCATGCCGCGCAGCAGCAGCCAGGCCTCGAAGGCGCCGAGGATGGCACCGCCCTGGGTGCGATTGACGCGCACGCGCTGCCACAGCGGGCAGGGCTGGCGGCATGCGAGGGCGCCGGCAACGACGTCGGAGTGGCCGTTGAGATACTTGGTTGCCGAGTGCATGACGAAGTCGGCGCCCAGTGCCAGCGGGCGGCTGAGCACCGGTGTCGGTACGGTGGAGTCCACCGCCACCAGGGTGCCGTGGGCGTGCGCGGCACTGCAGGCGGCGGCGATGTCGGTGATCTCCCAGGTCGGGTTGGCCGGGGTCTCGATCCACAGCAGGGCGGGCGGACGCGCGGCCAGGCGGCTGGCGAGCGCGGCGCTGTCGCCGTTGTCGTAGAAGTCGATGGCGATCAGGCCGCGGGCATCGAGTTCGCGCATCCAGTTGCGCAGCGACCAGTACATCGCGCGTGGCGCGAGCACCTCGGCGCCGGCCGGCAGGGCGTGCAGCAGGGCGGTGGCGGCGGCCATTCCGGAAGGGAAGAGGAGGGCCTGCTCACCACCTTCGAGGGCGGCGAGCAGGGCTTCGGCCTGGTCGTAGGCCGGGCTGTGGTCGCGTGCATAGACCCGCCCGCCGGGGTAGTCGCCATCGCCGCCACGCTCGAAAGTGCTGCTCGGGTGCAGCGGTGGGGCGAGGTCGTGAAAGGGCTGGGCGACCCAGCCCATGGCCTGGGCGGCGAGGGTTTCGGGGGCGGGTTTCATTGGCTGGGCGCTCACAGCAGGGCGCTGGATTCCTTCTCGCCGCGCTCATAGACCACGTTGGCACGGCCCACCAGCAGCGGGTCGAGGGGGCCGATGGCGTCGATGTTCTTGTTGGTGTAGGGCAGCTTGTGGAGCACGTAGCGCAGGGCGTTGAGGCGCGCGCGCTTCTTGCAGTCCGACTTCACCACCGTCCACGGCGCATCGGCGGTGTCGGTGTAGAAGAACATCGCCTCCTTGGCCTTGGTGTAGTCGTCCCACTTGTCCAGCGAAGCCAGATCGATGGGCGACAGCTTCCACTGCTTGAGGGGATGCTTCTCGCGCTCCTTGAAACGGCGACGCTGCTCGCCGCGGCTGACCGAGAACCAGAACTTGATCAGGTGGATGCCGCTGCGCGCCAGGGTGCGCTCGAACTCGGGCACCTGGCGCATGAACTCGTTGTACTCGTCGTTGCTGCAAAAGCCCATCACGCGCTCGACGCCGGCGCGGTTGTACCACGAGCGGTCGAAGAGGATGATCTCGCCGGCGCTGGGTAGGTGCTGGATGTAGCGCTGGAAGTACCACTGGCCGCGTTCGGTCTCGGTGGGCTTCTCCAGCGCCACCACCTGCGCGCCGCGCGGGTTGAGGTGTTCCATGAAGCGCTTGATGGTGCCGCCCTTGCCGGCGGCGTCGCGGCCTTCGAAGACGATCACCACCTTCTGCCCGGTCTCCTTCACCCAGGCCTGCAGCTTGAGCAGTTCCACCTGCAGGTGGTACTTCTGCTTCTCGTAGTTCTTCCGCGACATCAGGTTCTTGTACGGGTAGCCGCCTACCCGCCAGTCGTCGGAGAGCTGGTCGTCGGGGGCCACGGGCAGCTTCGTGGCCGGTTCCTCGGCCTTCAGCAGGGCTTCGCGCAGCACCGCCGCATCGTCCGGCGAAGCCCCGGCGAGGATGGCCTCCAGGGTCCTGGCGAGCGAGCCGATGTCCTCATCGGCGGCCCTGGCGATGATGTCGCGCACGGCCACTTCCTTGCTGTCGCGCGCGGCGCGCACGGCCTGGTCGAGTTCGAAGTGTTCGATGCCCGCGGGCGACTGGTCGGGGGCCACGTCGCCGGCCTGCGCCGGGCGCGGTGTGCGCTTCACTGCCGGGCGGCGGGGTGCGGACGGGGTCTTCTTTTGTGTGGTCATCTTGAGCCTCTCCCTGGTCGTCTGTGCGTAAGCGTTTCATTGTATGCCAAGGACTGCGGGGCTGAGGCGGCCCGTCAGGGGGCGCTGCACAAGTTTGCACCGCCGTACCCCGCCGGGGCTCGGCGGCGCGGTTAGAATGCCGCCTGTCGTTTCTTCCGTGCGCGCTCCGCGCCGCTTGCCGTCATGCCTCTTTCCCCTCAGGCCCGCGCCATGCTGGACATGGTGTACCGGGTCGGTGCGCCGCGTTTTCACCACCTTTCGGTGGCGCAGGCCCGCCATTCCTTCCAGAAGCTGCAGTTCGCCTTCCGCCCCGAGGCGCCGGCGGTGGCCTCGGTGACCGAGGTGCCGATCGCGCGCGGCGACGGCAGTGCGCTGCTGTGCCGCTACTACCGCCCGCTCAGTGCGCCGCCGCAGGCGGTGCTGCCGCTGCTGGTCTATTACCACGGTGGCGGCTGGTGCGTGGGGGAGGTGGAGAGCTACGACGTGCTGTGCCGCGAACTGGCCAACCTGTCGGGCTGTGCGCTGCTGTCGGTGGATTACCGCCTGGCGCCCGAGCACCCCTTTCCGGCGGCGGTCAATGACGCCGCTCTGGCTTATGAATGGGCGGTGGACAACGCCGGCCTGCTGTCCGTCGATGGCAGCCGCGTCGCGGTGGGTGGCGACAGTGCCGGGGGCAATCTCGCCATCGTCACCGCCATTGCCCGGCGCGAGTGCGGTGTGGCGCTGCCGGCTTTTGCACTGTTGATCTATCCGTGTACGGAGATCCTCAGTTCGCGCGCTTCACGCGAAACATACGGCGACGGCTATTTTCTCGATCGCGAGAGCCTGCAGTGGTTCTTCGAGCGCTATCTGCCCGCGGGCAATACCGCGGACTGGCGGGCCTCGCCGATGTGCGCGGCGTCGCTCGCCGGCCTGCCGCCGATGCTGCTGGTGACCGCCGAGTGCGATCCGCTCACCGATGACTGCGTGGCCTTTGCCGAGCGCGTGCGCAGCGAGGGTGGCGCGGTCGAACACCTGGCGGTGGACGGCATGGTGCATGGCTTCATCACCCTGGGGAAGTTCTTCCCCGAGGCCAACGACACCGTGCGCGCCGCGGCGGCGGCGCTCAGGCGCGCGCTGGCCGGCTGAGGGGTTTCAGCCGACGACGGCGGAGATCAGTTCCTGGCGGCCTTCGCGGGCGGCCTCGACGAGTTCGGAGAACTTGTCCTTGTCGATGCCGGCGGTACACGCGGCAAGCAGCCCGCCGCGGTTGTTGAGGCCGAGCAGGGTGTCGAAGGGGTTCGGGGTCTCGGCGGCGAGCCCGGCGGTGAAGACGATGTCGGCAAGGTCGACGGGCGGCCACGAGCCGCCGTAGGGGTCTTCGTACTGGAAGGCGTCGAGGATGGTCTCGGGCAGCTCGAAGGCTTCCAGCACCGCACGCCCGACCGGTTCGTCCCAGGTCGACACGAACTCGGCAAAGCGCGCCATGTTGTGTTCAAGCGCGGGGAAATCGGCCGCGCGGGCGAGGAGGAAGAACTGGCCGATATCCACCATCATGCCGGCGAGCATGGCGGTGTCCGGATTCACCGAGCGCAGGTGGCGGGCAAAGGCGTACGACCACGCCGCGACATCGACGGTGTGCATCCACAGCCCGGAGGCCACCAGACGCATCTCGCGCGAGCGGTGATCCTGGGCGAGCTGTTCGGCGGCTACCGCGAAGGCCAGGCAGCGCAGCGCCGACAGGCCGATGCGCTTGACCGCCTCATTGACCGCGGTGATCTGCGCGCCATAGGGGTTGAGCAGCACGGCATTGGCCATGCGCACCACCTTGGCGCTGAGCACCGGCTCGGCGCGTACCACCGCGGCGATCTCGTCGAGGGTGGATTCGGGATTGTCGGCGAGCTTCTTGATGCGCAGGGAAACGTCGAGCGCAGTAGGGAAGTTCAGGCGGCCTTCCTGAAGCTCCTCTTCGATCTGGTTGGCAAAGGCCTGGGCCTGTTGTTCGAATTCCTGCATGGCGCGCGTCCCGGTGACAGCTCAGAGTGTCAGTTTAGCGCAGATCAGCCCTGCGGCTGACGCAGCACCGCCTTGCCGTCGCGCAGAGCCTCGACCTGGGCCAGCGTGGCTACCGGTACACCCAGTTCGCTGACCGACTGATGACCGTTCCTGAAGCGCTTCTCGACGATGAAGCCGGCGGCCAGCACCTCGGCGCCGGCCTCGCGGGCCATCTCCACCAGTGCCACAGCGGTGCGGCCGTTGGAGAGGAAGTCGTCGACGATCACCGTGCGCGCGCCGGGCTGCAGGTAGCGCTGCGAGAGCACCAGCTTGGTTTCGCCGCCCTTGGTGGGCGAGGGGATGACGCGCGAGATGTAGGGCGATTCCACTTCCGGGGCGTACTTCTTGGCGTACAGCAGCGGAACGTTGAGGGTCTGTGCCACCACCAGCCCGGGGGCAATGCCGCTGGCTTCGGCGGTTAGCACCACCGTGGGGTGGAAGGCCGACAGGCGGCGGGCCAGTTCGCGCCCCATCTCGGCGATGAAGGCCGGTTCGATGCGGTGGTTGAGGAAGTGGTCGATGCGCAGGATCTGGTCGCCGATGACCGTGGCTTCGGCTTCGATGCGGCGGACCAGGGGGGCGTAGGGGAGGTCTAGTGCGGGGAGGTGGGGGCTCATCATTGGTGCGGGAAAGCCCCCTGGGTGGGGGCAATCCGCAATTCTATCTCAGCTCAGCGTGGCGCCGGCGAGCTTGGCGCCAAAGCCGATGAAGAGGCCGCCGACGCTGCCGGTGGCGGTGGCGGCGAGGCGCCGGCGGCGGCGGAACTGGGCGGCGAGGTAGGCGCCGCCGAAGATCAGCGCGGAGAGATAGAGGGCGCTGCACACCTGCACGATGGCGCCGAGGATGAGGAAGGACAGCCCCGGGTGGGCGTAGGCCGGATCGACGAACTGGATGAAGAAGGAGACGAAGAAGAGGATCGCCTTGGGGTTCATCAGGCTGATCAGCAGTGCGCTGCGGAACGGGTGTGCGCGGGGGGCGGCGGCCGCAGTGGCGGCCGCGTCCCCGGCTTCGCCGCGGCGGCGCCAGTCGCGCAGCGCCGAACGCAACAGGCTGATGCCGACCCACGCCAGGTAGGCCGCACCGGCGTACTTGATGATCATGAACAGTTCGGGTGTGGTGCGCAGCAGCGAGGCCGTGCCGGTGGCGGCGAGCAGCATCAGGATGGTGTCGCCGGCGAAGATGCCGCAGGCACCGCGGTAGCCCGCCGCGACCCCGTGGCGCGAGGCCACCGCCATGACGTAGAGCGAGTTCGGCCCCGGCAGCAGGACGATGAAGATGGTGCCGATGATGAAGGTGGTGAGGTCGGTAACGCCGTAGAACATCGCTGGGCTCCGCTGCAGCAGCCTTCGCGGGGCTGCAAAGGGAGAATATTAGCAGTTGCCGCTGCGTGTGCGGGCGCGCTGCTTGGCAGCAACGAAATCGCCGCGCGGGATGTACAGCAGTTCGCCGAGTCTGAGCAGCAGATGGTTCTCGTGATGGCTGAGGTGGCCGTCGGCGTAGGCCACCTGCCACAGGTAGTCGACGATCTGC
Organism: Pseudothauera lacus; assembly: GCF_003034845.1. Taxonomy (GTDB): domain Bacteria; phylum Pseudomonadota; class Gammaproteobacteria; order Burkholderiales; family Rhodocyclaceae; genus Pseudothauera; species Pseudothauera lacus. Next base: position 70,126 of record NZ_PZKC01000014.1, on the reverse strand, counting down.
AGCTTCTCGGCGGGGCTGTAGGCGCGGTTCAGCTGCGAGGTGAAGGTGAACAGGTCGGGCGCGTCGTGGGAGGCGGCGCGCGCGAGTTCGAAGAGGCGTTCGACCTCGTCGGTGGCGAGGGCGAAACGTTCGCGCAGGGCCTCGATGATGGCCAGGCGCTCGGCCTCGGGGCTGTCGGCGTCGGCCCGCATCACCTCCACCAGCAGTACGGCGGTGGCCAGTTGCAGATGATGCTCCGCGGTGGTGCCGGCTTGCGGCGCGGGGGTGGCGAGAGCGCTGAAGAGTTCCTTGAGAGAGCTGAGCATGGCTGGAGCAAAGAGGTCGATGGGGTGGGGCGTGCAGCCCTTGCTGCGCCCCCGGAATATGACTCGCAGGCTATGCTTGCAGTTCTCGGCGCGGCTGCCAATGCCGGTTTACCTAGCCCGCGGAGCGGGTCTCGGGCGATAATGCGGGGCTACGCAATCTGGACACTCAAGCAATGAAGCGTGTGGATGATTTCCGCCTGCGGTTTGGCAAGCAGGAACTGGTGCCGATCATGATCGGGGGCATGGGCGTCGACATCTCGACCGCCGAACTGTCGCTGGAGGCTGCCCGGCTGGGCGGCATCGGCCATATTTCCGACGCCATGCTGCCCACGGTGTCCGACCGCCGCTACAACACCAAGTACGTCAAGGACAAGCTCAAGCAGTACAAATTCAACGTCGCCAACAGCGACAAGTCGGTGGTGCAGTTCGATCTCGGCCTCATCGCCGAGGCGACCGCCACCCACGTCAGCCGCACCATGGAAGCCAAGCGCGGTGACGGCTTGGTCTTCATCAACTGCATGGAAAAGCTGACCATGAACAGCCCGCGGGAAACCCTGCGGGTGCGGCTGCAGGCCGCCATGGACAACGGCATCGACGGCATCACCCTGGCCGCCGGCCTGCACCTTGGCTCCTTTGCGCTGATCGAAGAGCATCCGCGCTTCCGCGACGTCAAGCTCGGCATCATCGTCTCCTCGCTGCGCGCCCTGCAACTCTTCCTGAAGAAGAGCGCGCGTACCGGGCGCCTGCCCGATTACGTCGTCGTCGAAGGGCCGCTGGCCGGCGGCCACCTCGGCTTCGGGCTCGACTGGGCGCAGTACGATCTGGCCACCATCGTCGCCGAGATCGCCGCCTGGCTGAAGGCCGAAGAGCTCGACATTCCCCTCATTCCCGCCGGCGGCATCTTCACCGGCAGCGATGCGGTGAACTTCCTCGAAGCCGGTGCGGCGGCCGTGCAGGTTGCCACCCGCTTCACCGTGACGCGCGAATGCGGCCTGCCCGAAGACGTCCAGCAGGAATACTTCAAGGCCAGCGAGGGCGACATCGAAGTCAACCTCATCTCGCCCACCGGCTATCCGATGCGCATGCTCATCAACAGCCCGGCGATCGGCAACGGCATCCGCCCCAACTGCGAGGCCTACGGCTACCTGCTCGACGCCAAGGGCAGCTGCCAGTACATCGACGCCTACAACCGCGCCGTCGCCGAACTGCCCGAAGGCAGCAAGGTGAAGGTCATGGACAAGACCTGTCTGTGCACCCACATGCGCAACTTCGACCTGTGGACCTGCGGGCACTACACCTACCGCCTCAAGGACACCAGCCGCAAGGGCGAGGACGGGCGCTACGAGATCCTCAGCGCCGAGCACGTCTTCCGCGACTACCAGTTCAGCACCGACGGCAAGCTCGCCCTGCCGGCGTAAGCGCCGCTGCGCAGGCGCCCGGGCTAGCGGCGGTCTTCCCGGGCTTCGCCTCTGCCTCGGTGCGGGCTACGCAGCGAACGTAGTCTGCGAATTCTTCCCGCAACGGTTTGGCGACGAGGACCGCTTCCGGCTGTGGAGACGGTTGAGCAAGCCCGCCCACCTGAGAGGGTGGTGCGCCGGCCGGCGCCGCGGTGGCGCTCGGCCCAAAATCGCTGCAAAGGCGCGCGCCAAGCGCGAAATGGAGCACATTGCCCGCTTCCACGCGTTGACTCCGGAACTACCAGCCCAGGGCGCTGGCAGCCTCGCCCACTTCCGGGCCGGGGCACTCGAAGCTATTTCCAGGGAAACGAACCGGGCTTGTTCAACAACCGGTTCATGTCGTGGCTCGCTTTGCGATCACGACATAACCTTAATCGTTGGACGTACTCGTCAAGATAGGTCGCCCCACCGAAGATAGAATGCGAAAAATGGATCTGTGATGTGCAGCTTCTTCTCTTCCTCTTCGAAGTCAATCACAGGCGTTGAGCTCTGGTCGGTTGAGGCGATCGTCGCCATATGCTTGAGGACGCGTGCTACCTCGTGAAGCTGCGGCAGCTGCGAACTCGATACTTCGCGTATTGCACTGCGCAGGTCTTCGTACTCGAGACTCACGAGCCCCGGCTTTATGCTCGCTAAGGCATGAAGCACTAACTCGTAGATATCTACGCGCCGTCCATCCTTTAGCTCTCTTGGGATCCGGTCAGTACGTTGCCGTGGCCCCCGAGCAAGCTTCTCAAAAATCGGCCTACCGATTGTGTCTGCAACATCACGAAAGATCTCGTCGCATTCATCGGGGCTGAACTGAAGTTGCGAGAGCTCCGCGGAATACTTTATGTCCCTTTGTTTGGCGAGACCGCGGCAAAAATCCTGCATTAAATGTGGGCTACCAAGTGCCTGTGATGCGAGCCGGGTTGCGCTGGATGGATCTAGCTCATAGCCCAACAGTTTGAAACCGGTTTCTGGGATGTAGGAGAGTTCGCTGTTGGACCATGACGGAATCTCAATCCCAGATATGCGCCCAGCCATTTCCCTTTCCACCTTAACCGCGTCGAATCTTCGGTGGGGAATGGCGATTACCGCCACGGGCAGACCATCAAAGACGATTGGCTTGAGGGCGCGGACGATCCTGCCTTGAAGATCCGGAGGAAGATAGTGAAAATCGTCGATAACCAGTGGTAGCTTGCGAGTCTTGAGTCCAGAGAGTGCAACTACTCGCGATGAAAGGGACCGAACTCGACGTGTTTCCGTCCCGCGCTTCCTCTCAAGACTTGCCCCGACTTCGCCGGACCCCTTTGCAACAAGGAAATTTGCCTCTGCAGTTCCCTTTCCTTCGATGCATGTACTGGTTTCTGTTCCTTCCTGTTCCTCGTAATCCTGAAATAAGTCGAGTTGCTCAATAACAAGTTGCCAGAACTCGTCTTCGGTTCCGGCTGTACCCCCATCAATCCAAATGCACTCCTCTGGGGGTAATACCTTTCGAGCTAGCACTGTCTTGCCCGACTTGGTCTGACCGGTGACGGTAACAAGTTTGCATAGGTTGTCTTTGATCTCGCCAAGTCGCGTCTCAAGATTCAAATCCAGCCGAGCGTTGTAGGTATGGCGCGGAAAGCCCCCTGGAACGAATACATCCTGGTACTTAAGCAAGATGACGTCTCCTAGCCTGATGATTGGTCCAACGTCGAAGCTCAGCCGACGGACAAAAGCGCAGCTTTTGGCCGGTCGGATGCAGCGTAGTGTTAGCTCTAGAAGAGAGTATTGTTGATATCACTCGCTGTATTCCTACCAGCTCGATGGTCGCTGCTTGTCTTTGGCAGTGTAAACGTATAACGACCGTCTCCTTGGAATACGGCCTTATAGTGTTTTCCGTCCTCTGACAGTTCAAAGCCCATCCTCGCCAGCGCATTTCTTGTTCGCGCGTCCATGTCTCTATAGGTCTTAAAGAGAGACTTGATTTCCTCTTCGAGCTTTTGTCTAGTACCAGACGATTTGTTTGCTGCCAATAGATCGGTCAATACGTGCTGGCGACGGCTATTCTCTCGGGCGGCACGTAAAGCCTCCCGAAGCGCGTCAACAATAATGTCAGAAATTTCGTGCTCATACAGATCTTGTTCATTTCCGAGGGAAACTAGGCCGCGATTTGATGACTGATTGGATGACGTGACTCGCCTAAGTTCGGCGTTAAGTCGTGAAATTTCTTGCTCGGCGTCAGCCAGCTTTGTGTCTTTGGCTGCTTGATCCGCGTCAAATGCCTCGATGTACTCTTGTAGCGCCGTGGATCCCTGCGATTTCAACAAATCGTAGCGCTTACGTGAAATCGTTTCCTTTAGATGCGCCCACGTGCAATTGGTGCGAGCCCTTCTGTTTGAAAGAGCAAGGCGAATGTCCTTTGCAATTTCAATTTGAATGGCGCGGGGGTTCGGTGTTTCGTCATCGAGGAAATAGGCGTTCCGCGCATTACTCTCAGGCCAGTAGACACCGATGGTGCCACCGAACACGTTGCCCGAGTTTGTGAGTGTTTTAACCTTGAATGAAAATGCCCGACTCGGCTCTACTACCACGTGAGCCATTCCGGATACAAATTTCGCCAGATCGTCTGGATTGATTAGATGCGTTCCGTCGAAGCCTGCGCTGACGTAGACAATGGGCAGCTTGTTGTTTGCGACCCCCATCATCAGCGCTGCGGCAATCCCAGCCTCGCTCTCACCCAAACGGAACGGCTTGTCCGTTACCGGTATTTCCCCATCCATTCCGCCACCCAGTTCCGTGAGAGCCTGTCGAATGAAGTAGGGCTTCTTCGGAGGAGGCAACCTAACCGCGGTACTGAGTGCCTCACACGAAACCTGAAGGCTAAGCGTATGTCTTTCAGGCGTCTTGAGGGACACAATAGATGTGACCCACTCAAGACCGTTTTCCGTACGTATGTGCCGGAGGCCACCGATGTCGTAGTCGGCGTTCTTAGCGATAGCGGTGGTCACCTCCTCTGGCCCGCTTGAGTAGCGCTGCTCCAAATCGAGTGGCAGTTCGCCAAATGCCGTTGGAGGAATTTTTGTGTGGGGGCTTCCCGTCACCCACTTGCATGCCAAGCGGACGACGTCCTCGACGCTATTCTTTGTGTCGATCGGAAACTCAGTTGAAAAGTTGGTCATAGCGGATAGTTGAAATGGGAAAGCTAACGAATTGTATACATCAAATCAGACGGATATTCAGGTATCTGCCGGTTAATCCCTGCGAACTCGGCGTGCTCTTTTGTCAATACTATCAACACCCTGGGCACTCATGCTGCCAGGATAAAACAGCACCTCGCCCCTGACAAACCCGGCACCCCCAAGGCCACACCTGCGTCCACCCGCCAAACTTGGCCAAAGGCGTGCGGGCATGCATCCATTACAAGGACTACAGCATACGAACAGAGAAAGCCCATGTCCATTGGGTCCGTGCATTCATCAGGCTGCAGGGGATGTGCCATCGGCATGGCATGGGCGCGGAGGAGCTTCAGGCGCCTCTGCGTTGGCTCGCCAATGATCGCGCCGGGCTGGCGCGGCGGTCTGTGTGGCCTCGGCACGACTGCTTGTTCGGCGACATCGGTGGGGTGGGGCGCTCGCATCGTTCGGGAAACCGAAGGGGCAAGGCTTCTGCCGTTGGCTTGGCCTTGAAGCCGGTGTTGCCCATGCGCGAGCGTCGCATATTGACCCGGCGCCTGTCATCAGCGTAGCCGAAGGGGTGGGGCCGAGCGGTAGTCGATTGACGGGTTGATGACCGCTGCTGTCGATCCGGCGGTACCTTGCAACACCTGCGTAACGTGCTGCAGATAGATTCCATCGCCTTGAATCTGACATTCATGGAGGTTGGATCGTGCTTCCCGCTCTTGTCCGAAAGTTGGTGCTGGGTGGCTGTGCCCTGGCAATCGCCGCATCCGCTGTGGCGATGGATCCGCGCTACCGTGATGCCGACGGCGACCTGGTTGCAGACCTGCCCGCCGACCCGAAGCAGTGGGTCGACCCGGCGACGCTGGTGTTCGCCTACACCCCGGTGGAAGACCCCGCCGTGTATGCCAAGGTGTGGGAGGACTTCCTCAAGCACATGGAACGTGTCACCGGCAAGCGCGTGCAGTTCTTCCCGGTGCAGAGCAATGCCGCGCAGATCGAGGCGATGCGCGCGGGACGCTTGCATGTGGCGGGTTTCAATACCGGCTCGAATCCGCTTGCGGTCAATTGTGCGGGCTTCGTGCCCTTCGCGATGATGGCCTCGATGGACGACCGCTACGGCTACGAGATGGAGATCATCACCGCGCCGGATTCGGGCATTCAGCGCGTCGAGGACATCCGTGGCAAGAAGATGGCGTTTACCTCGGAGACCTCCAATTCCGGCTACAAGGCGCCTTCGGCGCTGCTGCGCGAGCAGTTCGGCATGGAGGCCGGGCGCGACTACGAGCCGGTGTTCTCCGGCAAGCACGACAACTCCATCCTCGGCGTCGCCAACCGCGACTACCCCGCGGCGGCGATCGCCAATTCGGTGAAGCTGCGCATGGAGGCCCGCGGCGTGGTGACCCCGGCGCAGACGCGGGTGATCTACCGCTCGCAGACCTTCCCGACCACCGGCTACGGCCATGCCCACAACCTCAAGCCGGAGCTGGCGGCGAAGATCCGCGAGGCCTTCTTCTCCTATGACTGGACGGGGTCGGCGCTGGCGCGCGAATTCAACGCTGCCGAGCCGCCGCAGGAGAAGTTCATGCCCATCACCTTCAAGGAGCACTGGGCGGTGGTGCGTGACATCGACAGCGCGATGGGCGTGAGCTACGCCTGCAAGTGAGCGGCGGCAGGCACGCAATGCTGCGCATCGAGGCTCTCGGCAAGACCTACCGCACCGGCGACCGCGCCCTTGACGGCATCAGCCTGACGGTTGCGCCCGGTGAGGTGGTGGGGCTGATCGGCCCTTCGGGGGCCGGCAAGTCCACGCTGATCCGCTGCATCAACCGGCTGGTCGAACCCAGCGCGGGGGAGATCCTTCTCGGTGGCGAGGCGATCACCGCGGTGGCCACGCGCCACCTGCCGGCGGTGCGGCGGCGGATCGGCATGATCTTCCAGGAATACGCCCTGGTCGAACGCCTCACAGTGATGGAGAACGTCCTCTCCGGCCGTCTGGGCTACGTGCCGTTCTGGCGCTCCTTCCTGCGCCGTTTTCCGCAGCGTGACATCGATGCCGCCTTTGCGCTGCTCGACCGCGTCGGCCTTGCCGCCCATGTGGACAAACGTGCCGACGCGCTCTCCGGCGGTCAGCGCCAGCGTGTCGGCATTGCCCGCGCGCTGGCGCAGGAGCCGGAGCTGCTGCTGGTCGATGAGCCCACCGCCAGCCTCGACCCCAAGACTTCGCAGCAGATCATGCAGTTGATCTGCGAAATCTGTGCCGAGCGTGCCCTGCCGGCGATCGTGAACATCCACGACGTCGCCCTCGCACAGCGCTTCGTCAGCCGCATCGTCGGCCTGCACGGCGGGCGGGTGGTCTATGACGGCACACCCGACGGCCTCAGCACCACCGTGCTCGAACGCATCTACGGCGTTGCCGACTGGAGCGCGCTGGCGCAGCCGGACGGCGAGCGTTGTGACGCCGCTCCCGCCGCACTGCTCGCCACCGGCGCCGGCCTCTGATGAGCAGCGCCGTGCGCCAGTGGCGGCGTCCGCCGCTGATTGCCGATGCCCGCCTGCGCTGGGCGCTGGGGCTCGGCGCGCTGCTCTACCTCGGCCTCGCGCTGGCCTCGCTGGAGGTCAACTGGGCACGGGTGAGTGAAGGGCTGGTGCGTGGCTGGCGCTTCGTCGAAGGTTTCCTGCAGCCCGATTTTTCCTCCCGCAGCGACGACATCCTCCTCGGCCTGCAGGAGAGCATCACCATGACCATCACCGCCACCGTGGCCGGGGTGGCGCTGTCCATCCCCTTCGGCATCGGCGCGGCCCGCAACATTGCCCCGGCGCCGGTGTACTACTGCTGCCGTGCGCTTATCGCCTTTGCGCGCACCTTCCAGGAGGTGCTGATCGCCATCTTCTTCGTCGCCATGTTCGGCTTCGGCGCTTTCGCCGGCTTTCTCACCCTCACCCTGTCGACGGTGGGCTTTCTCGGCAAGCTGCTTGCCGAGGACATCGAGGACATCGACGAAACCCAGGTCGAGGCCATCCGCGCCACCGGCGCGGGCTGGTGGCAGGTGCTCGACTATGCCGTGCGCGCCCAGGTGATGCCGCGCCTGATCGGCCTGTCGGTATACCGCTTCGACATCAACTTTCGTGAATCCGCGGTGATCGGCATTGTCGGCGCCGGTGGCATCGGTGCCACCCTCAACACCGCCATGGACCGCTACGAGTACGACTCTGCCGCCGCCGTGCTGCTCATCATCATCGCCATCGTGATGCTCACCGAGTACATCTCCGGTTTTGTCCGCAGGCAGGTGCAGTGATGGCGGTCCATCAGCGCGCAGAGGTCCGCGTATGGCAGCGCCGCAGCACGCCCGCGCAGTTGCTGCTGTGGTGTGGCTGGCTGCTGCTGGTGGTGGTCACGGTATTCGCCTGGCAGCTGATGACCCGCGAAACGCTGTGGGTCTTCGTCGCCGATGCGCCGCAGCAGGCCGCCGATATCGGCGCACGCATGTGGCCGCCGCGCTGGTCCTACATGGAACGGCTGTGGTGGCCGCTGTGGGAGACGCTCAACATCGCCACCCTGGGTACCTTGCTGGCGCTGCTGGTGGCGGTGCCGACCGCCTTCCTGGCGGCGCGCAACACCACCCCCAGCGTGCGCCTGGTGCGCCCGCTGGCGCTGCTGGTGATCGTTACCTCGCGCTCGATCAATGCGCTGATCTGGGGGCTGCTGCTGGTTGCCATCATCGGTCCCGGACAGCTGGCGGGCATCTTCGCCATCGCACTGCGTTCCATTGGCTTCATCGGCAAGCTGCTCTACGAGGCCATCGAGGAGATCGACGCCGGCCAGGTCGAGGCGGTGGCCGCCACCGGCGCCTCGCGCGCGCAGGTCATCGATTACGCCATCGTGCCGCAGGTGGCACCGGCGCTTGCCGGCATCGTGTTGTTCCGCTGGGACATCAACATCCGCGAATCCACCATCCTCGGCCTTGTTGGCGCCGGCGGCATCGGCCTGGCGCTGGAGTCCTCGCTCAACGTGCTGGCCTGGCCACAGGTCAGCCTCATCCTGCTGGTCATCCTGGTTACCGTGCTGCTCTCCGAATGGGTGTCCGCGCGCGTGCGCCATGCGCTGATCTGACCATCACCGTTTTTCCCACCGCTCCGTGTTCATGAACCGCCACGTCCCGCCCACCGCCCTCGCGCTCTTCGACCTTGACCATACCCTGCTCGCTGCAGATACCAACGAGCTGTGGCTGAACTTTCTCGCTGACGAAGGCTGCATCGACGGCCCGCGCACCCTCGCGCGCCAGGCCCGCTACTACGACGACTATCTCGCCGGGCGGCTCGACATCGGCGCCTATCTCGCCTTCCAGCTCGAAACCCTTGCCGGGCGCACGCTCGCCGAACTGTTGCCGCTGCGCGCCCGCTTTGCCCACACCCGGCTGCTGCCGGCACTGGCGCCGCAGGCCGCGGCGCTGGTCGCCGGCCACCGTGCGCAGGGTCATCGCTGCGCCATCGTCTCGGCCACTCATCGCTTTCTCGTCGAACCCGCCGCGCAGGCGCTCGGCATTGCGGATCTGTTGGTCACCGAGGCGGAGCTGGTGGACGGGCGCTTCAGCGGGGCGCTGTGCGGCCTGCCTTGCTTCCGCGAACTCAAACCGCTGCGCGTGGAAGCCTGGCGCAGCGAGGAAGGGCTGAGCGGAGCGTTGCCGAGCTGGTTCTACTCCGACTCGCTCAACGACCTCGCCCTGCTCGAGCGAGTGGATCATCCGGTGGCGGTGGACCCCGATCCGGCGCTGGCCGCCGCGGCAGCCCGGCGCGGCTGGACGGTGATCAGCCTGCGCTGATGCTCAGCGTGCCCGCGCCTCGGCAAGGCGGCGGGCACGCTCTTCAGCCTGGCGAGCCTTCTCCGCGGCTTCGCGGGCCTTGCGTTCGGCGATCAGGCGCTGGCGCTCGGCACGCTCGCGGCTGCGGATGTCGAGGCGGATGTAGGCCGCAATGCCGCGGTCGGCCAGAAAACCCGCCCCAGCCGCGCCCGCGGCGAGCACCACCATGGCGGCAAACGACACGCTGGAGAAGGCGATCCACAGCAAGCTGGCGGCAACCAGGGCGCGCACGGCGAGCATGGGCAGGTAGAGAGGGTGTTCGTCGAAGTCCATCGGCAGTGACCGCGAGCCCGGCATGAAGAAGCAATCATACCGGAGCGCGGGTTACGGCGTGTTCACGGTCTGTGCCGCTGCCGGGCAGATGCTTCGGCTGGTCTTTCCGGTCCTGCCAGTATGGCAATCAAGTTTGTCTGAATGAAGTGGGCCGCAGCCTCTTGGCAAAGCAGGCGGAGACAGGTGCTCCGTTCGGCCGAAACTATGACTTTCGTCAATGTCCAGATAATATCTGGACGTACAATGACGAGCCTACAGGCAGTAGTTGCACGCTGGGTTTCTGTTCAAGGGGAAGTGATTGCTCACCATCGGCACCGTCGCATCGCAGCTTGGCGTCAGTCCGGACGTGCTGAGGAAGTGGGAAAGCCGACATGGCTGGCCGGTCCCCTTGCGTACTGGGGGCGGTACCCGTCTTTACGACGAAACGCAGGTTCACCTGCTGCATGCCGTCAAGCGCATCGTCGAGTCGGGGCATTCGGTTGGGGAGGCAATTGCCCTTGCACTCATGGACAGTCCTCTGGCCGACGTACGCCACCAATCGCTGCCGCATGTAGACCGCCTGCTCGAACTGGTTGCCGCTGGCCGCTTCAGCGTGCTGCGTAGTGAGTTGCTGGCGAGGCGAGCGGCCCTCGACGATATTGTTTTTGTCGAATCGTTTGCGGCCCCGCTGATGCGTGCACTCGGTCATCAGTGGGCGCTTGGTCATGCTCGTGTATGGCAAGAGCATGCTGTCAGCGCAGTCATGCGCGACGTTCTCCGTCAGTCTGTCGCCCCTCAGTCTCTTGCCCTGGGGAATGAACGAGTGCTTGCGCTGCTGACCACGCCTCCCGGTGAACGGCACACCTTGGGGCTCTCGATGGCCGGCCTGATTCTGCGCAGTTTGAATGTTGACTGCATGGATCTCGGTGCTGAAACCCCGCTGGATGAACTCGCTGCTGCAGCTTGTGCCTGCCGCGCGCGGATCGTCGGGTTGTCTGTGAGTCGAGGATACCCGCCGCGCGCGCTGCATGCCTACAGCGAAGCGCTGCGTGAAGCCCTGCCGGCAGGATGCGAACTCTGGCTGGGTGGAAGCGGTGCCTGTCAGCGCCGGGGAGGCGAACATGGCATTGTCATCTGCACTGACGCCGCCGGTATGCAACGCCGACTCGGCCGTGAATGGCAACGGATGGATGTGCAACCTACCGCGGGAAGTGAAGGATGAAAGCCAAGAAAGTTGGCCGGGCAAAGATGGAGGGTCAGGCGTCAACGACTGTTTTCAACGGTTTCGTGGTTGCAATAGGCGCGTCTGCAGGCGGGCTGGAGGCACTGGAGCGGTTCTTCAGTCATTGCCCGGCCGATACCACCGCTGCCTTCGTTGTGATCCAGCATCTGTCGCCGGATCACAAGAGCATGATGACCGATCTGCTCGCGCGCTACACCCGCATGAAGGTGCGCATGGTCGAGGACGAGTTGCCGATCGCCGCCGATCAGATCTTCCTGATCCCGCCCGGCACGATAATGCGCATCGAGGATGGGCGCTTCCGCTTGACACCCAAGCACCCCCATCTGCTGACCTTGCCCATCGATATATTCTTCGGCTCGCTTGCCGACGACTTCGGTAACCGCGGCATCGGTGTGATTCTGTCCGGTACCGGTTCCGACGGCACCCGTGGTGCCGTTGCGCTTAATGCTGCCGGCGGCTTTCTGCTTGCACAGGAACCACGGGAGGCAAAGTTTGATGGCATGCCCAGCAGCGTGATCAGTACTGGACTGGTCGATGCCGTTCTGAGTGCCGACAAACTGGCGACGCGCATCCTTTCCTACCTTGGCAAGCTACCGCTTGAGGATGCACCCGCTCAGGCAGCGATCGCAACTGCGCCACCGCTGTCGGAAGACGAGGCGCGACAGGGCATTGTCCAGTTATTGCTCCAAATAAGCGGCATCGATTTCAACGACTACAAGCCAGCCACTCTCAACCGGCGCATTGAGCGGCGCATGCAGGTACGGCATATGCGCAGCTTTGCAGACTATCTTGCCTTGCTTGAGCACGATATTGCTGAGGTGTCGGTGCTGCGACGTGAGTTGCTGATTCCTGTGACCAGCTTCTTTCGCGATCAGGAGGTGTTCGATACTTTGGCACGAAAGGCCATCGACGAACTCGTCGCCCACGCTGAGTCCGGCGCCGCGTTGCGCGTGTGGGTAGCAGGCTGTTCCACCGGGGAGGAGGCATACTCTATTGCAATCGCCTTCTTCGAGGCCTTCGAACGTGCACGACGGTGGCCCAGCCTCAAGATATTCGCCACCGACGTCAATCAGCACAACGTCGAGTTTGCTGCCGCCGGACGCTACCCGGAATCAGCCGCGGCGGAGCTAACCTCCGAGCGGCTTGAACGCTTCTTCATCCGTATCGGCAATCACTACACGGTCAAGCCCGAACTGCGCCAGTGCATCGTGTTCGCCCGCCACAACCTCCTCAGCGACCCGCCGTTCACACGTATGAGTCTGGTCAGTTGCCGCAACACGCTGATCTATTTCACGCCCGAGGCCCAGAAGCGCGCGCTGGACCGCTTGCAGTACGCGATCGAGACAAACGGCTACATGCTCCTCGGCTCAAGCGAATCCTTGACTGCTCACGGCAGTGGTTTTTCCACTGTGCATGGGAAGCACAAGCTATTCCAGCGCACTGATGCCGCCAATGCGCTCAACCTTGGCCTCGGGGTTCCCGGTACTCGTGCGCCCTATGTTGTAGAAACGAGCCGGCGACGCGTGGGGGACGACCGGCGCAAAAGGCTCGCCGAGGGCATGATCACCGACGAAGCGATGAGCATGCTGCTGGACGCCTACGTACCACCGGCAATTCTGGTAAACGAACGACACGAAGCCATTCATTTGTTCGGTCGTGTACAGCCCTACGTTCGTGCGCGCGAAGGTTCAGCGAGCCTTGAGTTGTCGCGCATTCTTCCCGAGAACCTCGTTCCCGTCGCTTCTGCGCTGCTCTTCAAGGCCGCCAAGGAACGCCAGCCGATGGTGTCGGATATCTTGGAGGTCAGATCCGAGGAAGTGGCTTCGCGCAACGTGCGGCTCAGCGTACGGCCCCTTCCACTGCACGGCGACGAGCAGTTGTTGCTGCTGGTGTTCGAGTCGCAGGGAATGCCGGCGGCGGATGGAGTTGCGCCGACGGTAGATGTCGACGCCGAAACGATGGCCCGCATTGATGTGTTGCAGCGCGAACTGGAGGCTACCCGCGAGAGCCTGCAGGCGACCATCGAAGAGCTTGAGACCTCCAACGAGGAACTGCAGGCAACGAATGAAGAGTTGATGGCCTCCAACGAGGAGTTGCAAAGCTCAAATGAAGAATTGCAGTCCGTCAACGAGGAACTCAACACGGTTAACGCGGAATACCAGGAAAAGGTCGGCATCCTCAATCGCCTCAATGCCGATCTGGACAGCATGTCCAAGGCGGTCGGCGTCGCCACGGTATTCGTCGACGGTGCGCTCAACCTCACCCGCTTCAGTCCGGATGCAGTTAATGTGTTCCGTCTGCGCGAGGGCGATCTTGGACGGCCGCTGGACGAGATCGTGCACGTCCTGCGCTATCCCGAACTCATCCAGGATCTGCGCCATACAGTGCGCAGCGAGCGCATGATCGAGAAGCAGGCGCTTGCCGCCGACGGTCGTGTCTTTCTTGTGCGCATCCTGCCCTACAGCACTGCATCGGCGAGTCAGCACGGCGCTGTGGTGACATTCATCGACATCACTGCGACCAGAGAACGTGACCGCCTGCAGGTCATCATCGACGCGTTGCCTGAGCATATTGCGGTGCTCGCTCCGGATGGCACCATCGCCATGGTTAACGCAGCCTGGACGCGCTTTGCTCGCGCCAACGGTGATTCCGACCAAAGCCGCTGCGGAGTAGGGTGCAACTACCTTTCTGCATGTACCGATGCCCCTGGCCTGGACAGCGAAGCGCACCGCGCTCGAATCGGAATCAAGGCGGTACTCGAAGGTTCAAGCGCGACGTTCTCGCTTCAATACCCCTGCCATTCGGCGACAGAGAAACGCTGGTTCGTGATGAACGTCGCACCAATACACGGGGGGGAATTCGGTGCAGTGGTGAGTCACATAAACATTACCAGCTGGTATGCACCCGACGAGGTACAGGTATGAGCGAAGGTCGTTCACGTATTGACACTCTTCGCCTGCGTGCTGAAATGGCACTGTCGCGCGGCGAGGCGGGCACAGGCCGTCTAGATGCTGCTACTGCTGCCGATCTTAGCGAGCTGTTGCATGAATTGCGGGTGTATCAAGCCGAACTCAATATACAGAATCAGGAACTGATTGCATCACGACAGGCCGAGGAGAGCGTGCGCCGGCGCTACCAACTGCTGTTCTCGGCCTTGCCGCTGTCGGCCTTCGTGGTGGACGACCGCGGCATCATTGAGGAGGCTAACGACACCGCAGCACGGCTGTTTGGCTTTCGCAGCACCAGGACGCTGCGTCAGCATTCCTTGCTGAGACTGATCCTGGACGGAGGGGGAGTCAACCTGATGCAACGGCTGCGCGGAGTTGGCGCGGACACGGAAGAAGGGCCTTTGTACTTGTTGTTCCGTGCTCACGATGGCGCCACACTGCACGTTGAAGTCTATCTGTGCGCGCTGCCGAGCGATTACCACCTCGATTCACGTTTCCTTGTGTTGTGCCTGGACCGCAGCGCAGATGACGAATTGTCGCGCACGCGCAACATCTTTAAGACTCTGCTGGACAATAGCGACTCGTGGATCTACGCATTCGACCCTCAGGGTCGTTGCCTGCTCGCCAATCAGGCACTGTTGCGATTTCTGCGTCGCAGCGATGCTGAGGTAATCGGGCACCGGCGTGATGAATGGCTGCCAGCCGAAGACGCGGATCAACATGCCCAGAACGACGCTCTGGTGATGTCAAACCGCAAGGCGATCCTTTACGAAGAAAAGGTTCATGAGCCCGGCCTTGAGGTGCGTTACTACCTCAGCAACAAGTTTCCGTTGGTCGGTGATGCCGGTGAAATAATAGGTGTTGGCGGCATCACCAACGACATTACCGAGAGTCGCCAAAAGGATATCCGCCTCGAACTCGCTGCGCAGGTCTATCGCTCAGGCAGGGAGGGCATCGTGATTACCGATGCCGAGCAACGAATCATCTCGGTGAACAACGCTTTCAGTCAGATCACGGGCTACGAGGAAGAGAGTGTGCTTGGCGAGAAGCCATCGATTCTTGCCTCCGGCCGTCATCCGGAGTCATTTTATGCGGGCATGTGGCGTGCGATAAACGCCTCCGGTCGTTGGGCCGGCGAGATCTGGAACAGGCGCAAATCCGGCGAAGTCTATCCGGAATGGCTGTCGATCAGCCGTGTGAGTGGAGCCAATGACGAACCCACGCACTACATTGGGGTGTTCAGCGACATAACTCACCGCAAGATGGCCGAGGAGGAGATCGAGCGGCTTGCTTTCTACGATTCTCTTACTGGCACTCCGAACCGCTACCTGCTTCATGACCGGGCAGCGCAGGCGATTCGCGCCGCCGAACGCAGAGGTAAGTCGTTTGCTGTGGTGTTCATCGATCTGGACCGCTTCAAGGCCGTTAACGACGTTTTTGGTCACGCAATAGGTGACGAGGTGCTGCGCGAGGTCACCAAGCGCATTCAGCAACGGATTCGCGACAGCGACACCGTCTGCCGGCTGTCGGGGGATGAGTTCGTGTTGCTGCTCGATGACCTCAATCACGCTCAAATCGACTGTCGCGCAGCTGCACTGGTGGAGGCGATCGGTGAACCGATGACCATCGGCACGTCCGAAGTGTCGGTATCCGCGTCGATTGGCATTGCCCTTTACCCCCACGATGCGACGGCCTTCGACGAACTGCTCAAGCAGGCCGACATGGCGATGTATCAGGCCAAGAGCGGCGGGCGCAACGGTTGGCGCTATTTCAATGATGAAATGGCGCGCTCCGCATCGGAGAGGCTCGTGATCGAGTTTGACCTGCGGCGTGCGATAGTCAACGAGGAAATGACCTTGCGCTATCAACCGCAGATGGAACTCGCCAGTGGCCGAATTACCGGTGTTGAGGCTTTGCTGCGGTGGCAGCGCGAGGACGGCAGCCATGTTCCGCCCGACCGCTTTATCCCGATCGCTGAGGAGTCGGGGCAGATTATCGAGCTCGGGCGCTGGGTGCTGGAGCAAGCGGTGGCTGCGCGCAAGCAATGGCTTGATGAAGGCCACAAGCACTTCGTGGTGGCAGTAAACGTATCCTTCGTGCAGTTCTGGCGTGACGATTTTGTAGACGAAGTCCGCACCACGCTAGCCCGTCACGGATTGCCTGGAGAACTTCTCGAAATCGAGCTTACCGAGCGGGTGGCGATGGGCGAACCGGAGCTTGCAGTTCGAATGATGCGCACCCTCAAGGGTCTTGGCGTGCGTCTCTCGATCGACGATTTCGGTACCGGCTATTCATCCTTGTCGTACCTCAACACGATGCCAATTGACGCCTTGAAGATTGATCGCGCATTCATTCGAAATATAGGCCTTGAGTCCAGTGACGAAGCGATCTGCCGCACCATCATCCAACTAGCGGGCACGATAGGAATTGGCACGATTGCCGAAGGGGTTGAAACCCCGCACCACCTTGCCTTTCTAGCGCAAAATGGTTGCACGGCTGGACAGGGCTATCTCTTTGCTCACCCGCTTTTCGGCTGTGATCTCCCCGCAGAGTTGATGCGCCGTGGAGTCACCGCGCCTGGCCATCGCAGCCATGGTCGCCAGGCTCCAGTGGCTTCTCACTCAGTGCAAGCTGAAGAATGACCTGAGGAAGTTTCCTGTTCGCTTAGAAACTTCCGCTGCTGCGGCTCGCAGCAGGCTCCTCGGATTGCTTTTGTGCGTCATCCACTTCCTGGTGGGCGCACTTGTTTACGGTTTTCAAAGGTCGACTAACGTATCCCCGCACGCAGGAATCCCTGCACGAACTGGCGCTGGAAAAGCAGGAAGGCGATCAGCAGGGGGGCGGAGGAGAGCAGCGTGGCGGCGCTGATGACGGCCCAGTCGATGCCCTGGTCGGTGCCCGCGAAGACGGCCAGGCCGACGGTGAGGGGGCGGGTGTCGACGGTGTTGGTGACCACCAGCGGCCACAGGAAGTTGTTCCAGTGGTGGCTCACCGAGACCAGCGCGTAGGCGAGGTAGGTGGGGCGGGCGAGGGGGATGTAGACCCGCCACAGCACGCCGAGGACGCCGCAGCCTTCGATGCGGGCGGCGTCTTCGAGCTCGCGCGGGATGGTCTTGAAGGTCTGACGCAGCAGGAAGATGCCGAACGCCGAGGCCATGTAGGGCAGGGCAATGGCGCCGATGGTGTCGACCAGGCCGAGGCGGTGGATGCTGCGGTAGTTCTCGACGATCAGCACGTCGGGCATGATCATCAGTTGCACCAGGACGAGGGCGAAGGCGATGTCGCGGCCGGGGAAGCTGAAGCGCGCGAAGGCGTAGGCGGCGAGGGTGCACAGCAGGAGCTGGCCGGCGAGGATGGTGGTGACCAGCAGGGTGGTGTTGAGCAGGTAGCGTGGAAAGGGCGCGGCCTCCCAGGCGGTGCGGAAGTTGTCGAGGGTGAGAGGGGCGAAGAGTTCGAAACGTGCCGAGTACTCGCTGGGGTGAAAGGCCGTCCACGCGGCATAGGCCAGCGGCAGCAGCCACAGCAGACCGAGCGTCCATGCGGCGACGGTGTTGAGGATGCGGTCGAAGCGGCTGTCGAAGGCGGGGGCAAGGGCGAGGCTGCTCATTGGTAGTGGATCCTGCGTTCGAGCCAGAGGAACTTGACCAGCGCGACCACCGCCAGCAGGGCCAGCAGCACCATGGTGAGGGCGGCGGCGTAGCCCTGGTCCCAGAAGCGGAAGCCGATCTCGTAGATGTAGTAGAGCAGCAGGGTGCTGGCGTTGTCAGGGCCGCCGCGGGTCATCACGAAGAGGTGGTCGACGAGGCGGAAGGCGTTGATGGTGGCGTTGATGAGGACGAACAGCGTGGTCGGCATGAGCAGCGGGAAGAGTACCTGCCAGAAGTATTGCCAGCGGCTGGCGCCTTCGAGGGTGGCCGCTTCGCGCAGTTCGGGGGAGACCTGCTGCAGCGCGGCAAGGTAGAAGATCATGAAGAAGCCGGCCTCCTTCCACACTGCCACCGTCATCACCGCCCACAGCGCGCTGTCCGGCGAGCCCAGCCAGTTGCGCGCCGGCAGGCCGGCGAGGCCGCGCAGCTGGTCGAGGAGGCCGTAGTCGGGGGTGTAGAAGAACAGCCAGATGTTGGCTACCGCGATCATCGGCAGCATGGTGGGGGTGAAGTAGGCCAGGCGCAGGGCGCCGCGCCCGGCGATGCGGCCGTTGACCCACAGCGCCATGACGATGGCGAGCGCGACCGAGGGCACGATGGTGCCGAGGGCGTAGAGCAGGTTGTTTTTCAGGGCAAGGTGAAAGATGGGGTCGGCGAGCATGTCCTGGTAGTGCTCGAAGCCGATGTACTCGGCAGCGCGGTTGCCGCGCGCAGTGGTGTGCAGGCTGTGCCAGAAGGTGGCCAGCGCCGGGTAATGGGTGAACGCGGCGAGCATCACCGCGGCGGGCAGCAGCAACAGCCAGCCGTGGAGCGCGGCGGCGTGGCGCCGGGCTGGAGAGGCGGAGGAAACGGTCATGGTCGGGGGAGGGTGAAGGACGCCGCGGCGGGCGTTGCAGGCTCGGCCTGCGTTGCCCGCCGTGGTGGATGCTCAGCGGTAGCGGCGGAGGATGCGCTCGGCCTCGCGCTGGGCGTCCTGCATGGCCTGCGCGGGGGTCTTGGTGCCGGTGAGGGCGGCCTGCAGGCCGTCGTTGAGGGCCTTGGTGACGCGCTGGTTGTCATGCGTGGAGAGCTCGGCGACGGCGTACTGGAGCTGGTCGCGGGCCACTGTGGGGGCGGGGAAGTCGGCAACGTAGCGTTTCATGCGCTCGGTCTCCCAGGCTGCCGGCGAAACCGCCACGTAGCCGGTGTCGATCGCCCACTGCGCGGCGCGCTCGGGCGCGCTCAGCCATTGCACGAACTTCAGTGCGGCGGCGCGCTCTGCGGCGCTGCTGCGGCTGAAGATGTGCAGGTTGCCGCCACCGGTGGGGGTGCCGCGCTGCGCGCCGGCGGGCAGCATGGCGACGCCGAACTCGAAGCCGGCATTGTTGCGGATGTTGGTGAGGTTGCCGGTGGTGGTGTAGATGATCGCTGCCTTGCGCTCGAAGAAGTCCTTCGGCGTGGTGCCCCATTCGACGACGCCGGGGGGGTGGATGCCGTGGCGGCGCGAGAGGTCGACCCAGAACTGCAGGGCTTCGATGACCTGCGGACGGTCGAAGTAGGTTTCCGTGCCGGCGGCGTTCATCAGCTCAATGCCGTTCTGCGTGGTGAAGGTCTGGAACAGCCAGTACGGAAAGCCCGAGGACGGCACCTGCACGCCCCAGGTGGTGACGTTGCCGGCGGCGTCGCGGCGGGTCAGGCGCTGGCCGTAGTCGACCAGCTCGGCCCAGGTCTGCGGCGCGCGTTCGGGGTCGAGCCCGGCTTCGCGGAACAGCTCCTTGTTCCAGTACATCACTACCGTGGAGCGCTGGAAGGGGATGCCCCAGGTCTTGCCACCGGTCTGGCTGTTCTTCATGAAGCCGGGGTAGAAGCTGTTCAGCCACTGGCGTTCGGCGGGCGTGCTGACGAGGTCGTCGTAGGCGACCACGGCGTTCTCGTCGATCAGGGTGTACATGTCGGTCGACAGCAGCACGGCGATGTGCGGGGCGTCACCGCCCTTGACTGCGGTGAGCACCTTGGCAATGGTGTCCTGGTAGCTGCCGGAGTACACCGGCTTGATGCGGATGCCGGGGTTCTCGCGTTCGAAGTCGGCGGCCATGCCGTCGACGATGCGGGTGATCGGGCCGCCGACGGCGACCGGGTAGTAGAAGCTCAGTTCGACGGCCGCTGCCGGGGTGGCGGCGATGCCGGCGGCCAGCCCGAGGGCGGCCGCGTAGCGGTTGAGTCCGGTGAACAGTTTTCTCATCTTCAGGCTCCAGCGGGTTGGGTGAGGAGGGTGGGAGTGGACGTGGGGGCGGCACGGCTGTCGTCGCTACCCCCTTCGGCGACGCGGACGCCGTCGCCGGCGAAGCGATGTTCGTGCTCCGGCAGCCAGCGCACGCTGATGCGGTCGCCGGCGCGCTGGCGGGCGCGGCCGTTGATGCGGGCGACGAAGCGGTGCCCGGCGTGCTGCAGGATGAGCATGGATTCGGCGCCGAGGTATTCCAGCGCGACCACCTCGGCCTCCAGGCCGTCGCCAGAGGCGCCTACGTGGAGGTGCTCGGGGCGTATGCCGAGGCGTTCGTCGGCGCCGCCGTGGTGGCCGAGCACGGCCAGCGGCAGCAGGTTCATCGGCGGGGCGCCGATGAAGCCGGCGACGAAGGCACTTGCCGGCCGTTCGTAGAGTTCATCGGGGCGGCCCTGTTGCTCGATGCGGCCGCCGCGCATCAGCACCACGCGGTCGGCCATCGTCATCGCCTCGGTCTGGTCGTGGGTGACGTAGATCATCGTCATGCCGAGGCGCTGCTGCAGGGCGCGGATTTCGCTGCGCATCTGCTGGCGCAACTGCGCGTCGAGATTGGAGAGCGGCTCGTCCATCAGGCATACCGGCGCCTCGGCGACGATGGCGCGGCCGAGGGCGACGCGCTGGCGCTGGCCGCCGGACAGTTCGGCGGGTTTGCGCGCGAGCAGGGCGCCGAGGCCGAGCAGTTCGGCGCTGCGCGCCAGCCGGCGCTGGCGTTCGGCAGCGTCTACACCGCGTACCTTGAGGCCGAAGGTGATGTTGTCGGCGACGTTCAGATGCGGAAAGAGTGCGTAGGACTGGAACACCATGGCCACTCCGCGTGCGGCCGGGGGCAGGTGGGTGACCTCGCGTCCGCCGATGCGGATGTGCCCGCCGTCGGCCATCTCGAGGCCGGCGATGAGGCGCAGGGTGGTGGATTTGCCGCAGCCCGAGGGGCCCAGCAGGGCAACCAGCTCACCCTGCGGGCAGTGCAGGCTGATGCCGTCTACCGCGGCGCAGGACTGCCAGCGCTTGCTCAGGGCGTCGAGTTCGATGGCACTCATCGTGCGCCCTCCGTGGCGCCCAGATGGACGGTGGTGTCGCCGCAGCCAAGGGCTTCGGCGTAGTCTCCGGGAAGGGCGTGCTCGGTGAACAGGTGATCCATGTCGCCGAGGCGGCCGCCGCGGGCGACGGCGTTGCGGCCGAACTTGCTGGCATCGGCAACCAGCACCGTGCACCGGCTGTTGGCCGCCATCGCCTGGCGGGCGGCGACCTCGTCGGGATGGAAGTCGAGCAGCGAACCGTCGCGGTCGATGCCGCCGACGCCGAAGACGGCGTAGTCGGTCTTGAAGGCGCTGAAGAACGCCACTGCGGCGCTGCCGACGATGTCGAGGTCGCTGCGCCGCAGGGTGCCGCCGGCGATGGCGAGCGATGCCAGCGGGGCGCCGGCGAGGGCGTTGATCACATTGACGCTGTTGGTCAGCACCTTCAGGCCCTGGTGGCCGCGCAGGGCGAGGGCGACCTGCTCGGGTGTGGTCCCCAGACCGATCGACACGCTGGCGCCGTCCGGGATGAAGGCTGCCACGGCACTGGCGATGCGCTGCTTGGCGGCAAGATTGAGCACCTGGCGGCGCTGATAGGGCAGGTTGCCGTGTCCGCCGGGAACGTCGACGCCGCCATGGACGCGGCGCAGCAGGCCCAGTTCGCACAACTGGTTGACGCTGCGGCGGATGGTCTGCGGAGTGACCGAGAAGCGCTGGGCGAGGGTGTCGATGGCGACATGGCCGGTGCTGCGCACCAGTTCGACGATGTCGCGCTCACGGGCGGGAAGGGCGGGCCAGGACATGGATGCAGTATTCGAACGCGGTTGAAGTTCGTTCGAAACTCTAGGGCCGCTCCGTTACGTGCCCTTTGCGCTACGGTGACGGTGAAATGAACATCCGGCCGGCCGCGGGCTGTGCATCGGCATGGCCTGCTTGCCGGGGGCCGTGACAGGGTAGACTGCTCGCCAGTCTTCCTTCCTCGCACCGATGTCCGTACTTGCCGTCTGCCGCATGCTGCGGCCCCTCCTCTTCCTTGCCGCACTGGCCGTGCCTTGCCAGGCCGTGGCACAGGCGCGCGAGGTGGTGCGCATCGGCGTGCTCGCCTTTCAGGGTGTCGACGCCGCGGTGGGCGAATGGCGGCCGATGATCGCCGGGCTCAACACTGCCCTGCCGGCGATGGATTTCGAGCTCCTGCAGTTCGATCATGACGGCTTGCGGCGCGCGGTGGCGGCGCGCGAGGTCGATTTCGTCCTCACCAATCCCGGTCATTACGTCGAGCTGGAGGCCGAGTTCGGTGTCGCCCGCATCGTCACCCTGGCCAGCGCACGCGCCCCGTCGGCCGAGCGCGCGGTGGGTTCGGCGGTGGTGGTGGATGCCGGGCGCAGCGAACTGAACCGCCTGGAGGATCTTGCCGGGCGGCGCGTGGCGGTAGTCGGGCGCGAGGGCTTTGGCGGCTACCAGCTGGTGTGGCGGGAACTGCTGCGCACGGGGATCGACCCCGGGCGCGACTTTGCCGCACTGATCGAGGTCGGCTTCCCGATGGATGGGGTGCTCGACGCGGTGGC
The DNA here is from genome assembly GCF_003034845.1 of Pseudothauera lacus. GTDB lineage: Bacteria > Pseudomonadota > Gammaproteobacteria > Burkholderiales > Rhodocyclaceae > Pseudothauera > Pseudothauera lacus. Next base: position 47,425 of record NZ_PZKC01000014.1, on the reverse strand, counting down.
CAACGGCCGTGCCGACGCCGGTATCGTGCGTGCCTGCCTGCTGGAGGGCGACCCCGTGCGCGCGGCGCGTTTCAAGGTGCTGTCGGTGCGTGCGGAAGCGGATTTTCCCTGTGCTACGTCGACCCCGCTGTACCCCGACTGGCCGGTGGCCACCTTGCGGCACACCCCGCCGGCACTGGCCAAGGCGGTGGCCATCGCCCTGCTGGCCATGCCCGCGGACGAGGCCGGCATGGCCTGGAACGTGCCCGCCGATTACCAGTCCGTGCATGAACTGTTCCGCGAACTGCAGATCGGCCCCTATGCCTATCTGCGCGAGCCCACCCTCAGTGCGCTTGCCGAGCGCTACTGGCCGACCGTGGCGGTGGTGCTCGCCGCGCTGCTCGGCTGGGTGCTGTACACCGTGCGCGTCGAGCATCTGGTTCATGCGCGCACTGCAGAGTTGCGCGAGGCGCTGGCCCAGCGCGAAGCGCTGGAGGCGCGCATGCGCGCCAACCAGGAGCAGGCCGATCACCTTGCCCGGCTGTCGGTGCTCGGCGAACTCTCCGGCACCCTTGCGCATGAGCTCAACCAACCGCTCGCCGGTATCGGCAACTATGCCAGCAGCCTGCTGCGCCGTGCCGACAACGGCCGCCTCACCGATGACGCGGTCCGCGAGGCCGCCGCCGAGATCGGTACCCAGGCCGAGCGTGCCGCCGGTATCCTGGCGCGCATCCGCGCCTTTGCGCGCAAGCGCGTGGCGCAGCGCGAGGTACATGTGCCGGCGGCCATCGTCGCTGATGCGGTGGCCCTGCTGCAGGGCATGCTCGCCCACGCCCCGCGGGTGGAGATCGTCGACCATCTGGCGGCGGGTACGCGGGTCGACGTCGATGCACTGCAATGCCAGCAGGTGCTCCTCAACCTGCTCAAGAACGGTGTCGATGCGATGAGCACCCTGCCTCATCCGGAACAGGTGCTGAGCGTGACCCTCGGTCAGCACGGCACCTCGGTCAGCATCGCCGTGCGCGATGTCGGCTGCGGTCTCGACGATGAGGGCATGGCCCGGCTCTTCGAGGCCTTCCACACCACCAAGGCCGATGGCCTCGGCCTTGGTCTGTCGATCTGCAAGCGCATCGCCGAGGCCCACGGCGGGCGCCTGCTCGCCGCCCGCGCCGAGCCGCCGCCCGGCATGGTGTTCACCCTGATCCTGCCCGCCCATGAATGAACTGCTCAAGCATCCGGTGCACGTCGTCGATGACGATGCTTCCTTTCGCCGCTCGCTGGTCTTCCTGCTCGAATCGGTGGGGTGGACGGCCGTTGCCCACGACAGCGCCGAGGCCTTTCTCGCCGCCTGTCCGCAACAGCCGGCCGATGCCGGCTGCCTGGTGCTGGACATCCGCATGCCGATGATGAGCGGGCTGGAACTGCAGCGCCTCCTCGTCGAGCGCGGCTGGCAGCTCCCGGTGGTATTCATAACCGGCCACGGCGACGTCGAACTGGCGGTGCAGGCGATGAAGCGCGGGGCCTGCGACTTTCTCGAAAAGCCCTTCAAGGACCAGGCCCTGCTCGACGCCGTGGGCGCGGCGGTGCGCCGGGCGAGCGCCGACCAGGCCCAGGCCTGCCGGCGCGAGGAGGCCCTGGCCCTGCTCGAAAGGCTGTCGCCGCGCGAGCGCGAGGTCGCCCGCCTGGTCGCCCTCGGCCTGCCCAACAAGCTCGTTGCCCGCGAGCTGGAGATCAGCGAGAAGACCGTCCACGTGCATCGCCAGCACGTCATGGAAAAGACCGCCACCGGCAGTGCCGCGGAGCTGGCGCGGCTGATGCTGCGCGCCGATCCGGCGGCGCTCGATTGATGCCATGAACGGACCTTGGCTGCCAGCTCGCATTTCTCGCGCCGCCCCTCAGCGGCGCCGTGGCCCGCTCGCTACCTGCCGGAGCGGGAAACGCAGGCTGAGGTGGCGGTTGGCGTTGCTGCTCGCCGCTGCCACCCATGTCGCACCGGTGACGGCTGTGCCGCCGGCCGTGGTGGCGGTGGACGTCGGCCACACCGTGGATGCACCGGGGGCCACCAGTGCGCGCGGGCGCAGCGAGCTGTCATTCAACCTCGAGCTTGCCGCCCACCTCGTCGATGCCCTGCAGGCGCGGGGCTTGCATGTCGTGCTGGTGAATGGCGACGGGCGCATCGAGTCGCTGCAGGCGCGTCCGGCGGTGGCCGCTGCAGCGGCCGCCGGATTGTTCATTTCCATCCACCATGATTCGGTCAGTGCGCATGAGCTGCTGCCGTGGCGCTGGGGCGGCAACGAGCAGTTCTACAATGACCGCTGGGCCGGACATTCGCTGTTTGTCTCGCGCCACAATCCCGCTACCGCGCACAGCGTGCTGTGCGCGCGCACCATGGGGGCGGCGCTGCAGCGCGCCGGGTTCACACCCACGCACAAGAACGGCCGCCGGCGCGCTTACGCCGACCATGCCCATGCCGTGCATTACTACGACAACCTTGCCGTGCTGCGCCACGCCACGATGCCGGCGGTGCTCTTCGAGGCCGGAGTGATCCGCCATCGCGCCGAGGAGCTGCTGCTCGCCGACCCTGCCTATCAGGCGCGCATGGCCGATGCACTGGCTACTGGCATCGCCGCCTGCATGAGCGCCGGCCGGGCGGCGGACGACGAGGCCACCGCCGATGCGCGCGGGGAAAGCGTGTTGCCGGAGTAGCTCCGGGGAGCAGCGGGGGGCCGGGATGCGGTGTGCGCGCGTGCGATCAGACCGCGAACTGCCCGACCGACTTGCGCATCCGTCCCAGAGCCAGTTCCAGCGTGCCCACGGCGCCGTGGGTCTGGGCGACCACGGCCATGTTCTGATCGGTCATCGCCGCCACCTGCTCGACGCTCTGCGCCATCACCTGCATGGCGTTCTGCTGCTCGCTGGAGGAGTGGGTGATGTCGTTGACCATCTCCAGGGTGTGGGTCATCTGCGCCTTGATGCGCTGCAGGGCCTGGCGGGCTTCCTCGACCAGACTGACACCGTTTTCGACCTGGCAGGCGCCGGCGCGCATGCCCTCGACGGCCTTGCCGGTATCGCCCTGGATGGCGGCGACCATGCCGGCGATCTCGCCGGTGGCCTGGCTGGTGCGCTCGGCAAGCTTGCGCACCTCGTCGGCAACGACGGCAAAGCCACGGCCTTGTTCGCCGGCGCGTGCGGCCTCGATGGCGGCGTTGAGGGCGAGCAGATTGGTCTGTTCGGCGATTTCGCGGATCACCCCGGTGATGCGGGAGATCTCCGCCGAACGGCTGCCGAGCAGTTCGACCTGCTCGGCGGTGCGTTTGACCGTGCCGGCAAGGTCGAGGATGGTGGCGCTGGCCTGCTCGGAGAGTTGCGCGCCGTGTCCGGAGGCCTCGCTGGCGGCATGTGCGGCCTTGCGGGTGGCCTGCGCGTGCTCGGCCACCTCGCCGATGGAAACGGTGATCTGTTCGATGCCCGCGGCCGCGCTGGCAGTGGCGTCGCTTTGCACGCGCGCGGCGTCATTGGCGTTGCCGACGCCTGCGCCGACCTCGCTGGCGACCTGGGCAACCTGTCGCGCAGTGTCGTCCATGCCCTGCACGGTGGCCTGCACGGCGGCTACGAAGCGGTCGATCTCGCAGGACACCGTGCCCAGCGTGTCATGGCGATGGAGCTGGAAACGCTGGCGCAGGTCGCCGCTGCGCAACAGACTGTCGAGGTGGCGGTGCAGGGCGGTGCTGTCGGCGCGCAGGCGCGGCAGGTAGGCCAGCAGGTAGAACAGCGACCACAGTGTCGCCAATGTGGCAATGGCGACAAGGGCGTCACCGAGCAGCCCGACGCCGGTGAAGTGACTGCCGAGGGCGAGCAGGGCGAGCAGCAGCAGGAGCACGCCGGTGCCCGGCAGTTGCACCGCCGAGGACGCAATGCGGGCGGCCAGGGGCACTCGGGCGGGAACCACGCGGCCGTGCTCGATGCGGATCGAACGCTCGCCGTTGCGCAGGCGCCGGTAGGCGGCTTCGGCCGCCGCGACCTCCTCACGGGTGGGGCGGGAACGCACCGACTGGTAGCCGACGATGCGTCCGTCCTCGCGCACCGGCGAGGCGTTGGCCACCACCCAGTAGTAGCCGCCATCGCTGCGGCGGTTCTTCACCAGCCCGCGCCACGGCCTGCCGGCCTTGAGGTCGCGCCACATGTCGGCAAAGGCCTCGGCGGGCATGTCGGGGTGGCGCACCATGTTGTGGGGCTGGCCGATCATCTGCTCGCGGCGGTAGGCGCTGATGTGCGCAAAGGCCTCGTTGGCTTCGACGATGATCCCTTTCAGGTCGGTGCGCGAGTAGATGAATTCTCCTTCGGGCAGGAGGGTTTCGATCGTCGTCGTGGGCTGGTTGGTGCGCATCGCTTACCTCGCGGGCTGAGTCGGCATTCGTTTGAATGTCCTGGACAAAAGTAATGTTATAGCAAAGCTACGCCTTTTGTTGTGTTTTACAAATTGTTTTGTAGTGGACAAATATTGGTAGTCCGAATTCTTCAGGCAGGGCATGGCCCGCGCCGCTGCGCGGCCGGCAGGGAGGCGGCAAAGCGGCGTTCCGGCGTGAAGAAGCAGCGCGGGGGTAAGAAATGCGGACTAGACCGCGCCGAATGCTCCGGCAACTCCGCCTAAAGCAATAAGCACGATCGGTGCCAGGCGGGTGCGGAGCATTGCCACCACGGTCAGGGCGATGAGGGCGAGGGCGCCCGTGCGGTGTGCGGGATCGTTCACGAAGGGCAGGGCGAGGATCCAGCCGGTGGCCAGCAGCAGGCCGATGGTCACCGGCGCGAGGCCGGCACTGAAGGCGCGCAGCGCCGGATGGTCGCGGCGCCGGTTGCGCCAGCGGCTGACGCCGAGGGTGAGCAGCGTGGACGGCAGCATGATGCCGATCACCGCTACCAGGGCACCGCTCAGGCCGGCCATCTGGTAGCCGAGCACCGGCACGAAGATCACATTGGGACCGGGGGCGGCCTGCGCCAGGGCGATGGACGAGGTGAACTCGGCATCGTTGAGCCAGCCGCGCTCGCCGACGAAGTAGCGGTGCATCTCCGGCGCGGTGGACATTGCCCCGCCGATCGACAGCAGCGAGAGGGCGAGAAAGCGCAGAAAGAGGTCGACCAGTTCGGCAGCGCTCATCGTTGCCGCTCCGCGCGCCGCAGTTGCCAGTGCGCCAGTGCCCAGCCGAGCCCGCCGAGTCCGCCCAGGATCCACAGCAGGGGCAGGCGCAGCACGGCCATCGCCACCACTGTCGCGACCACCAGTGCGGCGCAGGCGACCATGCCTGCGGGGTTGCTGCGCAGGCTGGCGGCCAGGCGCACGGCCATTGCCACCATCAGCCCGGCGGCTACTGCGCCCATGCCGCGCAAGGCCCCGGCGACCATCTCGTGTTCGGCGAAGCGCCCGTAGCTCGCTGCCAGCACCAGCACGATGAGGAGCGGCGCGGCCATCATGCCGGCCAGTGCAGTGAGCGCGCCGCGCCAGCCGAAGAAGCGGTCGCCGAGCATCAGTGCCATGTTCACGACGTTGGGCCCGGGCAGCAGCTGCGAAAAGGAATAGGTGTCGAGGAACTCCTCGCGGCTCAGCCAGCCCTTGCGTTCCACCAGCTCGCGCTGGGCGACCGCAAGTACGCCGCCGAAGCCCTGCAGGGCGAGCACGGTGAAGGTGAGGAAAAGCTCGCCGAGCGAGTGCGGGCGGTGGTGTGCGGCGGCGGGTGATGAGGGCATGGGTGCTGCAGGTGTGCTGTGGGCCAGCGCACAGCATCGCATGCAGGCGCTGCGCCGGTCCACCAGCCCGCATTTCTCACACCATCCCTGCTGCGGGTGCCGATGCACTCGCCGTGGCACGCCGTACTCCCTCACGCCGCCTCGACGTAGTGTCAGCTACGCCTTCGGCGTCGATCGATCCGTGCGGCGCACCACGGCGGCGCCTCGACCCCCTCGCGACGTGAGGGCGTGAGAAATGCGGGCTAGTGTAGTGGTGCGTTCTTGTTGGAACTTATCTGAAGCGTAGCAATTCACGTTGCAGCGGCCTCCTCCTCGCGTGCCGCGGAGCGAATTAGCAGGTTCCTTCCCCTTCAAGGGGGCGAAGCTGGGGTTTCGCGAAGCATGCTTCGCGCCGGCTGAGCGGGCCGGCTGTGCAAAGCCGGCCCTGGACAGGACAGGATGGGGATGGGTTTCTTGCAGGCGCTTCGGAGTCTACCCATCCCCACCCCAACCCGGGAGTCTCCGCTACGCTACGCCGCTACGCAGGCGGCGAGCGGTGCTCGCCGAAACCCCTGCTCCGCCCCCTTGAAGGGGAGGGAGCTTCGTTGTGCAAACTTAAGTTCCCGCAAGGATGAAACACTACACTAGGCGGTGGGCCAGCGCACAGCAGCGCCGGGTGCATGGCTCAGATGCGTTGCAGGCGCGCGGGCAGGCCGTTGCGTACCGCGGCGCCGGAGATTGCATCGACCCACAACGCCGTGCTGGGGCGGGTGGGGTCAACGAGGCCAAGGTCGTTGAGGTTGATGCCCGCGCCGAGCTGCGGGCGCTGCGGCTGCGTTTGCGTGCCGATCAGGTGCGCGCGTGCGCCCAGCTCGCGGTGCCCGAAGCCGTGCTCGACAGCGACTACGCCACGCATCACGCCGTGGTGTATCAGCACCGTGCATTCGGCGCTGCCGCCGGGGGTGGCGAGGCGGGCGCGGTCACCGTTGCGCAGTCCGAGTGCAAGAGCGTCATCGGGATGGACGACGACCGGGTTGTGAGGATGCAGGGCGGTGATCGGGGTGGCGATGCTGTAGGAGTTCTGCAGCGCGGACTTGTAGCTCATCGCCAGCAGCGGCCACTCCGAGCGTGGATGCAGCGCGCGCATCGGCGTGCCGTTGGCGAAGGCCGGTGGCTGCCAGGTGGCACAGCCGGAGTAGCGCCGTCCGTTGAGGGCGTTGCGCGAGCCACCGAGATGTTCGTTCCACAGCCACAAGGTGTTGCGGAAACGGTTGCTCTGCCATTCCGGCTTGTCCGCGTCCTGAGCCTGGGTGGCGGGCTGGTAGCGTCCGCCACGGGTGTACAGGAAGGCCACGCGGCGCCATTCGTCGTCCTTCAGGGTGTCTTCGAGGAGCTCACGGATGCGTGACACGCCGGCCAGCTCGATGTCGTCGTCGCTGGCCTCGGCAACGGGCTCGCCGGCGAAAGCCGCATTTGCGCCGGCGCGCAGGTACCAGTGCTCGGGGCGCTCCAGCGGCAGGCGGCGGCCGTCGGTGTCGGCCAGGCCCTCGGGGCCGAAGCCGGGCAGATTCATCGCCCTGGCAAGGGCGAAGATGAAGGTCTCCATGCAGATCGGCTGGCCGTCGGCGGTTTTCGCCTGGCGTGGTTCGATCACCGGCCAGCGTGCGGTCAGACTGCGCGTCGGCACGCCGTTCCAGGCCCCGACCCAGCCCCAGCCCTCGTACATCATCGAGTCGGGAACGATGTAGTCGGCGTAGGCATTGCTCTCGTTGATCAGTCCGTCGATGGAGATGATCAGCGGCAGCTTCCGCGGGTCGGCGATGTCTCTGGCGAAACGCTCGCGCAGCCCGGGAATGCCGTACATCGGATTGGCCATCCACAGGATCAGTGCCTTCAGCGAATAGGGGTAGCCGCTGAAGGTGCTGGCGAAGAACTCGGTGCCCAGCCCGGGCGCGGCGGGAAACCACTGGTCGGCGGCGGGGTAGGGGTGGCCGGCCTCGCGCTTGCGGGCGAACTCGGCACTGCGCTCGTAGGGCATGTTGCGCCCCAGCGGGGTGCCGCGCGGCTGCACGCGGCCGGGGAAGTTCACCAGGTCGTAGCGCGCCCCGGCGGCGACACTGGGGAAGCCACCGCCATTCATCACGAAGCCGCCCTTCCAGTTGAGATTGCCGATCAGGGTGTTGAGGGTGACCACCGCGAAGGCATTGTAGAAGCCGGCGCCCGACATCATGCCGCCGTGGGCGATGGCGCAGGCCTTGCGCCCGTGGCGGGTGAATTCGTCGGCCAGGCCACTGATGACATCGGCGGCGATGCCGCATTCGGCGGCGTACTCGGCCAGGGTCTGACGCATTGCCGAGGCGCGCAGCAGTGTGTAGGCGGTGCGCACACGGACGGCCTTGCCGGCGCTGTCCACGGTGGTGTCAATGTCCAGCGCTGCGGGCCCGGTGGCTTCATTCACCGCCAGCGGGCGGCCATCCGCGCCCATGACCAGGTAGGGATCGGCATCGCCGTAGCGCTCGGCGCCGCGCAGATCGAAGCCGATGTCCGAACCGCGCAGGCAGCGCCCGTCGCGGGGATGGTCGGGCTGGTCGATGACCAGCCAGCTGGCGTTGCAGAACGACGGCTCGCCTGCCGCCTCGGCAACCGCCAGGCTGGGATTGGCCAGATAGGCGGTATTGACGCGATCGTTCTCGAACATCCAGCGCATCATGCCCATCAGCAGGGCGCCGTCGGTGCCCGGCACGATGGGGACCCAGCGCCCCTGCTCGGGCGCCGCACGGTTGTCGGCGTTGGTCAGCAAGGGATCGACGACGACGTACTCGAGGCGGCCATCGGCGCGCCCTTCGGCAAGCAGCTGGCCGGTGCGCTTGAAGGGGTTGCCGGCATTGCCCGGCGCGGTGCCGATGAAGATGACGAATTCGGCATGGGCGAGGTCGGGCTTGCCGTGCGGCATGGCGCGGTGGTCGCCGAACAGCGCGGCGGAGCCGGAGCGGTAGGAGCCGCCGCAGTAGGCGCCGTGGCCGACGTAGTTCTGGGTTCCGTAGGACTGCTGCCAGAAGCGCCGGCCGAGCAGGTCGCGGCCGTCATTGACGCTGACGATGTGGCCGACCTGGTTGACCCGCGGGCCATAGGCGGGATTGTCGGGGTCGATGGGGGTTTCAAGATCGCGCAGGGCGCGCAGGCCATCGACATGGCCTTCGCCGAAGAGATCGCCGCCTTCAACGACCTCGGTGATCAGCTGCTCGAAGGAGATCGGCTCCCAACGCCCGCTGTTGCGCGCTCCGACGCGCTTGAGCGGGGTGAGGACGCGGAACGGCGAATCGATCTGTGCCAGTGCGGCATTACCGCGTCCGCAGGTGGTGGCGCGGCGGTCGAGCCCCTGATCCTGGTAGCGCGACAGGGCGACGAAGCTCTCGCGCACGCTGGCCTTCATCGGCAGGTGGGGTTCGGCCGACAGCGGGCTGTAGGGGTTGCCGCCGACGCGGATGACCTTGTCGGTGGTCTTGTCGATGCGCACCCGCACGCCGCACAGCGTTGTGCAACCCAGGCAGGCGGTGTAGCTGACCTGCTGGGTGGGGTTGGGGTGCAGCTCGCCGCTGTGCGGATCGACGCGGAACTCCGGTGCCAAGGCGCGGCCGTAATGGGCGTCGCCCTGCTCGGCGGGGCCGGTGAAGCTGTCCACCATGCGGCCGAAGGTCTGTGAAAAACCGGCGGCAAAGGCGCTCAGGCCGCCGGCGGCGATGAGGTCTCGGCGTGTCACTTTCATTGCTGTTCTCCTGGTGCGCCGCTGTGCCTGCACATGCGGCGGACGATGACGGTGCGGGGGTCAGTGGCTGCTGCGCGTGCGGGTGGCGAGGCGGTCGAGGGGCAGGACGGTGGTCAGCAGGATGAAGACGAAGACCCACAGGCCGGCGGTACCGACGATGCCCATCAGGCCCTCGGGGCCCAGCGGCAGCTGGTAGCTGTAGTAGCCGGCGCCGGTCTTGGGTACTTCCTGGCCGCCGATGAAGATGCTCCAGCGCATCATCCACGCCGAATGCAGGGCCAGCAGGCCGATCAGCACGCCGCTGGCGGGGCGCTTCCAGGCCAGCAGCAGGGTCGCCACGGTGGCGCCGGCGGCCCACAGTGCGGCGAGCTGCCAGTTCGCCGACGGTGCCACCTCGGCAAGCGCCTCGGCATGGACGGCGGAAAGCCCGCCGAGACCTAGGAGCAGCCAGAGCGCGCCGACCGCCAGCGCCGCGCACTGGGTGGCGACCAGGGTGCGTGCCAGGCGCGCGGTGGCGGAGGCGTCGGCATCGCCTGCGAGGCGCTTCAGCAACAGGGTCAGACCGACAGCCCCGGCGAGTGCGGTGATCGCCAGCTGGACCGGCAGCAGCGGGGTGTGCCAGAGCGGGCGGGCGCGCACCACCATCAGCTCGGCGCCGGTATATAGCGCTACCAGAGCGGCGCCGGCGAAGGCCAGTGCGGCGGCGCCGATGAGCGCGCGGCGGCTTTCCAGTCCGCCACAGGCAAGCAGCGCCGCCAGCCGTGCCAGACGTCCGCCGCTGCGGCCGTGTTCGGCAAGCAGGGGGCGGAAGGCCAGCCATGCATAGACCAGCAGCCCTCCGAGATAGACGGGAATGAAGAAGGCGCCCCAGGACATCCACGAGCTGGGAGTGAAGTAGGCGTAGAAGTGCCAGAAGCGCCCCGGTTGATGCAGGTCGGCAAGCAGCGCCACCGGGGCGGTGAGTCCGCACACCAGTGCCGCGAGCAGCGCCAGCCGGGAGATCGCCTCCCAGCCCGGGCGCTGCAGCAGCACGCCGGGCAAGGAGAGCAGGAAGGCGCCGCAGGACAGGCCGATGAGGAAGAAGTACGACACCGCCCAGGGCAGCCAGGCGATCTCGCGGGTGACATTGATGGTTTCGACGATGGCGGTGCTCATGGTCGCTACTCCTGCTGGATGATTCGTTCAGGGATGCGCGGCGCGCGGCTTCCACAGCGTGGCCTGGCCGTCGACCTTGCCTGCGAAGCGCTCGTCGAGGCCGATGTAGAAGACCTGCGGATCAGTGTTCTGGGCCGGCTTCAGCACCTTCACCTGGCCGGCGGCGGCGTCGAGGCGGCGGCGCAGTTCGCTGTCCGGGTCATTGAGGTCGCCGAACACGCGCGCACCGCCGACGCAGGTTTCCACGCAGGCGGGCAACAGGCCGGCATCCACGCGGTGGGCGCAGAAGGTGCACTTGTCGGCCTTGTTGGTGTCGTGGTTGATGAAGCGTGCGTCATACGGACAGGCCTGTACGCAGTAGGCACAGCCCACGCAGCGCTCGCTGTTGACCAGCACTACGCCGTCGGCGCGCTTGAAGGTGGCACCGACCGGGCACACCGGCACGCATGGCGGGTTGTCGCAGTGGTTGCACAGGCGCGGCAGAACGTAGGTGCCGGCGGGCTGGCGTTCGCCCTCGAGGGCGACGCTGTAGGTCGACACCACGGTACGGAAACTGCCCTCGGGAACGGCGTTCTCCTGCATGCACGACACCGTGCATGCCTGACAGCCGATGCAGCGGCGCACATCGACGAGCATTGCCCAGTGATGGCCGGCACTGGCGGCAAGGGCCGGGGCAGGGGCGGCGATGGCCGCGGTGAGCACCGGGATGCCGCGCAGGAAGGCCCGGCGCGAAGGCGAGGGCGCGGCGCTGGAATGGGTAAGATCGGGGTGCTTCATGACAGTGCTCCGTCGGTTTTGGGGAGGCACTGCCAGCGTAGCGATGGAATAACCACGCCGTAATTGGGGTGATGAAGGGGCTGGCTAGATGGTTTTACCTATTGACCGGCAGCCGCAGGTCAAAAAAAACGGCGGCCCCTGGGGGCCGCCGTTGTCCATGCGGAGCGTGCTCGGCGCTCAGCCAGGCTGCTTGAGGCGATGGCCGCAGTTACCGCAGAACATGTCGTCGGCGTGTACCGGGCTCTGGCAGGCCGGGCAGGCATTGGCGGCGGCAGCGGCCGGCGGTGCCGTTTCGGTGGCCGGGGCGTCGGCGGCATCAACGGCGGCTGCGGCGCGCGCGGCATCCTCCTCGGCCTTGCGTGCGGCACGCTCGGAGGCGGCCACGCGCATTGCCTCGGTGCGGCGCTGGGCCTCTTCCTTGGCTTCGCGGGCGCGGCGCTCGGCTTCTTCCTTGAGACGGCTGGCCTGCTCGCGGGTCTTGCGCATGCGCTCCTCGAGCGCTGCTTCGGCGGCGGCAAAATCCATGTCGGCGGTGAGGTGCAGATACACGTAGCAGCTGCCGAGGATCATCACCACGAACACCGCCGCGGCAACCAGCGCATAAACCAGCCCGGTGCCGAAGGCGCCGGCCACCGCCAGGCCCTGGAAGCCGCCGCGGCCCATGCCTCCCATCATCATGCTCTCCAGACCACCGAAGCCGCCGAGGATGGGGGCGCTGAGGCCGCCGACGAAGAACACGCCGGCAGTCACCGCGGTAAACAGGATGCCGCTCACCAGTGCCACCAGGATGGACAGCATCAGTGCGGCGATGATGGCCTGGGCAGGCTTCTGGGTGATGATGGCGTAGAGGCGGGCGATGGCTTCACGCAGCGTGCTGCCGCTCCACAGGGTGGGGCCGGCAAGCAGGAAGAACAGGTAGTAGGCGGCGAAGAAGAAGGCCGAGACGATTGCCAGGATCGGGAACAGCACCGCATACAGTACTGGGCCGAGACCGGGGATCTTGCACAGGTAGAGCAGGATGGCGACGACGATGGCGAACAGTACGGTGACCAGGAAGGCGGCCAGGGCGAGGACGATGTAGCGCAGGGTGCAGAAGAAGCCATCGACGATGGCAGCGCCCATACCGCGCGGTTCCATCTCGGTGGCCTGATCCATCAGCAGCACACCGGCGGCGGAGAAACCGGTGAGGAGGATGAAGAAGGCGATCAGGCCGGCAACGAAGGCGACGAAACCGCTGCCGCTGGCCGCTCCTGCCCCGCCGGCGCCGATCAGTACCACGAAGAGCAGCGCGGTGCCGGCGAGCACCAGCAGGGCGCGCCAGTTGCGCCAGGCATCGCCGGCGCGGAGGAGGAGGTCGAGCAGCCCGGAGGTCTGCTGGCTGGATACGCTTTGTGTCATGTGTCGTTCCCCTTGTTTATTGTTTGATGCGGCGGTGAGTCCGGTTGCGGGATTCAGGCTCAGTTGTTGCGCTGGTTGCTGGTCGCGCATTCCGGCACAGTGTCCCAGCGGTTGTTGCAGTATTGCCAGCGTGCCTTTTCGCGGCAGGGAATCTGCGCGAAGAAGCTGAGCTTGCTGCAGGCATCGAGCTCGCGGCGCAGTGCAGCCAGCCAGTCCTCTCCGCCGTTCGCCTGTGGCCGGCTCTCCGCCGGTTTGCTGGCGGAGGCCGCTTCGCGCTCGGCGGCCGCACGGCGGGCGCGTTCGGCCTCCGCTGCGCTGGCGGCGCGTTCGACCTGCTGGACAACCTGGGCAACCAGGCGGCGGGCTTCTTCCTCACTCAGGTCGACGCCGGCGCCGGCCGGCGAGCCGCCGTGACCGTCGAGCACGCTGCGCACCATGGCGGCGCGCGAACGCACCAGCAGTCCGTCCCATTCACCGGGCTGGCTGACGCGCGGCGATTTGCCCTCGCCACGGTCATGGCAGCTGGCGCAGGCGGTGCGCCACAGCTCGCGGGAGGGGCGGGGCTGCAGCGGCTGGGCGGCGGCAGACTTGGTGCTGGCGTCGTCGGCACTTTCGCTGTCGGCGCTCTCACTGCTTGCGTGTGCAGGATCCTCCTCGGCAACAGGGGCGGCGTCCGCGGCAGCGGCAGGTGCTGCAGTCTCAGCAGCCGCCAGTGCCGCATCCTGTCCGCTCGTGCTGGCAGGGGCGGTAGCCACAGGCGGCGGGACGTCGGCCTGCATCGAGCGATAGGCCCAGAAGGCAGCGCCGGCAGCGAGCAGCACGACGCCGATGAGGATGCCGATGAAGATGCCCGGCGAGCGGCCGCCGCCAGCGGGCGGCGGCGCCTTGTCGTCGGCGTCGGAGGTCAGGGTGGGTTGCGGGTTCGCTGCGGGCGCCGGCACAGGTACAGGATCCGGTGCGGCTGCGGTTTGCTGAACGGTTGCCGGCTCCGGCTCTCGAAGAGGTTCGGGCTCCGGGGCAGGCTCGGGTTCCGGGGCAGGTTCGGGGACGGCTTCGGGCTCCGGCTCAGGAATGGGCTGCGGCTCAGGAATGGGTTCGGGCTCGGGTGCGGGCTCCGGCGCGGGCTCCGCGGAGGGCTGTTCCTGCACAGGCGGCTGTGTCGCGGTGGCAGGGGCAGTCGTCGGGAGTGCCTGCTCGAGCGCCGGCGCTTCCGGGGAGGGGGGCAGTGGCATGTCCCAGTCCGCTTCCGCATCCGCTGTCGTCGCGGCTGCCGGTTGGGCGGGTGACGCCGGTGCGGGCGCGGCGTCAAGGTGGTGGCCGCAGGCCGGGCAGAAACGCGCCCCTGGCTTGCAGTCGGCGCCGCAGGCCGGACAGGCTGTCGCCGCCGGTGCAGGCTGCGGCGCCGCGGCGCCTTGCAGGCTGCTCCCGCAGCCCCCGCAGAATGCTGCGCCGTCACGGTTTTCACGGCCGCACTGAGTGCATTTCATGGTCTTTATGACTCCATCCGCTGGTTTGCTGCCGTGCTGCGGCAGAGAGGTTGCAGGATTGTATCCAATCGGCGTTCTGCCTACTGCTCCGCGGCGACGTCGGTGTGACCATCGACACGTTCGAGCAACTCGGGACTGAGCACGGTATCGAGGGTCAGCACGGCAACGCGGCCGAAGGGGGTGGCCAGTTCGCGTGCGCTGAGCCCGTCGAGGAGTGCCGCCTGGCGCGCGGCCAGCCACAGCAGTTCGGTGCAGTAGAGGGCGCTGTCATCGTCGAGGGCATAGAGGTGGTCGAAGGGGCGGCCGAGCATGCTGTGCGCCGCGGCGGCCATCGTCCGGCGTTGCGCTGCGGTGCTGTCACGGACGCGGAAGACGCCGGCGGCATTGACGTCGGGGCGCTGCAGGAAGGCTTCCAGGCTAACCAGGGTGACGCCGGCGGCTTCATGGTCGTCTCCGGGGCTGGCGTGGATGACCTGCCAGCCGTCAGGCCCGGCGATCAACATGCCGACATGGGAGTAGGGCGGGAAGCTGCTCATCCAGCGTGCCGCCGCTCCTGCGGCCGAGGTGGTGCGGCGAAACACCCAGTCGCCTTCCTCGGCGTTGTCGAGGCGCACGTTGCGTGCGTCGAAACCCGGAGCGGCGGGCAGAGCAGACACCCCCAGGGCGGCGAGGGTGGCCAGCGTCGCGATCAGCGCCGCCAGCCACCAGCGCCGTGCCTTCAGTCGAGCGACAGCTTCCAATCGCCGTCTACCTTGGCTACTTCGACGCGTTCCTGCATGGTGCTGCCGTCATTGAAGCCGATCTCCACTTCCACGGCGTCGGCGGCACCGTTGCTGCCGGCCTGGTAGCGGGTGGAGATGCGCGCGATGCCACCCTTGGCCTTGAATTCGACGCTCTTCGCTTCAAGCAGCACCTTCAGCTTGGCAGGTTCGAGCTGGGGGTCGGGAATCACCGCCGTGGCGGCCTGTTCGGCGCGACCGCCGTTGATGTCGCGGTAGAAGCTCTCGACCATCTTTTCGGCACCGCCGCCACCGCCGAACAGCTTGCCCAGCCAGTCGCCAAAGCCGCCGCTGCTGCTGGCCTGTGCCTGCTTGGCCGGGGTGACGGCCTTCTTGTCGCCGCTTTCACTGCCGCGCTGGGCCTGTGCGTACTGATTGCGGCTGACCACTTCCCAGTCGCCGTCCTTGGCTCGCCGCCAGGCCATGTCCACGGTGCGCGGATTCATCACCTCGTCGAACTCGCCGGCCAGCGTGGCATGCTGGCTCCACGGCGCGCGCGCGTCCCAGCTCAGCGTTGCCGAACCCGCCACCCACTGGCTGTCGGCGGCCTTGAAGACGCTCTGCGGATCGAAGCTGACCGCGCTGACTTCGAGACGCTCGGCCGCGCACAGACGGCCGCCGCGGATGTAGC
This sequence comes from Pseudothauera lacus, assembly GCF_003034845.1. Taxonomy (GTDB): domain Bacteria; phylum Pseudomonadota; class Gammaproteobacteria; order Burkholderiales; family Rhodocyclaceae; genus Pseudothauera; species Pseudothauera lacus. The sequence goes on along the minus strand of NZ_PZKC01000014.1, from coordinate 31,732 downwards.
GTGCGGCCTGTTCGCCATGTTCGTAGCGCAGTTGCTGGCGCGCCCAGTAGCCGCTGCCGCTGGTGATGGTTTCGGGAGCCTGGTAAATGCCGGCCTCGACGAGGGCGTCGAGCCATTCGCGGGTGCTGTGGCTGTCCGGGCTGACGAACACCGGACTCTTGCCGTAGTCGAAGTTGCGCAGGCAGGCCGAACTCTCCTGGTTGGCACGCTGGTCGTCCAGCCAGGTCTTGCTGGCCGTCAGCAGGGCGCCTTCGCTGGGTTTGCCGTCGGCGAGGAGGAACCAGCCCAGTGCGCCGGCCGCCACCAGGGCGACGACGGCAATGCCGGCGAGCGCGGCCTTCGGCAGGCCGGTCCCTTTTGCCGCGGGCCGGCCTGCCGGTGCGACGGGGTTGGCGCTCGCAGCCGGCGTGGCCGGCGGGGGCGCTGCGGGTTTGCGCAGCGGCGTGCCGCAGGACTCGCAGAAATTGGCGTCGTCTTCGTTGCGTTGGCCACACTGGTGGCAGAAACAGGCCATGGCGGAGCGTCCTCAGTGGTCGGGATGGCGGGGGGCGGTCAAGGCGGAAAGGCCGAAAGGCCCTGGCGGCGCGATTCTATGCCTGCGGCAAGGTGGATGGAATAGGCCGATTTCCGACATGGTGACATGGTTTTCGGTGCCTCGGGCGAGGGTCATGCGCCTCGCTCCACAGGTCGCCTGAAGGCGGTTTCGCCGAGGATGCGGGTCTCGGCGATGCAGCGCTCGTCGCCGAGCATCATCAGGGCGAACAGGCGTTCGGCCAGCGTCTGCGCAGCGGCACTGCGGCGGGCGAGGAGGGCGGTGGCGGCGGGGTCGATGATGATCAGGTCGGCTTCGCGCCCCGGGGCGAAGCTGCCGATGTGTTCGTCGAGGTAGAGACTGCGCGCGCCGCCCAGGGTGGCGAGGTAGAAGGCGCGCGCAGCACTCAGTTTCTGCCCCTGGAGCTGCAGTACCTTGTAGGCCTCGTTGAGGGTGGTGAGCATGGAGAAGCTGGTGCCGGCACCGACGTCGGTGCCGAGGCCGACACGGACGCCGAGGGCGTGGGCGCGCTCGAGGTCGAAAAGCCCGGAGCCGAGGAAGAGGTTGGAGGTCGGGCAGAAGCTCATCGCCGCGCCAGTTGCCGCCATGCGTGCGCGGTCGCTGTCGTCGAGCCAGATGCAGTGGGCGTAGATGCTGCGCGGGCCGAGCTGGCCGTAGTGGTCGTAGACGTCCAGATAACTGCGGGCCTGCGGGTAGAGTTCGGCCACCCAGGCGACTTCGGCGCGGTTTTCGGCGACGTGGGATTGCAGATAGACCCCGGGGTGCTCGGCGTACAGGCGTCCGGCGAGCGCCATCTGCGCGCTGCTGGAGGTTGGTGCGAAGCGCGGCGTGACGGCGTAGGCAAGGCGGTCGCGGCCGTGCCAGCGGGCGATCAGCGCGCGCGAGTCGGTCTCTGCGCTGTGGGCGTCGTCGCGCAGGAAATCGGGGCAGTTGCGGTCCATCAGCACCTTGCCTGCGATCATGCGCATGCGCCGCGCCTGGGCGGCGGCGAAGAGGGCATCGACGGACTGCGCGTGCACGGTGGCGAAGCTCATTGCCGTGGTGGTGCCGTTGCGCAGCAGCTGATCGCAGAAGAAGGCCGCGACCTCGGCGGCGTGTGCCGGATCGGCGAAGCGGCGTTCGGCGGGGAAGGTGTATTTCTCCAGCCAGGCGAGCAGTTGCTCGCCGTCGCTGGCGATGATGTCGGTCTGCGCGTAATGGACGTGGGTGTCCACGAAGCCCGGCATGATCAGGTGGCCGCGCTGATCGTCGACGGTGCAGTCCGCCGGCAGCTGGCCGAGCAGTTGCTCTGCGGGGCCGCAGTCGGCCACGCGGCCGTCGCGGATGATCAGCAGCCCGTCGGCAAAGTGCGCCAGCGCGGCGGCTCCGCAGTCGGCGGGGTCGGCGAGGAAATGGACGATTTCGCCGCGCAGGGCGCGTACGGCTGGGGTGCCCAGGGTGTACTCCGGTATCTTTGTGCCGCCGCTGCGCGCCATTGCGGCAGCGGCGGCGCAGGCGCTCAGCGGGTGTTGGGCAGGCGCGAGGCGACACCCTGGACGAAGAAGTCCATCTTGCCGAGGGCGACGTCATCCATCACCGCGCCTGCGGAGAGGCGCTCCTTGCCGGCCTGGTCGACGATGGGGCCGGTGAAGGGATGGAAGGTGCCGGCGGTGAGTTTTTCCTCCAGCGCCTTGACCTCGGCCTGCACAGCGGCGGGAATGGCCGGGTTGAGCGGCGCCAGGCGCACCATGCCGTCCTTGAAACCGCCCCAGATGTTCTCCGCCTTCCAGGTGCCGGCGAGCACGGCATTCACGGTGCGGGTATAGAACTCGCCCCAGTGGTGGGTGGTGGCGGTGAGGTGGGCCTTGGGGCCGTACTTCGACATGTCGGAGTGGTAGCCGAAGGCGTACACGCCGCGTTCCTCGGCGGCCTGGACGACGGCGGTGGAATCGGTGTGCTGGGTGACGACGTCGGCGCCCTGGCTGATCAGCGTCATTGCCGCTTCGCGCTCCTTGCCGGGGTCGTACCAGCTGTTCACCCAGATCACCCGCACCTCGATGTCCGGATTGACGCTCTTCGCCCCCAGGGTGAAGGCGTTGATGCCCTGCAGTACCTCGGGGATGGGGAAGGCGCCGACGTAGCCGAGGATCTTCGACTTGGTCATGCGGCCGGCGATCACTCCGTTGAGGTAGCGTCCCTCGTAGAAGCGCGCATTGTAGTTGCCGAAGTTGCGCCCGGACTTGTAGCCGGTGGCATGCAGGAAGGTGACGTTGGGGAACTGGCGGGCGACGCGCTCGACGTAGTTCATGTAGCCGAAGCTGGTGGCGAAGACGATCTTGTGGCCGCTGGCGGCGAACTCGCGGATCACCCGTTCGGCGTCAGCCCCTTCGGCGACGTTCTCGACGAAGCGGGTCTGGACCTTGCTGCCGAGGCTGGCTTCGAGCTCCTTGCGGGCGAGGTCGTGCTGGTAGGTCCAGCCGGCGTCGCCGATCGGGCTGACGTAGACGAAGCCGATGCGGGTGGCTTCCTGGGCGAGCAGGCTGCCGGGGAGGGCGGCGGCCAGCGCGGCGGCACTGGCGGACAGCATGAACTGGCGACGATCGGTCATGAGGGTTCTCCGTGGTTGAGGGATGGCTTGTGGCCGGAAAGCGGTGGCGTCGTCATTGCTCGGGGCGGAAGGGCTTGCCCAGCGAGGCGGGCGAATTGAGACGGATGGCGTTGGGATTGCGCGAGATCAGCACCAGCACGACGATGGTGGCCCAGTACGGCAGCGAAGAGAGGAACTGTGCCGGGAAGTCGATCTGCAGGCCGGAGCCCTGGATGAACAGCTGGGTGATCATCACGCCGCCGAACAGATAGGCACCGACCATCACCCGCAGCGGCCGCCAGGTGGCGAAGACCACCAGCGCGAGGGCGATCCAGCCGCGTCCGGCGACCATGCCCTCCATCCACATCGGGGTGTAGAACACCGACAGGAAGGCGCCGCCGATGCCGGCCATGGCGCCGCCGAAGAGTACCGCGAGATAGCGGATGAGGATCACCGGGTAGCCGATGGCGTGGGCCGAGGCGGGCGCTTCGCCGACCGCGCGCAGGACCAGCCCGGCGCGGCTGCGGGCGAGGAACCACAGCACCGCCCAGAACAGCGCCCAGGAGAAATAGACCAGGGCCTGCTGGTTGTAGAGGGCCTCGCCGATGAGCGGGATGTCGGCGATGAAGGGGATGCGGATCGGCGGCACCGCGGGCAGGGCGACCGATTCGAAGGGTTTGCCGACGAAGGCCGAGAGGCCGACGCCGAAGATCGCCACCGCCAGTCCGGCGGCCACCTGGTTGGCCTGCAGGCTGAGGCACAGCACGCCGTGGATGAGCGCCGTGCCCATCCCCGCGGTGAGCCCGGCGAGCACGCCCAGCCACGGGTTGCCGGTGCTGTGGGTGACCGCAAAGGCGGCCACTGCGCCCATCGCCATCATGCCCTCGGCGCCGAGGTTGAGCACCCCGGCACGCTCGCTCACCAGCAGGCCGAGAGCGACGATGATCAGCGGGGTGCCGGCGACCACGGTGGCGAAGAGGATGGAGGAGAACAGCGCGGCGTCCATCGCTCCTCCTATGCCCGCGCCCGGCCGATGCGCAGCCGGTAGTGGATGAAGACGTCCGAGCCGAGCAGGAAGAACAGCAGCAGGCCCTGGAAGACCATGGAGATCGAGCTCGGCAGGTTCATGTACTGCTGCGCCTGCTCGCCGCCGATATAGAGCAGGGCCATCAGCAGGCTGGCGAGGAGAATGCCGAAGGCGTGCAGGCGGCCGACGAAGGCGACGATGATGGCGGCAAAGCCGTAGCCGAAGTTGAGCTTGTCGGTGAGCTGCCCCATCGGCCCGGCAACTTCCGCCATTCCCGCCACGCCGGCGGCCGCGCCGCCGCTGAGCAGGCCGATCCAGATCACCCGGCGGGCGGAGAAGCCGGCGTAGCGCGCGGCCTCCGCGGCCTCACCGGCGACGCGCATCTTGAAGCCGGTGTAGCTGCGGTTCATGAACACGTAGCCGAGCGCCAGTGCGCCGAGCGCGAAGACGAAGCCCAGATGCAGGCGCGTGCCGTCGAGCAGCGTGGGCAGCAGCGCGGCGTCGTGGAACATCGCCGTCTGCGGAAAGCCGAAGCCCATCGGATCCCGCCAGGGGCCGAACACCAGCCAGGATACGAAGAGCTGGGCGACATACACCAGCATCAGCGAGACGAGGATCTCGTTGGCACTGAAGCGGGTGCGCAGAAAGGCCGGTATGGCCGCCCACAGCGCCCCGGCAAGGGCGCCCGCGAGCAGCATTGCGGGCAGGATCAGGGCGCTGTCCGATTCGGCGAAATACAGTGCCACGCCGCTGGCACCGACGGCGCCGAGCATGAACTGGCCTTCGGCGCCGATGTTCCACACATTGGCGCGAAAGCCCACCGCCAGGCCGATGGCGCAGAGCATCAGCGGGGTGGCCTTGAGGAGCAGCTCGGAGACGCCGTAGAGATCCTTCACCGGACTGATCAGGAAGTAGTGCAGGCCTTCGAGGGGGTCCTTGTCGAGGAGCCAGAAGATCGCCAGTCCGGCGAGCAGGGTGAGGGTGGCGGCGAGCAGCGGCGAGCACCACTGCATCAAGCGCGAGGCCTCGGTACGGGGTTCAAGCCGCAGCACGATCGTCCTCCCCGCCGCTGCCTTCCGCCCCCGGCCACATCCCGCTCATCCACACGCCGATGTCCTCGATGCTGGTCTCGCCGATCGGGCGCACGGGCGACAGGCGGCCCTTGGCGAGCACGGCGATGCGGTCGCAGATCTCGAACAGCTCGTCGAGCTCCTCGGAGATCACCAGCACCGCGCAGCCGCGGTTGCGCAGATCGATGATGGCCTGGCGGATGAAGGCCGCTGCGCCCACGTCCACGCCCCAGGTGGGCTGGGCGCAGACCAGCAGCCTGGGGGTCTGGAGGATCTCGCGGCCGATGATGAATTTCTGCAGGTTGCCGCCGGAGAGCGAGCGCGCCACCGCCTGCGGGCCGCCACACCTGACGTTGAAGCGCTCGATGCACTCGCTGGCGAAGCGCCGCGCGCGGGTGTAGGCGAGAAAACCGCCGCGCACCAGTGCGGCGTTGCGCGCGGCGGTGAGCACGGCGTTGTCGGCCAGCGACATCGACGGCACGGCGCCGCGCCCGAGGCGCTCCTCGGGGACGAAGCAGAGCCCGAGGCGCCGGCGGCGGGCGGCGTTGAGGCGGCCGGCCTCGACGCCGCAGATCTGCACGGGGAACTTCTCGGCAATGGTCTCCTCGCCGGAGATGGCCTGCAGCAGTTCCTGCTGGCCGTTGCCGGAGACCCCGGCAATGCCGACGATCTCGCCGGCATGGACGTCGAGGTGGATGTCGCGCAGGTCGGTGCCGAAGGGGTCGGCGCTGGCGTGCGACAGTCCGGCCAGGCGCAGGCGCAGTTCGCCCCTGCCGTCGGCGGGGCTGTGCTCGCACACCGGCAGTTCGCCGCCGATCATCAGGCGCGCCATTGACTGCGGGGTTTCCTCGGCTGGGCGGCAGTGCCCGCTGACGCGCCCGCCGCGCAGCACGGTGGCGGTATGGCAGAGCGCCTGGATCTCGTCGAGCTTGTGGCTGATGTAGAGGATGGAGCAACCTTCCGCGGCGAGCTGGCGCAGGGTGTCGAAGAGCTTGCGCACCGCCGGCGGGGTGAGCACCGAGGTCGGTTCGTCCATGATCAGCAGCTTCGGATCCTGCAGCAGGCAGCGGATGATCTCGACGCGCTGGCGTTCGCCCACCGACAGGGCGTGGACGTGGCGGCGCGGATCGACCGGCAGGCCGTAGCGTGCAGAGACTGCCTCGATGCGGCTTGCAAGCTCGTCGAGCGCGGGCTTGTCGGGCAGTGCGAGGGCGACGTTCTCGGTCACCGTGAGGGTCTCGAAGAGCGAGAAGTGCTGGAACACCATGCCTATGCCGAGGGCGCGGGCCTGCGCCGGACTGGCGATGTCCACGCGCCGGCCCTCCCAGTGGATCTCGCCGGCGCTCGGGCGGCTGACGCCGTAGATCATCTTCATCAGCGTCGACTTGCCGGCGCCGTTCTCGCCGAGCACGGCGTGGATCTCGCCGGCGCTGACGCTGAGGTCGATGTCGTCGTTGGCGACCACGCCCGGATAGACCTTGCGGATGCCCTGCAGGCGCAGGCGTACTGCGGCACTGGCTTCAGTCAACGTGGCTCTCCGCGCCGCCGGGGGGGTGGATGCTGCCGGTGTGCAAGGCCCAGTCGCCGCGCCGGCGGTCGGCATAGTAGTGGCGCAGGGTGAGGTCGATGGAGCGGAAGGCGATATCCGCCCAGGGGATCTCGTCCTCGTCGAACAGCGCCACCTCGAGCGATTCCTCGCCGGGGGCAAAGTCGAGATCGAGCAGGCGGGCGCGGTAGACGATATGGATCTGGCTGATGTGGGGGATGTCGAAGAGCGTATATAGCTCGCCCACCGCAATGCGTGCGCAGGCTTCCTCAAGTGTCTCGCGGGCGGCCGCCTCGGCGGTGGTTTCGCGGTTTTCCATGAAGCCGGCGGGCAGCGTCCAACGTCCCAGACGCGGTTCGATGGCGCGCCGGCAGAGCAGGATGCGCCCTTCCCATTCGGCCAGTGCACCGACCACCACCTTGGGGTTCTGGTAGTGGATGCTGCCGCAGGCCGGGCAGACGTGGCGGGGCAGGGTGTCACCGGGCGGAACGCGCAGTTCGACCGGAGCGCCACAACTGGAGCAGAAGTTCATTGCATTCGCTGGGGGCGTCGGAACGGCGAATTCTAGCCCGCATTTGCCCCCCTGTGGCGCTGCTGCGGCACGCTCGCGAGGGTGACAGTTGACACCGCGGCGGGGTAAAGTCCGCGATCGTGCGGCACACACCTGTGCCGCGATGGCGATGGGTGCCTGCAGCACGATGATCCACAGACTGGACAGCACGCGATTCGAGCAGCTCAAGGCCTCGGGCGATCTGCCCTCGCCGCGCGGTGTGGCGCTTGCCATCATGCGTCTGACCCAGCAGGACGACGTCTCGATGGCCGAGCTGACCCGCGTCATCCGCAGCGATCCGGCTTTCGTCGGGCGCCTGGTGAAGGCCGCCAACGGCATCGTGGCGATGACCCGCCGCCCGGTGGTGTCGGTCCAGGAAGCGCTGATGGTGCTCGGCCTGCCGGCGGTGCGCACCATGGCCCTGGGCTTCTCGCTGCTCTCCGACCATCGCAAGGGCAGTTGCCACGGTTTCGACTACCAGGCCTTCTGGGCCGGGTCGCTGGCGATTGCGCTGGCCATGCAGGTGCTCGCCCAGCGCAAGCGCGCCGGCGCCCCCGACGAGCTGTTCAGCGTCGGTCTGCTCGCCCGTGTCGGTGAACTGGCGCTGGCCACCCTCTACCCCGGCGACTATGCCCAGGTGCTCAGCGAGCAGCGCCGCTATCCCGAGCTGCGTCTCAGCGATCTCGAACACCGCGCCTTTGCGATGACCCACCTTGACCTCGGCGCGGCGATGCTGCTCGACTGGGGCTTGCCGGGGCTGCTGGTCGATGCCGTGCGGCTGCACGAGACTCCCGAGCGCAGCGGCAGCCTGCCTGGTTCGCGTGACTACGTGCTGGTGCATTTGCTGGCCTTGGCGACGCAGATTGCCGAGCTGTGCATGGCTGCTGCGGCCGACCACGCGCAGTTGTTCGCCGCCTTGTGTGCGGGCGCGAAGCGCCTCGATCTGGTGCCCGGCGAACTCGTCAATGTCTGCGAGCAGGTCGCCCGCCAGTGGGTGGAATGGTGCGACAGCCTGCAGTTGCGCCACGCCGCGCCGCCGGACTTCGCTGCCCTGCTGGGCAGTGGCGAGGCCGCTGCGGCACCGCCGGTGGCTGTGCCGCAACCGTGCAGCGATGCCGAGCCGGTGCACAAATCTGCTGCAGCGCCGGCCGCGGCGGAGGAGCTGCGCATCCTCGTGGTCGAGGACGATGCCGCCCTGCGCGCGCAGCTCATCGGCCTTCTAGCGGAGGCCGGCCAGCGTGTCTGCGAGGCCGCCGATGGCCGTGCCGGACTGGAGCGCGCCCTTGAGATGCAGCCGCATATCATGCTGGTGGACTGGGCCATGCCACAGATGGACGGCATGGAGCTGATCCGCGCGCTGCGCGCAACCCGCGTCGGTCGCGGCATCTACATCCTGCTGCTCACCGAGCACGAGGAGGACGAGCGCCTCATCGAGGCCTTCGAGGCCGGGGTGGACGACTTTCTCGGCAAGCCGCTCAAGCCGCGCCTGCTTTCCGCCCGGCTGCGTGCCGGCCTGCGCGTGGTGCGCCTGCAGCAGGAGCTCGAACGCGACCGCGAGGAGATCCGCCATTTCGCCGCCGAACTGGCGGTGAGCAACCGCCGCCTCCAGGAGGTCGCCCTCACCGATGCGCTGACCGGTTTTCCCAACCGCCGCTACGCCATCGACCGCATGCAGCAGGAATGGCAGGCGGCCACCCGCAGCGGGCGGCCGTTATCGTGCATGGTGATCGATCTCGACGATTTCAAGCAGATCAACGACAGGCACGGTCACGACGCCGGCGACGAGGTGCTGCGGGCGATCGCCGACGCCCTGCGCAGTGCGCTGCGCGGCCAGGACGTGATCTGCCGCACCGGCGGCGACGAGTTCCTGGTGATCTGCCCGGAAACCGAGCTCAATGCCGCACTGGTGTGCGGCGAGCGCCTGCGCGCCGCGGTCGATGCCCTGCACAGGGTCGTTGCGGGCGAACACCTGCGCCTGAGCATCAGCGTCGGGGTGGCGATGCGCGAGGCGGAAATGGTCGATCTCGATGCGCTCATCAAGCGTGCCGACCAGGGCGCCTACCGCGCCAAGCAGCAAGGGCGTAACCGCGTCATCACGGTTCAGCACGCCGCTGGCGGAGCCCGCAGCTGATGCGCGCGACAGCCTGCGATGACGAACAGGACATGGTGCCGGTGCGTGCGCTGATCGTCGACGATTCCGAGGACGACGCCTACCTGCTGCGTGCCGAGCTCGCCCGCCGCGGCCTGCCGATGTACTGCCGCCGCGTCGACAGCGCGCTCGACATGGCTGCGGCGCTGGCCTCCGACGACTGGGACATCGTCCTTTCCGATCACGACATGCCCGGTTTCGATGCCCTCGCCGCGCTCGAAGTGCTCAAGCGCAGCGGGCGCGACGTGCCCTTCATCATTCACTCCGGGCGCATCTCCGACCGTCAGGCGGTATCGGCGATGTACGACGGCGTGGACGACTTCATCGCCAAAGGCGACTACGAACGCCTGGTGCCGGTGATCGGCCGCGAGCTGCGCGGCGCGCTGGCACGCCGTGCCGTCCGTCAGGCCGACAGCCGCATCGAGCAACTGGCCTTTTTCGACGGCCTCTCCGCGCTGCCCAACCACCAGTCCTTCTGCGCGCGGGTGGAGGCGGCCATTGCCCATGCCCGGGAGCGCGGGCGCACGCCGGCGGGGGTGGTGATGGTGGTCGATCTCGACCGCTTCCTGCGCATCAACGCTAGCTTCGGGTATGACACCGGCAATGCCCTGTTGCGTCAGGTCGGTGAGCGCCTGCGCGCCGGGCTGGCTGTGGAGGTGATGCTCGCCCGCCTCGGTGGCGACAAGTTTGGCGTCTTCCTGCCGGCGGTGGTCGAGCGTGGCGAGGCCGAACTGGTGGCGCGCTGGATCGTCCATAGTTTCGAACGCCCCTTCCTCAAGCAGCACATCGAGCTCTTCCTCACTGCGAGCGTCGGCATTGCCATGCTGCCGGGCGACGGGCGAGCGGTGCACGAACTGCTGATGAACGCCGAAACCGCCACTGGCCAGGTCAAGCGCAGCGGTGGCAACGGCCTGCGGTTCTTCGAGCGCACCATGAATGCGGCCTCGGCCGAGCGCCTCGCCCTTGAGGCCGATCTGCGCCACGCGGTGGAACGTAGCGAGTTGTTCCTCGAGTACCAGCCCGTGGTTGCTGCTGCCGGTGCTGACATCCGCGGTGTCGAGGCGCTGGTGCGCTGGCGCCACCCGCATCTTGGGCGTCTGTCGCCGGATCGCTTCATCCCGCTCGCCGACGAAAGCGGCCTGATCGGCGAAGTCGGCGCCTGGGTGCTCGGCGAGGCCGCACGCCAGGGGCGTCTGTGGGCGGATCAGGGGCTGGACCTGCGGGTGTCGGTGAATGTCTCGGCGGTGCAGTTCTCCCAGCCGCGGCTGCTGGAGACGGTCAGCCGCGCCCTTCACGACAGCGGACTGGCGCCTGCCCAGTTGGTGCTGGAGATCACCGAGAGCTCGCTGATGAACGACGTCGAGTCCGCCGTCGGCATGCTCCGTGCGTTGAAGAACATGGGTGTGAGGGTGGCGGTGGACGACTTCGGTACCGGTTATTCCTCGCTGTCCTACCTGAAGCGGCTGCCCATCGACATCATCAAGATCGACAAGTCCTTCGTTCGCGACCTCGGCGGCGACAGCCGCGATGTGGCCATCGTGCGCGCCATCATTGCGCTGGCCGGCAGTCTGGGCATGAGCACCGTCGCCGAAGGTGTGGAGAGTGCGGCACAGGCCGATGTGCTGCGTGCGGCGGGCTGCGATTTCTTCCAGGGTTTCCATTTCAGCCGCCCGTGTGCCGCGGAGGCGCTCGTTCTGTAGGTTTTTTGCAACAGTTTTCTCCGGCGCGCCGGCGCAGGGCGCGCGTCGACATGTCGTTGACGGCAGGTTTGGACTAGTCTGGCAAAAAAAGAACTAAAGAAATGCAGGCGGAGGGTCGTTGACAGGTTGTCCCGCCTCTCGCTCGTAAGCGAATCTCTTACATTCAATGTGGTCTTTTTGCTACTGTATGTTGCAGTGAATGCCGACGTGCGGTTTACTGGCAATTCTTCATAATTCACTTTAACTTCGAGTAGCTTGTCCCTGAATGGGAGCAGAAATATGGAACGCCCCGATTTTCAGGCGGAAATTCGCGAACTGAACCTGGCCTACCTCATGCTGGCTCAGCAGATGCTGCGCAGCGATCGTGAGACGGCCATGTACCGCCTGGGAATGGGTGACGAGGTGGCAGACCTGATTGCCGGTCTGTCCGCCGCCAAGTTGGTGCGCATGGCCAGCAGCCAGCTGCTGCTGCCGCGCTTCCGGTTCGACGACGGCCTGCTGGCCGGGCTGATGGCCGGCGAGGGTCGCGACGAGGCGACCTCCGGACTTCACGCGGCGATCATCGCCGCATCCAGGCCGATCGAAGAATCGGCGTGAGGGGAGTGGAACAATGAAGAACAAGAGCATCATCCAGGAAGCCGAGGACATCCAGCGCGCCGTCGAAATGGTGCGTCTGGGCGCGCGCATGCAGATGCTGGAGGCGGAAACCCGCCTCAGCCGTGAGCGCCTGCTGAAGATCTACAAGGAGGTGCGCGGCGTTTCCCCCCCCAAGGGGATGCTGCCGTTTTCCACCGACTGGTTCATGACCTGGCAGCCCAACGTGCATTCCTCGCTGTTCATGGGCTTCTACCGCTTCTTCAGCGAGCGTGCCGGCCTCGCCGGGCTGGACTCCATCCTCAAGGCCTATCACCTCTACCTCGATCACATCGAGTCCGATGCCGTCGAGCCCGTGCTCAGCCTGACCCGTGCATGGACGCTGGTGCGCTTCTTCGATGCCGACCTGCTGCAGACGACTCCGTGCACCTGCTGCGGCGGTCATTACGTCACCCACGCCTACGACCCGGGGCAGAACTTCGTCTGCGGTCTGTGCAACATGCCTTCGCGCGCCGGCAAGACCAAGCGTGCCGCTGCCGCCAAGCGCGGACGCAAGGCCGTCGCGGCCTGAACTGCCGCCTCCCGGACAGCAAGGCCGCCTGCCAGCAGGCGGCCTTTTTCTTTTCTGCGGGCGGTCAAGTTTCCCTTTGCAGCGACGTTAGAATCACAGTATTTTCTCCAGCTGTCGCCGTAAGTGCGGGAACACAGGGGTACCAGGTGCTACTGATAGTCGGTTACGTGATCGTTTTGCTTGCCTCGATTGGCACATACTCCCTGCATGGCAGCCTGATGGCGCTGTGGGTGCCGGTCGAGTACGTTGCCATCATCGGCCTGATGATCGGCGGCTTCGTCGCCGGCAACAGTGGCCGTGCCATGAAGGCGACGCTGAAGGCGCTGCCGCAGGCGCTGAAGGGATCGATGTACAACCGCGCGCTGTACATGGATCTGCTGGCGATGCTCTACGAGATCCTTGCCAAGGTGCGCAAGGAAGGCCTGATGTCGATCGAGAACGACGTCGACAACCCCGAGTCCAGCCCGATCTTCTCCAAGTATCCGAAGGTGATGGCGGATCATCACGCCGTCGAATTCCTCACCGATTACCTGCGCATGATGGTCGGCGGCAACCTCAATGCCTTCGAGATCGAGAACCTGATGGACATGGAGATCGAGACTCACCACCAGGAAGCCCATGGCCCGGCCCATATCGTCGCCAAGGTCGGCGACGCGCTGCCGGCCTTCGGCATCGTCGTCGCGGTGATGGGGGTGGTCAACGTGATGGGCTCGGTGGGCGAGCCGCCCGCGGTGCTCGGCAAGATGATCGGCGGCGCCCTCGTCGGTACCTTCCTCGGCATTCTCCTGTCGTATGGCTTCGTGCAGCCGATCGCCGGCCAGCTCGAACAGAAGGCCGAGGAGGGCGGCAAGATCTACCAGTGCATGAAGGTCGTGCTGCTCGCCAGCATGAACGGCTATGCGCCCCAGGTTGCGGTCGAGTTCGGCCGCAAGGTGCTGTTCTCCACCGATCGTCCGACCTTCACCGAGCTGGAGGAAGACATCAAGAGCCGCAAGGGTTGATCCTGCGCCCGCCCACCATGAGCGAACAGCTGCAGCAGATCCGTACCGGTGTTGATGGCCCGGCCCCTGCAGGGAGGCGCGCGTGAGCGACGATACCCAGCAGCCCATCGTCGTCAAGCGCATCAAGAAGGGAGGGGCGGCCTCCCATGGCGGGGCGTGGAAGATCGCCTATGCCGACTTCGTCACTGCGATGATGGCCTTCTTCCTGCTCATGTGGCTGCTCGGCTCCACGGCGCAGGGCGATCTCGAAGGCATCGCCGACCATTTCCAGAATCCTCTCAAGCTTTCCCTGCAGGGCGGCAGCGGGGTCGGCGACAGTTCGTCCATCATCCAGGGCGGCGGCGAGGATCTCAGCCGTTCGGTGGGGCAGGTCAAGCGTGGTGATGTTGCTGATCGCCGCACCCTGAGCATCGACGCTGCGGTCGGTCGGGAACGCCTGCCCCCCGAGGATCAGGATGCCGAGGCGCGCGAACTGCGCCAGGAGCGCTCCCGCCTGCTCGACCTCAAGGGCAAGATCGAGGCCATCATCGAGGCCGATCCGGCGCTGCGTCCGTTCAAGGAGCAGATCCTCATGGACATCACCCTCGAAGGGCTGCGCATCCAGCTCGTCGATGAGCAGAACCGGCCGATGTTCCAGACCGGCGGGGCGACGCTGCGGCCCTATACGCGCGATCTGCTGCGTGCCATCGGGCGGGCGCTGAACGACGTTCCCAACCGCGTCAGCCTCTCCGGGCACACCGACTCCGCCCCCTATGCCGGCGGCGAACTGGGCTTCTCCAACTGGGAGCTGTCGAGCATGCGCGCCAACGCCTCGCGCCGCGAACTCCTCGGCGGCGGGCTGGAACCCGGCAAGGTGGCGCGCGTGGTGGGGCTTTCCGATACCGTGCATCTGAACCGCGACAATCCGCTCGATCCGGCCAACCGGCGGATCAGCATCATCGTCATGAACAAGCGCACCGACGAAGCCATCCGCGCCGAGGGGGCGGCGGTCGAGTTCGGCGCCGAAGAGGCTGCGGCGGGCACCCTGCCTCTGTCCCCGGGTGGCAATGGCATGGCGCGCTGAGAAGCGCGTGGTTCAAGTGCGCCCGCGGGAGGCCGTAATGCAGGAGGCGTGGGCGGTTTTGCCGCAGCGCAGCCGTCAGTCCGGATTCACATCGCCATGACCAAGCACATCCTTGCCGTAGACGATTCCCTCGCCATCCGCCAGGTGGTCGGGCACACCCTGCGCTCCGCGGGCTATGTGGTCAGCGAGGCCGGTGATGGCGAAGAGGCGCTGGCGCTGGCGCGGTCGACGCGTTTCGACATGGTGCTCACCGATCTCCACATGCCCCGTCTCGACGGCATCGGCCTCATCGAGGGCCTGCGTGCGCTGGCACACTGCCGCGAGGTGCCGGTGATCGTGCTGACCACCGAATCCTCCGAACAGATGCGCGCGCGCGGACGTGCCGCGGGCGCCACCGGCTGGATGGTCAAGCCCTTCGAGCCGCGGCGCCTGCTCGAAGTTGCGGCGCGGGTGCTGGGCTGAGCGGGGTGGAGCGATGAGCTTCGACATGAGCCAGTTCTACCAGGTCTTCTTCGACGAGAGCGAAGAGCATCTGGCTGCCATCGAGGCCATCCTGCTGCGCATCGACCCGGCTGCACCGCCGGCCGAGGGGATCGCCGAGATCTTCCGTGCCGCACATTCGATCAAGGGTTCGGCGGCGACCTTCGGTTTCGACGACATGGCTACCCTTACCCATGCCATGGAAAACCTCCTCGACCGTGTGCGCAAAGGCGAACTGGCCTTGCAGCGTGGCATGGTCGAGGCCGTGCTGGCCGCCTGCGACGTGCTGCGCGCCCAGCTCGATGCTCACCGCGGCAGCGCGGGCGCCGCCGATCCGCAGGCTGCCGCCGTTGCCCTGGCGCGCCTGCAGGCCTGCGGCGAAGTTCCTGCGGCGCCGCCGCCGCAGGGTGGTCATGGCGATGGCCTGGAGCTGAACTTCGTCCTCTCGCGGGTGGTGGCCGGCAGCGAAGTGCTGATCGACAGCCTCTTCGATGCGCTCGGCGAGCTTGGCGAGGTGCGTACCCTGTCGCGCCCGCCCGCCGATGCCGCCGACGGCGTGTGGACGCTGGCGTTGCGGGGCTGCGCCGCCGAGGAGCGGGTGCGCGCCGCCCTCGATCTCTTCGTCGAACCGGGAACCCTGGAAATCGCCGCGCTCGCCGCGCCGAGCGCTGCGGCGGCGATGCAGCCCCTGCCCGGCGAGGAGATCGCTGCCGATGGCAGCTACGGTTTCTTCCTGCCTGCGCCGCAGCCCGCCGCGCTCGATGACGTGCCGCCCGTCTCCCCGCCAGCTTCCCCGCCTGTCGCCGCGGAGGAGGGGGGACGCGAGCGCACGGGCACCGGCCACTCGATCCGGGTCGGCGTGGACAAGGTCGACCAGATGATCAACCTGGTCGGCGAACTGGTGATCACCCGCTCCATCCTGCAGGAAGCGGCCAACGTCGTCGATCCGGCCCTTGCCGAACGCCTGCTCGCCGGGCTGGGGCTGCTCGAACGCAATACCCGCGAGCTCCAGGAATCGGTGATGGCGATCCGCATGGTGCCGATCTCGCGGGTGTTCTCGCGCTTTCCCCGGCTGGTGCGCGAGCTTGCCGACAGCCTTGGCAAGGAGGTCGAGCTGGTGCTTGCCGGCGAGCATACCGAGCTCGACAAGAGCGTCGTCGAGCGCGTTGCCGACCCGCTCACCCATCTCGTGCGCAATGCCCTCGATCACGGCCTGGAGGGCCCGCAGGAGCGTCTTGCGGCAGGCAAGGCGGCGCGTGGGCGGCTCAGCCTGAGCGCCCGCCACGAGGGCGGGCAGATCGTCATCGAGGTTGCCGACGACGGTCGTGGACTCGATCGCCAGCGCGTCCTTGCGCGCGCGCGCGCCAGCGCGCTGCCGGTGGATGAGGGCATGAGCGATGCCGAGCTGTGGCAACTGCTCTTCCTGCCGGGCTTCTCCACCGCCGAGAGCGTCTCCGCGCTTTCCGGGCGCGGGGTCGGCATGGACGTGGTCAGGCACAACGTCGATGCACTCGGCGGCAGTATCGAACTCGACAGCGTCGATGGCGTCGGCACCCGCGTGGTGGTGCGCCTGCCGCTGACCCTGGCGATCATGGACGGCATGACCGTGGCGGTGGGACGGGAAACCTATGTGCTGCCGCTGGCGCAGATCGTCGAATCGCTGCAGGTCGATGCCGAGGCCGTCCATCGCATCGGTGGCGTGGCGCGCATGATCCGTGTGCGCGGCGAATACCTGCCGGTGGTGGCTCTGGGCGAGCGCTTTGCCGTACCCGGCGCGGAACGTGACTGGCTGCGTGCCATCATGGTGCTGGTCGAAGCCGGCGGGCGCCGGGCGGCACTGATGGTCGATGCCCTGCTGGGCCAGCAGCAGGTGGTGATCAAGAGTCTGGAGACTCACTACCGTCGCGTTCACGGCTTTTCCGCTGCCACCATCCTCGGCAACGGCGAGGTGGCCCTGATCGTGGATGTGGGGGCGCTGGTCGACGCCAGCCGTGTGCAAGCCGAACTGGCGGCCTGAAGCGCTGCAGGAAGGGCTTCAGAACGCCGCGCGGCGGCCGTAAACCGGGTGTACGCGCCCACCGAAAGAGAAGTCGATGTCTTCCCCCTCCTCACCACCTTCGGCACCGCAAGCACTGCCCGCCGTGGCCGACTACCTCAGCTTCACGGTCGGTGAGGAGGTGTACGCCATCGACATCCTTGCAGTGCGCGAGATCCGCGCCTTCGACAGCGCCACCCGCATTGCCGGGGCGCCGGCCTTCATCCGCGGGGTGATCAATCTGCGTGGCGTGATCGTGCCGGTGGTCGATCTGCGCCTGCGTTTCGGCCTCGCTGCGGCCGAATGCACCGCCTTCACCGTGCTCATCGTGGTGGAGAGCGGCCGCCGTCTGGCCGCCGTGGTGGTCGATGCGGTCAACGACGTGCTGGCTCTCGGCGAGGACGACATCCGCCCTGCGCCGGACTTCCCGTCAACCATCGGGGCGCGCTTCATTCGCGGCCTGGCCACGGTTGATGAGCGCATGCTGGTGGTGCTCGACATCGTCGGCCTGATGGGCGCGCCGGAAACGGGCCTCGGTGAGCAGACGGAGGAGCAGCCATGAAAATGCACGGCAGGACGTCGGCTGTACCACGGATGGCGCGTCTGCCACTGCGTCTGGCGCTGCCTGCCGTTGCCGTGGCAGGCCTGCTGCCCTGGCTGCTGCTGTTGCCGCTGCTCTCGCGCAGTGGCAGCCTCAGCCTGCCGGTGCTGCTGCTGGCAGTGCTCGTTGCCGTGCTCGCGCTGGGCTCCGCGGTCTGGCTGGGGGCGAGCCTGGGGGCACGTGCCGATGGCCTCAGGCAGGCCGTGGCGCGCTGGGGCGAGGGCGAGGCGGTGGTGCTCCCCGCCGTCGCCGATGGCAGCGAGCTGGGGCGCCTGCAGCGCACTCTGGTGCGCAGCGCGGAAGCCCAGGCCGCGCGCGTGCAGGCACTCGAAGCGCAGCTCGGCGCTGTCCGTGCGGTGGTCGATGGGCTGGAACACGCGCGGGTGAGCGTGATGCTGGCCGATCCGGCAGGGGTGATCACCTATGCCAATGCCGCCGCGCTGAGGCTGCTGCGCCGCGCCGAGGCGGAGATGGGCGGTCGTCTGCCGGGCGGCATCCGTGCCGACGACATCGTCGGCCACAGCTTCGACAGCTTCCACCGCCATCCGGCAGCACAGCGCGAGCGCATTGCCGCAATGCGCGAGACCTGGGAGGCGGAGATCCGCCTCGGATCGAACGCCTTCGTGCTGGTGCTGAATCCCGTTTTCAGCGCCGATGGCCAACGTACCGGCACGGTGCTGGAGTGGTATGACCGCAGCGCCGAGGTGAGTACCGGTATGGCCCTCGGCGAACTCGTGGATGCGGCGGCGGCGGGTGATTTTTCGCGTCGTGTGGCGCTGGCGGGGAAGGAGGGTTTCTTCCTGCAGCTTGCCGAGGGGTTGAACCGGCTGATGGAGATGGTTTCGCAGAGTGTGGAGGCGGTGGCCGGGGTGCTTGCGGCGGTGTCGCAGGGGGATCTGGAGGCGCGCGTGGAAGGGGAGTTCCGCGGCACGCTGGGGCGGTTGAAGGACGACACCAATGCCACGGTGGCGCGCCTGCGCGAGGTGGTGGGGCGGATCAAGGGCTCGGCCGACGCGATCGGTGCGGCGTCGCGGCAGATTGCTGCGGGCAACGGCGAGCTGTCGACGCGCACGGAGGCGCAGGCGGCCTCGCTGGAGCAGACCGCCAGCGCGATGGAGGAGCTCAACGTCACGGTGCGGCAGAACGCCGACAATGCGCGCGCGGCGCGCGAACTGGCGGAGACGGCGAATGCGGTGGCCGAGCGCGGCGGCGAGCGGATGCGCGAGGTGGTGAGCACGATGGGGGCGATCCAGGGCTCGGCGCGGCGCATCGGCGACATCATCGGGGTGATCGACGCGATTGCCTTCCAGACCAACATACTGGCGCTCAATGCGGCGGTGGAGGCGGCGCGAGCCGGTGAGCAGGGTCGTGGTTTTGCTGTGGTGGCGGCGGAGGTGAGGGCGCTGGCGCAGCGCAGTGCGCAGTCGGCGCGCGAGGTGAAGGGGCTGATCGGCGACTCGGTGGGGCATGTTGAAGGCGGTGTGCAGCTGGTGGCCGAGGCGGGGCGGACGATGGAGGAGGTGGTGGAGGTGTTCCATCGTGTGGCCGGGCTGGTGAGCGAGATTGCCGCGGCCAGCCGCGAGCAGAGCCTGGGTATCGAGCAGGTGGCCGGGGCGGTGGGTCAGATGGACGAGATGACGCAGCACAACGCGGCGCTGGTGGAGGAGGCCGCGGCAGCGGCGGCGAGCCTGGAGGAACAGGCCCGCGGACTGCTCGACGCCGTCGGCGTCTTCCGCTGCAAGGCCACGCGCTCGGCAGCGGCGAGCATGGAAGGGCAACAGGGATGAAGAACAATGCTGCGGTGACCCGTCGTGAAGTGGATGTCGGCAAGCGCACCCTGGTGACACGAAGCGATACCGAGGGACGCATTACCTATGTCAACCAGGATTTCGTCGAGCTCAGCGGTCATGCCGAGGCGGAACTGCTCGGCGCGCCGCACAGCGTCGTCCGCCACCCCGACATGCCCGCCGAAGTGTTCGCCGACATGTGGCGCGACCTCGAAAGCGGGCGACCGTGGTCGGGTCTGCTGAAGAATCGCTGCCGCAATGGCGACCATTACTGGGTACACGCCAACATCACCCCCATCTTCGAGCATGGCCGCATCAGCGGCTACCTTTCGGTGCGCACGCGCGCGCCGCGCGAAGCGGTGAGCGAAGCCGAAGAGCTCTACCGCGAGCTGCGCGATTTCGGCAATCGCCGCCTGCGGGTGCGCCACGGGCAGGTCGTCTCCGCCAGCCTCGGGCGCCGTTTTGCCGGCTGGTATCGCGATCTGACGCTGGTCAGCAAGCTGTGGTGGTCGCTGGCTCTGGCCATGGTGCTGGTCTGTGCGCTCGCCGCTCTGGGCTGGCAGGGGATGGCGGCGACGCTCGACGAACTGCGCCGCGCCGGCGTGGCGAGCGAGGCCGCGGCGGCGCGCACCGCCTCCCTGCAGGGGTTGCTGATCCTCCTCGTGGTGGCGCTGGCGGCCATCGGCGGCGGCCTGGTGTGGCTGCTCGCCACCACCATCACCATACCGTTGCGCGATGTCGGGCGGACCTTGCAGGCGATGGCCGGGGGGCGGTTCGAGGCCGATTTCGATCTCAGTCGCGACGATGAGTTCGGCCGCCTGCAGCAGCAACTGAAGGCCGTGCAGGTCCGTCTCGGCTTCGACATCCAGGAGCAGCGCCGCATTGCCGCGGAGAACCTGCGCATCCGCCAGGCCCTCGAATGCGTCAGCACCAATGTACGCATCGCCGATGCCGAAGGCCGGGTGATCTACGCCAATCCGGCGCTGATGCGCACCCTGCGCCGCGTCGAAGCGGAGATCCGCCGCGACGTCGCCGACTTCTCCGCCGACTCTTTCGTCGGCAGCAACATCGGCCGTCTCTATCCAGATCCGCAGGCTGCCGTGCACCGCCTCGCCAGTCTGCGCGGGATGGCCCACAACGACATGCTGATCGGCGGACGGCACTTCGTCGTCACCACCAATCCGGTACTCGATGCCCAGGGGCGCCTGCTCGGTACGGTAGGCGAATGGCGCGACCGTACCGAGGAGCTGGCGGTCGAGGGTGAGCTCACCGCTCTCGTGGATGCGGCGGCGGCGGGTGATTTTTCGCGTCGTGTGGCGCTGGCGGGGAAGGAGGGTTTCTTCCTGCAGCTTGCCGAGGGGTTGAACCGGCTGATGGAGATGGTCTCGCAGAGCGTGGAGGCGGTGGCCGGGGTGCTTGCGGCGGTGTCGCAGGGGGATCTGGAGGCGCGCGTGGAAGGGGAGTTCCGCGGCACGCTGGGGCGGTTGAAGGACGACACCAATGCCACGGTGGCGCGCCTGCGCGAGGTGGTGGGGCGGATCAAGGGCTCGGCCGACGCGATCGGTGCGGCGTCGCGGCAGATTGCTGCGGGCAACGGCGAGCTGTCGACGCGCACGGAGGCGCAGGCGGCCTCGCTGGAGCAGACCGCCAGCGCGATGGAGGAGCTCAACGTCACGGTGCGGCAGAACGCCGACAATGCGCGCGCGGCGCGCGAACTGGCGGAGACGGCGAATGCGGTGGCCGAGCGCGGCGGCGAGCGGATGCGCGAGGTGGTGAGCACGATGGGGGCGATCCAGGGCTCGGCGCGGCGCATCGGCGACATCATCGGGGTGATCGACGCGATTGCCTTCCAGACCAACATACTGGCGCTCAATGCGGCGGTGGAGGCGGCGCGAGCCGGTGAGCAGGGTCGTGGTTTTGCTGTGGTGGCGGCGGAGGTGAGGGCGCTGGCGCAGCGCAGTGCGCAGTCGGCGCGCGAGGTGAAGGGGCTGATCGGCGACTCGGTGGGGCATGTTGAAGGCGGTGTGCAGCTGGTGGCCGAGGCGGGGCGGACGATGGAGGAAGTGGTGGAGGTGTTCCATCGTGTGGCCGGGCTGGTGAGCGAGATCGCCGCGGCCAGCCGCGAGCAGAGCCTGGGTATCGAGCAGGTGGCCGGGGCGGTGGGTCAGATGGACGAGATGACGCAGCACAACGCGGCGCTGGTGGAGGAGGCTGCGGCAGCGGCGGCGAGCCTGGAGGAACAGGCCCGCGGACTGCTCGACGCCGTCGGCGTCTTCCGCGTCGATGCCGCAGCAGGCGGCGGTATTGCTACACTGTCTACCGACAGCGTTGTGCGCCCCGCGCCCCGCGCCCTGCGCAGCGCGCCGCTGCCCAAGGTGCGCAGGCGAGTGGCGGCGAGCAAGGCACTGAGCGACGAATGGGAGGAGTTCTGACAAATGGCCGCCGGCGACCCGCCCAAACCCCCGCCACGGCCGCTTGCCGTACCGTCCCGCAACACCGCGGCGAGCACGCCGCCGCGCGCCCAGGTGGCGCGTCCGCCGCTGACGCCGCCACGCCCGGCGACACCCGCAAAAACCGCCACCAGCGGCCTGCAGTGGCCCTCCCTGCCGCAGGGTACGCAGCGTGACCGCGAGTTCGAGTTCACCACCGCCGATTTCGAGCGCATTCGCGCGCTGATCCATCAGCATGCCGGCATCGCGCTGTCACCGGCCAAGCAGGACATGGTCTACAGCCGCCTCGCCCGCCGCCTGCGCGCCTGCGGCGACCGCACCTTCGCGCAATACCTCGCCCGTCTGGAGCGCGACCGCAGCGAATGGGAGACCTTCGTCAATTCGCTGACCACCAATCTCACCTCCTTCTTCCGCGAGGCGCACCACTTCGACATCCTTGCCGACTACCTGCGCAAGGTCACCGAGAAGCGGCCGATCAAGATCTGGTGCTGCGCCGCGTCCACCGGTGAGGAACCTTATTCGCTGGCGATCACCGCCTGCGAGGCCTTCGATACCCTGACCCCGCCGGTGCAGATCCTCGCTACCGACATCGACACCAATGTGCTCGCCCACGGACAGCGCGGCATCTATCGCGCCGATCGCGTCGAACGCCTGTCGCCGCAGCGCCTGCAGCGCTTCTTCCAGCGCGGCACCGGGGTGCAGGAAGGGCACGCGCGGGTGCGCCCTGAACTGCAGCGCCTGATCAGCTTCCGCCGCATCAACCTGCTCGAAGCGCAGTGGGCGGTGCAGGGGCCGCTGGACGTGATTTTCTGCCGCAACGTGATGATCTATTTCGACAAGCCCACGCAGTACACCATCCTCAAGCGTTTCAGTCCCCTGCTGCGTCCGGACGGCCTGCTGTTCGCCGGACACTCCGAGAGCTTCATGCACGCTGCCGACCTCTTCCGTTCGCTCGGACGCACGGTCTACGCGCTCAAGGACAGCCCGCGCCCCTGAGGCGGCGCCTTGGCTCGGGAGAACGGACGATGGCCATTCGCGTACTGGTCTGTGACGACTCTGCGCTGATGCGCGCCATGCTCAGCGAACTGATTGCTCGCCAGCCCGGCATGGAGGTGGTCGGGGTGGCCGCCGACGCGCTGGTCGCGCGCGAGATGATCCGCAGCCACAAACCCGACGTGCTCACCCTCGACGTCGAGATGCCGCGCATGGACGGGCTGGATTTTCTCGCCCGCCTGATGAAGCTGAATCCGATGCCGGTGGTGATGATCTCCAGCTTCACCGACAAGGGCTCCGAAGCCTCGGTGCGGGCGCTTGAGCTGGGTGCCGTGGAGGTGCTGGGAAAGCCGCGCGCACGCACGCCGGAGGCCCTCGAAGAATACGCCCAGGAGCTTGGCGAGCGCATCCGCGCAGCCTATCAGGCCCGTCTCAGGAGGCTGCCGCAGGGCAGGCCGGCAGAGCATGCGCCGCCGTCCCCTGCGGCGCGCCCGGCACTGCCTGCCGGAGGTGTGCTGGCGGCTGCGCGGCCAGTGTTCATCGGCGCCTCGACCGGCGGTACCGAGGCCATCAAGACCGTGCTGCTGGGTCTGCCGGCGACGATGCCGCCGGTCTTCATCGTCCAGCACATGCCGGAGATGTTCACCGGCTCCTTCGCCAAGCGCCTCGACGGCCTGTGCGCGCTGCGCGTCAAGGAAGCCGAGGACGGCGAACGCGCCCTGGCGGGCGTCGCCTACCTCGCTCCCGGTCACTCCCATCTCACCGTGCAGCGCGTCCCCGGCGGCGGCTTCCAGTGTCGTCTGGCGCGCTCGGCGCCGGTCAATCGCCATCGCCCCTCGGTCGACGTGCTGTTCGATTCCGCCGCTGCCCAGGTCGGTGCAGCGGCCCTCGGCGTGCTGCTCACCGGCATGGGCAAGGACGGCGCCCGCGGCCTGCTGGCGATGCGCCAGGCCGGGGCGTGGACGATTGCCCAGGATGAGTCCAGCTGCGTCGTTTACGGCATGCCGCGCGAAGCCGTCAATCTTGGCGGTGCCAGCGAGGTGGTGGCGCTGGACGAGATCGCCGCGCGCATGCAACAGCGCCTCGCCGGCATGCGCGCGCCGGCGGCGCCCTGACCAGGGGGCGGAATAGCGCGGATTCCGGTCGCTTATTCCTCAAGTAGTAGGTCGGTGTGGTCGATACAATGCAAAGCCGTGAAATTGGTGCGAGAATGAAACAGGAAGCGGACGGCGTGATGGAAGACCTCAAGAATCCGCCCGTGCTGTCGATAAGCCCTACATGAACGACGCGACGGCCCTTGCCCGCTGAGGCGGCGGCTGCGAAACGCGGAGATGGAAATGTCCGAACTGCTCAAGAACAT
Source organism: Pseudothauera lacus (assembly GCF_003034845.1). Lineage (GTDB taxonomy): Bacteria > Pseudomonadota > Gammaproteobacteria > Burkholderiales > Rhodocyclaceae > Pseudothauera > Pseudothauera lacus. Next base: position 7,636 of record NZ_PZKC01000014.1, on the reverse strand, counting down.
CGATGCCCGCACCAAGCTCGCGGGAACCAACAAGCTGGAGATCCTGCTGTTCACGCTGGGCATGGATGCGCGCACCGGCCGTCGCGAGACCTTCGGCATCAACGTCTTCAAGGTCCGCGAGGTGATGCGCACGCCGGCCATTACCGCGGCGCCGGAGATGCCCGCGGCGGTGGAGGGGATGGTCAGCCTGCGCGGCGTGCTGGTGCCGGTGGTCGATCTGGCCAAGTATGTCGGCATCGGCTCCGAAACCCCGCGCGACATCATGATCGTCACCGAATACAACGGTCACACCCAGGGCTTCCTGGTTGAGGCGGTGGACACCATCCTGCGCCTGGACTGGGCGCAGATGCGCGTGCCACCCGACATGCTGGTGGCCAACATGGGCGGCCTGGTGACCGCGGTCACCGAACTGCCCGGCAACAAGCTGGTGATGATGCTCGACGTCGAGAAGGTGCTCTCCGAGACCACCCGCTACGATGACGATTTCATGTTCCAGAACATCCAGCCCATCGAGCAAGGCGAGCACACGGTGTATTTCGCCGACGATTCCTCGGTGGCGCGCAACCAGATCACCCGCACCCTCGACGCCCTCGGCGTGCGCTACGTCGGTTCGGTGAATGGGCGCGCGGCCTGGGAGGAGCTCAAGAAGGTCGCCGCCTACGCCGATTCCAGCGGCCGCAAGGTGAAGGACCTGGTCAGCCTGGTGCTGACCGACGTCGAGATGCCGGAGATGGATGGCTACATCCTCACCAAGTCGATCAAGTCCGATCCGCGTTTCGAGGGGGTGCCGGTGATCATGCACTCCTCGCTGTCCGGCATGTCCAACCAGAACCTCGGCAAGTCGGTCGGGGTCGACGAATATGTGCCCAAGTTCGAACCCCAGCGCCTGGCTGCCACGCTGCGCCGCCTGCTGGGGGTGGCTGCAGATCCGCGAGGTGAGTCATGAGAATCGAAGCGACCGAGAACAACCTGCTCGAAGCGGTCGATGGCCGCACCATGCTGGCCGGTTCCAATCGCATGGAGATTCTGCTCTTCTCCCTGGGGACCAAGGAGACCTTCGGGATCAACGTCTTCAAGGTCCGCGAAGTCTCCAAGACCCCCTTCATCACCCGCGCACCCAACATGCCGGCGGGCGTCGAAGGGCTGATCTCGCTGCGCGGCAACGTCATCCCGGTGCTGGCGCTGGGCAAGGTGCTGGGCATCGCCAATCCTGGCGACGGGCTTGGCGGCTCGATGATGGTCACCGAGTACAGCAAGCGCACGCTCGGCTTCCTGGTCGAGGAGGTCGATCGCATCATCCGTGTCGAATGGGACAAGGTGCGCACCCCCGAGAACGTGTCGAGCAACGTGCATAGCTTCATCACCGCGATCACCGAGCTGCACGACGGCACCCTGGTCTCCATCCTCGACGTCGAGACCATCCTCGCCAACACCTTCGGCGAGGCGGTGATCGGCAACATCGCGCCGATCAGCGGCGGGCACGATGTCAACATCTTCTTCGTCGACGATTCCGCAGTGGCGCGGCGCAAGATCTCGGAAGTGCTCGACAAGCTCGGCGTCAAGCACAAGCATGCGCAGAATGGCCTCGAGGCGTGGACCCGCCTCGAAGGCATGGCCGGCCATGCACAGCAGAGCGGCCGTCCGCTGTCCGACGAGATCGACCTCATCCTGGTCGATGCCGAGATGCCCGAGATGGACGGCTACGTCCTGACCCGCAACATCAAGAACGATGCCCGTTTCGAAGGCATCCCGGTGGTGATGCACTCCTCGCTGTCCTCCGAAGCCAACCGCGCCATGGGAAAACGGGTCGGTGTGGACGCCTACGTGGCAAAATTCGACGCGGACGTGCTGGCCGATACCTTGCGTCCCTTGCTCAACCGTGGGCGATGAGCGGATCGGCCGCAGTAGTGAAACCGGAGATCGAACATGGCTGACCCCAAGATGAAATTCCTCGTTGTAGACGACTTCTCGACCATGCGGCGCATCGTGCGCAACCTGCTCAAGGAACTCGGCTACACCAACGTCGATGAGGCCGAAGACGGCGCGGTGGCGCTGCAGAAGCTCAACAGCGCGCCCTTCGACTTCGTCGTCACCGACTGGAACATGCCCAACATGGACGGCCTGACGCTGCTGCAGACCATCCGCCAGACCCCCAGCCTGAAGCATCTGCCGGTGCTGATGATCACCGCCGAGGCGAAGAAGGAGAACATCATCGCCGCCGCCCAGGCCGGTGCCAGCGGCTACATCGTCAAGCCCTTCACCGCGGCGACGATGGCCGAGAAGCTGGAGAAGATCTTCGAGCGGCTTGGCAAGACTGCAGCCTGATCTGCCCCGCACAACGAATTCAGGGAGCCTGAAGATGGCCAAGAAGTTGAAGTTCGACGAAGCGGGAGATTCCGACGACCTGCAGGCGCTGTTCGACAGCATCGCCACGCCGCCGGCGGCCACCCGGCTGGAGGTCGTCGAGCCGGTTGCGGCAGCGGCGAAGGCGCCGGCCGCCGCCGCCGATGGCGACAACGACGACCTGCAGGCCCTGTTCGATTCGGTCGCCGACCAGTTCAGCGAACCGGCCGCAGCAGCACCGGCACCGGCAGCGCCTGCCGCCCCCGCGCGGGCTGCCGCGGCCCCGCAGGCCGAGGTGGCGAAGGGCGAGCCGGATTACGACGCCGTTTTCCAGCGCATCGGCCAGATGACCCGCCAGGTACACAACACCCTGCGCGAGCTCGGCTACGATGAAGCCCTGCAGGAGGCCGCGTCGGCGATTCCCGATGCCCGCCAGCGCCTCAACTACATCGCCCAGCTCACCGAGCAGGCGGCCAGCCGCGTGCTCAACGCCACCGACATCGCCCGCCCCATCCAGGACAAGGTGGAGAGCGACGCCGTGGCCCTGGAGAAGCGCTGGAACCAGCTCTTTGCCAACCAGCTCGGCGTGGACGACTTCAAGGTGCTGGCCACCGACACCCGCAAGTTTCTCGGCAGCGTCGGGCAGAGCAGCCGCGCCACCAACGCGCAGCTGCTGGAAATCATGATGGCGCAGGACTTCCAGGATCTCACCGGACAGGTCATCAAGCGCGTCATCGATCTCGCCCAGGCCCTGGAGACCCAGCTGTTGCAGGTGCTCATCGAAGTGACCCCGTCGGACAGGATCCCCGAGAAGCACACCGGCCTGATGAACGGCCCGGTGATCTCCGCGGAGGGACGCGACGACGTGGTCACCAGCCAGGAACAGGTGGACGACCTGCTCGAAAGCCTCGGCTTCTGAGCGCGACGGTACAACGAAGGACGGCACGCCGCGGCGATTGCGGCATGCCGGGAAGAGGCGGCGACAGCTGCCGATGAGAATGGGAGCGAGACGGCCATGAGTGACTTCGCCGGCATGGAAGAGTTGCTGCAGGATTTTCTGATCGAGGCGGGCGATCTGCTCTCCGGGGTGGACAACAAGCTTGTCGACCTTGAACGGGCGCCCGACGACCGCGGCCTGCTCAACGACATCTTTCGCGGTTTCCACACCATCAAGGGCGGTGCGGGCTTCCTCAACGCCACCGAGCTGGTGACGCTCTGCCACCTCACCGAGAACCTCTTCGACAAGCTGCGCAACGGCGAACTGGCGATCACCCCCGAGGCGATGGACGTCATCCTTGCCGCCACCGGCACGGTGCGTGACATGTTCCATTATCTCGAGCAGGGCACCCAGCCGCCGGCTGCCGACCCCGAGCTGATCGACAGCCTCAAGCGTGCCATCGCAGGTGAGCTGGGCGCCGCCAGTGCGCCGGCGGAAGCGCCGCCGGCAACGGTCACGCCGGCAAGCGGCGGCGATGGCCAGCCGGACTGGAACAACCTCTTCAATGCCGTCACCGGCTTGCCGGTGGTGGTGCAGCCGGCAGCGGAGAAGCCCGCCAGCGAGGCGGTGGTGGCGGTGGCCGAGCAGTCGCCCGAAGAAGTGATCAAGCAGGCCATCGGCCGCCGCGTCACCGACAAGCCCGGCGTCAGTGCGCCCACCGGCCGGCGCGATACCGAGAAGTCACGCGACAACTCGATCCGTGTCGATACCGCGCGCCTTGATCAGGTTCTCAACCTGTCTGGCGAGATCGGTCTCACCAAGAACCGCCTCAACGCGCTGCGCAGCGACATCCTCAACGGCCTCAACGACACCGAGACCCTGCACGCCCTCGATGTCGCCGTCAGCCAGCTCGACCTGCTGGTCTCCGATCTGCAGAACGCGGTGATGAAGACCCGCATGCAGCCCATCGGCCGGCTGTTCCAGAAGTACCCGCGCATCGCCCGCGACCTCGCGCGCAACCTCGGCAAGGATGTCGAGCTGGTGCTCTCCGGCGAGGAGACCGAGATCGACAAGACGATGATCGAGGATCTCTCCGATCCCATCATCCACCTCATCCGCAATGCCGTCGATCACGGCGTGGAATCCGCCGCCGAGCGCCGCGCTGCGGGCAAGCCGGAGAAGTCCATCGTCCGCCTGGAGGCCCGTCAGGAAGGCGATCACATCCTCATCATGGTGTCCGACGACGGTCATGGCATGAACGCCGAGAAGCTGCGCGCCAAGGCGGTGCAGAAGGGCCTCATCACCGACGAGGAAGCCAATACCATGGACGACCGCCAGAGCTTCAATCTGGTGTTCCTCCCCGGTTTCTCGATGGCCGCGCAGGTCTCCGACGTCTCCGGCCGCGGTGTCGGCATGGACGTGGTGCGCACCAACATCCAGAAGCTCAACGGTTCCATCGAGATCCGCTCGCAGCTTGGCAAGGGCACCACCTTCGTCATCAGCCTGCCGCTCACCCTGGCGATCCTGCCGGTGCTGCTGGTGCGCCTGGGCGAACAGCCCTTCGCCGTGCCGTTGTCGATGGTGCGCGAAATCCTCCCCATCGAAGCCGAGCAGATCAAGGAAGTCGGCGGCCGTGCCACCATGGTGGTGCGCGGCGAGGTGCTGCCCATCCTGCCGCTCGCCGGCCTCCTCGGCTGGCCGCAGGAGCGTGTGCCCGAGTATGGCGTGCTGATGCACACCGCCGAGCTGTCCTTCATCCTCGCCATCGACAGCTTTGCCGGGCGCGAGGATGCGGTGATCAAGTCACTCGACGACTTCCGCCCGAAGGGCGTGGCCGGGGTGACGACGCTGTCGAACGGCCAGATCGTCCTCATCCTCGACATGAAGGAGCTCCTCGGCGGCGTCGGCGAGCAGCGTGGCGTGTCGCGTTCGCGTCTGCTCGCAGGCGGCAGTCAGGCGGTCGTGGTGGCCTGAGGCAGATCCATCCCTGCAAAAGAAAGGGCCAGCCACCGCTCAGCGCGGTGCCTGGCCCTTCTGCTTGTGAGCGCGGTGCTTTACCCGTATTTCTCACCCTGTCCCTACTGCGGGTGCCGATACGCTCGCCGTGGCACGCCGTACTCGCTCGCGCCGCCTCGACGTAGTGTCAGCTACGCCTTCGGCGCCGCTCGCTCCGTGCGGCGCACCACGACGGCGCCTCGACCCCCTCGTGACGTGCCAGGGTGAGAAATACGGGTCAGTTGACCAGTTCGAGCAGGCGCGCAAAGGCTTCGTCGAACTGGCGCAGGCCCTCGGCCTGCAGCTGCTCGCCGGCGGCACCGAGGTCGATGCCGAGGCCTTCGACCTGAGCCAGCGTGGCCGCCGCCGCGTCCGTCTCCGTTGCCAGCGTGTCGGCCACCGTGCCATGGTCGATGAGTGCGGCCAGCGTGGCGTCGGGCAGGGTGTTGACGGTCTCCGCGCCGATCAGCGCCTCGACGTACAGCAGATCGCTGTAGGCCGGATTCTTGGTCCCGGTGCTCGCCCACAGCATGTACTGCGGCCGCGCCCCGGCGGCGCGCAGCGCGGCGAAGGCGGGGCCGTGAAAGCGGGCGCGGTAATGGGCATAGGCGGTCTTCGCCATCGCCACTGCAGTCCGGCCGCGCAGCGCCAGCGCTGCGCCGCCGATGTCGTCCAGGCGGCGGTCGACCAGGGTGTCGACGCGGCTGAGGAACAGGCTGGCCACCGACATCACCCGCGCCAGATCGCCACCTGCCGCCTGCAGGCGCTCCATCCCGCGCAGATAGGCGCTGGCCACCGCGTCCACATGGGCGAGCGAAAACATCAGGGTGACGTTGACGCTGATGCCGTGTGCCACCAGATCCTCCACCGCGCCCACCCCGGCGGCCGTGGCCGGCACCTTGATTAGCAGGTTGTCGCGTCCCACTGCGGCGTGCAGGCGCTGCCCGGCAGCCAGGGTGCCGGCGCGGTCGTGGGCGAGGGCAGGGGAGACCTCCAGGCTGACATAGCCCATCTCGCCGCCGCTCAGCGTCCAGGTCTCGCGCAACAGGTCGCAGGCCGCCTGCACGTCGGCGATCACCAGCGCTTCGTAGCGCGCCTCGGCATCCGCCACGGTGCGTTTCAGCGCCGCCAGATCGTCCGCATAGTAGCGGCCGTCGGCGATCGCCTTGTGGAAGATCGCCGGATTGGTGGTGATGCCGCAGACCCCGTCGTCGCGGATGAAGCGTTCGAGCTGGCCCTCGCGGAGCAGTGTGCGGGAAAGGTTGTCGAGCCAGATCTGCTGGCCCAGCTGACGTACTTGAAGCAGACGGTTCATGGCGGTTCCGGCCGGTTGCGGCTGTGCAGGGAAGGGCATTCTCCTACGATTCGATGACGCCCGAAAGTCCGCGGCGCAGTGCCGCCGTCCACCCGAGCGCATCCACCACCCGCATGAAGTCGACGTCCGGCGGCGTGCACAAAGCCAGCGCCTGCCCGCTCAGCGGGTGGGTCAGGTGCAGCGCGGTGCATGCCAGCAGCAGCCGCTGGCAGCCGAACAGGGTGTGGAAGAGGCGGTTGTGGCGGCCCTTGCCGTAGGTCGCATCGCCGATGATGGGATGGGCAATGTGTTTCAGATGGCGGCGCAACTGGTGGCGGCGCCCGCTCTCCGGGATCAGTTCGACGAGGGCGTAGCGACTGCTCGGGTAGCGGTCGACGCGATGCGGCAGTTCGGTGGTCGCCAGCGTGCGGTAGCGGGTCAGCGCGGCCTGCGCGGGAGCCTGTGCATCGTTGGCGCCGGGTTCGTCAGCCTGCCGGCTCAGCGCATGGTCGATGAGCCCCGCCGCCGGCGGATGCCCGCGCACTATGGCGACGTACTGCTTGCCCACCGCGCGCTGCTCGAACGCCGCGCCCAGGTGTGCCACCACCGCCGGCTCGAAGGCGAACAGCAGCACCCCCGAAGTGCCCTTGTCCAGGCGGTGGGCCGGATACACACGGCGGCCGATCTGGTCGCGCAGCAACTGCACCGCAAAACGGGTTTCGTGGCGGTCGATCATCGAGCGATGAACCAGCAGGCCGGCCGGCTTGTGGATGGCGATGAGGTGTTCGTCGCGATAGAGGATGGGCAGCATGCGGCAATTATCCCGCCATTTGAGTACGGCGCGGGGGGCGTTCATTTGGCTTGATCGGCGCGGATGGAGCCTGCTTGGTCCTTTTAAATCTTCATGTCATGCATTATGATTTCACTCACTTGACATTAGCCTGCCCCTCCCGCCGCCCATGCATTCCCTGTTTACCGCTTCCAGCCGCCTCTACGAACTGGAACTGTCGGCGCCGCAGGCCACCGTGCTGGTCGAAGCGTGGTGGGGGGTGGAAGCCCTCGACGAG
>NZ_PZKC01000013.1 GCF_003034845.1 Pseudothauera lacus | reverse complement strand
GGGTGAAGCCCCAAACACTCCGGCAGCGAGGAACCAAATCCGGCGGATCAGAGACCAGCAGCTTCAGGCGGTGCTAAGGGATTCGTCCCTGCATGCCGACCTCAACTATTCCAACCGCCCGGTGCGGGCCCGCATGCCGGGTGGTGTGGGAGGGGCGGAGCCTCACGGCTCCCCCCTATCCCGATTACCGCCCTGCGGGCGTGCTCAATCGCCCGGGCCTTCGCAGCCGCGCAGACGGATGGTTGCCGGCCCGCTGCCGATGCCCGTCAGATATTCGCTCAGTGCCCGGCAATGACCGTCGATGCACAGTTCGTATCCGGCGGTGTAGGGTGAGTGGGCAAGGTCCAGGGTGTCGACGCGGAGGTCGTCGGCGGTGTAGTGCCAGACGCCGTCGCGCAGCCGGGCGCCTGGCGGAGGTTCCATGCCGGCGGCCGAACCGTGTACCCGCGCCGCGTCGAGTTGCAGCACGTAGGCCGGGCCGGCGGCGACGATGCGCCAGTCCTCCTCCCAGCGCACCTGTTCGATGGAGTGCAGCCACGCCAGCGTGAAGCTGCCCGCCGGCAGGAAGGCGCCCAGCGCGCCGCTGAGCAGGCACAGGCCGCTCATGCCGCGGCGCTGCGGCGCTTGCTCCAGGCCAGCCAGGCGAACAGCAGGGCGGCGCCGCCGAGGCCGATCTCGTCGGTGACCGGCAGCGCGGCGACCAGGCACAGGGCGGTGAGGAAGGCCGCGATGCGTAGCGGCCAGCTCACCGGTTGCCACAAGTAGCCAATGGAGGCCACGCCCCACAGGGCAATCGCCACCAGTGCCTTGAAGACGATGTAGATCACCGCCCACAGCGTGGGGTCACCCTGCAGCATCAGTTCCGGCGCATACACTGCCATGTAGGGCACCACGAAGCCGGCGAGCGCCACGCGTACCGCCTGCACGCCGATGCGCATGCCGGACACCCCGGCGATGGGGGCGGCGGCAAAGGCGGCCAGCGCCACTGGCGGGGTGAGGTCGGCGAGGATGCCGAAATAGAACACGAACATGTGGCTGACGATCAGCGGCACACCCAGTTCGAGCAATGCCGGGGCCGCCAGCGAGCTGGTGATGATGTAGTTGGGGATGGTGGGGATGCCCATGCCCAGCAGCAGGCACACCAGCATGGTGAGCATCAGCGACAGCAGCAGGCTGTCCTGCCCCAGCGAGATGATGGTGTTGGCAAAGGTGGTGGCCGCGCCGGTGAGGGTGAGCACGCCGATGATGACCCCGACCAGTGCGCAGGCTACCCCCACCGGCAGCGCATGGCGGGCGCCGTCGGCGAGCGCGTTGGCGGCGATGCGCAGGGTGGCGCGACCGCCCTGGATGAGCAGACAGATCGCCACCAGGGCCGCGATCAGCAGCATGATCGCGGTGATGCCCCACTTGTAGAAGCCCGAGCACAGGATGCCGAGGGCGATCCAGAACGCGGCGCGCAGGGCGTTGCCCTTGAGGCGCAGGGCGACGGCGGCGCCGAGGATCAGCACTGCGGTGAGCGCCAGGCCGACCATGCCGGAGAACAGCGGGGTGTAGCCGGAGAACAGCAGACCCACCAGCACCGCCAGCGGCAGCAGCAGGTACCAGTGCTTCTTCACGGCGGCCCAAGGGTCGGGGCATTCGTTCTTCGGAATGCCGTGCAGACCGCAGCGGCCGGCTTCCAGGTGCACCATCCAGAACGCGGTGACGAAGTACAGGATGGCCGGGATGATCGCCGCCTTGACGATCTCCACGTAGGCCACGCCGATGGTTTCGGCCATGATGAAGGCCACCGCGCCCATTACCGGCGGCATGATCTGCCCGCCCATGCTGGAGGTGGCCTCAACGCCGCCGGCGAACTCCGGGCGGTAGCCGAAGCGCTTCATCAGCGGGATGGTGAACTGCCCGGTGGTCACCACGTTGGCCACCCCGGAGCCGTTGATGGTGCCCATCATCCCGGAGGTGACCACCGACACCTTGGCCGGGCCGCCGCGGGTGTGGCCCACGGTGCCGAGGGCGAAGTCGGTGAACAGCCTGATCATGCCGGCCTGTTCGAGGAAGGCGCCGAAGAGGATGAAGAGGAAGATGTAGGTGGCGCTGACGTAGGTCGGGATGCCGTAGATGCCCTCGGTGCCGAAGGTGAGGTGCTCGATGAGCTGGTCGAAGGCGTAGCCGCGGTGGGCGAAGTCGCCGGGCAGGTGCTGGCCGAACAGGGCGTAGGCGAGGAAGGCGGCGCAGATCAGCGGCAGCGCCGGGCCCATGATGCGGCGGGCGGCCTCGAAGACCAGCAGCAGGGTGATGCTGCCGACGATGATGTCGAGCTGGGTGGGATCGCCGGCGCGAACGATGAGGTCGGCCTCGAAATACCAGTGGTAGAAGGCGAGGGTGAAGGCGAGCAGGCCGGCCGTCCAGGCCAGCACCGGCACCTGGCGGCGGGGCAGCCAGTGCTGCAGCAGTGCAAAGCACATCAGCAGCATGAAACCGACGTGAATGGCGCGCACCACCTGCGAGGACAGCGGGTGGTAGGCCGCCACGACGATCTGGTAGGCGGAAAAGGCGATGGCGATGAGGAACAGGGCGCGGCCCTGCAGCCCCTTGTCCCAGCCGAAGGGGACGATGTGGGCGTCGTGCGAACTGGTCGTCATGCGGGACGGCTCCGGTGCCGCGGCGGACGCTCGGCGGCGGTCATGAGTGGGGGCCTGCGTGGGGGTGCCGCATGCGCCACCTCGATGCCGCGCTGGGTCATCGAGGTGGCGCCCGGGGACGGCCTTACTTCAGCAGGCCGGCTTCGCGGTAGTAGCGCTCGGCTCCGGGGTGCAGCGGCAGCGGCAGGTTGTCGGCAGCGCCTGCGGCCTGGATGCCGCGTGCGGCGGCGTGGGCGGCGACCATCTGGTCGAGGTTCTCGAACATCGACTTGGTCATTGCATATACCGTGTTCTCGGGCACGCCGCTGTGGGTGACGAGGATGTTGCGGATCGCTGCGGTGGCGATGTCGGTGCTCTGGCCCTGGTAGGTGTTGGCGGGGATCACCGCGGGCTGGTAGGCAGCATCGCCGATGGCGGCAACCACCTCGGCCGGTACCGGGATGACGACGATGTTGACCGAGTTGGCCAGATCGCGGATGGAGGCCACGCCGAGGCCGGCCGACTGCAGGGTGGCATCGAGCTGGCGGTTCTTGATCAGTTCCACCGATTCGCCGAAGGGCAGGTACTCGACCTTGCCGAGGTCGCTGTAGCTCATCCCGGCGCCGCGGAAGATGGCTCGTGCGTTGAGCTCGGTGCCCGAGCGCGGCGCGCCGACGGAGACGCGCTTGCCGCGCAGGTCGGCGAGCGTGCGGATGCCGGAATCGGCCGAGGCGACGATCTGGATGTAGTTCTCGTAGATCCCGGCCAGTCCGCGCAGTTTGTCGAGCTTGGTGCGGAAGCCGGCCTCCTCGTTGCCGGTCCATGCGTCGGAGACGGCGTCGCCGAGCGCAAAGGCCACTTCGCCACGGCCGGCCTGCAGGAGGTTGAGGTTCTCCGCGCTGGCCTTGGTCGATTGTACGGTGGCACGGATGCCGGGGATGTTGTCGCCATACACCTTGGTGAGCGCCACGCCGAGCGGGTAATAGACCCCGCTGGTGCCACCGGTGAGGACGGTGACGAACTGCTGCTGGGCATGGGCCGCGCCTGCGGCGACGAGGGCGGCCGCAAGGCCGAGGGTGCGAATCAACTTCATGGTCGTCTCCTACCTGGTTGATCAATCAGTGTGTGTTGCGGGTCTGACGCCCGTTGGGTGATGCAGCGAACTACTTTGCGGTCCTGGGGTGCTTCTGGCTATCCGTGTTTGCCCGCACGGCCGTCCTGTGCGATGCCCTGGTTTCCGGCCGGATCATCCGACTACCCCCGCCGCACGCAGCGCGGCGAGGCGTTGCGCATCCATGCCGTCCAGCGCGCCGAGCACCGCTGTGCTGTCCGCGCCCACCGCCGGCGGCGCCTTGCGGTAGGCCGGCGGGGTGGCGGAGAGATGCAGCGGGTTGGCGACCTGCGGAATGCCGTCGATCTCCGTGCGCATGCCGCGATGGACGATCTGCGGGTCGGCGAACACGCGCGCCAGATCGTTGATCGGCCCGCCCGGCACACCGGCTTCCTCCAGCGCGGCGACCCACTCGTCGGTGGTCTTCATCACCGTGGTCTGGCGCAGCAGCGGGATCAGCGTGTGGCGGTGGGCGACGCGCGCTGCGTTGGTGGCGAAGCGCTCGTCGCTGGCCCATTCCGGCTTGCCGGCGAGCTGGCAGAAGGCGGCCCACTGGCGGTCGTTGCCAATGGTCAGCACCATGTCGCCGTCCGCGGTGGGGAAGGCCTGGTAGGGCACGATGTTGGGGTGGGCGTTGCCCATGCGCTGCGGCGCCGTGCCGGAGACCAGGTAGTTCATTGCCTGATTGGCGAGGCAGGCGACCTGCACGTCGAGCAGGGCGAGGTCGATGTGCTGGCCCTCGCCCGTGCGCTCGCAATGGGCCAGCGCGGCGAGGATGCCGACCGTGGCGTAGAGCCCGGTGAGAATGTCGGTGAGCGCCACGCCGACCTTCTGCGGCGGGCCGTCCGGTTCGCCGGTGATGCTCATCAGCCCGCCCATGGCCTGCAGCAGGAAATCGTAGCCGGGGCGTTCGGCGTAGGGGCCGTGCTGGCCGAAACCGGTGATCGAGCAATACACCAGGCGCGGGTTCAACGCGCGCAGGCTGGCGTAGTCGAGGCCGTATTTGGCCAGCCCGCCGACCTTGTAGTTTTCCACCAGCACGTCGGCTTCACGGGCGAGTTCGCGCACCAGGGCCTGGCCGTCGGGGTGGGTGATGTCGATCGCCACAGAGCGCTTGTTGCGGTTGGTGGCCAGGTAGTAGGCGGCTTCGCGCCGGCCATCCGCCTCGAACCACGGCGGGCCCCAGGCGCGGGTGTCGTCGCCGGCGCCGGGGCGTTCGACCTTGATCACCTCGGCGCCGAGGTCGCCGAGCAGCTGGGTGGCCCAGGGGCCGGCCAGCACGCGCGACAGGTCGAGCACCTTGAGATGCGAAAGCGCGCCGCCGCTCATGATCAGAAGAAAGCCTGGATGCCGGTCTGCGCGCGGCCGAGGATGAGCGCGTGGATGTCGTGGGTGCCCTCGTAGGTGTTCACCACCTCCAGGTTCACCAGGTGGCGGGCGACGCCGAATTCGTCGGAGATGCCGTTGCCGCCCATCATGTCGCGCGCCAGGCGGGCGACGTCGAGCGCCTTGCCGCAGGAGTTGCGCTTCATGATGCTGGTGATCTCCACCGCGGCCGTGCCTTCGTCCTTCATGCGCCCCAGGCGCAGGCAGCCCTGCAGCGCCAGGGTGATCTCGGTCTGCATGTCGGCGAGCTTCTTCTGCACGAGCTGGTTGGCGGCCAGCGGGCGGCCGAACTGCTTGCGGTCGAGCACGTACTGGCGCGCGGTGTGCCAGCAGAACTCGGCCGCGCCGAGCGCGCCCCAGGCGATGCCGTAGCGCGCCGAGTTGAGGCAGGTGAACGGGCCCTTGAGGCCGCGTACATCCGGGAAGGCGTTCTCGTCCGGGCAGAACACGCCGTCCATGACGATCTCGCCGGTGATCGAGGCGCGCAGGCCGACCTTGCCGTGGATGGCCGGGGCGGACAGACCCTTCCAGCCCTTCTCCAGCACGAAACCGCGGATCTGGCCTTCCTCGTCCTTCGCCCACACCACGAAGACGTCGGCGATCGGGCTGTTGGTGATCCACATCTTGGCGCCGCTGAGCAGCCAGCCGCCGTCCACCTTCTTCGCCCGGCTGGCCATCGAACCCGGGTCGGAGCCGTGGTCCGGTTCGGTGAGACCGAAGCAGCCGATCCATTCGCCGCTGGCGAGCTTGGGCAGGTATTTGCGCTTGGTCGCCTCGTTGCCGAACTCGAAGATCGGCACCATCACCAGCGAGCTCTGCACGCTCATCATCGAGCGGTAGCCGGAGTCCACCCGTTCCACCTCACGCGCGATCAGGCCGTAGCTCACATAGTTCAGCCCGGCGCCGCCGTATTCCTCGGGGATGGTGGGGCCGAGCAGGCCGAGTTCGCCCATCTCGCGGAAGATCGCCGCGTCGGTGCGTTCGTGGCGGAAAGCCTCGGTGACGCGCGGCATCAGCTTGTCCTGCGAGTAGGCGCGCGCGGTGTCGGCCACCATGCGTTCTTCGTCGGTGAGCTGCTGGTCGAGCAGCAGGGGGTCGTCCCAGTGGAAGGAAGGATTGCCGGCCATATGCGCCCTCGTGATAGCGTTAATTCCGCACTGCGGAACTTTGTTTTGCGGTAGTGTTATCATCGTGACAAAAATTGGTCGATATGTGAAGGACTTCGTTGGTCAGACGCAGTCAAGTGAGCTTTTACAACTCAAGGTGTTCCGCTATGCAGAATAATGAATCTGGCGAGCAGGGTGGTGACCGCCAGTTCGTCACCGCGTTGGCACGGGGGCTGGAGGTGCTGCGCTGCTTCTCCACCCAGACCCGGCTGCTGTCCAACGGTGAGCTCGCCGCCCGCACCGGGCTGGCCAAGTCCACGGTTTCGCGCCTCACCCACACGCTGGTGGAGTTGGGCTATCTGAAGGCGGACGAATCCAGCGGGCGCTATCGGGTCACGCCTGCGGTGCTGGCGCTGGGGCACGCTGCGCTGGGCAACGTCACCGTACGCGAGATCGCCCGCCCGCTGATGCAGGATCTGGCCGAGTACGCGCATGCGCTGGTGTCGCTGGCGACGCGCGACCGCCTCAACATGATCTATCTGGAGAACTGCCGGCCGCGTTCGCTGGTGACGCTGAAGGTGAGCACCGGCATGCAGTTGCCGATGACCACCACTTCGATCGGGCGCGCCTTCCTGTGCGCGCTGCCCGCTGCCGAGCGCGATTTCCTCCTCGCCCAGGTACGCCGCCGCGAGCCGGAGGCCTGGGCGGCGGTGGAGCAGGGCATGGCGCAGGCGATGGAGGAATTCCGCGCGCATGGCTACTGCACCTCGCTGGGCGACTGGAACCGTGAGACCAACGCGGTGGCGGTGCCGCTGCTGTGCCCCGATCACGACCTGCTCGTGCTCTCCGCCAGCGGGCCGGCCTTTGCGCTCACCGCCGCGCGCATCGAGAAGGATCTGGGGCCACGCCTGGTCTACCTGGCGCGCAGCATCGAGGCCGCGGCCGGGCAGGGCTGAGAGGTCTCAGCCGTTTTCCTGCGGCTGGCCGTACCAGCTGAAGCGCGCCACCACTTCGGCCATCTCCGCCTCCGCGAGCAGCACCGGTGCGCCCAGTTGCAGGCTGCGCCAGTACTGTTCGCACAGCATCTCGAACTCGATCGCCAGTGCCAGCGCGTGGGCGGTGTCGCGGCCGAACACCACCATGCCGTGGTTGGCCAGCAGGCAGGCGCAGCGCTCGTCGAGCGCGGCGAGGGCGAGGTCGGAGAGCGCCTGGGTGCCGAAGGTGGCGTAGCCGGCGCAGCGCACGGTGCTGCCGCCGAAGCGCGCGATCATGTAGTGGAAGGGCGGAATCTCGCGGCGCTGGCAGGCCAGCGCGGTGGCGAAGGGCGCATGCGCGTGCACGATGGCGCCGGCTTGCGGGCGGCGGGCGTAGATGTCGTGGTGCAGTCGCCATTCGGACGACGGCGCGCGGGCGCCGTGGGCGTTGCCGTCCGCGCCCATCGGTACCATGTCCGCCGCCGTGCAGGCTTCCGCAGGCAGGCCGGTGGGGGTGATCAGGTAGCTGCCGTCGGCGCCCAGGCGCAGGCTGGCGTTGCCCGCGGTGCCGACGTTGAGGCGCGCGGCACCCATCGCGCGGGCGGTGGCGAGCAGTGCGGCGCGCTGCGCGGGGCTGGCGTCCATCAGCTGGGTTCTGCCGCGGGGAACATCTCGCGCAGCGCGCCAGGGGCGGCAATGCCGCGCTCGGTGATGATGCCGCGGATCAGGCGCGCGGGGGTGACGTCGAAGGCCGGGTTGATCACCGCCATGTCTTCCGGCGCCTGGCGCAGGCTGGTGAGTTGGCCGGCGGCGTCCAGCCCGTTCACGCAGCGCAGTTCGTCGGCGTCGCGGTCCTCGATCGGGATCGCGCTGCCATCAGGGCAGGCGAAATCCAGCGTCGAGAAGGGCGCGGCAATGTAGAAGGGCACGCCGGCATCCTGGGCGGCGAGTGCTTTCAGGCAGGTCCCCACCTTGTTGGCGCTGTCGCCGTTGGCGGCGACGCGGTCGGCGCCGGTGATCACCAGATCGGTGTCGCCGCGTGCCAGCAGGATGCCCGCAGCGTTGTCGGCGATCAGGCTGTGCGGCACGCCGGCTTCGCGCAGCTCCCAGGCGGTGAGCAGGCCCTGGTTGCGCGGGCGGGTTTCGGACACCAGCACATGCACGGCGATGCCGCGCGCGTGCGCCGCATACACCGGTGCCAGCGCCGTGCCGGCGCCGCAGGTCGCCACCCAGCCGGCGTTGCAGTGGGTCATCACGCGCACCGGACCGGGGCGCCGCGCCGCCACCGCCTCGATCAGCGCCAGGCCGTGGCGGCCGATTGCGGCGCAGGTTTCCTGATCCTCCAGGCGAATCGCCTCGGCCTCCAGCCAGGCTGCCTCGGCGCGTGCGGAGGGCGCCAGTGGCAGCAGGCGGGCACCCATGCGGCCCAGCGCCCAGTGCAGGTTGACCGCGGTCGGGCGCGTTGCCGCGAGCGCACGCAGGGCGTGGTCGAGGGCCTCGTCCGCGGCATCGCGACCGAGCGCGATCGCCACCCCGTAGGCCGCCGTGGCGCCGATCAGCGGCGCGCCGCGCACCTGCATGCTGCGGATGGCGTGGGCGACTTCGTCCAGCGTGGACAGGCGGTGCTGCGCGCAGCGATGCGGCAGCAGGGTCTGGTCGAGGATGACGACGCCGTCGGCGTCGCGGCGGATGGTGGGGATGGGCTGCTTGAAGGTCATGCGGGGATTCTATCAAGGGTGTACAGACGTTTCCCAAGCAGACCGGGCTCTGCCACAATCGTTCGTTCCCTTCCTTGCCGTGCCCGTCGCCATGCCCAGCTTCCCCGCTCCCGTCGTCTCCCGCCTGCCTGCCGTGGGCACCACCATTTTCACCGTGATGTCGCGTATGGCGCAGGAGTGCGGGGCGATCAACCTGTCGCAGGGCTACCCGGACTTCAATGCGGGAGACGTGCTGTTCGAGCGCGTCGCGCACTGGATGCGTGCCGGGCACAACCAGTATCCGCCGATGGCCGGAGTGGCGGTGCTGCGCGAGGCCATCGCGCGCAAGATCGAGACGCTGTACGGCACGGCCTACGACGTGGATAGCGAGATCACCGTGACCGCCGGCGCCACCCAGGCGCTGTTTACCGCGGTGGCCGCACTGGTGCATCCGGGCGACGAGGTCATCGTCTTCGAACCGGTGTACGACTCCTACGCGCCGGCCATCGAACTGCAGGGCGGCAAGGTGGTGCGCCTGCGCCTGGCCGCGCCGGACTATCGCCCGGACTGGGCGGCGGTGGCCGCGGCGATCAGCCCGCGCACGCGCATGATCATGATCAACTCGCCGCACAACCCCACCGCCACCGTATGGACCGCGGATGACATGGCGCAGCTCGCTGCACTCACCCGCGACACCGGCATCGTGGTGGTGTCCGACGAGGTCTATGAACACATCGTCTTCGACGGCGCGCGCCACGAGAGCTGCGCCCGCCACCCCGAGCTGGCCGCGCGCAGCCTGATCGTCTCCAGCTTCGGCAAGACCTATCACATCACCGGCTGGAAGGTGGGTTACGTCGCCGCCCCGCGCGAGCTGATGGCGGAGTTCCGCAAGGTGCACCAGTTCAATGTGTTCACCGTGAACACGCCGGTGCAGTACGCGCTTGCCGACTACATGGCCGACCCCGGGCGCCATCTCGGCCTGGCCGCCTTCTACCAGGCCAAGCGCGATTTCTTCCGCGCCGCGCTCGCCGCCTCGCGCTTCGAACTGCTGCCCTCGCGTGGCACCTATTTCCAGCTCGCGCGCTACGCGGCGATCTCCGAACGGCCCGATACCGCGTTCTGCGAGTACCTTACCCGCGAGGTCGGCGTGGCGGCGATTCCGGTCTCCGCCTTCTTCGCCGACGGCCATGACGATCGCGTGGTGCGCTTCTGCTTTGCGAAGAACGAGGACACCCTGGCGCGCGCCTGCGAACGCCTGCAGCGCGTCTGAGGGCAGGCCGGTGCCATGCTAAACTGACCGAATTCCCCCGGAGTCCCGCGCGCCGTGCGCAACATCCTCATCTTCATCCTCCTGCTGATCGTCGTCTGGTGGCTGCGCCGAGCCCTGCAGGGTTTCCGTGCGCGGCGCGCCGGGAGGCCATCGGCGGAGGGGCGCCGCACGCCCGCCGCCGAGCGCATGGTGGCGTGCGCGCACTGCGGCGTGCATGTGCCGGAGAGCGAGGGTGTGCGCGAGGGCGCCGAGTTCTTCTGTTGCGCGGCGCACCGCCGCCTCGGTGCGAGGCGCTCGTGAATGGCTGAGGCGAGTGCGGCGGTCAGTGGCTTCGACCACACCCGGCTGACCTCCCTGCGCTATTTCAACCTCTTCCGGCTCATCCTCGCCGGGCTCTTCGTCGTCGCCGGGCAGGAGCTCGGCCTTGGTGGCGAGTCGCCGCGCTTCTTTCTCGGTGTCGCCGTGGCCTACCTCGCCGCGGTGCTTCTGCTGGGTTTTCCCGATGCCTTGCAGCGCTTCGGTTTCAACCGCATCGCCGCCCTCCAGGGGGCCGTCGACATCATTGTCCTGGCGGCGCTGATGTGGTCCAGTGGCGGCTACCGCAGCGGTGTGCCGCTGCTGCTGATGATGGTTGTGCTGGCCGGTTCGGGGCTGGTGTCGCGCGAGCGTACGGTGCTCTTCCATGCCGCGCTGGCGACCGTGCTGGTGCTGCTGGAGAACGTCTGGCGCCATTTCGGCGGTGGTCTGGCGGGGGACTTCTTTCAGGTCGGCATTGCCTGTTCGGGCTTCTTCGCCATCGCCATGGTGGCCCGCCTGCTGGCGCGCCGGGCGCAGGCCAACGAGTCGCTGGCCCAGCGCCGCGGCGTCGAACTGGCCAACCAGCAGGCCATCAATGAGCGCATCATCCGCGACATGCAGGATGGCGTGGTGGTGCTCGGTGCCGACGGGCGCATCCGCCATGCCAACCCGCGCGCCAGCGAGATGCTCGGCATGGCCTTGCCGGAAGGCGCGCTGCTGGCCGATCTGGAACCGGGTCTGCCGCACTGCCTGCTCGACGGCAGTTGCGGCGGCAGCGGTCTCGGCCGCCTCGGCCGCGCCGGGCGCAGCATGCGCTGCCGCGCCGTGGGGGCCGGTGGCGAGGGGGGTGACACGGTGATCTACCTGACCGACTTCGAGGAGATCCAGCGCCAGATCCAGCAGCTCAAGCTGGCGGCGCTGGGGCGCCTGACCGCCAGCATGGCGCACGAGATCCGCAATCCGCTGTCGGCGGTGTCGCAGGCCGCGGAGCTGCTGCTGGAGGAGAAGCGCGGCGACATGCAGGCCCGTCTGGTGCGCATCATCAACGACAACACCCGCCGCATCGAGCGCATGGTGCGCGATGTCCTCGCCCTCGGGCGCCGCGACGAAGTGCTGCCCAGCGCGATCGCGCTTGCCGACTTCGTGAACGCGCTGGTGGAAGAGGCCTGCCTGGGCAGTGACGAGGAGCGCCGCATCTACGCCGTCGACATCGATCCGGCGCTCACTCTCGCTGCCGACCGCGCCCACCTGCAGCAGATCCTCACCAACCTGCTCGGCAATGCGCGCCGCTACTGCAGCGGCAAGGCCGGGGCGATCCGCGTCCATGCGCATGCACCTGAACCCGGCAGCGTGGTGGTGCACGTCGTCGATGACGGGCCTGGTGTGCCCGAGGTCGATCGCGCGAAGATCTTCGAACCTTTCTTCACCTCCCATCCCAAGGGCACCGGCCTCGGGCTGTACATCGCCCGCGAACTCGCCGAAGCCAACGCCGCGGCACTGGAACTGGTGCCGGGGCCGGAAACCGAGGGGGCGCATTTCACCCTCGCTGCGCGGAGTACGCCATGACCCAGGAAGACCGCCGCAATTCCCCGGTCGCCGCCGACGTGCTGGTGATCGATGACGAAGAAGACATCCGCGAACTGATCGAGCTGTCCTTGCTGCGCATGGGACTGGCTTGCGACAGCGCCGGCTCGGTGGCCGAGGCGCGCGCCCTGCTCGATGCCCGGCGCTACCGGCTGTGCCTGACCGACATGCGCCTGCCAGACGGTGACGGGCTCGAACTGGTGGAGTTCATCCAGACCCGCCATCCCGGCCTGCCGGTGGCGGTGATCACTGCCTTCGGCAGCATCGAGACGGCGATCCGTGCGCTCAAGCTCGGCGCCTTCGACTTCCTTACCAAGCCGGTGGAGCTGAAGGGCTTGCGCGAACTGGTCGCCAATGCGCTGCGCAGCCGTGAGGATGCCCCCGCCGACAGCGGCGGGCGCCAGCTGCTCGGCTGCTCGACGGTGCTGGCACAGTTGCGCCAGCAGATCGAGCGCCTCGCACGCAACCAGGCACCGGTCTTCATCCACGGTGAATCGGGCACCGGCAAGGAAGTCATCGCCCGCCTCATCCACAGTCTCGGCCCGCGTGCGAAAGGTCCCTTCGTGCCGGTCAACTGCGGGGCGATCTCGCCGGAGCTGATGGAAAGCGAGTTCTTTGGCCACAAGAAGGGCAGTTTCACCGGTGCGGCCACCGACAAGCAGGGCCTCTTCCAGGCCGCCAGCGGCGGCACGCTGTTTCTCGACGAGGTCGCCGAGCTGCCGCTGGCGATGCAGGTCAAGCTGCTGCGTGCCATCCAGGAGCGCGCCGTGCGCCCGGTCGGCGCGCACGGCGAGGAAGCGGTCGATGTGCGCATCCTCTCGGCTTCCCACCGCGATCTTGCTCAGCTGGTCGCCGACGGCCGCTTTCGCCAGGATCTGTTCTTCCGCATCAACGTCATCACCCTGCGGGTGCCGCCGCTGCGCGAACGCCCGGAGGATATTCCCGTGCTTGCCGCGCACATCCTTGCCCGCCTCGCCGAGCGCGAGGGGGTGGCGCCGCGGCGGCTCTCGGCGGCAGCGCTGGCCAGCCTGCGGCAGCACCCCTTCCCCGGCAACGTGCGCGAGCTGGAGAACATGCTCGAACGCGCCTGCGCGTTGTGCGAGGGCGATGAGATCGGCCTTGCCGACATCGAGCTGCATCCCACCGAGGGACTGGTGCGCCCTCTGCCGCGCCACGATTCCGAAGCCGTCGAGGACGCCGCTGCCGACAGCGACGATGAGCGCATCCGCGTGCTGCGCACCCTCGACGAGACGCGCTGGAACCGTTCCGCCGCCGCCCGTCGCCTGGGCATGACCCTGCGCCAGCTGCGCTACCGCCTGCACAAGTGGGGGATGGAGTAGCGCCCGCGGGGTGAGGCGGGAACCTTCCCTGTTGCGCCCTGTCGTATTTGCACAAAACTAACTCGTGCAATAAGATTCGCCCGTTCCCGAGCGCTGCCGACGATCTTCGGTGGCGCGCTTCGACCGCAGGGCGCGCTTGCCCCGCGCCTTTTCCTGCCCTGCGGTCCGACCATGGCCTGTACCCCGAGATGACGCCCGTGCGCCGCCTGCGCCCAGGGTGACGGGTGCGCGACAGGCCAACAGCAGAAGGAGATGCCCATGCCTACCCAGATCCGCACGGCGGAGCGCCAGTGGTCGATTGCAGAAATGAAAGGTCAGGCCAGTCCGCCGACCTTCAAGGTATATACCCAGCGCGATCTCGACCGCATCCCCCAGCTCGCTGCCCTGCCAGAGGCGATGCGCTTCGAGATGAAGGTGGTGTCCACCGTCCTGCCTTTCCGGGTCAATCAGTATGTCATCGACGAGCTCATCGACTGGCGTCAGGTGCCCGCCGATCCCATCTTCCAGCTCACCTTCCCGCAGCGTGGCATGCTCGACCCCGAGCATTACGAGCGCATCGCCGCGCTCCTGCGCGCAGGGGCGGAGAAGGATGAGATCGCCGCCGCCGCCGATGCCGTGCGCCACGCGCTCAACCCCCATCCGGCAGACCAGATGGAGATGAACATGCCGCGTGACGAGGAGGGCCACCGCCTCGACGGCATCCAGCACAAGTACCGCGAGACCGTGCTGTTCTTCCCCAGCCAGGGCCAGACCTGCCACGCCTACTGCACCTTCTGCTTCCGCTGGGCGCAGTTCGTCGGCGACAAGGAGCTGCGCATGGCCAGCTCCGAGGCCGCAGTGCTGCACAACTACCTGCGTACCCACCCGGAAGTCACCGACGTGCTGTTCACCGGCGGTGACCCGATGGTGATGAAGACCGCGCACCTGCAGAGCTACATCGAACCCCTGCTGGCGCCGGAGTTCGAGCACATCCGCAGCATCCGCATCGGCACCAAGGCGCTGAGCTTCTGGCCGCACCGCTTCGTCTCTGCGGAGGACGCCGAGGCACTCGTCGCCCTGCTCGAGCGGGTGGTCGAAGCGGGCAAGCAGGTGGCGCTGATGGCGCACTACAACCACTGGAAGGAGCTCGACACCGAGGTCGCCCAGGCCGCCATCCACCGCCTGCGCAGCACCGGCGCGGTGATCCGCGCGCAGGGGCCGCTGGTCGCCCACATCAACGACGATCCGGCGGTATGGGCGCGGATGTGGCAGAAGCAGGTCGAGCTCGGCATCGTGCCCTACTACATGTTCGTCGAACGCGACACCGGCGCCCGGCACTACTTCGAGGTGCCGCTGGTGCGGGCCTGGGAAATCTATCGCGAGGCCATGCAGCAGGTTTCCGGGCTGGCCCGCACCGCGCGCGGGCCGAGCATGTCGGCAAGCCCGGGCAAGGTTGAGATCCAGGGTGTGACCGAGGTCGCCGGCGAGAAGGTCATTGCCCTGCGTTTCATCCAGGGGCGCAACCCGGACTGGGTGCAGCGCCCCTTCTTTGCCCGCTACGACGACCAGGCCACCTGGCTGAACCACCTGAAGCCCGCCTTCGGCGAGGAGAAATGGTTCTGGGAGGACGAGTACGCCGCCATCCGTCAGGCCAGGCTGGCAGCCGCCCGCGCGTGAAGCCGTGGTGCAGCGCGTGAACGCAGACGGCGGCCCGGCAAGGGCCGCCGTCTGCGTTCACCGCCAGCCTCAGCCGGTGATGCTGGCGAAGGCCTCGACCACTTCGGGGGGCGCCTGCACCAGCTCGATCAGCACCCCTTCGCCGCCAATGGGGAACTCCTCATTGCCCTTCGGGTGCATGAAGGTGATGTCATAGCCCGCCGCGCCGCGGCGGATGCCGCCGGGGGCAAAGCGCACGCCGTTGGCGCTGAGCCATTCCACCGCCTTCGGCAGGTCGTCCACCCACAGGCCGACGTGGTTGAGCGGGGTGGTGTGCACCGCCGGCTTCTTTTCGGGATCGAGCGGCTGCATCAGATCCACTTCCACCTTGAAGGGGCCGGCGCCCATCGCGCAGATGTCCTCGTCCACGTTCTCGCGCTCGGAGACGAAGTTGCCGGTGACTTCCAGGCCCAGCATGTCCACCCACAGGGTGCGCAGCCTGTCCTTGCTGGGTGCGCCGATGGCGATCTGCTGGATACCTAGGATCTTGAAAGGGCGTGCGGACATGTCTGGGCTCCCGGAAAGTGCTGGATTAAGAATTCATAATTATAGAGAAGCAGCGTAATCCAGGGCCAGTGCCGCGCGCTGGGCAGCCCTCATTCCCATGCCACCTGGGCGGAGAACAGATAGCCGGCGCCGTAGACCGTCTTGATCAGCTTCGGGCTCTGTGGGTCGTCGCGCAGTTTGCGGCGCAGGCGCGAGATGCGCACGTCGATGCTGCGGTCGAAGGGGTCGACGTCGCGCTCGCCGAGCAACTGCTCGCGGCTGAGGATCTTGTTCGGGCGGCGCAGCAGGGTCAGCAGCAGGGCGGCCTCGGCGGCGGACAGGGCGATCTCCTCGCCGTCGTCGGCGATCAGGGCATGGCGGCCCTTGTCGAAGCGCCAGCCTGCGAAGATCGCCAGGTTGCGTTCGCTCGCTTCGGCCTCCGCCGGGGCGCTGCGCTGGTAGCGGCGCAGGATGGAGCGCACGCGGGCGACCAGCTCGCGCGGCTCGAAGGGTTTGACGATGTAGTCGTCGGCACCCAGTTCGAGACCCAGCACGCGGTCGGTGACATCGTTGCGCCCGGTGAGGATGAGCACCGCGCAGGGGCTGCCTTCCTGCAGTTCGCGTACCACCTGCATGCCATCCATGTCGGGCAGGCCGAGGTCGATGATGCACAGGTCGGGGGTGGACTGGCGGGCGCGGCCGAGCAGCTGCCCGCCGGTGCTGACGTGCTCGCAGCGGAAGCCGTACTCGGCGAGGCTGCTGCAGATCAGCCGGGCGATGTCCACTTCGTCTTCGAGGACCAGGATGACGGTGTTGTCGCTACGGTTCATGAGGTGGGCGCTTCCTTGACGTGTTCCTGTTCGAGGCGGTGCAGTGCGGTGGCCAGCGCGGCGCGGTCGAAGGGCTTGCGCAGGATGGCGATCTCCAGTTCGGCGACCTCTTCGAGAGCGTCGTCGGCGGCATAGCCGGTTATCAGCAGGATGGGCAGCTGCGGGCGCAGCAGGCGCGCGTGTGCGGCCAGTTCGCGGCCGTTGATGCCGCCGGGCATCACCGTGTCGGTGACCAGCAGGGCGATGTCGGGGACGTTCTCGAGCAGGCTGCGCGCCTCCAGGCCATCGGCGGCCTCCAGTACGGCGTAGCCCAGCTCGGTGAGTTGCAGGCGGATGATGCGGCGTACCTCGGCTTCGTCCTCGACCAGCAGCACCGGGCCGCTGCGGGTGTGCTGCGGCGCAGCCTGTGCTGTGCTGCCTGGTGCGGCCACGGGCGGGGCCTCGGTGCGTGGCAGCACGAAGGTCACCGTGGTGCCGGCGCCCGGCGTGGAGCGCACGCGGATGTTGCCCCCCGACTGGCGCACGAAACCATACACCATCGACAGGCCGAGACCGCTGCCGCGCCCAAAGGGCTTGGTGGTGAAGAAGGGTTCGAACACCCGCGCGAGGGCTTCCGGGCTGATGCCGCTGCCGGTATCGGTGACGTCGAACTGGACGTAGTCGCCGGCGGGCAGCTCGACCAGCGCGGACAGACTGTCGGGGATGTGGCGCTCGGCCACGGTGATGGTCAGGTCGCCGCCGGCGGGCATGGCGTCGCGGGCGTTGAGGGCGAGGTTGAGGAGGGCGTTCTCGAGCTGGTGCGGATCCACGAAGGCGTACAGGCGTGCGGTGGGCACATGGGTGACGATGCGCACGTCCTCGGTGAGGGTGTGGCGCAGCAGCTGGATCATGTTGTGCACCAGCGCGCCCACTTCCACCGCACACGGTTCCAGGGTCTGGCCGCGGGCAAAGGTGAGCAGGCGCTTGATCAGCTCGGCGCCACGCTGGGCGGCATGCAGGGCGGGATCGAGATACTGTCCGTGCTGGCCGGGGTCGGGCAGGCGGTCGCGCAGGGCGGCGAGGTTGCCGATGATGATGGAGAGCAGGTTGTTGAAGTCATGGGCGAGACCGCCGGTGAGCTGGCCGATGGCCTCCATCTTCTGCGCCTGGATGAGTGCCGCCTGGCTGGCCTTCTGCTCGGTGATGTCGATGGAGAGCACGAAGAAGCCCTTGAAGCCGCCCTCCAGCGACACGTCGGGGACCACCACGCTGCGCGCATGCACCGTGTGGCCGGCGGCATTGCGGCGCGAGTATTCGTAGCTCACGCGCTCGCCGTTCTCGGCGTCGTGGAGGTGAGGGGCGATCAGCGCGTAGGCTTCGGCGCCGAACACCTCGGCGATCGACTTGCCGACGATGCCGTCCTTGCTTTCGCCGAACCACTCGGCGTAGGCGCGATTGGCAAAGCGGTAGCGCTGTCCGGCGTCGATGTGGGCGATCATCGCCGGAATGGCGTCGAGGATCAGGCGCAGGCGTTCCTCGTTGAGGCGCAGGGCGCGGGCGATCTGGTCGATTTCCTGGTTGGCGCGCTCGAGTTCCGCAGTGCGCTCGCGCACCCGCGCTTCGAGCTGGGCGTTCTGCTCCTGAATCACCGCTTCGGCGCGGCGCTGTTCGGTAATGTCGGTCCACAGCGAGACGAAGCCGAGGTTGGGTATCGGCACCCCGCGTACCGCCAGCAGGCGGCCATTGGGGCGCGCACGCTCGACGTAGTGGGGCTGGAAGGCGCGTGCCGAGGCCATGCGCTCGGCGATCAGTTGTTCGATGTCACCTTCGCCGTACTCGCCGCGTTCGGCGTTGAAGCGCACGAAGGCCTCGAAAGGGGTGCCGACGCGCACCAGTTCCTCGGGAAAGTCGAGCAGGCGCAGCAGGGCCTTGTTCCAGATCACCAGCCGGGGCGCGGCATCGAACACCGCGATGGCCTGGTCGAGGAGGTCGAGGCCGGCGAGCAGCAGGTCGTAGCGCCGGCGTTGCTCGGGGGTCAGGGAAATGAGCGACTCGAAGGGGTCGGCCGGCTTCGCCATGGTGTTGCGGGTCTCCGTGTGCCGGGCGTTGCAGAAGGCCCCAAGCGTTGCATACTTCGTCGCCGCGGGCACGCTGCGGCGCCGCACGGCAATGGTGCATCGTCGCCAGAATCGACGTTTGCGTCAACGTAAACCGGGCCGTGCACGGCCGGCCAGGCGGTGGCGGTAGTGTTCCGGCGCCAGCCCCGTCCAGCTCACGAAGGCGCGGTAGAAGGCCGATGGATCGGCATAGCCGAGTTCGGCGGCGAGTTCGCCGACGGGCTGGGTGGTCTTGGTCAGGCGGGCGATGGCGATGTCGCGGCGCAGGGCGTCCTTGATGGCGCGGAAACTCGATCCTTCCTCCTCCAGACGGCGGGCGAGGGTGCGCGGGGAGAGGTGCAGGCGGGCGGCGAGATCGGCTACGGTGAGGCTCTCCGGCAAGGCGGCGCGCAAGGCGTCGCGCACGCGGGTGACCATCTCGCGGTCGCGCCGGTAGAGCATGGTGATGCGTCCGGGGGCGCCCTCGAGGAAGCGCTCCAGGGCGAGGTCGTCGCGGCGCAGCGGCAGGTCGAGCAGGTTGGCCTGCAGGCGCGCGACCAGGCGTGGCGCGTCGAAACTCGAATGCGCGGTATACACCAGGGCGTAGTCGGCGGCGTGCGGCGGGCGCGGGTAGGGGAAGCTCACCGCCTCCAGGGCGAGGCCGCGGCCGGCGAACCAGCACGCCACCCCATGCACCAGACGCAGCAGCCATTCGTAGGCGAAGACCCGTCCGGGGTCGTCGGCGCGGGGGGCGAGGCGGCGAGTTTCGTCGATGTACAGCAGTGCCTGCGGTTCGCTGCGCGCGACTTCCAGACGGAGATCGGGCAGGGCCAGGCGCAGGAAGCGCGCTGCCCGCGCCAGCGCCTCGCCCAGTGTGGCGGCGCCGAGCATGCTGCGGCAGAGAAATTCGAAGAAGCCCGGGGCCAGTTGGCGCTCAAACAGTCCGAAACCCTCGTCGTCGAGTTCGCGGGTGATGCGGTTGTAGAGCGCGGCGTAGCGCTCGACCGCCACACGGCTGGCAGGGTCTGCAAGGTCGATGTGTTCGGCGTCCAGCAGCGGGGCGGCGTCCAGCCCTCGGCGGGCGAGGCCGGAGAGCATTCCGGTGACGAATCCCATAGCCACCGTTGCGCGGCTGCGGGCGCTGTGCGGGGCTGTGCGGGGTGAGCGCGGGAGCTGCTGGGGGGGCATCCGGGAGTGGGCTGACATTGTGCGAAGGGTTGGCAGAGTTTGCACGATTGACGTCGACAATGGCAATGGCAATCGCCCGGGCGGGCTTCTACCATTCAGTCATCAATCCAATAACAGTGGGGGAGACCGACATGACCGATCTGAGCGTGGCCAAGAAGCTGACGCCCTACAAGCCCAGGAACAAGGTGCGTTTCGTCACCGCGGCGTCGCTGTTCGACGGCCACGATGCCTCGATCAACATCATGCGCCGCATCCTGCAGGGCACCGGCGCCGAGGTCATCCACCTGGGTCACAACCGCTCGGTGGGCGAGATCGTCAACGCCGCGCTGCAGGAAGACGTGCAGGGCATCGCCATCACCAGCTACCAGGGCGGCCACGTCGAGTTCTTCAAGTACATGATCGACCTGCTCAAGGCCAACGGCGGCGAGAACATCAAGGTCTTCGGCGGCGGCGGCGGGGTGATCGTCCCTTCCGAGATCAAGGAGCTGCACGACTACGGCGTCACCCGCATCTACTCGCCGGAGGACGGTGCCACCATCGGCCTGCAGGGCATGATCAACGACGTGGTGCAGAAGTCCGACTTCGACCTTACCGGCGAGGCGCCGAAGAGCGCTGCCGAGGTCCTCAAGCAGCTCGCCGCCGGCAACCGGCGCAGCCTTGCGCGGTTGATCACCGCGCTGGAGAACGGCGCCTGCAGCGACGACATCAAGCAGGCCTTGAAGGATGCCGCGGCCAAGGTCAAGGTGCCGACCCTGGGCATCACCGGCACCGGCGGCGCAGGCAAGAGCTCGCTTACCGACGAGCTGGTGCGCCGCTTCCGCCTCGACCAGGAAGACAAGCTCAAGATCGCCATCGTTTCCATCGACCCTTCGCGCAAGCGCACCGGCGGCGCGCTGCTGGGCGACCGCATCCGCATGAACGCCATCGAGCACGAGAACATCTTCATGCGCTCGCTGGCCACCCGCGACACCGGTTCGGAAGTCTCCGCCGCGTTGCCGGAAGTGATCGCCGCGTGCAGGCTCACCGGCTTCGACCTGGTGGTGGTGGAGACCTCGGGCATCGGCCAGGGCGACGCGGCCATCGTGCCCTACGTCGACCTGTCGCTCTACGTGATGACGC
This sequence comes from Pseudothauera lacus, assembly GCF_003034845.1. GTDB lineage: Bacteria > Pseudomonadota > Gammaproteobacteria > Burkholderiales > Rhodocyclaceae > Pseudothauera > Pseudothauera lacus. The sequence continues at coordinate 96,142 of NZ_PZKC01000013.1, read as the reverse complement.
CGGAGTTCGGCGCCGCCAGCCAGCTCGAGAAGATCGACATGCTCGACTTCGCCGATTTCGTGGCGATCAACAAGTTCGACCGCAAGGGCGCCGAGGACGCGCTGCGCGACGTGCGCAAGCAGTACCAGCGCAACCGCGAGCTGTTCAGCCAGAACACCGACGAGATGCCGGTGTTCGGCACCATGGCGGCGCGCTTCAACGACGACGGCGTGACCGCGCTCTACCAGGCCATCTTCCCGCAGCTGCTGGACAAGGGCCTGAAGGCGAACAAGGCCGGCAAGCTGCCCAAGGTGACGGTGAAGGCTTCCTCCAAGGGGCGTGCCATCGTTCCGGCGGAGCGCACCCGTTATCTGGCCGAGATCGCCGACACCCTGCGCGACTACCACAAGCACGTGCAGCAGCAGGCCCGCGTGGCCCGCGAGCGCCAGTCGCTGAAGACCGCCAAGGCGCTGTTCGAGCAGTGCGGCAAGGACATCGGCTCCTTCGACGAGATGATCGACTGGAAGGACGGCGAGCTGACCCCGGCGGCGAGAAAGCTGCTGGAACAGTGGCCGACCGAGAAGGCGCTCTACGCCGCCGACGAGTACGTGGTGAAGATCCGCGACAAGGAGATCCGCACCAAGCTCACCAGCGAGTCGCTCTCCGGCAGCAAGATCCGCAAGGTGGCGCTGCCCAGCTTCGAGGACGAGGGCGAGACCCTGCGCTTCCTGATGAAGGAGAACGTGCCCGGCTCCTTCCCCTACACCGCCGGGGTGTTTGCCTTCAAGCGCGAGGGCGAGGACCCCACCCGCATGTTCGCCGGCGAAGGCGACGCCTTCCGTACCAACCGCCGCTTCAAGAAGGTGTCCGAAGGCATGCCGGCGCACCGCCTGTCCACCGCCTTCGACTCGGTCACGCTCTACGGCTGCGACCCCGACCTGCGCCCGGACATCTACGGCAAGATCGGCAACTCCGGCGTGTCCATCGCCACGCTGGAAGACATGAAGGTGCTCTACGACGGCTTCGACCTGTGCGCGCCGTCGACCTCGGTGTCGATGACCATCAACGGCCCGGCGCCTATCATCCTGGCCTTCTTCTTCAACACCGCCATCGACCAGCAAGTGGCCAAGTTCAAGGCCGACAACGGCCGTGAGCCGACCGAGGACGAGTACGCCAAGATCCGCGCCTGGACCCTGTCCACCGTGCGCGGCACGGTGCAGGCCGACATCCTCAAGGAGGACCAGGGCCAGAACACCTGCATCTTCAGCACCGAGTTCGCGCTCAAGATGATGGGCGACATCCAGGAGTATTTCGTGCACCACAAGGTGCAGAACTTCTACTCGGTGTCGATCTCCGGCTATCACATCGCCGAGGCCGGCGCGAACCCGATCTCGCAGCTCGCCTTCACGCTGGCCAACGGCTTCACCTACGTGGAGTCCTACCTGGCGCGCGGCATGCACATCGACGACTTCGCGCCCAACCTGTCCTTCTTCTTCTCCAACGGCATGGACCCGGAATACACCGTGATCGGCCGTGTCGCGCGCCGCATCTGGGCGGTGGCGATGAAGAACAAGTACGGTGCCAACGAGCGCAGCCAGAAGCTGAAGTACCACGTGCAGACCTCGGGCCGCTCGCTGCACGCCCAGGAGATGGACTTCAACGACATCCGCACCACGCTGCAGGCGCTGATCGCCATCTACGACAACTGCAACTCGCTGCACACCAACGCCTACGACGAGGCGATCACCACGCCGACCGAGGAATCGGTGCGCCGCGCGATGGCGATCCAGCTCATCATCAACCGCGAGTGGGGCCTGGCCAAGAACGAGAACCCCAACCAGGGCAGCTTCATCGTCGATGAGCTCACCGATCTGGTCGAGGAGGCAGTGCTCAAGGAGTTCGAGGCCATCGCCAGCCGCGGCGGCGTGCTCGGCGCCATGGAAACCGGCTATCAGCGCGGCAAGATCCAGGAGGAGTCGCTCTACTACGAGCACAAGAAGCACGACGGCTCCTACCCCATCATCGGCGTCAACACCTTCCTCAACCCCAAGGGCCAGGCCCAGCAGGAGATCGAACTGGCACGCTCGACCGAGGAGGAGAAGCAGTCGCAGCTCAAGCGCCTGGCCGACTTCCACGCCCGCAACAAGGCTGCAGCGCCCAAGTGGCAGGCCAGGCTGCAGCAGACCGTGATCGACAACGGCAACGTCTTCGAGGTGCTGGTCGATGCGGTGCGCTACTGCTCGCTGGGGCAGATCACCGGCGCGCTCTATCAGGTCGGGGGGCAGTACCGGCGCAGCATGTAAGCGTCTGCGCCTGCGCGACGGCAGGGCGGCGCGAGTTGTCGCGCATGGCATATCCGGCTAGGCTGCACGGCAGTTCCGGAGAAAGCGCATGCGAATGACTCATCTGTTGCCGGCGGTAATGCTGGCGGTGACCGCCCATGCGGCGGCTCAGCCCGAAGTGCGGGCGGTAACCTTGTCGACGGCGGGTGTCGCGCTGATCGAGGCGCGCGGCACCCTTGGTGCCGGCCAGCCCTTGCGGCTGCGCTTGCGGCGCGCCGATGTCGACGACTTCCTCAAGAGCTTCTGGCTCTCCGACCCCGCCGGCGGTGCGCCTGTCCTGCGCCTGGCGGGGCCGCAGGGTTTCGAGGATGCCTTCCTGCAACTGCCGCTTGCGGCCGATGAGGTGACCGACCCGGTGCGTCTGCTCAATGCCCGCATCGGCGCAGAGCTGGTGGTGGGGCGGGGGGCGGACGCGCAGCAGGGCACCAACATGGGGGTGTCGGCGCGCCCGTGTGGCGAGGGCCGCAGCTGCATGGTGCTGTCCTTGCTGGAGCCCGGGGAACTGGGCAGCATCCGCCAGTTTCCGGTCGACGAACTCTTCGCCTTCCGTTTCAGCGACGCCGCCGACCAGCGCGTGGTGAGCGCGGCGCTGGCGGCGTGGCGGGCGCGCAGCGGGGCGGAAATGGTCGAGCTTGAACTGTCCGCACGGGCAGGCGCGGCGCGCACCGTCGAAGTGCACTATCTGCAGGAAGCGCCGCTGTGGAAAACGGCCTACCGCGCCATCGATACCCCCGCCGGGCTGCGGGTGCTGGGCTGGATGCTGGTCGAGAACACCACCGGCCAGGACTGGAACGGCGTGCGCCTGACGCTGGCTACCGGGGCGGTGCGCGCCCTGCGTGCCGAACTGCATGCGCGTCGCCATGTCCAGCGCCCCCTGGTGAGGGCGGAGGGCGAAGGGGGGGCGGGCGGCGGCGCGCGTGCGCGTGCGCAGCCCGCGGTGCGCGGTGAGGTGATGATGGCGGCGCCCGCACCGGCGCCGGCGATGGCGGCCGATGCGATGGCTGCGGTGGCAGTGGAGGCCGACGACGGGGCGAGTTTCAGCCGCTTCACGCTGGCGGAGCCCGTCACCCTGCGTGCCGGCGAGATGATCAGCCTGCCCTTCATCGATGAGCTCCTCGACGATGCGCGCCTGTTGCTGTACCGCGGCGGGCGGGGGGTGAGGCACCCCATGATTGCGCTCGACCTGCGCAATCCGCTGCCGCTGCGGCTGCCCGCCGGTGTGCTGACACTGTACGAGGATGGCCGCGGTCATGCCGGCGATGCGCGCACTCCGGAACTGCCGCCGCGGGGGCGGGAGATCGTCGACTTTGCCCAGGACCGCGCGGTGAGCGTGCGTGAGGAGCGTGAGGCCTCCGAGCGCGTCGGTGAGATGCGTATCGTCGATGGCGTGCTGACCGTCGTCGAGAGCTTGCGTCGCGTCACCCGCTACCGCGTCGAGGGCGCGCCCGATGGCGAGCGCACGCTGACCATCGAGCATCCGCGGCAGGATGGCTGGGCGCTCGAGTCGCCCGCGCCCGTGGACACCCGCCTGGATGCGGCGCATTTCCGCCTCGCTTTGCCCGCTGGCGGCGAGCGTGCGCTGGAGGTCGTTGAGACGCGGCCGCGCGAACGTCGCGTCGTGCTGCTGGACCTCGATGTCGATACCCTCGTGCAGTGGTCGCGCGTCGCCCCCGATTCCCGCTCGCTGGCGCTGCTCGAAGCGCTCGTCGAGCTGCGCCGGGAGCTGGTCGAGGCGCGTGCGCAGGCCGCGGGCCTTGAGCGCCGCGAGAGCGACCTGATCAATGAGCAGAAGCGGCTGGTGGAGATACTCGTTGCCTTGCCGCAGGCCGATGCGGCGACCGAGCGCCGGCGCGCGCGGGTCGAGGCCATCGAGGAGGAGCTGGGCCAGGCCCGCCGCGAGCGCGAGGCCCAGCACAAGCGCATCGACACTCTCGAAGCCCGCGTGCGCGAGCGGCTGCGCGGTACAGGGGGCTGAGCCGTGGCGGCAGGGGCGGCGCGCTGGTGCCTGAATGAGCGCTTGTTGCGCTGCAGGATGGGAAGACCGGCGCGCCCGCGGTAGTATTCGCCGACAGGGCGCAAGCCTCACCCAGCACCTCCCGTACATGCCCATCTACCGCAAGCCGCCGCAGGAAATCCCTTCAGAAAGCGCCTTCTTCCGCTTGCCCGGCGCCTTGCTGATGATCCTCGACGACGACTGGATCGTGCAGATGATGAGCGAGTCGTGGCGCGAGGTGCTCGGCCATGGCGAGGAGACGCTGCGCTGGCGGCCGTTCACCGAGCTGATTCATGAGCACGACCGTGGCGATGTCACCGCGCTGCTCGAACGCATCGGCGTGGGCATGAACACGGTGCGTTTCTCCTGCCGCTGCCGCAAGGCCGACGGGCGCTACGTCGGTCTGGCGTGGAGCGTCAGCCACGATGCCGATCAGGGGCTGTTCTACGCCTCCGCACATGAGACCGCGGTCCATCTCAGCGAGCACGAAGCCCGCCTGCCGGAGGTCTTTGTCGATGGCCTCACCGGTCTGCCCAACCGTGGCCTCTTCCTCGACCGCGTCGCGCACGCCATGCGCCGGGCGCAGCGCCGCAAGGATCACCGTTTTGCGGTCATCCACTGCGGCGTTGACCGCTTCAGCGTCATCAATCACAGCCTCGGCAACCGCGTCGGCGACCTGCTGCTGATCGAGGTGGCCAACCTGCTGCGCCGTGCCACCCGGCCGACCGACATGGTGGCCCGGCTGGGGGGCGACGAGTTCGGCGTCCTGCTGGAAGACATCCGCGATGCCAGCGCACCGGTACGGGTGGTCAAGCGCATGCAGGAGAAGTTCGTGCTGCCCTTCCAGCTTCATGAGCACGAGGTGTTTTCCAGCCTCTCTGCGGGCATGGCGGTATCCGGCGACCAGTACACCGAGGCCGACGTCATGCTGCGCGATGCCAACATGGCGATGCGCCGCGCCAAGGCGCAGGGCGGCGGGGGCTACGTGCTCTTCGACCGCGGCATGCACGAGGAGGCCCTGCGCCGCCTCGATCTCGAACTCGACTTGCGGCGGGCCCTGGAGAAGGAGCAGTTCGAGGCCTATTACCAGCCCATCGTGCGGGTCAAGGACGGCCGCCTTACCGGCTTCGAGGCCCTGGTGCGCTGGAACCATCCCGAGCGCGGGCTGATCTCGCCGGCGGAGTTCATCCCGCTCGCCGAGGAGAACGGTCTCATCGTCCATATCGGACGCTGGATGCTGCGCGCCGCCTGCCAGCAGATGCGCCAGTGGCAGTTGGCCTTTCCGCGCCGCCCGGCGCTCACCGTCAGCGTCAACCTCTCCGCGCGCCAGCTCCTGCACCCCGAGGTGCTGGCGGAGATCCGCCGCACGCTGCGCGAAACCGGACTGTCGCCGCGCCACCTGAAGCTGGAGATCACCGAGAGCGCGATGATGGAGAACGCCGAGCGTGCCATCGAACTGCTCGAAGCGCTCAAGCGCACCCGCCTGAAGCTGATGCTGGACGATTTCGGTACCGGCTACTCGTCGCTGTCCTACCTCCATCGCCTGCCCATCGACGCACTCAAGGTGGACCGTTCCTTCGTCATGCACATGCACGAGCGGGCGGAGGACTGCAGCTTTGTCGAGACCATCGTGGACCTGGCCCACAAGCTCGGCCGCGAAGTGGTCTGCGAAGGCGTCGAGCTGCCCGAGCAGGCCGCGCTGCTGCGCAGCCTCGGCGTCGAGTACGCGCAGGGCTTCCTCTACTCGCGTCCGGTGACCGCCGCGCAGGCAGAGATGCTGATCATCGAGGACGCCCAGCGCGGGCGCTGATCCCCGCCTCCGCGGTTTCGTTTTCCGCTCTTCACAATTCGATACATTGCGCAAACAGTTGCGCAAACATGGCTTGACACACTGCAGCCGTGATCAGACCGCACTGTCGCCTGCCCGGCGGCAGGCGGTCGCAGAAGACAGGTGCTGCGGCACCCCCGGAACACACAACATCAACACGGTCCGGGTAACGAGACAGAAAGCAAACCAAAGGAGGAATGGGCATGTCCGACTCTACCGGGCAATCCGCGCTCGACACCTTTCCGCGCCTGCTGATGCACCACGCCCGGGTGCGCCCGAACCGCCCGGCGATGCGCGAGAAGGAATACGGCATCTGGCAGACCTACAGCTGGGCGCAGGTCGCCGAGAACGTCCGCGCCATCGCCTGCGGGCTGGCCGAGCTGGGCTTCAAGCGGGGCGACCGCCTGGCCATCATCGGCGACAACCGCCCGCGCCTGTACTGGTCGGTGGCGGCCTGCCAGTGCCTGGGCGGCATCCCGGTGATGCTCTACCAGGATGCGGTGGCGCAGGAGATGGCCTACGTGCTGCAGGATGCCGAGATCAAGTTCGCCGTGGTCGAGGACCAGGAGCAGGTGGACAAGATGCTCGAGATCCACCCCGAGGTGCCCTTCCTCGAACACGTCATCTACGACGATCCGCGCGGCATGCGGCACTACACCCAGACCCTGCTCAAGGGGCTCGACGAGTTGCAGGAGATGGGGCGCATCCACGACCGCAACCAGAGCGACTTCCTCAACGGCGAGATCGACAAGGGCGCCTCCGACGACATTTCGGTGATGCTGTACACCTCCGGCACCACCGGCAAGCCCAAGGGAGTCTGCCAGACTCACGGCGCCTTCATCGCCGCGGCGCAGGGCGGGGCGCAATTCGACCGCCTCAGCGAGCAGGAAGACATCCTCTCCTACCTGCCGATGGCCTGGGTGGGCGATCACCTGTTTTCCTTCGCGCAGGCCATGGTTGCCGGCTTCACGATCAACTGCCCCGAATCCGGCGAGACGGTGATGACCGACCTGCGCGAGATCGGACCGACCTACTACTTTGCGCCGCCGCGGGTGTTCGAAGGCCTGCTCACCCAGGTGATGATCCGCATGGAGGATGCCGGCTGGATCAAGCGCAAGATCTTCCATCATTTCATGGACGTCGCCCGCCGTTGCGGCGCCGAGATTCTCGACGGCAAGCCGGTTTCCGGTGCCGACCGCTTCCAGTACTGGCTGGGCAGCATGTTCGTATACGGCCCGCTCAAGAACGTGCTGGGGATGAGCCGCATCCGCGTGGCCTACACCGCGGGTGCGGCGATCGGTCCGGACCTGTTCCGCTTCTACCGCTCCATCGGCATCAACCTCAAGCAGCTCTACGGCCAGACCGAAACCTGCGCCTACGTCTGCCTGCAGCCGGATGGCCAGATCAAGCTCGATTCGGTCGGCAAGCCGGCACCGCAGGTCGAGGTCAAGCTCGCCGACAACGGCGAGATCCTCGTCAAGGGGCCGATGCTGCTCAAGGCCTACTACAAGCGCCCGGACGCCACCGCCGAATCGATCAATGCCGATGGCTACTTCATGACCGGCGATGCGGGCTTTTTCGATGAAGATGGCCACCTCAAGATCATCGACCGCGCCAAGGACGTGGGCAAACTCACCGACGGTTCGATGTTTGCGCCCAACTACATCGAGAACAAGCTCAAGTTCTTCCAGCACATCAAGGAAGCGGTGGCCTTCGGCAACGGCCGCGACTTCGTCACCGCCTTCATCAACATCGACCTCGAAGCGGTGGGCAACTGGGCCGAGCGCAAGGGCATGGCCTATTCGGGCTACACCGATCTGGCGCAGCAGGGGGCGGTGTATGAGCTGATCCGCGACGGCATCGAGAAGGTGAATGCCGAACTGGCTTCCGATCCGATGATGAGCGCCAGCCAGATCAAGCGCTTCCTGGTCCTGCACAAGGAACTCGACGCCGACGACGGTGAGCTGACGCGGACCCGCAAGGTGCGGCGCAACTTCATCTCCGAGCGTTATGCGGTGCTGATCGAGGCGCTTTACGAAGGGCGCAAGGAGCAGTACATCGAGACACCGGTGAAATACGAAGACGGCCGCGAAGGCAAGATCGCCGCCACGCTGCGCATCGAGGAGGCCAAGACCTTCCCGGCGCGCGGTGCCCGCCAGGCCGCTTGAGGGGAGACACAGGCACATGGAACGCAAGTTCGGCGAAGTCGTCATCGACCTGCAGAACATCTCGCTGTCGTTCGGCGGGGTGAAGGCGCTGACCAACATCAGCTTCGACGTGCGCAAGCACGAAATCCGCGCCATCATCGGCCCCAACGGCGCCGGCAAGAGTTCGATGCTCAACGTCATCAACGGGGTCTATCACCCCCAGGAAGGCCGCATCGTCTTCAATGGCCAGGAGCGCCGCGAGATGGAGCCCTACATGGCCGCCTCGCAGGGCATCTCGCGCACCTTCCAGAACATCGCGCTGTTCAAGGGCATGACCGTGCTCGACAACATCATGACTGGTCGCCACATGAAGATGAACTGCGGCCTGCTGTCGCACATGCTCCACTGGGGTCGGGCGCAAAAGGAAGAGATCGAGCACCGCAAGAAGGTCGAGGAGGTCATCGACTTCCTTGAGATCCAGAGCATCCGCAAGACTCCGGTGGGGCGGTTGCCCTACGGTCTGCAGAAGCGCGTCGAGCTCGCCCGCGCGCTGGCTGCCGAGCCCGAGCTGCTGCTGCTCGACGAACCGATGGCGGGCATGAACGTGGAGGAGAAGCAGGACATGTGCCGCTTCATCCTCGACGTCAATGACCAGTTCGGCACCACCATCGTGCTCATCGAACACGACATGGGGGTGGTGATGGACATCTCCGACCGTGTCGTGGTGCTCGACTACGGCAAGAAGATCGGTGACGGCACGCCCGACGAGGTGAAGAGCAATCCCGATGTGATCGCCGCCTACCTCGGTACCTCGCACTGAGTGCGGCCGCAGGAAAAAGGATAAGAGGAGACAACAATGACGTTCTTTTTCGAAGTGCTGATCGGCGGCCTGCTGTCGGGCGTGCTCTACGCCCTGGTCGCGCTCGGCTTCGTGCTCATCTTCAAGGCCTCGGGGGTGTTCAACTTCGCCCAGGGCGCGATGGTGTTCTTTGCTGCGCTGACCTTCGTCGGCTTCACCGAGGTGCTGCCCGGATGGACCGGCATGGAGCCCGGCAGCGGCGGGGTGTTCTGGCTGTCCTTCGCGCTTGCGCTGATGTCCATGGTGGTGCTCGGCATCGCCACAGAAAAGGTAGTGCTGCGTCCGCTGGTCAACCAGCCGCCGATCACCCTGTTCATGGCCACCATCGGTCTGACCTTCTTCATCGAGGGCCTGGTGCAGGCGATCTGGGGCAACACCGCACGCGGTCTGAGCCTTGGCATCTCCGACGAACCGGTGATGTGGATGCTCGACGAGTTCGACATGATGATCTCCAAGTTCGACCTCATCGCTGCCGGCATCGCCCTCGTGCTCTTCGTCGTGCTGGCCCTGCTGTTCCAATACACCCGGGTGGGCCGCGCCCTGCGCGCGGTGGCCGACGATCACCAGGCCGCCCTGTCGGTGGGCATCCCGCTCAAGCACATCTGGGCCATCGTCTGGGGTGTCGCCGGCTTTGTCGCACTGATCGCCGGTCTGATCTGGGGGGCGCGCAACGGCGTGCAGTTCGCCCTCACCTTCACCGCGCTGAAGGCGCTGCCGGTGCTCATCCTCGGCGGCTTCACCTCGGTGCCCGGGGCGATCATCGGCGGGCTCATCATCGGCGCCAGCGAGAAGCTCGCGGAAATCTACCTTGGTCCGTTTGTCGGTGGTGGCATCGAATCCTGGTTCCCCTACATCCTGGCCATGCTCTTCCTGCTGGTGCGCCCGGAAGGCCTGTTCGGCGAAAAGCACATCGACCGGGTCTGAGGCATCGGACGATAGAACGACAACGCACAAACACAACGCATACGGAGACAACGCATGCTCTATCGTGAAGCCGGCCAGTTCAAGGCCAGTTACCAGGAGGACAGCCAGATCTTCCCGATCCGTCAGGACCGGGTGGGATTCATCGCGCTGCTCGCCTTCTTCTTCCTCATCGTGCCGATGGTGGCCAGCCAGTACTGGTTGCAGGCCATCCTCACCCCGGTACTGATCTTCTCCCTGGCCGCGCTGGGGCTGAACATCCTCACCGGCTATGCCGGGCAGTTGTCGCTGGGGTCGGCAGCCTTCATGGCGGTGGGGGCGTTTGCCACCTACAACTTCATGCTGCGCATCGACGGCATGCCCTTCCTGATGGCCATTCTCCTCGGCGGCCTCAGTGCGGCGGCAGTGGGCATCCTCTTCGGTCTGCCCTCGCTGCGCATCAAGGGTTTCTACCTCGCCGTGGCGACGCTGGCAGCGCAGTTCTTCATCGTCTGGGTGCTGGTGAAGTTCCCGTGGTTCTCCAACTACTCCAGCTCCGGGGTGATCACCGCGCAGGAGATCAATATCCTCGGCTACGCCTTCAATACGCCGGAGAGCAAGTACCTGCTGACCCTGTTGGTGGTTACTGTGCTGGCCCTTGCTGCCAAGAACATGGTGCGCTCGACCACCGGGCGCAAGTGGATGGCAGTGCGCGACATGGACGTCGCCGCCGAGGTCATCGGCATCCGCCTGATGCGCACCAAGCTGCAGGCCTTTGCGGTGTCGTCGTTCTACTGCGGGGTGGCCGGCGCACTGTACGCCTACACTTACCTGGGGACCGTTGAACCGGAGGGCTTCAACCTCACCCTGTCGTTCCAGATCCTCTTCATGATCATCATCGGCGGTGTCGGCTCCATCCTCGGCTCCTTCCTTGGTGCGGCCTTCATCGTGCTGCTGCCGGTGTTCCTCAACATCGTCCTGCACAGCTTCGTCGGCGCCGCGCTGCCGCCGGGCTTCGGCTCCAACCTCGAACTGATGATCTTCGGCGGCCTGATCATCTTCTTCCTCATCGTCGAACCCCATGGCATGGCGAGGTTGTGGCAGATCGGCAAGGAAAAGCTGCGCCTGTGGCCCTTCCCGCACTGAGCCGTTTTTGGCACTAAACTGAATTTCCGCGCCGGGTCCTGCTCCCGGCCGGCATGAGGCTTCACCAGCAGGGCACTACATACAAAGAGGAGGCAATCCAATGAAATTCAGCTTGCGCAACACCATTGTGATGGGTGCTGCGGTGACCGGTCTGCTGGCCGGCGGCGTGGCCGCCGCCCAGGAACAGTACATCGGCCTGCCCAGCTACCGCGTCGGCCCCTTCGGCTCCAACGGCGCTTCGCTGTTCGGCGGCTGGATCGACTACATGCAGATGATCAACGAGCGCGACGGCGGCGTGAACGGCGTCAAGCTCACCTGGGAAGAGTGCGAGACCGAATACAACAACGCCCGCGGCGTGGAGTGCTATGAGCGCCAGAAGAACCGCGGCGCCACCGGCAACTCAGCCTTCCAGCCGCTGTCGACGGGCATCGCCTACTCGGTGCTCGACCGCGTCGCCCAGGACAAGATCCCCATGGTCACCATCGGCTACGGCCGTACCGATGCGGCCGACGGGCGCGTCTTCCCGTGGGTCTTCCCGATGATCACCACCTACTGGAGTCAGGCCTCGGCGATCATCAACTACATCGGCAGCAAGGAAGGTGGCAACGACAAGCTGCGCGGCAAGAAGATTGCCCTGCTGTACCACGATTCCGCCTACGGCAAGGAGTCTCACGCCGTGCTGCAGCGCCTCGCCGAGCGCTATGGCTACCAGCTCACCATGATTCCGGTGGCCAGCCCCGGTAACGAGCAGCAGGCCCAGTGGCTGCAGATCCGCCAGCTGCGTCCGGACTACACCATCCTGTGGGGCTGGGGGGTGATGAACCCGACCGCGCTGCGCACTGCTGCGCGTACCGGCTACCCGCGCGAGAAGATCGTCGGCGTGTGGTGGTCGGGCTCCGAGGAGGATACCATCCCCGCGGGTGATGCCGCCAAGGGCTATGTCGCGGCCGGCTTCAACCCCGCCGGTACCGGCTTCCCGGTGATCCAGGCCATTCAGGAGCATGTCTACGCCAGCAACCGCGGCAACATGGAAGACCGCAGCCGCGTCGGCTCGGTGCTCTACAACCGTGGCGTGGTGCACGGCATCATCTACGTTGAGGCCATCCGCACCGCGCAGGAGAAGTTCGGCAAGGGCAAGCCGCTCACCGGTGAGCAGATGCGCTGGGGCTTCGAGAACCTGCGCATCGACGACGCCCGCCTGTCCGCGCTCGGCGCCACCGGCTTCATGCCCCAGCTGAACATCACCTGCGCCGACCATGAAGGCGCTGGCGTGGTGAAGTTCCAGCAGTGGGACGGTGCCAAGTGGAACGTGGTTTCCGACTGGGTGTCGGGTGACCGCCAACTGGTGCGCGGCATGATCGAGGAGTCCGCCGCTGCCTACGCTGCGGAGAAGGGCATCACCCCGCGCGACTGCTCGAAGGAAATGTAATTGCGCAACAGCCTGCGCACCCCTGGCGGTGCGCAGGTGCAGGCTTCCCCGCTCGCGGGGGGGTCTGCAGGCGGCTTGCCCCATTGCGGCGAGACGCGTGCAGATCCTCTCCCGAAACCTTCGGGGAGGTGGGACGGAGACAACAGGCGAAAACACCCATGAATACAGCCAATCAGACCGCAGCCGCTAATGCGGCGCCCTACCTCAGCGTCAACAACATCGAGGTCATCTACGACCACGTCATCCTGGTGCTGAAGGGCGTGTCCTTCGAAGTGCCGAAAGGCGGCATCGTCGCCCTGCTGGGTGCCAACGGCGCCGGCAAGTCCACTACCCTGAAGTCGATCTCCAACCTGCTCGGCGCCGAACGCGGAGACGTCACCAAGGGCAGCATCGAGTTCAAGGGCACGCGGGTCGATCAGATGACCCCCAATGAACTGGTCAAGCGCGGCGTCATCCAGGTGATGGAAGGGCGGCACTGCTTCGGCCACCTCACCATTGAGGAAAACCTCCTCACCGGTGCCTACACCCGCAGCATTTCGCGGCGCGAGCTCAACGACAGCCTGGAGAAGGTCTACCACTACTTCCCGCGCCTGAAGACCCGGCGCTCCTCGCAGGCCGGCTACACCTCCGGCGGTGAGCAGCAGATGTGCGCCATCGGCCGCGCATTGATGGCCAAGCCGGAGATGATCCTGCTCGACGAACCGTCGATGGGCCTGGCGCCGCAGATCGTCGAAGAGATCTTCGAGATCGTCAAGGACCTCAATGGCAAGGAAGGCGTGAGCTTCCTGCTCGCCGAACAGAACACCATGGTGGCGCTGCGCTACGCCGACTTCGGCTACATCCTCGAGAACGGCCGCATCGTCATGGAAGGCGAGGCCAAGGAACTGGCCAACAACGAAGACGTCAAGGAGTTCTACCTCGGCCTCTCCGGAGAGGGGCGCAAGAGCTTCCGCGAGGTCAAGCACTACCGCCGGCGCAAGCGCTGGCTGTCGTGAGCATTCGCCATCCTCATCCGCTTCGTGCCTCATGCATGCATTCAGCCCTTCCCTCGTGGTTCCAGCTTTTGGCCGCCCGCCGCGTGCGGGCGGAGACCGGGACAGTTCAATGAGCCACTACGACGACCGTGAAACACGCGCTGCAGGCGCCCGCGAAGACGAATTGTTTGCCCGCCTGCCGGCACAGATCGCCCACGCCAAGGCCAACGCCCCGGCCTTTGCCGGTCTGCTGGCCGATGTCGATCCTGAGGCGGTCACTTCGCGCGAGGCCCTCGCCCGCCTGCCGGTGATCCGCAAGTCCGAACTGCTGGAGCGCCAGAAGGCGGCGCGCCCCTTCGGCGGCTTTGCCGCCGCACACTGGGGGCGCGACTGCCGGCGGGTGTTCGCCTCGCCCGGGCCGCTGTACGAACCGGAAGGCGCGCGGGCGGACTACTACCGGCTGGCGCGTGCGCTGCATGCGGCGGGCTTCCGCGAAGGCGACCTGGTGCACAACACCTTCTCCTACCACTTCACCCCCGCAGGGTCGATGATGGAGACCGCCGCGCACGCCCTGGGCTGCACGGTGTTCCCCGCCGGCGTGGGGCAGACCGAGCAGCAGGTTGCCGCACTCGCCGACCTGCAGCCCAATGCCTATACCGGCACGCCGTCGTTCCTGCGCATCATCCTCGACAAGGCGGCGGAGCTCGGCGTGACGCCGTCCTTCACCAAGGCCTTCGTTTCCGGCGAGGCCTTTCCGCCCAGTCAGCGCGACGCCCTTGCCGCACGCGGCATCCAGGCCTACCAGGCCTACGCCACCGCGGACATCGGCCTGATCGCCTACGAGACCCCGGCACGCGAGGGCATGGTCGTCGACGAGGACATCATCCTCGAGATCGTCCGCCCCGGCACCGGCGACCCGGTGGCGCCCGGCGAGGTCGGCGAAGTGGTGGTGACCACCTTCAATCCCGACTACCCGCTGATCCGCTTCGGTACCGGTGATCTCTCAGCCCTGCTGCCCGGCGAGTCGCCTTGCGGGCGTACCAACCTGCGCATCAAGGGCTGGATGGGGCGTGCCGACCAGACCACCAAGATCAAGGGCATGTTCGTCCATCCCAGTCAGGTCGCCGAGATCGTCCGCCGCCACCCCGAGCTGGCGCGTGCCCGGCTGGTGGTGGACAACCCCGGACTCAACGACCGCATGACCCTGCACTGCGAGAGTGCGGCTGCCGACGACGCGCTCGCCGCCGCCGTTGCCGCGTCGATCCGCGAAGTCACCAAGCTGCGCGGCGAAGTGGCGTTCTGCGCGCCCGCCAGCCTGGCCAACGACGGCAAGGTGATCGACGACCTGCGCAAGTACGACTGAGCATGCGCGCACCACCCCTGCACGGCCTGCGGGTGCTCGACCTCACCCGTCTGCTGCCCGGCCCGCTGGCCACCCAGCACCTGGCGGACTACGGCGCCGAGGTGATCAAGGTCGAGGATACCGGCGCCGGCGACTACGCCCGCAGCATGGGGGCGATGAATGGCGACAGCAGCTACTTCTACCAGGTGGTCAATCGCAACAAGCAGAGCATCCGCATCGACCTCAAGCAGGACGCCGGGCGCGAACTCTTCCTGCGCCTGGTCGACAGCGCCGACGTGCTGGTCGAGGGCTTCCGCCCGGGGGTGATGGACAAGCTGGGCCTGGGCTACGCCCAGTTGGCCGCGCGCAATCCGCGCCTGGTCTATTGCAGCATCTCCGGCTACGGCCAGGACGGCCCCTACGCGCAGCGCGCCGGGCATGACATCAACTACATCGGCTACGCCGGCGTGCTCGACCAGATCGGCAGCGCCGGTGGCCCGCCGGCCATCCCCAACCTGCAGATCGGCGACCTCCTCGGCGGCACCCTGAGCGCGCTGCTCGGCCTGCTGGTGGCGGTGATCGATGCGCGTGCGAGCGGGCAGGGGCGTCACGTCGACGTGGCGATGACCGACGCCGCGCTGGCGCATGCCATCTTCCCGCTCTGCGAGGTGCTCGCCCACGGCGCGGTGAAGCCGCGCGGCGAGGACCTGCTCGACGGCGGGGTGCCGTGTTACGGCGTGTACGAGACCGCCGACGGCCGCCACATGGCGGTCGGGGCGCTGGAGGAGAAGTTCTGGCACCTGCTCTGCGACACCCTCGACAGGGCGGACCTGAAACCCGCCCATCTGGCCGGCGGCGAGGCCGGGGCGCGGGCGCGCAGCGCGCTGGCGGCGATCTTCCGCACGCGCAGCCAGGCCGAATGGACGGCGTTGTTCGACGGTGTGGACTGCTGCGTCACCCCCGTGCTGCGCCTCGAGGAGAGCCTGCAGAACGCCCACCTGCAGGCGCGTGGCATGGTCATCGAGGTAGACGGGGTGCGCCAGTTCGCCCCCCCAGTGCGCCTGTCCGGACACGCGCCGGCGGATTTCGCCCCCGCTCCCGCCGCGGGCGCACATACGGCGCGCGTACTCGCCGCGCTCGGCATCGATGCGCAAGAGCTCGACCGCCTGCGGGCGGCGCGGGTGATCTGAACTGCACCGGCCGCTGCGCGCTCCGTAACATCACGGAGCGCGCAGCAGGCCGGCCTTGGGTTAGGCTTGCACCGATGCAAAGCCTGCTCCTGCTCCTCCCCGATTTTTCCCTCATCCTGCTCGGCGCCCTGCTGCGCCGCCATCTGCTCGCCGCCGAAAACCTGTGGGCGGGGATCGAGAAACTGGTCTACTTCGTCCTCTTTCCGGCCCTGCTGTTCAACGCGCTGGCCAGCGTGCCGATCGACTTCGCCACCACCCTGCCGCTCTTCCTCTGTGCCCTCGCGGTGCTGTTCGGTGGCTTCGTGCTGGGCTGGGCGGGGCAGCCGCTGATGGGCCTGGCACCGATCGCCTTCGCCTCGCGCCTGCAGTGCGCCTACCGCTTCAACACCTACATCGGCATCGCCATCGCCGGCAAGCTGCACGGCGCGCTGGGGGTGGCGACGATGGGGGCGATGTCCGGCGCCATGGTGCCCTTCGCCAACATCCTCGCGGTAAGCATGCTCGCCCGCCACGGCCAGGGCAGCCTGGCGCGCGAACTGCTGCGCAATCCGCTGGTGCTGGCCACCCTTGCCGGTCTGGGGTGGAATCTTGCCGGCTTCGAGCTCGTCGAGCCGGCGCAGGCCTTTCTCAAGCGCCTCGGCGATGCGGCGGTGACCCTGGGGCTGCTGGCGGTCGGAGCAGCGCTGCGCTGGGGCCAGGTCGGCGGCCGCCTCGGCGGCTCGCTGTGGCTGCTGGCAGTGAAGCTGATGATGATGCCGGCGCTGGCCTGGTGGCTGGGGCGCGCGCTCGGCATCGAAGGGCTGGCCTTCGAGCTGCTGGTGCTCTTTGCCGCGCTGCCCTCGGCGAGCTCGGCCTACATCCTGGCGATGCGCATGGGTGGCGACGGCCCCGGCGTGGCCTGGCTGATCTCGGCGTCCACGCTGGCCGCAGTGGCGACCCTGAGCTTCTGGTTGTACCTGCTCGGCGTCGCCGGCTGAACGGCTGAGGGAACCCCTACTTCTTCGCCGGTGCGCGCTTGCGCGTCGTCGTGGTGCGTGCCGAAGTCGCTTTCGGCGCGTTGTCGGGGGCATCGCCGGTGGCGGTGCTGGCCGCGCCACCCATCATGTTCCACGGCCACATCGCTGCAGCATTGGCAAAGGGGTTGGTGTCGCCGCTGTCGCCCTGTTCGGCCGATTCGCGGGCATGTTCGCTCATCGCCTTCACCGCGGCGAGTGCTGCACGCTGCATCTCCAGACCCTGGGTGGTCATCTGCAGCATGTTGAGGTTCATCTTCAGCCAGCCTTCGACGGCCTTGAGATCGGCAATGCGCTTGTCGAGCTCGTCGACGTCCAGCGTCGGGGTCACCATGCCGGGCAGCGAGAAGCCCATGTTGTTCCACATCCCGCGGACGAAATCCAGCGGATCCTGTGCGTTGTTGTCCTGCGACATGGTCTGCCCTCCTCTTGTTGGCCCGCCTTGCCGCGCGCTTGCGGCGCCGGGGCATGTCAGTCCGATCTTAACTCATCCTGCAGACCGCTGTGCATGCGGTGCAGCAAGGCACGCAGGCGTCCGGGGCGCACTGGTTTGTGCAGCAGCGGCAGACCTGCCGCCTGGGTCAGGCGCAGGGTGTCGGTGCTGGTGTCGCCGCTGATCAGCACTGCAGGCAGGGTTTCGCCCCAGCGCGCGCGCATCACCGCGATGGCGTCCAGCCCGGTGGTCGCGCCATGGAGCTGGAAGTCGCTGATGAGCAGCTGTGGCGGACTGTCGACGAGGTCGTAGGCGGCCATCAGGGCTTCCAGGCTGGGTGCCGCACGGACCTCGCAACCCCAGGCGGTGAGCAGGCCTTCCATGCCGGCGAGGGCCAGCGGATCGTCGTCGATGAGGGCGATGCGCCAGCCTTCGAGGTCGCCGGGGGGGCGCTCGCCGCGGCTGCCATGGTCGCGTTCCTCGGGCGGCGAAGCGGGCAGCTCGACGGCGAAGGTCGATCCTGCCGCGGGCGCCGAGTGCAGGGTCAGGCAGTGGCCGAGCAGGTCGGTGAGGCGGCGCACGATCGCCAGCCCGAGGCCGAGGCCCTTGTCGCGTGCGCGCTCGGGATTGTCGAGCTGGACGAACTCCTGAAAGATGATCTGGCGTTCTTCCGGAGCGATGCCGATGCCCGAGTCGCGCACCTCGATGCGCAGATGGGGGCCGCGCATGCGGCAGGCGATCATCACGCTGCCCGTGCGGGTATAGCGGATGGCGTTGCTGGTGAGGTTCTTGAGGATGCGTTCGAGCAGTACCGGATCGCTGCGTCCCCAGGCGCGGGTGGGCCGCACGCGCAGGCGCAGGCCCTTGGCGGCGGCGGCGCGCTGCTGCTCGGCCTCGATGCGCGCGAAGATGGGCTGCAGTGCGAAGGGGCGGACATTGGCGTTCATCACCCCGGCATCGAGCTTGGAGATGTCGAGCAGGCTGTCGAGGAGGTTCTCCATCGCCTCAGCCGAGGCGGCGATCTTGCTGACCAGATGGCGGGCCGCGGGAGGGTGGGCCTGCAGCGCCAGTTCGGTGACGAAGAGGCCGAGTGCGTGCATGGGCTGGCGCAGATCGTGGCTGGCGGCGGCGAGGAAGCGTGACTTGGCGAGGTTGGCCTGTTCGGCCTCCTCCTTGCGGGCACGCAGCTCGGCGGTTGCCTCATCGATCTTGCGCGCCATCTGGTCGTGCATTTCCTGCAGGCGTGCGGCCATCTCGTTCACGCCGCTGGAGAGCAGTTGCAGGCTGCCACCGCCCATCGTCGGTACGCGTTCGCCAAGCTGGCCGCGGCCGATCCGCGACACTGCCTGCGCGACCGCACGGATCGGACGGCTGACCCCGCGGCTCAGCCACGAGGCCAGCAGCAGGCTGCCGATCAGGCCCAGCAGCACCGCCCCGGCAGCCCCGCGCAGGAGCTGGTTGCGCTGCAGCAGCAGATGGGTGCGCGACATGCCCAGGTAGACGCTGCCGAGCTGGTTGTCGGCACGGGGTGCGGCATCGAGTCCGAAGCCGTCGTCGAGGGCGACCTTGCCGGGGGTGATCGGCTCGACGATTTCGTGAACTGCCTCGCCGCCGGCGCGCAGCGGGCTGCCGCCGCTACCCTGGACGAAATAGCCGCTGCGTACCAGCACGTCGCCGTGGGCGTCGAGGATGCGCACCGAGACGATGTCGGTCTCGGCAAACACCGCGTTGGCGAGCTGCTGCAGGGTTTCGATGTTGCCGGAGAAAACGGCGTACTCACTGGCTGCGGCGAGCTGGCGGGCGAGGGCCTGGCCGCGCGCGTTGTGGGCCTCCTCGAGGTCGGAGAGGCGTGAGCTGGTGAAGAACACGGTGAGTGCGATGGCCAGTGCCAGCATCGGCAGCACCGCGGCCAGGATGACACGGGCGCGCACGCCCCAGCGCTGGATCATCGGGCCTCCTCCCCTGAGCGCAGGGCGTTGCCAAGCGCTGCTGCGGAGTCGATGCGCAGGCCCAGCGAGCGGGCGACGTTGCTGTTGACCGCGACTTCGAACTGCTGTGGCGCGGCCGGACGCGGGAGTTCGCCACCGAGCAGGGCGCTGCGCACCGCGGCGGCAGCCTGCTCGGCAAGCTGCCCGGGCGTCGAGTACAGGGCGAGCAAGGCGCCGGCGCGCGCGTAGGCAGCGGAGAAACCCACCAGTGGCGAGCGCTGGCGGTAGGCGGTGAGCAGGATGTTCTGGATCGTGTAGCTGTTATAGACCGCAGGGTCGGGGATGGCGAGGAGCACGGCGGGTTCGCCAAGAACCTGCTGCAGGGCGCGGAAGATCTCGCGTTCGTTGTCGAGGCGGGCGCTGCTCACCTGCAGGCGGGCGCCCCGTGCGGCGCTGGCGATCTCGTTGCTGTAGGCCTCGCTGGCCGGACTGAAGAGCAGCGCGAGGCGGCGGTGTTCGGGCAGGGCAAGGCGGATCAGGGCGATCTGGCGCGCCACCGGCTGATCGAGGAAGATCGCCGACGCGCGCGGGTTGGCAGGCAGGCGCGCGAAGGCGGCGCGCGATACCAGGGTGTGCAGCACGGGCACCGGCGGGGCGGCGCTGGCGACGGCCTGGGCGGCCTGGCCGCCGATGCTGACCACCACCCGGCGATCCTTCAAGGCGGTGGCGGAGAGGGCCTTCCAGTGCAATTGCTCGGTGCTTGCGCTGCCCTCCAGGGCGTGGCGCAGGGCGGTGGCCATCTCCGCATGCACGCCGTCGTCCTCGGAGAGCACCAGCAGTACCGGCGCGATGCCGCTGGCCGCGGCGCTGGCGGCATGCACGACGAACAGCAGGCATAGCAGGCGGAACAGTCTGCGCATCGGGCGGAGCGGGTGTGTTGTCCGTGGTGGCGGGCCGGCGTCGCCGGGAGGTGTGCCGGCAGAGCGTCGGGATATGCCCGGTGAAAGTTCTCAATGAGAGATTGTCGCGGAGATTTGCGCGCGGTGATAGGGGAATGTTCGCATCTTCATTCGTCGTGCTATGCTTCGCGCATCAATCCGACGGCGCTGCCGGACGGCGTGAGGAGGGCGGCAGCGCCGTGTCTCCGTCGCCCCGGGGCGGCCTTCGCAAGCAGGGAGCAGGCTGTGACCAAGATACTCATCGTTGAAGATCACGCGTTGGTGCGCGAGGCCCTGACGCAGACGCTGTCGCGTCTGGAGCCGGACATGGAGCTGGTCGAGGCCAGCGGTGCGGACGAGGCCATCGAACGCCTCAACAGCGGCAGTGACTGGGATCTGGTGGTCGTCGACCTGATGCTGCCGGACATGAACGGCTTCTCGCTGCTCGGCGTGATCGCCAAGCGCTTCCCGGATGTTCCGGCCATCGTCGTCTCGGCGATGGACGACGCGGTCTCGGTGCGCCGCGCCATCAAGGGTGGGGCTTCGGGCTTCGTCTCCAAGGCCAGCCCTGGCGACGTGCTGTGCGAGGCGGTGCGTACCGTGCTCGACGGCGGCGTCTTCCTGCCCGACGTCGATCGCGGGGCGGTCAAGCGTGCGGCGGCGCCGGTCAATGAGCGTTTCGGCCTCACGCCGGCGCAGACACGGGTCATGGAACTGCTCTCGCAGGGCAAGACCAACCGCGAGATCGCCGACCTGCTGGGCCTTTCCGAAGGGACCGTGAAGGTGCACATGTCGGCCATCTTCCGCGCCCTCAAGGTCAGCAACCGCGCGCAGGCGCTGGTGGTCATCTCGCGCCACGGCACCCGGCTGTAAGAGGGCGCCGTCCCGGCTCGGGCGCCACGCCGCGCGCAGCGCCAGGCTCCTAGCGTCGCACGCCCTGGCCGAGGCGCAGCGGCATCTCCGCTGGCGGGATGTGCAGCGATTCGTCGTCCTCGTCGTCTACGAAGGGGCCGTCCTCGCCGCCATCGATTTCCAGCACGTGCATGACCTGACGTGCCAGCCCCCGGCAGGCGTTGGCCAGCGGGGTCGGCAACTGGTCGGGGACCTGCTTCTGCAGCAGCAGCTTGGAGGCCGACAGCGCGCCGACGGGTTTGAGGATGCGGTGGCGGTAGGCGCCCATCAGCAGGGCGACGTTGCGGTCGGCGGCATCGCGCTGCCAGGCGTTTGCCGGCCATTGCGAGGGCACCGCGTAGGCACGCGGGAACATCTCCAGATCGCGCACCACGGTGCGGATGTCCTCGTGCGATTCGCGGAAGGGCAGCAGCACGATGTCTGACAAGGCGTAGAGCTTGCGGTCCATCTCGGTACGGTTGCCGCCGCCGTCGATGACGCCGATCCAGTCCTCCAGCGTACGCAGCTTGTCCACCACCTTGGTGAGGGCTTCGCGGGTGCGCGCGTCGGCGGTGATGTAGCGCCGCCCTTCAGGCGACAGGGGTTCGCGCGAGGTGTCGGTGAGCACGCAGGCGGAGCGGTGTCCGAGCAGCCCCAACCCCTGGCAGAGCATGTGCGACAGGGTGGTCTTGCCGGTACCGCCCTTGTTGCCAATGATGCAGATGATCTCAGCCATGACTTCATTCCCAGTATCGCGGCCTGTTGACCGCACGATGCCATTATCGACACCCCGACTGCATTCCTAGAGGCGGAAAAGCGCGCCTAAGGCAGCCTATTTCACCGCGATGGGCGCAGTGCCGGCAGGGTGGTAGCCATACAGGCAGGTGCCGCGGCGGTCGTTCAGCGTCACCGTGAATGCCGGCGCGACGCCGGGCACGGCGAAGCTGTTGCTGAGCAACAGGCTGCCGGGGGCCATCTCCGCGCAGGCCTTGCTCCAGACTTTAGCCATCGGCACCGGAGAAAGGAAGGCATACACGACGTCCTGCTCCGACCACGGCTGGGCGAAAAAGTCACCGCGGCGCAGATCCAGGTTGGTCAGCCCGCGGCCCAGCAGGCAGGCCAGGAGGTGGGGCGCGGGAGCGCTCTCGATGCCCTTGAAGCGGCAATCCGGGCGCAGCCGGGCGAGCGGGCGCAGCAGCGAACCGGTGCCGCTGCCGATGTCCAGCAGTGCCACCGGGCGGTCGGGCGGCAGCAGGCCGGCGACCGCCTGCACGGTGTCGCGGTTGCTCAGATAAAGCGGCACCTGGGTGCGGAAACTGCTCCAGTAGATCGCCGCCAGCAGCAGGAAGGCGCCCAGGTACCAGGCCGGATGCAGGCCGAGCCCTTGTGCGGCCACCGCCAGCGGGGTGAAGCACAGATGGATGGGCAGCCACCAGCGTGCGCTGCGCAGTGCCGCGGCCACCGTCACTGCCCCAACGCTCTGTGCGGCCAGCAGCGCCCACAGCCCACCGGGCAAAACGCCACTGCGCGCCAGCAGCACGGCGATGAGCCAGCCGCCAAGCTGGGCGGCGAGGGCCTTCAGGGCAGGGGGCATGGCATCCGGGCCTCTTCGCAGTCGAGGCCCGGATCATAGCTGCGATCAGGCCGCCGCGCGTGTCTGCGGCGCCATGCGCGGCGTGTCGACACCGCGCCAGCGTGCCAGCAGTGCTTCCCGCCGGCTTGCTGCCGCGGACATGGCGTCGGCCTTGACGTGGCCAAAGCCGCGAATGCCCTCGGGCAGGCTGGCGAGCTCTACGGCCAGCGGCAGGCGCAGGAAGCTGAGCGCTTCGAGCACTTCGCCGATGTCCTCCTCGTACTGCGCGATCAGCGCGCGTTCGGCCCGCCTCTCGGCGCTGTAGCCGAACACGTCCCAGCGCGTGCCGCGCAGCCCCTTCAGGCGCGCGAGCAGGTGGAACACCTTCAGCATGCCGGAGCCGTAGGCGCGTTTGGCAATGCGCCCGGTGTTGGGATCGGGGCGGGTGGTGAGCGGCGGAGCGAGATGGAAACGTACCTCGAAGTTGCCCTCGAAGCTGGCGTGCACCTGTTCCCAGAACGCCGGGTCGGTGTATAGCCGGGCGACCTCGTATTCGTCCTTGTAGGCCAGCAGCTTGTAGTAGTTGCGTGCCACCGCCTCGGTCAGGCGGGTCGAATCCGCCCCGGCGACCTGCGTCTCGGCGGCGTGCACCTTGTCCACCAGCGCGCGGTAGCGCGCCGCGTAGGCGGCGTCCTGATAGGCAGTGAGCGCTTCCTCGCGCATGCGGATGCTGTCGTCGAGGCCGCGGGCGCGCAGCGGCACCACCTCGGCCGGGCGGATGTGGCGCAGCACCGCGGCCAGCTCATGGGCGGCGCGCCGGCCCCACAGGAAAGCCTTGCGGTTCATGTCGACGGCCACGCCGTTGAGCTCGATGGCCTGCATCAGCGCGTCGTGGCTGACCGGCACCATGCCTTTCTGCCAGGCGTAGCCGAGCAGGAAGGGGTTGGTGGCGATGGCGTCACCCATCAATGCGGTGGCGATCTGCTGGGCATCGAGGAAGTCGCAGCGGGCCTCGCCCACCGCGTCGCGGATGGCGCCCTGCATGCGCGCGAGGGGGAACTGCCAGTCCGGATTGAGGGTGAATTCGGAGGTCGGCGTCTCGGCGCAGTTGACCACCGCGCGGGTGCGGCCGGCGGCCATCTTGGCCAGTGCCTCGATGCTGGCGCTGACCACCACGTCGCCGCCGATCACCGCATTGGCCTCGCCGGCGGCGATACGCACGGCGTGCAGGTCCTCGGGGCGGTCGGCGATACGGATGTGGCTGAACACCGAGCCGCCCTTCTGCGCCAGGCCGGTCATGTCGAGCACGGTGACGCCCTTGCCGTCGAGATGCGCGCCCATGCCGATCAGCGCGCCGATGGTGACCACCCCGGTGCCGCCCACGCCGGTGACCATGATGCCCCAGGGCTGCGCGGTGTCCGGCAGCGCCGGATCGGGCAGCGCGGCGAAGTGCGATTCGTCGGCGGCCAGTGCGGCGCCCTTGCGCAGCCGGCCGCCTTCGATGGTGATGAAGCTGGGGCAGAAGCCGTTGAGACAGGAATAGTCCTTGTTGCACGACGACTGGTCGATGCGGCGCTTGCGGCCGAACTCGGTTTCCACCGGCAGGATGGACATGCAGTTCGATTGCACCCCGCAGTCGCCGCAGCCCTCGCACACCGCTTCGTTGATGAACACCCGGCGCGCCGGGTCGGGGTAGGTGCCGCGCTTGCGGCGCCGGCGTTTCTCGGCCGCGCAGGTCTGGTCATAGATCAGTGCCGAGACGCCGGGTACGGCGCGCAGTTCGCGCTGCACCGTGTCGAGTTCGTCGCGCAGGCGTACCGGCACGCCGTGCGGCAGGTCGGCCGGGCCATAGGCACGTTCGCTGCCGTCGGTGACCACGACGATGTTGTTCACCCCCTCGGCCTGCAGCTGGGCAACGATGGTCGGGACGTCCAGCGGGCCGTCGTGCGGCTGGCCGCCGGTCATCGCCACAGCGTCGTTGTAGAGGATCTTGTAGGTGATGTTCACCTTTGCCGCCACCGCCTGGCGGATCGCCAGCAGGCCGGAGTGGAAGTAGGTGCCGTCGCCGAGGTTGGCGAACACGTGCTGTTCGCGGGTGAACGGCGCCTGGCCCACCCAGGCCACGCCTTCACCACCCATCTGGCTGAAGGTGGCGGTGTGGCGCTCGGGCATCCAGGTCACCATGTAGTGGCAGCCGATGCCGGCCAGCGCACGGCTGCCTTTGGGCACGTGGGTGGAGGTGTTGTGCGGGCAGCCGGAACAGAAGGTGGGCACGCGGTCGATCTTGAACACGCGCTCGGCGAGCGCCGCCTCCTTGGCTTCGAGAAAGGCCAGGCGCGCCTTGATGCGCTCGGAGGTGAAGAAGCGCCCGATGCGCGCGGCGATCACCCGCGCGATCATCGCCGGGGTGAGCTCGCCGGCTGCCGGCAGCAGCCAGTCGCCGTGGTCGATGGTGCCGTCCGCGCGCGCGATGCGCGCCCACTCACCCTTCTCGTCGAACTTGCCGATGACGCGCGGGCGCACGTCCTCGCGCCAGTTGTAGAGCTCTTCCTTCAACTGGTACTCGAGCAGCTGGCGCTTTTCCTCGATCACCAGGATCTCGTCCAGGCCTTCGGCGAAGTGACGCACGCCGTCGGATTCCAGCGGCCACACCATGCCCACCTTGTACAGGCGGATGCCGATCTCCGCGGCCAGTTGCTCATCGATGCCGAGGTCGTCGAAGGCCTGGCGCACGTCCAGGTAGCTCTTACCGCAGGTGATGATGCCCAGGCGCGGGGCGGGCGAATCGATGACTATGCGGTTCAGCCCGTTGGCCCGCGCATAGGCCAGCGCGGCATAGAGCTTGAAGTGCAGCAGGCGCTTTTCCTGCACCAGCGGGGGGTCGGGCCAGCGGATGTTGAGGCCGTCCGGTGGCAGGGCGAAGTCGGTGGGCAGCGTCACCTGCACGCGCTGCGGGTCGACGTCCACCGAGGCCGAGGTCTCCACGGTGTCGGCCAGCGCCTTGAAGGCCACCCAGCAGCCGGAGTAGCGCGACAGCGCGTAGCCGTGCACGCCGTAGTCGATGTATTCCTGCACCCCGGCCGGGGCCAGCACCGGCATCATCATCGACTTGAAGAAATGGTCGGTCTGGTGCGGCAGGGTGGAGGACTTCGCCGCGTGATCGTCGCCGGCGATCACCAGCACGCCGCCGTGTTTCGACGAACCGGCGGCGTTGGCGTGGCGGAACACGTCGCCACAGCGGTCCACCCCCGGGCCCTTGCCGTACCACATGGCGAAGACGCCGTCGTACCTGGCCTGCGGCGACAGATTGACCTGCTGGGTGCCCCACACCGCGGTGGCGCCGAGGTCCTCGTTGATGCCGGGCTGGAAGACGATGTCGTGGCTGGCGAGGTGCTTCTTCGCCTTCCACAGGGTCTGGTCGAGGCCGCCCAGGGGCGAGCCGCGATAGCCGGAGACGAAGCCGGCGGTGTTCAGCCCCGCGGCGGCGTCGCGCTCCTTCTGGATCATCAGCAGGCGCACCAGCGCCTGGTAGCCGGTGAGATAGACGCGCCCGGAAACAGTGGTGTACTTGTCTTCCAGACTGGGTGCGGTGCTTGCGCGCGAGGGCGCGCCGGGCCGCGGATCGGCTTCCGCCATGGGAGTCTCCTTCCACAAAAATCGTGTTTTTGGGTTGCAGGCTGCACGCGTGCCTTGTGGGCGCGGGGTGCGTGCAAGCCTGCAGGCAGCGTAATCGCCGCCTGTGCACGATTCAATAGTTGGATACCCTGATGGCGGCGGCGTTCAGAGGCCGGGGATGACCTTGCCGGGGTTGAGCAGGTTGTGCGGGTCGAGCGCCTGCTTGACCAGCCGCATCGCATCCACCGCCGCCTCGCCGTGCTCGGCGAGCAGGAAGTCCTGCTTGCCGAAGCCGATGCCGTGCTCGCCCGTGCAGGTGCCGTCGAGCGCCAGCGCGCGCTCGACGATGCGCCGGTTGAGCGCTTCGGCACGCTCGATCTCTGCCGCGTCCTCCGGATCGACGAGGATCAGGGTGTGGAAGTTGCCGTCGCCGACATGGCCGACGATGGGCGCGGTGAGTCCGCTGGCGGCGATGTCCGCGCGCGTGCCGGCGATCGCTTCGGCGAGGCGCGAGATCGGCACACACACGTCGGTGGTGATGCCGCGGCAGCCGGGCTTGAGGTTGAGGCAGGCAAAGTAGGTGTCGTGGCGGGCTTGCCACAGGCGGCTGCGGTCCTCCGGCCGGGTGGCCCACTCGAAGTCCTCGCCGCCGTTGTCGCGCGCCAGTTCCTGCACGGTGGCCGCTTGCTCCTCGACCCCGGCGGGCGAGCCGTGGAACTCGAAGAACAGCATCGGCGCCTCGCGCAGCGTGGTCTTGCTGTAGCGGTTGATGGCGGTCACGGTGAGGCTGTCGAGCAGCTCGATGCGCGCCACCGGCACGCCGAGCTGGATGGTCTGGATCACCGTGCGCACCGCGGCGTCCACGTCGGGGAAGGTGCAGATCGCCGCCGAGACCGCTTCCGGCAGCGGGTGCAGGCGCACGGTCAGTTCGGTGATCAGGCCCAGCGTGCCTTCCGAGCCGACCAGCAGGCGGGTGAGGTCGTAGCCACTGGACGATTTGCGCGCCCGTCCGCCGGTGCGGATCACCCGGCCGTCGGCGAGCACCGCGGTCATGCCCAGCACGTTCTCGCGCATGGTGCCGTAGCGCACCGCGTTGGTGCCGGAGGCGCGGGTGGCGGCCATGCCGCCGAGCGAGGCGTCGGCGCCCGGGTCGATGGGGAAGAACAGCCCGCTGCCATGCAGTTCGGCATTCAGCTGCTTGCGCGTGACGCCTGGCTGGACGACGGCATCCATGTCCTCGGCGTGTACCGCCAGCACCTTGTTCATCTCGGAGAAATCGACGCTGATGCCGCCGCGGACGGCGAGGATGTGCCCCTCCAGCGAACTGCCGACGCCGTAGGGAATCAGCGCTACGCCATGCTCGCGGCAGAGCGCGACGATGACGGCAACCTCCTCCGTGGTGTGCGGGAACACCACCGCATCGGGCAGTGCGTCGGGGAAGTGGGATTCGTCGTGGCCGTGGTGCGCACGCACCGCCTCCGCGGTCGAGAAACGGGCGCCGAAGCCGGCCGCCAATGCGTCGATGAAGGTTTGCGGCAGCGGGCGGCGCGGCGCCGTGGTGAGGGCGTTCATGGCTGGGCGTCGGGAGGTGCTGGTTGGAAAGCGGCAATTATCGGTGATAAGCGCAGGCGGCGGCGAAAACGGCCGTCCGGGCGCAAAAGTATTTGACAGCGCCTCGAAGAGTCTCTATAGTGCGGCGCTTCTCGCTCGGAGGGGTACCCAAGCGGTCAACGGGAGCAGACTGTAAATCTGCCGGCTCAGCCTTCGAAGGTTCGAATCCTTCCCCCTCCACCAAGTAGCTTGTGTGCTGCGCGGTGAGGCCGTTGCGGTACAGGGTGTTGCGGGTCGTTGCGTGGTACGCGGGTGTAGCTCAATGGTAGAGCAGAAGCCTTCCAAGCTTACGACGAGGGTTCGATTCCCTTCACCCGCTCCAGGTTGTGAGAGTTGTAGGTGTTTTGGCAGTGCCCATGTAGCTCAGTGGTAGAGCACTCCCTTGGTAAGGGAGAGGCCACGTGTTCAATCCACGTCATGGGCACCATTCTCCTCCTCTCGTTGCTGGTGTTGAAGGTTTTTTCCCAATCCTGATACTGACTCTCAAGAGGTTTCGACATGGCGAAGGGCAAGTTTGAGCGGACCAAGCCGCACGTAAACGTTGGCACGATCGGCCACGTTGACCATGGCAAGACGACGCTGACCGCGGCGATCACCACCATTCTGTCGAAGAAGTTCGGCGGTGAAGCGAAGGCCTACGACCAGATCGACGCGGCGCCCGAAGAGAAGGCGCGCGGCATCACCATCAACACCGCGCACGTCGAGTACGAGACCGAAACCCGTCACTACGCCCACGTGGACTGCCCGGGTCACGCCGACTACGTGAAGAACATGATTACCGGTGCGGCGCAGATGGACGGCGCGATCCTGGTGTGCTCGGCCGCTGACGGCCCGATGCCGCAGACCCGCGAGCACATCCTGCTGGCCCGCCAGGTCGGCGTGCCCTACATCATCGTCTTCCTGAACAAGTGCGACATGGTTGACGACGAAGAGCTGCTCGAGCTGGTCGAGATGGAAGTGCGCGAGCTGCTCTCCAAGTACGACTTCCCGGGCGACGACATTCCCATCGTCAAGGGTTCCGCGCTGAAGGCGCTCGAAGGCGACCAGTCGCCGATCGGCGAACCGGCGATCCTGGAGCTGGCCGCTGCGCTGGACTCCTACATCCCGACCCCGGAACGTGCCATCGACAAGCCCTTCCTGCTGCCGATCGAAGACGTGTTCTCGATCTCCGGCCGCGGCACCGTGGTGACCGGCCGTGTCGAGCGCGGCATCGTCAAGGTTGGTGAGGAAATCGAGATTGTCGGCATCAAGGCCACGGTCAAGACCACCTGCACCGGCGTGGAAATGTTCCGCAAGCTGCTCGACCAGGGTCAGGCGGGCGACAACGTCGGCGTGCTGCTGCGCGGCACCAAGCGTGAAGACGTCGAGCGTGGCCAGGTGCTGTGCAAGCCGGGTTCCATCACCCCGCACACCCACTTCACCGGCGAGATCTACGTGCTGTCGAAGGAAGAGGGCGGTCGTCACACCCCGTTCTTCAACAACTACCGTCCGCAGTTCTACTTCCGTACCACCGACGTGACCGGTTCGATCTCCCTGCCGGAAGGCACCGAGATGGTCATGCCGGGTGACAACGTGTCGATCACCGTGAAGCTGATCTGCCCGATCGCCATGGAAGAAGGTCTGCGTTTCGCCATCCGCGAAGGCGGTCGTACCGTCGGCGCCGGTGTGGTTGCCAAGATCATCGAGTAATTCCCGAGGAATTGCCCGATAGCAAGCGCTCCCGTGAGGGAGCGCTTCGTAGTCTCTGCTGCAGGGGTATAGCTCAACTGGCAGAGCGTCGGTCTCCAAAACCGAAGGTTGGGGGTTCGATTCCCTCTGCCCCTGCCATACTTTCCGGATACCAAGAAATCGATGGCCGATAAGTTGAAATTCGCGCTGGCTCTCGCCCTGGTTGCGGCCGGCGTGGTCGGCTTTTACGTGCTGGGTGAGCAGCCGCTGGTCGTGCGCGTGCTGTCCGTGCTCGTCGGCCTCGGTGCCGGTCTTGCGGTGGCCTGGCTTTCCGAGCCGGGGCGCCGCTTCGTCGGTTTTGCCCGCGAGGCGGTGGTCGAGACCAAGAAAGTGGTCTGGCCGACGCGCAAGGAAACGGTGCAGACCACCGGCATGGTGTTCGCCTTCGTGGTCGTTATCGCGATCTTTCTGTGGCTGACTGACAAGAGCCTGGAGTGGGTGCTGTACGACCTGGTCCTGGGCTGGAAGTGATCATGACGAAGCGCTGGTACGTGGTGCACGCCTACTCCGGGTTCGAGAAGTCCGTTCAGCGGGCCTTGCTTGACCGCATCAACCGCGCCGGCATGCAGGACCTGTTCGGTCAGGTACTGGTGCCGGTCGAGGAAGTCGTGGAGATGAAGGGCGGCCAGAAGAGCATCTCCGAGCGCAAGTTCTTCCCCGGCTACGTGCTCGTCGAGATGGAAATGAACGACGAGAGCTGGCATCTGGTGAAGTCGACGCCGAAGGTCACCGGTTTCGTCGGTGGTACCGCCACCAAGCCGACGCCGATCTCCGAGAAGGAGGTCGACAAGATCATGCACCAGATGCAGGAAGGGGTCGAAAAGCCCCGTCCCAAGGTGCTGTTCGAGACCGGCGAGGTCGTGCGCGTCAAGGAAGGTCCGTTTACCGACTTCCATGGTGCCGTCGAGGACGTCAACTACGAAAAGAGCAAGCTGCGGGTGTCGGTGACCATCTTCGGTCGCGCCACTCCGGTGGAACTGGATTTTGCCCAGGTCGAGAAGACCTGAGCGTGATGGCGGGCGCTGCGGCGCCCGCCGGTGTCAAGCCGCCTCTGGCGGGTAAGCGAGGAGCGTCGGCCTGTCCGGCGCGTTTGCACTCATAACAGGAGCATGCCGCAATGGCAAAGAAAATCATCGGCTACATCAAGCTGCAGGTTCCGGCCGGCAAGGCCAACCCCAGCCCCCCGATCGGTCCCGCGCTCGGTCAGCGTGGTCTGAACATCATGGAATTCTGCAAGGCCTTCAATGCCCAGACCCAGGGTCTGGAGCCGGGTCTGCCGATTCCGGTGGTGATCACCGCCTTCGCCGACAAGAGCTTCACCTTCATCATGAAGACCCCGCCGGCCTCGGTGCTGATCAAGAAGGCGGCCAAGGTCCAGAAGGGTTCGCCGAAGCCGCACACCGACAAGGTCGGCTCGATCACCCGTGAGCAGGTCGAGGAAATCGCCAAGACCAAGATGAAGGATCTGACTGCTGCAGACCTCGAAGCCGCGGTGCGTACCATCGCCGGCTCGGCCCGCAGCATGGGCATCACCGTGGAGGGGCTGTGATCATGGCAAAGCTTTCCAAGCGCGTTCAGGGCCTGCGTGCCAAGGTTGACCGCAATCGCACCTACCCGCTGGCCGAAGCGCTCAGCCTGGTGAAGCAGTGCGCAACCGCCAAGTTCGACGAATCCATCGACGTCTCCGTCAACCTCGGCGTTGATGCACGCAAGTCCGATCAGGTCGTGCGTGGTTCCGTGGTGCTTCCCGCCGGTACCGGCAAGACCGTCCGCGTGGCCGTCTTCGCCCAGGGCGACAAGGCCGAAGCCGCGCGTGCGGCCGGTGCCGATGTGGTCGGTTTCGACGATCTCGCCGAGCAGGTGAAGGCCGGCAACATCGACTTCGACCTGTGTATCGCCACCCCTGACGCCATGCGCGTGGTCGGCCAGCTCGGCCAGATCCTCGGCCCGCGCGGCCTGATGCCGAACCCCAAGGTCGGCACCGTGACCATGGACGTCACCACCGCGGTGAAGAACGCCAAGGCCGGTCAGGTCCAGTACCGTACCGACAAGGCTGGCATCATCCATGCCACCATCGGCCGTGCTTCGTTCTCCGACGAAGCGCTGCAGCAGAACTTCAGTGCCCTGGTCGAGGCCCTGGTGAAGGCCAAGCCGGCCGCCTCCAAGGGTGTCTACCTGCGCAAGATCGCGCTCTCCAGCACCATGGGTGCCGGTGTGCGCGTCGAGCCGGGCAGCGTCTCCGCCTGAGACGCAACAAGAACTTTGGGCCGCGCGCCGCCACGGTAGCGCGCGGATCGTCAAAGACCGCAGGTGTGGGGAAACCCGCTTAAGCACTTGGTGGCCTGCGCAGACGGTGTGCCCAGACAGGATTCTGGTCGTTCGCGACCGCGCTCCTGATCCAGGTCGCCGTGGGTGCGGATCGTGTTTCGCGATCCGTGTGTGGACTTGAAAGGAGGAAAGGCCTGTGGGTCTCAATCTCGATGACAAGAAAGCCGTAGTGGCAGAGGTGTCGGCACAGGTAGCCAACGCCCAGACCATCGCGGTGGCCGAGTATCGCGGCATTGCGGTGGGCGATCTCACCGTGCTGCGTGCCAAGGCCCGCGAATCTGGCGTTTATCTGCGCGTGCTGAAGAACACCCTGGTGCGTCGTGCAATCGCCGACACCCCGTTTGCCGGTCTCGCCGACCAGCTCGTGGGTCCGCTGATCTACAGCGTGTCGGAAGATCCGGTTGCCGCCGCCAAGGTGCTCAACGAATTCGCCAAGGGCAATCCCAAGCTGGTGGTCAAGGCCGGTTCGTATGCCGGCAAGGTGCTCGACGCCGATGGCGTCAAGGCGCTGGCTTCGATCCTCAGTCGCGAAGAGCTGCTCGCCAAGCTGCTGGGCGTCATGCAGGCGCCGGTTTCCGGCTTTGCGTGCACCCTCGCGGCCCTCGCCAAGAAGCGCGAGGAAGAAGGCGCCGCTGCCTGAGCGACACCACTACAGTTTTCAGATAAGTTCGATTTTGGAGTGATTTGAAATGGCAATCAGCAAAGAAGACATCCTCGAAGCCGTTGGCGCGATGACCGTCATGGAACTGAACGACCTGGTCAAGGCGTTCGAAGAGAAGTTCGGCGTCTCCGCCGCGGCGATGGCCGTGGCTGCCCCGGGTGCCGGCGCTGCCGCTCCCGCCGCCGAAGAGAAGACCGAGTTCGACGTCATCCTGACCGCCGCTGGCGACAAGAAGGTTGAAGTCATCAAGGTCGTCCGTGCCGCCACCGGCCTGGGCCTGAAGGAAGCCAAGGACGTCGTCGACGGCGCCCCGAAGGCTGTCAAGGAAGGTATCGCCAAGGCCGACGCCGAAGCGCTCAAGAAGCAGCTCGAAGACGCCGGCGCGAAGGTCGAGATCAAGTAATACCCGGCCTTGCCATGGGGCTGGCGCTCGTTTCGGGCGCCGGCCCTTTCGTGCTTTCTGCTTGCAGGAAGCCAGAATACAGCGTCCCGGCCGGCTGCACGCGGTGCCGAAAGGGACATGCGGGGCGCCGTATTCTGCAGCTGTTTTGTCTGTTCGACGTCTGACCTCTACCCGGAGCATCCATGGCGTATTCCTACACCGAAAAGAAGCGTATCCGCAAGAGCTTCGCCAAGCGCGCAGCCGTGCTGGACGCGCCTTTCCTGCTCGCCACCCAGATCGAGTCCTTCGCCGCCTTCCTGCAGGCTGAAACGCCGCCGGAAACGCGCGTGAACCAGGGCTTGCAGGCCGCGTTTACGTCCATCTTCCCGATTTCCAGCCACAGCGGCAATGCCCGTCTGGAATTCGTCCAGTACATGCTCGGCGAGCCCGCCTTCGACGTGAAGGAGTGCCAGCAGCGCGGCCTGACCTTCGCGTCGCCGCTGCGCGCGCGCGTGCGTCTGGTGATCATGGACCGCGAAGCGCCCAAGGAGACCATCAAGGAGGTCAAGGAACAGGAAGTGTACATGGGCGAGATTCCGCTCATGACCACCACCGGTTCCTTCGTCATCAACGGTACCGAGCGCGTCATCGTCTCCCAGCTGCACCGTTCCCCGGGCGTGTTCTTCGAGCACGACCGCGGCAAGACCCACTCCTCGGGCAAGCTGCTGTTCTCCGCGCGCATCATTCCCTACCGCGGCTCCTGGCTGGACTTCGAGTTCGACCCGAAGGACTACCTGTACTTCCGCGTCGACCGCCGTCGCAAGATGCCGGCGACCATCCTGCTGCGTGCCATCGGCATGTCGCCGGAAGAGATCCTCGAGACCTTCCACGACTTCGACGATTTCCATCTCTCCGCCGAAGCGGTCGATTTCACCCTCGTGCCCGACCGCCTGCGCGGTGAAGTGGCACGCTTCGACATCACCGATCCGAGCGGCAAGCTGATTGTCGCGCGCGACAAGCGCATCACCGCCAAGCACATCCGCGAACTGGAGCAGGCCGGCGTCACCCGCATGCCCGTTCCCGAGGACTTCCTCCTCGGTCGCGTGCTGGCGCGCAACGTCGTCGACGCCGAGACCGGCGAACTGGTCGCCCGTGCCAACGACGAGATCACCGAAGAGCTGCTCGCCCGCCTGCGCGAAGCCGGGATCAGCGACATCCAGACCCTGTACGTCAACGACCTCGATCGCGGTGCCTACATCTCGTCGACGCTGCGCATTGACGAGACCGCCGACCAGTGGGCGGCGAAGGTCGCCATCTACCGCATGATGCGTCCGGGCGAACCGCCCACCGAGGACGCCGTCGAAGCGCTCTTCCAGGGCCTCTTCTACGCCGAGGAGCGCTACGACCTGTCGTCGGTCGGGCGCATGAAGTTCAACCGCCGCGCCTATCCCGAGAAGATCGACGACAAGGCTCCGGGCTGGCTGAAGCGCTTCTACGAAACCGTCGGTGCCCGTGGTGAAGAAGGTCCCAGCACGCTCTCCAACGAGGACATCCTCGCCGTCATCGGCGTGCTCGTCGAGCTGCGCAACGGTCGCGGCGACATCGACGACATCGATCACCTCGGCAACCGCCGCGTGCGTTCGGTCGGCGAACTGGCCGAGAACCAGTTCCGCGCCGGCCTCGTCCGCGTCGAGCGCGCCGTCAAGGAACGCCTGAGCCAGGCCGAGTCCGACAACCTGATGCCCCATGACCTGATCAACGCCAAGCCCATCTCGGCCGCGATCAAGGAGTTCTTTGGCTCCAGCCAGCTCTCCCAGTTCATGGACCAGACCAACCCGCTCTCCGAGATCACCCACAAGCGCCGTGTTTCGGCCCTTGGCCCGGGCGGTCTGACGCGCGAACGCGCCGGCTTCGAGGTCCGCGACGTGCACCCGACGCACTACGGCCGCGTGTGCCCGATCGAGACTCCGGAAGGTCCGAACATCGGTCTGATCAACTCGCTGGCGGTGTATGCACGCACCAACCGCCACGGCTTCCTTGAAACCCCCTACCGCAAGGTCGAGGACGGCAAGGTCACCGAGCAGATCGACTTCCTCTCCGCCATCGAGGAAGGCCAGTACGTCATCGCCCAGGCCAATGCCGAAATCGCCGCCGACGGTTCGCTGGCCGGTGAGCTGGTGTCCTGCCGCCACAAGGGTGAGTTCACCCTGGCGACTGCCGACCAGGTCCAGTACATGGACGTGGCGCCGGGTCAGATCGTCTCGGTGGCGGCCTCGCTGATTCCCTTCCTTGAGCACGACGACGCCAACCGCGCGCTGATGGGCGCCAACATGCAGCGCCAGGCGGTGCCCTGCCTGCGCCCGGAGAAGCCGCTGGTCGGCACCGGCATCGAGCGCACCGTTGCCGTCGACTCGGGTACTGCGGTGCAGGCCCTGCGTGGCGGGGTGGTGGACTACGTCGATTCGGCCCGTATCGTCGTGCGCGTCAATGACGCCGAGAACGAAGCCGGTCAGGTCGGTGTGGATATCTACAACCTGATCAAGTATTCGCGTTCCAACCAGAACACCAACATCAACCAGCGCCCCATCGTCAAGGTCGGCGACGTCATCGCCAAGGGCGACGTGGTGGCCGACGGCGCCTCCACCGACCTCGGCGAACTGGCGCTCGGCCAGAACATGCTGGTGGCGTTCATGCCGTGGAACGGCTACAACTTCGAAGACTCCATCCTGATCTCCGAACGCGTCGTCGCCGAAGACCGCTTCACCTCGATTCACATCGAGGAGCTCACCGTCGTCGCCCGCGACACCAAGCTCGGACCCGAGGAAATCACCCGCGACATCGCCTCGCTGGGCGAAGCCCAACTGTCCCGCCTGGACGAATCGGGCATCGTCTACATCGGCGCCGAAGTTGACGCCGGTGACGTGCTGGTCGGCAAGGTCACGCCGAAGGGCGAAACCCAGCTCACCCCGGAAGAGAAGCTGCTGCGCGCGATCTTCGGCGAGAAGGCTTCCGACGTGAAGGACACCTCGCTGCGCGTGCCTGCCGGCATGGTCGGCACCGTCATCGACGTGCAGGTGTTCACCCGCGAGGGTATCGAGCGCGACAAGCGTGCCCAGTCGATCATCGACGACATGCTGCGCAGCTTCAAGATGGACCTCGCCGACCAGATGCGCATCGTCGAGCGCGATGCCTTCGCCCGTCTGCGCCGTCTCATCGTCGGCCAGAAGGCCAATGGCGGTCCGAAGAAGCTCGCCAAGGGCACCGCGATCAGCGACGCCTACCTCGACCAGCTCGAGTTCTATCACTGGTTCGACATCCGCATGGCCGACGAAGAGCTCGCAGCCCAGCTCGAAGCGGTGCGTGAAGGTCTGGAGAAGACCCGCAAGGACTTCGACAGTGCCTTCGAGATCAAGAAGAAGAAGCTCACCCAGGGCGACGAGCTGCCCCCGGGCGTGCAGAAGATGGTCAAGGTCTACCTCGCCGTCAAGCGCCGCCTGCAGCCCGGCGACAAGATGGCCGGCCGCCACGGCAACAAGGGTGTGGTGTCGCGCATCGTGCCGGTCGAGGACATGCCGTACATGGAAGACGGCAGCCCGGTCGACATCGTCCTCAACCCGCTCGGCGTGCCGTCGCGGATGAACATCGGACAGATCCTCGAAACCCACCTCGGCTGGGCGGCGAAGGGCCTTGGCAACAAGATCGACCGCATGCTGCGCGCCAATGCCGCGGCCAAGGAAGTGCGCGGGCTGCTCGAGCAGATCTACAACGAGACCGGCAAGCCGGAAGAAATTTCCGCCTTCAACGACAACGAAGTCATCGAACTGGCGTCCAATCTGGTCAAGGGCGTGCCCTTTGCCTCGCCGGTGTTCGACGGCGCTCACGAGGAAGAGATCGCCCGCATGCTGGAGCTCGCCGGTCTGCCCGACGGCGGCCAGGTGACGCTGTACGACGGCCGTACCGGCGAGGCGTTCGAGCGCAAGGTGACGGTGGGTTACAAGCACGTGCTGAAGCTGCACCACCTCGTCGATGACAAGATGCACGCGCGTTCCACCGGCCCGTACTCGCTGGTCACCCAGCAGCCGCTGGGCGGCAAGGCGCAGTTCGGCGGCCAGCGTTTCGGTGAAATGGAAGTGTGGGCGCTGGAAGCGTATGGCGCTGCCTACACCCTGCAGGAGATGCTGACGGTGAAGTCCGATGACGTCACCGGCCGGACCAAGGTGTACGAGAACATCGTCAAGGGTGAGCACAAGATCGACGCCGGCATGCCGGAGTCCTTCAACGTGCTGGTGAAGGAAATCCGCTCCCTGGCGATCGACATCGACCTGGACCGCTACTGAGAATCCGGCCGCGGTGGTGGCGGGGGATATCCCCCTGCTGCCCCGCGGCCAAACTCCTCGCTGGAGAATTAGATGAAGAGCTTGCTCGCTGACCTGTTCAAGCAAACCCTGCCGAACGAGGAAGAGTTCGACGCGATCACCATCGGCCTGGCCTCCCCCGACAAGGTCCGGTCGTGGTCGTACGGGGAAGTCAAGAAACCCGAAACCATCAACTACCGTACCTTCAAGCCGGAGCGCGACGGCCTGTTCTGCGCCAAGATCTTTGGCCCGGTGAAGGACTACGAGTGCCTGTGCGGCAAGTACAAGCGCCTCAAGCACCGCGGCGTGATCTGCGAGAAGTGCGGCGTCGAGGTGACCCTGTCGAAGGTGCGCCGCGAGCGCATGGGCCACATCGAGCTGGCCTCGCCGGTTGCCCACATCTGGTTCCTGAAGAGCCTGCCGAGCCGTCTCGGCATGGTGCTCGACATGACCCTGCGCGACATCGAACGCGTACTCTACTTCGAAGCCTTCGTGGTCGTCGAGCCGGGCATGACCCCGCTCAACCGCGCGCAACTGCTCACCGAGGACGACTACCTCGCCAAGGTCGAGGAGTACGGTGACGACTTCGACGCCGTGATGGGCGCCGAAGGCATCCGCGAGCTGCTGCGCACGCTCGACGTCAACCTCGAGATCGAGAAGCTGCGCGGCGAACTCGAAACCACCGGCTCGGAAGCCAAGATCAAGAAGTTCTCCAAGCGCCTGAAGGTGCTCGAGGCCTTCCAGACCTCCGGCATCAAGCCCGAGTGGATGATCCTCGAAGTGCTGCCGGTGCTGCCGCCCGACCTGCGTCCGCTGGTGCCGCTGGACGGCGGCCGTTTCGCCACCTCGGACCTCAACGACCTCTACCGTCGGGTGATCAACCGTAACAACCGCCTGAAGCGCCTGCTGGAGCTCAAGGCCCCCGAGATCATCGTGCGCAACGAAAAGCGCATGCTGCAGGAAGCCGTCGACTCGCTGCTCGACAACGGCCGCCGCGGCAAGGCCATGACTGGCGCCAACAAGCGTCCGCTGAAGTCGCTGGCCGACATGATCAAGGGCAAGGGCGGCCGCTTCCGCCAGAACCTGCTCGGCAAGCGCGTCGACTACTCGGGCCGTTCGGTCATCGTCGTCGGCCCGCAGCTCAAGCTGCACCAGTGCGGCCTGCCCAAGCTGATGGCGCTGGAGCTGTTCAAGCCCTTCATCTTCAACAAGCTCGAACTGATGGGTCTGGCGACCACCATCAAGCAGGCCAAGAAGATGGTGGAGAGCCAGGAGCCGGTGGTGTGGGACATCCTCGAAGAGGTGATCCGCGAGCATCCGGTGATGCTCAACCGCGCCCCGACCCTGCACCGCCTCGGCATCCAGGCCTTCGAGCCGGTGCTGATCGAAGGCAAGGCCATCCAGCTTCACCCCCTGGTCTGCGTGGCCTTCAACGCCGACTTCGACGGTGACCAGATGGCCGTTCACGTGCCGCTGTCGCTGGAAGCGCAGATGGAAGCCCGCACCCTCATGCTGGCCTCCAACAACGTCCTGTCGCCGGCCAACGGCGAGCCCATCATCGTCCCCTCGCAGGACATCGTGCTGGGCCTGTACTACGCTACCCGCGAGGCCATCAACGCCCCCGGCGAAGGCATGATCTTCACCGACGTCAGCGAGGTCAAGCGTGCCTACGACTCCAAGCAGATCACCCTGCACGCGCGCATTTCGGTGCGCCTGAGGGAGATCGAGGTCGGCGCCGACGGCGAACACCGCGAGAAGATCACCCGCTACGACACCACCGCGGGCCGTGCCATCCTGTCGGAGATCCTGCCCCCCGGCCTGCCCTTCAGCGTGATGGACAAGCCGCTCAAGAAGAAGGAAATCTCCAGGCTCATCAACGCCTCCTTCCGTCGCTGCGGCCTGCGCAACACGGTGATCTTCGCCGACAAGCTGATGCAGTTCGGCTACGCCCTGGCGACCCGTGCCGGCATCTCCATCGCCGTCAAGGACATGCTCGTGCCGACGCAGAAGGACGATCTGATCCGCGCCGCCGAGCACGAGGTCAAGGAGATCGCCAACCAGTACACCTCCGGTCTGGTCACCGACGGCGAGCGCTACAACAAGGTCGTGGATATCTGGGGGCGCTGCGGCGACCAGGTCGCCAAGGCGATGATGGACCAGCTCGGCCACGACGACGTCGTCGATCGCGACGGCAAGCCGGCCAAGCAGGAGTCCTTCAACTCCATCTACATGATGGCCGACTCCGGCGCCCGCGGCTCCGCCGCGCAGATCCGCCAGCTCGCCGGCATGCGTGGCCTGATGGCGAAGCCGGACGGCTCCATCATCGAGACGCCGATCACCACCAACTTCCGTGAAGGCCTCAACGTTCTGCAGTACTTCATCTCCACCCACGGCGCCCGTAAGGGTCTCGCGGATACGGCGCTGAAGACCGCGAACTCCGGCTACCTGACCCGCCGTCTGGTCGATGTGACCCAGGATCTGGTGGTCATCGAGGACGATTGCGGCACCCGCGAAGGCTTCGTGATGAAGGCCCTGATCGAGGGTGGCGAAGTCGTCGAGCCGCTGCGCGACCGTATCCTCGGCCGCGTGTGTACCGATGACGTGGTCAATCCCGATACCCAGGAGACCCTCATCGAGGCCGGCACCATGCTCGACGAGGATGCTGTCGATATGATCGAGAGCATCGGCATCGACGAGGTCAAGGTGCGCACCCCGCTGACCTGCGAAACGCGCTACGGCCTGTGCGCCAAGTGCTACGGGCGCGACCTCGGCCGCGGTTCGATGGTCAATGCCGGTGAGGCAGTCGGCGTGATCGCTGCGCAGTCGATCGGCGAGCCGGGTACCCAGCTCACCA
Organism: Pseudothauera lacus; assembly: GCF_003034845.1. Lineage (GTDB taxonomy): Bacteria > Pseudomonadota > Gammaproteobacteria > Burkholderiales > Rhodocyclaceae > Pseudothauera > Pseudothauera lacus. The sequence continues at coordinate 55,703 of NZ_PZKC01000013.1, read as the reverse complement.
TGCGGACCTTCCACGTTGGTGGTGCGGCTTCGCGTTCGGCCTCCGCGAGCGGTGTCGAGGCGAAGTCCGCCGGCACCATCCGCTTTGCCGGCAACATGCGCTATGTCTCCAACGTCAAGGGCGAGAAGATCGTCATTGCACGCTCCGCCGAGCTCGTCGTCGCCGATGAGATGGGTCGCGAGCGCGAGCGTCACAAGCTGCCCTACGGCGCGACCCTGATGGTCGACGACGGCATGGCGATCAAGGCCGGCACCAAGCTTGCCAGCTGGGATCCTCACACCCGTCCGATCATCACCGAGTACGCCGGTACGGTGAAGTTCGAGAACGTCGAGGAAGGGGTCACCGTCGCCAAGCAGATCGACGACGTCACCGGCCTGTCCACCCTCGTCGTGATCGACGCCAAGCGCCGCTCCAGCTCGTCCACCGCGAAGGGCGTGCGTCCGCAGGTCAAGCTCTTCGACGACAGCGGCGAGGAAGTGCGCATTGCCGGCACCGAGCACGCCGTGGCCATCACCTTCCAGGTCGGCTCGCTGATCACCGTGAAGGATGGCCAGCAGGTCGGCGTCGGTGACGTGCTCGCCCGCATCCCCCAGGAATCGGCCAAGACCCGCGACATTACCGGCGGTCTGCCGCGCGTCGCGGAGCTGTTCGAGGCGCGTGCGCCGAAGGATGCCGGCATGCTCGCCGAGTACACCGGCACCGTTTCCTTCGGCAAGGACACCAAGGGCAAGCAGCGCCTGGTGATCACCGAGCTCGACGGCACCGTGCACGAGTTCCTGATCCCGAAGGACAAGCACCTGATGGTGCACGACGGCCAGGTGGTGAACAAGGGCGAACTGATCGTCGATGGTCCCGCCGATCCGCACGACATCCTGCGTCTGCAGGGCATCGAGGCGCTCGCGCACTACATCATCGACGAGGTGCAGGACGTGTACCGCCTGCAGGGCGTGAAGATCAACGACAAGCACATCGAGGTGATCGTTCGTCAGATGCTGCGTCGCGTGGTGATCACCGATCCGGGCGATACCAAGTTCATCCGCGAGGAGCAGGTCGAGCGCTCCGAGGTGCTGGACGAGAACGATCGCATGGAGGCCGAAGGCAAGCTGCCGGCAAGCTACGAGAACGTGCTGCTGGGCATCACCAAGGCTTCGCTGTCGACCGACTCCTTCATCTCAGCGGCGTCCTTCCAGGAAACCACCCGGGTGCTGACCGAAGCCGCGATCATGGGCAAGCGCGATGAACTGCGCGGCCTCAAGGAGAACGTCATCGTTGGTCGCCTGATCCCTGCCGGTACCGGTCTCGCTTACCACCGCAACCGCAAGGCGCAGGAAGCGGGTACCGATCTCGGTATCGAACATGCCTGGGACGCAGTGGTGGAAACCGCGGCGGAGACCCAGGATGTCGAAGCCAGTTGACGGAAGTTCAGTGTTTGAATTAAACTCCGGCCTCTTTTTGTGGACTGACCAATCGTAGTCAGTCTCAGCCGGAATAATCCGCCCGAGGCGGCCCGATGTGGCTGCCTCGGTTTTTTGGGAAATTCTCAAGCTATGCCAACAATCAATCAGCTCGTCCGCAAGCCGCGGCAAATGGCCGTCACCAAGAGCAAGGTGCCGGCGCTCGAAGCGTGCCCCCAGAAGCGTGGGGTGTGCACCCGGGTCTACACCACCACGCCGAAGAAGCCGAACTCCGCGCTTCGTAAGGTTGCCAAGGTGCGTCTGACCAACGGTTTCGAGGTCATTTCCTACATCGGTGGCGAAGGCCACAACCTGCAGGAACACTCCGTTGTGCTGATCCGCGGCGGTCGTGTCAAGGATTTGCCGGGTGTGCGCTATCACATCGTGCGTGGCTCCCTCGACCTGCAGGGTGTCAAGGACCGGAAGCAGTCGCGCTCGAAGTATGGCGCCAAGCGTCCGAAGAAAGCCTGATTGTTCGGCTCAAGATAATAAGCAGAGGTCGTTATGCCGCGTCGCCGCGAAGTACCCAAGCGTGAAATCCTCGCCGATCCCAAGTTCGGCTCGCAGGATGTTTCCAAGTTCATCAACGTGATCATGCAGGCCGGCAAGAAGTCGGTCGCCGAGCGCATCGTCTATGGCGCGCTGGAGCAGATCAGCAGCAAGTCCGGCAAGGATCCGCTGGAGGTCTTCTCCGCCGCGGTTGCCAACGTCAAGCCGGTGGTCGAGGTCAAGAGCCGCCGTGTCGGTGGTGCCAACTACCAGGTTCCGGTCGAGGTTCGTCCCTCCCGCCGCATGGCGCTGTCGATGCGCTGGCTGCGTGAGGCGGCGCGCAAGCGCGCCGAAAAGTCCATGGCCCAGCGCCTGGCTGGCGAGTTGATGGAGGCGGCTGAAGGTCGCGGTTCGGCGATGAAGAAGCGCGAAGAAGTTCACCGCATGGCCGAGGCAAACAAGGCATTCTCCCACTACCGGTTCTGATCCTTTCGCCGGTAGTGATTCGAGCCCTGCAAAGGGCTCGATTGTTTTGTAACGCATCAGTTCAACCCTCGCGCCGCAGCGCGATCCGGATAGACAGGAATAAACCGTGGCCCGCAAGACTCCTATCGAGCGCTACCGCAACATCGGTATCTCCGCTCACATTGACGCCGGCAAGACCACCACCACCGAGCGCATCCTTTTCTACACTGGCGTCAATCACAAGATTGGCGAAGTGCATGATGGCGCCGCCACCATGGACTGGATGGCGCAGGAGCAGGAGCGTGGCATTACCATCACCTCGGCGGCCACTACCTGCTTCTGGAAAGGGATGGAGATGAACTATCCCGAGCACCGCTTCAACATCATCGACACTCCGGGGCACGTCGACTTCACCATCGAAGTCGAGCGCTCCATGCGTGTGCTTGACGGTGCCTGCATGGTCTACTGCGCTGTGGGTGGCGTGCAGCCGCAGTCCGAAACGGTGTGGCGCCAGGCTACCAAGTACAAGGTGCCGCGTCTGGCCTTCGTGAACAAGATGGACCGCTCCGGCGCCAACTTCTTCAAGGTCGTCGAGCAGATGAAGACCCGCCTGAAGGCGAATCCCGTCCCGGTGGTCATCCCCATCGGTGCCGAAGAGCACTTCGCCGGCGTGGTCGACCTGATCAAGATGAAGGCTATCATCTGGGACGAGGCTTCCCAGGGCATGAAGTTCGACTACCGTGACATCCCTGCCGAGTTGCAGGCCGATGCCGAGAGCTGGCGCGAGCAGATGGTCGAAGCGGCTGCCGAGGCCTCCGAAGACCTGATGAACGAGTACCTTGAGAACGGTGACCTGTCCGAAGACAAGGTCCGTCTCGGCCTGCGCCTGCGCACCATCGCCTGCGAGATCCAGCCGATGCTGTGCGGTACTGCGTTCAAGAACAAGGGCGTGCAGCGCATGCTCGACGCGGTCATCGACTTCCTGCCGTCGCCGGTCGATATTCCGCCGGTGCAGGGTACGGATGAGGATGAGAAGGAAGTTTCGCGCAAGGCCGAGGATGGCGAGAAGTTCTCCGCCCTGGCGTTCAAGCTGATGACTGACCCCTTCGTTGGCCAGCTGACCTTTGTGCGCGTGTATTCCGGCGTGCTCGAGTCCGGCTCCACCGTCCTCAACTCGGTCAAGAACAAGAAGGAGCGCATCGGCCGCATCCTGCAGATGCACGCCAACGAGCGCCAGGAAATCAAGGAAGTGCTCGCCGGCGACATCGCCGCCGTGGTCGGCCTCAAGGAAGTTACCACCGGTGAGACCCTGTGCGACCCGAGCGCGCCGATCATCCTCGAGCGCATGGTCTTCCCGGATCCGGTGATTCACGTCGCCGTCGAGCCGAAGACCAAGAGCGACCAGGAAAAGATGGGTATCGCCCTGTCCCGCCTGGCGGCCGAGGATCCGTCCTTCCGCGTGCGCACCGACGAGGAATCCGGCCAGACCATCATCTCCGGCATGGGCGAACTGCACCTCGAGATCATCGTCGACCGCATGAAGCGCGAGTTCAACGTCGAAGCCAACGTCGGCGCGCCGCAGGTGGCCTACCGCGAAACCATCCGCAAGGCGGTGACCGACGTCGAAGGCAAGTTCGTCAAGCAGTCCGGCGGTCGCGGCCAGTACGGCCACGTGGTCATCAACCTCGAGCCGTCCGAGCAGGGCAAGGGCTACGAGTTTGTCGATGCCATCAAGGGTGGTGTGGTGCCGCGCGAATACATCCCCGCGGTGGACAAGGGTATTCAGGACACCCTGCCGAACGGCGTGCTCGCCGGCTTCCCGGTGGTGGACGTGAAGGTTACCCTGCAGTTCGGTTCCTACCACGACGTCGACTCCAACGAAAACGCCTTCAAGATGGCCGGTTCGATGGCCTTCAAGGAAGCCATGCGCCGCGCCAGCCCGGTGCTGCTGGAGCCGATGATGGCGGTGGTGGTGGAAACGCCGGAAGACTACATGGGCAACGTCATGGGCGATCTCTCCGGCCGTCGCGGCATCGTCCAGGGCATGGACGACATCCCCGGCGGCATGAAGGAAGTGAAGGCCGAAGTGCCGCTGGCCGAGATGTTCGGCTACGCGACCTCGCTGCGTTCGCTGACCCAGGGTCGCGCGACCTACTCGATGGAATTCAAGCACTACGCCGAGGCGCCGAAGAGCGTCGCCGAAGCGGTCATCAACAATCGCAAGTAAGCACCTGCATCGACAAGGAACATACTCATGGCTAAAGGTAAATTCGAGCGCACCAAGCCGCACGTAAACGTTGGCACGATCGGCCACGTTGACCATGGTAAGACGACGCTGACCGCGGCGATCACCACCATTCTGTCGAAGAAGTTCGGCGGTGAAGCGAAGGCCTACGACCAGATCGACGCGGCGCCCGAAGAGAAGGCGCGCGGCATCACCATCAACACCGCGCACGTCGAGTACGAGACCGAAACCCGTCACTACGCCCACGTGGACTGCCCGGGTCACGCCGACTACGTGAAGAACATGATTACCGGTGCGGCGCAGATGGACGGCGCGATCCTGGTGTGCTCGGCCGCTGACGGCCCGATGCCGCAGACCCGCGAGCACATCCTGCTGGCCCGCCAGGTCGGCGTGCCCTACATCATCGTCTTCCTGAACAAGTGCGACATGGTTGACGACGAAGAGCTGCTCGAGCTGGTCGAGATGGAAGTGCGCGAGCTGCTCTCCAAGTACGACTTCCCGGGCGACGACATTCCCATCGTCAAGGGTTCCGCGCTGAAGGCGCTCGAAGGCGACCAGTCGCCGATCGGCGAACCGGCGATCCTGGAGCTGGCCGCTGCGCTGGACTCCTACATCCCGACCCCGGAACGTGCCATCGACAAGCCCTTCCTGCTGCCGATCGAAGACGTGTTCTCGATCTCCGGCCGCGGCACCGTGGTGACCGGCCGTGTCGAGCGCGGCATCGTCAAGGTTGGTGAGGAAATCGAGATTGTCGGCATCAAGGCCACGGTCAAGACCACCTGCACCGGCGTGGAAATGTTCCGCAAGCTGCTCGACCAGGGTCAGGCGGGCGACAACGTCGGCGTGCTGCTGCGCGGCACCAAGCGTGAAGACGTCGAGCGTGGCCAGGTGCTGTGCAAGCCGGGTTCCATCACCCCGCACACCCACTTCACCGGCGAGATCTACGTGCTGTCGAAGGAAGAGGGCGGTCGTCACACCCCGTTCTTCAACAACTACCGTCCGCAGTTCTACTTCCGTACCACCGACGTGACCGGTTCGATCTCCCTGCCGGAAGGCACCGAGATGGTCATGCCGGGTGACAACGTGTCGATCACCGTGAAGCTGATCTGCCCGATCGCCATGGAAGAAGGTCTGCGTTTCGCCATCCGCGAAGGCGGTCGTACCGTCGGCGCCGGTGTGGTTGCCAAGATCATCGAGTAATTCCCTGTCCGGGCGCGGCATCGTGCCGCGCCCTCGCTCTTTGGAAAACAAGCCATGCAAAGCCAGAAAATCCGCATCCGCCTGAAGGCCTTCGACTATCGCCTGATCGATCAGTCCGCGCTCGAAATCGTCGACACCGCCAAGCGCACCGGCGCGGTGGTGCGCGGTCCCGTGCCGCTGCCGACCCGCATCGAGCGTTTCGACCTGCTGCGTTCGCCGCACGTCAACAAGGCCTCGCGCGACCAGATGGAAATCCGCACCCATCAACGTCTGATGGACATCATCGATCCCACTGACAAGACCGTGGATGCGCTGATGAAGCTGGATCTGCCGGCTGGCGTGGACGTCGAAATCAAGCTCCAGTAAGTACCATACTTGCGGGATCAAGGAAAAGGCCGGTATAATCCGGCCTTTGCGCCTATTGGTGCAATTGTTCGTTAGGGCCCGGTCAATCGTAACCGGGGATCAGGAGAAGAAAATGAGTCTAGGCCTTGTAGGTCGCAAGGTTGGCATGACTCGCGTCTTTGCCGAGGATGGTCGTTCCATCCCGGTGACGGTGCTGGACGTGTCCAACAATCGCGTGACCCAGATCAAGACATCTGAGGTGGATGGTTATTCCGCCGTTCAGGTGACTTTCGGCAAGCGCCGTGCGAGCCGCGTCAGTAAGCCGCTCGCCGGTCATCTCGCCAAGGCCGGCGTCGAAGCCGGTCACGTGCTCAAGGAATTCCGCGTCGAAGCCGCTCAGCTTGCCAGCCTCAAGGCCGGCGACGTGATCGGTGTCGACCTCTTTGCGGTCGGGCAGAAGGTGGATATCACCGGTACCTCGATCGGCAAGGGCTTCAGCGGCTCCATCAAGCGTCACAACTTCAGCTCCAACCGCGCTTCGCACGGTAACTCGATCTCGCACAACGCGCCGGGCTCCATCGGCATGGCGCAGGATCCGGGCCGGGTTTTCCCTGGCAAGCGGATGGCGGGTCAGTACGGCAACGTCACGCGCACCACGCAGAACCTCGAAGTGGTTCGCGTCGATGCCGAGCGTCAGCTGCTGCTGGTCAAGGGTGCGGTGCCGGGCTCCAAGGGTGGCGACGTGATCGTCCGCCCGGCGGTCAAGGCCGGTAACTGAGCGAGGGCGTAATGGAACTGAAACTACTGAATGACCAGGGTCAGCCCTCGGCCACGCTGCAGGCATCCGATGTCCTGTTCGGGCGTGACTACAACGAGGCGCTGGTGCACCAGGTGGTCACCGCCTACATGGCCAATGCCCGTTCCGGCAACCGTGCCCAGAAGGGCCGTTCCGACGTGGCCAAGTCGACCCGCAAGCCGTGGCGCCAGAAAGGCACCGGGCGTGCGCGCGCCGGTATGGCTTCCAGCCCGCTGTGGCGTGGGGGTGGTCGCATTTTCCCGAACTCCCCTGACGAGAACTTCTCGCAGAAGGTCAATCGCAAGATGTATCGCGCCGGCGTGGCGTCGATCCTCTCGCAGCTGGCTCGCGAAGACCGTCTGGCGGTCGTCGAGAACTTCAGCGTCGAGGCGCCGAAGACCAAGCTGCTGACCCAGAAGCTCAAGGGCATGGGGCTGGATTCCGTGCTGGTCATCACTGACGAGCTCGACGAGAACCTCTTCCTGTCGGCCCGCAACCTGCACGACGTGCTGGTGCTGGAAGTCCAGGAAGCCGATCCCGTGTCGCTGGTGCGTTTCGCCAAGGTGCTGGTCACCAAGGCTGCGCTGGCCAAGATGGAGGAAGCGTGGCAATGAGCGCAATCAGCCAGGAGCGTCTGCTGCAGGTGCTGCTCGCCCCGCAGATCTCCGAAAAGGCGACTTTCGTCGCCGACAAGAACGAGCAGGTGGTGTTCAAGGTCGCCTCCGATGCAACCAAGCCCGAAGTGAAGGCTGCCGTCGAGGCACTCTTCAAGGTCGAGGTCAAGTCGGTGCAGATCCTGAACGTGAAGGGCAAGGTCAAGCGTTTCGGCAAGATGATGGGCCGCCGCAAGGACTGGAAGAAGGCTTTCGTCTGCCTCAAGCCCGGCCAGGAAATCAACTTTGTGGCTGGGGAGTGATAAGTCATGGCACTGGTTAAACTGAAGCCCACCTCCGCTGGCCGTCGCGCCATGGTCAAGGTGGTGAACGACACCCTCTACAAGGGTCGTCCGTACGCTGGCCTGGTGGAAAGCCAGAGCAAGAATGCCGGCCGTAACAATTCCGGTCGCATCACCGTGCGTCACCAGGGTGGTGGTCACAAGCAGCACTACCGCCTGGTCGATTTCCGTCGCAACAAGGACGGCATCGTCGCCAAGGTCGAGCGCATCGAGTACGACCCCAACCGTTCCGCGCATATCGCCCTGCTGTGCTATGCCGACGGTGAGCGCCGCTACATCATCGCCCCCAAGGGTCTGGAAGTCGGCCAGCAGGTCGTCTCCGGTTCCGAGGCGCCGATCAAGGCCGGCAACGCCCTGCCGATCCGCAACATCCCGGTGGGTTCGACCATTCACTGCGTCGAGATGCTGCCCGGCAAGGGTGCCCAGCTCGCCCGCGCTGCCGGCACTTCCGTGCAGCTGCTGGCCCGCGAAGGCCTGTACGCCCAGCTGCGTCTGCGCTCCGGTGAAATCCGCCGCGTGCATGTCGAGTGCCGCGCCACCATCGGCGAAGTCGGCAACGGCGAGCATGGCCTGCGCAAGATCGGCAAGGCCGGCGCCAATCGCTGGCGTGGCATCCGCCCGACCGTTCGCGGCGTGGCGATGAACCCGGTCGATCACCCGCACGGTGGCGGCGAAGGCCGTACCGGCGAAGGCGGCGTGCCGCGCAGCCCGTGGGGTCAGCCCGCCAAGGGCTATCGCACGCGCCGCAACAAGCGCAGCGATTCCATGATCGTGCAGCGTCGGCACAAGCGTTAAGGGGTAAGAGATGTCTCGTTCTATCAAGAAAGGCCCGTTCGTCGACGCGCACCTGCTGAAGAAGGTGGACGCCGTACGCAACAGCAACGACAAGCGCCCGATCAAGACCTGGTCGCGCCGTTCCACGATCCTGCCCGACTTCGTCGGCCTGACGATCGCGGTGCATAACGGCCGCCTGCACATCCCGGTCTTCGTCTCGGAGAACATGGTTGGCCACAAGCTCGGCGAATTCGCGCTGACCCGCACCTTCAAGGGTCACGCCGCCAGCAAGAAGGCGAAGAGGTAAGGAGTCACTATGGAAACCAGAGCCATTCTCCGCGGGGTTCGCCTGTCGGCCCAAAAGGGCCGTCTGGTCGCCGATCTCGTCCGGGGCAAGCCGGTTGATCAGGCGCTCAACATTCTCGCCTTCTCGCCGAAGCGCGGTGCCAAGATCATCCGCAAGGTGGTCGAGTCCGCGATCGCCAATGCCGAGCACAACGACGGTGCCGACATCGACACCCTCAAGGTGAAGACCATCTACGTCGAGGAAGGCATGTCGCTGAAGCGCTTCACCGCGCGCGCCAAGGGCCGCGGCAACCGCATCCTCAAGCCTACTTGTCACGTCTACGTGACCGTCGGGGAATAAGGAGTAAGTATGGGTCAGAAAATTCATCCGACCGGATTCCGCCTCGCGGTCACGCGTGACTGGGGTTCCCGCTGGTTTGCGCCGAAGCGCGATTTCTCGCGCATGCTTGCGGAAGACCTGAAGGTCCGTGATTTCCTCAAGAAGCGCCTGGCGCACGCCTCCGTTGGCCGTGTGGTCATCGAGCGTCCGGCCAAGAATGCCCGCATCACCCTGTACAGCGCCCGCCCGGGTGTGGTGATCGGCAAGAAGGGCGAGGACATCGAGCTGCTCAAGCGCGAGCTGCAGAAGATCGTCGGCGTGCCCGTGCATGTGAACATCGAGGAAGTCCGCAAGCCCGAGATCGATGCCAAGCTGATCGCCGATTCGATCGCCCAGCAGCTCGAGAAGCGCATCATGTTCCGCCGTGCGATGAAGCGTGCGATGCAGAACGCCATGCGCCTCGGTGCCCAGGGCATCAAGATCATGAGCGCAGGCCGCCTCAACGGCGCCGAGATCGCCCGTACCGAGTGGTATCGCGAAGGCCGTGTGCCGCTGCACACCCTGCGCGCCAACATCGACTACGGCGTCTCCGAAGCCAAGACCACCTACGGCATCATCGGCATCAAGGTGTGGGTCTACAAGGGTGACCAGCTCGGTCGCAACGAGCAGCCCGTGGCCGCCGAGCCGGAAGCAGACAACCGCCGCGGTCGTCGTGGCGCGCCGCGCAACGACGAGGGCCGTCCGGCGCGTCGTGGCGGCCGTCGTGATGGCGCCGGCCGTCAAGAAGAAAGCAGGAGTGAATGATGCTGCAGCCGACGAGAAGGAAGTATCGTAAGGAGCAGAAAGGTCGCAACACCGGTCTGGCCACTCGCGGTGCGAAGGTCAGCTTCGGTGAATGGGGCCTGAAGGCCACCGGCCGTGGGCGCCTGACTGCCCGCCAGATCGAATCTGCGCGTCGTGCGATGACCCGTCACATCAAGCGTGGCGGTCGCATCTGGATCCGCGTCTTCCCGGACAAGCCGATCTCCAGGAAGCCTGCCGAAGTCCGTATGGGTAACGGCAAGGGCAACCCCGAGTACTGGGTTGCTGAGATCCAGCCCGGCAAGGTGCTGTACGAAATGGACGGTGTGGACGAAGCGCTCGCCCGTGAAGCTTTCCGGCTCGCCGCCGCCAAGCTTCCGATCGATACCGTGTTCGTTACGCGCCAAGTGGGGTAAGGCATGAATGCGAGTGATCTCCGCGCCAAGAGCGCAGGTGAATTGAATCAGGAATTGCTCGAGCTGCTGAAGGCGCAGTTTTCGCTGCGCATGCAACTGGCAACCCAGCAGCTGAGCAATACGAGCCAACTCGGGAAGGTGCGTCGCGACATCGCGCGCGTGCGGACCGTTCTGCGTGAAAAGGCAGGTCAGCAATGAGTGAAGAAAGCGCAAAGGTTCGCCGTGCGGTCGTTGGCCGTGTGGTGAGCGACAAGATGCAGAAGACGGTCACCGTCCTGGTGGAGCGTCGTGTGAAGCACCCGCTGTACGGCAAGATCATCACCCGTTCGGCCAAGTACCACGCCCACGTCGAAGACGGTGGTGCGGCGGCGGGTGATCTGGTGGAGATCGAGGAGTGCCGTCCGATCTCCCGCACCAAGACCTGGAAGGTCACGCGAGTTCTGGAAAAGGCGCGCGTCATCTGAGCTTTGATGTTTTGGTATGAACAGCTTGGCAAGCTCTTGCCAAGCTGTTATACTTTTCGTCTTTGCTCCGGATCTCGTCCGGGGCTTCTACCCGTACGGGTTCCAAGACTGACCGCAGCGCGGGATAAGTTGGAGATTTAACTCATGATTCAAATGCAATCCAGGCTGGACGTCGCCGACAACACCGGTGCGCGTTCGGTGATGTGCATCAAGGTCCTCGGTGGTTCGAAGCGCCGCTACGCCGGCGTGGGCGACATCATCAAGGTCACCGTGAAGGATGCTGCTCCGCGTGGGCGGGTCAAGAAGGGTGACGTCTATAACGCCGTGGTGGTCCGCACCGCCAAGGGTGTGCGCCGCCCCGATGGTTCCCTGATCAAGTTCGACGGCAATGCCGCCGTTCTGCTGAACAACAAGCTCGAGCCGATCGGCACCCGTATCTTCGGGCCGGTTACTCGCGAGCTGCGCACCGAGCGGTTCATGAAGATCGTCTCGCTGGCGCCGGAAGTGCTCTGAGGAGTCGACGAGATGAACAAGATCCGCAAGGGTGATGAAGTGGTCGTGCTGGCCGGCAAGGATCGCGGTCGTCGCGGTACCGTGCTGCGTCGCGTGGATGACGAGCGTGTGGTCGTTGAAGGCGTCAATCGCGTGAAGAAGCATGTCCGTCCGAATCCGATGAAGGGTGAGGTGGGTGGCATCGTCGAGAAGGAGATGCCCATCCATGTTTCGAACGTCGCGCTGTTCAATCCCGCGGCCCAGAAGGGCGATCGCGTCGGGATCAAGGTGCTTGAAGATGGCCGCAAGGCGCGCTTCTTCAAGTCGAACGGCGAGCTCGTGGACGCGTAAGGAGTAACAATGGCTCGCTTGCAAGAGTTCTACAAAGAGACGGTCGTGCCTGAGTTGCTCAAGCAGTTCGGTTACAAGTCCGTCATGGAAGTGCCGCGCATCACCAAGATCACCCTCAACATGGGTGTTGGCGAGGCGGTCGGTGACAAGAAGATCCTGGAAAACGCCATTGGCGACATGACCAAGATCGCCGGCCAGAAGCCGGTTGCCACCAAGGCGCGCAAGTCCATCGCCGGCTTCAAGATCCGTGATGGCTATCCGATCGGCTGCATGGTGACCCTGCGTGGTCCGCAAATGTACGAGTTCTTCGATCGCCTGGTAACCGTGGCGCTGCCGCGCGTGCGTGACTTCCGCGGTATTGCCGCGAAGGGTTTCGACGGTCGTGGCAACTACAACCTCGGCGTCAAGGAACAGATCATCTTCCCGGAAATCGAGTACGACAAGATCGATGCGCTGCGCGGGATGAACATCAGCATCACGACGACGGCGAAGACCGACCAGGAAGCGCGTGCGCTGCTGGCCGCGTTCAAGTTCCCGTTCAAGAATTGAGGGTGATATGGCAAAACTGGCTCTGATCAACCGCGAAGAGAAGCGCCGCAAGCTGGTGGCGAAGTTCGCTGCCAAGCGCGCCGCTCTGGTCGCCCAGATCAACGATTCCAAGTTGTCCGAGGAAGAGCGCATGGCCGCCCGTCTGCAACTGCAGCAGCTGCCCCGCAACGCCAATCCTACGCGTACCCGCAACCGCTGCAGCCTCACCGGCCGTCCGCGTGGTGTGTATCGCAAGTTCGGCCTGTGCCGCAACAAGCTGCGTGAAATTGCCTTCCGCGGCGAAGTGCCTGGCATGACCAAGGCGAGCTGGTAAGGAGAGATCAAAAGATGAGTATGTCCGATCCCATCGCCGATATGCTGACCCGCATCCGCAATGCCCAGCAGGCCCAGAAGCCCGCGGTGAGCATGCCGTCCTCCAAGCTCAAGGTGGCGATTGCCCGTGTGCTCAAGGACGAGGGTTACATCGACGACTTTTCCGTGCGCGACAGCGACGGCAAGGCGCAGCTCGACGTCGCGCTCAAGTACTACGCCGGTCGCCCGGTCATCGAACGCATCGAACGCGTCAGCCGTCCCGGCCTGCGTGTGTACAAGGGTAGTGACGATCTGCCGCGCGTCATGAATGGACTGGGTGTGGCCATTGTGTCCACGCCCAAGGGTGTGATGACCGATCGTGCCGCACGCGCCAGTCGCGTCGGTGGCGAAGTGATCTGCGTCGTCGCTTAAGGGGGTGCCATGTCTCGTGTAGCTAAGAATCCGGTGGCCATCCCGCAGGGCGTCGAGGTCACCATCAACGCAGCACAAATCACCGTCAAGGGTCCGCTGGGTACGCTCAGCCGCCCGGCTCACGCTGCTGTCAGCGTCGAGCGCGAAGGTGACGCGCTGGTGTGCAAGGCACGTGAGGGGGTGGAAAACGCCCGCGCGATGTCCGGCACCATGCGTGCCCTGCTGGCCAACATGGTTACCGGCGTGTCCAAGGGTTTCGAGCGCAAGCTGACCCTGGTAGGCGTCGGCTACCGTGCCCAGGCTCAGGGCGACAAGCTGAATCTCTCGCTGGGTTTCTCCCACCCCGTGGCGCACCAGATGCCCGCCGGCGTGACCGTTGAAACCCCCTCGCAGACCGAGATCGTGATCAAGGGCGTCGACAAGCAGCAGGTCGGCCAGGTCGCGGCCGAGGTGCGGGCCTACCGCGCTCCCGAACCCTACAAGGGCAAGGGCGTCCGTTATTCGGACGAAGTGGTGGTGCTCAAGGAAACCAAGAAGAAGTAAGGGCGGTTCGTCATGGACAAAAAACAAGTTCGTCTTCGCCGTGCGCGTAAAACCCGCGCCAAGATTGCGGAGCTGAAGGCGGTGCGCCTGGCCGTGTTCCGTTCCAACAGCCACATCTACGCCCAGATCATCTCGGGCTGCGGCTCCCGCGTGCTCGCTGCCGCTTCCACCGTGGAAGCCGAAGTGCGTGCCCAGGTGCCGAACGGCGGCAACAAGCAGGCAGCGGAAGTGGTCGGCAAGCTGATTGCCGAACGCGCCAAGGCTGCCGGGATCGAGCAGGTCGCGTTCGACCGCTCGGGCTTCCTGTATCACGGTCGCGTGAAGGCGCTGGCCGAGGCTGCCCGTGAAGGCGGTCTGAAGTTCTAAGCGAGGATTCGAATGGCTAAGCAGCAAACCAAACGCCCGCAGGCCTCCGAGGAGCGCGACGACGGCCTGCGCGAGAAGATGGTCGCGATCAATCGCGTGACCAAGGTTGTGAAGGGTGGTCGTATCCTCGGCTTTGCCGCGCTGACCGTGGTCGGTGATGGCGACGGCGGCATCGGCATGGGCAAGGGCAAGTCCCGTGAAGTGCCGGTGGCCGTGCAGAAGGCGATGGACGAGGCCCGCCGCAAGCTGGTCAAGATCCCGCTGCGCGACGGCACCCTGCAGCACACCGTGATCGGCAAGCACGGCGCGGCCGAAGTGCTGATGCAGCCCGCCCCCGGCGGTACCGGCATCATCGCCGGCGGCCCGATGCGCGCGGTGTTCGAGGTGATGGGCGTGACCGACATCATCTGCAAGTGCATCGGTTCGACCAATCCGTACAACGTCGTGCGTGCGACCATCAACGGCCTGCTGGCCGTCAACACCCCGGCAGTGATCGCCGCCAAGCGTGGCAAGACTGTCGAAGAGATCCTGGGGTAAGCGATGTCCGACAAGAAACTCAAGGTCACGCTGGTGAAGAGCGTGATCGGTACCAAACAGTCCCATCGCGCCACGGTTCGCGGCCTGGGCCTGCGTCGACTGAATCACACCGTCGAACTGCAGGACACGCCCGAAGTGCGCGGCATGATCAACAAGGTGTCCTACCTGGTGAAGTGCGAGGCTTAAATGCGGCTGAATGACATTAAACCCGGTGCCGGCTCCAAGTCGCCGGCCAAGCGCGTCGGTCGTGGCATCGGCAGCGGCCTGGGCAAGACCTGCGGTCGCGGCCACAAGGGCCAGAAGTCCCGCTCCGGCGGCTTCCACAAGACCGGTTTCGAAGGCGGTCAGATGCCGCTGCAGCGCCGTCTGCCGAAGCGTGGCTTCGTGTCCCTGACCCGTGCCCGCAACGCCGAAGTGCGTCTGTCCGAACTCGACAAGCTGCCCGTCGATGACGTCGATCTGCTGGTCCTCATGCAGGCCGGTATCGTCGCCGCTGATGCGCTGTCCGCCAAGGTCATCCTCTCCGGCAAGATCACCCGCAAGGTGAACCTGCGTGGCGTGGGCGCGACCAAGGGTGCCAAGGCTGCCATCGAGGCCGCCGGCGGTTCCGTCGCGGTTGCCGAGTAAGGCAGGGGAAGGCAGTGGCCAATCCGTCCGCCACCGTGGGAAACGCCGGTCGCTTCGGTGACCTCAAGCGGCGCATCCTGTTCCTGCTGGGAGCGCTGATCGTCTACCGCATCGGCGCGCACATTCCCGTGCCCGGAATCGATCCCGAGCGCCTCGCCGAACTGTTCCAGTCGCAGGCCGGCGGCATCCTCGGGGTCTTCAACCTGTTCTCGGGCGGTGCGCTGTCGCGTTTCACCATCTTCGCGCTGGGGATCATGCCGTACATCTCGGCATCGATCATCATGCAGCTGATGACGGTGGCGGTGCCTGCGCTCGAGCAACTGAAGAAGGAAGGTGAAGCCGGTCGCCGCAAGATCACCCAGTACACCCGCTACGGCACGCTCCTGCTTGCCTTTGCGCAGTCGCTGGGGATGGCCATCGCGCTGGAAGGACAGCCCGGTCTGGTGCTCGATCCCGGCCTGATGTTCCGCTTCGTGACCGTCGCCACCCTCGTCACCGGGACCATGTTCCTGATGTGGCTGGGCGAGCAGATCACCGAGCGCGGTATCGGCAACGGCATCTCGCTGATCATCTTCGCCGGTATCGTGGCGGGTCTGCCGAGTGCCATCGGCGGTCTGTTCGAGCTGGTCCGTACCGGTGCGATGCATCCCTTTACGGCCCTGTTCATCTGCGTGCTGGTGGTGCTGGTGACTGCGTTCGTGGTGTTCGTCGAGCGGGGTCAGCGCAAGATCCTGGTCAATTACGCCAAGCGTCAGGTGGGCAACAAGGTGTACGGTGGTCAGGCTTCGCACCTGCCGCTGAAGCTCAACATGTCGGGCGTCATCCCGCCGATCTTCGCGTCGAGCATCATCCTCTTCCCGGCGACGCTGGGGCAGTGGTTCGGTGCTTCGGAAGGCATGTACTGGCTGCGTGACATCGCCTCGACGCTGTCGCCGGGGCAACCGATCTACGTGATGCTGTACGCTGCAGCGATCGTGTTCTTCTGCTTCTTCTACACCGCACTGGTGTTCAACGCCCGCGATACCGCGGACAACCTGAAGAAGAGTGGGGCGTTCGTGCCGGGTATCCGGCCCGGTGATCAGACTGCACGTTACATCGACCGCATCCTCACCAGGCTGACGCTGGCCGGGGCGGTGTACATCACGCTGGTGTGTCTGCTGCCGGAGTTCCTGATCCTGAAGTGGAACGTGCCGTTCTATTTCGGTGGAACCTCGCTGCTGATCATCGTCGTGGTGACCATGGACTTCATGGTGCAGGTGCAGTCTTACGTGATGTCCCATCAGTACGAAAGCCTGCTGAAGAAAGCCAACTTCAAGGGTGCGGGTCTTCCGCTCAGGTAAGCGATGGCGAAGGAAGATGTAATCGAGATGCAGGGCGAGGTGACCGAGAACCTCCCCAACGCGACGTTCCGCGTCAGGCTCGAAAACGGGCACATGGTCCTCGGACACATCTCCGGCAAGATGCGCATGCACTACATCCGCATCCTTCCGGGCGACAAGGTCACCGTGCAACTGACGCCGTATGACCTGACCAAGGGCCGGATCGTGTTCCGGACCAAGTGATTATAGAAACAGGAGCAAGAACATGAGAGTCCAGGCTTCGGTCAAGCGGCTGTGCCGCAACTGCAAGATCATTCGACGCAAGGGCGTGGTCCGCGTGATCTGCACCGATCCGCGTCACAAGCAGCGCCAGGGTTGATCTAGTCAATCCCGGGTATTAAAATTTAATGTTTCGCTTTTTGGGGTAATCGGATGGCCCGTATTGCTGGGGTAAACATTCCCAACCACAAGCATGCCGAGATCGCGCTGACCAGCATCTATGGGATCGGCCGTACGCGTGCTCAGAAGATTTGCGACGCCGCTGGTGTTGCTCGTTCGACCAAGATCAAGGATCTGACCGATTCCGACATGGAGAAGCTGCGCGACGAAGTCGGCCGCTTCGTTGTCGAAGGCGATCTGCGTCGTGAAGTCACGATGAACATCAAGCGCCTGATGGACCTGGGTTGCTACCGCGGTGTGCGTCATCGCCGCGGCCTGCCGATGCGCGGTCAGCGCACCCGTACCAATGCCCGCACCCGCAAGGGTCCGCGCAAGGCCATCGCCGGCAAGAAGTGATAGGAACTGATAATGGCTAAGACTGCTGCAAAGGTTCGTAAGAAGGTCAAGAAGAACGTCGCGGAAGGTATTGCGCACGTTCACGCGAGCTTCAACAACACCATCATCACCATCACCGACCGCCAGGGCAACGCCCTGTCGTGGGCGACCTCCGGTGGTGCCGGCTTCAAGGGTTCGCGCAAGAGCACCCCGTTCGCTGCCCAGGTGGCGGCCGAGGCTGCCGGCAAGGCCGCGCAGGAATGCGGCGTGAAGAACCTCGAAGTGCGTATCAAGGGACCCGGCCCCGGCCGTGAGTCCGCAGTGCGTGCTCTCAATGCGCTCGGGATGAAGATCTCCAGCATTACCGACATCACCCCGATCCCGCACAACGGCTGCCGTCCGCCGAAGAAGCGCCGTATCTGACAAGGAGTTGAAACGTGGCTCGTAATCTCGATCCCAAGTGCCGTCAGTGCCGACGCGAGGGCGAAAAGCTCTTCCTGAAGGGCGAAAAGTGCTTTACCGACAAGTGTGCCATCGAGCGCCGCGCCTACGCGCCCGGCCAGCATGGCCAGCGTTCCGGTCAGCGCCTCTCCGGCTACGGTGTGCAACTGCGTGAAAAGCAGAAGATCCGCCGCCTCTACGGCGTGCTGGAGCGCCAGTTCCGCAAGGTGTATGCCGAAGCCGACCGCCGTCGTGGTCAGACCGGTGAGAACCTCCTGCAGCTGCTCGAAGGCCGCCTGGACTCCGTCGCCTACCGCATGGGCTTCGGTGCCTCGCGCGCCGAAGCGCGCCAGGTCGTCCGTCACAATGGCGTGCTGGTCAACGGCAAGCGCACCAACATTCCGTCCTACACCGTCAAGCCGGGCGACGTCATCGAACTGACCGAACGTTCGCGTGCCTCGCTGCGTGTCAAGGCTGCCATCGAGGCCGCCGAATCGCGTGGCTTCCCGGAATGGATCGAAGTCGACGCGAAGGCCGGCAAGGGTACCTTCAAGGCTTACCCGCAGCGCGCCGAACTGTCCGCGACGATCAACGAAGGTCTGGTGGTCGAACTCTACTCCCGTTGATACGGGACGATAAAGCCTCCCAAGATTCGAGGAAATGCTGATGCAAAGCAATGCTCTGCTGAAACCGCGCATTATCGACGTCCAGAGTGTGTCGCCGGTCCAGGCCCGCGTCACCATGGAGCCGTTCGAGCGCGGGTTTGGCCATACCCTGGGGAATGCGCTGCGGCGCATCCTCCTGTCCTCGCTGCCTGGCCATGCGCCGACCGAGGTCACCATCGAGGGCGTGCTGCACGAGTACTCCACGCTGGATGGCGTGCGCGAAGACATCGTCGATCTGCTGCTCAACCTCAAGGGTGTGGTGCTCAAGCTCCACAGCCGCAACGAGGCCGTGCTGCGTCTGTCCAAGTCCGGTGAGGGCGTGGTGACTGCGGCCGACATCGAGGTTGGTCACGACGTCGAGATCATCAACCCTGGTCACGTCATCGCCCACCTCGCCCCTGGCGGCAAGCTGGACATGGAGATCAAGGTCGAGGAAGGCCGTGGTTACGTGCCCGGCAACGTGCGCCCGATCGGCTCCGAGTCGAAGTCCATCGGCAATATCGTGCTGGACGCCTCGTTCAGCCCGGTGCGTCGGGTCAGCTACCTGGTCGAGAGTGCCCGTGTGGAACAGCGCACCGACCTCGACCGTCTGGTCATCGACATCGAGACCAACGGTGCGGTCGATCCGGAAGAGGCCATCCGCTACGCCGCGCGCGTGCTGATGGATCAGCTCTCCGTGTTCGCCGACCTGGAAGGCACGCCGGCCGACGTCCCCGAGTCGAAGCCGGTGACCATCGACCCGGTGCTGCTGCGCCCGGTGGATGATCTCGAACTGACGGTTCGCTCGGCGAACTGCCTGAAGGCCGAGAACATCTACTACATCGGTGATCTGATCCAGCGCACCGAGACCGAGCTGCTGAAGACCCCGAATCTGGGTCGCAAGTCGCTCAACGAGATCAAGGAAGTGTTGGCCTCCCGCGGGCTGACTCTCGGCATGAAACTGGAAAACTGGCCGCCGGCCGGGCTTGAAAAGCTCGGTTGAACGGTACGGTAAGTGAGGAAATAAAATGCGTCACCGTAACGGTCTTCGCAAGCTGAACCGCACCAGCAGCCACCGTCAGGCCATGTTCCGCAACATGGCCAACGCCCTGCTGCAACATGAAGCGATCAAGACGACTCTGCCCAAGGCCAAGGAACTGCGCCGCGTGGTCGAACCGCTGATCACCCTGGGCAAGAAGCCGTCGCTGGCCAATCGCCGCCTGGCTTTCAACCGCCTGCGCGACCGCGACATGGTCGTCAAGCTGTTCGACGAGCTGGGTCCGCGCTTTGCCAACCGTAACGGTGGCTACCTGCGCATCCTCAAGTTCGGCTTCCGCGATGGCGACAATGCGCCGATGGCACTGGTCGAACTGCTCGACCGCCCCGAGATCGTCGAGGAAGAGGCCGCACCGGCCGAGGCTGCAGCGGCCTGAACGCTGACGAGCACGAAAAACCGGACCTGGTCCGGTTTTTTTTCGTCTCCAATCACTGGAAGGAGAGGCAGCATGGCGACCGTTCTGGTCACAGGTGGCGCGGGTTACATCGGCAGTCACACCTGCGTGGTGTTGCTCGAGGCCGGGTTCGAGGTGGTCGTGGTCGACAGCCTGGTGAACGCCCACCGCGAGTCGCTGGTGCGCGTCGAGGCGCTCACCGGCAAATCCCTGCTCGCCTTTCACGAAGCCGACGTGCGTGATCGCGAGGCGCTGCGGCGCATCTTCGCCACCCATCCGATCGCTGCGGTGATCCATTTTGCCGGCCTCAAGGCCGTTGGCGAATCGGTCGAGCAGCCGCTGCGCTACTACGACTACAACGTCGGCGGCTCGGTCGCGCTCACCGAGGTGATGGCCGAACATGGCGTACGCCAGATCGTCTTCAGCTCCTCGGCGACGGTGTATGGCGATCCCGCCAGTGTGCCGATCAATGAGCAATTCCCTGTCGGTGCGACCAACCCCTATGGGCGCTCGAAGCTCATGGTGGAACACATCCTCGGCGATCTGGTGTGTGCCGACCCGCGCTGGAACGCGGTGGTGCTGCGTTACTTCAACCCGGTCGGGGCTCACCCCAGCGGGCGTATCGGCGAGGATCCGGCCGGCATTCCCAACAACCTGATGCCCTATGTCGCCCAGGTCGCCATTGGCCGGCGGCCGTTCCTGCAGGTCTTCGGCGACGATTATCCGACGCCCGATGGTACCGGGGTGCGTGACTACATCCACGTCATGGATCTCGCCGAAGGACACCTGCGCGCGCTCGAATGCCTGCCCGCACTGGCGGGCCTGAACACCGTGAATCTCGGCACCGGGCGCGGTTACAGCGTCCTCGAGGCGGTGCGGGCGTTCGAGGCGGCGAGCGCCCGCGAGGTCCCTTTCCGCGTTGTCGGCCGGCGCCCGGGCGACATTGCCGAGTGCTGGGCCGACCCCGCGCACGCCGCTGCCCTGCTGGGCTGGCGCGCCCGCCGCGACCTCGCGGAGATGTGTGCCGACGCCTGGCGCTGGCAGCACGCCAATCCCAACGGTTATCTGCCCGCCACGCCCTGAGCGCGGCGGAAACTTGCCCGCCGCGCTATAGTCAGAGAACCACAGGGAGGGCGTGGCGATGAGCGAGCAACTGATCAGTACCCAGAAGAATGTCCTTGGCGGTCCGCTGCTGGCCTGCAGCTATGCCCCGTTGACCGGCTTCTTCCGCACCGGATGTTGCGAGACCAGCGCCGAGGATCTCGGCCGTCACGTCATTTGCGTGCGTGTGACGGAAGGTTTTCTGGCCTTCTCGCGGGCCCGTGGCAACGATTTGAGCACGCCGCGACCGGAGATGCGTTTCGCCGGCCTGAGGGCCGGGGACCGCTGGTGCCTGTGCGCGCAGCGCTGGGTGGAGGCCTGCGAGGCCGGACAGGCGCCGCCGGTGATCCTTGCGGCGACCCACCGTGCAGTGCTGGAGGTGGTCAGCCTCGATGTGCTGCGAGCCTACGCGCTTGATGGCTGAGAAGGTGCGAGCAGACGTGCTGTGCGTGCCGCTGACAGCGTTTTTCCCACCCCGCTGACGGGACCGGGCTACCAGCTGCGTTTGATGCGGTTGCGGTACTGGACATCGTGCGGCAGCACGCTCTGCATCGCTTCGAGGTGGGCGCGGACCTTTTCGGTGGCGGTTTTCAGGGTGTCGGCAGTGAGCAGCGGCAACTCGCTGGTGCGCGCGGTCATCCGTACCACCTGCTCGATGGCGTGGGTGCGCTGGCGCTCGTCACCGGGGAGATAGACGCCGAGTCCGCCCGCCTGCAGGGTCTTGAGAAAACGCAGGCGGCGCTCGATGCGGTCGAGGAAACTGGCCTGGGGGTCGCTTGCAGGGCTTGCCATGGTGATGCTCCACGTTAGGCTGAACGTTGTAATGCTCGCCCGTCACGCACGGGCATGCAAGGGAAACGCCGTCCGCAAATTGTAAGCCCGCGCTTCAACTGCGCAGGGCGCGGGCGAGGTAGTGCGCGGTGTGACCGCGTGCGCATGCCGCGACTTCTTCCGGGGTGCCGGTGGCGACGATGGTGCCGCCGCCGTTGCCACCCTCGGGGCCGAGGTCGATGACCCAGTCGGCGGTCTTGATGACGTCGAGATTGTGCTCGATGACGACGATGGTGTTGCGCTGGTCGCGCAAGCGGTGAAGCACGCCCAGCAGCAGTTCGATGTCGTGGAAGTGCAGCCCGGTGGTTGGTTCGTCGAGGATGTAGAGCGTGCGTCCGGTATCGCGCTTGGACAGCTCAAGGGCTAGCTTGACGCGCTGCGCTTCGCCGCCGGAAAGCGTGGTGGCGCTCTGGCCGAGGTGGATGTAGCCAAGGCCGACGTCGACCAGGGTCTGCAGCTTGCGTGCCACTGTCGGCACGGCGCCGAAGAAGTCGAGCGCCTGTTCGACGGTCATCTCCAGCACCTCGAAGATGTTGCGGCCCTTGTAGCGGATCTCCAGGGTCTCGCGGTTGTAGCGCTTGCCGTGGCAGACGTCGCAGGGCACGTACATGTCGGGCAGGAAGTGCATCTCAACCTTGATCAGTCCGTCGCCCTGGCAGGCTTCGCAACGCCCGCCCTTGACGTTGAAGGAGAAGCGTCCGGCGCCGTAGCCGCGCGCCCGCGCTTCGGGGACGCCGGCGAAGAGTTCGCGGATCGGTGTCATCAGCCCGGTATAGGTGGCTGGATTGGAGCGCGGCGTGCGCCCGATCGGCGACTGGTCAACGTCGATGATCTTGTCGAAATGCTCCAGGCCGGTGACTTCGCCGTAAGGGGCGGGTTCGACGTTGCTGCCGTAGAGGTGGCGGGCGGCGAGGGCGGCCAGGGTGTCGTTGATGAGGGTCGATTTGCCCGAGCCGGAGACGCCGGTGACGCAGGTGAACAGGCCCACCGGCAGGGCGAGGTCGGTAGCGCGCAGGTTGTTGCCGGTGCAGCCGCGCAGATGCAGCCAGTGCTCGCCGGGGGCGGTGCGGCGGGCGGGAATGGGAATGCGCCGCCGTCCGGCGAGATAGTCGGCGGTAAGCGAGCCACTGGCTGCGAGCAGTTCGGCGGGCGTGCCGCAGGCCACCACGGCGCCGCCGTGCACGCCGGCGCCGGGGCCCATGTCGACAACGTAGTCGGCGTTGCGGATGGCGTCCTCGTCGTGTTCGACGACGATCACCGTGTTGCCGAGGTCGCGCAGTTGCGCGAGGGTGGCGAGCAGGCGGTCGTTGTCGCGCTGATGCAGGCCGATGGAGGGTTCGTCGAGGACGTACATCACCCCGGTGAGGCCGGAGCCGATCTGGCTGGCCAGCCTGATGCGCTGCGCCTCACCGCCGGACAGGGTGTCCGCGGAGCGGTCGAGGGAGAGGTAGTCGAGGCCGACGTTGATCAGGAAGCTGAGGCGGTCGGCGATCTCCTTGACGATCTTGTCGGCGACCTGGGCGCGTTGCCCGCTCAGGCGCAAGGCGTTGAAGAACGCGCGGCACTCGCCCAGCGGCATGCGGTTCAGTGCCGGCAGCGGGCGTCCGCCGATCAGCACGTGGCGCGCTTCGGTGCGCAGGCGGGTGCCGGCGCAGGCCGGGCAGGGCTGGCTGGCGCGCAGCTTGACGAGCTCTTCGCGCACGGCCTGCGAGTCGGTCTCGCGGTAACGTCGCTCGAGATTGGGGATGATGCCTTCGAAGGGATGGCTCTTGCTGACCAGCCGGCCGTTGTCGGAGAGGTAGCGGAACGCGATGGACTCGCGCCCCGAGCCGTAGAGGATGATCTCGCGCAGCCGGGCGTCGAGCCCGGCGAAGGGCGTGTCGATGTCGAAGCCGTAGTGCGCGGCCAGGCTTGCCAGCATCTGGAAGTAGAACTGGTTGCGGCGGTCCCAGCCGCGGATGGCGCCGGCGGCGAGCGACAGTTCGGGGTGGGCGACGACCCGTGCGGGGTCGAAGAAATCGACATGGCCGAGGCCGTCGCACTGCGGGCAGGCGCCGGCCGGGTTGTTGAAGGAGAACAGGCGCGGTTCGAGCTCGGCGAGCGCGAAGCTGCACACCGGGCAGGCGTAACGCGCCGAGAACAGGTGCTCGCGGCCGCCGTCCATCTCCACTGCGATGGCACGCCCGTCGGCATGGGTGAGGGCGGTCTCGAAGGATTCGGCGATGCGGCTGCGCAGATCGGCGCGCACCTTGAAACGGTCGATCACCACTTCCACGGTGTGGCGGCGGCCCTTTTCCAGTGCCGGCATGCTGTCGAGCTCATGGAGCTCGCCGTCCACGCGCACGCGCACGAAGCCCTGGGCGCGCAGCTCGGCAAAGAGGTCGTGCTGTTCGCCCTTGCGGCCGGCGACCACCGGGGCGACGATCATCAGCCGGGTGTCCTCGGGCAGGGCCAGGACGTGATCGACCATCTGCGCCACGCTCTGCGCTTCCAGCGCATGCTCGGGATGGTCGGGGCAGTGCGGTGTGCCGGCGCGGGCGTAGAGCAGGCGCAGGTAGTCGTGGATCTCGGTGACCGTGCCGACGGTCGAGCGCGGGTTGTGGCTGGTGGCCTTCTGCTCGATGGAGATGGCCGGCGACAGGCCTTCGATGAGGTCGACATCGGGTTTCTCCATCAGCTGCAGGAACTGGCGGGCGTAGGCCGACAGCGACTCGACGTAGCGGCGCTGGCCCTCGGCGTAGAGGGTGTCGAAAGCCAGCGACGACTTGCCCGAGCCGGACAGCCCGGTGATCACCGTGAGGCGGTTGCGCGGCAGGTCGAGGCTGACGTTCTTCAGATTGTGCGTGCGTGCGCCGCGGATGCGGATTTCGTCCATGAAGCTGATCCGGCCGGAAAGACAACCTGTCACTATAAGAGAGAAGGCGCAGCACGGCCAAGGCTTGCAGCGCAGTGTTAGAATCCTCGCCTTTGCCCCGCCCCGAAGCCGATGTCCGCAGCCGAGCACGACAAGATGAGTCCGCAGGAGCGCCGTGCCGGCATCAGCCTGGCCGCGATCTTCGCCCTGCGCATGCTCGGGCTGTTCCTCATCCTGCCGGTGTTTGCGGTTCATGCACACCAGGTGCCCGGCGGTGACAATCTCCTCCTGGTGGGCCTGGCGATCGGTGCCTACGGCCTCACCCAGGCCTTCCTGCAGATTCCCTTCGGTGCGGCCTCCGACCGTTTCGGCCGCAAGCCGGTGATCGTCTTCGGTCTGCTGCTCTTCGTCATCGGCAGCGTCGTTGCAGCCCTCGCCGAGAGCATGACGTGGATCATCGCCGGCCGCGTACTGCAGGGTGCCGGGGCGATTTCCGCCGCAGTGACCGCGCTCGCCGCCGACCTCACCCGCGATCAGCACCGCACCAAGGTGATGGCGATGATCGGTTCCAGCATCGGCCTGGTGTTTGCCCTCTCGCTGGTCGCTGCGCCGCTGCTCTACGCCTTCATCGGCATGGATGGCATCTTCTGGCTCACCGCCGCGATGGCGGTGGCCGCGCTGTGGGTAGTGCTGCGCGTGGTGCCTGCGGCACCCCCGGTGCCGCGCGCCACCGGGCGTTTTGCCGAGGTGCTCGGCGATGGCCAGTTGATGCGCCTGAACTTCGGGGTCTTCGTGCTCCACCTCATCCAGACCACCATGTGGGTGATGGTGCCGGCGGCGCTGGTGGCCAGCGGCGGGCTCGCCCTCGCCGAACACTGGAAGGTGTACCTGCCGGCGGTGCTGCTGTCCTTCCTGGTCATGGTGCCGGCAGTGATCGTCGCCGAGCGCCGCGGCTGGATGAAGGGCGTGTTCATGGCCGCGGTCGCGCTGCTCGCCGCGGTGCAGTTCGGTCTGTACTTCTTCGGCAGTGGGCTGTGGGCACTGGCGATCTGCTTGACCCTCTTCTTCGTCGCCTTTAATGTGCTCGAAGCCACCCAGCCGTCATGGATTTCGAAGATCGCCCCGGCGCATGCGAAGGGGACGGCGCTGGGCGTATACAATACGCTGCAGTCGGCCGGGCTGTTCCTCGGCGGCGTGCTCGGCGGCTGGCTCGCCCAGCGCTTCGGCGCGGGTGCGGTGAGTCTGGTGTGCGCCGCCCTCGCCCTGCTCTGGCTGTTCGCCGCGGCGACCATGAAAGCCCCGCCCGTGCGCGCCGTCCGGCGCGACACGGAGGCTGCACCCCATCACCAACAGGTTTGAAACTGGAGACTCCGGATGGCTTCCCTGAATAAAGTGATCCTGATCGGCAACCTCGGCCGGGATCCCGAAACGCGCTACATGCCCAGCGGCGACGCGATCTGCAACGTCACCATCGCCACCACCGAGACATGGAAGGACAAGGCCAGCGGCGAGCGTCGCGAGGCTACCGAATGGCACCGCGTGGTGTTCTTCGGACGCCTCGCGGAGATTGCCGCGCAATACCTGCGCAAGGGCAGCCAGGTGTACGTCGAGGGCCGCCTGCAGACCCGCAAGTGGCAGGACAAGGATGGCCAGGACCGCTACACCACCGAGATCCGTGGTGACGAGATGAAGATGCTCGGCCGCCGTGAAGGTGGTGGCGAGGCGCCGATGCGCGACGCCGGCTACGACGCGCCGCCGGCGCGCCAGGAGCGCGCACCCGCCGCCGCGCCGCAGGGCAAACCGGCAGGCAGCGGCGGCTTCGGCGAGTTCGACGACGACATCCCGTTCTAGGGCGCGGGTGCTGCCGGGCTGCTCCGGCGGCCGGCAGCGAGGCAAGCGGGCCGCCTGCGGGCGGCCCGTGGCGTTTACCACTCCGCGGCGAACAATTCTGCCGATGCCGCGGGCATCTGACATAAACTTGTCGCGTGCCCGGTGCTGCCCGGCCGGGCTTCGCGCGAGGGCGTCGGATGAAGGCACACTACTCCCTGCGCCACCTCCTGCTCGGCATGGTGGTGCTGTTCGGTCTGCTGGTCGCAGGCGGGCAGTTTGCGTTCGTCATGCATACCTACTCCGCCGAGATGCTCTCCGAGATCCGCGCCTTGTCGCGCCATGCCGGACGGACGCTGGCGGCGAACATCGAGTCGGGGCTGCAGGTCGGCGACGAACGTCACGTTGCGCAACTGATTGCCAGCAAGGCGACCCTGCCGCATCTGCGCTATGCCGCCTATCTGGGGGCCGACGACAGGGTGGTGCACACCACCGCCGCGCAGAGCGCCGGCCGCCCGGCGCAGGAGCTCGATCCCGCGCCTCCCGCAGCCTTTCTCGCCGCACCGCGGCAGAGTGGCGAGGGGCTGGTGCTCGAGGAGGCTTCCGGCAACACACTGTGGGCGATCTTCCCGGTGCGTCTGCCTGCCGCCGCGGGGGCGGCTGGGGGCGACAGCGGACTGGTGGTGCTGGCCCTCGATCTCGACAGCGGGCGCCAGGGCCTCGTCGCCCGCACCCTCGGCCACACCCTGTTGCTGCTGATCCCCATCGCCCTGCTCACCATAGGGGTGGGCGTGATGCTGAAGATGCTGCTCACCGACCGCATCGAACACCTGCTGGCCTATGCGCGCGCCCAGGTCGAGGGGCGCGACGAGGTGCTGCCGCTCGGCGGCCGCGACGAGATCGGCCAGCTCGGCGACCGCCTCGCCAGGCTGGTGCGTGCGCTGGTCGAATCGCGCGACTTCCATGTCCACCTGCTCGACGGCATGCCCAATCCGATCTGGCGCGCCGACGCCAGCGGCTGCCGCGACTACTTCAACCGTGCCTGGCTCAGCTTCACCGGCCGCCGCGTGCAGCAGGAGTACGGCGATGGCTGGAGCGAGGGTGTGCACCCGGACGACCGTGTGCGCCGGCAGGCGCACTGGCAGGACGCCTTTGCCGGCCGGCGGGCCTTCGTCATCGAGTACCGCCTGCGCCACTGTGACGGCGGCTACCACTGGGTGAGCGACCATGGCGAACCCATCTTCGATGCCGAGGGGCGTTTCATCGGCTATCTCGGCAGCTGCTTCGACCTGCAGGCGCAGAAGGATGCCGCCGCCGCGCTGGCCGCAGCCGCCGAGGTCGTCGAGGCCAGTCCGACGGTGCTCTTCCGCTGGCTGATGGCGCCCGGCTGGCCGGTGCTGTATGTCTCCGAGAACGTCAACCGCTGGGGTTACAGTGCGGCGGAAATGATGGCCCATGGCTTCCACTTCGCCACCCTGGTCCATCCGGACGATATCGAGCGGGTGGGCGGCGAGGTGGAGGCCAACCTGGCTGCCGGGATGTCCGCCTATGCGCAGGAGTACCGTCTGCAGGTGGCCGATGGCAGCTACATCTGGATCGAGGACCTGACCAGCGTGCAGCGCGACGCCAACGGCGTGCCGGTACGGGTGGAGGGTCTGGTCACCGACATCAGTGCCCGCCGCGCGGCACAGGACGCGCTCGAACGGCTGAATTCGGAGCTTGAGGAGCGCGTTGCCCAGCGCACCGCGGAACTGGCTGCGCTCAACAAGGAACTGGAGACCTTCGCCTACTCGGTCTCGCACGATCTCAAGGCGCCGCTGCGCGGCATCGATGGCTACAGCCATCTGCTGGAGGAGGACTACGGCGACCGTCTCGACGACGAGGGCCGCCTGTTCATCCGCAACATCCGCAGCGGCGTGCGCCAGATGGCACGCCTGATCGACGACCTGCTGGCGTATTCGCGCATCGAGCGGCGCAACCTGCAGCGCAGCGTGATCGATCTGCCGGCGCTGGTGCAGCGCATTCTCGCCGAGCGTGCCACCGAACTCGAGCAGGGCGGTGCGCAGATCGAGGTCGACGTGCCGGCGATGACCGTACTCGCCGACCCCGACGGGCTCGCCCAGGTCCTGCGCAACCTGGTCGACAATGCGCTGAAGTACTCGCGCGATGCGGCACCGCCGCGGGTGTGCATCGGCGCGCGCCACGACGACGGCGTCGATCATCTGTGGGTGCGCGACAACGGCATCGGCTTCGACATGAAGTTCCACGACCGCATCTTCGAGATCTTCCAGCGCCTGCAGCGTGCCGAGGATTACGATGGCACCGGTGTCGGCCTGGCCATCGTGCGCCGCGCGGTGACCCGCATGGGCGGGCGGGTGTGGGCGGAAAGTGCCCCCGGTGCCGGCGCCACCTTTCACCTGGAGCTGCCCGCATGAGCGATGCACCGCCGTCTTCCCGCCCCATCCTGCTGGTCGAGGACAATCCCGCCGATCTCGACCTCACCCGTCGCGCCTTTACCCGCAGCCACCTGCTCAACCCCATCCTCGTCGCCCGTGACGGTCAGGAGGCGCTCGACCTCCTGCCGCGCTGGGAGGATGGCGAGCCCCTGCCGCTGGTGATGCTGCTCGACCTCAAGCTGCCCAGGGTCCATGGTCTGGAGGTGTTGCGCGCCTACCGTGCGAGCGCCGTCAGTGCCACCCTGCCGGTCGTCGTGCTGACCACCTCGGATGAGGATGCCGACATCGACGCCGCCTACCGTCTCGGCGCGAACTCCTACATACTCAAGCCCGTCGACTTCGACAAGTTCATCCACGTCGCCAATCAGATCGAGCTGTACTGGTGTGCGCTCAACCGCCCGCCGCGCAACGCGTAGTCCTGCCGATGAAAGTCCTTTACGTCGAAGACAACCCTGCCGATGCCGATCTCCTGCGGCGCGCCTTCAACCGTGTGCTGCCCGAGGCCGAGCTGCGCGTCGCCGGTACCCTGGGCGAGGGTCGGGCCTGCCTGGAGGGCGTCGGCGAGGTCGATGTGGTGCTCTGCGACCTCTGCTTGCCCGACGGTTCGGGAATGGACCTGCTCAACCGCGTGCGCGAGCTCAAGCTCCCCGCGGCCTTCGTGGTGCTCACCGGCTCCGGCGACCAGAGCGCCGCGGTGGCGGCGCTGAAGGCCGGCGCCGACGATTATCTGGTCAAGGACGGTGACTATCTGGCCCGCTTGCCGCGGGCGCTGGAGACGGCGCTGACGCGCGCACGTCAGGAGCACGCCCACCGCTCGCGCCCGCTGCGCGTGCTGTACGCCGAGCACCACCCTTTCGACATCGATCTCACCCTTCGCCACCTTGCCCACAGTGCGCCGCATCTGCGTGTCGAAGTGGTCGGCAGTGCGGCGGAGGCGCTCACCCGCCTGCCCGCGGCTGTTGGCGAAGCCTGCGACTGGGACGTGCTGCTGGTCGACTACATGCTCCCCGACATGAATGCTCTCGACCTCGCCAAGGCGGTGCGCCAGCAGCGCGGTCTGGACATCCCCATCGTCATGGTCACCGGCCAGGGCAGCGAAGACACCGCCGCGCAGGCCCTGCGCCTGGGGGTGTCGGACTATCTCGTCAAACACAGCAACTATCTGCATGAACTGCCGGTGGTGCTTGCCAGCGCCCACCGCCAGGTCGAGCTGGTCCGCGAGCGCGCCGCGCTGCGTGCGGCGGTGGAGGAGTTGCGCCTGCATGCCGCGGTGATCGACAGCACCCACGACGGGGTGATGATCACCGACCTGGCCGGCACCATCGTTTCGGTCAATCGCGCCTTTACCGAGCTCACCGGCTACGATGCCGCGCAGGTCGTCGGGCGCAACCCCCGCCTGCTCAAGTCCGGCCGCCATGACCGTGCCTTCTACCAGGCCATGTGGGCCGCCCTGCAGGAGTGCGGCTACTGGCAGGGCGAGGTGTGGAACCGCCGCCGCGACGGCGAGCTGTACCCGCAGTGGCTGACCCTCAATGCCGTGCGCGACCCCGGGGGCGTGGTGACCCACTACGTCGGCGTGTTCACCGACAACAGCAAGTTGCGCAAGACCGAGGAGCGCCTCACCCATCTCACCCACCACGATCCCCTTACCGATCTGCCCAACCGCCTGCTGGTGATGTCACGCCTGGAGCACGCCATCGAGCGCGCGCAGCGCCGCGGCGGTCGACTGGCGGTGATGATGCTCGACCTCGACCGCTTCAAGAACGTCAATGACAGCCTCGGCCATCAGGTCGGCGACGCGCTGCTGCGCGGGGTGGCCGACCGCCTGCGTGCCCGCCTGCGCGAGGAAGACACCCTCGGGCGTCTGGGCGGCGACGAGTTCATGGTGCTGATCGAGGATCTCGATACCCCCGAGCATGCCGCGCAGGTCGCCGATGGCATCATCGGCGCCCTTGCCGCCGCCTTCGCGCTGGACAACGGCCAGGAGGTGTTCATGCGTGCCAGCGTGGGCATCAGCCTGTACCCGGAGGACGGCACCGACTACATGGCCCTGGTGCGCAACGCCGACGCGGCGATGTATCGCGCCAAGGCCAAGGGGCGCAATACCTACGGCTTCTATACCGAGGACCTCACGCGCTCCGCCAGCGCCCGCCTGGAGCTGGAGACCCGCCTGCGGCGGGCGCTCGACAACGGCGAATTCGTCGTTCATTACCAGCCCGTGCTCCGTGTTGCCGACGGCGCCTTGCTCGGCGCCGAGGCGCTGGTGCGCTGGCAACCGCCCGGCGAGGAGATGGTGCCGCCGGGGGCCTTCATCCCGATTGCCGAGGAAACCGGGCTCATCGTGCCGCTCGGCGAGTGGGTGCTGCGCGAGGCTTGCGCACAACTGCGCGACTGGCTGGCTGCCGGCTACCGCCCCGGGGTGATGGCGGTCAATCTCTCGGTCGAGCAGATCCGCCGCCAGGACGTGGTGTGTACCCTGCGCAGCGTGCTCGCCGATACCGGCCTGGATGCAGCGCAGGTGGAACTGGAGATCACCGAGAGCAGCCTGATGGAGCAGGGCGGGCAGGCCACCGAGCTGCTGCGGGACTTGAAGGCGGCAGGGGTGCGCCTGGCCATCGACGACTTCGGCACTGGCTACTCCTCGCTGTCCTACCTGAAGCGCTTCGCCATCGACAAGCTGAAGATCGACCGCAGCTTCATCCAGGATATCGCCGATGACCGCAACGATCTCGCCATTGCCGCGGCGGTGGTGGCGATGGCGCGTGCGCTGGAGATCGCCGTACAGGCCGAGGGTGTCGAGCAGCCCGCCCAGCTCGAACTGCTGCGCGAGCTCGGCTGCGGCAGCTACCAGGGCTTCCTGTGCAGCCGGCCATTGCCGGCGGCAGCCTTCGCCGCGCGTTTTCTCTCCGCGCGCTGATCAGCGCAGGGCCGCCACCATGCGCGCCAGCGCGGCGTCGAGGGTCGCCGGCGGGCAGCCGAAGTTGAGGCGCAGAAACCCCGGGGCGCCGAACGGTGCTCCGTCGGAGAGGCCGACGCCGGCGGCTTCGAAGAAGGCCGCCGGGTCATCCAGGGCGCAGGCGCGGCAGTCCAGCCAGGCCAGATAGGTGGCCTGCGGCGAGGCGCAGCGCACCCCGGGCATCTGCGCCACGGCGTCGAGCACCCGCGCGCGGTTGGCGCGCAGGGTCGCCAGTAGTTGCCGGCGCCAGGGCTCGCCGTGGCGGTAGGCAGCTTCCGCCGCGACCATGCCGAGGAGGTTGAGGTGGGGCACCACGCCGCGCATCGCGGCGCTGAAGCGGCGGCGCAGCGCGGGGTCGGGAATGACCGCAAAGGCGCAGTACAGCGCGGGGATGTTCCAGGTCTTGGAGGGCGCCATGAGGGTGATGGTGCGCGCCGCCACCGCCTCGTCGAGGGCGGCAATGGGACGGTGCGGGGTGGCCTCGTCGAGGACCAGGCCGCAGTGGATCTCGTCGCTGCAGATCACCATGTCGTGGCGTTCGGCGAGGGTGGCGATCCACCTCAGTTCGTCGTCATCGAAGACCCGCCCGACCGGGTTGTGCGGGTTGCACAGCATGAACAGGCGCGTGCGCGGGCCGATCGTCGCCTCCACCGCGGCGCGCGGCCAGCGCCACTGGCCGTCGATTTCCTCCAGCGCGCAGGTCCGCAACTGTCGCTCACTGTTGCCGGGAGCGCTGAGAAAGGGCGGGTAGACCGGGGTGGCGGTGAACACCTCGTCGCCGGGCTCGCCGACCGCGCGGCAGGCCAGGTTGAAGCCGCTGACCACGCCGGGCAGCCATACCAGCCAGTGCGGCTCGATGCGCCATTGATGGTCGCGGGCGAGGCCGTCGACCACCGCCTCGACCAGCGTCGGCCACGGTTCGGTATAGCCGAACACGCCATGGTCGATGCGCGCATGGAGGGCTGCCAGCACCGCGGGCGGGGCGGCGAAGTCCATGTCCGCCACCCATAGCGGCAGCACGTCGCGTCCGGCGTAACGTCCCCACTTCTCGCCGGGCACGGAACCCCTGTCGATGATGCGGTCAAAGTTGGCAGTGTCGCTCATGCTGGATCCTGGTGCCGATGCCGGGCAGTGTAACCTGCTGTTGCGGTGATCCGCGTGTTCCGGGCTGCGGATACAATTGCGCAAAACAAACCCGCACAGACCGAGGGAGATGAAAGTGCAGGACGTGATCGCTCACCCCGATGGCATCCATGCCATCGATTCCGGCTATGGCCGCCCGCAGCTGGCAGCCATCCATGTGGTGGTGCACGAAGGCCGTGCGGCCATCGTCGATACCGGCAGCAATGCCTCCGTGCCGCGCGTGCTGGCGGTACTGGCGGCACTCGGGGTAGCCCCGGCGGCGGTTGACT
The DNA here is from genome assembly GCF_003034845.1 of Pseudothauera lacus. Lineage (GTDB taxonomy): Bacteria > Pseudomonadota > Gammaproteobacteria > Burkholderiales > Rhodocyclaceae > Pseudothauera > Pseudothauera lacus. The sequence continues at coordinate 22,420 of NZ_PZKC01000013.1, read as the reverse complement.
GGGTGATGCTCACCCACATTCATCTCGATCATGCCGGAGGTGCCGGCAGTCTCATGTGCGCGCTGCCCAATGCCCGCCTGGTGGTGCATTCGCGCGGGGTGCGCCACATGGTCGATCCCTCCCGGCTGTGGGAAGGCACCGCCGCGGTCTATGGCGCCGAGCGCGCCTTCCAGCTTTACGGGCGGCTGGTGCCGGTGCCCGAAGCGCGCATCCACGCGGTCGGCGACGGCGATCGCGTGCGCCTGGGCAGCCGCCTGTTCCACATCCTCGATACCCCGGGCCACGCCCGTCACCACATCTGCATCTGGGACGACGAGGCCCGCGCCTTCTTCACCGGCGACACCTTCGGGCTGTCCTACCGCGAACTCGACGTCGATGGGCGGGCGTTCTGCTTCCCCACCACGACGCCGACCCAGTTCGATCCCGACGCGCTGCACAACTCCATCGAGCGCATGCTCGCCTTCGGGCCCGAGGCCATGTACCTCACCCATTACAGCCGCGTCACCGAGGTGCCGCGCCTCGCTGCCGACCTCCACCGCCTGATCGATACCCAGGTGGCGGTGGCGCGCGCGGCGCGCGGCAACGGCGTCGCCCGCCATGTGGAGATCCTCGCCGGGCTTGAGCAGATCGTCCGCGAGGAAGCCGCCCGCCAGGGCTGGACGGTCTCCGAGGACACCGCCCTCGAAGTCCTGCGCGACGATCTCGAACTCAATGCCCAGGGGCTCGGCGTGTGGCTCGACAGCCTGCAGGTGCCGGAGCCGGAGACGGTCTGAGCGCCGTCGGCGGGCTGCTCCCACCCATGGCGGCGCCGGGTTGGTAATATCGCCGCCTTTGCCCGCTCTGCTGCTGCCATGGACGCCTCGCACTTCGACACTGACCCCGCGCGCCGCTTCGGTGGCATCGACCGTCTTTACGGCGAGGGTGCGGTGGCCCGCCTGGGCGCCGCGCGCGTCTGCGTGGTCGGCATCGGTGGCGTCGGTTCGTGGGCTGCGGAGGCGCTGGCGCGCAGCGGCGTCGGCCATCTCACCCTGATCGATCTCGATCATGTGGCAGAGTCCAACATCAACCGCCAGGCCCATGCGCTGGAAACCTCCCTTGGCCAGGCCAAGGTGCTGGCCATGGGCGAGCGCATCCGCGCCATCAATCCGCGGGTGTCGCTGCGCGCGGTGGAGGAGTTCGTCGATGCCGACAATGCCGCCACCCTGCTGCAGGGCTGCGACTGCGTCATCGACGCCATCGACAACGTCCGCGCCAAGGTCGCCATGGTGCTGGCCTGCACGGCTGCGCATGTGCCACTGATCGTTGCCGGTGGCGCGGGGGGCAAGCGCGATCCGCGCAACGTGCGCGTCGCCGACCTCGCCCACACCTACCAGGACCCCCTTCTCGCCAAGGTGCGCAAGCGCCTGCGTACCGAGCACGGCTTTCCACGCGACACCCGGCGGCGCTTCGGCATCGAGGCGGTGTACGTCGAGGAGCCGCTGCGCATGCCGGAGGCACTGTGCGACAGCGCCCAGGGGCCGCAAGGCCTGGCCTGCGCCGGTTACGGTTCGTCGATGATGGTGACTGCCGCGGTCGGCCTGCAACTGGCCGCACGGGTACTTGAACGCCTGCTCGCCGACACGGTCAATGCTGGCACTGCAGGGACGGCAAGGGAGGCGTGATGGAGCAGGGCAAGGCGGTGGTGCTGTTCGGACATGGCGCGCGCGACCCCGAGTGGGCCGGGCCGATGCGGCGTACGGCAGGCAGCCTGCAGCAGCAGGCGCCACAACTGAAGGTCAGGCTGGCCTTCATGGAGTTCATGCAGCCGACGCTGGAGGAGGTGCTCGATACCCTCGCCGGCGAGGGCATCGGCGAGGTTGTCGTGGTGCCGATGTTCCTCGCCCAGGGCGGGCACCTGAAGCGCGATGTGCCCATGCTGGTGGAGGCCGCGCGCGCGCGTCACCCCACACTGCGGATCACCCTGACGACGGCGGTCGGCGAGGACTCCGGGGTGATCGAGGCGATGGCGGCCTGCGCTCTGGGCGCAGTGCGGACGGATTGAGTGTCCTTGCGCCGTTCCGCCGGACGCCGTCCGCCATGCTTTGACCATTGTTTGCACAGGGATTCTCCGTCGACGCTATAGTTTCATGACTTATGCGTAGGCCGGCGCGGCCGGCCCGGGGGCGGATTGTGATGCAGTGGCGTGAAGCGGCAAAGAGGATGGCCGAAGCTGCAAGCGCAGCGCTTGCCGGCTCCACCCGTGCGTTGCGCGATGGCTTGCTGTGGTTGCTGCCTTTCCTGCTGCTGGCGGCGATGCTGAGCTTCTTCTCGGCGCTGTTCGATTTTCTTGATCTCTGGCCGCAGCAGGCGCGCCTCCTCCACCGTCTCGGCGATGTGCTCGGTGAGTTGCTGCCCTACGCCATGTCGGGCTCGATAGGCGCCATGCTGGCGATCCGCCACCATCTGCCGAGGCCGCCGGTTGCCTTCGTCTGTGTTGCCCTGCTGGGGCTGGTGAGTGCCGGCATTGGTAACGATCACGACGAAGCCAGTGCCCTTGCCCTGGCCCTCGGACTGTTCACCCCACTCGTTGGCGTGCCCTTGATGGCCTTCTTTCATCGCCGGCGCTGGACCCGTCTGGCCCATGCCGATGTGGCCGGTGCGAACGTCGTCGAAACCGTCAATCTCGTGCTGCCGGCGCTGTTCGCGGCGCTGGTGGTGCTGGCTCTGGCCGTGCTGCTGAAGCGCGCCGATCCGGTGAGCGGTTTGCAGACCCTGCTCCCGGCCGTAGCCGATGGCGGTGCACTGGGCGGCGGGCTCGCATATGCGGCGCTGAACTCGCTGTCGTGGTTTCTCGGCGTGCATGGCTATTACCTGCTCCAGCCCCTGCTCAGCGCGCTCAACGAGGCCGGCGCCAGCGCAGGGGTGGTGGTCAACGAAGCCTTCCTCGGTGCCTACGTGTTCATCGGCGGCAGCGGCGCGACCTGGTCGCTGCTGATCGCCCTGCTGCTTGGCGGCGACCGTCACCACCGCACGATTGCCCTGGTCGCCCTGCCCACCGCCTTGTTCAACGTCAACGAACTCCTCCTCTTCGGCCTGCCGATCATCCTCAATCCGCGCCTTTTCCTGCCCTTCCTGGCGGTTCCGCTGATGAACCTGCTGGTTGCGGCGGCGGCAACCGGTGCCGGCCTGGTGCCCGCAGTAAGCGCTCATCTGCCGCTCAATGCCCCGGTGCTTGTCAATGCCTGGCTGGTCAGCGGCGGTGAGCCGGCCGCCGTGCTCGTGCAGCTGCTCAATGTGGCCCTTGGCTGCGCCCTCTACCTGCCGGCGGTGCGCGCGCTGCGACGCCGGCGGACAGCCGAGGAGGGCTACTTCGCGCCGCTCGACACCACTTTCAACCGCCGCCAGGAAGAGGTCTGCCTCCTCCTCGACGACCCCATCAGTGAAGCCGTGCGCGTCCAGAACGAGCAGAGCCGGGTCGGCCGCGAGCTTGAGCGGCTCAGTGTCGGTGAGTTCATGCTCCACTATCAGCCCATTGTCGACCCCGCCAGTGGCCGCACCTTGTGCTGTGAAGCACTGCTGCGGGTAGGCATGCCCGACGGCGGCCTGGAGAGTCCCGCTGCTTTCCTGCCCTGGTTCGAGCGCGCCGGCCTGCTGCGCGAGGTCGACCTGTGGGTGGCCCGTGCCGCCAGCCGGCAGCTTGATGCATGGGCCGAGCAGGGTCTGCACATGCAGGTTGAGGTCAACCTTACCGTCGACACCCTTGCGGACGAAGACGCGGTGACCGAGCTGGCTGAACTGGTTGCCCGTCATCACGGAGCCCTCGCGCTGGAAGTCACCGAACAGGCGCTTAGCGCGGATCCGGAGAACGTTGCGGCAGCCCTCAGGACGCTGCGCCGTGCCGGTGCGCGAATCTATATCGACGATTTCGGCACTGGCCATTCCTCGCTCAGCTACCTGCATCTGTTCGAGGTCGACGCGATCAAGATCGACCGCAGCTTTGTCCTTGCGCTCGACGGTGCTGCGGGGCAGCGCGTGTTCAGCGGCCTGCTCGCACTGGCCCGCCAGCTCGGGCTGGATGTCGTCGTCGAGGGCGTGGAAACGGCGGCGCAACTGGAGTTTGTCGGCCGTCATGGCACGGTTGCCGTACAGGGTTGGTATTACAGCCGACCGCTGGCGCCGGTGGCACTGGAGGATTACCTCCGCACCGGGGCCTGAAGCCAGCGTTGGTGCCCTTACTCGGCGCGCAGCGCCGCGACCGGGTCCATGCCGGCGGCGCGGCGCGCGGGCAGCACGCCGGCGGCGAGGCCGATGACCACTGCCACCGCTTCGGCGAGGACGACGAAGTGCCAGGGGGTGCTCACCGGCAACGCGGGGGCGGCGGCGTTGATCAACTGCGCGATGCCGATGCCGAGCGCCAGACCCAGCGCGCCGCCCAGCGCGGAGAGGAGCACCGCCTCGGCGAGAAAGAGCAGCAGCACGGTGCTGCGCCGTGCGCCCAGCGCCACCAGCAGGCCGATCTCGTTGGTGCGCTCGGCCACGGCGATGGTCATGATGGTGACGATGCCCACCCCGCCCACCGCCAGCGAGATGCCGCCCAGCGCACCCACCGCCAGGGTGAGGATGTCGAGGATGTTGGACAGCGTGCGCAGCATGTCTTCCTGGGTGGTCAGGGTGAAGTCCTCGCGTCCGTGGCGCGCGCTCAGCACGCGACGGATGTCGGCGGCCACGCTGGCTGCCGGTACGCCCTCGGCATAGGCCACATTGATCTCCATCAGGCCATCGCGCTGGTAGAGCGCGAGGGCCCGTCCGGCGGGGATGTAGGCGGTGTCGTCGAGGTCGAAACCGAGCACCTGGCCCTTTTCCTCCATCACGCCGATCACCCGGTAGCGCTCGCCGCCGATGCGCACGCGTTCGCCCAGCGCGTTGGCCTCGCCGAACAATTCGTGCTTCAGCTTGGCGCCGAGCACCACGAAGGCACGTGCATGGGCCGGGTCGTCGGGCGGCAGGAAGCGCCCGGCGCGCACCTGCAGGGCGACCACGCGGACGAAGTCGCTGCCCACGCCGTAGATCGAGGTGCGCCGCACGCGGCCGTTGCCGTGTACCTCGGAGTTGCCGAACACCACCGGGGTGACGCCGGTGACGTTGGGCAGGCGTTCCAGCGCCGCGGCATCGTCCAGGGTGAGTTCGCGCGCGGTGTTGGGCACGCCGGGTGGGCCGCCGCGCGCGCCCTGGCGGCCCGGGGTGATCTCGATGATGTTGGTGCCGAACTGGGTGAACTCGGTGAGCATGTAGCGGTGCACGCCCTCGCCGATGGAGGTGAGCAGGATCACCGCGGCGATGCCCACGGCGATGCCGAGCAGGGTGAGGAAGCTGCGCAGGCGGTGGGCGGTGAGCGCGCGCAGCGCGAGCAGGGCGAAGTCGCGCCAGGGCATGCTGCTTACCTCTTCGCCAGCGCCTGCACCGGGTCCAGCCGGGCGGCGCGGCGCGCCGGCAGCACGCCGAAGAGGATGCCGGTGAACAGCGCGGTGCCGAGGCCGGCAGCCACCGCCCAGTCCGGCGGCCACGCCGGCAGCACCGGCCAGGTCAGGCGCAGCAGGGCGGCGCCGCCGTGGCCGAGCGCCAGCCCGGCCAGCCCGCCGGCCAGCGAGAGCAGGCTGGCTTCCACCAGGAAGGCGTTGCGGATGGTGTGCGTCTCGGCGCCGAGGGCCTTCAGCAGGCCGATCTCGGCGGTGCGCTGGGTCACCGCGACCAGCATCACGTTCATCACCAGGATGCCCGCCACCGCCAGGCTGATCGCCGCGATGCCGGCCACCGCCAGGGTCAGCGTGCCGAGGATGCGGTCGAAGGTGTCGAGCACCGCATCCTGGGTGAGCAGGGTGACGTCCTCCTCGCCGGCGTGGCGGTTGCGGATGATTTCGGCGATGTCGTCCTTGGCTACCTCGAGTGCGGCGCGCTCGCGCGCTTCGACGAGGATGCGGAACAGGGTGTTGGTGTCGAACATCGCCTGCGCTGCGGCCACCGGCACGATCACCAGCTCGTCGGTGTTCATCCCCAGGCCCTGGCCGGCCGAGGCCATCACCCCGATGACGCGGAAGCGGCGGTCGCCGATGCGCACCAGGCGGCCCACCGCCGGCGTGTTGCCGAACAGCTCGCGCTGCACGGTGGCGCCGATCACCGCCACGTTGGTGGCGCGGCGCAGGTCTTCGCGCGGCAGGAAGCGGCCGAGCGCGACATCGGTCTGGCGCACCGCGGTGTAGTCGGCGCTGGTGCCCAGCACCACCACTTCGCGCAGCCGCCCACCGGCGGAGATCTCGCTGTTGCCCACCGACAACGGCGCCACGCGGCGTACCCAGGGCGAGCGCAGCAGGGCCTCGGCGTCGCCCACGGTGAGGTCGCGCGGCGTCGAGGTGACGAAGCTGCCCGGGTTGATGCCGCCGGTCTCGGAGCGCCCGGGCAGCACGATGATGAGATTGCTGCCGAGCGCGCCGAACTCGCCCACCACGTAGCGCCGCGCGCCGTCGCCGAGCGCGGTGAGCACCACCACCGCGGCCACCCCGATGGCCATCGCCAGCACCATCAGCGCGGTGCGCAGCGGGTTGCCGGTGGCCGCGCGGGTGGCGAAGCGCAGGGTGTCGGCGGCGCGCATCAGGGCGCTTCCGCACCGGCCGGCTGGCGCAGGTCGCCGACGATGCGCCCGTCCTCCATGGTGATGCGGCGCCGCGCGCGCGCGCCCATCAGCGGATCGTGGGTGACCACGATCAGGGTCACCCCGGCGGTGTTGAGTTCTTCGAGCAGGCGGGTGACCTCCTGCCCGGTGGCGCGGTCGAGGTTGCCGGTGGGTTCGTCGGCCAGCAGCAGCGCCGGGTGCATGATGGTGGCGCGCGCGATCGCGACGCGCTGGCGCTGGCCGCCGGAGAGCTCCTCGGGGCGGTGGCCGGCGCGCGTCTCCAGGCCGAAGTCGGCGAGCGCGCGCGCCACCCGCTGCTGGCGCTCGGCAGCCGGCATGCCGGCCAGCATCAGCGGCAGGGCGATGTTCTCCGCGGCGGACAGGCGCGGCACCAGGTGGAAGCTCTGGAACACGAAGCCGATGCGCTCGCGGCGCACGCGCGCCTGTTCGTCGGTGTCGAGCGTGGTGACGTCGCGTCCCTCCAGGCGGTAGTGGCCGGCGTTGGGGCGGTCGAGCAGGCCGAGCAGGTTGAGCAGGGTGGACTTGCCCGAGCCGGACGGACCCATCACCGAAAGATACTCGCCCGCTTCGATGCGCAGGCTCACGTCCTGCAGCGCATGCACCTGGCTGTCGCCGAGGGTGAAGGTGCGCTCGATGCCGTCGAGTTCGATCAGCGCCATCGCCGCCGTCAGCCCCCGTCCGCGCCTTCCACTGTGACCCGCACGCCGGGGCGCACGCCTTCGCGCTCCAGCGAGGTGACGATGCGCTCGCCCGCGGCGAGACCGCCGGTGACCTCGGTGTACTCCCAGTTCGCCACCCCGGTCTGCAGGCTGCGCTCCTCCAGTATGCCGTCGGCGCCCACCACCAGCACCGTGTTGCCCGGGCGCAGCGCCGCGGTGGGCACGCGCAGCACATCCTCGCGGGTGGCGAGGATGATCTCCACGTCCGCGCTGTAGCCCACCAGCAGGCCGCGTGCCTCGTCCTGCGAGGCGAAGTCGACATCGATGTCCACCGTGCGCGCCTGGCGTTCCTGCGCCGAGACGTAAGGGGCGACGCGCCGCACGGTGGCCTCGAACTGCCGTCCCGGCAGCGCATCGACGCTGACCCGGGCGGCCTGGCCGGGCTGGATGCGCGGGGCGTCCACCTCGTCCATCGGCGCCTTCACGTACAGGCAGGAATCGTCCAGCAGCTCGATGGCGGGCGGCGTGGGCACGCCGGGCGGCGACGGGGTGGAGTATTCGCCCAGTTCGCCGGTGATGCGCGCCACCGTGCCGGCAAAGGGCGCGGCGATGACGATGCGCCCCAGGTCGGTGCCGGCCGCGTCGAGTTGGCGCTGCGCGGTGGCGATGTCGGCGCGCGCGCTGCTGCAGCCGGCGCGCCGCGCCTCGGCCTCGCTGCGTGCGCCCTCGGCGCGCGAGGGCGAGACGAAGCCGCGCGCGGCCAGCGCCTCCTGGCGCTCGGCCTCGCGCTCCGCATTGGCGGCGACGGCGCAGGCCTCGTTGGCGCGGCTGCGTGCGGTGGCCAGTTGCGCCGCGGCCACCTCGGCGCGTGCCTGGATGTCCTGGTGCCACAGGCGCATCAGCACCTGGCCGGCCTCGACCCGGTCGCCTTCCTTGACGCCGAGGTATTCGATGCGTCCGCCGAGGATGGTGGACAGCCGGGTGCGCTGGCAGGCTTCAACCTCGCCGGCGCGGGTGTTGGAGACGCTGGCCTCCACCCGCCCGCGGTCGACCGCCTTGGCGATCACCGGCAGGGGCTGGGGGCGGGTCAGCCACATCGCGGCGGCGGCGAGCGCCGCGATGATGGCGAGGGCGATGAGGATGCCGCGCGAGCTGCGTGTCATGGGGCGCTTCCGTGCTGCGGTACGCCCATGCTACCCGGATCGCACCGTCCTTGCGTAGCCCGGGTGCCCGGAAAGGGCTTCCGGGCCTGCTCGCGATGCCCTCAGGCGGGCTGTCGACCTACTTCTTCCAGGTGTCCTTGAGGGTCACCGTGCGGTTGAACACCGGTGCGCCGTCGCGCGAATCGCGGCGGTCGGCGACGAAGTAGCCGTGGCGCTCGAACTGGAAGCGCTCCTCCGCCCGGGCATGCTTGAGCGCGGGCTCCAGCCAGGCCTGGATGACGCGCATCGAGTCCGGGTTGATGTCGTCGAGGAAGCTGCGCTCCAGCCCTTCCGCATCACCCTCGCGGCGCGCGCCGGGATTGGGGTGGGCGAAGAGGCGGTCGTAGAGCCGCACTTCGGCCTGGTAGCCGTGCGCGGCCGAGACCCAGTGCAGGTTGCCCTTGACCTTGTAGTTGTCGGCGCCCGGCGTGCCGGACCTGGAGTCCGGCATGTACTCGGCGAGCACCGCGGTGATGTTGCCGTCGGCATCCTTCTCGCAGCCGGTGCACTGGATGACGAAGCCGTAGCGCAGGCGCGCCATGTTGCCCGGGTAGAGGCGGTGGTAGCCCTTGACCGGCGCTTCCATGAAGTCCTCGCGCTCGATCCACAGTTCGCGGGTGAAGGGCATGTCGCGCTTGCCGAGTTCCGGCTTCAGCGGATGGTTGGGCGCCTGGCAGAGCTCGCTCTCGCCTTCCGGGTAGTTGGTGATGATCAGCTTCAAGGGGTCGAGCACGGCGACGCGGCGTTCGGCCGCTTCGTTGAGGTGCTCGCGCATGCACTCTTCGAGCACGCTGATGTCGATCCACGAATCGGCTTTCGACACCCCGATGCGCTCGGCGAAGCGGCGGAAGCCTTCCGGCGTGTAGCCGCGGCGGCGTGCACCGATCAGCGTGGGCAGGCGCGGGTCGTCCCAGCCGGCGACATGGCCTTCATCGACGAGCTGGATCAGCTTGCGCTTGGAGAGCACCACGTAGGTCAGGTTAAGGCGCGCGAACTCGATCTGCTGCGGCAGCGGGCGGGCGAAGTGGCCGCCTTCGGCGAGCGCGTCGAGCAGCCAGTCGTAGAACGGGCGCTGGTCCTCGAACTCCAGCGTGCAGATGGAGTGGGTGATGTTCTCGATGGCGTCTTCGATCGGGTGCGCGAAGGTGTACATCGGGTACACGCACCACTTGTCGCCGGCGCGGTGATGCGCCACCTTGCGGATGCGGTAGATGGCCGGATCGCGCAGGTTGATGTTGGGGCTGGCCATGTCGATCCGGGCGCGCAGGATGTGCGTGCCGTCGGGAAACTCGCCGTCGCGCATGCGGCGGAAGAGGTCGAGGTTCTCGTCCACGCTGCGGGTACGGAAGGGACTGTCCTTGCCCGCTTCGGTGAGCGTGCCGCGGTAGGCGCGCATCTCTTCGGCGGAGAGCGAATCGACGTAGGCCTTGCCGGCGCGGATGAGGTATTCGGCGTACTCGTACATGCGCTCGAAGTAGTCCGAGGCGAAATACAGGTGCTGGCCCCAGTCGTAGCCCAGCCACTGCACCGCCTCGACGATGGAATCGACGTACTCCTGCTCTTCCTTCTCCGGGTTGGTGTCGTCGAAGCGCAGGTGGCAGACGCCGCCGTACTGTTCGGCGAGGCCGAAGTTCAGGCAGATCGACTTGGCGTGGCCGTAGTGCAGGTAGCCGTTCGGTTCGGGCGGGAAGCGCGTTTCCACGCGGCCGTTCCATTTGCCGCTGCGCATGTCTTCTTCGACGATGTTGCGGATGAAGTTGCTGGCGGCCGCGGGGGCGGCGTCCTTGGGCGTATTGGGGTTCATGTGCTGTTCGGAGGAGGTTGCCACGCCGCATCCGGCGTGAATAGCGCGCAATTGTAGCCCAAGCCCGGCGGGCGGGCCGCGGGCTCAATACGGCTTCAGCGTGTCTCGCCCGGCGTGCCGTCGCTTGCCGGTGTGCTGTCGGGCGTCAGCCTGCGCAGCGGCAGTTCCCACGGCCGTCGCACCGCCGGCAGGCTCAGCAACGGGATGAGCAATGCGGTCAGGGTGATGCTGACGAACACCACGACGAAGCTGAAGTCCTGCATCAGCATGCCTTCCTCGATGCCGTACTGCAGCGGCACCCCCGCCAGTACCGCGGCGGCGAGCCCCTTCGGCGCCATCACCGCCATCACCGGCCCTTCGCTGCGCGGCGTGTTGCGGTCGGCTACGAAGTTGATCAGCAGCAGGCGCAGCAGGTAGATGCCCAGCACCAGCGCGCCGGCGATGGCAAACAGGCGCCAGTCGGTAAACTCCAGCGCCAGGCCGAGATAGATGAAGAAGAACACCTTGAGCAGGAACACCCATTCGCGGAAGTAACCCAGATCGGCGCCGGACAGCGCCGGCAGCTTGCCCAGCCGCGCCAGGCCGAGGCGCGAGCGGTTGGTGAGGGTGATGCCGAAGGCCAGCACGGTGATGGCACCGGAGATCTGCAGGTGTTCGGCGGCGCCGTAGAGGATCATCGCAAAGGCGATGGAGGCGAACAGGCTCGCGGGGATGCGCCGCACGGCGCGCAGGATGAGCAGCCAGCACACCCCGCCGGCCAGCCCGGCGAGCACCGCCAGCCCCAGCGACTGGGCGATGCCGAAGCTCATCGGCCCGAGCGCCAGCTCGCCGTAGCGCTTGGCGTCGAGCAGCGCATATACCGCGACGATGCACAGCACGTCGGTGAGCGCGGACTCCATTACCAGCACGGTGGAACTGCGCTCACTCATGCGCAGGCCCTGCACCATGGGGATCACCACCGCGGACGAGGTGCCGCCCAGCGTGCCGCCCAGCACCAGCGCGAGCAGCAGCGGCAGGCCGAAGAGCAGGTGGCCGATGGCGGCGACCACCGCCATGGTGCCGAAGAAGGATGCCAGGGTGAGCCCCAGCGTGCTGGACAGCGAGCGCCGTAGCGTGGTCAGGTGCAGCGAGGTGCCGCTCTCCAGCAGGATCACGATCAGCGCCAGGGTGGCCAGCACCGGCCCGGCCTTGCCGAAGTCGTCGCCCTCCGCCCAACCCAGCACCGGGCCGATGAGGATGCCGAGCAGCATCAGCAGCAGCACGTCGGGTATGCGCGTGCGATCGAACAGCGCCCGGAACAGGTAGGCGAGAAAGACGATCAGTCCGAGGGAGAAGAAGGTCAGGGCCATGCGTCCTGGGTCCGGAAGGCGTCCGTGCCGGATAGGCGGTGGGCCATGCTACACCATCGCGACGGCGGTTCCGGAGGGGGTCCGGTAGAATGCGCACTTTGCCGCACGTTTGACGGTTCGCAGACACATGGACGAAAGCACGGTAGACAAGTTCATCGCCGAGATCACCGGGGGCGATGCCACCCTGATGCTGATCACGCAGATCTTCCTGGTGGTGCTGGCGGTGGTGGTGGCCAATTTCTTCCTGCGCCGCGCGCTGGCGAAACTGGAAGAGCGCACCCTGCATACCGCCACGCCGTGGGACAACGCCCTGGTGTCGGCGGCGCGCAAGCCGCTCACCGTGCTGGCGTGGATCATAGGCATTGCCTTTGCCGCGCAGATCGTGCACACCGAGACCGATGCGGCGATCTTCGAGGCGGTTGGTCCGGCGCGCACGGTCGGGGTGATCGCCTGCATCACCTGGTTCCTCATCCAGTTCATCCGTAACGTGCAGGACAGCATCGTGCAGCAGCGCGTGGCGCGTGGCGAACCGGTGGACCGCACCACGGTGGACGCCATCGGCAAGCTGTTGCGCGTGTCGGTGCTGATCACCGCCACCCTGGTCGGCTTGCAGAGTCTGGGTTTTTCGATTTCCGGCGTGCTCGCCTTCGGAGGCATCGGCGGCATCGCGGTGGGTTTCGCGGCCAAGGACCTGCTGGCCAACTTCTTTGGCGGGCTGATGGTGTATCTGGATCGTCCCTTCGCGGTGGGCGACTGGGTGCGCTCGCCGGACAAGGAGATCGAGGGTACGGTGGAGGAGATCGGCTGGCGTCTCACTCGTATCCGTACCTTCGACAAGCGCCCGCTCTACGTGCCCAACGCGGTGTTTACCCAGATCACCGTGGAGAACCCCTCGCGCATGACCAACCGGCGCATCTTCGAGACCGTGGGCGTGCGCTATGACGATCTGGATCGGGTGGAGGCTATCGCCGCCGGCATCAAGGCCATGCTGCGTGAGCACCCCGATATCGACCAGAGCCAGACCATGATTGTGAACTTGAACAAGTTCGGCGCGTCCTCGCTCGACATCATGGTGTACACCTTCACCAAGACCACCGCCTGGGTGCTGTTCCACGAGATCAAGCAGGACGTGATGTTGAAGATTGCCGACATCGTTGCCGCACATGGCGCCGAGATTGCCTTCCCGACCCGCACCCTGCACCTGCCCGAAGGTGTGCATGTCGACGGGCCGGCCGCGGAGGCGGCGCTTGCCGCCGCTGCGGCGCCCGCGAGTGCGGCATGAGTGCCCATCTGGGTTTTGCCGCCTTTGCCGCGGTGGGCATCGGCGCAGCCTGCGGCGCCTGGCTGCGCTGGGGGCTGGGCCTGCTGCTCAATGGTCTGTTCCCGCTGCTGCCTCTCGGCACGCTGGTGGCCAACCTGTTGGGCGGTTTCCTGATGGGCGTGGTGCTGGCGGTGATCCAGGCCTGGCCGGCAATGAGTCCGGCACTGAAGCTCTTGATGACCACCGGCGTGCTGGGCGGGCTGACCACCTTTTCGACCTTCTCCGCCGAGGCCTTTCACCTCGTCCAGCGTGGTGAGTGGGGCTGGTTCGCCGGCCACCTGCTCGCCCATGTGGCCGGTGCGCTGCTGATGACCTGGGCCGGCTATACCTTGTTCAATGCCTTGCGCAGCTGATCCGCATCGCGTTCCGCCGTATCGATGACCTCTTCCTCGTCCCCGCAGGCCGCGCCGCGCGCCGCGTTGAACACCGATGACTGCCTGGCCGCCGACCGCGGCCGCCTGATCGGCCTGGCGCGTGCGTTGCACCGTGCCACCGGCGACAAGCGGGCGAAGCTGCAGGCCGACCTGGAGGCGCTGCTGGAACGCTCGCGCGCCGCGGTGGCTGCGCGCCGCGCCGCCCTGCCGGTGCCCGACTTCCCCGCCGATCTGCCGGTCAACCAGCGCCGCGAGGAAATCGCCGCGGCGATCGCCGCGCACCAGGTGATCATCGTGTGCGGCGAGACCGGCTCCGGCAAGACCACCCAGCTGCCCAAGATCTGCCTGGCGCTGGGGCGTGGCGTGCACGGCCTGATCGGCCACACCCAGCCGCGCCGCATCGCCGCGCGCAGCACCGCGGCACGCATCGCCCAGGAGCTGAAGAGCGAGCTCGGCCAGGCGGTGGGCTACAAGATCCGCTTCACCGACCGCCTCAGCCCGGCGTCGAGCATCAAGCTGATGACCGACGGCATCCTGCTCGCGGAAACCCAGGGCGATCCCTGGCTGTCGGCCTACGACACGCTGATCATCGACGAGGCCCACGAGCGCAGCCTCAACATCGACTTCCTGCTTGGCTACCTGCGCACCCTGCTGCCGCGCCGCCCGGACCTGAAGGTGATCGTCACCTCGGCCACGCTGGATGCCGAGCGCTTCGCCCGCCACTTCGCCGATGCCGCCGGTCAGCCGGCGCCGGTGATCGAGGTTTCCGGCCGCCTCTACCCGATCGAGATGCGCTACCGCCCGGTCGCCGAGGACGACGGCGACAGCGCCAACGCCAATACCAACTCCCCCGCGCGACGCGACGCGAAGAAGCGCGACCTCTACGAAGCCCTGGTCGACGCGGTGGACGAGGCGCAGCTGAGCGGCCCCGGCGACGTGCTGGTCTTCCTGCCCGGCGAGCGCGAGATCCGCGAGGCCGCCGAAGCCCTGCGCCATGCGCATCACGCCGCCGGCACCGAGATCCTGCCGCTGTTCGCCCGCCAGTCGGCGCAGGAGCAGGCGCGGGTGTTCGCCGGCTCCAAGGGGCGGCGCGTGGTGCTGGCCACCAACGTGGCGGAAACCTCGCTCACCGTGCCCGGCATCCGCTACGTGGTCGATACCGGCCTGGCGCGGGTCAAGCGCTACAGCTACCGCAACAAGGTCGAGCAGCTGCAGATCGAGAAGGTCGCCCAGTCCGCCGCGCGCCAGCGCGCCGGACGCTGCGGCCGGGTGATGGACGGCATCTGCTTCCGCCTCTATGACGAGGAAGATTTCGAGCGCCGCCCACCACACACCGACCCGGAGATCCTGCGCTCCTCGCTGGCCGGCGTGATCCTGCGCATGAAGGCCTTGAAGCTCGGCGCGGTGGAGGATTTCCCCTTCATCGATCCGCCCTCGCCGCGCATGATCGGCGACGGCTACCAGTTGCTCACCGAACTGGGCGCGGTCAGCGACGACGACGCGCGCGAGCTCACCGCGGTGGGGCGCGAACTGGCCAAGCTGCCGCTCGACCCCAAGGTCGGACGCATGATCCTCGCCGCGCGCGAGCGCGGCTGCCTGGCCGAAATGCTGGTGGTGGCCGCCGCGTTGTCGGTGCAGGACCCGCGCGAACGCCCGCAGGACAGTCCCGGCGCGGCCGATCAGGCGCATGCGCGCTTTCGCGGCGGCGAGCAGGACCAGCGCTCCGAATTCCTCTGGTACATCCATCTGTGGCGCGCCTGGAGCGAGGTGCTGCGCCACGAGAGCAGCAGCAAGCAGAAGGCCTGGTGCAAGAAGCACTACCTGTCCTGGTTGCGCATGCGCGAATGGCGCGATGTGCACACCCAGCTCCATGCCCTGTGCGCCGAGCACGGCTGGCATCCGGAGACCGCCGCCGAGGCCGTACCGCCGTCGCGCGGCGCCAAGGCCGCAGCGGGCGAGGCCGGCGCCGAACCGCGCCCGATCGCCTACGAACCCCTGCACAAGGCGCTGCTCGCCGGCCTGCTCGGTCACATCGGCTGTCGCGCCGAAGACGCCTCCGGGCCGCAGGCCGGCAGCTACCTGGGCGCGCGCGGCATCCGCTTCTGGCCGCACCCGGGTTCGGCGCTGGCGAAGAAGGCGGGCAAGTGGATCATGGCGGCCGAGCTGGTCGATACCACGCGCCTGTTTGGCCGCTGCCTGGCGCGCATCGAGCCGGAATGGGTGGAGGAGGTCGGCGCCCATCTGCTGCGCCGCCACGTCTTCGAGCCGCACTGGTCGAAGAGCAGCGGCGCGGTGCGCGCCTGGGAGCGAGGCACGGTGCATGGCCTGGTGCTCTATGCGCGGCGCGGGGTGTCCTACCGCGACACCGACCCGGCGCTGTGCCGCGAACTGTTCATCCGCGAAGGCCTGGTGCAGGGCGAAATTGCCGAGGGGGCGGCGCGCGCCATGCCCTTCCTGCGCCACAACCTCAAGCTGGTCGCCGAGATCGAGCGTCTGGAACACAAGAGTCGCCGCCCCGACGTACTGGTGGACGAGGAACTGATCCACGCCTTCTACGACGCCAAGCTGCCGCCCGAGCTGGTCGACCTGGCCAGCTTCGAGCGCTGGCGCAAGCAGGCCGAGAAGGCGGAGCCGAAGATCCTGCATCTGTCGCGCGAGCAGCTGATGCGCCACGAGGCCGAGGGCATCACCACCGAGCGCTTCCCGGCCCACTTCGAGGTGCTCGGCCAGACGCTCCGGCTGGCCTACCTGCACGCGCCAGGCGAGGCCGACGACGGCGTCACGCTGACCGTGCCGCTCGCCATGCTCAACCAGATTCCCGCGGCGCGCTGTGAATGGCTGGTGCCCGGCCTGCTGGAAGAGAAGGTCGCCGCGCTGCTGCGCACCGTGCCGCAGAAGCACCGCCACCGCCTGCAGCCGATCGCCGACAGCGCAGCGGCCTTCATGGCGCGGTTCGAGGCCGGCGAGCTGGACGTCGACGAGCCGCTGCTGCGCGCCCTGCAGCGCTTCGTCGAGGAACGCGTGTCGCTCAAGCTGCCGGCCGAGAGCTTCCGCGCCGAGAACCTCAAGCCGCACTGCTTCATGAACTTCCGCCTGGTCGACGAGCACGGCCGGGTGCTCGGCCAGTCGCGCAACCTCGCGGAACTGCGGGCCAAGTTCCGCGAGCAGGTCGCCAGCCAGTTCCGCGCCGCGCGCATCGAGGGTGTGGCTGCGCCAGCCACCGAGGTGCCGGTCGCAGCGGGGGCGAAGAAGGTCGCGCCGCCCGCGGTCACTGCACCTGCGGATGCCGAAGGCGGGCTGAGCGGCTTCACCGCATGGACCTTCGGGGCGCTGCCGGAACTGCTCGAAGTGCGTGTGGCGGGGCGTGAGGTGATCGGCTTCCCCGCCCTGCACGACGACGGCGAGAGCGTCTCGCTGCGTCCCTACGACACCCCGGAAGAGGCCGCACGCGTCCACCGCGCCGGGCTGGCGCGCCTCTTCGCCCTCAACCTGAAGGACCAGGTGCGCGCCATCGAGAAGCTGCCGGGCATCCGCGAGCTGGCGCTGCAGATGATGAGCTTCGGTTCGGAGACCGAGCTCAAGGCCCGCCTGGTCGCCGCCACGCTGCGCCGCTGCTGCCTGCTTGAGCCGCTGCCGGTGGACGCCGAAGCCTTTGCGCGTCGCTGCGCCGAAGCCAAGCCGCGCATCGCCCTGGTGGCGCAGGAGTTCATGCGTCTGGCCGGCCAGCTGGTGGCCGAGCACGGCGCGCTGCAGAAGCGCCTTGCAGGGCTGAAGACCTTCCCGGAGGCGGTGGCCGACATCCAGGTCCAGGTCGGCGCCCTGATGCCGAAGGATTTCCTGCTCGCCTATCCATGGGAGCGCCTGGCACAGTTTCCCCGCTATCTGAAAGGGGCGGCGAGCCGTCTCGACAAGCTGCGCAACAACCCCGCGCGTGACGCGCAACTTCTCGCCGAGTGGCGCGCACTCGCCCAGCAGTGGGAGCGCGAGTGCACTGCCAAGCGCCGCGCCGGGGTGGACGACCCGCAGCTCGAGGAATTCCGCTGGTTGCTCGAAGAGTTGCGCGTCGGCCTCTTCGCCCAGGAGCTGAAGACACCGATGCCGGTATCGGTGAAGCGCCTGCAGAAGATCTGGGATGCGCGCCCGCGCTGACCCTGCCGCAGGGCTTGACAAAACCATTGATGGGCGTGCCTGTTTCTGCTACGCTGCCCGGCTTTCCCTTGCCCCACCGGTCATCGCATGCCGGGGGGCTGCAATCAACCGCAAGGAGTCTACATGCGACACTACGAAGTTGTTTTCATCGTCCACCCGGACCAGTCCGAGCAGGTGCCGGCGATGATCGACCGCTACAAGGCGATCGTCACCGCCCGCGAAGGCCAGATCCACCGCCTGGAAGACTGGGGCCGCCGCCAGATGGCCTACCCGATCCAGAAGGTGCACAAGGCCCACTACGTGCTCATGAACATCGAATGCGACGGCGAAGCCCTGGCTGAGCTGGAGCACGCCTTCAAGTTCAACGATGCCGTGCTGCGCCACCTCGTCGTCAAGATGAAGAAGGCCGTCACCACCCCGTCGCCGATGATGAAGGAAGAGAAGTCGCGTTCGCTGACCGCTCCCGCCGCTGCCGGCGAGGAAGCACCGGCGAGCGAAACCGAATCTGCCTGAGGTGTCTGAGCCGGAGCTCAACCAAGTCCGCATCGACGTCGTGCTGGCCGAACTTCAGCCGCTGCGTCGAACCCCCGCCGGGGTGCCAGTGGTGAATTGCCTGCTGGCGCACCAGTCGCAACAGATCGAAGCTGCCGTGAAGCGTGAGGTTGCGGTGGAGTTGCAGGCGGTGGCAGTCGGCGAGCTGGCCAATGTGCTGGCGGTGGCGGCTCCAGGCGTGAAATTGCGGGCCAGCGGCTTTCTCGCAGCGAAGAGTCTGCGCAGCAGGGCGCCGGTGCTGCACCTGAACAAGATCGAATTTCTGGAAGGAAACTGAAAATGGCTTTCAAGCCCAAATCCAAGTTCAAGAAGAAGGACGACCGCGGTCGCGGTCTGTTCAAGCGTCGCAAGTTCTGCCGCTTCACCGCGGAGAAGATCGAAGAAGTCGACTACAAGGATGTGGACATCCTCAAGGACTTCATCACCGAGAACGCCAAGATCATGCCGGCGCGCATCACCGGCACCAAGGCCGGCTATCAGCGTCAGCTCTCCGTGGCCGTCAAGCGCGCGCGCTTCCTGGCCCTGCTGCCGTACACCGACCTGCACCAGTAAGAGGAGAACGGAAACATGCAGATCATTCTTCTCGAAAAGGTCGTGAACCTCGGTGGCCTCGGTGACGTGGTCAAGGTCAAGGACGGTTACGCCCGCAACTACCTGATCCCGCAAGGCAAGGCCAAGCGTGCCACCGCCTCCAACATGGCCGAGTTCGAAGCCCGTCGCGCCGAGCTGGAGCGCGCACAGGCCGAGAAGCTGGCTGCCGCCCAGGAACTGGCCGGCAAGCTCGAAGGCGTCACCGTCCAGGTGACCCGCAAGGCCGGCATGGACGGCCGCCTGTTCGGCTCGGTGAACAACGCCGACGTCGCCGAAGGCCTGGTGGCCCTCGGTTACGACATCGACCGCTCCGCCATCCGCATGCCCGACGGCGCCCTCAAGCAGGTCGGCGACGTGCAGCTCGAAGTGTCCCTGCACGCCGACGTGCTGGCTACCATCACCGTCTCGGTGCTCGGCGACCAGCAGTAAGCGCAAGCCTGCTTCGTCTGTCCCAGGGGGCTGCTTCGGCAGCCCCTTGTCTTTGGGGCGCAGCGCGCGTCGCTCCGCACGGGTAGAATCCCACCTTCGTCGCAGTTTCAGCACACCCCCCATGGCCACTTCCGCACGCAGCAGATTCCCAGATGGCGGCGCCGATCCGCAGATGAGCGCCCTCAAGCTGCCGCCCCATTCGCTGGAGGCCGAACAGTCGCTGATCGGCGGCATCCTGCTCGACAACGCGGCCTGGGAACGTATTGCCGACCTGGTCGGCGAGGTCGACTTCTACCGCGACGACCACCGGCGCATCTACCGCCACATCGCCCGCCTCATCGACCTCGGCAAGCCTGCCGACGTGGTGACGGTGTTCGAGTCGCTGGAAAAGAGCGGCGAGGCGGAGCAGGCCGGTGGCCTGGCCTACCTGGCGGAGATCGCCAACAACACACCGTCGGCGGCGAACATCCGCCGCTACGCGGAGATCGTCCGCGAGCGCAGCATCCTGCGCAAGCTGGTCGCCGTCGGCGACGATATTGCCGCCAGCGCGCTCGCGCCCTCCGGCAAGGATGCCAAGATCCTGCTCGACGAGGCCGAGGCCAAGGTGTTCGAGATTGCCGAGGCCGGCGCGCGCCACAGCAGCGGCTTCGTCTCCATCCAGCCCATCCTCAAGCAGGTGGTCGACCGCGTCCAGGAACTGTACGACCGCGACAACCCCAGCGACGTCACCGGCGTGCCGACCGGCCTGGTGGACCTCGACGGCATGACCTCCGGGTTGCAGCCCTCCGACATGATCGTCGTTGCCGGCCGTCCGGCAATGGGCAAGACTACCTTTGCGCTCAACGTTGCCGAGCATATCGCCGTCGAGTGCCGTCTGCCGGTGGCAATCTTCTCGATGGAAATGCCCGGCACCCAGCTGGCCACCCGTTTCATCTCCTCGATCGGCCGCATCGACCAGAGCAAGATCCGCTCGGGGCGCCTCGGCGATGAGGATTGGCAGCGCCTCACCGCGGCGATGGGCAAGCTCTACGAGGCGCCGATCTACATCGACGAGACGCCAGGCCTGAATCCCATCGACCTGCGCGCGCGCTGCCGCCGCCTGGCGCGCCAGTGCGGCAAGCTCGGCCTGATCGTCATCGACTACCTGCAGCTGATGAGCAGCACGCGCGACGGTGACAACCGTGCCGCCGAACTGTCGGAGATCTCGCGCTCGGTGAAGTCGCTCGCCAAGGAGCTGCACGTGCCGATCATCGCCCTGTCGCAGCTCAACCGCAGTCTCGAGCAGCGCCCCAACAAGCGCCCGGTGATGTCCGACCTGCGTGAATCGGGCGCCATCGAACAGGACGCCGACATCATCATGTTCATCTACCGCGACGAGGTCTATAACCCCGATTCGCCCGACAAGGGCACCGCGGAACTGATCATCGGCAAGCACCGTAACGGCCCGACCGGCACGGTGCGGATGACCTTCATCGGCGAAAGCACGCGCTTCGAGAACTACGCCGGCGGCGCCCCCGGGGGCTACTGAGGGCGAGCCGCGATCGCGCCCTCAGTCGGCCATCACACAGCGCTCGGCGGCCCAGGCGCGCAGGGCGGCGATTTTCTCCTCCATCACCACCGACAGGGGACGCGTGCGCCTGATCTCGGCGAGCAGCGTCGCGCTGTCAGGCTCGCGCCCGTCCGGCAGCGCTTCGTAAAGCGCCGCCACCACGGCCTGCTCGATCTCGGCACCGGAGAAGCCCGCGCTGGCGGCAACCAGTTCGGCAAGGGCGTAGTTCGCCGGGTTGAGGCGATGGCGGCCGAGGTGGATGCGGAAGATGGTGTCACGCGCCGGCGCATCGGGCAGATCGACAAAGAACAGCTCGTCGAAGCGCCCCTTGCGCACCAGTTCCGGCGGCAGCGCCTGCACGTCGTTGGCCGTGGCGACGATGAAGATGCGCGCACGGCGCTCCGCCAGCCAGGTCAGCAGGGTGCCGAGCACACGCCGCGACACCCCGCCGTCGTTGTCGTCGGTGGCTACGGCCTTCTCGATCTCGTCGATCCACAGCACCAGCGGCTGCATGTTCTCCGCGCCCTGCAGCGCTTCGCGCAACTTGCGCTCGGTCTCGCCCTGGAACTTGTCGTACAGCGCGCCGATGTCCAGACGCAGCAACGGCAGCCCCCATGAAGCAGCGGTAGCCTTGGCGGTGAGGCTCTTGCCGGTGCCCTGTACACCCATGATCAGCACCCCGCGGGGGGGCGGCAGACCCGGGCGCTCGACCTCGCCGAGAAAGATCGGCCGGCGCTGCGCCAGCCAGC
Source organism: Pseudothauera lacus (assembly GCF_003034845.1). Lineage (GTDB taxonomy): Bacteria > Pseudomonadota > Gammaproteobacteria > Burkholderiales > Rhodocyclaceae > Pseudothauera > Pseudothauera lacus. The sequence continues at coordinate 1,025 of NZ_PZKC01000013.1, read as the reverse complement.
GCCGCAGGCGCAGCAGGCCGCCGATGGCGTCGGGGGTGTCGACCACGCTTTCCAGGCTCAGGCCGGGCAGGGCGGTCTCCTTGTAACGTGCGGCGCGCGCCAGGTCCTCCCGGGTGAGGGCGCCGTCGTCGTGGATGGACTGGCGCAGCAGATGACGCACGTCCTCCTCGCACAGGCCGCTGACGTAACGCACCATGGCGTCCTCGACGGCGCCATCGCGGCGTGCCGGTTTGCCCTGGCGCGCATAGAGGGCGAACTCCTCTTCCATCAGCGCACGGATGCGCGCTTCGTCGGGCAAGGACAGGCGCACGCTGGCGGCGTGGCGGGCGAGCTTGGTGGGCAGTTCGAGGCGGGCGCTGATCAGTACCAGGGTCCGCCCGTCGATGGCATGGTCGAGGGCGATCTCGCGCAGCAGGCGCAGCACCACCGGATCCTCCATATAGGGATGGATGTCGAGCAGCACGTAGATGCCCTTCTGTCCGCGCTTGTCGATGAAGTCGAGGGCCTGGCCGAGCTTGCGGGTGTCCTCCACCGCATGCTCCCGCCGCTCGCTGCCGGCGCTGCCCTGGTTGCGCGGATAGTCGCCGACAATGCCGAAGCCACGCCCTTCCTGGCGGCCGCTGTCGCGCGGACCGTAGCGGAAGTTCGCATGCACCAGTCCGCTTGCCGCGGACCAGCGGTAGAGGGGAATGTCCAGACTGTTGCCGAGCTGCTCCAGGAGACGCAACGCACGCAGCTCTTCCATGGTTTCAATGACGATGATCGGCGTGCGGGAGCGCAGCAGGGCGGCAAGGTCGCGTTGATCGTTCATGGTGCGGCAGTTCGTGATGGATGACGGAAGGATTATCGTCGATCCCGCGCGCGCCTGTCGCGAAGGTGGCGGATAAAGTTCTTCGCGTTCCCTGTTGACACCCCTGATCGAGTGTCTATAATTCGCCCCTCTTCAGCGCCGAGCGGTGTTTTCCGGCAAGTCCGGAAACGGGCTCGGAGCGGCGAAGGGCGGTACTTTCAGCGGTTTTGCGGTT
>NZ_PZKC01000012.1 GCF_003034845.1 Pseudothauera lacus | reverse complement strand
ATGCGCCGCGCCGCCGGAGCCGGTCGGATGTGCAAATCCGGCCGTGGAAGACCATGCCGCGTCGTCGCGCCTTGCCAGACGGCTCGCCAGACGCACACTCGAACACGTCCAACTGAGGTTTCTAGGTTGAACACTCCCCACACCGCCGCCGTTACGGCTGGCGCTGCGTGCGCTGCGCCTCAGGCGCTGTGCCGCAGCCGCCGCAGACACTCGCGTGAGGCGGCGAGGTCGAGGGCGCTGAAGTCGTCGTGGTTCCTCAGTGTCGGGTTGGCTCCGCGGCGCAGCAGCAGGTCGACGAGCTCGGCTTTGCTGTTGGAGGCCACGTACATCAGGCAGGTCGCACCATTGCCGTTCTGCAGGTCGATGTCGATGCCGGCGTCGAGGAGGATCTCGATGACTTCATGATTGCCGCCATAGCAGGCCAGCCAGAGGGCGTTGCAGCCGTCGGCGTTGATGGTGGCGATGTCGGCGCCGGCGTCGAGCAGGGCGCGCACGATGTCGGCGCGGCCTTCCTTGGCGGCACGCATCAGGGCGCTGAAGCGGCCATCGCGATCAAGGGCGGAGAGGGCGGTGGCGGCGAAACCGTGCCCGGTCAGCCAGCTGGCTAGTTGCGGAGTCATGGCAGTTCTCGTTGTCGTTGGGGGTAGGCGGGGGCGGTGGTGATGCGGGCATCGTCGAGGGCGGCGCCGACGGTGAAGTGATAGACGCTCTGCCAGTGCGGGTCGTCGATGCCGAAGCTGTCATGCACGGGGTCGTCGAAGAAGCAGCCGATGCCGGTGCCGCGCATGCCGGCGGCTTCGGCTTCGAGATACAGCGTGTGGCCGATCAGGCCCGCTTCGCGCAGGCGTTCGCGGTAGAGATGGCCGTCGCTGTCGACGCCGCCCAGATCGGCCAGCATGCCGAGGCTGAAGGCCGAGGTGGCGGCAATGTCCTGATGGCAGGAGAGCGAGCGCGCAAGGCGTTGCACGGCCTGCAGGGGCAGCTCTGCGAGCACTTCGAGGGCGAGATGGGGCGGGCAGCCGCTGTCCGCGGCAAGCGGACGGCGGGCTGGAAAGCGCGTGGCGCCGATCAGGCTGGCCGCGGTGGTGCCGCGCGGCAGCAGGTAGAGCCCGCTGGGCAGGCCCTCGACACGCAGCACGAAGAGCAGCAGGGCGATGGCCGGCGCGCTGGCCTGGGCGTCGAAGGGCGCGCAGGAGCGCGGCAGGGTGGCGTCGAGGAGGCGGTAGAAGGCTTCCCGCGGCAGGCTCCGCGCGGGGTCGAAGCGTTGGGCACTGCGGCGCTGGCGGATCACCTGCACGGCACCGGCGGCGGGTGCGGGCCGTACCGGGGGCAGTGGCGGCCACTGTGGGGGTGTCGCCAGGGTGGCGCCGCGACAGCGGCTGGCACCGGCGGCGGTGCCGACGATAGGCCAGCGGTAGCCCGGGGCCGGGTCGATGGCACTGGGGCTGCCGTGCCATTGTGCCGTTGCCAGCCACTGCGCCAGCGCGGGTGCTGTGGCGGCGCCGCTGGGGGCGTGCAGGAAGAGCAGCGCTTCGGCCTCCTCGGCCTCGGTGCAGGCGTGGCGCGCGGGCGCAAAGTCGTCCGTGCGCGTGCAGCCCAGCACCCTCCCCAGGGTGTCGGCGGGCAGCGCCAGCGGGCGTGTCTGCCAGCCCAGCAGCCGGGCAGCGTAGGCCACCGCGGCGAGGGCGTGGCCGACGTCGAGCTGGCAGTAGCGGAAGGCGCGTTCGCCATACTTCCACGCTTCGCGCCACATCACCGTGCTCAGGCCGATGGCCAGCCAGGGGGTGGCGGGCGGCGCCGTGGCGAGGAGGGCGCGGCCTTCGAGGGCGTGGTCGAGGGGGTCGTAATGGTGGACCCCGTCGGCGAGCCCGTTCACCCCGCTGCACAGCAGGTAGGCCTCCACTGGATGCAGGTTGCCCGATGATGGGTTGCAGCGCAGTGCCCAGCGGTTGGGGCCCCAGCTTTTCCAGGCGGAGATGGCCAGGCTCAGCTCGAAGAGCGCGCCGATGCCGTCGAGGTCGAGCGTCGCGCTGCGCGCGGGTGGGCGGTCGAGTTCGCCGAAGGGGCGCTCGAAGGCGGCCGCGGAGAGCGGCAGGATGGTGCGCGGGGCCCCCAGGTAATGGCGGAAGGGGGCCGGCTGCGCATCCCAGTCGAGCTGGCCGGGGCCTTCGGCATAGGCCTCGAAGCGGTGCTTGGTGCGTTGGTGGTAGTCCAGCAGCGGCGATTGTGGGCTATCCGACATTGAGCCTCTTCCTGGTTTGCGGCGGTGGCGGCCGCTCTGTGGGGCGAAGGCGCGCCCTTTCCGGGCGCAGCGACGGGGGCGGGCGCTGGCGCGCCAGCGCCCGCGGATGACACGCAAGGGGCATGCCCGCGTGTCGGGCGGGGCTGGCATCATCCGTGCATAGCAAGCGGGCGTTTCCACTCCAGGAGGTCCACCATGTCGACGTCTTCCTCCTTCCGGCGCATCAGCGCCACCGAGGCCCTGCAGCTGCTGTGCAGAGAGCCCACTGCGCGGCTGTTCGACGTGCGCGACCTGCAGAGTTATCGCAGCGCGCACGTGGACGGTGCCATCCACCTCGCCGAGGATCGTCTGCCGGTATGGCTGGGGCGTCTGCCGAAGGACGATCCGGTCATCATCTACTGCTATCACGGCAACGCCAGCCAGACCTATGCCGCCACCTTCGCGGATTTTCGCCATACCCGCGTGTTCAGTGTCGATGGCGGCCATGAGGCGCTGGTGGCCGCGGCGGCGGGCGGGTGAGCGCGCTGCGGTTGAGCGTCTGGCTGGCCGCACACCCGCTCAGCGCCAGCGAGATCGATTGCTGTACCACGGTGATGCTGAAGATCATCGACGGCAAATGCAGGATGGGCGAGGCGGAGAAGCAGGCGATTGCCGCCCTTTACGATGCCCTCGATGGCATCCGTGCGCGCGGCGAGGTGCCGACGCTCTTCGATGCCGGGGTGCACCGGCTCATCGCCGCCGCGCGCGTGGCCGCCGACGAGGTGCTGCGCGAGGCGGTGTATGAGCGCAGGGTGCTGGCCGAAAGCGCGCTCTCCCGCCCGGTGATGAAGGCCTTCAAGGCGATGCTGCGTGACCGCGGGCTGTACCGCAGTGCGGACGCGGAGGGCGATGCGCCGGGGTGATCGCCGCGGGCCCTGCCGCCGGCCTACAATCGCCGTTGTCGATCATGCCCCGTCCGCCCCGCCCTCATGGACCCTGCAAACATCCTTGTCGATGCCGCCGGAACCCTGCACAGCCCCGCCCGCGGTGAGGTGCGCATCGTCTCGCTGGTGCCGTCGCTGACCGAGCTGCTGTGCGATCTCGGGCTCGCCGGGCAGCTCGTCGGGCGTACCGGCTTCTGCATCCATCCGCGCGCCACCGTGCGCCGCATCGCCAAGGTTGGCGGCACCAAGGACGTCAGGCTGGATGCCCTGCGTGCGCTGGCGCCCACCCACCTGGTGGTCAATGTGGACGAGAACCGCCGTGAGACCGTGGAAGCCGCGGCGGCCTTCGTGCCCAATGTCATCGTCACCCACCCCTGCGTGCCGGAGGACAACTTTGCCCTCTACCGCCTCTGCGGCGCCGTGTTCGCCTGCGAGGGCGCAGCGGCGCGGCTGTGCGCGGCGCTGCAGGGGGCGCTCGACGAGGCTGCCGCGGTGCGTGCGGAGCTGCCTGCGGAGGAGGTGCTGTACCTGATCTGGCGCCAGCCGTGGATGACGGTGGGGCGCGACACCTACATCTCTGCCGCGCTCGCCGCCGTTGGCTGGCAGACCCTGCCGGCGCAGGGGGCGGCGCGCTATCCGGAAGTGGAATGGGGGAGCGCTGCGCTGGCCGGCGCGGCACGGGTGTTCCTGTCCACCGAGCCGTTCCGTTTCGGCGCCCGCCATGTGGACGAGGTGGCCGCGCTGAGCGGCCGCCCGGCGGCGCTCATCGATGGTGAGATGTGCTCCTGGTACGGCAGCCGGGCGCCGGCCGGCCTGCGCTACCTGGCCGCGCTGCGGCGCACGCTGGGGGCGCGGGAGGTGCCGCGGTGAGCCGGCGCCAGGCGCCGCAGCGCGTGGCCGTCGATGCCGCCCTGCTGCGTCGCGTGGAGCTTGAGGCGCCGGCATTGCTGCGCCGCCACGGGCGGCAGTGGGCGCATGCCGCGCAGGCTGCGGCGGTCGAGCATGGGCTGGTCGCCGTGCTCTCGCTCGCCGGCCTGTTCGTGCTCGGCTGGCCGCCGGCGTCGATGGCGCTGTTCCTCATCTGCGCGCTGTGGCTGGGCCTGCTTTTCGACGCCCTGCGGCTGGCGCTCGCCCCCGGACTGGTGGCCGAGGGCGAGGTGCTGGCCGGGCGCGAAGCCTGGCTGTGGCCGGCACTCGATGCCATGCAGCGCGGGCAGGACAGCTGCCTGCAGCATCAGGGCGGGCGCATGCCGCCCCTGCTGCAGTTGCTCTGCGGACTGTGGTTTGCGCTGTGGCTGAGCTGGGCGGTGCTTGACGAACTGGCGCGCAGCGATGGCGTCGGTGTCTTCGCCGGGATGGCCGCGCGCCCGGACATGCTGGGGGTGATGGTGCTCGGCGTGCTGGGGCAGCTGGTCGCCGGGCTGTTCGCCCTGCGCCGCGAGCTGCACGCCGCAGAATGCGGCGATGCGCCGCTGCGCTTCCAGCCCATCGTCGAGGTGGTGCTGTGGTTCCTGATGCTGCTGCTGTGGTTCGCCGCGACGCCGATCACCATGCTGGCGGCGCTGCTCGTCGGCGCTGGCGGAGATGGCATTCCGGCGACGCTGATCTTCGTCGCCAGCGGCTATGCGCTGATGCTGTTGCGCGCGCTCGCCGAATGGGGGGCGCTGCGACGCCAGCAGCGTCAGCTGGCGTGGCTGCGCGAGCGCCTGGAGGCGCGCGGCATTACGGCGTGAAGCCGTCGGGCGTGCAGATGCGGTAGAGCGGGCGCAGCAGGCGATGGCGGGCGAGGCGCAGGAGCTGCTTGTCACGGGTGAGGAGGGCTGCGGCGGCCGCGTCGCGGGCGATTTCGAGGAATTTCTGATCGTCGGGGTCGCGGCACTGTGGCAGCGCGGGCGCCTCCGGCGCCGGCTCCGGGGCCATGCGCACGCGCGCCAGATAGGCGTCGAGGAGGGCGCGCTGGCGTTCAGCGGCGACACCGAACTGGCGGTAGGCGAGCACCCGCCGCAACTCCTCGATGGCGTCCGCGCGGCAGGCCAGGTGCACCGCGCCAGTCTCGATGGCGGTGCGCAGCGGGACCAGACGCGGGTCTTCGAACAGCCACAGGGCCATCACGGTGTTGGTGTCGAGGACGATCAGCTCGGACATGGGCGAAGGTTTGGCTCGGAAGCCTGTTGATGAAGCGGCTGCGGGCGCGGGCTGGCAGCGGCTGCGCGCGGGCAAGCTGGAACCAATGCTGTGCTGGGAGCGTCCGAATGGCTATTGATGTACATTTTCCTCATTTCAAGTGCGGGCCGGCCCATGAACGAGATCCTCCGCAAGGCAGCGCCTCCGGGCGAACTGGCGCAAGTCGCCAATCATCTGTTCTTCATCGTCGCGCTGCTCTTCGTGGCTCATCAGAATGCCCTCCACGCGGAGGCGCCGGCCCAGCATACGGCCTTCATCGCCCAGGCCATCAACCTGCAGCCGCGCATGCCGCCGCCGGGCTTCGATCCCGAACAGGTGAGCAGCGAAACGGATTTCGCCAGCGCCGATTGAAAAAGGGGGCCGCGGCCCCCTTTGTGCTGTCCGGCGGCCTGGGTTCAGGCAGCCTTGCTGGCGTCGATGCGCACCTTGACGAAGCTGCCGGGGGCGTCTTCGAGTACCTTCAGCTTGCCCTTGGCAGGGTCGCGCGCGCCGACCTGCTCGGGATCGTGGGCGGTGACCCAGGCCTGCCAGTCGGTCCACCACGAACCGGCCTGCTGCTGCGCACCCTTGAACCAGTCGTCGGCGCCGGCCGGCAGCTTGGCGGCCGGGTTGAGCCAGTAGCCGTACTTGTTGGCCACCGGCGGGTTGACGATGCCGGCGATGTGGCCGGAGCCGCCCAGCACGAAGCGCACCGGGCCGCCGAAGCGGCAGGCGCCCATGTAGGTGCTCTTCCACGGTGCGATGTGGTCTTCGATGGTGGAGATGAAGTAGCACGGCACCTTGATCTTCGACAGATCGATGGGCACGCCGTCGATGACCACGGCGCCCGGTTCGACGAGGCGGTTCTCCATGTACATGCTGCGCAGGTAGAAGCTGTGCATCTTTGCCGGCATGCGGGTGGAGTCGGAGTTCCAGTACAGCAGGTCGAAGGGGAAGGGGTCCTTGCCCATCAGGTAGTTGTTCACCACGAAGGACCAGATCAGGTCGTTGGCACGCATCATGTTGAAGGTGCCGGCCATCTCCGAGCCTTCGAGGTAGCCGCGCGCGAACATCTTCTTTTCCAGGCTGGAGACCTGCTGTTCGTCGATGAACACGCCCAGCTCACCCGGTTCGGCGAAGTCGGTCATGGTGGTGAAGAAGGTCGCCGCGGCGATGCGCTTCTGCTTCTTGCCCGCCAGGTAGGCCAGCGTGGTGGCCAGCAGGGTGCCGCCCAGGCAGTAGCCGGCGGCGTTGACTTCCTTCTCGCCGGTCTGCTGCTCGATGGCGTCGAGGGCGGCGATGATGCCTTCCTTGACGTAGGACTCGAAGGTCTTCTCGGCCTGCTTCTCGTTGGGGTTGACCCAGGAGATGACGAACACGGTGTGGCCCTGGTCCACGCACCACTTGATGTAGGAGTTCTTCTCGCGCAGGTCGAGGATGTAGAACTTGTTGATCCATGGCGGCACGATCAGCAGCGGGCGCTTGAGCACCTTGTCGGTGCTGGGGGTGTACTGGATGAGCTGCATCATGTCGGTCTGCAGCACCACCTTGCCCGGCGTGGTGGCGACGTTCTTGCCCAGCTCGAAGGCGCTGGTGTCGGTCATCTTCACGCGCAGGTTGCCGCCGCCTTCCTCGACGTCGCGGAGCAGGTTGTTGAGCCCCTTGATGAGGTTCTGGCCATGGCTCTTCACCGTCTCGCGGAACACTTCCGGGTTGGTGACGGCGAAGTTCGACGGGCTCAGCGCGTCGATGTACTGGCGGGTGTAGAAGTTGACCTTCTTCTGGGTCTGCTCGTCCAGGCCTTCCACGCAGCACACGGTGTCATGCACGTGGCGCGCGGCGATCAGGTAGGACTGCTTGATGAAGTCGAACATGAAGTGCTGTTCCCACTCCTCGTCCTTGAAGCGCTTGTCGGTCTTCTCGGGGGCGGCCACCGGGGGCGCCTGCATGCCCATGAAGCGCAGCATGGAGTGCTGCCACAGGGAGAAGTAGTCCCATACCAGGTTCATCTGCGACTGGGCGAGCTTGTACGGATTGGAGAGCAGCTTGGCCATCATGTCCATGAAGGCCTGGGCGATGCCCAGCTCGTCGGCCGGCGCGGCAACGCCTTTCTTGAGCTGGCGCTGGACGTGCTCGCTGATCAGCTTGGAGGCGCGCTGGGCAACCTCGGCGTAGGTCTTGGCGACTTCCTTCGGATCGGGAAGCTCGGGATGTGCAGTCTCTTTATCGGGTGCAGCCATTGTTGTTTTACTCCTCGTTCAAGCGTTTCGTTCAAAGCGAATCACGCCATCGCTGCCCGCCACCCGGCGCAGGACGCCTTGGTGCACAAGGTGGTTCAGGTGTGCGATCGCCTCTCCCATGGCGAACATGACCTGATGGGTGTCCAGCTCCCGCGGGAACAGGGTGCCCAGCAGATCCCCTGCGCTGCAGGGGTGCGTGCAGGCGGCCAGCAGCTCGGCGCAGCGCGCGCGATGATGTTCGACGAGTTCGGCGACGCGCGTGCCTATCCCCCTGAAGGGCCTGCCATGCGATGGTAGCACGAGCGTATCGGCCGGCAAGTTGCTGATGCGTTGCAGCGAAGCGAGGAACCAGCCGAGGGGGTCATCCTCAGGCGTGGCGGCAAAAACGCTGACATTGGTGGAGATGCGCGGTAGCAGCATGTCGCCCGCAATGAGTACCCCGAGGGCCGCGCAGTACAGGCTGGCGTGCTCGGGGGCGTGGCCGTAGCCGACGATCACCTCCCACTCGTGGGCGCCGATGCGCAGGCGGTTGCCGTCGAACAGGCGCTGGTAGGTGGACGGCAGTTCCGCAACGCCGTGGCGGTAGGCATTGCCGCGCGCGGCGAGCGCCTCCAGGCGGGCGTCGTCGAGGCCGTGGCTGCGGAACTGGGCGAGCATGTCGGCCACGCAGTGGCCGGGCAACTGGTGCCACAGGGCATGGGCACCGAGGAATTCGCCCTGGGTCATCAGCACCGGAGCGCGGTCGCGCGCGCCCAGCCAACTGGCCAGGCCCAGGTGGTCGGGGTGGCAGTGGGTGACGACGATGCGCGACAGCGGGCGCGGGGCGGCGGCGAGGATGGCCTGCCAGTGGGCGCGCACCTCGTCGCGCGCGTAGCCGGTATCGACCACGCACAGCGCCTCACCGTCGTCGAGCAGCCAGAGGTTGATGTGGTCAAGGGCGAAGGGCAGCGGCATGCGCACCCAGCCGATGCCGGGGGCGACCGGGCGCACCGTTTCCACGGCGGGGCTGTCATGCCAGGGGTAGCTGAGCGCGGCGGCGGGGGGGGAAGAGGTGTGGTTCATCGGCTTTCTCCTGCGGGTCGGCTGCGGCGCACAATTGCCCTGTGGGCGGAAATCTGCTTAACTTTGCGCGGCAGAATTTATTTGTTTTTAAAAAACAACAATTTAAAAAATGTCCGGGTGGCCGGGCAGTTACAGGCAGCGACGATGGCCAGCGAACAGACCTTCACCATCACCGAACTTGCCCGCGAGTTCGACGTCACCCCGCGGGCGATCCGCTTCTACGAGGACCAGGGCCTGCTCACCCCGGCACGCTGCGGCCGCAGCCGGGTGTACGGCAAGGCCGATCGTACCCGCCTGCGTCTCACCCTGCGCGGCAAGCGCCTTGGCCTGTCGCTCGCCGAGATCAAGGAACTGATCGACATGTACGACGGCGTGCGCAACTCCGTGCCGCAGTTGCAGCGCTTCCAGCGCGTGCTCAGCGAGCGCCGCGGCGCGCTGGAACAGCAGCGCGAGGACATCGAGGCCGTGCTTGCCGAGATCGACATGCTGGAACGCCAGTGCGTGGCCCTGCTGGGCGACAACGCCGCTGGCGCCGAGCAGGCCCGCGCCGAACTGGACCAGCGCATGCGCAGCGCCGGATGAGGTTTTTTGCGTCCCCAAGTTTACGTTGACGTTAACGTAATAACAACGACAGAATAGCCCCATAACAAGAAACGACGACGCCCACCGGAGGAGAGACAGGATGCGACGCGAAGCGCCGATCTTCCAGCCCAAGGACCCCGCCTACGCCGAGCGCGTGCGCGCCAGCTTCGAACGCCAGCCGGCGATGGAGCTGATCGGCGCGCGCATCATCGCGGTGGAGCCCGGCTTCGTCGAGATCGAACTGCCGCACCGCGACGACATCACCCAGCAGCACGGCTACATCCACGGCGGCATCGTCGGCATGATCGCCGACAACGCCGGCGGCTTTGCCGCCAACTCGCTGGTGGCGGCCGAGGCCAGCGTGCTCACCGTCGAGTACAAGCTCAACCTGGTCGCGCCGGCCGAGGGCGAGCGTCTGGTGGCCTGCGGCGAGGTGGTGCGCCCGGGGCGCACGCTGATCGTCACCCGCGCCGACGTGTTCGCGGTGAAGGGTGGGCAGTGGAGCTTGTGCGCCACCATGCAGCAGACCATCATGGTTCTACAGGGCAAGGCCGAACGGCCGGCCTGAAGCAATGCCAACAAGCACAGATCAGTAGCGTGGAGGAGACCACAACATGAACGTACCCAGCCTGGACTTCAACCTCGGTGAAACCATCGAGATGCTGCGTGACACCTTGCGCGATTTCTGCGCCGCGGAGATTGCCCCGCGTGCGGCCGAAATCGATCGGGTGAACGAGTTCCCCGCCGACCTGTGGAAGAAGCTCGGCGACCTGGGCGTACATGGCATGACCGTGGAAGAAGAATACGGCGGCACCGCCATGGGCTATCTCGCCCACATCATTGCCATGGAGGAAATCTCCCGCGCCTCGGCCTCGGTGGGCCTGTCCTACGGCGCGCACTCCAATCTGTGCGTGAACCAGATCCGCCGCAACGGCAGCGAGGCGCAGAAGCGCAAGTACCTGCCCGGGCTGATCTCCGGCGAGCAGGTCGGTGCGCTGGCGATGAGCGAACCCAATGCCGGTTCCGACGTGGTCAGCATGAAGCTGCGCGCCGACAAGAAGGGCGACCGCTACGTGCTCAACGGTTCCAAGATGTGGATCACCAACGGCGGCGACGCCGACACCCTGGTGGTCTATGCCAAGACCGACATCAACGCCGGCCCCAGGGGCATGACCGCCTTCATCATCGAGAAGGGCATGAAGGGCTTCAGCCACGGCACCCACCTCGACAAGCTCGGCATGCGCGGCTCCAACACCTTCCCGCTGTTCTTCGACGACGTCGAGGTGCCGGAAGAGAACGTGCTGGGCGGTGTCGGCAACGGCGTCAAGGTGCTGATGAGCGGCCTCGACTACGAGCGCGCGGTGCTCTCCGGCGGCCCGCTGGGCATCATGGCGGCGTGCATGGACGCGGTGGTGCCCTACATGCACGAACGCAAGCAGTTCGACACCCCGATCGGCGAGTTCCAGCTCATGCAGGGCAAGATCGCCGACATGTACTCCACCTGGAGCGCCACCCGCGCCTACGTGTATGCGGTGGGCCAGGCCTGCGACCGCCTCGATCATTCGCGCAGCCTGCGCAAGGACGCCGCCGGCGCCATCCTGTACTCCGCCGAAAAGGCCACCTGGATGGCCGGCGAGGCCATCCAGGCCCTGGGCGGCGTGGGCTACACCAATGAATACCCGGTCGGCCGCCTGTGGCGCGACGCCAAGCTGTACGAGATCGGCGCCGGCACCAGCGAGATCCGCCGCATGCTGATCGGCCGCGAGCTGTTTGCCGAGACGATGTGAGGCGTGGGTTTTCTCCCTCCCCTTCAAGGGGAGGGCCGGGGTGGGGATGGGTTTTACGCTGCGGCCTTCCGGCTTGACCCATCCCCATCCTGTCCGAGGGGTTGGCTTTGCACAGCCAGCCCGTTCGGTCAGCGCGGAGCGATGCTCCGCGAAACCCTGCCCTCACCCCCTTGAAGGGGAAGGCACCTGCTAATCGGCATCGTTACCTACCGCAAGATTCAACCGACTTCATCAGGAGCACCCCATGACCGACCCCATCGTCATCGTTTCCGCCGCCCGCACCCCGATGGGTGGCTTCCAGGGCGAGCTCGCCTCGCTCACCGCCCCGCAACTGGGCGCTGCGGCCATCCGCGCCGCGCTGGAGCGCGCCGGCCTGAACGCCGAGCAGGCGCAGGAAGTGATCATGGGCTGCGTGCTGCCCGCCGGCCTCGGCCAGGCGCCGGCCCGCCAGGCCGCGTTGGGCGCCGGGCTGCCGCTGTCGGCTGGCTGCACCACCATCAACAAGGTGTGCGGCTCGGGCATGAAGGCCACCATGCTGGCCCACGACCTGCTGCTCGCCGGCAGCAACGAGGTGATGGTGGCCGGCGGCATGGAATCCATGTCCAACGCCCCCTACCTGCTGCCCAAGGCGCGCGGCGGCTACCGCCTGGGCCACGGCCAGGTGCTGGACCACATGTTCTTCGACGGCCTGGAAGACCGCTACTCGGAAGAAACCAAGGGCCGCCTGATGGGCACCTTTGCCGAGGAATGCGCCGGCCATTACAGCTTCAGCCGCGAAGCGCAGGACGCGTTCGCCATGGCCTCCACCACCCGCGCTCAGCAGGCCATCAAGGACGGCCTGTTCAAGTGGGAAGTGGCGCCGGTCACCGTGTCCGGGCGCAAGGGCGATGTCGTGGTGGAGAACGACGAGCAGCCGCTCAAGGCCCAGCCGGAGAAGATCCCCACCCTCAAGCCCGCCTTCAGCAAGACCGGCACGGTCACCGCCGCCAACTCCAGTTCGATCTCCGATGGCGCCGCGGCGCTGGTGCTGATGCGCCGTTCCACCGCCGACAAGCTCGGCCTCAAGCCGCTCGCCACCATCCTGGCGCACGCCACCCACGCGCAGGAGCCGAAGTGGTTCACCACCGCGCCGGTCGGCGCCATGCAGAAGGTGCTGGACAAGGCCGGCTGGCAGGTCGGCGACGTTGACCTGTGGGAGATCAACGAAGCCTTCGCGGTGGTCACCATGGCGGCCATGAAGGAAATGAACCTGCCGCACGACAAGGTCAACGTGCACGGCGGCGCCTGCGCCCTGGGCCACCCGATCGGCGCCTCCGGCGCACGCATCGTCGTCTCGCTGCTCGGCGCGCTGCGTCAGTACGGCAAGAAGCGCGGCGTGGCCAGCCTGTGCATCGGCGGCGGCGAAGCCACCGCGCTGGCGGTGGAACTCGCGTAGGAGCGGGCTTTCTCCCTCCCCTTCAAGGGGGTGAGGGCGGGGTTTCGCGGAGCATCGCTCCGCGCCGGCCGAACGGGCTGGCTGTGCAAAGCCAGCCCTCCCGGGTCGGGGTGGGGATGGGTTTGGTCGCGCTCGCTTGAGTCCATCCCCCACCTGTCTTCCCCCTTGAAGGGGGCACCGGTCAAACCGTTCAGTCACCTGATAACGCACGAATCCAGGACTCACAATGATCCTCACCCAAGAACAGGAAATGATCCGCGACTCGCTGCGCGCCTTTGCGCAGGAGCGCCTCGCCCCCTTCGCCGCCGACTGGGACCGCAACCACACCTTCCCGCGCGAAGCCCTGCAGGAACTGGCCGAACTCGGCGCGCTGGGCATGGTGGTGCCGGAGGAATGGGGCGGCGCCGGCATGGACTACATGAGCCTGGTGCTGGCGCTGGAAGAGATTGCCGCCGGCGACGGTGCCACGTCCACCATCGTCAGCGTGCAGAACTCCCTGCCCTGCGGCATCCTCAACCGCTTCGGCAGTGACGCACAGAAGGAAGCCTGGTTGAAGCCGCTGGCGCGTGGCGAGAAGCTCGGCTGCTTCTGCCTCACCGAACCGCACGTCGGCTCGGACGCCTCGGCCATCCGCACATCTGCCGTGCGCGAAGGAAATGAGTGGGTGCTCAACGGCGTCAAGCAGTTCATCACCACCGGCAAGCACGCCGACATGGCGATTGTCTTCGCAGTGACCGACAAGGCCGCGGGCAAGAAGGGTATTACCTGCTTTCTGGTGCCGGCCAATGCACCCGGCTACCAGGTTGGCCGTATCGAAGAAAAGATGGGCCAGAAGGCTTCGGATACCACCCAGATCCTCTTCGAGGACTGCCGTATTCCGGCCGATGCGGTGATCGGTGAGGAGGGGCAGGGCTACAAGATCGCCCTTTCCAATCTGGAAGCGGGCCGCATCGGCATCGCCGCGCAGTGCCTGGGCATGGCGCGCGCCGCGCTGGAAGCGGCGGTCAAGTACGCGCAGGAGCGCGAAGCCTTCGGCAAGCCGATCTTCGAGCACCAGGCGGTGAACTTCCGCCTCGCCGACATGGCCACCCGTCTGGAAGCCGCGCGCCAACTGGTGTGGCACGCCGCCAGCCTGAAGGACGCCGGCCGTCCCTGCCTCAAGGAGGCCTCGATGGCCAAGCTGTTCGCCTCCGAGATGGCCGAATCCGTATGTTCGGACGCCATCCAGGTGCACGGCGGCTACGGCTATGTGAGCGACTTCCCGGTCGAGCGCATCTACCGCGACGTGCGGGTGTGCCAGATCTACGAAGGCGCTTCAGACATCCAGCGCCTGGTCATCGGCCGCGCGCTCGCCGACTGAGACAGAGACCCCATGAGTTGACCGGTTCCGCGGACCCCAACGCCTCCAGGACCTCCCTGCCTCCCTCTCCATGCCTGGGGGTGTCCGCGGAACCTTCTTTATTCACAGCCCTGCGCACGCAGGTGGAGACAGCACGATGACCCAGCCGATTGATTTCTACTTCGATTTCTCCTCCCCCTACGGCTACTTCATGGCCGAGAAGATCGACGCGCTGGCCGCCGCCCACGGGCGCAGCGTGCGCTGGCGGCCCTTCCTGCTGGGCGCGGTGTACAAGCACACCGGATCCAGGCTCATGCTCGACGCCCCGCTCAAGGGGCCCTACGTATTCCGCGACTTCGAACGCACCGCCGCCTTCTACGGCCTGCCCTGGGTCCTGCCGCAGCCTTTCCCGGTCGGCACCCAGGTCGCGGCGCGCGCCTTCTACTGGCTGCTCGACCAGGACGAAGCCATGGCCCGCCGCTTCGCGCTGGACATCTATCGCGCCTACTTCGCCCAGGGGCGCGACATCTCGCAGGAAGCCGTGGTGGCGGACGTGGCCGCGGCAGTCGGCGCCGACCGCGCCGCGCTGGTCGATGCACTCGCCGGCGAAGCCATCCGCACTCGCCTGAAGGACGAATGCGCGCGTGCCATCGACAAGGGCGTGTTCGGTTCGCCCTATGTCATCGTCGATGGCGAACCCTTCTGGGGCGTGGACCGCATCCCGCAGATCGAGCGCTGGCTGGAAACCGGCCGGTTCTGAGTGCGGCACGGACGTCCGTGCGACGCATCCTGTTGATTTCGCTCCTCGCCCTGCTTTCTTGAAGGACGTCGGGAACCGATCGCGTCCCGCGCCGCGCGCTGACCTTTGGCTCAGGACCGGACCCGGCCAAGGTCGGGCGGTTTGCTGCCGGCTCCGTCCTCGGCAGGATCCTGCGCCCCCGCCGCCGCCCTGTACCGCCCCGGCGCCACCCCCGTCCATTCCCGGAATGCCCGCGAAAAGCTCTTCTCGTTGTCGAACCCCACCGCCGCGGCGACCTGCTTCACCGGCTTGCGGGTCTGCAGCAGCAGCTTGATGGCGCGCTCGCGGCGCGCCTCGTCTTTCAGGCGTTGCAGCGACACGCCTTCTTCCTTCAGCTGGCGGTGCAGGGTGCGTACCGAGATGTTGAGCTGGGCGGCGACGTCTTCCGCAGTGCGGGCGATGCCCGGCGAGGTGGCGAGGATCTGGCTCACGCTGTGCACCAGCAGGCGGTCGCGGCGGTACTGGTGCACGGTGAGCGGCAGCGCGCGCTGCAGCATGGCGCGCAGGGCGTCTTCGTCGCGGCGCAGCGGCAGGGCGAGGTAACGGGCATCGAAGCTGAAGCCGGCGGCCTCGGCGTCGAAGCGCAGCGGGCCGGGGAAGAGGTAGGGGTAGGCGTCGGCGTGCGGCGGGGCGGGGTAGGGCAGGGTGGTCTCCAGCAGCGCGATGCGCGAATCGATCAGCCAGCAGGCGTAGCCGAGCAGGTTGCGCAGCATGGAGACCAGGCAGAACTCGAGCATCGCGCCGAAGTCCCGCCGCTCGGTGATGCGGATGGTGGCGCTGTGGCGGGTGTGGGCGAATTCCAGCTCCAGGTCGTCGGTGAGCAGGCGGTGGTGGCGGCACCAGCGCTTCAGCGCCACTTCCAGCGTGGGCGCGGTGAGCGAGGCGCGCGCCAGCATGCCGTAGCTGCCCCACGGCAGGCGGCGCGAGAACCAGCCCAGCGCTTCGTCGTCCAGTTCCTGCATGGCCAGCGCGGAGATGGTTTCCATCTGCGCCGCGGTCACACGCGCGGCGGGGTCGGCCAGTGCTGCTTCCGGGATCTGCGCCTGGCGCAGCGCGCTGGCCGGATCCAGCCCTCGTTCGCGGTAGCCGAGGACGATTGCGCGGATGAAGGCGGCCGGAGTGGCAGCGCGGCCGCGGGTGAGCTCGGCAGGGGCGGGGAGGTGGGTCTTCATGGGGTGGAATCCTGCTGTTGTGTGGCAGGAATTGCAACCTTGTTGGCAGGCACGGGGTGGTGTTTGGGGCTAGGCTTCGTCTGAATGGGATACAGCGGCCAGTTAGCAGGTTCCTTCCCCTTGAGGGGAAGGAACCTGCTAATGGAGGCCAGCGGAAACAAGACAAGAGGACGAGGAGACATGAGCACGATCAAATCTGCCATCAACCCGCGCAGCGCGGAGTTTCAGGCCAATGCGGCGACCATGCGCGGGCTGGTCGACGACCTGCGCGGCAAGGCGGCCGAAGTCGCCCTGGGCGGCGGCGAGGCGGCGCGCGCCAAGCACACCGCGCGCGGCAAGCTGCTGCCGCGCGACCGCGTCGGCCACCTGCTCGACCCCGGCACCGGCTTCCTCGAGGTCGGCCAGATGGCCGCCTTCGGCATGTACGACAACGACGCGCCCTCGGCCGGGGTGATCACCGGCATCGGCCGGGTGCAGGGCGTCGAATGCATGATCGTGGCCAACGACGCCACCGTGAAGGGCGGCACCTACTACCCGATGACGGTCAAGAAGCACTTGCGCGCGCAGGAGATCGCCGAGCAGAACAACCTGCCCTGCGTCTATCTGGTGGATTCCGGCGGCGCCTTCCTGCCCAAGCAGGATGAGGTCTTCCCGGATCGCGACCACTTCGGCCGCATCTTCTTCAACCAGGCCAACATGTCGGCCAAGGGCATCCCGCAGATCGCCGTGGTGATGGGTTCGTGCACCGCGGGCGGCGCCTACGTGCCGGCGATGTCGGACGAAACCGTCATCGTCAAGAACCAGGGCACCATCTTCCTCGGCGGCCCGCCGCTGGTGAAGGCGGCCACCGGCGAGGTGGTGAGCGCGGAAGACCTGGGCGGTGGCGACGTGCATACGCGGCTTTCCGGCGTGGCCGACCACCTGGCCGAGAACGACAACCACGCGCTGTCGATCGCCCGCCGCATCGTCGCCAACCTCAACCGCGTCAAGCCGCAGGGCCTGGCGCTGGGCGAGGGCGAGGCGCCGATCTACGACCCGGAAGAGATCTACGGCATCATCCCCAGCGACACCCGCAAACCCTTCGACGTGCGCGAGATCATCGCCCGCGTGGTCGATGGCTCGCGCTTCGACGAGTTCAAGGCGCGCTACGGCACCACCCTGGTGTGCGGTTTCGCCCAGCTCCATGGCTACCCGGTGGGCATCGTCGCCAACAACGGCATCCTGTTCGGCGAATCCGCACAGAAGGGTGCGCACTTCGTCGAACTTTGCGGCCAGCGCGGCATTCCGCTGCTCTTCCTGCAGAACATCACCGGCTTCATGGTCGGGCGCAAGTACGAGAACGGCGGCATCGCCAAGGACGGCGCCAAGATGGTGACCGCCGTCTCCACCGTGCAGGTGCCCAAGATCACCACGCTGATCGGCGGCAGCTTCGGCGCCGGCAACTACGGCATGTGCGGCCGCGCCTACTCGCCCCGCTTCCTGTGGACCTGGCCCAACAGCCGCATCAGCGTGATGGGCGGCGAGCAGGCCGCCAGCGTGCTCGCCACCGTGCGCCGCGACGGCATCGAAGCCAAGGGCGGCGCCTGGAGCGCCGAAGAGGAAGAAGCCTTCAAGGCGCCGATCCGCGAGCAGTATGAACTGCAGGGCCATCCCTACTACGCCACCGCCCGGCTGTGGGACGACGGCGTGGTCGATCCGGCGCAGACCCGCCGCGTGCTGGGGCTGTCCCTGTCCGCCGCGCTGAATGCGCCGATCCAGCCGACCAAGTTCGGCGTGTTCCGCATGTAAGCCCGACGAGGAGCGCAGACACGATGTACGAAACCCTGGAAATCGAACTGCACAAGGGCGTGGCCACGGTGTGGATGAACCGCCCGGAGGTGCACAACGCCTTCAACGCGCAACTGATCGCCGACCTCACTGCGGCCTGCCGCCAGCTCGATGCCGACGAGGCGGTGCGGGTGGTGGTGCTGGGCGGGCGCGGCAAGAGTTTTTCCGCCGGTGCGGATCTGAACTGGATGAAGGCCGCCGGCCAGGCCAGCGAGGCGGAGAATTTCGCCGACGCGATGAAGCTGGCCGGCATGCTGCGCGCG
This sequence comes from Pseudothauera lacus, assembly GCF_003034845.1. Taxonomy (GTDB): domain Bacteria; phylum Pseudomonadota; class Gammaproteobacteria; order Burkholderiales; family Rhodocyclaceae; genus Pseudothauera; species Pseudothauera lacus. The sequence goes on along the minus strand of NZ_PZKC01000012.1, from coordinate 105,129 downwards.
CTGGCCGAGATGGACAAGCCCACCATCGCGCGGGTGCATGGCGCCGCGCTGGGCGGCGGCATGGGGCTGGCGAGCGCCTGCGACATCTGCGTGGCGGGGGAAAAGGCGGTGTTCGCCACCTCCGAGGTCAAGTTCGGCATCATCCCCTCGGCGATCAGCCCCTACGTGATCCGCGCCATCGGCGAGCGCCAGGCCTACCGCTACTTCCAGACCGCGGAGCGCATTGCCGCCGCACGTGCCGCCGAACTGGGCCTGGCGCACGAGGCGGTGGCCACGGAAGAGCTGGACGCCAAGGTCGCCGAGATCGTCGACGCCCTGCTGCAGGGCGGCCCCAAGGCGCAGGCCGCGGCCAAGGCGCTGATCCGCGCGGTGGGCAACCGCCCGGTGTCCGACGCGGTGGTGGAAGACACCGCGCGGCGCATCTCGCAACTGCGCGCCACCCCGGAAGCGGCAGAAGGCCTCACCGCCTTCCTCGACAAGCGCCCGGCGGCCTGGGTGCCGCAGGCCTGACTGCCCTTCACTGTGAGCCATGGACGCCGATCCCGCATGGACCTCCGCGCTGCGCGAGCTGACCCCGCTGCTGGACTGGAGCGGGCTGCCGCTGGACGTGGCCTCGCTGGCGGTGCTGGCCGCCGGCCTGGGCTGGGCGAGCGGGCTGCGCCTGTATGCGCTGGTGTTCGTGCTCGGTGCGCTGGGGCGCTGGGGTGGGGTGCAGCTGCCCGGCGGGCTGGAAGTGCTGGCCAGCCCCTGGGTACTGGGCCTGTCCGGCGTGCTGCTGTTCACCGAGTTCTTCGCCGACAAGCTGCCCTGGCTGGATTCGCTGTGGGACGCGCTGCACACCTTCATCCGCATCCCCGCCGGCGCGGCGCTGGCGGCCGGGGTGATGGGCGACCAGGGTGCCGCGCTGCAGGTGGCCGCTGCCCTGCTGGGCGGTTCGCTGGCGGCCGGCACGCACTTCGCCAAGGCCGGCGCGCGCGCGGCGATCAACACCTCGCCGGAGCCGGTGAGCAACGTGCTGACCTCGCTCGGCGAGGACGCGCTGTTCCTCGGCGGGCTGTGGCTGCTGGTCACCAACCCGCTGTGGTTCGTGTTCGGGCTGGCGGTGTTCGTGCTGTTCGCGGGGGCGCTGATCGTGCTGCTGTGGCGCTTCATCAAACGCATTTTCCGGCCGCGCCAGCCAGCGATGAATGGGTAGCCTGGATGCAGGCCGCAGGCCGGAATCCGGGTGTGGCGCGTGCGGGCCTGCCTGGCCGCGTCCCGGATTGCGCTGCGCTCCATCCGGGCTACGTGGTGGGGCATTGAAGATTGATCCCGGCGGCGTCAGCCGGCCGGCAATGACATGACCTGATTCATAGGTTGGGGGAGACAAGCAATGTTTGAAAAAATCCTGATCGCAAACCGCGGTGAAATCGCCTGCCGGGTGATCAAGACCGCCCGCCGCATGGGCATCAAGACGGTGGCTGTTTACTCCGAGGCCGACGCCAATGCGCGCCATGTGCGCCTGGCCGACGAGGCGGTGCTGATCGGCCCGGCGGCGGCGCGCGAGAGCTATCTGGTGATCGAGCGCATCATTGCCGCGGCCAAGGCTACCGGCGCGCAGGCCATCCACCCGGGCTACGGCTTCCTGTCCGAGAACGAGGATTTCTGCCACGCCTGCGACGAGGCCGGGATCGTCTTCATCGGCCCGCCGGTATCGGCGATCCGCGCCATGGGCTCCAAGTCGGAGGCCAAGAAGCTGATGGAAGCGGCCGGCGTGCCGCTCACCCCGGGCTACCACGGCGACGACCAGGCACCCGCTTACCTGCACCAGCAGGCCGACGCCATCGGCTACCCGGTGCTGATCAAGGCCGCAGCCGGCGGTGGTGGCAAGGGCATGCGGCTGGTGGAGCGTACCGAAGACTTCCTCGACCTGCTGGCCTCCTGCAAGCGCGAGGCGGCCTCGTCCTTTGGCGACGACCATGTGCTGGTGGAGAAGTACATCACCCGCCCGCGCCACATCGAGATCCAGGTCTTTGGCGACACCCACGGCAACGTGGTGTACCTCTTCGAGCGCGACTGCTCGGTGCAGCGCCGCCACCAGAAGGTGCTGGAAGAGGCGCCCGCGCCCGGCATGACGGCCGAGCGCCGCGCGGCGATGGGCAAGGCCGCGGTGGATGCGGCCAAGGCGGTGGGTTACGTCGGCGCCGGCACGGTGGAGTTCATCGCCAACCAGGACGGCTCCTTCTACTTCATGGAGATGAACACCCGCCTGCAGGTCGAACACCCGGTCACCGAGATGATCACTGGCCTCGACCTGGTCGAATGGCAGTTGCGCGTGGCTTCCGGAGAAGCGCTGCCGCTCGCCCAGGAACAGTTGCAGATCCGCGGCCACGCGCTGGAAGCGCGCATCTACGCGGAAGACCCGGCCAAGGGCTTCCTGCCTTCCACCGGCAGGCTGGTGCACCTGGCGCCGCCGGCCGAGAGCCTGCATGTGCGGGTCGATACCGGCGTGGAAGAAGGCGACGAGATCAGCCCGCACTACGACCCGATGATCGCCAAGCTGATCGTCTGGGACGTGAACCGCGACCGCGCGCTGGCCCGCATGCTGCAGGCGCTGGCCGACTACCGTGTGGTGGGCGTGGCCAACAACATCGAATTCCTCTCGCGCCTGACCGCCTGCCCGGCCTTTTCCACCGCCGATCTCGACACCGGCCTGATCGAGCGCGAGAAGGACTACCTCTTCCCGCAGGAAAGCGCGGCGCCGGATGAAGTCTTCTTCATCGCCGCGCTGGCCGAGTTGCTGCGTGAATCCGAGCGTGCCGAAAAGCGCGCGCGGCGTGACAGCCACCCGGCCTCGCCCTGGCATGCGCGCGACGGCTGGCGCCTCAACGCCACCGCCCAGCGCGTGCTGCTGTTCCGCTGGCAGGAGCAGGAAGCCGCGGTCACCGTGGCCTACCTGCCGGACGCCTACCGCCTCACCCTCAACGGCCACGGTGTTACCGCGCGCGGCGAGCTCAACCCGCGCGGCCTGCTGCGCGTGGATCTGGACGGCAAGCGCCTGGACGCCACGGTGATCGCCGCCGCCGGCCGCCGTCATGTGTTCGCCCAGGGCCGCGCCTGGCCGCTGGCCGCCATCGACCCGCTGCACCACACCGGTGAGGGCGGTGGCGCCGAAGGCGGGCTGGTGGCGCCAATGCCGGGCAAGGTCATCGCTCTGGTCGCCGCCGAAGGCGCCAAGGTGGAGAAGGGCGCGCCGCTGCTGATCCTGGAGGCGATGAAGATGGAGCACACCATCACCGCGCCGGCCGCCGGCACCGTGAAGGCCTTCCGCTTCGGCGTCGGCGACCAGGTGGGCGACGGCGCCGAACTGGTCGAGTTCGAACCGACTGCGGCCTGAAGGAAAGAGCAGCGGTGCTGCCCGTTCCCCTCACCCCCGCCCCTCTCCCGCGAGCGGGAGAGGGGCGATTCAAGGGTCGCCAAAAGACAATATGGCTGGAGAATGTGAAATGACGCTCCCGAGAAAGGTCCGCCTGGTGGAAGTCGGCCCGCGCGACGGGCTGCAGAACGAGAAGCAGCTGGTGCCGGCCGACATCAAGGTCGAGTTGATCCGCCGTCTCGCCGCGGCGGGCTTGTCCACCATCGAGGTCACCTCCTTCGTTTCGCCCAAGTGGGTGCCGCAGATGGGCGACAACACCGAGGTGCTTACCCGCGTGCTCGGTGGCGCGGCGCCCGCCGGGCTCGACTACCCGGTGCTCACCCCCAACCTCAAGGGCTTCGAGGCCGCACTGGCGGCCGGCGCCCGTGAGGTGGCGGTGTTCGGCGCGGCCAGCGAATCCTTCAGCCAGAAGAACATCAACTGCTCGATCGCCGAGTCGCTGGAGCGCTTCCGCCCGGTCACCGAGGTCGCGCAGGCCGCCGGGGTGCGGGTGCGCGGCTATGTCTCCTGTGTGGCCGGCTGCCCGTACGAAGGCGCGGTGGCGCCGGAAAAGGTCGCCGAAGTCGCGGAAACCCTGCTGGCCATGGGGTGTTATGAAATCTCCCTGGGCGATACCATCGGTACCGGCAACCCGGTTTCGATCCGCCGCATGCTCGACGCGGTGCTGCGCCGCGTGCCCGCCGAGCGCCTCGCCGGCCACTACCACGACACCTACGGCATGGCCGCGGCCAACGTCTGTGCCTCGCTGGAGATGGGGGTGGCGGTGTTCGACGCCTCGGTCGGTGGCCTGGGCGGCTGCCCCTACGCGGCCGGCGCCTCCGGCAACGTCGCCACCGAGGACCTGGTCTGGCTGCTCCATGGCATGGGCATCGATACCGGCATCGACCTCGACGCGCTGGTCGACACGGCCGCCTGGATCAGCGCCGAGATCGGCCGCGAACCGGCTTCGCGTGTGGCGCGCGCGGTGCTGGCCAAGCGGGCGAAAAGCTGCGCGTAGGCCAAGTCGATCGGGGTGCGACAGCGGGCACGAGGAGCACTTGCGTTGTCTATAATGTGTATGAATTCAGTAAAGGATACACATCGTGCGCACCAACATCCTGATCGACGACGAACTCATGCAGAGCACCCTGCGCGCCACCGGGCTCAAGACCAAGCGTGAGGTGGTGGAACTGGGCTTGCGTACCCTGCTGCGTCTGCGTCAGCAGGAGGAGATCCGGCGCTATCGCGGCAAGCTCGACTGGCAGGGTGACCTGGACGCGATGAGAACCGATCGATGATCCTGGTCGACTCCAGCGTCTGGATCGACTACTTCCGTGGCACGGTCACGCCGCAGACCGAACGGCTGGACGCGGTGCTGGGGGTCGAGTTGCTTGCCACGGGCGACCTGATCCTCACCGAAGTGCTGCAGGGCTTTGCCAGTGAGCGCGACTTCGACCAGGCCCGCAGGCTGATGACCGCACTGGAAGTTGTGGATCTGGCGGGCCAGCAGATCGCCATCCAGGCCGCCCGCAACTTTCGCACCCTGTGTGCGCGGGGGATTACGGTGCGCAAGACGATAGACACCTTGATCGCCACCCGCTGCATCGAGTCCGGCCTGCCGCTGCTCTACAGCGACCGCGATTTCGACCCCTTTGTCGAACACCTTGGATTGGTGTCCGCACTGCCGGATACCTGACGGCGAACCGAACACGCCGCACATGGACCAAGCCATTACAACAACGACTGCACCCCCGACCCGACCATGAGCATCCCTTCTCCCTGCATCAACGTCTGCCGCATGGACGCCGAACGCCACCTGTGCGAAGGCTGTCTGCGCACCATTCCCGAGATCACCGGCTGGAGCCGCGCTGACGACGCCGAGCGGCTGCGCATCCTCGCCGCGGTGGCCGAGCGCCGCGCGGCGCGCGCATCTGCCGGGGAGGGCGCGCAGTGAGCGGCGATGCGCTGTGCGTGGGGGTGTGCATGATCGACTGGGATTCCGGCGTGTGTCTGGGTTGCGGGCGCACCGCGGAGGAGATCAACGGCGTGCCGGTGGCCGAGCCGCCGGCGGCGGAGATTCCGCAGCCGCAGCAGTCCGCGGTGAATGCACCGCTGCCGCCCAACGTCGCCGACATGCTCGGGGAGGGCAGCGATTGAGCGCCGCTGCCTGCTTGCCGGACAGCGTGCAGGTCTTCGAGCGCGGCTGGCTGTCGGCCAACAACATCCTCTTCGACGACGGCGACAGCGCCGCGCTGATCGACAGCGGCTACTTCAGCCACGCGCCGCAGACCGTTGCGCTGCTGCATGAGGCGCTCGGCGGCCGTCCGCTCGCGCGCCTGATCAACACCCATTCGCACTCCGACCACATCGGCGGCAATGCCGCGGTACAGGCCGCCTTCGGCTGCGAGATCACCGTGCCGGCCGGCATGCTGGCGGCGGTGCAGAACTGGGACGAGGACGCGCTGCTGCTCAGCGTGGCGGCGCAGCAGGGGGCCCCCTTCCGCGCCGATCACGCCCTGGCCGCGGGTGAGAGCTTCGTTGCCGGCGGGTTGGTCTGGCAGGCGCACGCCGCCCCCGGGCACGACATGGACGCGCTGGTGTTCCACAACCCGGAACGCCGCATCCTGATCTCCGGCGATGCGCTGTGGCGCGACGGTTTCGGCATCCTGTTCGCCGACGTGCTGGGCACCGGCGACGGTGTCGGCGAGGCGCGCCGCACCCTGGAGGCCATCGCCCGACTGCCGGTGGAGGTGGTCATCCCCGGTCATGGCGCGCCCTTCGTCGAGGTGGACGATGCGCTCGAACGCGCCTTCGGCCGCCTGCGCGCCTTCGAGGAAGACGGCGCGCGCATCGCCCGCAACGCCATCCGCGCCTGCATCACCTTCACCCTGCTCGACCGGCGCGAGATAAGCATTGAAGAACTCACCACCCATCTGGCCGAGGTGCCACTCTACCGCGAGGCCAACGCCCGCTTTCTCGGGCTGGGTGCCGAGGCGCTGACCGACTGGCTGGTGCAGGATCTCGTCCGTGCCGGCGTGGCGCGGCGTGACGGCGAACAACTGCTGGTCGCCTGAGAGGGCGAACGGCCGGTTGCCTTGCCCTTCTGAAAGGCGGCGGGACAGCACGCCGGCGCTTGCATGGGGTGCAGCTTTGCCGGGCCGCGCCGGCCACCCGTCCGCCGCTTGCGCTATAGTGAGCGCCTGATCCGGCAACCGCCGGCCGACCCGCCGTTCAGTTCTCCGACCCGCTCCGCCATGCAGATCATCCTCATCAGTGGCCTCTCCGGTTCCGGCAAGAGCGTTGCGCTCAACGTGCTGGAAGATGCCAGCTTCTACGTGGTCGACAACCTGCCCGCGACCTTGCTGCCGCAACTCGTCGCGCATCTGCGCGAGGCCGGCTACAAGCGCGTCGCGGTGGCGGTGGATGTGCGTTCCGGCGACAGCATCGCGGCCTTGCCGGAGCAGGTGGCGGCATTGCGCGGGATGGTGCGCGACCTGCGTTTCATTTTTCTCGAAGCCCGTGACGATGCGCTGATCGCGCGCTTCTCCGAGACCCGTCGCCGCCATCCGCTGGCCGAGGAAGGGGTGTCGCTGGAAGAAGCCATCCAGCGCGAACGCGACCTGCTCGCCGACATCGCCGAGCTCGGCCACCGCGTCGACACCTCCGAGCTGCAGGCCAACACCCTGCGCGCCTGGGTAAAGGATTTCGCCGACATCGGCGCCACTCAGGGCCTTACCCTGATGTTCCAGTCCTTCGGCTTCAAGTACGGCATCCCGCTCGATGCCGACCTGGTCTTCGACGTGCGCTGCCTGCCCAACCCGCATTACGACCCGCGCCTGCGCCCGCTCACCGGGCGTGATCAGCCGGTGATCGACTTCCTTGCCGGGGTGCCCGAAGTCAGCCGCATGGCCGAGGATATCCGCAACTTCATCGACACCTGGCTGCCCGCCTATGTGCGCGACAACCGCAGCTACCTTACCGTGGCCATCGGCTGCACCGGCGGCAAGCACCGCTCGGTGTATCTCGCCGAGTGGCTGGCAGCCCATTTCCGTGGTCGTCTCAGCGTGCTCGTGCGCCACCGCACCGCCGCGCGTCGCGCCAGCGACGCGGGTGGCTTAACGCCGCAGTGAAGCAGTTCCCGCGGCTGGCCGAATGGCTGCCCCTGCTGCGCCCCGGCGACTATCTGGTGCTGCTCGCCGGCGTGCTGCTGTGCGCTTTCGCCACGATGATGCTGTGGCGTGGCGGGGTGCCCGAGAAGGCAGTGATCCGCGCCGGTGGCGAGCTCTTCGGCGAGTACCCGCTCAACGCGCCGCGCCAGGTCGAGGTGCCGGGGCCGCTGGGGATTTCGGTGATCGAGATCGAACCCGGGCGCGCCCGCGTCGCCGTCGATCCCGGCCCGCGGCAGTATTGCGTGCGTCAGGGCTGGCTGACCCAGGCCGGCTCGGTGGCGATCTGCGCCCCCAACCAGATCAGTCTCAGCCTCAGTGGGCGGGGCGGACAGTATGACTCGCTCAACTATTGAACTCACCCCCACGGTCGAGGACCGCCGCATCGCCCGCCATGCGGCCGCGGCCATCGTCCTCACCGTGGCCGAGGCGGCCATTCCGCTGCCCCTGCCCGGAGTCAAGCCGGGGCTGGCCAACATCGTCACCCTCATCGTACTGGCACGCTGGGGCTGGCGCGAGGCGGTATGGGTGGGCCTGCTGCGCGTGCTTGCCGGCAGCCTGCTGCTCGGCCAGTTCCTCGCCCCGGGCTTCTTCCTCAGCCTCTCCGGCGCGGTTGCCAGCCTGCTCACCCTGGGCTTCGCGATGCACCTGCCGAAGCGCTGGTTCGGCCCGGTGAGCCTGTCCATCTTCGCCGCCTTCGCCCACATCGGCGCACAACTGGTGGTCGCCCGCCTGTGGCTGGTGCCGCACGACGGGGTGTTCTACCTCACCCCGGTATTTGCCGCCGCCGCAGTGTTCTTCGGCCTGATCAACGGCCTCATCGCCGCCCGCCTGCTGCGCGACCTGCCGCAAGCGACCTGACCGGGACAGGTAACGACCGCGGTGCTGAGGTGATTGAAGGGCTCAGCGCGCAGCGGCGCGACGCAGTCCGCACAGGGCGGCACGGAAGCCGGCTTGCGGGCGGTTCGTCAGTGTCAGCCGGCCGCCGTGCAGTGCCATGATGCGCGCCACGATGGCCAGCCCCAGGCCGCTGCCTTCGACCTTGCTGTCGCCGCCGCGAAAGAAGCGCTCACCCAACCGTGCCAGGGTTTCCGCCGCAACGCCGGGGCCGTTGTCTTGTACCGCCAGGTGCAGGGTGTCGCCGTCGTCCTCAAGTGTCACCTCTATTGCGGCTTGCGGCGGGGTGTAGCGCAGGGCGTTGTCGAGCAGGTTGCGCAGGGCGATCTGCAGCAGATCGGCGTCGCCAGCCACTTCGGGGGTGTCGGCCGGCAGGCTGTGGGTGATGTGCTGGGAGGCACCGGGGTTGGCCTGGCGCACGGCATCGATGGCGCCCTCGACCAGCGCATGCAGGTCTACCGCGCCCGGCGCGGGCAGCGCGCTGAGCGGGTCCAGGCGGGCGAGGCGCAGCAGTTGCTCCACCAGCCGGGTGGCGCGGTCAACGCCGCATTCGATCTGCTGCAGGGCGTGGTCGCGCTGTGCGTCTTCGCGGCACAGGCGGGCAACCTGGGTGTGCACCTTGAGTGCCGCGAGCGGCGTGCGCAGCTCGTGCGCGGCATCGGCGGTGAAGCGGCGTTCGTTGTCCAGCGTGCGGGTCACACGCTGGAACAGGCGGTTGATCGCGCCCACCAGCGGCAAGGCTTCGGTGGGTACGTCCTGGTCCGGCAGCGCGGCGAGGTTGTCCGGGCTGCGCGCGGCGACCTCGCCGGCCAGGCGGTCGAGCGGGCGCAGGGCGCGCAGCACCGACAGGTAGATCAGCAGGATCAGCACCGGCGAGAGCGCCGCCAGCGGCAGCACCGTCTGGCTGGCCACCTCGAGGGCGGCGCGGTCGCGCAGGTCGATGGACTGCGCCACCTGCACGCGGAAGCGGCCGTCACCCGAGGCCACGTTGAGCACCCGCCAGGAGGCGTCCTTGCGCAGGATGTCGCTGTAGCCGGCCACGCCCAGCACCGGCAGGTTCGGCGCGGCTTCCGAGCGCGCCAGGATGCTGCCGTCGCCGCGGCCGATCTGGAACTCCAGCGGCGGTTCGTAGATGTTGTCCGCGGCGCCGCGCACGGTGGCGAGCCGTCCGGCCAGTTCGCGCAGGTCGTCTTCGTTGTCGTGCAGGATGGCCAGCAGCAGACGCCCGGTCTGTGCCAGGTTGCCGTCCATCAGTTCCTCGGCCTCATGCTGCGCCTGGGTATAGCTCAGCCAGCCGGTGAGCAGCCACAGAAGCAGCACCGCGGCGCACACCGCGCCCAGCAGGCGCCAGCGCAGCGAGCGCAGGCGGGATGGGGCGGTCTTGGCGATCGTGGCGGCTCCTCTCATCGCCCCTCGCCCAGCTGGTAGCCCAGGCCACGCACGGTGCGGATGAAGTCGGCGCCCAGCTTCTTGCGCAGATGGTGGACATACACCTCAACGGTGTTGCTGCCGGCTTCCTCGCCCCAGGCGTAGAGGCTTTCCTCCAGCTGGCTGCGGCTGCGGATGTGCTGGGGATGGCGCATCAGCTCCTGCAGCAGGGCGAACTCGCGGGCGGACAGCGCCACGTCCTGGCCGGCGCAGGTCACCCGCTTGCTGGCCGGGTCCAGGGTGACGTCGCGATGGCTCAGCACCGGCTGGGCCTGCCCGCCGGCACGGCGCAGCAGGGCGCGGATGCGGGCCTGCAGTTCGGCCAGGTCGAAGGGCTTGGTCAGGTAGTCGTCCGCCCCGGCGTCCAGTCCGCCGATCTTGTCGGCCTGGGTGTCGCGCGCGGTCAGCACCAGCACCGGGCTGCGGTCGCCGCGCCGGCGCATCTCCTGCAGCACGGCGATGCCGTCCTTGCCCGGCAGGCCGAGGTCGAGTACGCAGGCGTCGTACTGGTGGCTGGCGAGCGCGGCGAGGGCCTGCTCGCCGTTGCGCACCCAGTCCGCGGCGTAGCCGGCCAGGCTCAACCCGGCGCGGATGCCGTCGCCGAGCAGGGGGTCGTCTTCCACCAGCAGAATGCGCAATTCAGCGTCCTTCCTTGTCGAGACGGGCGAGCAGGGCGCGGGCTTCCTCGCGGCGGCCCTGGTCGGCGAGCTCGCGCCCGGGGCGCGGCGGCGCCTGCAGGGCCTTGCGCAGATGTTCGCGCCCTTCGGCCACGCGGCCTTCATCGACCAGATACTCGCCGTAGAAGAAGTTGGGGTCAATCCCGTCCGGGTTGAGGGCGAGCGACTTGCGGAACAACTCCTCCGCACGCGCCTTGTCGCCGAAGCTCAGCGGCCAGCGCGGCACCTTGGCGTACAGGGTGGCGAGGCTGGTGTAGGCCGAGCCGTTGAGCGCGGCCTCGTCGAGCTTCAGGCTCTCTTCCAGCAGGTCGCGCGCGCGCTTGGCCAGCGACAGCGCCCCCAGGCCGCCGCGGGCACCGGCTTCGCTGGAGACCACGATGCCCTCCCAGATCAGCGCGGGGGCGAGGTTGGGGTGCGACTCGCTGAGCTGGCGGGCCTGCTCGGCGAGGGTATGGTAGAGCTCGGCCTGCTGCTTCTCGGGTTGCCTGTACTTGATTTCCGCCCAGCGCTGCTGGATGGGGCGAATCACTTCTTCAGGTGCTTCGGGCTGTGCCGCGGCGCTCAGGCCGAAGCACAGCGCGGAGGCCGCGAGCAGGTTGCGGATGATGGTGCTGGGGCGTGACATGGAAGGTGTCCTCGTGCGTGGTGTGTGGGGTGGCGTTTAGCGCGCGTCCGCGGGAGCGGAGGCGTGGCGCTTGATGATGGCGAGCTTGCCGGCCAGGCCGCGGTCGAGCAGCCGCGGGGCGGCGCCGTTGAGCCAGGCGAACAGGCCTTCCGGGAAGCCGATGTGGCGCTCGTCGGGGCCGTGCTGCAGCATCGCGACGATCTGCGCGGCAACCGTGTCGGGGCTGTCGCAGGCGCTGCCCAGCGCGCTGTTGAGCGCCACTACCGCGGGCGGGTTGAGCGGCGTGTCGATGGCGCGCGGGGCGACGTGCAGCACGCGTACCGGGGCGTCGGCCAGTTCCCGGCGCAGGGCCTGGGAGAAGGCGCGCAGTCCGGCCTTGGCGGCGGAATAGGCGGCGAAGCCGGCAAACGGAATGCTGCCGAAGGAGGAGCCGATGTTCACGATGGCGGCGGCCGGCTGCTCGCGCAGCAGTGGCAGCAAGGCCTGGGTGAGGTGCATCGGCGCGGCCAGGTTGGTGGCCAGGATGGCGTCCACGGTGGCGCGGTCCTGCGCTTCCAGCAGGCCGAAACCGCCGATGCCGGCGTTGTTGATCAGCACGTTGGCGCGAAAGGCGTGGGCCGCGCCGGCCAGCGCGGCGACGCCCGCCGGCTGGGTGAGGTCCACCGCCAGCCGCTGCACCTCGCTGCCCCCGGGCAGGGGGATGGCGGCCAGACGGGCGGCGTCGCGCGCGGTGAGCAGCAGGGCCGCGCCGGCGCCGGCCAGCTGGCGGGCGAGCGCCTCGCCCAGGCCGCCGCTGGCGCCGGTGAGTACGATGCGGGCGTCCTTCAGTTGCATGGCACGGCCTCGGCTTCGGTCTCGGCCGCAGCGGCCGGCAGGGCGCGGAAGATGTCGCCGTAGAGCTTGAAGAACACCCTGGCGGCGTGCAGCACTTCGGCCTGGTCCTGCGGCGTCATGCGTTCCAGCAGGCGGGCCAGGTGCTGGGTGTGCTCCTGGTCCAGCGTGCCGTGCGAGCGCAGGTAGCTGAAGGCCGCGTCGGGCAGGCCGAGGGCCTGCTGGATGCGGTCGGCGGCGGTGAGCGCCAGGGCCACGCTGGTGCCCTCGAGCACGAAGACCATGCCGAAGAAGGCGGCCGGGTTGCCGCGGTTGATGATGTCCCAGGCGTAGGCCACCATCAGTTCGGCCGGCAGCTCCGGGCGGCTGGCGCGCACCGCGTCGGCGTCGCCGCCGGCGGCGGCGATGTCGTTGAGGATCCACTCCTCGTGACCGATTTCCTCGGCGATGTATTCGGCCACCGCCGGGCGCATCCACGCTAGGCGCTCCGGCAGGCGGCCGCCCAGGGCCATCAGCAGGGGCGTGGTGTGGCGCACGTGGTGGTAGGCCTGGGTGAGGAAGGCAAGGTAGGCGGCGCGGCTGACCTTGCCCTGCAGGCAGTCGGCGACGATGGGCGCGCCCACCAGGTGCTGGCGGTCGGCGGCGGTGGCGTGCTGAAGTTGCTCGTAGAAGGACATTTCGGTTTCCTTGTCGGTGAAGGGCGTAGCGTCGTCGGCCGCGCCGTACAGCGCGGCCAGGGTGTGGGCGTGAGCGGCGGCGATGCGCGCACGGAGCGGGCGGCCGTTGCCGGTGGCCAGGCCGTTGGCGGCGGTGAAGGGGGCGACCGCGGCCCAGTGGGCGACGCGGGCGTAGTCCGGCAGGCCGGCGTTGACCCGCTCGACGAGTCCGCCCAGCGCGGCCGCGTCCGCCCCCTGGGCGGGGACCAGCAGCGCGGCCAGCGCGGGGCGGCCGTCGCCGCTCACCACCGCCTGCATCACCCGCGGGTCGGCCAGCAGGGCCGATTCGATCCACTCCGGCGAGACGTTGCGCCCGAAGGAGGTCACCAGCAGGTTGCCGCGCCGTCCGTCCAGATGCAGATGGCCGCGCTCGTCCAGGTGGCCGAGGTCGCCGGTGGCGAACTCCGTGTCCGCCGGCGCTGTCTGGCCGGCGTAGCCGAGGAAGGCGCGGGTGCGTACCCGCACTTCGCCGTCTGCGCAGCGCAGCGCGGCATGGGCGAGCGCTGCGCCGCAGCCGTCGCCGTCGTCTCCCGGGCGGTTGAGGCAGACCACCGAGCCGGCTTCGGTCAGCCCGTAACCCTGGTACGCGGGGATGCCGAGCGCGCGCGCGTGTTCGATCAGTGCCGGGGCCACGCGGGCGCCGCCCACGGCGACGAACTGCAGTGCCGGGCTGGCGCGCTGTCCGGTGGCGGTCAGCCAGGCGGTCCACGCCTTGAGCAGTTCGGGCACCAGGATCAGGCTGGCGGCGGCGCTGTCGCGCACCTGGCGATCGAGCGCGGCCGGGTCGAAGCCTGCGGCGCCCTGCCAGCCCAGGCTGGCCAGCGGCGGCAGGTGGATGGGCATGCCGCGCAGTAGCGGTGCGTGGATGCCGGCCACGTTCTCCAGCAGCAGGGCGAGCGGCAGCGCCGCGAGGTGGCGCGTCAGCGGCAGCTCGTGCAGGCGCTCGACCACTGCTGCGGCGGTGTCGCGCAAGCCGGCGGCGGACAGGCACACGCCCTTGGGTGCCCCGGTGCTGCCGGAGGTGAAGGAAATCTTGGCGGTGCCGGCGGGCAGCTCCACGGGCGCCACCACCCGGCGCATCCAGTGCAGCCCCTGCCACTGCCCGGTGAGGCAGAAGCCCAGGTCGAGCGCGCCGATGCGTTCGGGCTGGTCGGTGATCACGGTGTCGGCGCCGCTGGTGTGCAGGGCGTGCTGCAGTTGTGCCGCGGTGAAGAAGGCCGGCAGCGGCAGATGCACCCGGCCGGCGTCCTGGCAGGCCAGCTCGGCCAGCACCCAGGGCGGGCCGTTGTCGGCCAGCACCGCCACCACCCGGCTGTCCGCCAGGCGTTCCTGCAGCGCGCGCAGTTCGTCGCGCATCGCGGCCGCGGTCCAGCTGCCGGTGGCACCGCTGAGCACGGTGTCCTGCTGCGGCCGGCGGGCGAGCAGCGCGCTCCAGAAGGCTTCAGCCACGGGCACCTCCCTTCTCCAGCGCGAGGCGCAGGCGCCCGGCTACCACCACCGGGCGGGTGTCGTAATAGCGTCCCCAGGCCTGCGCCTGTGCTCCCATGCGCTGCGGGTCGGCCGGGGCCAGGGCCAGCGGCGGCAGGTCCAGGCGGCGGAAGATGCCGATCAGCTCGCTGGTGGCGGTGAAGGCCACCCATTCGAAGCCGAGCTGGTCGAGGTGGGCGGCCAGCGCCAGGATCACCGCCACGCTGCCGCCCGGGCGTTCGGCGGCCAGGTTGCCGACCTCGACGATGCGCCCGCGCGGCACCGGTTGGCCGGCGAGGCGGGAGATGGCGTGCTCGATCGGCTCGTCCAGGTACTGCTCCAGCATCAGCGCTTCCGACTCCGCACCGCGCCAGCCGGCCGCGGCGACGATGCGCGGCGCCTGTTCGAGCAGCATCAGGTTGGGTGCGAAGCCCGGCACTTCTGCTTCGTAGCGGCGCCGGAAGACGTCGCGGATGAAGTCCTCCGCCGCAGCCCGGCGCGGATGGCCGGCCACCGCGTGGCGTACCAGCGGCTGGTGCTGGGGGCGGGAGTGGATGCGTTGCAGGGCGCCCGTCATGATGGTCCTTGGGGAACGAAGTGTCGCCAAGGTAAGCGGCGGGGATTAAAGCGGGCTTAACCGGGTATCGCCCCGTCAAGGGGGGGGAGGGCTGAGCGCCGCGTTTCAGGCTGCGGGAAGTCGCAATATCACCCGCAGCCCTCCCTGCGGTGAATGCTCCAGTGCGACGTCACCGCCGTAGAGCTGGGCAAGGTCGCGCACGATGGACAGCCCCAGGCCGCTGCCCGGGGCGCGCTCGTCGGCCCGCACGCCACGTGCGAAGACGGCTTCGCGGATGTCCTCGGGCAGGCCGGGGCCGTCATCGTCGATGAGAATGTGGAGTTGCCCGGCGTCGGTGGTGATGCGCGTGCAGACCTGACTGTGTGCCCACTTGCAGGCGTTGTCGAGCAGATTGCCGAGCATCTCCTGGAGGTCCTGCGTTTCGCCGCGGAAGGCGGCGTCTGCCGGGCATTCCTTGAGTTCGAGGTGGAGCCTGCGGTCACCATGCACTTTCGCCATCACCCGCAGCAGGCCGTCGACTGCGGGGCGCAGCGGGGTGCGCAGCCCGCGGGTGCGCACGGCGGCGGCGGCGCGTGCACGGGCGAGGTGGTGGTCGACCTGCGTGCGGGCGGTGGCGACCTGCTCGCGCACCAGTTCGCCGAAAGGGTTGTGTTCATCTGCTGCGGCATTGGCGAGGACGGCCAGCGGGGTCTTGACCGCGTGGGCGAGGTTACCGGCCTGGGTACGGGCACGTGAGACGACCTCGGCATTGGCGGCGAGGGCAGCGTTGAATTCGTCCACCAGCGGCTGGAGCTCTGCGGGAAAGCGCCCTGCGATGGCTGCGCTGCGACCCTCGCGCACCTGCGCCAGCGCCTGGCGCAACGCGGCGAGCGGGCGCAGGCCGATCAGGACCTGCACGATGGCTGCCGCGACGAGGCCGCTGCCGAGCAGGAGCAGTGCACCGCCCAGCGGAGCATTGAAGGCGGCCAGCGGTGCTTGCAGCAGGGCGCTGTCGGCGGAGACGATCAGGCGCCAGGCCACCGCAGGGGCTTCACTGGGGCGAATGACCCGCTCGACGGCGTGCGCGGGGTGTCCTTGGGGGCCAACGATGCGGTGAATGTGGATCTCGCCGTCGGGCGGGGCGTCGTCGGGCACCGCCAGGGTGGTATCCCACAGCGAGCGCGAGCGCAGGCTGCCGGTCTCGGCGGAGGCACCATCGGGCAGGCGGTCGATTTGCCAGTAGAGGCCACTGTAGGGGCGGGCGAAGCGCGGGTCGGAGAGCGCTACGGCCAGGTGCGGGACATCGTCAGTGACCAGCGCCGCAGTGAGCTGGTCGAGGTGGGTGCTGAGTTCGGCGTGGAACTGGCGCTCCAGGTGGCGGTGAAAGAGTTCGGCCAGCCCCCACCCGGCCACAGCCAGCGTGGCCAGTATCCAGGCGAGGGTGCCGGCGAGCAGGCGCAGGCGCAGCGAGCGCTGCCAGCTGGAGCTCATGGCGGGCACTGCAGACGGTAGCCGAGGCCGCGAACGGTTTCGATGAAGCCGGTTGGCAGCTTTTTGCGCAAGCGGGCGATGAACACTTCGATGGTGTTGGAATCGCGGTCGAAGTCCTGAGCGTAGAGGTGCTCAACGAGCTCGGTGCGCGAGACGATCTGTCCGCGGCGGTGCATCAGGTAGGCGAGCAGGCGGAACTCGTGGCTGGTGAGGAGCATCGCCTGACCGTTCGCCGTCACCTGGCCACGGCGGGTATCCAGTACCACGGCGCCGCAGGAGATCTCGGCGCTGGCCTGGCCCGCCGCACGGCGGATCAGCGCGCGCAGGCGGGCAAGCAGTTCCTCCATGTGAAAGGGTTTGGTGAGGTAGTCGTCGGCGCCGGCGTCGATGCCGTCTACCTTTTCGTGCCAGGCGTCGCGTGCAGTGAGGATCAGTACCGGCATGGAGCGCCCGCCGTTGCGCCAGCCGCGCAGCACACTCAGTCCGTCGAGCAGCGGCAGGCCGAGGTCGAGGACCACAGCGTCGTAATCCTCCTGGGTGCCCAGATGGAGGGCGTCGCGGCCATTGTCGGCATTGTCGACCGCATAGCCGGCGGCACGCAGCGCGGTGTCCACCTGGGTGGCCAGGCGCGGGTCGTCTTCCACCAGCAGGAGGCGCATCAGCGTACCTCCTCGCGCTTGTGCCGGCTGCGGCTGCGCAGCAACTCGCCGCTGCGCGCGTCGACTTCGAGTTTGTGTACCCGGCCTCCCTCCTGCAGCAGCTTGATCTCGTAGATCCAGATGCCGCGCTCGTTCTCCAGTTCGACTTCGAGGATCTGGCCGGGATGGCTGTGCTCAAGCGTCGCCAGCACTTCGGTGAGCGGCAGTATCTCGCCGGCCTGCAGGGCGCGGCGGGCGCGTTCGTGGTCGTCGCTGCCGCCGGCCGCAGCCGGCAGGGTCAGTGCGCAGAGCAGGAGAACCAAGGGGGGGAGTGAGGAGATGGGTTTCATGGAGGGGGCAGCGCGCCGGGGGCGGGAGGGTGGCTGTGTCCGTACCTTTTTAGCGCAGCCGAGGTGAACCGGGGATTAACGCTGCCTTCAGGGCGTGTTCAGTATTCGCCGCGCACACTGAGCCGCAGGTTTCAACCATACAACAGGAGATCAATGATGAAAAAGCGCTTACGGATCATCGCCGCGGTGGTGGCGCTGACCTTGCCCCTGAGCGTGCCCGCGGCCTCCATCGACGCCCAGCTGGAGCGCTACGCCACCGCCGCACGCAGTGCCGGCAGCGGTTTCGAAGGATTCGTTGCGGCGCGCGGCGAGGATTTTCATACCCGTCGCTTCTCAGGCGGCCGGCCGGATACGCCATCCTGCGCCGCCTGTCATCGCGACGATCCCCGTCAGCCCGGGCAGACGCGCACCGGCAAGTCCATCGAGCCGGTGGC
Source organism: Pseudothauera lacus (assembly GCF_003034845.1). Taxonomy (GTDB): domain Bacteria; phylum Pseudomonadota; class Gammaproteobacteria; order Burkholderiales; family Rhodocyclaceae; genus Pseudothauera; species Pseudothauera lacus. The sequence continues at coordinate 87,459 of NZ_PZKC01000012.1, read as the reverse complement.
CTTGTCCGTTTCGCCGGGACGCTATGCGGATCCGGAAAAGATCGAGAAGTGGTTCAAGCGTAATTGCCAGGAAGTGCTGGGGCGCGAATGCAGCGCGCAGGAGAAGGGCGACTGGTTGAGCTACATGCGCAGCCGCTGAACGAGGAGGCCAGAGATCATGAACGGGATGGATAGACGGACAGCCGTGCGGCTGGTGACAACGCTGCTGGCACTGCTGGTGCCCAGCCTGTTCGTGCTCGATCGCGCACGGGCCGGCGGCGACCACTTCTACCCGCCGGTGAACGACCCGGTGGTGGCCGAGGAGTGCGGCGGCTGCCATCTGGCCTTCTCGCCGGCGATGCTGCCGGCGCGCAGCTGGCAGGCGATGATGGCGAATCTGGAGGACCACTTCGGCGACGATGCCAGCCTGTCGCCGCCGACCGTGGCCCATATCGAGCGTTATCTCGTCGAACGCGCAGCCGATGCCGGGGGCGCGCGCTACGCGAGCAGACTGCTGCGCGGCGTTACCGAAGCTCAGACACCGCTGCGCATCACCACGCTGCCGCGCTGGGAACGAGAGCATCGCGAGGTCACTCGTGCCGAGTGGGCCGACCCCAAGGTGGGTTCGAAGGCCAATTGCGCGGCCTGCCATCGCGATGCCGAGCGCGGTTATTTCGACGACGACTGAGAGCGCCGCCGAGATGAACGGACGATGAACACCGCCTTCAGCGTGCGTTCAGCCACCACGGCGCAACATGCATCCACGGTCCGCCGCGCGGGCCGCACATATAAACCTGAAACAGGAGCAAGCACCATGGCCATCAATCGCCGTTTCACTACCTTTGCCGCCGTTCTTGCCTTTGCCGCCGCGCTCGGCGGTTCGGCCGTGCTGGTACCGCCGGCTTTCGCTCAGGATGCCGGCGCCCAGCGCGTCAGCGAGCTGAGCGCCGGGCAGATCGTGCAGCGCCTGGAGGCCGATGGCTATACCGCGATCAACAAGTTCGAGCGCAAACGCGACTACGTCGAGGTCAAGGCCATCGATGCTCAGGGCCGGCGCGTCGAGCTCAAGCTCGACCCGGTAGACGGTCGGGTCATCGAGAGCGAAACGAGGGTGCACGCGCGCAGCCGCGATGACGCCCAGCCGATGCCGCGGCGCTGAGGCGCTGCCAATCATCCACATTCATTGAGCGGAGGGGTTCATGCCAGTCATCCTGTGGGCCTTCGTGGCCTCCGTAGTCGCGCTATGGGGAGTCGATGCTGCGACCTCCGGTGCGGGCGCCGGTTCGCTGCCTTGGGTGGTGCGTACCCAGGGTCTCTACCTTTCCGGCTTGCTGTCGATTGCCATGATGTCGCTGGCGATGGTACTGGCGACTCGCCCGGTGTGGCTGGAGCGCCCGCTCGGGGGCATGGATCGCATCTACCGGCAGCACAAGTGGGCCGGCATCCTCGCGGGCGTGTTCGCCCTGCTGCACTGGCTCGTCGAGATGTCCGACGGGCTGATCAAGTCGGTTTTCGGGCGTGGCGGACGTCCCGCCAAGGAGAGCTTCGCCGGGTGGTTCGAAGGCCTGCGCGATGCCGGGGAGGAACTGGGTGAGTTTGCCATCTACCTGCTGCTGGCGATGGTCGTGCTCAGTCTGCTGAGGCGCTTCCCCTACAAGTTCTGGCGTCATCTGCATCGCGCCATGCCGGTGCTGTACCTGATGCTGGCCTTCCATGCCGCCGTGCTCGCGCCTGTGCAGTGGTGGCAGCAGCCCGTGGGCTTGCTGATGGCGGGGTTGCTCGCTGCAGGCTCGGTAGCGGCGCTGTGCTCGTTGAGCGGTCGCGTCGGACGCGGTCGGCAGGCGCGCGGGCAGGTCGTCTCGGTCAATCGCCCCGCCGCTGACGTGACTTCCGTGGTCTGCCGCCTGGAGGGCGACTGGCGTGGCCACCGCGCCGGGCAGTTTGCTTTCGTCACCTTCGAACGCTTCGAGGGCGCCCACCCCTTCACGATTGCCAGCGCAGACAGCGGCGATCGTACTGTGCGATTCGAGATCAAGGCCTTGGGCGATTACACCCGCAGCCTGCCGCAGCGCCTGCAGGCGGGCATGCCGGTGACCGTTGAGGGGCCTTACGGGCGCTTCGAGCTCGACCGCCGCGACCACCGCGCACGGCAGGTCTGGGTGGCGGGCGGTATCGGCGTGACGCCTTTCCTTGCCTGGCTGTCAGCCTTGCAGAGTGATCCGCGGGGGGCGCCGGAGGCGGACCTGCATTACTGCACGCGGGATGCCGCCAAGGACCCTTTTGCCGAACGTTTGCGCGGCTTGTGCGAGGGCGTGCCGTCGATACGCCTGCATGTTCATGACGGTGCGCGGGGCGATCACCTCACTGCCGCGCAGTTGCACGGCGCGCCGGGGGGTACTCGTCTGCGCACCGAAGTGTGGTTCTGCGGTCCGCAGGGGCTGGCCGACCAACTGCGCCGCGGACTGGCCGGTGAGTGGCGTGTGCGCTTTCATCAGGAGGCGTTCGAGATGCGTTGAACACTCGGTCGTGGGCATGTCCGGCGCTGCCCGCGGCGGAACAATCTTCCGGAACGCCTGCGCGCTTCACGCGTCCAATCCGCCAACGCACATGCAGCGGAGCGAAGATGCGCGCCTGGCTGAAGGCCCTCGGAACGGCACTGGTATGGATAGGCGGACTGGCCTTCGGCCTGTGGGCCGGGCTGTCCGTGGTGTTCGCGGCGCTGTGAGCGGCCTGCGTGGGGCGGCTCAGCGCGTCGACTGGAGGATGGCTTCGGGGATGCGGTCGAGGGGCAGCACGGTGTCCACGCCGCCGAGCTTGATGGCTTCCTTGGGCATGCCGAAAACCACGCAGGTCGATTCGTCCTCGGCAATGGTGCGGGCGCCGGCGTCGTGCATTTCCTTCATGCCGCGCGCGCCGTCGTCGCCCATGCCGGTCATGATGATGCCGGTGGCGTTGCGCCCGGCGAACTTGGCGCAGGAGCGGAAGAGGACATCCACCGAGGGGCGGTGACGATTGACCAGCGGACCGTCGACGACGTCGACGGTGTATTGCGCGCCGCTGCGGTTGACCATCATGTGCTTGCCGCCGGGGGCGATGAGGGCGCGGCCGGGGATCAGGCGGTCGCCGTGGCGGGCTTCGCGGACTTCGATCTTGCACAGGCCGTCGAGGCGTTCGGCGAACATTGCGGTGAAACGCTCGGGCATGTGCTGGACGATGACGATGGGCGGGCAGACCGCGGGCAGGCGGGTGAGCACGGCTTCGAGGGCCTGGGTGCCGCCGGTGGAGGTGCCGATGGCGACGAAGCGCTCGGTGGTGCGCACCATGCCGGCTCCGCTGCCCAGCCCGGCGGCCGGTGCGGCGGCGATGACGGCATCGGCGGTGAGCTTGGGGCGGTGTCCGGGGGCGGGCGCGGTGCTGCCGGCGAGGCGGCGGAGATTGGCGCGCGCGGCGGCCTTGACGGCCTGGACGATGTCGTTGGAGCTGTCCTCGAGGAACTGCTTGAGCCCCATGGTGGGCTTGGTGATCACCGCAACGGCGCCGGCGGAGAGGGCGTTGAGGGCGGCTTCGGAGCCTTTTTCCGCCAGCGAGGAGCAGATCACCACCGGCGTGGGGCGTTCGGCCATCACCTTGCGCAGGAAGGTGAGTCCGTCCATGCGCGGCATCTCGATGTCGAGGACGATGACGTCGGGCCAGGCGCGCTTCATGTGATCGAGGGCGAACAGGGGGTCGGAGGCGGCGCCGATGACTTCGATACCGGGATCCTGGCTGAGGGCCTGCTTGACGACCTGGCGCACCACGGCGGAGTCGTCGACGATCATTACACGGATGGTGGGCAAGGTTTGCTCCTTGTTGCGGGGACATCGCCACGGTCCTGGAAGGCCAGCCAGGCCTCGCCGCTGGCGACGTCGAAGATCAGTTTGCGGTGGCCGTCGCCGCCGAGGTGCTCGGCCACCACCGGGATGCCGCGCTCGGCGAGCAGGCGGTGGGCGACGGTGATGTTGCGCAGGCCGACGTCGAGGGCCGGCGGGCTGCTCTGACGGCCGGGAAACATGTTGCCGCCGCCGAACACCTTGGCCTGGAAATCGGCCGCGCGTGCGCGATGGCGGCTGATCTCGCGGTCGAAGAGCTGCATCGCCTCGTCGGCATAGCGGCCGTCGAGCGGCGTCTGCGGGCTGCGGATGCGGTTCGGCAGCATGAAGTGGCACATGCCGCCGATATGACGGGCGGGGTGCCAGAGGGTGATCGACACGCAGGACCCCAGTACCGTGCGGATGCGTGCGGGCGCCTTGCAGAAGTGCAGGTCGCCGATGCCCAGATAGATCTCTTCGCTCACCGCCATGCCGCGCTCACAGCTTGCGGTAGATGGTCGGCCGCACGGCCTTCAGGGCGTCGGCGTCGACGATGCCGTTGAGGGTTTCCGAATGGCCGACGATGAACCAGCCGCCGGGTTTGAGGCGGGTGAGGAGGTTGGCGACGACCTTGCGCTTGGTGTCCTGGTCGAAATAGATCATCACGTTGCGCAGGAAGATGACATCCATTGGCCCCACCGCCGGCGGGGGCTCGACCAGATTGACCTGCATGAAGCTGATGCGGCTGCGCAGTTCGCGGCTGATCAGGAAGGTGCCCGCCTGTTCGCGCACGCCTTTCAGGCAGTACTTGCGCAGCAGGGCCTGGGGGATGCCGCGGCTGCGCTCCAGCGGGTAGTGGCCGCGGCGGGCGCGTTCCAGCACCTGCGTGGAGATGTCCGAGGCGGTGATCTTCCACGGCGTGCTGCCGAGGTTCTCGGCCAGCACCATGGCCAGGGTGTAGGGCTCCTCGCCGCTGGAGCAGGCCGCACTCCACACTTCCACGCTGCCCGCAGCACGGCAGGCCGGCAGGATGTGCTCGGCGAGAAAGTCGAAGTGCTTGGGTTCGCGGAAGAAATAGGTCTCGTTGGTGGTCAGCAGATCCACCATGGTCTGCAGTTCCTGCGCATCGTTGCCGCTGGCCACCAGGCGGTAGTAGTCGGCGAAGCTGTCGAGGCCGAGGGCGCGCAGGCGTTTGCTGAGACGGCCGACCAGCAGCACCTTTTTGGAAGGCGCGAGATAGATGCCGGCCAGCTTGTGAAGCAGGGACTGGAAGCGGGCGAAGTCCTGGTCGCTGATGCTGGCCGGTACGGCGGCGGCTGAGGGCATGGAGTCCTGTGGCGGGCGCAGATCAGAAGCGCTCGAAATCCTGTTCGTCGAAGGAGGCTGCGCTGACCTTGGGCAGGGGCTTGCCGCCATTGCGCGCCGGAGCAGCGGCCTTGCCGCGCGGGGCTGCCGGGGCCGATGGTTTGGCGCGCGCCGGCGCGCGCGATGCGGGGTTGGCAACGCCCGCGCCGTGCTCCTCGGCGATGCGGAAGAACTGCATCAGGCCCTGCAGCTGTTCGGCCTGCGAGCCCATCTCCTCGGCGGTGGCAGCGAGTTCCTCGGAGGCCGAAGCGTTCTGCTGGGTGGCCTGACTCAGCTGGCCGACGGCCTGGTTGATCTGGGTCACGCCGCCGGCCTGTTCCTGGCTGGCGGAGGCGATCTCCTGCACCAGATCGGAGGTCTTGCGGATCGACGGCACGATCTCGTCGAGCAGGGTGCCGGCCTTCTCGGCCAGCTTGACGCTGGAACCGGCCAGCTCACCGATCTCCTGCGCGGCGACCTGGCTGCGCTCGGCGAGCTTGCGCACCTCGGCGGCGACCACCGCGAAGCCCTTGCCGTGATCGCCGGCGCGGGCGGCCTCGATGGCGGCGTTGAGCGCCAGCAGGTTGGTCTGGTAGGCGATGTCGTCGATGATGCCGATCTTCTCGGCGATCGACTTCATCGCCTCGACGGTGTCCTTCACCGCCTTGCCGCCGTCGCCGGCCTCGGTGGAGGCCTTGGCGGCGATGCCGTCGGTGACGCGGGCGTTCTCGGTGTTCTGGTGCACGCTGGCGGTGGTCTGCTCCAGCGTGGAGGAGATCTCTTCCACGCTGGCGGCCTGTTCGGAGGCCCCCTGGGAGAGCGACTGGGCGGTGGCGGAGACCTGTTCGGAGGCCGAGGAGAGGTTGTCGGCGGCGCTGCGTACCTCGCCGATGATCTGCGACAGCTTCTCCACCATGTTGTGCATGGCGCTGAGCAACTGGCCGGTCTCGTCGGTGCTGGTGGCCTCGATGTCCGCGCTGAGGTCGCCCTCGGCAAGGGCATTGGCGACTTTCACCGCCTCGGCCAGCGGGCGGGTGATGGAGCGCGCGATGAAGAGGCCGAGGGCGAGGGCAAAGACCACCGAGCCGATCAGCATGCCGATCATCAGGTTGCGCACGCTGAGGTAGTTGGCCTGCGCTGCGGCAAAGGCCGTGCGGGCATCGTTGAGGACGTATTCGCGCAGTTCGTTGGCCGCACCCTGGGCTTCGGTTTGCAGCGGATTGACCTTGAACAGCAGGGTCTGGTTGCTCGACAGGTACTCGCCGGCGTTGAGCTGACGGTTGGCGGGGACGATGCCCTCGTCGAAGAGGCGCTTCAGCGCAGCCTCGAGGCGCGTGGTGAGGTTGCGCTGGGCGTCGCTCATGCTGCGCCCGGCGAACGCCTCCCAGAGGGTGTCGAGCTCGCGCTGAATGCGTTCGACGGCGTTGGTGTGCTGGCTCAGCGGGTGGTCGTGAAGTGAAGAGAAGCTGCTCGTGGGGTCGTGCTGCAGGCCCAGCATGATCTGCCCACGGGCCTCGTTCATCAGTACCTCGACGCGCCCGAGATCGGCCACCGGCAGCAGGTTGTCGTTGTACTGGTGTTCGAGTTGGTCATTCACCGTGGCCAGCGAACTCAGCCCGGCCAGCGCGGTGGCCAGCAGGACGGCGAGCAGGACGGCGAGCAGGATGCCGAGGCGGGCGCCGATCTTGAGATTGTTGATGTTCATGATGGACCTCTGCGAGTGCGGGCGTGGTGGCGGGCTCAGTGCGCGGTGTCGTCGCCGTCGCTGCCGCTGCGGGCGCCGACGGCGGCAAGCTGGGCCATTTCGTCGACCGACAGGACACGGTCGATGTTGAGGATGATGACGAATTTGCCGGCCACCTTGCCCATGCCCTGGATGAAGTCGGCGCGGATGCGGGCACCGAAGCTGGGCGGCGGCTCGATCTCGGCGGGGGGGATCTCCAGCACCTCATTGACGCTGTCGACGACGATGCCGATGTCCTGGCGTACCTCGCTGTCCTCGATCACATGGGTCATCTCGACGATGACGATGCAGGTGCGCCGCGCCACCGTGGTCTGGTTGCCGCCGAAGCGTGCGGAGAGGTCCACCACCGGCACCACCGCACCGCGCAGGTTGATCACCCCGCGGATGAACTCCGGCATCATCGGAATCTCGGTCAGCGCGCCGTACTCGATGATCTCCTTGATGTTGAGGATGCCGATGGCGAACACCTCACTGTTGAGCGTGAAGGTGAGGTATTGCTGCGAGCCCTGGTTGCCTGCGCTCAGGGCCAGGCTGGCGGCATTCTTGGCGATGACTTGTCCCATCTCAGGCATCCTCAGAAACGTTCGAAATCCTGTTCGTCGAAGGAGGCGGGGGCCTTCTTCACCGGCTTGCCGGCTTTTGCACGGGCCGCCGGCTTGCTGCGCGCGGGCTTGGCCGCCGGCACCGGGGCGCTGCGGCTGGCAACGGCGACGCGCTCCTCGGTGACGCGGAAGAACTGCATCAGGCTCTGCAGTTGTTCGGCCTGCGAGCCCATCTCCTCGGCGGTGGCAGCGAGTTCCTCGGAGGCCGAGGCACCTTGCTGGGTAGCTTGACTCAACTGGCCGACGGCCTGGTTGATCTGGGTCACGCCGCCGGCCTGTTCCTGGCTGGCGGAGGCAATCTCCTGCACCAGATCGGAGGTCTTGCGGATCGACGGCACCATTTCGTCGAGCAGGGTACCGGCCTTCTCGGCCAGCTTGACGCTGGAGCCGGCCAGCTCACCGATCTCCTGCGCGGCGACCTGGCTGCGCTCGGCGAGCTTGCGCACCTCGGCGGCGACCACCGCGAAGCCCTTGCCGTGATCGCCGGCGCGGGCGGCCTCGATGGCGGCGTTGAGCGCCAGCAGGTTGGTCTGGTAGGCGATGTCGTCGATGATGCCGATCTTCTCGGCGATCGACTTCATCGCCTCGACGGTGTCCTTCACCGCCTTGCCGCCGTCGCCGGCCTCGGTGGCGGCCTTGGCGGCGATGCCGTCGGTGACGCGGGCGTTCTCGGTGTTCTGGTTGACGCTGGCAGTGGTCTGTTCCAGCGTCGAGGAGATCTCTTCCACGCTGGCGGCCTGTTCGGAGGCCCCCTGAGAGAGCGACTGGGCGGTGGCGGAGACCTCCTCGGAGGCCGAGGAGAGGTTGTCGGCGGCGCCGCGCACCTCGCCGATGATCTGTGACAGCTTGCCGACCATGTTGTGCATGGCGCTGAGCAACTGGCCGACCTCGTCGCGCGAAGTGGCCTCTACCTTCACCGTGAGGTCGCCTTCGGCGAGGGCGTTGGCGACTTCGACGGCTTCGTTGAGCGGGCGGCTGATCGAACGGGCGATGAAGAAGGCGAAGCCGGCGCCGAGGATCACGGCGATCAGAGACAGGGTGATCATCAGCGTGCGCGACTGGGCGGCGAGCTCCGCGGCCAGCTGCCCTTCTTCCTCCATCAGCTTGTCCTGATACGCGATCAGCGCCGTGATGCCGCCGATGTAGGCGTTCTGCGCGCTACGCATGTCGGTCATCAGCAGGCGGGTGCCGGCGGCGGTGTCGTTGGCGGCGATCAGCGCGCGCAGGCGGTTGAGGGCGTCGACGTAGCCGGCGCGGGTGTCGTCGATGTCGCGCAGCAGGGCGATGCCCTGCGGGGTCTGGATGGTGGCGCGCAGGCGGTCGAGGTTCTCGGTGATTTTTGCCGAGGACTGCGGGATGCGCGCCATTTCGCGCTCGCTTTCCTGGGCGCTGCTGACCAGCATGGCGTTGCGGGTGGCGCGGGCGACGACGTTGATCTCGTCGAGGACGTTGTTCGCCCACACGGTCTTGATGTAGCGGTCACTGACGATCAGGTCGACCTGCTGGGAGAGGGCGTCGATACGCAGCACGCTGACCACGGCGATGACCAGCATCAGCACGATCACTGCAGCAAAGGCGATGCCGAGGCGGACGGCGATCTTCAGGTTGGCAATCATCGGTGAACTCCAGGGTTGTTGTTCTCTATCGCTATATCGATCGGGTGGAGGCGGGGCCTCAGCGGCCGTGGGCGGTGTCGTGGGCATGATCCTCGCCGCGCGCAGCCAGTTGGGCGAGCGCCTGCACGTCGAGGATCAGCGCCACCTCGCCGCTGCCGAGGATGGTCGAGCCGCCGATGCCGCGCAGGTTGCGGAAGAGGTGGCCGAGCGGCTTGATGACGGTCTGGAATTCGCCGAGGAGCTGGTCGACGACGATGCCGGCCTTCTGTCCGGCAGCCTTGACCACCACGACGTTCTCGCGCTTCGGTCGTGCGCCCGGCAGTTCGAAGAGTTCGCGCAGGCGGATGAAGGGCAGCACCTCGCCGCGCAGGTTGAGGTAGTTGCGGTCGCGCGGCTGGTCCTGCAGCTCCATGCACTCGACCACCATGTCGAGCGGGACCACGTAGCTGGCCTCGCCGGCGCCGACCAGGAAGCCGTCGATGATCGCCAGGGTGAGCGGCAGGCGGATGGAGAAACGGGTGCCCTCGCCGACCTTCGAATCGACCTCGACGCGGCCGCGCAGGCTCTGGATGTTGCGCTTCACCACGTCCATGCCGACGCCACGCCCGGAGAGGTTGGAAACCTGCTCGGCGGTGGAGAAGCCGGCCTCGAAGATGAGACCGTAGATTTCGTTGTCGGAGAGGGTCTGGCCGGCAGCGATGATGCCGCGCTCGACGGCCTTGCGGGTGATCTTGTCGCGATTCAGTCCGGCGCCGTCGTCGACGATCTCGATGACGATGCTGCCGGAGTCGTGGAAGGCGTTGAGTTCCAGGCGCCCGCGCGGGTCCTTGCCGTGCTCGGCGCGCACCTCGGGGGGCTCGATGCCGTGGTCGATGGCGTTGCGCACGAGGTGCATCAGCGGGTCGCCGATCTTTTCCACCACCGACTTGTCGAGCTCGGTCTCGCCGCCGGAGATGACCAGCTCGATGTCCTTGCCGAGCTCCCTGGAGACGTCGCGCACGACACGGTTGAAGCGGTTGAAGGTCTCCCCGATCTGCACCATGCGCAGTTGCAGCGCGGAGTCACGGATGCTCTCCACGAGGCGGCTGACGATGGAGGTGGCCTCGGTGAGATCGGCCTGGCCGGCACGGCTGGCGAGCAGGTTGACGCTGGCGCCGGCGATCACCAACTCGCCGACGAGGTCGATGAGGCGGTCGAGCTTGTCGGCGGGGATGCGGATCAGTCGCGCTTCGGCGGCCTTCTTGTCACTGACCTGCTTCTGCTTGACCACCGCGGCTTCGACCAGCTCGGGCTGCACGACCTTCTGCTCGACGAGGATCTCGCCGAGTTGCGGTGGCGGCGCGGCGAGCGCGCTGTCTTCGTCCTCGTCGGGGGGCAGCAGCGCGGCGGCATTCTGGGTCGCCAGCCCTTCTTCCAGTTCGGCCTGGGTCAGCGCGCCGATGCGCACCAGGATCTCGCCCAGACGCATGCTGTCTTCGGGCAGCGCCATCACCAGCTGCATGTAGTCGGCGAGCTTGCTGCGCGGCGGCAGGATGTGCAGCGTGCATTCGTCGCGGACGAAATCGAACACGCGTTCGATGGCGGCCTTGTCGGCGCTGGAGGCGAAGCTGATCTCGAAACCGAGGTAGCAGGCCTCCGGGTCCATCTCGTCGGCTGCCGGCATGGCGTCGGCAATGGTTTCCAGGCGTTCGATGCTGCCCAGTGAACCGAGGTAGCGCAGGAAGGACAGCGGATCCATGCCGCCGCGCAGCACGTCGGGGCCGAAACGCAGCGAGATGTGCCAGCAGTCGGTCTCCACCACGCCGCCGCCGCTGCTCAGCACCGCGTCGGCGGCCGGGGCGGCAGGGTGGGTGGCGGCGTCCGCGCCGCCGGCGTTGAGCCAGTCGCGCTGCAGGCGGGCAAGGAGGGCGTCGCCCTCGCCCTGCAGTTCGGCGTCGGGGGCTTCGGCGCCGGATTCGAGCACGCCGATGAGGTTGCCCATGTGGTCCGAGCACGCCAGCAGCAGGGCGACGAGGTCGGCATTGGCGTTGATCTCGCCGTTGCGCAGCTTGTCGAGGGCGCTTTCCACCACATGGGTGAAGGCCACCAGGAAGTTGCACTCGATGACCCCGGCGCCGCCCTTGATGGTGTGCGCGGCGCGGAAGATGGCGCCGAGGATGTCGGCATCGTCGGGGCTGTTCTCCAGCTCCAGCAGGGCGGATTCCATCGCCGCGAGCTGTTCGCGGCTCTCGGTGACGAAGACGGAGGTGATTTCATCCATGCTCAGCGCGCCTCCTGGGCCGGAATCAGCATCGGGTCGCCGAACTCGGCGGCCATGTTGTAGAAGTCCACCAGTTCGCGCACCGCCGCGCTGTGGGCGACGATACGGGCCTGCTTGCCGCGCCGCAGCGCTTCACGCTTGAGCAGCACGAGGAGCTGGAAGCCGGCGGTGTCGATCTCGGCGACGGCGGAGAGGTCGAGCTCGAGCTCGTCGCAGGCGCCGAGGGCTTCGATCAGGCTGCTCTTCTGGGCGGCGGCGTTGTAGATCGTCATGTCCTCGACGATCGCCAGGCGCTGGCTGCTTGTGCGGGCCTTGTCAGTCATCGTGTCTCCCTTGTGGCTGTAGGCGCGTGGGCCGGGGGCTCAGAACAGCTCGATCTTGGCGCTGCCCTTGCTGCCGCCGTCCCCCGTGTCCTGGTGGAGGGCATCCTGGTGCACGCTGCGCTGGCTGTCCATCACGTAACGCGCATAGAGCTCTTCGAGGTGCTGGGTCAGCGGCACGTACTTGAAATCGGGGTTGTCGGCCTGCAGCAGGCGCTCGGCGAGCCCGCCGAGGTGCTCGTCGAGGCGGCTCAGGGCCTCGGTGGTGTGCTCGATCTGCTGCCGGGTGACGTCCTGGAACTGCACGCTGGCGAGGGTGTCGAGGAACATCGCGGAGAGTTCTTCGCTGCTCGCCTTGACGGTCTGGATGACGGTCTCCTGGTGGCGCAGGATGTCCTCGTAGCTGCGTCCGAGGCCGATCAGCTGGTCGGCGAACTGGCCGAGCGCGGCCTGCTCCTTGTCGAGATTCACCGTGGACAGCTTTTCCTTCAGCTGGATCTCGATGGTGCCGGCAACGCCCTGGATGCCCTGGTTGATTGCCAGCACTGCCTTTTCGGTTTCCGCGGAGAGCTTGCGAACCTCGTCGGCGACCACGGCGAAGCCGCGTCCGGCCTCACCGGCGCGGGCGGCCTCGATGGCGGCATTGAGGGCGAGCAGGTTGGTCTGCGCGGCGATGTCCTTGATCAGCTTGGTGAGCGACTCCAGCGAACGGGCTTCCTCGACCACCTGGGCGACGCGCGCCTGGTCGTCCTGCGCTTCCTGGATGCGGGCGTCGATGTAGCGGCGCATCTTGTCGATCAGGCGCTGGTTCTGTTCGATGTTCTCTTCGGAGTGCTCGACCAGGTCACTGGACTCTGCCGAGCTGGTGGTGACGAAGTCATTGAGGCGGGTCACCACCGTGTCGATGGCCTGCAGGCGCTCGGTGATGCTGTAGGCGGCCTGCTCGGTCTGCTGCACGACGCTGTCGAGCTGGCTGCGCAGCACGCCGTTGTAGGTCGGTACCGCCTGCAATTCGGCCGCGACTTCGTCGCTGAGCGTACCCATGGTGCGCGAGGACTGTTCGATGCGCTGCTGCGCCGAGGCCAGGCCGAACATCTGGTCGCGGAAGAAGGCCAGCGACACCAGGCGCTGGGCGAGGTAGGCGACGCCGACAATGAGCACGGTGCCCATCGCGTCGCCGAGCGGCTGGGCGATGCCGAGGCCGGTGAGGAACTCGTCGTGGAACCACTCGTTGAGGAAGAACACCGTGGTCCCGGCACCGAGCGCGACCACGACGGCGACGATGATCGAACGTCTGAGGAGGGCGGTGAAGTCCATGGAGGTCGTTCCGTGACGGGGGCCGGCGGCGCTCAGCGCATGACCAGCTTGATGGTGTTGAGCAGTTCGTCGGCGGAGGCGGGCTTGACGATCCAGCCCGAGGCGCCGGCAGCCTTGGCCTCGACTTTCTTGGATTGCTGCGATTCGGTGGTCAGGAAGAGGATGGGCATGAAGCGGTAGGCCGGCAGCTTGCGCACTTCCTTGATGAACTCAATGCCGTTCATGCCCGGCATGTTGAGGTCGGTGATGAGCAGGTCGACCTTCACCCCGCCCTGGAACTTCTTCAGCGCGTCGAGGGCGCTGGAGGCCTTTTCGACGCCGTAGCCGGCCTTGCTGAGAATGCCGGAGATGCTGAGCAGGATGGTGGCCGAATCGTCGACGATGAAGATGGTTTTCATGTTATCTGGAGTCCGCTGCTGTTTTCCTGAGACGGGTCCCGAGGGCGGCCCCAGAGCCGCTTTCGAGGCCCGTCTCGCCTGAGTATACGACGCTTGTGCGGTGCAACTTTAACGCGCTTTGGTGGCAGGTGTGCAAGAGCGGATGGGCTTCTGCGGTGGCTGTAAGTGTTCAGCCTACGTGCTGGCGCAGCCAGGCCAGCAGGCGCTCCCAGCCGTCTGCGGCCTCCGCGCTGCGGTAGCTGGGGCGGTAGTCGGCATGGAAAGCGTGAGGGGCGTCGGGGTAGAGGACGATCTCGCTGGGGCTGGCGGCAGCGCTGAGGGCGTCGCGCATCATGTCCACGTCCTCGACCGGGATGCCCTGGTCCTGGCCACCGTAGAGCCCCAGCACGGGCGCGTGGAGCGCGGCGGCGACGTCGATGGGGTGCTGCGGGGTGTTGCCGGCAGGAGCACCGTCAAGGCGCCCGTACCAGGCCACGCCGGCCTTCAGTTGCGGGTTGTGGGCGGCGTACAGCCAGGTGATGCGCCCGCCCCAGCAGAAGCCGGTGATCGCCAGCTGCGCCGGATTGCCGCCCTGGCTCGGTGCCCACGCCGCGCAGGCGTCGAGGTCTGCCATCACCTGGGCGTCGGGCACCTTGGAGACGATGGCGGAGATGATCTCGGCGACGTTGTCGATCGCCGCCGGGTTGCCCTGGCGGAAGAACAGCTCCGGGGCGATGGCCAGGTAGCCTTCGTGGGCGAGGCGGCGGCAGACGTCCTGGATGTAGGCATGCACGCCGAAGATCTCCTGCACCACCAGCACCACCGGCAATTGCGTGCCGGTTGCCGGGCGGGCGAAATACACCGGCAGGGCGTCGCCGCCCGCGGGCACCGTGGCGTTGCCGTGGCTCAGCCCGGTGGCCGGGGTGTCGATCACCGTCTGCGCCATCACCGGCTGCACCGCGAGGGCGAAACTCGCCGCGCCCAGCGTGGTCATGAAGCCGCGCCGGTCCACGCGGGCGGCGGGCAGCAGGCTGTCGAAATGGGCTTGATCGTTCATCGTCGTCTCCTCTCGTTGTGGGTGGGGATGATGCACTGACTCAATGTAGCCCTTGCCGTTCCGCTCGCCAGGAATTCAGCGCCTCCCGCGCGGCAGGATGATGCGCCCGCCGCGCCGCTGCGCGCCGCTGCCGGCCAGCGCACCGAGGCCGTTGCCGCCATGGGCGTGGCAGATCGCGCAGGCCAGCGCATCGGCGGCGTCGGGGCCGGGGGCCGCGGGCAGGTCGAGCAGGCGCTGGACCATGTGCTGGACCTGCTCCTTGCCGGCCTTGCCATAGCCCACCACGGCCTGCTTGACCTGCAGCGCGGTGTATTCGGCGACCTCCAGGTCGCACGATACCGCGCCGCAGATCACCGCCCCGCGGGCCTGACCGAGCAGCAGGGTGGATTGCGGATTGACGTTCACGAAGACCTTTTCCACCGCCACCTGATCCGGCGAGTAGGTGGCGATGACTTCGCGCACGCCGTCGAGCAGGGTGCGCAGGCGCCCGGGCAGCTCGCCGTCCGCGGTGCGGATGGTGCCGCTGGCGACGTAGCGCAGTTGGCTGCCGAGACGGTCGATGAGCCCGAAACCGGTGATGCGCAGGCCCGGGTCGAGGCCGAGGATGCGCGTGGCGACGCTGCGGGTGGCGGTGTTCATGCGCCGATACTATGCCCTGCGCGCCAGCCAGACGCCACAGACCGCGATGATCATGCCGGCCAGCGCCGGCGGGCCGAGGGTCTCGCCGAACATCGCCCAGGCGATCAGCGCGGTGGTCGGCGGGGTGAGATAGAACAGGCTGGCGACGTTGACCGCGCTGCCATTGCGGATCAGCAGGTTGAGCAGGCTGATCGCCCCCAGTGAGAGCACCAGCACCAGCCACAGCAGGGCGAAGACGAACTCGCCCTGCCAGTCGATGACCATGGTTTCGGTCTGGCTGGCGAGGACTGCGGTGAGCGCCAGCGTAGGCAGGAACTGGATCACCGAGCCGGTGCGCAGGTCGAAGCGCGGGCAGAAGCGCTTCTGGTAGAGCGTGCCGAGGGTGATGGCGAACAGTGCGACCACGGCCGGCAGCAATGGCTGCCACAGGCTTGTTGCGGCGTCGGCAGCCATGCCGGCCTTGTCGCCGACCACCAGGGCGACCCCGGCAAAGCCCAATGCCAGCCCTGCCCACTGGCGCCCCGATACCCGTTCGCCGAGCAGCCAGCCCGCGCCCAGGGCGGTGAGCAGGGGCTGCATGCCGACCACCAGCGCGGTGACGCCGGCCGGCAGGCCGCGGTCGATGGCGACGAAGACGCCGCCGAGATAACAGGCCTGCAGCAGCACCCCGGCGATGCCGATGTGCAGGTATTCACGCGGGCTCTGCGGCCACGGCGCGCGTGCTGCCAGCGCCAGCAGCAGCATCAGGGCGATGACCAGCACGTAGCGTGTGGACAGGAAGCTCAGCGGCTCGGCGTAGGGCAGGCCGTACTTGGCGCCGATGAAGCCGGTGCTCCACAGCAGCACGAAGAGCAGTGGCGCAACGCTGGTCAGCAGGGTCTGGCGGGAAAGTGTCATGCACGCATGGTGCCGCGTCCGCAGCGGCGGCTGCAGTGACACGTCGATGCGCTTCCACCGGTACGCCTGCGGGGGCGTAAACGCCGACGGGCCGCAGTGGCGGCCCGTCGGTGGAAGCCTGCGCGGGGGCTCAGTCTTCGAGCACTGCGGAGGTATACACCTCCTGCACGTCGTCGAGGCTTTCGAGGGCGTCAAGGAGCTTCTGCATGCGCACGGCGTCGTCGCCGGCAAGCTCGGTCTCGTTGGCAGGTTTCATGCTGACCTCGCCGAACTCGGCGGTGAAGCCGGCCTTTTCCAGCGCTTCCTTGACCGCGGTGAATTCCCACGGCCCGGTGATGACTTCGATGGAGCCGTCGTCATTGCTGACGACGTCTTCGGCGCCGGCCTCCAGCGCCGCTTCCATCAGCGCATCCTCGTTGGTGCCGGGGGCGAACATCAGCTGGCCGCAGTGCTTGAACTGGAAGGCCACGCAGCCGTCGGTGCCCATGTTGCCACCGTACTTGGAGAAGGCGTGGCGCACGTCGGCGACGGTGCGGGTCTTGTTGTCGGTGAGGCAATCGACCATTACCGCAGCGCCGCCGATGCCGTAGCCTTCGTAGCGGGCCTCCTCGTAGGTGACCCCTTCGAGCTGGCCGGTGCCGCGCTTGATGGCATTCTCGATGTTGTCCTTGGGCATGGACTCGCCCTTGGCCTTGTCGACCGCCAGGCGCAGGCGCGGATTGGCGCTCAGGTCGCCGCCGCCGAGCTTGGCGGCAACGGTGATCTCCTTGATCAGCTTGGTGAAGATCTTGCCGCGCCTGGCGTCCTGACGCCCCTTGCGGTGCTGGATGTTGGCCCACTTGGAATGACCAGCCATGGGAATGTCCTCGATACTGCCGGTGGATGGAAAACTGGGGCGGCATTATACCCGCCCGCGCGCACGGCGGGCGCGCGGCGGTGGTATGCTCGGCGGGTCAAGAAACGCGGAGCAAGGAATCATGCGAATTTATCTCATGCGTGCGCTGCTGGCCTGCGCGGCGCTGTGTCCGGCGCCGCTGCTGGCGCAAGTGGAGATCAGCTATCACGGCTGCACCGATGCCCATGGCGCACCGGTAGCGACCCTGCTCGATCCGGCCCTCGACGTGGTGGTGGCCAGCCGTGTCGATGCCGCCGCGGCGCGCATCGTGTATAACCCCGAGGTGCTGCCGCAACTGGGCGAGCAGGTGCGGATGTTCTTCTACGCCCAAACCTGTGCGCGGCACAACCTCGGCCTGCCCCTGCTCGACACCCTGAGTGCCGAGCAGGCCGCGCGCGCCGATTGCGCCGCGCTGGAAAGCCTGTTGCGTTCCGGCCTGGTGCAGCCCGCCGGGGTGGCGGCGCTGCAGGCCGCGCTGCAGTTCTCCGCGGCGGAGTGGCTGGTGCTGCCGGGGCCGCCGCGCGACTTCGACCTTGCCGCCTGCCAGCGCCGCATCGCCAGCCGCCCGTCGCTGAGCGCGCCGCCTGCCGGCCAGGAGGCCTGGAACGCCTGCGTGCGGGTGTGCGGCGAAGTCCTGCGGGCCTGCCGCGGCAGCGCCTGCGCGGCGGATTACGAGCGCTGCGTGGCGCGTTGCAATGCCGACTGAACGGAGCTGAAGCCATGACCGAACCCCTGCTCATCGCCCGCAGTGGCGGCAACTCCATCCACCTGCTGCCGCGCCTGGCCAACCGCCACGGCCTCATCACCGGCGCCACCGGCACCGGCAAGACGGTAACCCTGCAGAAGATGGCGGAAATGTTCGCCAGCATCGGCGTGCCGGTGTTCATGGCCGACGTCAAGGGCGATCTCTCCGGCATCGGCGCTCCCGGTGTGGCCTCCGAGCGCCTGCTGCAGCGTCTGGCGGCGATCGGCATCGACAGTTTCGAGCCGCGCGCATGCACGGCGGTGTTCTGGGACGTCTTCGGCGCTGCCGGGCATCCGGTGCGCGCCACCATCTCCGACATGGGGCCGCTGCTGCTCGCCCGCCTGCTCAATCTCAACGACATCCAGTCCGGTGTGCTGCAGCTGGTGTTCAAGATCGCCGACGATCAGGGGCTGCTGCTCCTCGATCTGAAGGACCTGCGCGCCATGGTGCAGCACGTCGGCGACAACGCGAAGACCTACACCACCGGTTACGGCAACGTCTCTGCGGCCTCCATCGGCGCCATCCAGCGTGGCCTGCTGGGCCTGGAGCAGGAGGGCGGCGAGCGCTTCTTCGGCGAACCGATGCTCGATCTCGCCGACCTCATGCAGACTGACGCGCAGGGCCGCGGGGTGGTCAACATCCTCGCCGCCGAGCGCCTCTACAACTCGCCGAAGCTGTATTCCACCTTCCTGCTGTGGATGCTCGCCGAACTCTTTGAGCAACTGCCCGAGGTCGGCGACGTCGACAAGCCCCGGCTGGTATTCTTCTTCGACGAGGCCCACCTGCTGTTCAACGATGCGCCGAAGGCGCTGGTCGACAAGATCGAGCAGGTGGTGCGGCTGATCCGCTCCAAGGGCGTGGGGGTGTATTTCGTCACCCAGAGCCCGGCGGACATCCCCGACAGCGTCCTCGGCCAGCTCGGCAACCGCGTCCAGCACGCGCTGCGCGCCTTCACGCCGCGCGACCAGCGCGCGGTGAAGACGGCGGCGGAGACCATGCGCGCCAACCCGGCCTTCGACGCCGCGGCGGCGATCACCGAACTTGGCGTCGGCGAGGCGCTGGTGTCCTTCCTCGACGACAAGGGCCGTCCGGAGGTCGTCGAGCGCGCAGCCATCGTCGCGCCGGTGTCGCGCATGGGGCCGCTGGATGCGGATGAACGCAGGGCGGCGATCCGCGCCTCGGTGCTATACGGCCACTACGAGCAGGAAGTGGATCGCGAGTCGGCCTATGAAATGCTTCGTGCCCAGGCCGAAGCCGGGGCTGCGCGCAGCGCCCAAGGCGGCGGGCGTGCGGCGCCTGCGGGGCAGGGGCAGCCCGCGGGCGGTGGCGGTTCGGGGGTCGCCGATCTGCTCTTCGGCTCCACCGGGCCGCGCGGCGGCAAACGCGACGGGCTGGTACAGGTGGCCGCGAAGACGGTAACGCGCACGGTGGGCAGCGCGCTCGGGCGGCAGATCGTCCGCGGTTTGCTGGGTTCCTTGCTGGGCGGCAGCAGCCGGCGCTGAGCGCCGCCTCAGCCGCTGTGCCCCAGTGCCTGGCGCGCGGCGCGTTCGCAGAAGCCCTGTTGGTCCAGCACGCGGCAGTGATGCGCGGCGGCGAGTTCGCCGAGGGCGCGGCGGGTGGCGGCGAGTACCGTCGGGGTGTCGGGGTCGGCGAGCAGCAGCAGGCGCTGACTGGGCCCGGTCCACACCACGCAACCGCGCAGGCTGCCGCCTTCCGGCAGATCGATCTCCAGCCAGTGCCCGGGGCTGGCAGTGGCCGCCGGGTGTGGGCTGATTGCCGCCGGGGCGTGGCCGAGGTGATGGAGGATGCGCAGGCCGTTGGCTCCTACCGGCGCGCTCAGCACGGCCTTCGCCGGGGCGGCTGGCGTCACGGCTGGCAGGGGCTTGCCGGTGATCAGTGCGCCGTGCATGGCCATGCACTGCGCCAGTGCCTTGTCGCGCGCGGCTTCGTCCAGTCCCAGTGCGGCCAGCCCCAGATGCAGCTCGCGTACCAGCGCCGGCAGACCCTGCAGCCAGCTCTGCCGCCCAGGGGGATCGGCGGGCGGGTAGGCGCTGCGGATCAGGCGGTCGGCAAGGGCAACGCTGTGGCGCCACTGCGCATGGCCGTCGCCGTGGGTGTAGTGCAGGCGGGCGAGCAGCAGCAGCCACGACGAAGCGAGAAAATTGCTCACCGCCGCCGGGGTGTCGGCGCTCATCAGTGCGTTGATCGCGCGGGTGGCGAGGAGCAGGGAGTTTTCCCGCCGCTCGGCACGTTCGGCGAGCTCGCTGGCGGGTGGTGCCAGCGCAGCGGCGGCGCGGCGGCGCTCGTCTACGAGGGCCTTGAGCTGTGCCTGGACATCGACGTAGGCGGCGGCCTCGGCGGCTGTGGACAGCTGGCGGGTGAGGATGTCCAGGGTGGGGATGAGGGCGTGGTCGCCTGCGCAGTCACGCCCCAGCGTGGCACCCAGTGCGACCAGCGCATCGAGCGTGGCACGGGCGGGGTGGGCGCTGTCGTCGAGCAGCGCGGGGTCGGTGAGGGCGAGGCGCAGGAAGGAGATCCGCAGCCTTCCGAGCAGTTCCGCCACTGCGGGGGCGAGGGCTTCATGGCCGGCGAGGGTGTCGAAGATGCACTCCACGACGGCGACCGCGGCGGCACTGTGCGGTGGCAGCAGTGTGGCCAGTTCGCTGCTGGCAAGCTGAGGCGGGGCGGCATTGTCCTGCTGGGCGGCGAGCCAGTCCAGCACTTGCTGGCGGATGCCGGCGACGAGGGCGGGGTCGAGCGCCACCTGATCGCTTCCCGGGGGCAGCCCCGGGCGGCGGGCGAGGAGCTGGCGGTGGAGGTCGGCGAGCGCATTGGCGCCCCCCGGCGGCGCTGTCTGGGCTTCACCCGCAGGGGGGCGGGCGGCAGGGGGGGCTGCGCTGGTGGCAGGGGCGGCGGCAGGCGGGGGTGGCCGGCGGGCGGGCTGTGCCGGCTTCTCGGCCAGTCCGGCACTGTCGAACTGCGCGATCAGGTCGCGGTACAGCACCCGCAGCGCGCTGCCGAGGGGGTCGGCGCTGCGCTCGACGAAGCGCAGGCGCTGCTCGGGGTCGAGGCCGACGGCATCTGCGAGGGCGCGCAAGGCCCGGCAAACGGCCTCCGGGCCCACCGGGGTCTGCTCGACGGCGGCATTGTGCTGCTGCAGCAGGACCATGAAGTGACGGTGCAGGCGGACCAGCTCGGCACTGCAGCGCTCACGCAGGCGGCGGGCGAGGTCGGTGAGTTCAAGGGTGAATTCGAGGTCTGACTCATGCACCAGACTGATCCGCGAGGCGGTCAGCCCCTGGGCCTGTTCGAAGCCGCGGCGGTCCTTCAGTCCGGCCAGTTCGTCGAAGCACTCGCCGGCGGCGGCAAGAAAGGGCTCGACCCACCGTGCCTCGGTGAAGCCCATGTCACGGGCGAATCCGCCCAGGCAGTCGAGCAGCGCGGCGCGGCTGCGGTCGCGCAGGTTGCCCTGCAAGGGCTGGCGGGGAGCGGGGGCGTCGGTCATCGGCGTATCTGCGGCGGTATCGATGTCCATTATCGGCTACTTGGCGCGATAATGCCCAGCATGGGGCGTTGTGCGCTGCGGCGGCAGGTGCCGCTACAGTCGTGGGAGGCAGGGTGGCGGGGCAGGGAACGGGAGTGGGGCTGCTGTTTGCGCTGGTGGGCGCGGTGGGGTTTTCCTTCAAGGCCATCCTCGTCAAACTCGCCTATCGCCACGGTGTCGATGCGGAAACCCTGCTCGCCCTGCGCATGGCCTATGCGCTGCCCTTCTTCCTGATCATGGCGCTGGTCGCCGGGCGGCGTGCGGTGCGCCCGCTCGGGCGGCGTGACTGGAGCGCGCTGGCGACGCTGGGTTTCCTGGGCTATTACCTGGCGAGCTATCTGGACTTTCTCGGCCTGCAGTACATCACCGCGGCACTCGAGCGCCTCATCCTCTTCCTCTATCCGACCCTGGTCATCGTCCTCTCCGCGCTCTTACTCGGCAAGCCGGTGACGCGGCGCATGGGGGTGGCGCTGGCTCTGTGCTATCTGGGTGTGGCGCTGGCACTTGGCCACGACCTGCAGGTCGGCGGCGAGTTGCGTGAGGTTGCGCTCGGCACCGCCCTGGTGTTCGGCAGTGCGCTGGCCTATGCGCTGTACCTGATGGGCAACGGCGAGGTGGTCGGGCGGCTGGGGTCGATGCGGGTGACCGCGGTGGCGACCAGCATCGCCTGCGTGTTCTGTCTCGCCCAGTTCTTCGCCCTGCGGCCACCGGCAACGCTGCTGCAGCCCTGGCCGGTGCATGGACTGGCGCTGGCGATGGCACTGTTTTCGACCGTTGCGCCGGTGTGGCTGGTGTCCGAGGCGATCCGCCGCCTGGGGGCGGGGCCGGTGTCGCTGACCGGCACCCTGGGGCCGGTGGTGACCATCTTCCTCGGCTGGCTGATGCTCGACGAGATCATCGGCGGCGCGCAGATTGCCGGCGCCGCGCTGGTGATCGCCGGCGTGCTGGTGATGGCACGCCGTTGAATCACTGATCAGTG
Organism: Pseudothauera lacus; assembly: GCF_003034845.1. GTDB lineage: Bacteria > Pseudomonadota > Gammaproteobacteria > Burkholderiales > Rhodocyclaceae > Pseudothauera > Pseudothauera lacus. The sequence continues at coordinate 65,296 of NZ_PZKC01000012.1, read as the reverse complement.
TGCCTGCGGCATCAGCCCGAGGCGCTCGCAGATTGCCAGCGTCGCTTCGGCCTGGTTCATGCTGTAGAAGTGCAGGCCGGGCGCGCCGGCTTCGAGCAGGCGCTGGCACAGCTCGGTGACCACATCGAGGCCGAAGGCCTTCACCGAAGCGCTGTCGTCGCCGAAGCTCTCGAACTTGCGGCGCATCCAGCGCGGAATCTCGGCGCCGCAGGCGTCGGAGAAGCGCGCCAGCTTGCTGAAGCTGGAGATCGGCATGATGCCGGGGACGATGGGGATGTCCACGTCGAGCGCGCGGGCTTCATCGACGAAGTGCAGATAGGCGTCGATGTTGTAGAAATACTGCGTGATCGCCGAATCGGCGCCGGCGGCGACCTTGCGCTGGAAGGCGATGAGGTCGTCGCGCGGGCTTTTTGCCTGCGGGTGCCACTCGGGATAGGCGGCGACCTCGATGCGGAAGCGCTGCCCGCTTTCCGCGCGGATGAACTCCACCAGTTCGTTGGCGTAGCGGAATTCGCCGGCAGTGCCGACCCCGGAGGGCAGGTCGCCGCGCAGTGCGACGATGCGGCGGATGCCGGCGGCGTCGTATTCGTCGAGGATGTCGCGCAGCTGGGCGCGGCTGGAGCCGATGCAGGAGAGGTGGGGGGCGGCCTCGAAGCCCGCGGCAGCGATCTCCTGCACGGTGGCGAAGGTGCGCTCGCGGGTGGAGCCGCCGGCGCCGTAGGTGACCGAGAAAAAGGCCGGCTGCAGCACGGCGAGTTGATCACGCACGGTGCGCAGCTTTTCGGCCCCTTCGGTGGTCTGCGGGGGGAAGAATTCGATGGAGAGTTCAGGTGTGTGCATGTCGCATCCAGAGGCAATTTAAGGTTCTGTCTGGCCGAGAAAGGGATTGAAGACCGCTACCCCGTCGTAGCGCTGGCCGTGGTTCAGATCCTCGCTGATGACTGTGTGGGCGCCCAGGCGGCGAGCAGCGCACAGGATGGTTGCGTCCCAGTGGCTGAGCTGGTGGCGTTCACGCAAGGAAAGCGCCTCGAGCACGAGCTCGCGGTCCATGGGCTGAACCGGACGGTAGTTGGCGAACTGCTCCACCAGGCGGCGAGGGGCGTCGGTGGGCAGGCCGTGGCGGGGTTGGCGGGCGTTGGCGTAGAACTCCATCAGCACTTGGGTGGATAGACCCCAGTCGGTGCGTGCGATCCATTCCCGCGCCAGCGCTCGCCTGCCTGCATGGTCGGCCGCCAGTGAGGTGGCGTAGATCAGGATGTTGGTGTCGAGGAAGTAGCCCGGGGTCATGGACGGTAATCAGCCCTCAGTTCCTGCACAAGGTGATCGATCTCGCGCGTCAGGCCACGATCGTTGGCCTGCTCGCGCGTGAGCACAGGGGCCTTGCCCCAATGCGTGCCAGCGACGATACGGTCAAGTTCGAATAGCAGGTCATCGGGCGCCTTCTCCTGCGCAGACGGGGCTTGTGGGCTGGGTCTCCGTTTGCGTGCCCGAGAGGGGGTGGGGGGCTCGGCCCTTTCGGCTGGATTGTGCGTGGCAAGCAGGGTTTCCAGCGTGTGCATCAGTTCACCCTGGACGGAGCGATGATTGCGTGCAGCCAGTCTACGCAGCCGCGCAGCCATTTCGTCAGGTACCTGTTTGATGGTCAGTGTGACTGGCATGGGTTTGTGCCTATGGTTCCATAATGCATCCATTATGGCTGGCCGCTACGCCGACGGCAACTCGCCCCGCCGGGTGGGGACGCCGCGCAGTTTTTCGGTGCCTTCCGCGGTTTGCGGGGAAAGCCGGGTCGAGCGTTCAGCCTTGTGCATGCTGCATCCAGATAAAGAACTCGTGGTTGCCGTCGGTGCCAGTGATCGGTGAACTGAGCCAGCTCTTCACCTTCAACCTGCAGGCTGCGGCGCAACTCTGCAGTCGGGCTTCCACAACTGCATAAAGCCTGGTGTCGCGCACGATACCGCCTTTGGAGAGTCCTCGCGGACCGACCTCGAACTGCGGCTTGATCAGCAGCAGCAGGTCGCCGTCGGCGGCGAGCAGCGCCGGCAGTTGCGGCAGCACCAGGGTCATCGAGATGAAGGAGACGTCGCCGACGATCAGGTCGAAACCGCCGGCCGGCATGGCGTCGCCGAGATCGGCGGCGGTCAGTGAGCGGCAGTTGATGCCTTCCAGTGCGGTGACGCGTCCGTCGCCTTTCAGCTTGGCGTGCAGTTGGCCGTGACCGACATCGACGCCGACCACTTTCGCGGCGCCGGCCTGCAGCAGGCAGTCGGTGAAGCCGCCGGTGGATTGCCCGACATCGAGGCAGGTCCTGCCGGCGACAGCGAGACCGGTGTGCGCCAGGGCGCCGGCCAGCTTGAGGCCGCCGCGCGAAACGTAGCGGTCGCTTTCGTCTTCGACAACGCTTAGGACGGCGTCGGCCGGCAGTCCCAGAGACGGCTTGGTGATTGCCTTGCCGTCGACGAGTACCCTGCCTTCGCCGATCAGCCGCTGCGCCTGCGTGCGCGACGCTGCCAGTCCGTGCTGGACCAGCAGGGCGTCGGCGCGCAGCAGGCCGTGGCGGTCGACCGGCGTCTTGACCGGCTTTTCGTCCGCTTTTGCCAGCTGAGGCCGACCGCCCTGGCGGGCATGGAAGGAGTTCATGCTCATCGGGGCGGTCTCGGTGGCAGCTGCGGACGGTCAGTAGCGGTAGTGGTCGGTCTTGTACGGGCCTTCCACCGGCACGCCGATATAGTCGGCCTGCTGTTGCGTCAGCGTCGTCAATTGCACGTTGAGCGTCTTCAGTTGCAGGCGGGCGACCTTCTCGTCGAGGTGCTTGGGCAGCGTATAGACACCCACCGGGTAGTCGGCGGTCTTGGTAAACAGCTCGATCTGGGCGATGGTCTGGTTGGCGAACGACGAGGACATCACGTAGGACGGATGGCCGGTGCCGCAACCGAGGTTCACCAGGCGACCCTTGGCGAGCAGGATGATGCGCTTGCCGTCCGGGAAGATGACGTGGTCGACTTGCGGCTTGATCTCTTCCCACTGGTACTTTTCCAGCGAGGCGACGTCGATTTCGTTGTCGAAGTGGCCGATGTTGCAAACGATGGCGTTGTTCTTCATCGCGGCCATGTGGTCATGGGTGATGACGTGGAAGTTGCCGGTCGTGGTGACGAAGATGTCGGCCTTGTCGGCGGCGTATTCCATGGTGACCACGCGATAGCCTTCCATGGCGGCCTGCAGGGCGCAGATCGGGTCGATTTCGGTAACCCAGACCTGGGCCGACAGGGCCCGCAGGGCCTGGGCAGAACCCTTGCCCACGTCGCCGTAGCCGCAGACGACGGCGATCTTGCCGGCGACCATGACGTCGGTGGCGCGCTTGATGCCATCGACCAGCGACTCGCGGCAACCGTAGAGGTTGTCGAACTTGGACTTGGTCACCGAGTCATTGACGTTGATCGCCGGGAACTTGAGGTCGCCGCGGGCATGCATCTGGTACAGGCGATGGACGCCGGTGGTGGTTTCCTCGGTCACGCCCTTGATCTGCGTCAGGCGCACCGAGTACCAGGTCGGATCGACGGCCAGCTTGGCCTTGATCGCGGCGAAGAGGATGGTTTCTTCTTCCGAACCCGGCTTGGCCAGCACCGAGATGTCCTTCTCGGCCTTGGCGCCGAGGTGCAGCAGCAGCGTTGCGTCGCCGCCGTCGTCGAGGATCATGTTCGAGTAGCCGCCGTCGGCCCATTCGAAGATGCGGTGGGTGTAGTCCCAGTATTCGGTCAGCGATTCGCCCTTCACCGCGAACACCGGGATGCCCTCGGCCGCGATGGCGGCGGCGGCGTGATCCTGGGTCGAGAAGATGTTGCACGAGGCCCAGCGGACTTCGGCGCCGAGCGCGGTCAGCGTCTCGATCAGCACCGCGGTCTGGATGGTCATGTGCAGCGAGCCGGTGATGCGCGCACCCTTCAGGGGCTGGCTGGCGGCGTACTCCTCGCGGATCGCCATCAGGCCCGGCATCTCGGTTTCGGCGATACGGATTTCCTTGCGGCCCCAGTCGGCCAGCGAGAGGTCGGCAATCACGTAATCATTGAATTCAGCCACAGCGTCCATGTGAAGCTCCATGCTATGGCCGGGGGGGGAGGGGGAAAGACACAGCGGCTCACCCGGCATCCCCAACCCGGCAGGGTTGAGAAGCGAAACGCGCTCGGAGCGTTTCGGGTGAGCGCCGTTCAAACGGCCACAGCAGCGGAGCCGTGGCTTTCCGAGCCTGGGGGCCGGCTCATGCGGCACCTCGCAGCGCTCCTCGGAACCTGGCGATTATAGCAACCGCAGCAGCCAAGTGGTGCTCGTGCGCGTGATGGATTTGGCGGGCGTTGACGTTGTCATTTTTGTTCTAGAATAATGAGCATCCAAGCATTCCGCAGGCAGTACGCAATGAGCCGCTCTGGCCCTTTCTTCGCATTCCCCGCGGCTCTCGCATTGACTGCCGGGCTCACCCTCGGTGCGTGCACGACTGTGCCTGTGACGCAGGCCTACGTGCAGGTCGGTGCGACGCCCGGACTGCGTCTGCACGTGCCGCTGTCCGAACTGATGCGTGGGCGTGTGCTGGCAGATCCGGTCACCCTCGCGTTCGCAGGTGGTGGCATCGTGTCTGCGGAACTGTTGAGCGCTGAGGACATAGGCTTTCCCCTGCAGATGGATGTCTTGCCGGCCTATCTGCTCGGGATGCGTGGCACGGAGGTGTTTGCTGGCCTTGCCGATATCCAGCGGCATGAACTCGACGAACTACGGCGCATGCTCTTGGAAGAACTGGGCGGATCGATCGACAGCCTGCAGTTTGAAACCGCGGAAGGGCGCGGGTATGCCGGTCTCGGAGGCTCCCGTTCAGTGTTGTTCCTGCTTGTTGATGCCAATCCGGATGTCATCATGCAGGTTCGTTTCTCAGGGTTCGCTGCAGAGACGGTAGAGCGTCTCTTCATCAGGAGTTTGCGCAAATGAGCGCCAGTCACCCGCTTGCCGCGAGCGAGCAGAACGCGCTCTTCAGGATATTGCGCGCGCTCTTCGGGCCGTCAAATCACAATGTCCTGAGGGCCGCTCAGCATCTCTTCAATACCGCCACGCTAGCCGAAACCGAGGCATTGCTGACGGATCTTCGGCGCTGCAATCGGCGTATCCAGGAGCTGTTGGCCGGTCTTGCCGGGGGTGTTTCCCTTGCGGCGAAGGGTTGGTTGCGCAAGCTGCTGGAAAAGCTGGCGGAGGAACTCGGCAGCGCGGCGTTCTCAATGGAGAGCCCAGCCTGCAGGAACGTGCTTGCCGCACATCGGCGCGCAAGGATCCTGATGACCTTCATGTGACCGTCCGTCAGTGCGACCGCCCGTTGTGGCGCATGATGGATACGATCAGGGTGATCACCGTCAGCGGCATCACATAGCTGAGCATGATCCCGGAGAAGGCTGGCAGCGCGTTGTGCTGCTGCGCGGAAAGCACCAGCCAGGCGGTGTAGGCGGCATAGTAGCCAAGGAATACGCCGCCCTCCCAGCGTGCGATCTCGCGCCCGGTGATGAGGATGGGCAGGCAGGCGAAGGCTACCGCCAGCATCACCCAGAGGTCGAAGTTGCGTGCCGCTTCGGGGACCGGGATGCCGGTAGCCGACACCAGGCCGGTGGCGCCGATGACGGCGAAGATGTTGAAGACGTTGCTGCCCACCACATTGCCTACGGCAATGTCGCGCTGGCCGCGCAGCGCGGCGACGATGGAGGTGGCGACCTCCGGCATCGATGTGCCGACGGCGACGATGGTCAGGCCGATCACCAGGTCGCTGACGCCGAAGGCCTGGGCCACGGCCACCGCGGCATCCACCAGCCAGTCCGCACCCAGCACCAGCAGTGCGAGGCCGCCGACGATGAGGGCGGCCTGCACGCTCCAGTGGCGGTCCCAGTCGGAGCTGGGGATCTCGCTGGCGAATTCCTCTTCGACTTCACGCGAGGCCCGCCGCGACTGGCGGATCAGGAAGACCGTGTAGGCGATCACCAGCGCGAAGAGTATGGCGCCTTCCAGCCGGCTGATGCTGCCATCGAGGGCCATGACCACCATCAGCACGGAGGCGCCGATCATGATCGGCACTTCCTGGCGGATGATCTGCTCGGCCACCAGCAGCGGGGTGATCAGCGCGGAGATGCCGAGGATGAGCAGGATGTTGGCGATGTTGCTGCCGATGACGTTGCCGATCGCCAGATCCGGAGTGCCGCCCAGGGTTGCGCCCACCGATACGGCCAGTTCGGGCGCGCTGGTGCCGAAGGCGACCACGGTGAGTCCGACCACCAGTGGCGAGATGCCAAAGGTGACGGCCAGGCGCGAGGCGCCGCGGACCATGGCATCAGCCCCCACCACCAGGGTGACGAGGCCGAGGGCGAGCATCAGGAAATGGGTCAGCATGGCATCAGTTGAGGCAGCAGTGGGGCGCCAGAATAACAGCGGCCGCCCTCGGCGGGCGGCCGCTGCAAGCGCTTACAGTCCGGCGGCGGCGCGCAGTGCGGCGGCCTTGTCGGTACGTTCCCAGGTGAACTCCGGCTCCTCGCGGCCGAAGTGGCCGTAGGCTGCGCTCTTGGCGTAGATCGGACGCAGCAGGTCGAGGGTCTGGATGATGGCCTTGGGACGCAGGTCGAAGTGAACGGCGATCAGCTCGGCGATCTGCTCGTCGCTGATCTTGCCGGTGCCGAAGGTGTCGACCATCAGGCTGACCGGTCTGGCCACGCCGATGGCGTAAGCGACCTGTACTTCGCACCTGTCGGCGAGTCCGGCGGCAACCACGTTCTTGGCCACGTAGCGGCCGGCGTAGGCGGCCGAACGGTCAACCTTGGAGGGGTCCTTGCCGGAGAATGCCCCGCCGCCGTGGTGGGCCGCGCCACCGTAGGTGTCGACGATGATCTTGCGCCCGGTGAGGCCGCAGTCGCCGTGCGGGCCGCCAATGACGAAGCGCCCGGTGGGGTTGATCAGGTAGCGCACCTTGTCGCCGAGCAGTTCCTTGGGCAGCACCGGCTTGATCACTTCCTCGATCACCGCTTCACTGATCTGCGCGTGGGAGACCTCCGGGCTGTGCTGGGTGGACACCACCACGGTGTCGATGGCCACCGGCTTGCCGTCCACGTACTTCACCGTGAGCTGGCTCTTGGCGTCCGGGCGCAGCCACGGCAGACGGCCATCCTTGCGCAGCTCGGCCTGGCGCTGCATGATGCGGTGCGCATAGTAGATGGGCAGCGGCATCAGGCTGGGGGTTTCGTTGCAGGCGTAGCCGAACATCAGACCCTGGTCGCCGGCGCCCTGATCGAGATCGAGACCCTCGCCCTCATTGACGCCCTGGGCAATGTCCGGGGACTGACGGTTGATGGCGGTGAGGATGGCGCAGGACTTGTAGTCGAAGCCGGTGGCCGAGTCGTCGTAGCCGATGCGGCGGATGACGTCCTGGGCGATTTCCTTGTAGTTGGGGTGCGCGGTGGTGGTGATTTCACCGGAGATCACCACCAGGCCGGTGGAGACCAGCGTTTCGCAGGCCACGCGGGCCTTCGGGTCCTCGGCGAGGATGGCGTCGAGGATGCCGTCGGAGACCTGGTCGGCAACCTTGTCGGGATGGCCTTCGGAAACCGATTCGGAGGTAAAGAGGAATTCTCTGGACATGCGTGCTGCTCCTGAACGACAAAATCCCCGGGTGTGGCGTCGTCGCCGGCTCCGGGGATTGGTCGAGCAGCTGACGCTTTAGCAGAATTTCTTGCGCGCCCTGTAAGCTTGCGCCCGCCCTGCAAGTTGTCGTATTAACTCGGCGGCTAAGCGATAATTATAGTCCTTGTCAGTCCGCGGTCAAACCCCGCTCCTTGCGGGTGCCTTCCGGCCGCCCTTGCGAACGTGTTTACAGAGCTCATCTTCCGCGTGCTTTCCCGCCTGCCGCTGGCCTGGCTGCACCGCCTCGGCGGCTGGGCAGGCTGGGTGGTGTATCGCCTCGATGCGGGCTACCGCCGCCGTCTGCACGACAATCTTTACCGTGCCCTGGGCCGCGAGGATGGCGCCGTGCTGCGCGCTGCGGTGCGGGAAGCCGGTCGCCAGGCGCTGGAGCTGCCGTGGCTGTGGCTGCGTCCGGTGGAGGAGGTGGCGGCAAGCGTGCAGCGGGTGGAGGGTTGGCAACTGGTCGAGGATGCTGTCGAAGGTGGCGCCGGCATCCTCTTCCTCACCCCCCATCTGGGCTGCTTCGAGATCACCGGACAATACCTTGCCACTCACATGCCGATCACCGCACTTTACCGGCCACCGCGCAAGGCTGCGCTGCAGCCGCTGATGGAGGCCGGGCGCACGCGCGGGCAGATGAGCACGGCGCCCGCCGATCTTTCCGGCGTCCGCAAACTGGTCAAGGCTCTGCGCAGCAACCAGGCCGTGGGCATGCTGCCCGACCAGGCGCCGGGGGTCGGCGAGGGCGTGTGGGCGCCATTCTTCCGCCGTCCGGCGTGGACCATGACGCTGGCTGCGCGCATGGCCGAGGTGAAGGGCGTGCGGGTGATCTACACCTGGGCCGAACGGCTGCCGCGCGGGCAGGGCTATGTGCTGCGCTTCAGCCTCGGCCGGGAAGACATTGCCGGCGACACCGTGGCGCGGTGCGCGGCGATCAACCGCGACATCGAGCATCTCATCCTCTCCTGCCCGCAGCAGTACCTGTGGGGCTATGACCGCTACAAGCGCCCCAAGGGGGTGCCGCCGCCCGCAGCCGACGACGGGGCGCAGCGCTGAGATGGGGCGCAGACGCAGCAAGGCGGGTGATGGCGTGGGGGCACGGCTGCTGAGCCGGGTGGGTGTGGCTGCACTTTGGCTGCTGCACTGGCTGCCGTTGCCTGTGCTGGCCGCCTGCGGCCAGGCGCTGGGGCGCGTGCTGTGGTGGTTTGCACGCGGCCGTCGCAGCGTCGTGCTGACCAACCTGCGGCTGTGCTTCCCGGAGCTTGACGAGGGCGCACGGCGCGCCCTGGCGCGCCGCCATTTCGGCGTGCTCGGGCGCAGTCTGCTGGAGCGCAGCCTGCTGTGGTGGGCGCCGCGCGCGCGCCTGCTGCGTCTGGTGAGCTTCGCCGACGAGGGGCGGGTGGATGAACTGCTTGCCGGCGGGCGGCCGGTGATCCTGCTGGCGCCGCATTTCGTCGGTCTCGACATGGGGGGCACGCGGGTCACCATGAGTTTCGACATCGTCAGCATCTACGCCCGCCAGAGCAATGCGGTGTTCGACCGCTGGTTCTTCCACGGCCGCAGCCGTTTCGGCGACCAGCTGCTGCTCGCCCGCGAGGACGGCGCGCGCCCGACGGTGAAGGCGATGAAGGCCGGCCGTCCCTTCTATTACCTGCCGGACATGGATTACCGCCGCAAGGATTCGATCTTCGTACCCTTCTTCGGCGTGCCGGCGGCCACCATTACCGGCCTGTCGCGCCTGTCGCGTCTTGCCGGTGCCGCGGTGGTGCCGTGCGTGACCCGCATGCTGCCGGGCGGGCAGGGTTATCGCATCGAGACCGGCGAGCCGTGGGCGGACTTCCCCACCGACGACGTCGCCGCCGATACCCTGCGCATGAATCGCTGGCTGGAGACGGTGGTGCGCACCATGCCCGAGCAGTACTACTGGGTGCACCGCCGCTTCAAGACCCGCCCGCCGGGCGAGCCCAGGCTTTATTGATCGGCACGGTCGCGGTCGGCGAGGCGCTGCAGGGCGATCGGAAAGCCCGCGCTGCCAAGCAGGGCCGCGGCCGAGACGAGCAATGCGAGACCGGCGCCGGCGCCGCCGAGCAGGGGATGCACCGCGGCAAAGTCGCCGACCAGCAGGACAATGCCGGCGAGCAGGCAGAGTACGCCGGGGATCGCCAGCAGCCAGGCAAGGACGGGAATGTGGAGAGCGGGTCGGTCCATGGCAGGATTGTCGCACGGCGCGGGTGGACGCGCTGCACGCGCTAGAGGACAATCCCGCCATCACTACGGGCGACACACCATTTCCATGCAACTGCGCTTCACCAAGATGCACGGCCTGGGCAACGACTTCGTCGTCGTCGATGCCACCCGCACGCCCTTCGCACTCGACGCGGTGCGCATCCGGCAACTGGCCGACCGCCACTGCGGCATCGGCTTCGACCAGTTGCTGGTGGTCGAGCCGGCCACTCAGGCCGGGGTCGATTTCCGCTACCGCATCTTCAATGCTGATGGCGGCGAGGTCGAGCAGTGCGGCAATGGTGCGCGCTGCTTTGCCCGCTTCGTTCATGACAAGGGCCTCAGTGCAAAGCGCGAGATTCGTGTCGAGACGCGTGCGGGCATCATCGCCCCGCGACTCGAGGACGACGGCCAGGTGACCGTGGACATGGGTGTGCCGGTTCTGGAGCCGGCGCAGATCCCCTTTGTTTCGGATTCTTGCGCTGCTGTCCAGCCCCTGGAGGTGGACGGACAGACCCTGGCGATCACCGCGCTGTCGATGGGCAATCCCCATGCCGTACAGGTGGTGGCCAGCGTCGATGCCGCGGCGGTGGCCGAGCTCGGGCCGCTGATCGAGTCCCACCCGCGCTTCCCTGCCCGTGTCAATGCCGGTTTCATGGAGGTGGTGGCCGCAGACCGCATCCGCCTGCGCGTCTACGAGCGCGGCGCCGGCGAGACCCTGGCCTGCGGCACCGGCGCCTGTGCGGCGGTGGTGGCGGGCATCCTGCGTGGTCTGCTGGCCTCGTCGGTGCGGGTGGAGACCCGCGGCGGCGAGCTGCAGATTGCCTGGCAGGGCCCCGGTACGCCGGTGCTGATGACCGGCCCGGCGGTGACCGTTTTCGAGGGCGAGGCCGAACTCGCCTGATGCCCATCCGACCCGTGGCGGCGCCCCGCCGTCGTCCAGGAGCCCATGTTGATGAATGCCGATGACGTTGTCCGCTATCTGCGCGAACATCCCGATTTTCTCGCCCATCACGGCGAGTTGTTCACCGAGCTCACCGTTCCCCATCCGCACGGCGGGCAGGCCATTTCGCTGGCCGAGCGCCAGCTCCATGCGCTGCGCGAGAAGATCCGCCAACTCGAGGGCAAGCTCGCCGAGCTGATCCGCTTCGGCGAGGAGAACGACGAGATCAGCGACAAGGTCCACCGCTTCTCCCTCGCCCTGCTCGAAGCGTCCGACTACGAGAGCCTGCGCCACGCGCTGTTCCACAACATGCGCGAGGATTTTGCCGTGCCTCAGGTGGCCCTGCGCATCTGGAACAGCGTGATCCGTCATGACAGCGACGACTTCGCCGAGGTCAGCGAGGCGGTGCGCTTTCTCGCCGGCGATCTGCACCAGCCCTACTGCGGAGCGCCGGGCAACATCGAGGTCGTCGGCTGGTTCGGCGAGGCCGCTCCACACGTGCGTTCGGTGGCGCTGGTACCGCTGCGCCGCCAGACCCAGGTGATCGGGCTGCTGGTGCTGGGCAGCGAGGAGGCAGAGCGTTTCTATGCCGAGATGGGCACCCTCTATCTCGGCCGCATTGGCGAACTGGTGTCCACGGCGGTGCTGCGCCAGCTCGGCTGAAAGACATGGATGCCCGGCTGGCGGCAGACGACCCGGAGTGGCTGCGCGACTACCTCGGCTGGCTGGCCAGCCAGCGCCGCGCGGCGCCGCTGACCCTGGAAAACTACCGCCGCGATCTGCTCGCCCTGCAGCGCCTGGCCGGCACCACTGCGGTCGACGCGCTTGCCGCCCATGATATCCGCCGCTTCGTGGCCCGTCTCCACGGCGAAGGGCTCGGCGGGCGTTCCATTGCCCGCCGGCTGTCGGCCTGGCGTGGCCTCTTCGCGTGGCTGGTGCGCCACCGCGGCATGGCGCTCAACCCTGCGCTGGGCATTCGCCCGCCGCGTTCGCCGCGGCGCCTGCCCAAGGCGCTGTCGCCCGATCAGGCGCAGGGCCTGCTCGATGGCGGCGATGGCGAAGGCGTCTTGCAGCTGCGCGATCGCGCGATGTTCGAACTGCTCTATTCCTCCGGCCTGCGGCTGGCCGAACTTGCCGCGCTCGATGTCGGCGGCGACGTCGACGCCGCCCAGGGGCTGGTCACTGTCCTTGGCAAGCGGGGCAAGAAGCGCATCGTGCCGGTAGGCACGGCGGCCCTGCAGGCACTGGCCGACTGGCTGGCTGTGCGCGGCGAGGTGGCGGCGGCCGACGAGGCCGCGCTGTTCGTCAGCCGCCAGGGTGGGCGGCTCAGCGGCGGGGCGATCCGCGCCCGTCTGGCACGCTGGGCACGCGAGGCCGGTGTCGGTGTTCACGTACACCCGCACATGCTGCGCCACAGCTTTGCCAGTCACGTCCTGCAGTCCAGCGGCGACCTGCGCGCGGTGCAGGAACTGCTCGGCCACGCCAGCATCCAGAGCACGCAGGTCTATACTCATCTTGATTACCAGCATCTGGCGCGGGTGTACGATGCCGCGCATCCGCGCGCGCGCAAGTCCTGAGGCCGTTTTCAGGCCTCTCCCCAAAATGGGGATCGGCCCGATCCTCGCGCCTTGCCGCTTCAGGTATGCTCGTCGCAACAACCAATACAACGACACTCCTGGGAGGCCTCTGGCGAGGCAGGGAGGCGGGCAATGAGTACCACGATCACGACCCCACAGACAGAACGCCCTGCCGCCGGCAGCGGCGCAGATCACGTCCACGGCCAGCGTCTGCTGCGCAACGTCGCGCTCTTGCTGGCGCGTTACGAAGTGCGCAAGCTGCGCCGGACCTTTGAGGAATTCGAGCGCGACATCCTGCTGCCCATCCTGCTCGGCGAGATCGCCCTGCACAATCTCGGCGAGCTCGAGAACGGGCATGAGAAGAGCGAGCGCGGGAGTCCGGCGGAGGACGACCAGCCCTGTGACCAGCGTGTGCTGCGTCCGTGCAATGCCTACTCCATCGCTGCCGCCACCGGCCTGCCGCGCGAGACGGTGCGCCGCAAGATCGTCCGTCTGGTCGAGCTGGGCTGGATCAACCGCCGCCACAATGGTCACCTCTACATCAGCTCCGACGCCCTCAGCCGCTTCGGCGAGGTCCTGCAGTCGCGCGAACTGCCCGAACTGCTGGCCATCGCCGACCAGGCGCGCCGGTTGATGGCGCGCTGAAGGGGGCATGGAGGAGCGCGCACGGCGCATCGTCGCCATCCTCGAAGCCGAGGTGAAGGCGATCTGCGCCGACGCCGGACTCCATCCTGAGTCCCTGGAGGGCCTGTGCGACGGCCTGGAGCGTGACGACGAGTGCTGCCGCATGCTCTCCGCGCCGGTGCGTGACGCCCTCCTCAGCCTGCTGCAACTGCGCCGCGACATGCTGGCCATCCGGGTGCATCACCGCTGAGCGGCGCGACGGGGTAGACTGCGCCTCCCTGACTGTCTTCCCCCCTCTCATCCCATGGCCCGACTCATCCTCAAACCCGGCAAGGAACGTTCCCTGCTGCGCCGCCATCCGTGGGTCTTTGCTGGCTCGGTGGCCGAACTCGATGGCCGCGCGCGCGCGGGCGACACCGTCGAGGTGCTCAACGCCGATGGTCGCGTGCTGGCGCGTGCCGCCTGGTCGCCGGAGTCGCAGATCCGCGCCCGGGTGTGGAGTTTCGACGTCGAGGCGAGCATCGACCACGCCTTCTTCAAGCGCAAGGTGGCCGCAGCGGTGGCGCGCCGCAGTGCGCACCCGCTGCTCGCCGGGCAGGCCGGGCTGCGCCTGATCCACGGCGAGTCGGACGGTCTGCCCGGGGTGATTGCCGACCGCTACGGCGACGTGGTGGTGATGCAGCTCACCAGTGCCGGGGCGGACAAATGGCGCGCTGCCATCGTCGGCGCGCTGGTCCAGGCCACAGGCTGCACGGCGGTGTACGAGCGTTCCGATTCCGAGGTGCGCGGCCTGGAGGGCCTGCCGCCCACGGCCGGTTGTGTGCATGGCGAACTGCCGGCCGGGCCGCTGACCATCGTCGAGAACGGCGTCACCATGGAAGTGGACGTGGTCGGCGGGCACAAGACGGGTTTCTATCTCGACCAGCGCGACAACCGTCTGCTCACCGGCCGCCTGGCGGCCGGCCGCCAGGTGCTCAACTGCTTCTGTTACACCGGGGGCTTCTCGCTGCAGGCGCTGGCCGGCGGTGCGGCCGGCGTGCTGTCGATCGACTCCTCGGGGCCGGCGCTGGCCGGTGCGCAGCGCAACCTTGCGCACAACCCCCAGCTTGATGCGAGCCGTGCCGAATGGCGTGAGGACGACGTCTTCCAGGCCCTGCGGGCGCTGCGCGCGGAAGGGCGCAGGTTCGACCTGATCGTGCTCGATCCGCCCAAGTTCGCACCTTCGGCCGCGCATGCGGAACGCGCCGCGCGCGCCTACAAGGACATCAACATGCTCGGCTTCCGCCTGCTCAACCCGGGCGGCATCCTGATGAGCTATTCCTGCTCCGGCGGCGTGGGGCTGGAACTGTTCCAGAAGATCGTCGCCGGCGCGGCGATCGATGCCGGCGTGGACGCGCGCATCATCCACCGCCTGGCCGCCGCGGCGGACCACCCGGTGGGTCTGGCGGTGCCCGAGGGTGAGTATCTCAAGGGCCTGGCCTGCCAGGTGGGCTGAGCGTCGTCCGCGGATTCTTGTTCTGGCTCAAGGCGGGGGCGGGCACGCATCCCTAGTGTAGTGGTGCGTTCTTGATGGAACTTATCTGAAGCCTAGCAAGTTCACGTTGCAGCGGCCTCCTCCTCGTGTGCCGCGGAGCGAATTAGCAGGTTCCTTCCCCTTCAAGGGGGCGAAGCCGGGGTTTCGCGAAGCATGCTTCGCGCCGGCTGAGCGGGCCGGCTGTGCAAAGCCGGCCCTGGACAGGACAGGATGGGGATGGGTTTCTTGTAGGCGCTTCGGAGTCTACCCATCCCCACCCCAACCCGGGAGTCTCCGCTACGCTACGCCGCTACGCAGGCGGCGAGCGGTGCTCGCCGAAACCCCTGCTCCGCCCCCTTGAAGGGGAGGGAGCTTCGTTGTGCAAACTTAAGTTCCCGCAAGAGTGAAACACTACACGAGAGCCTGTTCTCATTCGCGCTGGCGACCGCCATGGCGAATGAGAACAGGCCCTAGGATGCGGTGCAGCGTCACGCCCCGCCAAGCGGGCGGGCGCCCCCGACTCCAGGAGAGAGAATCCATGAACGAACTGCCCCTGTTCAACGAATCCGTATTTCCCTTCGATGCCCGCGGCGTCGCCAAGCGCTTCCGCCATGCCGCCATCTTCGGCGCGCTGGAAGCGCTGATGGATGGCGAGACCATGCGTTTCGTGAACGACCATGATCCCCTGCCGCTGCTCGGCCAGATCCGCCAGCGCTATGGCGACCAGGTCAGCATCGAGTACGTGGCGCGCGATCCCGGCAACATCGTCATCGACTTCGCCATCTGTCTGAGCCCCCGAGAGCAGGACAAGACCCCGGCGGAAAGCGCGCCGGTCGGTGGCGGCTGCGGCGGTGGTGGCGGCGGCTGCGGCTGCTCGGGCGGCTGAGCGGCTTCCCGCCGGGCCGAATCGCGGCCAAGGCCGCGCCTACACGCCGTCAGGACGCGGGGCTGTCGCTTCCCGGTGGTGCGGGCTGGGGCCGTGTTCGCCGACGTGGAAGGCGGTGCCGATCAGCGCCAGGGCGAGCATCAGCAGCATGAAGTAGCGCACCTGCCAGTGGCGCGGTGGCGCCTTGCCGCTGCCGCGCCCGGCATGGCGTTTCACGCTCAGCCCCAGCCAGGCCACCAGCAGCAGCCCGGCACCGAGCAGGCGCGAGGACGTACCACTGAAGTACACCCCGTGCGAGGGGTCATGGCGTGCCGGCATGAAGAACTCCGGCCCGTTCAGCAGCCAGGCGCCGCCGAACACGCACAGCAGGATGACGAAGGCCTGGAAGGTGCGCACGGCGGGCGCTGGCGTGTCGAGCGCGGCTCAGCCGGCGTCCGGCCACAGCTCGCCGCTGGCCATGCGGCCCGGCGGGGTGAGGCCGAAGTGCTGCCAGATCGCCGGCGTGGCCATGCGCCCGCGCGGCGTGCGCTGCAGGTAGCCCTGCTGGATCAAAAAGGGTTCCAGCACGTCCTCGATGGTGTCGGGCGACTCGCCCACCGAGGCGGCCAGGTTGTCCAGGCCCACCGGTCCGCCGCCGAACTTCTCCAGCATTGCGCCGAGCAGCTTGCGGTCCATCAGATCGAGGCCGAGATGATCCACGTCCAGCATGGTCAGGGCGGCATCCGCCACCGCGGCGGTGATGTGTCCGCCCGCCTTCACCTCGGCATAGTCGCGCACCCGGCGCAGCAGGCGGTTGGCGATGCGCGGGGTGCCGCGCGCGCGGCGTGCGATCTCGAAGGCCCCCGCGTCGTCGATCGCCACATTGAGCAGGCCGGCCGAGCGCCCGACGATGTAGCCGAGCTCCTCCGGGGTGTAGAACTCGAGGCGCGAGACGATGCCGAAACGGTCGCGCAGCGGGTTGGTCAGCATGCCGGCGCGGGTGGTGGCGCCCACCAGGGTGAAGGGCGGCAGGTCGAGCTTTACCGAGCGTGCGGCCGGGCCTTCGCCGATCATGATGTCGATCTGGAAATCCTCCAGCGCCGGGTAGAGGATCTCTTCGACCACCGGCGAGAGACGGTGGATCTCGTCGATGAACAGCACGTCATGCGGTTCGAGGTTGGTCAGCAGCGCGGCCAGGTCGCCGGCGCGCTCCAGCACCGGGCCGGAGGTCTGGCGCAGATTGACGCCCATCTCCGCGGCGACGATGTGTGCCAGTGTGGTCTTGCCCAGCCCGGGGGGGCCGAACAGCAGCACGTGGTCGAGCGCTTCGTGGCGATTGCGCGCGGCCTGGATGAAGATCTCCAGCTGCTCGCGGATCTTCTGCTGGCCGACATAGTCGGCCAGGCGCTTGGGGCGCAGCGCGCGCTCGATGGCGTCTTCCTGGCGGTCGGTCGGCTGCGGCGAGATCAGGCGCGGCGCCTGGAGTTTGTCCGTTTCGATCATGGAGAGAAGTTTAGCCGAAGGCGCTGCCCGCTCCGCCCATCGCGTGGACAAAAAAACGGGGAGCCGAAGCTCCCCACTGCGCTGTGTTGCGGGCTCGTTCAGGCGCGGCGGCGGCGCAGGGCGCCGAGGCCGACCAGGCCGATGCCGAGCAGGGCGAGCACGCCGGGCTCGGGTACCTGCAGCGGGCGGGTGGAGAGGGTGAAGCCGAAGGTCAGCGCGGTGCTCTGCCCTTCGACGGTCTGGAAGCCGATGCAGCCCGCGCCGACACCGGCTTCGGCGCAGCTGAGCGGATCGAGTTCGCCGAGCACGCCGCCGATGATCGGGAAGATGTTGACGTAGTACAGGGTGCCGCCGAAATCGAAGCTGAAGTTGAGCAGCCCGCCAGTGAGCACGAAGATGTCGTCGCAGGGCACGGTCGACGACGGGAAGCCGCATTCGCCCGATGTTCCGGTGTTGGTGGTTTCCTTGAAGCGGATCTGGAAGGGCACGATCTGGTTCGCGGTGGCCGGCACGGCAGGATCGATCGGCGTCAGGGTGACGTAGTTGGTCAGCGTGGCCTCGGTGAGCGAACCGGAGCCGGCATTGATGATGTTGTTGTTATGGGTCAGGGTGGTGCTGACGCCCACATAGGGCGCGGCATTCGGCGGTGTCACGCCGAAGTAGGTGTCCACGCTGCCCCGGGCCTCGTTGGCGGCGGCGGGGGCGCCGGTGCCGGAGATCACCAGCGAGCTCTGTTCGCCGTTGCCGGAGGTGTGGGGGGTGCCCCAGCGGATGGTCTGGCCACCGTCGAAGATGCCGTTCTGGACGCCGGCGGCATCGAAGCTGGCGGCGGTGAACTCGCTCACCACCGAATAGCTCCACTCGTTTATCAGGACGGCCTGGGCCGGGGCGCTGAGCAGGCCAAGGGCGAGGGCGCTGCTGGCGATCTTGAGAGTGCTGTTCATTTTATGGCCTCCGCTGTATCTGTCCGGATCTGCGCCGGGGGTGCCGTTTCTACAGCATCAGCCGTGCCAGCATTTCAAGTCATTGATTTATAACAACAAATTTCAGTTGCTCAAGTTGAGTCGTAAGAAAATGCGACTGGAATGGCTGCGCCGGTTGCTGCGGACTACGCCTTCGAGAGTAGCCGCAAGGCTTGCCGGATGCCTTCGGCAACGGCGACATCTTCGGCGAGCCCTTTCATCGCCCCAAGTGCTTCGCGCTCGTTGTAGCCCAGTGCCACCAGAGCGTTGAGGATGTCGCTGCGCGCGTCGGCGGCGGCGTCGGCCGGAGTGCCCTGGGGGAGTCGGGTGCCGGCCAGGGCCGGGAGGGCGTGGCCGAGCTTGTCGCGCAGTTCGAGCAGCAGGCGCTCGGCGGTCTTCTTGCCGATGCCCGGCACCTTCACCAGGCGTCCGGCCTCCTGCAGGGCCACTGCCTGGGCGAGGTCGCTCACCGAGAGGCCGGAGAGCACTGCCAGTGCGGTACGCGCACCGATGCCGGAGACCTTCAGCAGTTGCCGGAAGGCGGCGCGTTCCTCGATGGTGGCGAAGCCGTAGAGGAAGTGGCCGTCCTCGCGGATGGCCAGATGGGTGTGCAGGCTTACCGCCTGGCCGCTGGCGGGCAGGCCGTAGAAGGTGCTCATCGGCACGTCCACCTCGTAGCCGAGGCCGTGCACGTCGACGAGGATCTGCGGCGGGTTCTTTTCGAGCAGGGTGCCGGTGAGGCGTCCGATCATGATCTCAGGTGTCCGGGTCAGTGTGCGCCCGGCCAGCTCGCGAAGGCCAGGGCGGCGGCGAGCAGCAGGCCATGGGCGCAGGCGGCGAGGATGGTCTGGCGGATAGCCGGGGCCAGTTCGGCGGATTGCTCGGCGTTGTCGAGGAGGACCTTGGCGGCACTGAACGAGAACACCAGGGTGATCGCCGCGGCCGCGGCCTTCTGCGGCAGGGCTTCGCGGCCGACCATCAGTACCAGCCAGCCATAGGCTACCAGGGCGATGCACAGGTAGCCCCACTTGGCAGCCTGCGGGCCGAGGCGGACGACCACGGTGCGCTTGCCGGCAGCCTTGTCGCCCTGGTGGTCGGGGAACTGGTTGATGAACAGCAGATTGGCCACCAGCAGGGCGTAGGACAGGCCGGCGATCAGCGGCACGGCGCTGAAGCTGCCGCGCTGCACGTAATCAGCACCGGCGACCACCAGCAGCCAGGCGGCGACGATGCACAGTTCACCGAGGCCGCGGCCGACGAGGTAGAGCGGTGGCGCGGAGTAGGCCCAGGTCACCAGCAGGCCTGCGGCGCCGATGGCGAGCAGCCCGGTACCGGCCTGCCAGGCCAGCCACAGGCCACCCGGCAGTACCGCGAGGAGCAGGCCATAGCCCAGCATGGCGGTCTGGCGGGCGCTCAGTACGCCGTTCTGGATGAAGCGGCTGCCGCCGGTGAAGGGGAACAGGCGCTCTTCGTTGAGGCAGTCGGCATCGCGGTCGTGGTAGTCGTTGATGACGTTGCCACCGGCATGGGCGAGCAGCGCCAGCACGACCGTGAGGATGGCGGTGAGGGGATCCAGCGCCACGCCACTGCCGTGGGCGCTGGCCAGTCCGAGCACGCAGGCGACCAGGGTGACGGCGAGAAAGGGCGGCCGGGTGGCCGCCAGCGCGCGCATCACGGCGCTGCGGAAGTGTTCGGGGGCCGGCTCGGCGGCGGGGAGGGCGGGGCGGCTCACAGCAATACGATGTCGAACTGTTCCTGGGTGTAGCTGGCTTCCGGGTGCAGGGAGATCTTCTTGTCGATGAAGTCGGAGAGCATGGCGAGGGCCTGCGACTCCTCGTCGAGGAAGAGGTCGATGACCTGCGGCGAGGCCAGCACGCGAAACTCGCGGGCGTTGAACTGGCGTGCCTCGCGCAGCAGTTCGCGGAGGATCTCGTAGCATACCGTGCGCGCGGTCTTCACCTCGCCGCGGCCGTCGCAGGTCGGGCAGGGCTCGCAGAGCAGGTGGGCGAGCGATTCGCGCGTGCGCTTGCGGGTCATCTCCACCAGACCGAGGGCGGTGAAGCCGTTGATGCTCATCTTGGTGTGGTCGCGCGCCAGCGCCTTGCGGAACTCCTCCAGCACCATGTCGCGATGCTCGGCGGTCTCCATGTCGATGAAGTCGATGATGATGATGCCGCCCAGGTTGCGCAGGCGCAGTTGGCGGGCGATGGACTGGGCGGCTTCGAGGTTGGTCTTGAAGATGGTGTCGTCGAAGTTGCGTGCGCCGACGAAGCCGCCGGTGTTGACGTCCACGGTGGTCATCGCCTCGGTCTGGTCGATGATCAGGTAGCCGCCGGACTTGAGGTCGACGCGCCGTCCGAGCGCCTTCTGGATCTCGTCCTCGATGCTGTGGAGGTCGAACAGCGGCCGCTCGCCGGTGTAGTGGCCGAGCAGGGGCAGCACCTTGGGCATGTACTGCTGGGCAAAGGCGCTGAGCTTGTGAAAGTTCTCCCGCGAGTCGATGACGATGCGCCCGGTGTCGTCGTCGACGAGGTCGCGCAGGGCGCGCTGGGCAAGGTTGAGGTCTTCGTAGAGCAGGCGTGGCGGGGTGGCGCCGACTGCGCGCGCCTGGATCTCGCCCCACAGCTTGCGCAGGTAGGCGATGTCGGCGGCGAGTTCGTCGTCGCCGGCCGATTCGGCCATCGTGCGGACGATGAAACCGCCGGGTTCCTCGGCGGGTACCAGGCGGGTGAGGCGTTCACGCAGGGCCTCGCGGCCGGCCTCGTCCTCGATGCGCTGGGAGATGCCGATGTGATGATCCTGGGGCAGATATACCAGCATGCGCCCGGCGATGCTGATCTGCGTCGACAGACGCGCCCCCTTGGTGCCGATGGGATCCTTGAGCACCTGCACGGTGAGGTTCTGGCCTTCGCTGAGGATGCGCTCGATGGGTTTGGCCGCTTCGCCGTTGTGGCGCTCGCTCCAGATGTCGGCCACATGCAGGAAGGCCGTGCGCTCCAGACCGATGTCGATGAAGGCCGACTGCATGCCGGGCAGCACACGCACGACCTTGCCGAGATAGATGTTGCCGACGATGCCGCGGCTGGCGGTGCGTTCGACGTGAAGTTCCTGTACCACGCCCTGTTCGACGACGGCGATGCGGGTTTCCTGCGGGGTGCAGTTGATGAGGAATTCGATGCTCATGCGCAAGGGGGAGTCAATGAGAAATGCGCAATGGCGGACTGGCGGCCGCCCTTGCGCATTGCCCATCGGGCGCTACGGCAGAGAATAGCCGAAGGCTTCGAGCAGTTGCGCGGTCTCGAACAGCGGCAGCCCCATGATGCCGCTGTAGCTGCCGGAGATGTGTTCGACGAAGACCGCGGCGCGGCCCTGGATGCCGTAGGCGCCGGCCTTGTCGAGGGGCTCGCCGCTGTTGACGTAGCGGCGGATCTGTTCGGCGTCGAGTTCGCGGAAGCGGACTTCGCTGACGCTTACCCGGCAGCGTGTGCGTTCGCCGTCGCTGACCGCCACTGCGGTGAGCACGCGGTGGCTGCGTCCGGAGAGGCGTTGCAGGATGGCGGTGGCATCGGCGCTGTCGGTGGGCTTGCCGATGATCTCCCCGTCCACCTCCAGCGTGGTGTCGGCCGCCAGCACCGGCTGGCGCTGCAGCTTGCGCCACAGCAGACGGCGCACAGCGGCTTCGGCCTTGGTCAGTGCCAGACGCTCGACGTAGCGCTCGGCCCCTTCGCCGGCAAGCGGTGTTTCATCGACGTCGGCATCCTCGCCGCGTTCGCCGCCGCGGAAGGTGAGGACATCGAACTGCACGCCGATCTGGCGCAGCAGCTCACGCCGGCGCGGGCTGCGGGAGGCGAGGTAGATGCGGGGCGCGGCGGCGGTCATGATGGCGATGTGTTGGTGGAATAACACCGCATTCTAGCCCGCATTTCTCACCCTGGCACGTCACGAGGGGGCCGAGGCGCCGTCGTGGTGCGCCGCACGGAGCGAGCGGCGCCGAAGGCGTAGCTGACACTACGTCGAGGCGGCGCGAGGGAGTACGGCGTGCCACGGCGAGCGTATCGGCACCCGCAGTAGGGACGGGGTGAGAAATGCGGGCTAGCGCGTCCGCCTTCACTCGCGGTGATAGGGGTGGTTCTTCAGTACGCTCCAGGCGCGGTAGAGGGCTTCGGCCAGCAGCGGACGCACCAGGGCGTGGGGGAGGGTGAGGCTGGTGAGGCGCAGTGACTCGTCGGCGCCGGCCTTCAGCGCCGGGTCGAGGCCGTCGGGGCCGCCGACGATGAAGGCGACGTCGCGCCCGTCGCCGAGCCAGTTTTCGAGACGGCGCGCGAGCGCCGCCGTGGTCAGGTCGGCACCGCGTTCGTCGAGCACCACGCGGCGGCAGCGCGGTGGCAGCGCGGCTTCGATGCGGGTCGCTTCGGCGGCCATCATGGCGTCAACGGTCTTGCCGGTGGTGCGCGCCTCGGCCTTGACCTCGTGCAACTGCAGCGGCAGCTCACGCGGCATGCGGCGGGCGAACTCCTCGTAGCCGGCGTTCACCCACGCCGGCATGCGGTGGCCGACGGCGACCAGCAGCAGTTTCACCGTCAGGCGTGGGTGCCGCCGCCCGGGCGCGGGCGGGGTGCGCTGCCCGGCGTCCACAGCTCTTCGAGGCGGTAGTAGTCGCGGATGGCCGGCTGCATGATGTGTACCACCACGCTGCCGAGGTCCACCAGCACCCACTCGCCGCTGTCCTCGCCCTCGATGCTGAGCACTTCCACGTTGGCGGCGCGTGCCTTGTCGTGGACGCTGCGCGCCAGGGCGCGGGTCTGGCGGCCGGAGTCGGCGCTGGCGATGACGATGCGGTCGAAGAGCGCGGTCAGGCGGGTGGTGTCGATGACCTGGATGTCCTTGGCCTTGATGTCTTCGAGAGCGTCGACGACGAGTTGCTGCAGTGCTTGAATGTCCATCAGTTCCGGCGGTAGAGGTGGTGCAGCCCAATATAGTCGAGAACCGGATCGGGCAGCAAATAGCGTGCGCTGCTGCCCTGGGCGAGCAGGTCGCGGATCAGCGAGGCGGAAATTCCCAGCGGGGTCATGTCGAAAGGCAGCACCAGCCCGGCGGGCTGCGCAGCGAGGCGCGCGGGTTCGCGGCACAGGCGGGTGCGGGTGGCCGCCTCCAGTGCCGCCGACAGCACGCCTGGCCAGCGTCGCCCGTGGGGGGCGTGGCCGGGGCGGTTGGCGACGGCGATATGGGCGAGCGTGAACAGGGCCTCCCAGCGGTGCCAGGAAGGCAGTCCGGCGAAGGCGTCGGCACCAAGGATGAGCACCAGCGGGCGTTGCGCGCCGAGTTCGCGGCGCAGGCGCTCGAGGGTCGGCACGGTGTAGCTGTGCGCGCTGCTCAGCACCTCGCTGTCGTCGACTTCCAGCGCGGGATTGCCGGCGGTGGCCAGGCGGACCATTGCCAGGCGGTCTGCAGCGCTGCTGCTGGGGGCTTCGCGGTGCGGCGGCTGGCCGGCGGGTATGAGGCGCACCGCGCCGAGAGCGAGCGCCTCGCGGGCTTCCTCGGCGAGGCGCAGGTGGCCGAGGTGGATGGGGTCGAAGGTGCCGCCGAGGAGTCCGAGCGGGCTGTGCTCAGTCGGCGTGGTTGTCATCGACGATGAGCGGATGGCTGGCTGCGCTTGCGCCCGGCAGGCCGAAGACGTCGCGGGCGTTGATGTAGAAGCTGGCGAACACGGTGGGCAGCAGCACCAGCGGTACCAGCAGGGTGAGCAGGGTGCCGAGCGCCGGCACCGCAAGGCTGATGACGCCGATCAGCATGCCGGGGAGCACCGCGCCGAACAGCGCCAGACCGATGGCGTAGGCGAGGAAGGCGCGCCAGTTGCGCAGGCAGGCATAGAAGCTGAAGAACAGCGCCTTTACCGGTGGCACCTGCCACCAGCCGGCGAGCATGGGGGCGTACCAGTAGGCCATCACCACCGGGGTGGACAGGGCGATGGCGATGAGCAGCGCGAGGGTGAAGGCGGGGCTGTTGACGGCGGCTTCGTCCACCGGGCTGCCGGTCATCACCTTCAGCAGCGTGCCGCCGTCGGCGAGCACGGTGGCCGACAGCGCGAGCAGGCTGGCGATGAGGTAAATGCCGCCAATGGTCACCAGCGGGGCGATGCCGCCACGGAAACCGGAGAAGAGGATGTCGGGGCCGACCTTGCGGCCTTCGTCGATGGCCCGGCAGCCATTGAGCACGCCCAGAGAGAGGATGGGCATCAGCAGCGAGGCGACGGGCTGACCGATGAGCGGGAAGATGCTCACCACCACCAGGGTGAGCAGGAAGCCGAAGGCCATGTAGGTCATCAGCGCGGGATTGGCGCGCCACAGCAGCAGGCCTTCCTTGAGCCAGGCCCAGCCGCGGTAGAGGGGGAGTTGTCGTGCTTGCATGGGAGTGGAGTCTACACGGTGGAAGGCGCCGGCAGTGCGGGCACGGCACTGCGACGCAGACGCAGGATGTCGCGATACTCGTCGGGGTTCTTGACCAGTACCATTTCGCCCTCACGCGGCAGATGAAAGTCCGCTGCACGCGACAGCCAGAAGCGCAGCGCGGCGGCGCGCAGCATTGCCGGCCAGGCGACGGACTCGGCGCTGGTGAACGGGCGCTCGGCGTGGTAGGCGTCGAGGAGGGCGGCGCAGCGCACGGCGTCGAGGCTGCCGTCGGCGTTGGAGCACCAGTCGTTGACGGTGACCGCGACGTCGAAGAGCAGTGCATCGACGCCGGCAAAGTAGAAGTCGATCACCCCGCCGATGTGTTCGCCGTCCCACAGCACGTTGTCACGGAAGAGGTCGGCGTGGATCACCCCGCGCGGCAGCGCGTCCACGGCCACGCCGGCCTGGAAGGCGAGCTCCTCGTCGAGCAGGGTCTGTTCCGCGGCCGTCAGGTAGGGGCGCAGCTGCGCTGCGGTGGCGCTACGCCATGCGGCACCGCGGGGGTTGTCCTGATGGCGGCGGTAGGACAGTCCGGCCAGGTGCAGTCCGGCGAGCATGGCGCCGACGCGCGCGCAGCGCGCACTGTCCGGGCTGAGGTCGGAGGCGCCGCTGAGGCGGGCGACGAGCACCGCGGGCTTGTCGGCGAGGGTGCCGAGGTACTCGTTGTCGCGGTCGGCGATGGGGGCCGGCACCGGCAGTCCGCAGCGCGCCAGATGCGCCATCAGGTGCAGGTAGAAGGGCAGCTCGGCGCGCGGGATGGATTCGAACAGGGTGAGGACGTAGCGCCCCAGCGTGGTGGTGACGAAGAAGTTGCTGTTCTGCACCCCCGCCGAGATACCCTGCAGATGGGCAAGCCGGCCCACCGCATAGCGCTGCAGCCAGAGCGAGAGGGCTTCGGGGGTGACGGGAGTGAAGACGGACATGGGTCGTTCAGGCGCGGCGCTGATTAGCAGGTTCCTTCCCCTTCAAGGGGAAGGACAGGATGGGGATGGGTGTTCGGCGCCACGAGTCTACCCATCGCCGCCGCCCCCTTGGAGGGGAGGGCGTGGTCGTGCCAGCTTTGGCGCGCGTCAGCTCACCAGCTGCGGATCACCCACATCGGCACCGACAGCGTCGGCGCGGCGTCATGATGGCGGACGAAATTGCCGTCGCCCTGCGGGTCGACCAGGTAGTAGGGCGTGCCGTGCGGCGGTGTCACCTTGACCATGTAGAGGCGGCCGCGGATGCGGTACTCCTCGACGGTGTCCTCGCCGCGGCGGACGATGGTCACCTGCGGTTCGAAGGCGTCGTCGGTCATCCCCGGCGGCGGGGGCGGTTCCGGCAGTGGTTGCAGGTCGCTGCGTTGCTGGGCGAAGGCCGGCAGGGCGCAGGCGAGGGCGAGAATGAGCAGTTTGCGATGCATGATGGATTCTCCGCGGGGGTAATGCGATTGTAGCCCGGATGCGCTGGGGCGGAACCCGGGATTCCCTCCACTACAGGTTCAGCATCAGCTCGTGCTCTTCTGGCAGCGGCAGGAAGCCCCGGCTCTCGTAGTGCTTGAAGATCGCCTCCACCACTTCTTCCGGCTTGTCGATGACCTGTACCAGATCGAGATCCTCGGGGTTGATCATGCCCTCGCTCACCAGGCGCTCGCGGAACCAGTCCAGCAGCCCCTGCCAGAACGGCCGATGGACGAGGATTACCGGAATCCTGCGGCTCTTGTTGGTCTGGATCAGGGTCATCGCTTCGAGCAGTTCGTCCAGCGTGCCGAAACCGCCCGGCATCACCACATAGGCGCTGGCGAACTTGACGAACATGAACTTGCGCGCGAAGAAGTGCTGGAAGGTCTGCGAGATGTCCTGATAGGGATTGGCGGCCTGTTCGTGCGGCAGCTGGATGTTGAGGCCGATCGACGGGCTCTTGCCGAAGTAGGCGCCCTTGTTGGCCGCTTCCATGATCCCCGGGCCGCCGCCGGAAATCACCGAGAAGCCGGCGTCGGAGAGCTGGCGGGCGATCTGCTCGGTGAGCATGTAGTACTTGTGATCGGGCGCGGTGCGCGCGCTGCCGAAGATGGACACCGCCGGGCGGATGGCGTTGAGGCGTTCGGTGGCCTCGACGAACTCCGCCATGATGCCGAAGATGCGCCAGGATTCACGCGCATTGAAGCGCGGCGCGGCGCTGGTGATGCCGCGCGGCAGTTTGTCTTTTACGCTCATGTAAACGGGTCGCTGCTGGTTCGGGAAAAGGGGTCAACGATAACCCAGAGGCACGTCCCGATGATGATTTTGCGCTGTCGTGGCAATCTGGGCTCCCTCCCCTTCAAGGGGGCGAAGGCGGGGTTTCGCAGAGCACCGCTCTGCGCCGCCGGAGCGGCGGAGCGGAGCGGGAGACTACCGGGTTGGGGTGGGGATGGGTTTCAATGGCGCCGATAATGACCCTCCCCCTCCCAGCTGCCTCCTTGAAGGGGGAGGGGCGAGGTACTATGCGCCCTTGTAAAGCTCACCGAAAGTCCGCCATGCCCACGCTGCTGCTTGTCGACGGTTCCAGTTACCTGTATCGCGCCTTCCACGCCCTGCCGGACCTGCGCAACAGCGCCGGCGAACCCACCGGGGCGATCCGCGGCGTGCTCTCCATGCTGCGCCGGCTCGAAGCCGAGTACGCCGCCGAATACCGTGCCTGCGTCTTCGACGCCAAGGGCAAGACCTTCCGCGACGACTGGTATCCGGAATACAAGTCCCACCGCCCGCCGATGCCGGACGACCTGCGCGCGCAGATCGAGCCGCTGCACCAGGCGGTACAGGCCGAAGGCTGGCCGCTGCTGTCGGTGGAAGGGGTGGAAGCCGACGACGTCATCGGCACGCTCACCCGCCAGGCCGCGGAACGCGGCTGGCAGGTGGTGATCTCCACCGGCGACAAGGACCTCACCCAACTGGTGCGCCCCGGCGTGCGCTGGGTGAACACCATGAGCGAGGAAGTGCTCGACGAGGCCGGCGTGACCGCCAAGTTCGGCGTGCCGCCCGAGCGCATCGTGGATTACCTGGCGCTGGTCGGCGACACCGTGGACAACGTGCCCGGGGTGGAGAAGTGCGGCCCCAAGACCGCGGTGAAGTGGCTCACCGAGTACGGCACCCTGGACGAACTGGTCGCCAACGCCGACAAAGTGGGCGGCAAGGTCGGCGAGAACCTGCGCCGGCATCTCGACTTCCTGCCGCTGGGACGCAGGCTGGTCACCGTGGCCACCGACGTCGAACTGCCGGTGCAACTGGAAGACCTGCCTGCGCGCGAGGACGACAAGGCGGCGTTGCGCGCGTTGTACGAGCGTTTCGAGTTCCGCTCCTGGATCAGGGATCTGGATGGCGCCGGCACGGCATCGTCTGGCGCCGGACAGCAGAATGAGGTCGAGACCGGCGATCCGCCGGGCGAACCCGGCGCCCACCGCGGCGACTACGTCTGCATCCTCGACTGGCCCACCTTCGATGCCTGGCTGGCGAAGATCGACGCCGCCGGGCTCACCGCCTTCGACACCGAAACCACCAGCCTCGACCCGCTGGCCGCACGCCTGGTCGGCATGTCCTTCTCCACCGTGCCGGGCGAAGCCGCCTACCTGCCGCTCGCCCACCGCGGCGCGGAGGCGCCCGAGCAGCTGCCGCTCGAAGAGGTGCTGGCGAAGCTCAAGCCCTGGCTGGAGTCCGACGCCAGGCCCAAGGTCGGCCAGAACCTCAAGTACGACGCCCACGTGCTGGCCAACCACGGCATCGCCTTGCGCGGCATCGCCCACGACACCCTGCTGCAGTCCTACGTACTGGAGTCCGACAAGTCGCACGACATGGATTCACTCGCCAGGCGCCACCTGGGCCTGACCACCATCCCCTACACCGAGGTGTGCGGCAAGGGCGCCAAGCAGATCGGCTTCGATGAAGTGGCGGTGGAGCGCGCCACCGAATACGCCGCCGAGGACGCCGACGTCACCCTGCGCCTGCACCGCAAGCTGTGGCCGCAGGTCGAGCGCGAGCCGCGCCTGGCCGCGCTCTATCGCGACATCGAACTGCCCACCCTCGCCGTGCTGCTGGAGATGGAATGCAACGGCGTGCTGATCGACCCCTTCCTGCTCGCCGGCCATGGCGAGGAACTCGGCCGCCGCCTGCACGACCTGGAGCGCGAAGCGCACGAACTCGCCGGCCAGCCCTTCAACCTGGGCTCGCCCAAGCAGCTGGGCGAAATCCTCTTCGGCAAGCTCGGCCTGCCAGTGGTCAAGAAGACCGCCACCGGCCAGCCCTCCACCGACGAGGAGGTGCTCGAGAAGCTCGCCGAAGACTACCCGCTGCCCAAGCTGCTGCTTGAACACCGCGGCCTGGCCAAGTTGAAGAGCACCTACGCCGACAAGCTGCCGCGCATGGTGAACCCGAAGACGGGCCGCGTGCACACCAGCTTCTCGCAGGCCACCGCGGTCACCGGCCGGCTCGCCAGCTCCGAGCCCAACCTGCAGAACATCCCCATCCGCACCGCCGAAGGCCGGCGCATCCGCGCGGCCTTCATCGCCCCGCGTGGCCACCACATCGTCTCCGCCGACTACTCGCAGATAGAGCTGCGCATCATGGCCCATCTGTCGGACGACGCCCGTCTGCTGGAGGCCTTCGCTCACGGCGAGGACGTGCACCGCGCCACCGCCGCCGAGGTCTTCGGCACCACGCCGGCAGAAGTCAGCAGCGAGCAGCGCCGCTACGCCAAGGTGATCAACTTCGGCCTCATCTACGGCATGAGTGCGCACGGTCTGGCGAAGAACCTCGGCATCGAACGCGCCGCCGCCCAGGGCTGGATCGACCGCTACTTTGCCCGTTATCCCGGCGTGGCCGCCTACATGGAGCGCACCCGCGTCGAAGCGCGCGAGCGCGGCTACGTCGAGACCGTCTTCGGCCGCCGCCTCTACCTGCCCGAGATCCGTGCCAGCCAGGCCGGCCGCCGCCAGGCCGCCGAGCGCGCGGCGATCAACGCCCCGATGCAAGGCACCGCCGCCGACCTGATCAAGAAGGCGATGATCGCCACCAGCGCCTGGCTGAAGGCGAAACGGCTGCAATCGCGCCTGATCCTGCAGGTGCACGACGAATTGGTGCTGGAAGTGCCGGACGCCGAACTCGAGCTCATCCGCCGGGAACTGCCCGCGCTGATGGGCGGCGTGGCCGCACTCAAGGTGCCGCTGCTGGTGGAGGTGGGGGCGGGGGCGAACTGGGATGAGGCGCACTGAGCATGTCCCGAGGGTAGGGGGAGACTGAGCTGACCCCAATTCCCAGCGTCCCTCCCCCTTCAAGGGGGAGGACAGGAGGGGGATGGGTTGGGTTGCCAGCAAACCTCGCCAGCACGATCGCCTTCAACACTACCCGCATACGCCGCCTGATACTCGACAGGCAGCAGATTCGCTTCGGATGAGCATGTTTGATCTAACATAAGCAGCAACCCCGCAGCCCGCACGGAGGCCTCAATGAACAGCGCCCTGACCCGCCCCGCTCCGATCAGCATCCGCGACTACCTGGACGGCGAGAACCTCACCGACGTCAAGCACGAGTACCTCGACGGCGAAGTCGTCGCCATGGGCGGTGCAAGCGCCAGGCATGGCCTGATCGTCACAGGCCTTAGCCTTGCAATTGGCCCACACGCCCGCCGCAAAGCCTGCCAGCTCTTCATGTCCGACATGAAGCTGCGCGTCGACCATGCCGACCAGACCTACTTCTACTACCCTGACCTGCTGCTCGCCTGCGATCCGCAGGACGGCGACCCCTACTACCGCAGCCGCCCCTGCCTGCTTGTGGAAGTACTGTCACCCACCACCGAGCGCATCGACCGGCGCGAAAAACTCTTCGCCTACCAGACCATCCCCTCGCTGCGCGAATATCTGCTGGTCGACCCGGAACAGCGCTGCGTGGAGATCTACCGCTTCGGCCAGAGCGTGCGGCACGAAACCTGCACGCAGGGCAGCTTCCGCCTCGACTGCCTGGAGGCGGAGATTGCGCTGGATGAGGTGTATCGGGACGTGGAGGCGTTGTGATGCATGAGCGCTAGGCGGCTGTCAGCACCCCGCACGTCGCCGTAGATATTGTGTGCCACCGCCCGCCGCCAGCCCCGGATTTCGGTCTACGGCCTGCATCCACGCCACGGCTCTGTACTCTTCTGTTGCAGGAGGTCAAGGCGAGCAGGCTGGGGGCGAGTCGGGTAGTTTGACTTTCTGCGGGTTCGGCTTCGGTGCACCGTCAGGCCGCGGCAGGCAGGTACCAGAGTACGAGAGGTATAATGCGGCGCCTGCGCCACTAGGCGTGCCCGTGCCTAACCTAACGTCTGCAAAGGTTATCCCTTGTCCCTGACCATCCTCGGCCTGTCCGGCGCCCTGACCCACGACCCCTCTGCCGCCCTCTACATCGACGGCAAGCTCGTTGCCGCGGCGGAAGAAGAGCGCTTCGTGCGCGACAAGCACGCCAAGCACCGCATGCCCTACGAATCCGCGCGCTTCTGCCTGGATTTCGCCGGCATCAAGCCCAAGGACGTCAGCGCGGTCGCCATCCCCTTCGCGCCGATCAGCATCTTCGACAAGGCGCGCTGGCACTACGCCAAGCGCTACTGGTACGCGCCCGATCGCGGGCTGGACGCCATCCTGATGGGCAACCGGCGCTTCCATCGCTACAAGAAGCGCATCGAATGGTGCCTGCAGCAGCTGGGCTTCGATTTGGCCAAGACCGAGATCGTGCCGGTCGAGCACCACCTTACCCATGCCTCCAGCGCCTACCACTGCTCCGGCTTCACGGAAAAGACCGCCATCCTGGGCATCGACGGCAAGGGCGAGTACGCCACCACCTTCTTCGGCTACGGCGAGAACGGCCGCATCCACAAGATCAAGGAGTTCTACGACCCGGATTCGCTCGGCGGCCTGTACGGTGCGATCACCGAGTACCTCGGCTTCGAGATGCTCGACGGTGAGTACAAGGTCATGGGCATGGCGCCCTACGGCGACCCGGACAAGTACGATTTTTCCCGCCTGGCCAAGTTTGAAAATGGCGAACTGGTGGTCGACACCGATCTCGCCAACGTCATCGGCCTGCGGCGTTACAAGGAAAACGGCAAGGGCTACTACTTCTCGCCCAAGCTGATCGACTGGCTGGGCCCGATGCGCCACGGTGACATCGCCGACGAGCCCTACATCCACTACGCGGCGAGCATGCAGAAGCTGTTCGAGGATCTCGCCCTGCAGATGATGGACTACTACCTGGGCGACATCCTGCGCGAGACCGGCAAGCTGGCCTTCGCCGGCGGCGGTGCGCTCAACGTCAAGCTCAACCAGAAGATCATCGCCCGCCCCGAGGTCAAGGAGCTCTTCGTGCAGCCGGCTTCCGGCGATTCGGGTACCGCGGTGGGCGCCGCTGCCTACGTCTCGGTGCAGCGCGGCGTGCCGGTGGAGAAGATGGAGCACGTCTATCTCGGCCCCTCGTACAGCAACGAAGACGTCATTGCCGCCTGCGCCCGCCATCCGGCGCAGCCCAAGTGGCAGAAGATTGATGATGTGCCGGCGCACATCGCCAAGGTGCTGGCCGACGGCAACCCGGTGGCCTGGTTCCAGGGACGCATGGAATTCGGCCCGCGCGCGCTCGGTGGGCGCTCCATCCTCGGCTGCCCCAGCGCCCCCGGGGTGGCCGACCGCATCAACGAGCAGATCAAGTTCCGTGAGCGCTGGCGCCCGTTCTGCCCCAGCATGCTCGATACCGTCGGCCCGCAGATGCTCGGCACCGACCACCCCGCGCCCTTCATGACCTTCACCTTCGAAGTCGCCGAGGGCTGGAAGGAGCGCGTGCCGGAAGTGGTGCACGAAGACGGCACCTCGCGCGCCCAGGTCCTCAAGCGCGAGTTCAACCCGCGCTACTACGACCTGATGAAGGAACTGGAGAAGCTCACCGGCAACGGCGTGGTACTCAACACCTCGCTCAATCGGCGCGGCGAACCCATGATCTGCTCGCCCACCGACGCGCTCAACATGTTCTTCGGGTCGGATCTGCAGTATCTCGTGATGGAGGATGTGCTGGTCGTGAAAACCCTCGAAAGCTGATCAATCCCATGAGCAAGGTCGTCTACTTCTCCAGGATGTTTCAGGCCGTGCCGCACCTGGCGCAGGTCGCCTCGCAATTGCCGGGGACCTTCGTGACCACACGCAGTTCGACCCTGAAAGCCACTCGCCACCTTTACCCAGCCTTGGATTCGGCACGCTTTGTGCGCTGGTTGGGACCCTTCAGCCAAGGCGCCCGCCTGCTCAAGAATGCAGACGTGATTGTTACCGGCTCCCCTTACCGCAGCTTCCTGAAAAACTTCAGCGCCAAGAAATGCACTGTCTTTCATGGCACCTACATGCTGCTCAGCAAGCACGCCCTCCTCGCCAACGCGCATTTCGACCTGCTCTGCGTCACGGGCCCGCGCATGCAGCAGATGATCCAGCGCTTCGCGTCGGAAATTCAAGTAAATACTGTCAGGACTGGTTTTCTTCCCTTTTGTGAGTTTCCCGTCGCAACTGCCGAGCACCGAGAGCGAACATTGGGCGCGCTCAATCTTGACCCTTCGCTGAAAACTGTCGTCTATACCTCCAGCCGCAGAAGCATAGGCTCGTGGGACTTGGTGGCCGAGCAACTCGTCAGAACCACGCCAGCCTCATTCAATCTGGTTCTGCGTCCCCACCCCAGTCAGTCATTGACGTCCCGCCGCATCGACCGCGCCAGCTTCCGCCGGGTAACCCAGCTTGCCGCATCACGCCCCAATACCTTGGTCGATCTCACGGCTCAGGCTCTTTCGTCCCTGCAGTCGGTTGCCGACCTACTGATATCGGATGCTAACTCACCGGCTGAGGAGTCCTTGTTCTATGATGTTCCGCAACTTTTTATTGAAACTCCCATATTTGGTGCGGAGGCAATGAGAACGATGGCTCTGCGAGAAGAGATGCATCCAGATGACATTGCCCAGCTGCTTACGCTGTTCGAGTGCGGACGCCGGCAATTCGTGGACGGGCCGATGAATTTCGCTCAATCGATTGAACGGGCGATTCTCGATGCGCCAGTTTACGCTTCGCGACGCCAGGAGTATTTTTCCTGGGTCTTTGGCGAAAGAGATCGATGTGCCCACAAGCGCGCTGCTCAAGCGATAAAGACCTTCCTGCTTTCCTGATCAATCATGCTCAATAACACATCTATCCTGGTCACTGGTGGCACTGGCTCATTTGGTCACACGTTTGTACCGATGACCCTCGCCAGATACAACCTCAAAAAGATCATCATCTTCTCCCGTGATGAAATGAAGCAGTGGGAAATGGCCAAGATTTTCCAGGGAGACCCCCGTGTCCGCTTCTTCATCGGCGACGTACGTGACAAGGACCGCCTCTACCGCGCGCTGGATGGCGTCGACTACGTGGTCCATGCCGCAGCGACCAAGATCGTGCCGACCGCCGAGTACAACCCCTTCGAGTGCATCAAGACCAACATCAACGGCGCCATGAACCTGATCGACGCCTGCATCGACAAGGGCGTCAAGCGCGTGGTCGCGCTGTCCACGGACAAGGCCTCAAGCCCGGTTAACCTGTACGGCGCCACCAAGCTCGCGTCGGACAAGCTGTTCGTCGCGGGCAACTCCTACGCCGGCGGCCACGACACGCGGTTTGCCGTGGTTCGCTACGGCAATGTGATGGGCTCGCGCGGCTCGGTCATTCCCTTCTTCCTGTCCATCAAGGACAAGGGCGTGTTGCCGATCACCGATGAACGCATGACCCGCTTCATGATCTCCCTGGAGCAGGGCGTCGAGCTCGTCTGGCACGCCTTCGACGACATGGAGGGCGGCGAGATTTACGTGAAGAAGATCCCGTCGATGAAGGTCACCGACCTCGCGCGCACCATCGCCCCGGAAGCAGCCCTGGAGTTCGTCGGCATCCGGCCGGGCGAGAAGCTGCATGAGCAGATGATCGGCGAGGAAGACTCCTTCTACACCTACGAGTACCCGGAGCACTACAAGATCCTGCCCGCCATCAACAACTGGGCAAACTGTGCGAACCGGATCAAGGACGGCAAGAAGGTCCCGGAAGGTTTCAGCTACACCAGCGACAACAACCCGGAGTGGATGTCGCCGGACGAACTGCGCCGCTGGGTCGCCGACAACCAGGGCAAGATCGGGAAGATCTGACCATGATCCCCTACGGTCGCCAGGAGATCACCGAGGAAGACGTCGAAGCCGTCGTCGCCGTATTGCGCTCCGATTTCCTCACCCAGGGTCCGATGGTCCCGCGTTTCGAGCAAGCCATCGCGGACTACTGCGGTGGGGGACACGCGGTCGCCGTCAACAGCGCCACCTCCGCCCTGCACATCGCCTGCCAGGCGCTCGGCCTGGGCCCGGGCGACTGGCTATGGACCAGCCCGATCACCTTCGTCGCATCGGCCAACTGCGCGCTGTACTGTGGCGCACAGGTCGATTTCGTGGACATCGATCCGCGCACCTACAACCTGTGCCCCCGCGCCCTGGAGCACAAGCTCATCGAGGCCAAGCCTGCCGGCCGCCTGCCCAAGGTGGTCGTCCCGGTACACCTGTGCGGACAGCCCTGCGACATGGCAGCCATCCACCGGCTTTCCAGGGAGTACGGTTTCCGCATCATCGAAGACGCTTCGCATGCCATCGGCGGCCGGTATCAGGGCGAACCCATCGGCAACTGCCGCTACAGCGACATCACCGTGTTCAGCTTCCACCCGGTCAAGATCATCACCACCGCCGAAGGCGGCATGGCGCTGACCCAGGACGCCGGACTGGCCCACAAGATGGCCCTGCTGCGCAGCCACGGCATCACCCGCGACCCGGCGCAGATGACCCACGAGGCCGATGGTCCCTGGTACTACCAGCAGATCGAGCTCGGCTTCAACTACCGCATGACCGAGTTGCAGGCCGCGCTCGGCGTGAGCCAGATGGCGCGCCTCGACGACTACGTCGCCCGCCGCCACCAGCTCGCCAAGCGCTACGACGCTTTGCTTGCGGACCTGCCGGTCACCCGGCCCTGGCAGCATCCGGACAGCTACTCCGGCCTGCACCTTTACGTCGTCCGTCTGCAGCTCGACCAGATCGGCAGACCCCACCGCCAGGTCTTCGAGTCGCTACGCGAGCAGGGCATCGGAGTGAACCTGCACTACATCCCGGTGCACACACAGCCCTACTACCAGCGGATGGGCTTCAAGGCCGGGGACTACGCCGAGGCGGAGCGTTACTACGCCGAGGCGATCAGCCTGCCGATGTACCAGACCATGACTCATGCACAGCAAGATGCCGTCGTGGCCGCTCTGGCATCCGCGCTTGCTCCCATACGCTGAACGGACCGCAGCTATGAGTAGCGCGTCTTCAAGCGGTATCGGCCTCAGGATTGCCCTGGGCACGGCGCAGTTCGGGTTGCCCTACGGCATCTCCAATGCCCGTGGGCAGATCACACAGGACGAAGGCAGGGCCATCATCGCCCAGGCCCGATCCGCGGGCATTCACACCATCGACACGGCCATTGCCTACGGCAACAGTGAGGCGTCTCTGGGAGAACTGGACGTCTCCGGCTG
Organism: Pseudothauera lacus; assembly: GCF_003034845.1. Taxonomy (GTDB): domain Bacteria; phylum Pseudomonadota; class Gammaproteobacteria; order Burkholderiales; family Rhodocyclaceae; genus Pseudothauera; species Pseudothauera lacus. Next base: position 29,375 of record NZ_PZKC01000012.1, on the reverse strand, counting down.
GCAGATCATTACCAAGTTGCCGGAGATGCCCGTTTCCGGCGACACCGTGGCGGACTGGGTTGCGGCACAGCTCGACGGCTCTCTCCAACGACTGCGGACAGACTCCGTCCACGGACTCCTGCTGCACCGCCCCGCTCAACTTCTCGGTCGAGATGGGCAGGCGCTCTACCACGCGCTGCTCGCAGAACGCGAAGCTGGAAGAGTCGGCAAGATCGGCATCTCGGTTTACTACCCCGCGGAACTCGAGCAGATGCCGCCGTCCATGAAGTTCGACATCGTCCAGGCGCCGTTCAACGTTCTCGATACGCGCATGGCCCGCTCCGGGTGGGCTGCGAGATTGCAGGATGCGGGCTGCGAGCTTCATGTCCGTTCGATCTTCCTGCAGGGTTTGCTGCTCATGCCCCGCCCGGCTCGCCCTGCGTATTTCTCCCGCTGGAACACCCTGTGGGCGGGCTGGGAGCGCTGGCTGCAGGACACCGGCCTGTCTCCGCTGCAGGCCTGCGTAAGGTATGCACTGAACGCACCCGGCATCGACAAGGTGGTGGTCGGCGTCGACAGCGCCGAGCATCTCGCGGAGATTCTGGCCGCCGCGGATGGCGAGATGCCGCCACTGCCAGCCAGCCTTCATACTGACGACACCGCCCTGCTGAACCCCGCACTCTGGAACCGCTCATGAAGATCGTCGCCATCGTCCAGGCCCGGATGGGCTCCACACGCCTTCCCAACAAGGTAATGAAGGCCATCGGCGGCGTTCCGAAGCGCCGATCAGCTTGCTCAATGCGTTGAGAGTTTCGGACAGCCGCGCGGTATTGAAGCGTCCGCCCCCTCCCTGCGATGACCCACCTCCGCAAACCCTGCCGAATGGAAACTCAGATGAAGACAATTCGCCTGGGCGTTATTGGACTTTCACCGGGAAATGGGCACCCCTACTCCTGGTCGGCGATCTGCAACGGCTACGATCATCTTGAGATGGAGCGGTGCGGATTCCCCGTCATTCCGAGATACCTTGAGAAACAGCGTTTCCCGGAAGATCGGATTCCACTAGTTGAGGTGAGCCATGTCTGGGCCCAGGACGCTCATATCGCCAACCATATTGCGAAAGCGGCTCTGATACCGAACGTGTCGGAGGACCCTACCGACATGATCGGCGCAGTGGATGGTGTACTTCTCGCGCGTGACGACGGTGAGAATCACCTCCATTACGCGTTACCATTCCTCGAAGCTGGGGTTCCAATATACGTCGACAAGCCCCTTGCCCTTTCGCGGCGCGACGCCGAAACCATGTACGCTGCACAGCACTATGCTGGTCAATTGTTCTCCTGCTCGGCATTGCGATACGCCAATGAGTTCATGCTGTCGCACGATGACCATCTGCATCTTGGCACGATCCGCGCGATTCACGCCATGACCCCGAAGAGCTGGGACAAGTATTCGGTTCATGTGATCGAGCCGGCGTTGAACTTGATCCCAGACAGAGGAGCCATCCTGACAAGCAACGCTTGGGCTAACAATGGCACCCAAACTCTATCCGTAGTCTACGAGAGTGGCGTTCAACTGCATGTTCATGCAGCGGGGGACATCGCCGCACCGCTGTCCATTCGCGTCATAGGCACGTCCGGCTGGAAAGACCTCTCATTCCGTGACACATTCTCTGCATTCAAGTCGGCCCTTGAGGCATTCATTCAGTCAGTCCGGGAAAGGCGACCGGTTATCGAAGAATCTTTCACACTTGAAGTCGTCGACCTAATTGAGGCCGGGAGAGAAAGCAATTGAGCAGGACAATTCTGATAACAGGTGGAAGCGGCAAGTTCGGCAGAGTGCTGGTGGCTCATTTTTTAGCCGCGGGCGACACGGTTGTCACGACTTGCCGTAGTGATCAGTCCCGAGTCAGCCTGCAGAGTGAGTACAGCGGCATCGAGAGAGATCGTTTTCACGTCGTTCAGACCGACCTTACGCGCGCGAATCAGGCTGAGGAGTTAGCCGCAGCATTGCGGGAGTTAAGGTTGGCACCTGACTGCCTGGTGAATAATGCCCGCAGCGTCGAGTACCTGGCATTGAAGGAGAATGGCCGGGTCTCGCGATCCGATTTCGCGGGCGAGTTCCTGATGGATGTCATCGTCCCGTACGAGCTGACAATGGAATTGGTCGAAGCTCAGGGCAGCGCATTGCGACGGATCGTCAATATCGGCTCCATATATGGTCTGGTTGCCGCCAATCCATCGCTTTATACTGATCCCGTGCGCCAGTCGCCAATCCATTACGGCGTGGCGAAAGCCGCACTAACACATCTCACAAAAGAACTTGCGGTTCGTTTGGCCGGTCGTGGAATCGACGTGAATTGCGTTGCCTATGGGGGCGTCGAGGGGCGGGTGGATGAAGCATTTAAAGCACGCTACGGAAAACTTTGTCCAAAGGGCAGAATGCTCCGCGAGGACGAGATTGCAGGGCCGGTGGCATGGCTGCTGAGCGATAACTGTAGCGGCATGACAGGCCAAACACTTGCAGTGGACGGCGGTTGGAGCGTGTGGTGAATCAACGGATCGCAATCATCCTCGCACGCGGCGGCTCCAAGCGGCTTCCGCGCAAGAATGTCATCGACTTCTTTGGAAAACCCATGTTGGCCTGGTCAGTCGAGGCCGCGTTGGAGTCGGGCGCTTTTCAAGAGGTGCTGGTTTCCACAGACGCCCCCGAAATTGCGGAACTGGCCGTACGCTATGGTGCATCGGCACCATTTCTGCGCGACCAGGCGGCCGATGATCACGCTACCTCCAGCCAAGCCACCATCGTGGCGCTTTCTCAGGCGGAGCAGCACTGGGGGAAGCGCTACGCTACCGTAGCGCAGTTCATGGCGAACTGTCCGATGCGCACCGCAGACGACGTACGGGCGGCGATAGACGCCTTCGACCAGTCCAGCGCTTCAGCTCAGATCAGCTGTTTCCGGTTCGGATGGATGAATCCATGGTGGGCGGCCAAAGTGGGGCCCGACGGACAACCCGTCGCGATGTTTCCCGAAGCCTTGAGTGCGCGCTCTCAGGATTTACCGCCCTTGTATTGCCCTAGCGGCGCGTTGTGGTTAGCCCGCCGGGATAGTCTGCTCGCCGCGGGAAGTTTCTATGCCCCAGGGCATGTTTTTCATGAGCTATCGTGGGTTTCTGCCATGGACATCGATGACAAGGAGGATCTTCAGATGGCGAAAGCTTCCTTCCTTGTGCGGAACGAGCGCTCGATCTGATGCCACCCGTCTTCCGAGTCGTCTTCCGCACCGATGCTTCCCTGCAGATCGGCACCGGCCACGTGATGCGCTGCCTCACGCTGGCCGACACCCTGGCCGGGCACGGCGCGGAATGTCACTTCATCTGCCGTGACCACCCCGGCAACCTGATCGACTTCATCGGCGGCAAAGGCTTTGCCACCCACCGCCTGCCGGTTCTGTCTCCGGTCGATACGGACGCGCCCGGCCCGGCGCACAGCCACTGGCTGGGCGCAACGCAGAGCCAGGATGCCGAGGCCTGCGCACCCATCCTGGAGGCGCTGCACCCGGATTGGCTGATCGTCGATCACTACGCACTGGACGCCTGCTGGGAGCTCGCCCTTCCGCCGCGCTACCGCAAGCTGATGGTGATAGACGACCTGGCGGACCGGCCCCATGCATGCCAAGTCCTGCTGGACCAGACCTTCGGCCGTGATGCGGCGGACTACCGCCCCCTGGTTCCGGATGCCTGCCGCCTGCTGTGCGGCTCGCAGTACGCCCTGTTGCGTCCCGAGTTCGCCGCCCTGCGCCCCTACAGCCTGCAACGCCGCGCGCAACCTGTCTTGCGCGAGTTGCTCATCTCCATGGGCGGCGTAGACAAGGACAATGCAAGCGGTCAGGTGCTGCAGGCACTGCGCACCTGCCCCCTGCCCGCGGACTGCCGGATCACCGTAGTCATGGGCGCAACGGCGCCCTGGCTGGACGAGGTCCGCAAACAGGCACAAGACATGCCTTGGCCAACCCGGGTGCTGGTTGGCGTCAGCGACATGGCGCGGCTGATGGCCGACAGCGATCTGGCGATCGGCGCCGCCGGAGCGACCGCATGGGAACGCTGCTGCCTCGGTCTGCCGGCAATCATGCTGACCTTGGCCGACAATCAGGTTCAGGTTGCACGGGGCCTCGCGCAGAGCGGCGCCGCACTGGTGATCCGCGAGGTCCAGGAGGTCGCGAACCAACTTGCCGCATTGATCGCACCGCTGGTCACACAGCCGAAAACCCTTTTAGCCATGAGCCGGTCGGCGATGAGCATCGTCGACGGTTGTGGCGCAGAAACCCTTGTGCGGCTCATGGAGGCCTGACGTGACGCTGCCCTCGCACGCTCGCTTACGCCCGATGGATTCCGGTGATCTCGAACGGGTACTGACTTGGCGCAATCACCCCGGAATCCGCCGCTACATGTACACCCAGCATGAGATCACGCTGGAGGAGCACATCCGTTGGTTCGAGCGGACCTCCACCGACCCCGACCGCCATCTACTGGTGTTCGAGCTCGGTACAACTCCGCTCGGCTTCGTCAACATTCACCGGATCGCGCAAGGCGGCATCGCCGACTGGGGGTTTTATGCTGCCCCGGACGCGCCAAAGGGCATGGGAAGCCTCCTCGGGCAGGCCGTGCTACGCTATGCCTTTGTCGACGCCGGACTGCATAAACTCTGCGGGCAGGCACTCGCCTTCAATGAAGGCTCGATCCGATTCCATCGGTCCCTCGGCTTCAAGCAGGAAGGCCTCCTGCGCCAGCAGCATTTCGACGGCCGGCACTACCACGACGTGGTGTGTTTCGGCCTATTTGCCTGTGAATGGCAATTGAACGATTGAGAGAAACGCACATGTCGAACACCCCGAGCATCCACATCGCCGGCCGGCGTATCGCCGCAGACACACCGCCCTACGTCATCGCCGAGCTCTCGGCCAACCATAACGGCAAGCTCGCGACAGCACTGGCAATCATCGAGGAGGCGAAGAAGGCCGGTGCCGATGCGGTCAAGCTGCAGACCTACACTGCCGACACCATCACGCTCGATTGCGATTCCGAGCAGTTCCAGATTCACGGCGGCCTGTGGGACGGCAAGACTCTCTACCAGCTCTATCAGGAAGCGCACATGCCCTGGGACTGGCATAAGCCGCTGTTCGAGCACGCCCGCAAACTCGGCATCACCATCTTCAGCTCGCCGTTCGACACCACCGCGGTCGATCTGCTTGAAGACCTCGACGCCCCGGCCTACAAGATCGCCTCCTTCGAGGCGGTGGACCTGCCGCTGATCAGGTACGTCGCCAGCACCGGCAAACCGATGATCATCTCCACCGGCATGGCAGATGCAGAGGAAATCCAGGAAGCCATCGACGCAGCGCGCAGCGGCGGCTGCCAGGAACTTGCCATCCTCCACTGCGTGAGCGGCTACCCCGCCCCGGCGGAAGACTACAATCTGCGTACTATTCCCGACATGATCGAACGCTTTGGGCTCGTGACTGGACTTTCGGATCATACAATCGATAACACCACCGCCATTGCCAGCGTTGCACTGGGCGCGGCCATCATTGAAAAACACTTTACTCTTGACAGAAAAGGTGGCGGGCCCGACGACAGCTTTTCTATTGAGCCGGAAGAGCTTCGTTGCCTGTGTCAAGGCTGCCGTACTGCGCATGCTGCTTTGGGGGTTGTTGGTTATCAAAGAAAGGAAAGCGAAAAAGATAACGTCAAGTTCAGACGCTCGCTCTATGCCGTCAAGGATATTAAGGCTGGAGATGTCTTTTCCATGGACAATGTTCGCAGCATCAGGCCTGGATACGGCTTGGCGCCAAGGTTCTTGCCTGAAATACTGGGCAAGAGGGCGTCGTGCGACCTTGTTGCGGGAACGCCTTTGTCATTGAATGGCGTTAGTGATTGGTTGTCTTAAGTATATGGGCGGATAAATAGGTGAAAGTCATGCTGCACCCGGGTTATATGCCCGCAGAGAGGTTGCGTTCTCTTATTCATGATCATCCATGCCTGATGCTAATCAGGCACCGTGACAAAGGGGTTTCGGCGTTAAGGGAGCAGGGGCTTTCGATCAGTGTTTATCCTGATCATAAAGACGTTTCTTTAACCGGCCGGCTGAAGAACGACTTTATAAAGATATGGCTGGATATTGTCGACGATCATCAGACTTCCATGATATTTGGAAGGACTTTGAGGTACGGTAGCGAGGTCTTCAAGTTTAACGAAATTCTCATGATGTGTTGTTCATTTCAGAGCTGGCTGGAGAAAGAGAGCCCGGATCTGATTGTTTTCACGTCTACGCCGCACAATATTGAAAACTGGGTGCTGGCAAGAATTGCTGAGTCTATCGGCATCCCAGTCGTGTACTTTCAGGCGAGTTTCTTTCCGTGGAGGCAGTTTATTCTCAGAGGACTAAAAAGAGAGCCAACCATTGTTCGGCCACGGTCCGCCGCAATTACGGGCCAGGACAGGGCGTTCTTTGAAGAGTATGTTCAGAGGAAGAAAGGGGGGCTCGAGCAGGCGATGCCCTTGTACGAGATCAGTCGGCTAAAAAGTAACAACTGGAGGGTTCTTTCTTTCAACAAGGAGTTGAAGGTCTTTATGAAAAGCCCGGGGCGGGCGCTTGAGAAAATCAAGGCTTATTCCGCTTACGCGCGACTGAACGGAAAATTTGAAGACTTGAAGTATGTTGCATTGTTTCTGCATTATCAGCCGGAGCGTACAAGTATCCCTGAGGGGTACGGATTTGGGGTGCAATTGGCGGCTATTGCTGCGCTGCAGCAGTCTTTACCGCCAGATACATACCTGGTGGTCAAGGAGCATCCGTCTACATATACGTACAACTTCAGCAAGAAGTACCGAAGCGAAGGGTTTTACGAACTGATTGCTTCCCTTGATCGTGTGATTCTATCTCCTCTAACGGCAGATCCCTATGATGTGATTGATGGGAGTGTTGCTGTTGCCTCGATTACTGGAACCGTTATCGGTGAGTCATTTGTTCGTGGTAAACCCTGTATTGCTTTCGGGGCTGGCCCGATGCAGGTTGTTGATTCTCCTTCGTTTCACCGATACGAATCAATGGAAGGTCTTCGCTCGTTCCTTGCGGGGTTGGGGGGGCTTGGTGCTTCTGACGTGGAGAAGTACTTCTCAAGGGTGTGCGATACAACCTTTTCGGGGTTGTGTTCCTCGGATGTGCATTACAGCGAATCAGCAAGAACGTCTTATCTTGTTTCCTCCCTTTGCATGGGTTTGAATCATCTCCTAGGGAATGTAGGCGCCATAGACGGGTTGAGCGATCTGCCTTCCGGTGGGTCATGAGCTCGCTCGCGAGTGCTCTGTGAGAGGGCTGATACGTGGATTTTGCTTTTTGATTTAATCATGAGGGCGTGGAGTTGTTTTTATGTTCAAGAGCATTAAAAAGTATATTCAACTTACTCGCTCCAAGAATTTTCCGCTGAACAGGATGGTAAGCAAAGGCTTTGCGCTTCCCGGCGAGCAGGTGCATGTTGATTTTCTGAGAGAGTACGACTCGCGCGGCGAGGATTTTGATATTGAAAGCACAAGTTATTATTTAAGGATAGTAAACAACCGAGGCAGGGCGCCTGAAGAAACCGAGTTCTATAGCCTGCCAGACGGCCTTAGTGTAATGCCAAAGTGGTGGGTGATGCCCTGGGGTGCTATCGAGAGAAAGGCCAGACGTGAGGAGACTGAAGCCTGTGCGCGCGCCCGGGCGCGGCGCTATGCAGAAAAGTTCTTGGCACTGTATCGGTCGGTGCTCACGGAGGGTTTCAAGGATGGCAGGGGTGGGCCCATAAGGGGCTTTAAACTTGTTCATCCTGTTCATGGCGAGGTCTTTAATTATATAGATGGTCATCACAGGGTGGCGATAGTCAGGCACCTTGCAGATAATAACATTGACTCCATTGATCGATTGAGAACAGTCAGCATTAAGGTGGTGGAGAGGGAATCCCTGACGGGAAGCGGAAGTTATCATTACAGCCAGATGGTGTGCGGATATAATGATAATGATGCATATCTGCTTTTCGATCATGTGTTCAACAGATGGATGCAGGGGTCAGTGAACTCCTCTGAGTCGGAATTGGTATCGCATCGATAGAATCTGAAGTTGGAGGGCGATAAAAGGCAGTGAGGTTTTGCTCACGGCCGTGGTGTGTGAAGTGCTCTCGCAACAAAGGAATTCAACACCTTTGCCATGCAGGACTCCTTGGGATGCATTCCGTCATAGAAATCTGTGGCCTCACAACCGACAGCAGCCGGATTGTATGAGCCGGCGACCTTGACACCCAGTCGCTTGCCCATAGCCACAAAGGACTCCTCGACCTCCAGAAACACCCGGCGCTCCTTCTCCATCCGTGCATAAACTGCCGGATGGTAGGGAGACAGGACGATCACTACGTTCGCCCTGCCCTTGTAGTGCGACACCAGGCGTTCGAAATCGTCTTGGCGGGCAGCGTCGAAAACGTAGGATTTCATTGAGTAATCCAATGCCCTGTCTATGTTCCGTATTCCCTGGTCGTGCGTTCGGCTTACATAGGTCAGTCCATACACCCTGGAGCCATCAGCCCTGATCTTGGCGCGCGTTTCATGAAAATCATGCGCAGGGAACGTGTTGTAACTCAGATTTACCGCGCGATAGAAATCATAGAATCCCGCAGCCGATTCACGCCGCTGCTCGAAGTTGATGGCTGGAGGCATCCGTCCTTCCTTCAGGGCCATTTGGGCAGCGTTGTATTCATTGGCGATGCTCCGCCAACGCTTCTGTCTGGAGTTACCATTGAAAAGCCAGGGGTCCCCGCCGATGAGCACCGTTTCTGGCTGGAACCTTTCAAAAGCCATCCCCAGCAGGGCAATCCCGTCTTCCAGTGAAGCTCCGCTGACTGCGAGGTTCAGGGGCTTGCCCCCCAGAACATTGGCCCCCACCTGCATGATTCTTGAGGAACCGATGATCAGGGTATCCGGATGCATGGTTTCGAAGGCAATACGGCTTTTGACAAACAACCGTTCATCCATGTTCGAGGCATAAACGGCGTCTCTGCCCACCAGCGCCTGGGCCAAGGCTGTCTCGGCCCCGGATCTGGCTTTGGAAGAGAACAGCTGGCTCCCCAGCCCCCCGAGCAGAATGATCATCACACCCAGCGCGCCGATCACCTTGAAGAAGCGGGCCCTTGGAATGCTCACCCGATTCCTGAAGGGAAGCTCTACGAACTTCCAGGACAGGAAGGAGAGACAAAAAACAGAGCCAACGCCCACGAGCATGGTGAGCGGACTCAATTCTTCATAAACATGGCGCAGGAAGGCAAAGACAGGCTGATGCCACAAGTAGGCACTGTAGCTGACCAGACCTATGCCCACCATCACGCGGCTGCCGAGGAGCCGGCCCACCCAGTTAGCGGGAGTGGAAAACAGTATGAGCAGTGCCGCCCCAAGGGTTGGCAGAAGTGCGTAGTAACTGGGGAAGGGGGTGGCGCTGGAGTATGTCAGGAAAGCGGTGACAATCAGCAGCAGCCCGGTAAGACTCAACGTTTCACCAGCAAGGCCGAGATCACTCTTCCAATTGTTCCTGAATCCGTAGAACGCGATGAAGGCCCCAACCGCCAGTTCCCACAGGCGCATGGGTAGCAGGAAGAAGGCCGCGTCCGGAGCGTTCTGGGACGCCCAAAGACATAATCCGAAACTGCCAAGCGCAAGCATGCTCAGCAGCGCTACCATCCCCCTTTTTCCGAAACGCCAGGTCATCAGGATGAGCAGCGGGAAAAAAATGTAGTACTGCTCCTCAACAGCCAGACTCCAGGTGTGGAGAAGTGGCTTCAGCTCAGCCGCGGTTTCGAAATAGCCTCCATCTTTCCAGAAGTGGAAATTTGAATAGAACATGGTGGCTGCGAGCACGCTCTTCGAAAAAGCATGCAACTCGAATTGATCGAGCAACAAGAACGCTGCCGGGATGGAGGCCGAAACGACGAGGAAAAGCGCGGGCAATATGCGCCGAGCCCGACGCTCCCAGAACTGCGAGAGACGAAAGGTTCCCGCATCCATTTCAGAAAGGATGATGGATGTGATCAGATAGCCACTGATGACGAAGAAAACATCGACACCGATGAAGCCGCCAGGCAGGAGATCTGATCCGGCATGAAAGAGAATGACGGGAACAACGGCCAATGCTCGAAGCCCGTCGACTTCACGTCTGTAGTGAATCATATGACCAATGCGAATATCGCTTGCATTTCAAGAGGGCCTGCACGCTTGTGCAGGCCAGGCATGCCCCTTACACCAGTTTTCGCCGATGCGGCAGTGCTGCGCCCCCTGTGCAGCATCATGAGAAGACGACAGCGCGGGTTCGTATGAGAGGGGGCGGGGCTGTGAACGGAAAAACGGGCACCGAAGTGCCCGTTTAGCTTCAGATCGTCGGGAGACGATTAGAAGCGGTGACGCAGACCGATGTTCAGGCCGCGGGTGTAGTCGTCGCCACCAAAGCCAGCGTTGTTGCCGAAGTCGGCCTTGCCAGCGGTGTTGCCGGACAGACGGGCATATGCAGCATACACGTTGGTGCGCTTGGACAGGCTGTGGGTGTAGCCGAGAGCCCACTTGTTCTGCTTGGCATCGTCGAACTTGTTACGAGCATAGGAAACGAGTACGGAACCCGCTTCGCTGACCGGCACGGTGGCGCCAATCATCCATTGCTTTTCCTTCGGGGTGCTGGTCAGCTTGCTCTGGCCGTATGCGGCGCCGAGCTTCAGGACGCCGAAGTCATACGAAGCAGCCAGATCCCATACGGTGTTGGTGGGGCCAGCGGGCGCATCAATTTTGATGCGGTGGTAGTTGGCACCAACCATCAGCGGGCCGTTGTTGTACACCGGGGAGATCGCCCAGATCTTGGCGTTGCCGGTATTCTTCGCGCCCTCGTCATCAAGGCCGTTGAAGGTGTAGCCAGCGGTCACGGTGAAGCCGCCGAAGTTCGGGGAGATGTAGGCGACGAGGTTTTCCAGGCGGTCAATGTTGCCGTTGGCCGTGCCGACTGCACGGTGGGCGCCAAGGGAGTAGATGCCGCGAGCGCCGTTGACGGCGCCAACGGTGCCGTTGCCGAACGGATCAACAGAGGTCAGCAGGTTGAACTGCGGGGTGAAGAGGTAGCCGGCGGCGATAGTACCGAAGTTGCCGGACAGGGCCAGCATGGCTTCACGGGTTGCCGGAGCATCGTTGTTAACCACGCCGTTGTTGATGTTGAAGACGTACTGGAAGGACACTGCGAGGCCGTTGCCAAGGTCTTCGGTGCCGCGGAAGCCCAGACGGCTGCCGGATTGCAGGCCGGTGTCAACGCCAGTGCGGGACTTCTGGTTGGCGGTCATCGACTTGGTGGTGTGCTGCAGGCCGACGTCCATGATGCCGAACACGGTCACGTTGGACTGAGCGAAGGCCGGGGCGGAAACCAGACCAGCCACAGCCAGTGCAATCAGTTTCTTCTGCATGTATTTCTCCTCTTGCTTGAAGTTGAGGCCGCGTCAGTGACCCGGCCCGTTGACCTCTCTAACGAGAAGTTGGGTGGATTCTGCAAACCTCGGCGTGACACCGCAAGCGCGGAAGGGAGAAAGCTGCACATTCGGTCAAATCTTGTTGCATCGGCGCAACAGGGGCGCGAAAGGGGCGTGGATGCTGCAGTGCACGATGGCGGGGAATGACGACGGCTTGCGGCGTCCGGGGGCTGTGCATGACGCTGGCAGGGTGTTGCAGGGCTGCCGCTGCAGGGGCGGCGGGAGGCTGGCCGGGAGTCAGCGCGAGCTGTCGTCGGCGTCGCCGTCGGGCGGGTTGGCCGCGGCGACGCGGTAGCTTTCCGTGGCCCAGGCGCCGAGGTCGATCTGGCGGCAGCGTGCGGAACAGAAGGGGCGCCAGGTGCTTGCCGCGGTCCACTGTACGGCCTTGCCGCAGGTTGGGCAGTTGACGCTGCGCGGGGTGCCGGCGGTCTGGCTCACAGGCTGCAGAAGGTGAGCTCGAAGGCCACGTCGCGCTCTGCCAGACGCGGGCGGGCGAGGGTTTCGGGCATCACGAAGCGGATGTTGATGGCGTACTTGTTGGCGCTGATCTCGGGCACCACGGCTTCGCTGTTGGCCACCTGCAGGCGCAGCATCTGGGCGCTGCGTCCGCCCATGGTGAGCTGGTAGGTGCCGCAGCGCGCGATCTGCTGTTCGCCGCGGCCGCTGGCGCGCAGCAGGCGCAGGACGATGTCGAGGCCTTCGCGGATGGGGGTCATCGGCGCCAGCCAGCCTTCGAGGTCGCGGCGGCGGTGGTCGGCGTCGCGGTTGAGCCAGAAGTGGTAGGAGGGCAGGTCGAACTGGCAGACCCCGCCGGGGATCGAGGCGCGGCTGCGGATGCCCATCAGCCAGTCGTTCTCGCGCAGGTACTGGCCGATCTTGCCGGCCATGGCGAGCAGCGAGGCGGAGGCCTGCTCGATCTCGTAGAGCGCGCCGGAGAGCGCCTGTTCGGAGATCTCCGGGTTGTTGCGGAAGCCCATGAGGATCTGGCGCTGGCGTTCGAGTTCCTGCACCAGGTCGACCTTGAGATCGGCGCGCGAGGCCACTTCGAGTACCTCGAAGAGGGTGATGAGCGCGGTGTGGTGATCCTGCGGGGCCTGGCCGCGCAGGAAGTGGGCGATCTTGCGGTAGAGATCCTCAAGGCGCAGGAGCGTGCGGATACGCTCGTTGAGAGGGTATTCGTAGCTAATCACCGCGCCATGCCTGCAAGTTGGGAGGTCTCCTTGGTTGCGGGGCATGATAGCACAGGGTTTTGCCGGTGCCGGCGGGGTTTTGCCCGGCGCGCGGCGCTGCCTGCGCATATTTCTTTAGCAGTGCCGGGTGAAGGCGCTGCGCGATGCTTCAGCCAGGCCTTGCGGCCTGCGCGGCGGGTGGCTGGAGGTCCTCGAAGGCAGCCGCGGTACCGAGGCTCATGGCGACGCTGTCCAGGCTGAGGGTACCGTTGGCGTCGGTATCGAAGAGCTGCCAGTGGTCGGCGCTGCGACGATAGAGTTCGAGGCGGCGCTGGTCGATGTCCACCAGCAGGTACTCCTGCAGGCCGGGCAGTTTGCGGTAGGCGGCGAACTTGGCGCCGCGGTCGAAGGCGGCGGTGGATGCGGAGAGTACTTCGACCACCAGAACGGGGTGTTCGATGACCAGCTCGGCGCGGCGGTCGCGCTCGTCGCAGGTGACCATCACGTCGGGGTAGAAGCAGGCATCCGCGGCTTCGACGAGGAGTTTCATGTCGGCGACAAAGGTCTGGCAGGGCGTGCCCTTGAGATGCTCGCGCAGACCACTGCCGAGGGCGAGGGTCACAATTGCGTGTTCGCGCCTGACGCCGACCATGGCGAAGACCTCGCCGGCGAGGTACTCGTGCTTTTCGGCCTGTTCGGCTTCCCAGCGCAGGTAGATCTCGCGGTCGATGGCGGCGACCGGTTGTGCTTCACCCATCACGGGCTCCTGCTTGCTGTGTGCATGATGGCCCACTTTAGGCAAGTTGCCGGAGACGGTCAATGTTGGCCTGGCGCGAGTGCCGAGTACGTGGTGGTTCTTGCGCTTGCCGTGCCGGCCGGGGCTGGCTATTCTCGAAGCTGTTGATGAGGAGCCGACCCGCCATGGCCTTGCCGCAGAACGCCCCCGTGTTTGATCTGGACGCCTACATGAGCTGGGAAGAGGTTCAGGAACTGCGCCACGAGTATCTCGCCGGCGAGGTGTTTGCCATGTCGGGCGGCACGGATGCGCATTACACCATCCTGCTCAATGCTGGTTCAGCCCTCAAGGCCGCACTGGCGGGCAAGCCCTGCCGGACTTTTGTCTCCGGGATGAAGCTGCGCATCGAGCGTGCCGAGGCGGTTTTCTATCCGGATGTCTTCGTTACCTGCGACGAGCGCGACCGTACGCCGGAATCCGCCCTGGCCAAGCAGTACCCGGCACTGGTGGTGGAGGTGTTGTCGGAATCGACCGCTGCCTTCGACCGCGGGCGCAAGTTCGGCATCTACCAGCACATCGACACCCTGCAGGAATACCTGCTCATCGAGCAGGATCGCCGCCATGCCGATCTGTTCCGCAAGAACGCCGAAGGCCTGTGGGTGCTGCATCCGGTCGCCGAGGGGCAGGTGGTCCGTCTGCACAGCATCGGCGTGGACGTGCCGCTGGCGACCCTTTACGAGGATGTCGAGCCGGGCGCGGCGGCTGCCAGATAGCGCAGGTGCAGTGCATCCACCTGGCGGTGGAGGTCGGCGAGGCTGCCGCTGTTGTCGATGATGTCGTCGGCGGCGGCGAGGCGCTGCGCGCGGCTGGCCTGGGCGGCGATGATGGCGCGGATCTGCGCCTCGTCGAGGGCATTGCGCCGGCGTACGCGCTCGATCTGCAGCGCTTCAGGGCAGTCGACCACGCAGATGCGCGTGCAGCGTGCGCGGTAGTCGCCACTTTCGATCAGCAGCGGCACCGCGAGGATGATGTAGGGGGCGCTGGCAGCAGCGCAGCGGCGCGCGCTCTCGGCGCGGATGAGGGGGTGGAGGATGGCCTCCAGGCGGGCGCGCGCGTCGCCGTCGGCAAAGGCGAGGGCGCGCATTGCCGGGCGGTCGAGGGCGCCGCGGGGGTCGATGATGGCGTCGCCGAAGGCTGCGCGCAGGGCGGAGATGGCTGCGCCGCCGGGAGCGGTGAGCTGGTGGGCGATGTCGTCGGTATCGACGATGGCCGCCCCCAGCTCGGCGAAGCGCGCGCAGGCGGCGCTCTTGCCGCTGCCGATGCCTCCGGTGAGGCCGATTACCGGGTTATTAACCCGCATTTCTCACACCATCCCTACTGCGGGTGCCGATGCACTCGCCGTGGCACGCCGTACTCCCTCACGCCGCCTCGACGTAGTGTCAGCTACGCCTTCGGCGTCGATCGGTCCGTGCGGCGCACCACGGCGGCGCCTCGACCCCCTCGCGACGTGAGGGTGTGAGAAATGCGGGTTAACCCGGCAATCAAATACCGTTCGGGCTGAGCCTGTCGAAGCCCTGTCGGCACGAACGCCCTTCGACAAGGCTCTCCTGAGCGTAGCCGAAGGGCTCAGGGCGAACGGAATAGCGTATTTCGTTGCCGGGTTAGTAACTGACATGGGCGGGCAGTCCGGCAGTCACACAGGGCGTCGGGGCTGAGCCCTTCGGCGGTGCTCAGGACCGGCCTGTCGAAGCCCGTTCGAAGGCACTGCCATCAAGTGCCCTTCGACAGGCTCAGGGCGAACGGCGTACCCGTTTCCTGCGTCTGCTTTGCCACACCCGCGGCGGGGCTCGCTTCGCTCAGGGCAAACGGTAGTGGCTGTCTCCAGGACTCGCCCGGCCGCGCCCACGGCAGGGTTTGTGCCAATCCGGCGCAAGGGCGCAGCCGGCTTGATCGGCATCAGGGTTCCGTGCATGGCTGCGGGGTGGTGCCCGCAGGCAGGGCGGCGCTTGCCAGGCGGGTGTCGATCTCGCTCTGCGGGCCGCGGATCTGCAGGCTGTGGGTGGTGATGCTGCGGCTGGTGATGCCGGCGCTGCGCACGCCGGCGCGGCGCAGGTTGGCCAGATGCTGGTTGGCCGCGGCTTCCGACTTGAACAGCCCGAGCGAGACCGAATACTGCGTGGGGCCAGCCTCCTGGGTGATGAAGAAGTCCGTCACGCCCAGCGCGCGCAGTTCGCGGCCCTTGCGGTCGGCGTATTCGCGGGTGCCGTCGGGGGGGAT
Organism: Pseudothauera lacus; assembly: GCF_003034845.1. Lineage (GTDB taxonomy): Bacteria > Pseudomonadota > Gammaproteobacteria > Burkholderiales > Rhodocyclaceae > Pseudothauera > Pseudothauera lacus. Next base: position 13,639 of record NZ_PZKC01000012.1, on the reverse strand, counting down.
GCGCACCCACCACGACGAGGTCGTCGTGGTGCTGTCGCGGCGCACCTCGAAGAGGGGGCCGTCGAAGCTGCGTGCGAGGGTGTCGGCAGCTTCGCCGCCGAGCCCACCGAGGCTGACGCACGCGGCTTGTGCCACCGGCAGTGCGCCGGCGGGGGCGGCAGGAGCAGGCGCTGGCTGTGAGGGGGCTGGCTGGGCTGGCGGCGCCGCGGGGGGACGTTCGCCGTCGAGGGCGATGCGCTCGGGGTGGAGCTGGTTGGTCAGGCGCTCAGGTTCGCCGGCAGGTGCCGCAGTGCCGAAATAGCCCTGGTTGGCCGCCAGGGCCAGCAGGTTGAGCAGCAACAGGACGATGAACAGCAGGCGCAGGATGGACATGGCGTGCGGGGGTGGTCGCCGGGAGCCGTCAGGCGGCTCCCGGCGAAGGGTCAGCCGAAGCGCGGGAGGTGGGCGAGGGACTGCGCCACCGCTGCGGCGGGGTAGTCGTAGTTCTCCAGCTTGCCGCCAAAGAAGCGTTCGTAGGAGCTCATGTCGAAGTGGCCGTGACCGGTGAGGTTGAAGAGGATGGTCTTCGGCTCGCCGCTTTCCTTGCACTTCAGGGCTTCATCGATGGCCGCGCGGATGCCGTGGCAGGACTCCGGTGCGGGGATGATGCCTTCGTTGCGGGCGAACAGCACCCCGGCTTCGAAGGTGGCCAGCTGCGGCACTGCCACGGCTTCGACCAGCCCTTCGTGGAAAAGCTGCGAGACCAGCGGCGAGTCGCCGTGGTAGCGCAGGCCGCCGGCGTGGATGCCGGGGGGCATGAAGTCGTGGCCGAGAGTGTACATCTTCATCAGCGGGGTGAATCCGGAGGCGTCGCCGAAGTCGTAGGCGTACTGGCCCTTGGTCAGGGTCGGGCAGGAGGTCGGTTCCACCGCCACGCAGCGCAGGTTCTGCGCACGCTTGTCGCCGGCGGCCTTGTCGGCGAGGAAGGGGAAGGCGATGCCGCCAAAGCTGGAGCCGCCGCCGCAGGGGCCGATCACCACGTCGGGGTAGAGGCCGATCTTGTCGAACTGCTTCTTCGCCTCGAGGCCGATGATGCTCTGGTGCAGCAGCACGTGGTTGAGCACCGAGCCGAGGGTGTAGTTGGTGTCGGCGCGCCCGGCGGCCTCTTCCACGGCCTCGGAGATCGCCAGGCCGAGCGAGCCCTGGTTGTCGGGGTCGCGGGCGAGGGTGTCGCGGCCGGTCTGGGTCATCTCCGAGGGGCTGGCGAACACCTCGGCGCCCCAGGTCTCCATCATCAGGCGGCGGTAAGGCTTCTGCTGGTAGCTCACCTTGACCATATAGACGCGCACTTCCATGCCGAACATCTGCCCGGCGAAGGAGATCGACGAACCCCACTGGCCGGCGCCGGTTTCGGTGGTCAGGCGCTTGATGCCGGCCTGGCGGTTGTAATAGGCCTGCGGGACGGCGGAGTTGGGCTTGTGCGAACCCGCCGGGGAGACGCCTTCGTACTTGAAGAAGATCTTCGCCGGGGTGCCCAGCGCGCGCTCCAGGCGCACTGCGCGCATCAGCGGCGCCGGACGCCAGATCTTGTAGATCTCGCGCACTTCGTCGGGGATGGCGATCCAGCGCTCGGCGCTCATCTCCTGCTCGAGGATGGCGCCCGGAAAGATCGCGCCCATCTGCTCGGGGGTGGCGGGGTTGCCGTCGGGCCCCAGCGGCGGTGCCGGCGGGTTGGGCATGTCGGCGACGACGTTGTACCAGTGGGTGGGGATTTCGTTCTCGTCGAGCAGGATGCGCGTGGCTTCAGTCATCATTTCTCCGTCATGTCGTGTGGCGTCGCACTGGCGCCGGAATGCCGCCGTCGTGGTGCGTGGGCTGCGCCGTCCGGGCGAATATTAGCCCATCGGGGCGCCCGGCGGCAGTGCCCGGGCGGCGATCGCCAGGCCCTGCAGGACCAGTGTGTCCTCCTTGCACAGGGGCATCTGCAGCAGGTCGGCGAAGCGCGCCGCGGCGCCACCGGTGAGGATGCAGCAGGCCTGCGGCTGTGTGGCGACGCGGGCGTAGAGGGCGTTGACCGCGCCGGCCTGGGCGAGCAGGCAGCCGCTGACGATGGCATCGGCGGTGTTGCGCGGGAAGTCGCAGTATCGACCGTCGGCCAGCGGCAGCTGGGCGGTGTTGCCGGCGAGGGCGCGCAGCATCAGGTCGACGCCGGGGAGAATGACGCCACCCCGGAAGCGGCCGTCGGCGTCGAGCACGTCAGCCGTGGTTGCGGTGCCGGCGCTTACCACCAGGCAGGGGCCAGGGTGCAGGTGGCGGGCGCCGATCAGCGCCGCCCAGCGGTCCGCACCAAGCTGGGCGGGGTTGTCGTAGGCGTTGCTGACCCCCGCGCAGTGTGCGCTGGCGTGCAGCCATTGCAGTGCGCACGGCGCCAGCGCGGCGGTCATGGCGGCGCCGAGCGCGGCGCCGGCGACATTGCATGCAAAGGCGCGCTCAAGGCGCGGATGGCGGGCACACACGGCACGCAGCCCTGCCACTTCGCTGTGGTTCAGCGCGCCGCTGTCGAGCCATGCGCCGGGTGCCGCGTCGTTGGCGAGAACGGCCCACTTGATGCGCGTGTTGCCGGCGTCGATGAGCAGGATCATGGTGCCGCCCGCAGCGAGACTTCGCCGGAGAGGATGCGCTGCAGGCCGCCGGAGGTGTCGAGCAGCAGCGCGCCGTCGTCATCGACGCCGGCGCAGCGGCCGTGCACCGTGCTGCCTTCGCCCTCGATGCGCACCGGCAGGTCGGCGAAGGCATTGCGCTGCATCCACGCCCCGCGCAGGGCGGGGAAGCCGGCACTGGCATAGGTCGCGAAGAGGTCGTGGAGCTCGGCCAGCACGCGCCCCAGCAGGGCGTCGCGCGATGGCGGCTGGCCGTGGCTGGCGAGGTCGGTGATGCCGTTGTGTCCGGGGATGGCGGCGTCCGGCGGCAGCCCCAGGTTGATGCCGATGCCGATCACCGCCGCCGGGGTGCGCCCACGGCCGGGGATCAGCTCGACGAGAATGCCGGCCACCTTGTCGCCATTGATCAGCACGTCGTTGGGCCACTTCAGCTGCACGCCGGGGATGGCGAGGCTCTCCAGTGCGCGGGCGACGGCAATGCCGGCGACCAGCGAGAGCCCGGCCGGTACCGGGCTGCCGGTCGGAAAGCGCCACAGGGCGGAAAAGGTCAGGCTGGCGCCGGGCCAGGCCATCCAGCTGCGCCCGCGCCGGCCGCGCCCGGCGCTCTGGCGCTCGGCGAGCAGGACGTGGATGCGGCCGTCGTCGGCGGGCGGATGGTCCACCAGTGCGCTGTTGGTGGAAGCGCATTCGTCCACCGCGCGGATGGCAAAGGCGCCGGCACGGAGGCCAAGTGCCTGCAGGCAGGCCGGAAGGTCGAAGGTGGCGGGGGCGGCGATCATGGCGGTAACGCTGGCGTGAGGCCCGCCATTATCGCGGAAAGCGCACTGTCTGCGCTGCCCCGTGGGCAGGGGCGGGATGCTCCTCCCCCTTCAAGGGGGAGGCAGGGAGGGGGATGGGGTATTGCTTGCGCGGTTCAGACCCATCCCCACCCCAAGCCGGGAGTCTCCCCTTTGCTCCGCCGCTCCGGCGGCGCAGAGCGGTGCTCTGCGAAACCCCGCCTTCGCCCCCCTTGAAGGGGAGGGGGCCACGCCTTAACGACCGTTCATGCAATTGCTCTATGGCCGAGAACTCCCTCAGCCCTGCTCCACCCCTGCCTCGCCGCCGCGCCCGTCATCCATGCCGAGCTCCTGGATCTTGCGGGTGATGGTGTTGCGGCCGATGCCGAGCAGCTGCGCGGCATCGATGCGCCGTCCGCCGGTGCTGGCCAGGGCGCGACGGATCAGCGTGCGCTCGAACTCCTGGGTGAGGAGGTCGAACACTGCGCCTGGCTGCGTGGCGATGAGGCGGTCGGCTTCGGCGCCGAGGGCGTCGGACCACTTCTGTGCCGGCGTCTCGTTCTGCGGTTGCTCGCGGATCTCCGGCGGCAGGTCGTTGACCTCGACGGTCTGCCCGGGGGCCATCACCGTCAGCCAGTGGCAGAGGTTCTCCAGCTGGCGGACGTTGCCCTGCAGGGGCAGGGCCTGCAGGTACTTGAGGGCGGCCTCGGAAATGCGCTTGGCCTCCACGCCAAGATCCTGAGCGCTCTTCTGCAGGAAGTGGCGGGCGAGGATGGGGATGTCCTCGCGCCGTTCGCGCAGCGGCGGCAGGCGCAGGCGGATGACGTTGAGGCGATGGAAGAGGTCTTCGCGGAACAGCCCCTGGCGCACCCGTTCTTCAAGGTTCTGGTGGGTGGCGGCGATCACCCGCACATTGGCCTTCACCGGCTGGTGGCCGCCGACGCGGTAGAAGTGGCCGTCGGAGAGCACGCGCAGCAGCCGCGTCTGCAGCTCCGGTGGCATGTCGCCGATCTCGTCGAGGAACAGCGTGCCGCCGTCGGCCTGCTCGAAGCGTCCGCGGCGCTGGGTGGCGGCGCCGGTGAAGGCGCCGCGTTCGTGGCCGAAGAGTTCGGATTCGAGCAGGTCGCGCGGGATGGCGGCGGTGTTGATGGCGACGAAGGGGCCGTCGCGGCGCGGGCTGTGGCGGTGCAGGGCGCGCGCGACGAGTTCCTTGCCGGTGCCCGACTCGCCGTTGATCAGCACGGTGGCGTGGGACTGGGCGAGGCGACCGATGGCGCGGAAGACTTCCTGCATCGATGCGGCCTGGCCGAGGATCTCCGGTGCGAGGGCGGTTTCCTCCTGTGCCCCAAGCTGGTGCGTGCACTGTTCGAGGGCACGGCGTACCAGCGCCACCGCCTGATCGACGTCGAAGGGCTTGGGCAGGTACTCGAAGGCGCCGCCCTGGAAGGCTGCCACCGCGCTCTCCAGGTCGGAATACGCGGTCATGATGATTACCGGCAGCTGCGGGAAGCGCGCCTTGAACTTCTGCAGCAGTTCGAGTCCGGACTCTCCCGGCATGCGGATGTCGGAAATCAGCGCCTTGGGCGGACTGCCCTCGTCTTCGAGGGCCTTCAGCACCTCGGTGGCGGAGGCGAAGCTGCGGTGGTCGATGTTCTCGCGGCCGAGCGCCTTTTCGAGCACCCAGCGGATGGAGCGGTCATCATCAACGATCCAGACTGTATTCATGGCCTATGCACTATTTTGGTGCGAGCTGGCCTGAGCACAAGGGTTCAGGTCCGCTCGGTGATGGGCAGCAGGATGGTGAAGCAGGTGTGGCCGGGCCGGCTGTTCACTTCAATCATCCCCTGGTGCTGCTCGATGAAGCTCTGGGCCAGCGAGAGGCCCAGTCCGCTTCCGCCTTCCCGCCCCGAGACCAGTGGATAGAAGATCTTGTCGCAGATCTCTTCCGGGATGCCGGGGCCGTTGTCGATCACTTGCAATTCCAGTGCCAGCTTGAAACGGCGCTTGGCCAGCGTGACCTGGCGCGCCACGCGGGTGCGCAGACGGATCTCGCCGCGACCGTCGAGGGCCTGGGCGGCGTTGCGGACGATGTTGAGGATGGCCTGGATGAGTTGCTCGCGGTCGGCGGTGAGCTGGGGCAGGCTGGTGTCGTAGTCGCGCCGCACGCTGAGGTTGGGAAACTCGGCGAGGATCAGCCGCCGCACGCGTTCGAGGACGTCGTGAATGTTGAGCTGCGCCGGGCGCATCATGCAGTGCGAGGTCAGCAGGCGGTTCATCAGGTCCTGCAGGCGGTCGGCCTCGGCAATGATGACTTCGGTGTATTCGCGCAACTGCGGGTCGTCGAGCTCGTGTTCGAGCAGTTGCGCGGAGCCGCGGATGCCGCCGAGCGGGTTCTTGATCTCGTGGGCGAGGTTGCGGATCAGCTCGCGGTTGGCCTGCTGCTGCTGCAGCAGCTGCTCTTCGCGGGCAACGCGCAGTTGCGCGTCGATGGGGCGGAATTCGAGCAGCAGGCGCACGTTGTCGGCCTCCACCGGGCTTACCGTGCAGTCCAGGTGGAGGGCGTCGCCGCCGGGGCGCTGAATGCGCAGGTCCTGCCCGGTGTGGCTCCAGCTGTGGTGCAGGGCGCTTTCCAGCGCGGCCATCAGGCCGGCCGGCTCGCCCCCGAGCAGGCGGGTCAGGGGCATGCCGAGGAGCTTGCGCTGGCTGATCGCGAAGAGGTTCTCGGCGCTGGGATTGAGGTGGCGGATGAGCAGGCGGGCGTCGAGCAGGACGACTGCGGAGGAGAGCAGGTCGAGTCCGGCGAAGGGGTTGCTGCCGGGCGGAGAGGAGTCGTGTCGGGCCATGTGCGCGGTGTGCGTTTGCTGCGGTTTGCTGGCGACCAGGCTGCAGTCGGTCGGCAATCCGCAAGCAAGACGCGCGCCAGCGGGCCGGCTTACCTCAGGCTGCGCAACTCGCGCTGGATGGCCTCGATGTTGCGCTGGTGCAGTTCGACCTTGTCCTTGAAGGGCTGCAGGCGATCGAGCACGCGCTGGTAGTTGCGTTCGTTGCCGTGGCGGATGCCTTCCTGCTCGGTCAGTGCGGCCTGGGCCTCGGCGAGCGCGGCCTGTTCGGTGGCCAGTTCGCCTTCGAGGATCTGCCGCCGGGTGCCGTCGCGGGCGCGCTGGTCGCCTGGGGTGACGCGCGGGAAGTCGCCCGGTGTGGTGGCGGGGGGCGCAGGGGTGGTGGCCGGCGCCGGCGTGCTCGCCGGTGCCGGGACGGTGGACACGCGCTGATCGTCGGAGAGCACGGTACAGTTCCCTCGGGCGGCGCCGCGGTCATTGGTGTAGGTGACGCGGCCTTCGGCATCCACGCACTTGTACACCTGGGCGTGGGCCGGTGCGGCAAGCAGGGCGGTGAGCAGCAGGAGCAGGCGGGTGGGCAGGTTCATCGTGCGATGATAAGCGATATGACTTGCGGGTGGTGTGATCACGGGCCCCGGCGGGCAGATTACACCCGAAAAAAAGGGACGGGCAATGCCCGTCCCTTCTTAACGCATGAACCGCCTGAACGATTACAGGCTGTAGTACATGTCGAACTCGACCGGGTGAGTGGTCACGCGCAGGCGGTTCACTTCCTCGGACTTCAGCTCGATGAAGGCATCGATGAAGTCATTGGAGAACACGCCGCCGCGGGTCAGGAACTCGCGATCCTTGTCCAGTTCGGCCAGCGCCTGGTCCAGGCTGAAGCACACGGTCGGGATCAGCGCGTCTTCTTCCGGCGGCAGGTCGTAGAGGTTCTTGTCGGCCGGGTCGCCCGGGTGGATCTTGTTCTGGATGCCGTCCAGGCCCGCCATCAGCAGCGCGGCGAAGCACAGGTAGGGGTTGGCAGCCGGATCCGGGAAGCGCGACTCGATGCGACGACCCTTGGGGTTGGCGACGTAGGGGATGCGGATCGAGGCCGAGCGGTTGCGCGCGGAGTAGGCCAGCTTGATCGGCGCTTCGTAGTGCGGCACGAGGCGCTTGTAGGAGTTGGTCGACGGGTTGGTGATGGCGTTGAGCGCCTTGGCATGCTTGATGATGCCGCCGATGTAGTACAGCGCGGTCTCGGAGAGGCCGGCGTAGCCGTTGCCGGCGAAGAGGTTCTGGCCGTCCTTCCAGATCGACTGGTGGACGTGCATGCCGGAGCCGTTGTCGCCGACGATGGGCTTGGGCATGAAGGTGGCGGTCTTGCCGTACTGGTGGGCGACGTTGTGCACGATGTACTTCAGCGTCTGGGTCCAGTCGGCGCGCTTGGTCAGGGTGCTGAACTTGGTGCCGATCTCGCACTGGCCGGCGTTGGCCACTTCGTGGTGGTGCACCTCGACCGGGATGCCGGCGCCTTCCAGGGCCAGGCACATGGCGGCGCGGATGTCGTTGAGGCTGTCGACCGGGGGGACCGGGAAGTAGCCGCCCTTGACCTTCGGACGGTGGCCGGTGTTGCCGCCTTCGAACTTGTCGGCGGTGGACCAGGCGGCCTCTTCGGAGATGATCTTGCTCATCACGCCGGACATGTCGACCGACCATTCGACGGCGTCGAAGATGAAGAATTCGGGTTCCGGACCGAAGAAGGCGGTGTCGCCGATGCCGGTGCTCTTCAGGTAAGCCTCGGCGCGCTTGGCGATCGAGCGCGGGTCACGGTCATAGCCCTTGCCGTCGGACGGTTCGACGACGTCGCAGGTCAGCACCAGGGTGGTTTCGTCGAAGAAGGGGTCGATGTAGGCGGAGGAAGCGTCCGGCATCAGGATCATGTCGGAAGCCTGGATGCCCTTCCAGCCGGAAATCGACGAGCCGTCGAAGGGGTGGCCGTGCTCGAAGTGTTCCTCTTCGAAGGCGGACACCGGCAGACCGACGTGCTGTTCCTTGCCGCGGGTATCGGTAAAGCGCAGGTCCACGAAGCGCACTTCGTTTTCCTGGATCATCTTCATGACGTCTTGAGCGTTCATATTCACTCCTGGTGAGCTGAGGCGAAATTCGGGGTAACGGTGACTCCGTTACGCCCTTAAAAGCAGTATCCGTGCCAAGGTCCTTCGGGCGCGCAGGCTATTGTGACACAAGGGCCATTGGGCGGCGTGCGCGGCATTGATGGCACCATTCTGGTGCGCAAATTGGCATGCATGCCCCGTCATGGGGCGATGTGGGCATGAAAAGTGATCCTGCGGAAGGCCGGACGGTCCGCAATGGCGCAGCGCGCGCGCTCTTTGAGTGCATGAAGGCCTGCCGGTGGCACTTCCGGGAGCAGGACTTCGATCTCGACGCGGTCACCGAGATAGTGCAGCTGCACCCGTCTGGGTTCCAGCGCCAGCGGCGCCAGCAGTTCGCTGACCAGTGCTTCCACTTCGGGGCGCCCGGGCAGCGGTCCGGGGGCCATGTTCTGCAGCACGCCGTCGTCTTCCGGGTCGATGTGCACCAGCACCTCCTGCACCTCGGGGTGGGCGGCGCGCACGCGCAGGTAGACGGCGTCGGAGATGTGGTGGCCTTCCGACACCGAAATGCGCGGGTCGACCAGCACGTGGGCATCGCACAGCACCTTGTCGGCCATGCGGCGGGTGCGCAGGTCGTGCAGGCCGACCACGCCGGGGGTGGCGGTGATGGTGGCGCGCAGGCGCTGCAGTTCGGCTTCCGGGAGGCCGGTGTCGATCAGTTCGCGCAATGCCCGCCAGCACAGGCGCAGGCCCATGCTGAGGATCAGGAAGCCCACCACGGCGGCGGCCAGGGGCTCCAGAAAGGGGTAGCCGGCGAGGCTGCCGCCGATGCCCGCGGCCACCACCAGCGACGAGGCGGCGTCCGAGCGCGCGTGCCAGGCGTTGGCCTCCAGTACCGGCGCGCGCAGGCGGCGCGCGGCGCGCAGGGTGTAACGGAACAGCCCCTCCTTGGCAAACAGGGTGAGCAGCGCCATCGCCAGTGCGGCGCCATGAATCTCGGGCAGTGCTTCCATGTTCTGCAGGCGCAGCCCGGAACTCCACAGGAAGCCAACGCCCACCGCGCCCAGCACGGCGCCCAGCACCAGGGTGGCGGCGGTCTCGATGCGGCCGTGGCCGTAGGGGTGGTTCTTGTCTGCCGGGTCGGCGCCGCGGCGCGCGGCGACCAGCACCATCAGGTCGGTAATGAGGTCCGACAGGGTATGGGCGGCATCGGCGACCAGGCTGAAGGCATTGGCAGCCAGGCCGACGATGACCTGGCCGATGGCGAGCAGGGTATTGGTGACGATGGCCACCAGCGTGACGCGCTGCACCGCGCGGCCGCGCTCCTGCGAGGCCGCGGGGGTGGTCGGACTGGGAAGAGGGTGGGGCATGTGCGGTTCCGGTGTGCGCGGTATACTGATCAGTTCCAGGCGCATGCCGCTTCGCGCATGCGCGCCAACCCGCGAATTCTAGCCGGATCGACGCCATGGCCACCCTCTCCGATTTGCTCAGGCTCGCCGCCGAACGTGCCCGCGACTGTCAGTTGCCCTATCAGGGCGCGCTGACCCCGAAGGAAACCCTTGAGGTCTGGCAGCAGGCCCCCGGTGCCAAGCTGGTCGATGTGCGCACGCGCGCCGAGCTCGACTGGGTCGGGCGCATCCCCGGTGCCGTGGAGATCGAGTGGCAGGGCTATCCCGGCGGCCAGCTCAACCCGGCCTTCACCGCGCAACTGCGCCAGCAGGTCGATCCCGAGGCGCTGGTGCTGTTCATCTGCCGTTCCGGGGTGCGCTCCGATGCTGCGGCGCGGGCCGCGCTCGCGGCTGGTTACTGCAACTGCTACAACGTGCTGGAAGGCTTCGAGGGTGACCGCGACGCCAATGGCCAGCGCAACCGCATCGGCGGCTGGCGCCACGCCGGCCTGCCCTGGCATCAGGGCTGACAGTCAGGCCCGTTCATCCGCATTCGAGAACCGCACCCACCATGCAAGTCGCCCCCATCGCCTTCGACCGTTTCAACGCCCTTGCCGACAGCGAGGCCCAGGAACGCATCCGCGCCGCGCGCGCGCGCCTGGGCCAGCGTGCCGTGCTGCTCTGCCATCACTACCAGCGCGCCGACGTCTACCAGCACGCCGACCTCACCGGCGACTCGCTCAAGCTCGCCCGCCTGGCCTCGCAGACCGATGCCGAGTTCATCGTCTTCTGCGGCGTGCATTTCATGGCCGAAGTCGCCGACATCATGTCGCGCCCCGGGCAGACCGCCATCCTTCCCGATCTCGCCGCCGGCTGTTCGATGGCCGACATGGCCAACCTTGCCAAGGTCGAACGCTGCTGGCGCGAGCTCGGCGAAGTGCTGGAAACCCCGGACGCCCAGATCACCCCGGTCACCTACATCAACTCCGCCGCGGACCTGAAGGCCTTCTGCGGCGAGCACGGCGGCATCGTGTGCACCTCCACCAACGCCCCGGTGATCCTCGACTGGGCCTTCGCCCAGCGTGACAAGGTGCTGTTCTTTCCCGACCAGCACCTCGGGCGCTGGACCGGCTACAAGAAGGGCATTGCCCTCGACGAGATGGTGGTGTGGGACCCCGACCTCGAATACGGCGGGCTCACCCCCGAGCAGATCCGCAAGGCCAGGATCCTGCTGTGGAAGGGACACTGCTCGGTGCACCAGATGTTCCAGGAAAGCCACATCCGCCGCTGGCGCATGCAGCACCCCGAGGGGCTGGTGATCTCGCACCCGGAGAGCAGTCTCGAGGTGTGCATGAACTCCGACTACGTCGGCTCCACCGAGTACATCATCAACACCATTGCCGCAGCCCCCGCCAATACGCGCTGGCTGGTCGGCACCGAACTCAACCTGGTCAACCGCCTCGCGGAAGAAATGAAACCGCAGGGCAAGATCGTCCAGTTCATGGCCCCCACGGTGTGCATGTGCTCGACCATGCAGCGCATCGATCCGCAGCACCTGGCGTGGTCGCTGGAGAACCTTGCCGACGGCAAGGTGGTCAACGCCATCCGCGTACCGGCGCATGAGGCGGAACTGGCCCGTGTGGCACTGGAGCGCATGCTGGCGGTGTCCTGACCGGCTGCGGGCGTCAAATTGACGCTGCCGGGTGCAGCAACTACGATGAAAGTAGAACTTCAGCCATCGCGCTGAGCATTGCCGTGGATGCCGCAGGCCGCAGGGGTGGCCGCGCTGACGGCCAGAGGGGTGTTCTTCATGAGCGCGTCGATCCAGGGTGCTACCGCCGCCGGGTTTGCCCAGCTGCAGCGCATGCAGGCCGAACGCACTGCGGCGCAGGCCGAGGCGCGCGCCGATGCGCTTGCCGATGCGGCTGCGGAGGCGCGCCGCGAGGCCGATGCGGCGGTGAAGCGCGCCGACGACGTGGAGATCGACTTCGAGCGCGCGCGCAGCACCGCCGACACCCTGCGCCAGGCGGTGAGTACCGCACAGGGCTTCGACGAATTGCCGGCACAGATCAGCGAGCGCATCGAGCGCCTCGCCGCTGCCGTGAGCCGTGAGGAAAATGCCGCGGCAGAAGTCTATGGGCCGGCTGCGGAGGTCGCCACACCGGCGGCGCCGCGTCCCGGCGCGCTGGTGGACGTGCGCGCCTGAGCGGGTTCAGACGCGGATGAAGGCGGCCACCAGAGGATCGCGGCGGAGCGCTTCGAGGTCGCTGGCGCTCGGTAGCTGAGGGCGGTCGCGGTCCACGTTGACCATGCACAGAAAACCCAGATGTCCACCCGCGCTGGCGCGGAACTGGTGCCAGCTCTGCGCCGGGACATGCACCAGATCGTGAACGCCGATGGCGCGCACGGCACCGTCCACCAGGCAGGCGCCGCCGCCGGAGAGGATCAGCACGGCGTGTTCGTGCTCGTGGCGCTCAAGGGTGGAGTGGCCCTCGGGGGCGATCTCGAAGTAGCGCAGCTCGCAGCCCAGTCCGGTGCTGCGGAACAGCAGCTGGCGGCTGATGTCGCGGAAGGGCGCGCTGCCCTCGGGCTTGTAGTCGAGGACGTCGACGTCCTCCCAGCGGCAGGGGGCGCTGCGCCGGCGCAGGGGCGGGTGGCTCATGGGGTGTTCTCCAGGGCATGGACGCGGCGCACGAAGTCACCCGCGGCAGTGCGCAGGTCGGCGGCCTCGAGCAGTGCGCCGCCGATCAGCAACATCACCTCGCGGCCGTAGAAGCCCACCATTTCCTCCACCCGGGCCGGGCTCATGCCGCCGGCCGGCACCGGCATTGCCGGCCGCAGCCCGCCCCAGGGGCGGCGCGCGGCGTCGGCGATGTCCTGGCAGCTGGCCGCCGTGTAGCCGAAGCGCCCGCCATGATTGGGGTAGATCACTGCGTCGGCGCCGGCGAGGCGGAAGAGCTTGCCGATCAGCGTCGCGGGGGCGATGCGCGCGGCGCCGCCAAGGGCCGGGTGGGCCATCACCGCAAGGCCGCTGGCGGCGATCTCCTGCACTGCGCCGAGGCCGCTGATCATCGGTGCCAGCATCACCATGCGCACCCCGGCTTCACGTGCGGCGCGCAGTTGTTCGCCGATCCGCAGCGGGCCGCCGCTGATGTTCGGCACATACACGCACTGCCGACCGCTGGCGCGGTTGGCGGCGTCGATGGCGCCCTGCACGGCGGCCACGCGCGCGGCGAAAGGCGCGCTGTGCTGGTCGGCGAGGCCGTGGTCGTCCTTGATGAAGTCGATGCCGGCCGCCGCCAGCGTGCCGGCCAGCGCTGCCAGCGCGGCAGGGCTGCTGCCCTGTGGCTTGAGAGCGCTGCAGGTCAGCGGGCGTGCCGTGGCGCCGCACAGGGCGCGCAGTCCGCCAGTGCCGTGGCTGGGGCCGCCGAAGGCGCGCAGTGCAGCCTCGGGCAGGTCGACGTCGACGAGGCTGACCTCTTCCTGCAGGGAACAGTTGCCGAACAGCATGTTGAGGAGCTGCCCGGCCTCGCCGCCGGTGGTCTCCATGGCAATGCCGAGGGTGACGCGAAAGTGCCCGGGACCGTCGGCGGCGATGTCCTCGACGCGGGCGACGACCTCGTCGTGGATGCGCTGCTCGGTGATTGCCGCCGGCGGCATCTCCACGCTCTGTTCGATGGCAAGCGCGCGGGCGCGGGCGTCGATCGCCGCGGCGCTGGCGCGAATGCGGTAGCTGGCCTGCAGTCTGTTCATGAAAGTGGTTTAATTGTACCTAGAAACCTCAGTTGGACGTGTTCGAGTGTGCGTCTGGCGAGCCGTCTGGCAAGGCGCGACGACGCGGCATGGTCTTCCACGGCCGGATTTGCACATCCGACCGGCTCCGGCGGCGCGGCGCAT
>NZ_PZKC01000011.1 GCF_003034845.1 Pseudothauera lacus | reverse complement strand
GGTTTCGCTCCACGCTTCCTCCCCACACTCGGTCACCCTCATGCAGTTGCGCTTCGCTTCATTTGCCGTGGTCAGCTTATGGGAGGACTTCCACCTCCAAAATCGCGCCCATGCTGGGCGCACAACGCATTCGGCCCCGCCGTAGCGGGGCCGAATGTTGAGGCTGTGGCCGGGACGGGAATTACATCCCCATGCCCATGCCGCCCATGCCACCCATGCCGCCCATGTCGGGCATGCCGCCGGCCGGCTTGTCTTCGGCCAGTTCGCCGACCATGCAGTCGGTGGTGAGCATCAGGCTGGCGACGGACGCGGCGTTCTGCAGCGCGGTGCGGGTCACCTTGGTGGGGTCCAGCACGCCCATTTCAACCATGTCGCCGTACTCGCCGGTGGCAGCGTTGAAGCCATAGTTGCCCTTGCCTTCGACAACCTTGTTGACCACCACGGACGCTTCGTCGCCAGCGTTGGCAACGATTTCACGCAGCGGCTGCTCCATCGCGCGCAGCACGATCTTGATGCCGGCGTCCTGGTCGTGGTTGTCGCCCTTCAGGCCGGCCAGGTTGGCGCGGGCACGCAGCAGCGCAACACCGCCGCCGGGGACGATGCCCTCTTCCACTGCAGCGCGGGTGGCGTGCAGGGCGTCTTCGACGCGGGCCTTCTTTTCCTTCATCTCGACTTCGGTGGCAGCACCGACCTTGATCACCGCCACGCCGCCGGCCAGCTTGGCGACGCGTTCCTGCAGCTTCTCGCGGTCGTAGTCGGAGGTGGCTTCCTCGATCTGCACACGGATCTGCTTGACGCGCGCTTCGATGGCATTCTCGTCGCCGGCACCATCGATGATGATGGTGTTTTCCTTGCCGATCTCGATGCGCTTGGCCTGGCCCAGTTCGGCCAGAGTGGCCTTCTCGAGGGTGAGACCGACTTCTTCGGCGATGACCTGGCCACCGGTGAGGATGGCGATGTCTTCGAGCATGGCCTTGCGACGGTCGCCGAAGCCCGGGGCCTTGACGGCGCAGGTCTTGAGGATGCCGCGGATGTTGTTCACCACCAGGGTGGCCAGCGCTTCGCCGTCCACGTCTTCAGCGATGATCAGCAGCGGACGGCCGGCCTTGGCAACCTGTTCCAGCACCGGCAGCAAGTCGCGGATGTTGGAGATCTTCTTGTCGAACAGCAGGACGAAGGGGTTTTCCAGGATGGCAACCTGCTTGTCCGGGTTGTTGATGAAGTAGGGCGACAGGTAGCCGCGGTCGAACTGCATGCCTTCGACCACGTCCAGTTCGTTCTGCAGGCTCTTGCCGTCTTCGACGGTGATCACGCCTTCCTTGCCGACCTTGTCCATGGCCTTGGCGATGATGTCGCCAATGTCAGCGTCGGAGTTGGCGGAGATGGAGCCGACCTGGGCGATTTCCTTGTTGGTCGAGCAGGGCTTGGAGAGCTTCTTGAGCTCTTCGATGGTGGCGATCACGGCCTTGTCGATGCCGCGCTTGAGGTCCATCGGGTTCATGCCGGCGGCGACGAACTTCATGCCTTCACGGACGATGGACTGGGCCAGCACGGTGGCGGTGGTGGTGCCGTCACCGGCGATGTCGGAGGTCTTGGAAGCGACTTCCTTGACCATCTGCGCGCCCATGTTCTCGAACTTGTCCTTGAGTTCGATTTCCTTGGCGACGGAGACGCCGTCCTTGGTCACGGTGGGGGCGCCGAAGGAGCGCTCCAGCACCACGTTGCGGCCCTTCGGGCCGAGGGTCACCTTGACCGCGTTGGCGAGGATGTTGACGCCGGCGACCATGCGCTCGCGGGCGGAATCACCAAACTTGACTTCTTTAGCTGCCATTCTTCAGAACTCCTTGAGTATTCGGTTGCGGATCGTGGGAGGCGGAGTCAGGCTCAGGCCTCGACCACACCCATGATGTCTTCCTCGCGCATGACGAGGAGCTCCTCACCTTCGACCTTCACGGTCTGGCCGGCGTACTTGCCGAACAGCACCTTGTCACCGACGGCGACGGCCATCGGGCGGACCTTGCCGTCGTCCAGGATCTTGCCGTTGCCGACGGCCAGCACTTCGCCCTGGTCGGGCTTCTCGCCGGCGGAGTCGGGGATCACGATACCGCTGGCGGTCTTGCGTTCGGCTTCCAGACGCTTGACGATCACGCGATCATGCAAGGGACGAATCTTCATCGAGCACTCCTTGGTTTCGAATTGACACTGACTGTGCGGCCGCAGCCGCATGATTGAAATCATCGATCTGCGGGAGGCTGTTAGCACTCACCGCCGACGAGTGCTAATAATAGGGACGCCCTCGCCCCATTTCAAGGGGCGGCTGCTCAGAAAAGTTCGATATTGGATTTCTTCGGCGGCTGGGCCAGGCTCGCGGCGTAGACCTGTTCCTGGCTCTCGATGCGCTGCGAGATGGCCAGGGAGCTCGCCGCGCGCTTGCAGAACACATCGCCGCTGCGGGGGTCGAGCACCACCTTGCGCGAGCAGTGGCCGAGAAAATCCGAGGCCACCAGAGGGATGCCCTCGCGCCCCAGCCAGTCGCGGGCGAACTCGACATTGCGCTGGCCGATCTGGCTGCGATCGAGGGAAGACACCACCATGCCCCCGCCGAAGGCCTTGGCGACCAGGCGCGCTTTCTTCGCTCCGCGCACCAGCATGGCGTTGAGCAGCGCCTCCATCGAGTAGTCCCCGGCCAGCAGGGCATCGACGTCGTCCCTGCCGGCGACGCGCTCGAAGCGCGGCAGCATGAAATGGTTGAGGCCGCCGAGCTTGACCGCCGGGTCGTACAGCGCCACCGCCACACAGGAACCGAGCAGCGTCGCCACCGGGCGCTCGCGCTCCACCGCCCAGCCGCCCGGCATGATCACCTGCGCGCTGCGCTCCAGTTCCCGTCCGATGAGGTTGTCGTCGCTGTTCATTATCAGAATGCAATGGCTATGCCGAAGTGCAGGCGCAGGCTGCGCGTCTCCCGCCCCCAGGCAAGATCGAGCGCCAGAGGCCCGGCCGGACTCGCCCAGCGCGCCCCCACACCATACCCGAGCTTGAGATCGAAGGCGCGCCGATCGTCGTTGGCATCGCCCGCATCGACGAAGGTCGCCACCCCCCATTGCGGCAGGAACCAATGCACGTACTCGGCACTGGCCACCGCGAGGTAACGCCCGCCGACAACCGCCTCGCCCTCGCTCACCCCCAGGCTCTGGTAGGCATAGCCGCGCACGCTCTGCGCCCCGCCGGTGCGGAAGAGAAAGTCCTGCGGCACGCCCTTGCGCTCCGGCGCCAGGGTGGCACCGAGCTCGCCGCGCAGGACAAGCACGTCACGACTGCCTACCGGCTGGTAGCGCACGGCACGCCCGTACAGGCGGACGAAGTCCTGGCCGGCAAGCGCCAGGCGCGTGCCGCCGCCGAGCTGGAACTCCAGCACGTGGCCGCGGCGCGGATCGAGCAGATCGTCCACCGCACGCTGCACCCAGGTCCAGTTCGCGCTCAGGGTGCTGGCGCTGCTGCGCTCGCCGCCCTCGGGGTGACGGCGTTCCTGCTGCAGGCGCAGGGCGATCTGGGTTTCGATGTTGCCGCGGCTGCGGGTCAGGGCGCCGCCGACGGCCTGGGTACCGAGGCGCAGGCCCTGGACATCGGTGTGCTCGGCGAGCACGCCAAAACTGTAGCGCTGCCCGGCGGCCTCCGGCGGCAGGAAGATGTCGGCATAGGCCGACTGGCGACGCTGCTCGAGGCGCACCCCGGTGCTCAGCTCCCAGGCCCGCTGGCGCAGGTTCACGTCGCGGTAGTTGAACTCGACGCGATAACCGGTATTGGTCGAATAGCCGCCGCCGAAACCGAGCTGGCGCGACTGCGCCTCGCTAACCTCGACCTGCACGGGCACGGCGGCAGCAAGGGCGGGGTCGGGATCGATGCTCACCGTCACCGAACCGAACTGCGGCGCCGCCTGCAGGGCGCTCTGGAAGGCCAGCAGACGCTCGCGGTCGTACCGTTCGCCGATGCGCAGGGTACTGTAGCGACTGATCAGGTCCTCCGGCAGGCGGCTCAGGCCGCTGCCGTGCACCTCGCCGAGAAAGAACGGCGGGCCGGAATCGACCTCGACGCTGAGCACCACCGTTGCCGCCTGCGGGTCGACTTCCGCACGACTGGAGAGCAGCCGTGCGGCGGCATAGTCGCGCGCGCCGAGGGTATCGAGCAGCGCCGCCTTGGCGCCATCCCAGGCCGCCTGGCGGAAAGGCTGACCGACCGCCAGCCCCCATTGCGCGCGCAGCGCCTCACGGCGCGCGGCGTGCGCCTCGCCGTCGGCGGCAAGTGCACCGGCAAACTCGATGCTGACCGCGCTGATACGCGCGCGCGGCCCCGGCTCCACCGTCAGCCGCCAGGGTTCGTCGGCACGCCGGCGCAGGCTGATCTCGGGGCTGAAGTAACCCTCCGTGGCGAGCAGGCCGGCGGCCTCGCGGCGCGCCCGGCGCACCATCGCGCTGCGGTCGACGGCGGCCTCAGGCACGCTGACGTCGCCACGCAGGATGCGCAGATGGCGCTGCAGCAGCGCGCGCACGCTGTCGGGCGCCTCCAGTTCCACGCGCAGCGGCTGCTGCGCCGCAGCGGGCCAGGCGGTGAGGAGCAGCACCGCCAGCAGCCACGCCCACCAGCGCTCAGGGCTCGCGGTGATAGGCAACAACCCGCTCGACCTCGTTGAGCGATCCAAGCACCACCGGCACGCGCTGGTGCAGCTTGTGCGGCTGCAGGTCGAGGATGCGCTCACGCCCCGTGCTCGCCGCGCCCCCGGCCTGCTCGACGATCATCGCCATCGGGTTGGCCTCGTACATCAGGCGCAGCTTGCCGCCCTGCTTGCGGCATTTCTCGTCGAGCGGATACATGAACACCCCGCCGCGGGTAAGGATGCGATGCACGTCGGCGACCATCGAAGCCACCCAGCGCATGTTGAAGTCGCGTTCGCGCGGCCCTTCCTTGCCCTGCTGCAGTTCCTCGACATAACGCCGCACCGGCGCTTCCCAGTGGCGGATGTTGGAGGCATTGATGGCGTACTCGCTGGTATCGGCCGGAATGCTCATGTAGGGGTGGGTGTAGACGAAGCTGCCCATCTCGCGGTCGAGGGTGAAACCATGCACGCCCTTGCCGACAGTGAGGATGAACTGGGTGGACGGGCCATACAGCGCGTAGCCGGCTGCCACCTGCTGATGGCCGGGCTGCAGGAAGGACTGCTCGGAAGGCTCGCCGCTGCCCGGGGGATTGCGCAGCACCGAGAAGATGGTGCCGACGGAAATGTTTACGTCGATGTTCGAGGAGCCGTCGAGCGGATCGAAGAGCAGCAGGTAGCCGCCCTTGGGATAGTCGAAGGGAATGTGATGCACCTCCTCGACCTCCTCGGAGGCCATCGCCGCCAGATGCCCGCCCCACTCGTTGGCCTGCAGGAGGATCTCGTTGGCGATGACGTCGAGCTTCTTCTGCGCCTCGCCCTGCACGTTGTCGGTTCCGGCCTCGCCGAGCACGCCGGCCAGCGCCCCCTTGGAGACGTTCACCGAGATGGCCTTCACCGCACGGGCCACCACCTCGATGAGCAGGCGCAGGTCCGCGGAGATGCGCCCGGCACGCTGCTGCTCGATGAGAAACTGGGTCAAAGTTACACGGCGCATGTCTGGCTTGCCTCGGTAAGTGGTTGCGAATGGGTGGATTATCCTGGAAACCGCGGTCGAACGCGCCCACGCATGCGTCGGGCGCGTCGTCCGGCAAGGCACGACAACGGTGCTTGGCCTTCCTCGGCCGCCTGCGGTTTCCTGGATTATCCCGTTTCCGCGCCCCCCGCGCAGCTGTGTCGCTGTCAGCGGTGGCGACGCCGGAGTATCATCGCCACCTTCGGGCGCCCTTGCGCCCTTGCGCCCTCGCGTCACGCGGCACGCGCCGCACCGCCTCTATGCACGTCATGGTCCTCGGCGCCGGTGTCACCGGTGTCAGCACCGCCTGGTACCTGCGCCAGGCCGGTTTCGATGTCAGCGTGGTCGACCGCCAGCCCGCCGCCGGGCTGGAAACCAGCTACGCCAACGGCGGGCAGATCTCGGTCAGTCATCCGGAGCCGTGGGCCAATCCCGCGGCCCCCTTCATCGCCCTGCGCTGGCTCGGCCGCAATGACGCCCCGCTGCGCCTGCGCCTGCGCCGCGACCCCGCACAGTGGGCGTGGACGCTGGGCTTCCTGCGTGAATGCCTGCCCTGGCGGTGCCGCCGCAACACCGCCGCAATCGCCGCACTGGCGCTACGCAGCATCGACGAACTGCGCCGCCTGCGCGAGGAGCTCGGACTGAGCTATCTGCAGCAGCAGCGCGGCATCCTGCACCTGTTCTTCAGTGCCGCCGAATTTGCCGCGGCACCTCGCCGCGTCGACGAACTCACCCGCCTGGGTATCGCCGCGCGCCTCTATCCGGGGGCCGAAGCGCTCGCCGTCGAGCCTGCCCTGGCCGGCATCGCCGGACGTCTGGCCGGCGCCATCCATGCCCCCGGCGACGAATCCGGCGACGCCCTGCGCTTCACCCAGGCGCTGGCACAGAAATGCCAGCAAGCCGGCGTGCGCTTCTACCACAACACCCACATCCGCCGTCTCGCCCACACCGGCGGACTGATCGACGGCATCGAGGTCGAGGACGAGCGCGGCCACAGCGGCACCCTCGACGCCGGCGCCTACGTGCTCTGCCTGGGCAGTCACGGGCGTGCCCTGGCCGCGCCGCTGGGCGAACGCCTGCCCATCCACCCGGTCAAGGGCTACTCCATCACCGTGCCGGTGCGCGACCCGCAGCACGCCCCGCAGGTCAGCCTGACCGATGAATCGGCGCGCATCGTCTGTTCACGCCTCGGTGACCACCTGCGCATCGCCGGCACCGCCGAACTCAACGGCTACGACTGCTCCGTCGACCCCGACCGCATCGCCGCCATCGTCGGCTGGCTGGAGCGCACCCTGCCCGGCGCCGCCGACGCTGCCCTGGCCCAGGGCTGGGCCGGACTGCGTCCGGCAACGCCGGGCAATGTCCCCATCATCGGCAAGAGCCGTTGCGTTAACCTGTGGTACAACACCGGCCACGGCACCCTCGGGTGGACGCTGGCCTGCGGCTCTGCCGCGGTACTGGCGGAGCTGATGAGCGGACGCCGTCCGGCGCTTGCCTTTCCTTTCCACGGGCGCTGAACCCACACAACAAAGACCCCATCAACAGGAGCCTCCCCATGCTCACCACCTCGCCGCGCAGCGCACTCCGCCGCCTGCTTGCCCTGCATGCCCTCGCCCTGCTGCCGCTGAGCTGCGCCGCAGTCGCCGAACCACCCGGAGCCGGCCCCGCGCCGGCGTGGAAGGCTCAGCAGGAAACGGTCTATCTGGGCTACACCGGCACCCGCTGGGCGAACGACTTCGGCATTGCCGGCGGCAGCTGCGATCGCGCGGCGGTGGCCGCGGCGCGCGCGGCCACCACCGCCGGACGGCGCGGCGAGGTGGCCACCCTGGTCGGCGGCGCAATCACCGCGGTACTCGGCGCCGAAATGGCCGCGGCCGCAGCCGAGGCCGACCGCGCATGCATCGCCCACGCCCTCGAGTTGCTGCCCCTGGGACGGCGGGCAAGCTGGAGCGACGACAGCGGTGTGCGCTTCGAGATGATTCCGGAAAACGGCTCCAACAGCCGCCACTGCCGCGACTTCACCCTGCGCGGCAGCGGCGCGCGCACCCTGCAGGCACGCGGGCGGGCCTGCCGTCAGGGCGACGGGCGCTGGGAGCTGTCCCCGCCCTGAGCGGGCTCCCTGCTCAGCGTGGCGCACGCGCAGCCTGCGGCGCCCTTGTCGGCGCAGGCGCCGGGTTCACGAAACTGCTCGCTGTCGGTATCGAAACCGACGGCCTGCAGGTGGTAGGCGAGCGCCGCATCCATGCTGGCGGCGTGGTTGTCGAACCAACCCGGCAATTCCTCCACCAGGCGGCGGCCGAGGAAGCTGTCGCCAGCCACCGCACGCGCGCGCACGTCACGCAACACGACCAGCACGCGATCGTGCTCGGCGCGATGGCAGCCGGGGAAGTCCACCTTCTCCATCCAGCGGTTTTCCTGCTCGAAGTGCGTCTCGGTGTGGGCGATGAAATCATCCAGGCGGGCAACGAAATCCTCCGCCGGAGCGCTGGCCAGGGCGTTGTAGACGGCGAGGAATTCGCGGTGGGTGTCATCCATCCTGGCGACACCGAGCTCGTACTGCTCCGACCACTGCATCAGCTTCATGGGCTTACTCTCCTGAGGGGTTGAACCTGCATCCTGGGCAACGTCCCGCGTTGCCCTTGTAGTGTGCGCTGCTTATAACCCATCCGCGGCGGCTATGGACTGACCGGGATCAAGCCCCGCCGTCGCACGCCTGTAAGAATATGGCGCGAGGATGTCGCCTGAACCGACCGTCCCGAGCAGACATGCACATCCTGATGATCTCCGACGTGTACTTCCCCCGCATCAACGGGGTCAGCACGTCGATCGAAACCTTCCGCCAGGCCCTCTCCGACGCGGGCGTGCGCACCACGCTGGTGGCCCCCGACTATCCCGGCATGAGCCCCGACAGCGACGACGACATCATCCGCCTGCCCTCGCGCTTCCTGCCCATGGACCCGGAGGACCGCCTGATGCGCCGGCGCGAGATCGACCGCCTGCTGCCGCGCCTGCGCCAGTCGGGGGTGGATCTGGTCCATGTGCAGACACCGTTCGCCGCCCACTACGGCGGCCTCGCCCTCGCCCGCGCGCTGGGCGTACCCTGCGTGGCGAGCTACCACACCTACTTCGAGGAATACCTCTTCCACTATCTGCCGGTGCTGCCGCGGCGCTGGATGCGCGCCGCCGCGCGCCGCTTCTCGCGCACCCAGTGCAATGCCCTCGATGCGGTGATCGTGCCATCCACGGCGATGGCCGAAACCCTCACCCGCTACGGCGTCGACCGCCCCTTGCAGGTGCTGCCCACCGGTTTGCCCGAACAGCAGTTCAGTGGCGGTGACGGCTGCCACTTCCGCAACCGTTACGAAATCCCCAAGGATCGCCGCCTGCTGCTCTTCGTAGGCCGCGTTGCCCACGAAAAGAACATCGGCTTCCTGCTCGGCGTCGTCGACCGTCTGCGTGCCCGCCACCCCGACGTCCTCCTGCTGATCACCGGCGAAGGACCGGCTACCGCGAGTCTGGCGCGCGAGGTGCAGCAACGCGGACTCAGCGGGCATGTGCGCTTTCTCGGCTATCTCAGCCGCCACGACGAACTGCACGACTGCTACCGCGCCGCCGACCTCTTCGTCTTTGCCTCACGCACCGAAACCCAGGGACTGGTGCTGCTCGAAGCAATGGCGCTGGGAACACCGGTGGTGGCGCTGGCAGAGATGGGCACCCGCGACATCCTCGCGCCGCAGCGGGGCTGCCGCATCGCCCCCGACGACGAGGCCGCCTTTGCCGGCATCGTCGCCGAGCTGCTCGACGACCGCCCCGCGCTGCGGGCACTCGGCGTCGAGGCGACGCGCTACGCGCGCTCCTGGCGGGCCACCGAGATGGCCGCCCGCCTGGCTGACTGCTACCGCCGCTGGGCGCCGCAGCGCGGCGCTACTTGATGCGCTTGAGGTGAGCACCGCTGCGCGGTGCCGCAGGGCGGTCGTCATCGCGCGCAGGCGTGGCAGCGGACTCGCCGTCCGCCGGAGCCGCCGCGGCGGGCGCGGCCTGCGCCTCGCCGGCGTCGACCTCGAAGGCCATGCCCTGCCCATTCTCACGGGCGTAGATGGCCATCACCCGCGCCACCGGGATGAGGATGGCGTGGGCGACACCGCCAAAGCGCGCCTGGAAGGAGATCCACTCGTTGTCGATGCTGAGCTGGTGAGTAGCGTCGGCACTGATGTTGAGGACGATCTGGCCGTCGCGCGCGCTCCCGGGCGGAATGCGCATTTCGGGCCCGACCTGGGCGGCGAGATAGGGCGTGAAGCCCTGATCGACGCACCACTCGTACAGTGCGCGGATCAGGTAGGGCTTGGTGGACACGGTGCTCATGGCGAGAACGCGACGATGCGCGCGCCTCAGCGCCGCATCACCTTCTCGGACGGCGTCAGCGCGTCGATGAAGCCCTGACGGCTGAAGATGCGCTCGGCGTACTTCATCAGCGGCGCGGCAGCCTTCGGCAGTTCGATACCGTAGTGCTCGAGGCGCCACAACAGCGGAGCGATGGCGACGTCGAGCATGGAGAAGTCGTCGCCGAGCATGAACTTCTGCTTGGTGAAGATCGGCGCCAGCTGGACGAGCTGGTCACGGACGTGGGCGCGGTTCTTGTCGACACCCTTCTGGGCCTTCTCCAGTGCATCGATATGGGCAAACAGCTCGAGCTCGAAGGTATGCAGCAACTGGCGCGCGCGGGCCCGCAGGATGGGGTCGGGCGGCATCAGCTGCGGATGCGGAAAGCGCTCGTCGATGTATTCGTTGATGATGTTGGCCTCGTACAGGATGAGGTCGCGATCGACCAGCACCGGCACGCGGTTGTAGGGGTTGATGACGGCGATGTCTTCAGGCTTGTTGTAGAGATCGACATCGATCACTTCGAAATCCATGCCCTTCTCGAAGAGCACGATCCGGCAACGGTGACTGAACGGATCGGTGGTGCCGGAATACAGGTTCATCATGATGCGGAAACTCCGGAGTACAAAAGCAAAGCGCACCACGCGGTACTCGCGTGGTGCGTCAGGCTGGCGTGAGCCGGACTAGGCCTGGCGGCCGTTCATCCAGACGCTCAATGAATATCCCGCCAGTAGTTCTTCTTCAGCGCATAGGTGAGCACGAAGAAAGCGGCCAGGAAGAGCAGCACGAACATGCCGATGGTCTTGCGCTTCTCGGCTACCGGCTCGCCCATCCACACCAGGAAGGAGACCAGATCGGCAACGGCCTGGTCGTATTCGGCAGCGCTCATGGTACCGGGCTTGGCGAGACTGAGGCTGACCGACTTGCTGCCATCGGCGTTCTCGCTGACGGTAGCGACCTGGTCACCCTGCAGTTCCCACAGCACGTGCGGCATGCCGACGTTCTCGAAAACGACGTTGTTCCAGCCGGTCGGGCGCGACTCGTCGCGGTAGAACTGGCGCAGGTAGGTGTACAGCCAGTCGGCACCGCTGCCGTAGGCAGAGTTGCGCTGGCGGGCGATCAGGGTCAGGTCGGGCACCGCGGTACCGAACCAAACCTTGGCATCGCCCGGACGCATTGCCACCTTCATCTGGTCGCCGACGCGTTCGCCGGTGAACATCAGGTTGTCACGGATGAGTTCATCTGAGAGGCCGATGTTCTGCAGCATGTTGTAGCGCATGAAGCTGGCGCTGTGACAGTTCAGACAGTAATTCACGAACAGCTTGGCGCCATGCTGCAGGGCAGCCGGATCCTTGCTTACCGGAGCGCGGTCGAGGTGCAGCACCGCCCCGGCGGCAAGCGCCAGGGAGGGGGCGAACAGCAGCACCGCGGCGGCGCGCTTGATCAGATTGATTACACGCATCTTCATTTGGAGGTCACCCTTTCCGGTTCGGGTTTGCACTTGTCGATCTTGCTGTACCACGGCATCAGGAGGAAGAAGGCGAAGTACAGCACCGAGCAGATCTGCGCGATGGGCGCGCCCGGGATGACATCGAAGAAGGCGTACTCGGGCGGCTTGACGCCGAGGTAGCCGAGGATCACGAAGGAGATCACGAAGATCACCAGCGCGCTCTTGAAGATCGGCCCCTTGTAGCGGATCGACTTCACCGGACTGCGGTCGAGCCACGGCAGGAAGGCGATGATGACCACCGATGCACCCATGGCGACGACACCCCAGAACTTCGCGTCCAGACCGAAGAGCGGGAAGGTGACCGCGCGCAGGATCGAGTAATACGGGGTGAAATACCACACCGGCGCGATGTGCGGCGGCGTCTTCAGCGGGTCGGCAGGGATGAAGTTGTTGTACTCGAGGAAGTAGCCACCACCCTCGGGCGCGAAGAACACCACCACGCTGAAGAAGAACAGGAAGACCACCACACCGACGATGTCCTTCACCGTGTAGTAGGGGTGGAAGGGGATGCCGTCGAGCGGGATGCCGTTGGCGTCCTTCTTCTTCTTGATCTCCACACCGTCCGGGTTGTTGGAACCCACTTCGTGCAGGGCGATGATGTGCGCGGCGACGAGGCCGATCAGCACCAGCGGCACGGCGATGACGTGGAAGGCGAAGAAGCGGTTCAGGGTGGCGTCGGAGATCACGTAGTCACCGCGGATGACCAGCGAGAGGTCTTCACCGATGAGGGGAATCGCCGAGAACAGGTTGATGATCACCTGCGCCCCCCAGTAGGACATCTGCCCCCAGGGCAGCAGATAGCCCATGAAGGCTTCGGCCATCAGCGCCAGGAAGATCAGGGTGCCGAAGATCCAGATCAGTTCGCGCGGCTTGCGGTAGGAACCGTAGAGCAGACCACGGAACATGTGCAGATACACGACCACGAAGAAGGCCGAGGCACCGGTGGAGTGCAGGTAGCGGATCAGCCAGCCACCGGGCACCTCGCGCATGATGTACTCGACACTGGCGAAGGCCACCGGGATGCCGGAGGCGTTGAGGGTACCGTCCGGCTTGTAGTGCATCACCAGGAAGATGCCGGTGACGATCTGGATCACCAGCACCAGCAGGGCCAGCGAGCCGAAGAAGTACCAGAAGTTGAAGTTCTTGGGCGCGTAGTACTCGGACAGGTGCGCCTTCCAGGTGGACGTGAGCGGGAAGCGCTCGTCGATCCAGTTCAGCAAAGCCTGAGATTTGGTCGTCATCGCTTAGGCCTTTCCGTCTTCACCGATGAGGAGGGTCGTGTCCGCGAGGTACTGGTGCGGCGGCACGTCGAGGTTGGTCGGCGCGGGCATGCTGCTATACACGCGACCGGCCAGATCGAACAGGGAACCGTGGCAGGGGCACAGGAAGCCACCCGCCCAGTCGGCACCCAGACCGCTTTCGGCGCCCGGCTTGAGACGCTCCGAGGGCGAACAGCCGAGGTGGGTGCAGATGCCGACCGTGACCAGATATTCCGGCTTGATCGAGCGGTGCTTGTTCTTGGCGTAGTCGGGCTGGATGGACTTGTCGGACAGGGGGTCGGAGACCACCGCGTCGGTCTTGTCCAGCGAGGCCAGCATCTCATCGGTGCGACGCAGGATCCACACCGGCTTGCCGCGCCACTCCACGGTCATCATCTCGCCCGGGGCGAGCTTGCCGATATCGGCTTCCACCGGCGCACCAGCCGCCTTGGCACGTTCCGACGGCGTCAGACTGGCGACGAACGGCACCGCCGTCGCCACTGCGGCAACACCGCCGACCGCTGACGTAGCCAGCAGCAGGTTGCGGCGCCCGCAGTCCATCTTTTGATCAACGCTCATGACTTCTTCCCTGAAAGGAATCCAAAGAACCGAATTCAAAAAAACCTGTGAAGTATAGCGAAAACACTGCAGCAGAAAAAGCTCATATGGCCGATTCCCGCACGAATCAAGGCCTTGCGCGGCAAATCCGCGCACCGCAAGGGGTTTTGCGGTGCGCCGCTGGCGCAACGCAGCACGACAGCGCCCTACAAGGTGCGACGTTCCACCAGCGCCTGGGCAATGGTGCCGGTGTCAGTGTGCTCGAGCTCCCCGCCGACCGGCACCCCGCGCGACAGCCGGCTCACCTGCAGGCCGCGGGCGCCGAGCAGTTCGGCAATGGTGTGGGCGGTGGCCTCGCCCTCATTGGTGAAGTTGGTGGCAAGGATGACCTCACGCACGAGGCCGTCGCCGGCACGGGCGATGAGCTTGTCGAGGCGCAGTTCGCGCGGACCGATGCCGTCGAGCGGCGACAGCCGCCCCATCAGCACGTAGTACAGCCCGCGGTAGGCATGGGTCTGCTCCATCATCGCCAGGTCGGCGGGCATCTCCACCACGCACAACTGGGTGGCATCGCGTTGCGGATCTGCACAGCGCACGCAGACATCGGTTTCGGCAAAGTTGTTGCAGCGCTCGCAGTGGCGCAGCACCTCCAGCGCCTGCCCCATTGCACGCGCCAGCCGCCCGGCACCACGCTGGTCACGCTGCAGCAGGTGATAGGCCATGCGCTGGGCGGATTTCGGCCCCACGCCGGGGAGGCAGCGCAGAGCGTCGATGAGTTCGTCGAGAGCGGAAGGGGACATGGGGGAGGAGGCGGGAGCGGGCGGTTCAGCAGCGACTTCTCCTCCCCCTTGACGGGGGAGGAGAAGTCGGCGCCCCTTCGGGGCGGCCGTCAGAACGGCAGCTTCATGCCCGGCGGCAGGTTCAGCCCGGCGGTAAAGCCGGCCATCTTCTCCTGGGTCGTGCTTTCGACCTTGCGCACCGCATCGTTGAGGGCGGCGGCAACGAGGTCTTCGAGCATTTCCTTGTCGTCCATCACCGAGTCGTCGATGCTGACGCGGCGCACGTCATGCTTGCAGGTCATGACGACCTTGACCATGCCGGCACCGGACTGACCTTCGACCTCCACGCTGGCCAGCTGGTCCTGCATCTTCTTCATGTTTTCCTGCATTTGCTGGGCCTGTTTCATCAGCCCGGCGATACCGCCTTTCATCATGGTGAACGACTCCAAGTAAGGACAACAGTGAAGGAAAGGCTGCGCCTCACAGCGGGCGCACCGAAGATTCGATCAGGGTGGCGTCGAAGCGCTCGATCACTTCGCGCACGAAGGGGTCGGCCTCCAGCGCCGCAACGGCGATCGCGTGGCGCGCCTGACGCTCCGCCTCGTCACGCTGCGCCGGCGTGGCGTCGGCGATCTCGCCGACATCGATGCGCAGCCGCAGGGCACGACCGAAGTGCGTGGCAAGGGTGTCCTGCAGGCGCTCGACGGCGCTGGCGTTCATGTCCTGAAGGTGGCGGTGGGCAGCCGACAGGCGCAGACGCAGGACGCCGCCCTCCTCGCCCAGCCATTCGCAGTGCTGGGCGAGCTCGCGCACCATGCCGCCAAGGCGCAGTGCGCGCAGCAGGGCGTGCCAGTCATCATTGGAGACCGGCATCTGCACCGGCGCAACAGGCTGCGCCACAGCCGCCGGCGCTGGCGCTGCCGGGCTGCCCTGCAGGGCCTCCGCCGGCAACTCGGCCCACGGCGGGATGGCTGCGGCATCGAGATCCTCGTGTACGCTCGCGGCCGCCGCCGGCGGTGGCGCCACTGCTTGCGGAGGCGCCACCGCGACAGATCCGGCTGGCGGTGCAGGCGGCGCGGCGGGGGGCGGCGCAGGCGTCTGGGCCGGCAGCGCGCGCGCACGCCCGGCCCCGCCACCGGTGCCGGCGGGGCCATCGAGGGGCGCCGGCATGTGCGGGCGGAAGGCGTGCAGACGCAGCAGGGTCATCGAGAAGCCGGTTTGCTCGTCGGGCGCCAGGCTGAGCTCATCGCGCCCATGGACGAGTATCTGGTAGGCCAGCTGCAGGTACTCGGCGTCGAAACCATCGGCATAGGCCTGCAGGCGCGCGCGCTCGCCGGCATCGGCGAGGGCGGCCGGCGCCATCTGCAGCAGGGCGATGCGGTGCACCAGCGCCGCCAGTGCCTGCAGCGCGGCATCGAAGGACAGGCTGCGCAGGGCCATGGCGTCGACCAGAGTCATCAGGGCATCGACGTCACCGGCAAGCAGGGCATCAAAGACGGCGTAGAGATGGTCGTCACCGACCGTCCCGAGCATGCCGGTGACCTGCGCCTCCTCGACCCTGCCGGCACCATGGGCGATGGCCTGGTCGAGCAGCGACAGCGCGTCGCGCATCGACCCCCCGGCAGCCTTGGCGAGGTGGCGCAGGGCGGTGGGCTCGAAGGGCACCTGCTCGGCTTCGAGAATGCGGCCGAGGTGGTCGACGATGTGCGCCGCCGGCATCTGCTTGAGATTGAACTGCAGGCAGCGCGACAGCACCGTGACCGGGATCTTCTGCGGATCAGTGGTGGCGAGGATGAACTTGACGTGCTCGGGCGGCTCTTCGAGCGTCTTCAGCATGGCGTTGAAGGCATGCCCGGTGAGCATGTGCACTTCGTCGATCATGTAGACCTTGTAGCGCCCCTGGGTGGGCGCATACACCGCCTTGTCGAGCAGCGCCGCCATGTCGTCCACGCCGCGGTTGGAGGCGGCATCCATCTCGACGTAGTCGGGAAAGCGGTCGGCATCGATGGCCTGGCAGGCGGCGCACTGCCCGCAGGGCTCGGCGGTGACCCCGGTCTCGCAGTTGAGCGCCTTGGCAAGGATACGGCTGATGGTGGTCTTGCCCACCCCGCGGGTGCCGGTGAACAGCCAGGCGTGATGCAGGCGCCCGGTCGCCAGCGCATGGGAAAGCGCCCGGACGACATGCTCCTGGCCGACCAGCGTACCGAAGGACTTCGGCCGCCACTTGCGCGCGAGAACCTGATAGCTCATGGCGGGGGATTCTATCAGAGGGCGGCCGGCGGGCAGGATGCGATCACACCGCAGCCACCACCGGCATCGCCAGAGGCAATCGTGACGATCTCATCAATTAATTGGAACGATTATCGTTTACATTCTATTCTGCACATGTCGGATAACTGAGAGAGCCCCATGGACAACAGCCCAAGCACCCCGGACACGTGGCTCAGCGCCCTCTGCGCCATCTTCGCGGACTACGCCTGCAACGCTTTCTGATCACGACACTTTGCGCAACATACTTACTAACTATTAAAACGGTTTGTTTGTTTTATTGGAACTATCAAAAGACATCCCCCATAGTTCATCTGACAGCTTTCTCCCTTCTTCTGCGCCTCAGGATACCTCCATGGCCCCACGCATTGCCCGCCTGCATTTCCAGCCCGCCAGCGCGCTCGGCCTGACGCGCACCGCCGCGGGCTGGACGATTGCCCTCGCCGGCCTGGTGCTGCTCGCCCTGCAAGCCGCCGACGCCCTGCCGCAGATCGACGACAGCCTGCGCGCTGCAGCCAGCGGCGGCGCCATGGCGGCACTGGCCACCGCACTGGGCGCCCTGCCGGTGCTGGTCACCCGGCGCATCGGCGCCGGCGTGCAGGGGATGTTGCTGGGTTTCGGTGCCGGCGTAATGCTCGCCGCCAGCGTCTTCTCGCTGCTCCTCCCCGGTTTCGAGGCCGCCGCCGCACAGGGCGCCAGCCCCAGCGGGGCGGCATTCACCGTGGCCACGGCCTTGCTGGCCGGTGCGCTCGCCCTGCTCGCCCTCGACCGCGGCCTGCCGCACAGCCATGCCCCCGGGGGCCAACGCTCGGCCAGGGCCGTGTGGCTGTTCGTCTTCGCCATCGCCGTGCACAACATTCCGGAAGGCCTCGCCATCGGCGTCGCCGCCGGGGAGACGAGCGGCAACGCCGTGGCCACCGGCATCTCCCTGCAGAACGTGCCGGAAGGCCTGATCGTCGCCATTGCACTGGTTGCTGCCGGCTACAACCGCGCGCTGGCCTTCGTGGTCGCCGCGCTCTCGGGGCTGGTGGAACCCGTTGCCGCGCTGGCCGGCTCGCTGATGGTCGCCCAGTCCGCCGCCCTGCTGCCCTGGGGCCTGGGTGCCGCTGCCGGAGCGATGCTCTTCGTGGTCAGCCACGAGATCATCCCGGAGTCGCATCGCCGCGGCCACGAGACCCTCGCTACCGGCGGATTGATCGCCGGCTTCGTCGGCATGATGCTGATGGACACGCTGCTTGCGTGAACGGCGCGGACGAAAAAAACGCCGGATGCGCCACACAGGCGCATCCGGCGTTTTCATGTCCGGGGTGGCGAGCCTGACCCCCGGCACTTGCAGGGAACGGCTGTGGCTGCTGCCTTCCGGCCCTGACCAGGTTCACCGCGCTGCAATGCGGGGAGACCCGCCACGGGCGGCATTGTAGCAGCGGACAGCACTCTGCGCACCGGCCTATACTTATTGTTTTTTTCATTCCCGTCCACGGAGCCCGGATGAACGCCAGCGCCCAGCACCAGCTCAACGCCCGTTACGGCAGCGATGCCCTGCCCGCCCCCGCCGCGTGGTCACCGCTCATCGAGCAGCTGCTCGACCACCGCTCGGCGCGCCGCTTCCTCGACAGCCCGGTCGACGACGCCCGGCTTGCCGCCATCGTCGCCGCGGCACAATCGGCCGCCACCTCCTCCAACCTGCAGGCGTGGAGCGTGATTGCCGTGCGCAATGGCGACACCCGCGCCGCGCTGGCCGATTGCGCCGGCGGCCAGACCCACGTGCGCGACGCCCCGCTGGTACTGATGTGGCTGGCCGACCTGGCCCGCCTTGCCCACGTCGCCGATGGCGCCGGGCGCCCCCATGGCGCCCTCGACTACCTGGAGATGTTCCTCATCGGAGTCATCGACGCCGCGCTGGCAGCGCAGAACGCCCTCGCCGCGGCGGAATCCCTCGGCCTCGCCGGCTGCTACATCGGCGGCATGCGCAACCAGCCCGAGCGCGTCGCCGAGCTGCTCGGCCTGCCGCCGCGGGTGTTCGCGGTGTTCGGCATGACCCTCGGCCATCCCGACCCCAGCGAAGGCACCGCGGTGAAGCCGCGCCTGCCGCAGCAGGTGGTGCTGCACCATGAACGCTACCGTCCGCTTGCAGAGCAGGAAGAAGGCATCGCCACCTACAACGACGCCATGGCCAGCTTCTATGCCAGCCAGCGGATGAACGTTAACGGCACCTGGGCAGTCCATTCCGCCAAGCGCATCGCCGACGGCAGCGCGCTCACCGGCCGCGACCGCCTCGGTGCCGCCCTGCACGCGCTGGGCTTCGCGCTCAGGTAAGCAGACCGAACGACAGAAAGAGGACGAACGCCGATGCGCACCCGCGACACCACGCTGACCACCGACCAGAAAGCCCTGCAGATCAACCTCGACAAGTTCAAGTACGGCTCCATCGTCGAGATCGGCGCCGGCCAGGAGGTGGCCCGGCGCTTCTTCCACGTCGGCGCCGCCGCCGGCACCATCGCCAAGACCATGTCGGCCTACGACATGGCGGTCAGCGACTCGATCTATGGCCACGCCGACCGCTACGTCAGCCGCACCCGCCTGCTGCAGATGCTCGACAAGGAATACAACCAGGTGGTCGAGCGCCTGTCCGAGGTGCGCTCGAAGAACACCACCTTCTTCGCCTACGCCGCCACCGTCACCGCGCGCAGCTTCCGCCAGCAGAACGAGTGCCATGGCTGGATCGGCGTGCGCCTGCAGCTGCATCCCGGCGCTGCCCCCAGCGACGTCATCATGCACGTGCGCATGCTCGACGCCACCAACGCCCAGCAGTCCGAGGCCCTCGGCATCCTCGGGGTAAACCTCATCCACGGCGCCTTCTTCCACCACGACCAGCCCGAATGGGTGGTCGAAGGTCTTGCCGACGGCCTCGGATCGGACCGCATCGAGGTGGACCTGATCCACTTCTCCGGCCCCTACTTCGAGGAAGTCGAAAACCGCCTCATGAACCTCCACCTGATCCGCAGCTGGCTGACCCGCGCGGTGGTGTTCAACCCCCAGGGCGAGGTGGTGGTGCCCGGCGACCTCTTCTACCGCAAGCCGGTGCTGGTGATGCGCGGCAGCTTCAAGCCGGTGACCTGCGTGAACATCGACATGATGCGCACCGCCCGCCAGCAGTTCTGCCAGCAGGAACACGTCGAGGAGGCCTCCTTGCTGGCGCTCGCCGAGATCACCATGAATTCGCTGATCAGCGGCGACAACGTGGACGGCGCCGACTTCCTCGCCCGCATCGACCTGCTGGCCTCGCAGGGCTACATGGTGATGATCTCCGACTACGTGCGCTACTTCCGCCTGCGCGCCTACCTGCGCCGCTACACCCAGAAGCCCATCGGCATCGTGCTGTCGGTGCGGGACTTCAACAACCTCTTCGACGAGAAGTACTACGAAGGCCTCGAAGGCGGCATTCTCGAAGCCTTCGGCAAGCTTTTCCCCGACAACACCCACGTCTACGTGTATCCCGCGCGGGCCAATGGCGGCGACGAACTGACCACCCTGCACAACGTCCAGGTGCCCGCCAACCTGCGCCACCTGCTCGCCCACCTGATCGGCAACGGCAAGCTCTTCGCCATCGAACCGCAGGACCACAGCCACCTGCACATCGACGCCACCGGCGTGCTCGCCGCCCTGCGCCGCGGCCCCGGCGCCTGGGAACAGGAGGTGCCCACCGCGGTCGCCGAGATGAT
The DNA here is from genome assembly GCF_003034845.1 of Pseudothauera lacus. Lineage (GTDB taxonomy): Bacteria > Pseudomonadota > Gammaproteobacteria > Burkholderiales > Rhodocyclaceae > Pseudothauera > Pseudothauera lacus. The sequence continues at coordinate 121,948 of NZ_PZKC01000011.1, read as the reverse complement.
CGCCCAGCGCCGCCTGCTGGGTTACGACAGCGAGTAGGCGGCCTGGCGGATCACGACAGGAAGCGCTGCACCGCCTCCAGGTGCTCGGGCTCGTTGTGGCACATGCCCTGGAAGGCCGCGCAGAGGTCGAGGAAGTCCTTCAGCTCCATGCGCTGGGCGGACTTCATCAGGCGCTTGGTGAGGCGCACCGCCTTGGGCGGCTGGGCGGCGAAGCGCGCGGCGAGTTCGTGGGCGCGCGCCAGCAGCTGCTCCGGCGCCACCACCTCCAGCACGATGCCGATTTCCTTCGCTTCCGCCGCATCGACGATACGCCCGGAGAGCGTCAGTTCGAAGGCGCGCTGATAGCCGATCAGGCGCTGCATGAACCAGGCGCCGCCGTCGCCGGGGATGATGCCCAGGTTCAGGAAGGTCTCGCCGAACTTGGCTTTCTCCGAGGCGATGCGGATGTCGGCCATGTTGGCCAGGTCGAAGCCGGCGCCGATCGCCGGGCCGTTCACCGCGGCGATGATGGGCACCTCGACCTGCTGCAGCGCCAGCGGGATGCGCTGGATGCCGCGGCGGTAGCGGGTGGCCACCTCGGCCACATCGCCGGCGAAGTCGCCGCCGCGCTCGGCCATGTCCTTGACGTTGCCGCCCGAGGAGAAAGCCGAGCCAGCACCGGTCATCACCAGCACCGAGACCTCGTCGCAGCGGTTCACCCACTCGGCCACCGCGACGATGTCGTCGACCAGCGCGGTGCCGGTGAGCGCATTGCGCAGGTCGTGGCGGTTGAAGGTCAGCGTGGCGACGCGGTTTTCCAGCGTCAGCAGCGCATCGGTCAGTTGAGGCAGGTTCATGCAGGGCTCCGGTACGGTCACATGACCGCGCGGTTGATGATGATGCGCGCGTCCACCGCGGCATAGCCGTCAGAGTAGGCGATCACCGGGTTGAGATCGAGCTCGAAGAGCTGCGGATAGGCCGAGACGATGCCTGAGACCTTGAGCAGCAGATCGACCAGCGCACCCTTGTCCACCGCCGCTTCGCCGCGCGCGCCTTCGAGCACCTTGCGCGCCTTGAGCTGGTCGACCATGGAGCGCGCATCCAGCTCGGACAAGGGGATGGCACGGAAAGCGACGTCTTCGAGGATTTCGACGAAGATGCCGCCGAGGCCGAACATCAGCACCGGACCGAAGATCGGGTCGCGGCTGACGCCGACGATGACCTCCACGCCCTTCTTCGCCATCGGCGTCACGAGTACGCCACGGATGTCCGCATCCGCATCGTAGGCGCGACAGCTTTCCATGATCTGTGCCCAGGCGCTGCGCAGCGCGGCCTCGCCGCACAGGTTGAGCTTCACCCCGCCGGCGTCCGACTTGTGCAGGATGTCCTTCGACACCACCTTCATCGCCAGCGCCTGCTCGCCAAAGCGCTGCGCCACCTCGACCAGTTCGTCCGGGGCGCGCACCACCGCCTCCTCTGCCACCTCGATGCCGTGGGTACGCAGCAGGGCCTTGGCCTCGTACTCATAGAGATCGCGGCCCTCGTCGCGCGCCCGGGCGAACATCGCCAGCATGTCGGCGCTGGGCGCCACCGCCGGCGGGAGAACGTCGTCTTCATGGCTCTTCAGGTAGATGCCACGCTCGCCGAGCGCAGCGAGTACACGCACCGCATATTCGATGGAGGTGTACACCGGCACGCCCGCCTCGTGCAGGCGGCGCAATGCCGGCGGCTTGATCGGCGCATAGAGGCTGTACACCACCACCGGCTTCTCGCTGCGGCGGGACAGCTCGATCATCGACTCCGCGCCGCGCATCTCGCCCCCCAGCAGATCCTCGGCGAAGCGGATGGCGTAGCCGCCGAACATGCCGACCAGGAAGACGCTGTCGACGTTCTCGTCCTCGGCGACGATCTCCATGCATTCGGCGAGCAGCGCCGGATTGGCATCGCTGCTGCCAGCCACGTCCACCGGGTTCACCAGCGAGGCCTGCGGGAACAGGATCGCCGCCAGACGTGCCTTGGTCTGCTCACTCAGCTCGGCCAGCTCCAGCCCGGCCTCGGCCAGACGGTCGGAAGCGATGGTGGCCTGGCCGCCGCCGTCGGAGATCACCGCGACGCGCTTGCCCGGCGCCTTCTGCAGCAGGCCCAGGCCTTCGGCCACCGGCAGGATCTCGTTGGAGTGCTGCACCACGCTCACCCCGACCTGGCGCAGCAGGTCCACCGTCATCGCATAGCTGCCGGCGAGCGCGCCGGTGTGCGAGCTGGCCGCCTTGCGGCCCTGTTCGGTGGAGCCGGACTTGTACACCACCACCGGCTTCAGCGCGGAGATCTCGCGCGCCGCCTGCAGGAAGCGCTGGCCGTCGCGGAAACCTTCCACGTACAGCGTGGCCACCCGGGTGTGCTCGTCCTCGCCGAGATAGCGCAGGTAGTCGTTGAAGCCCACGTCGGTCTGGTTGCCCGGCCCGACATAGGTGGAAAAACCCACATGGCCGTTGTGCTCGGCCTCCAGCACCAGCGACAGCAGCATGTTGCCGGACTGCGAGATGAAGCCGATCTCACCCGGCTTCACCTTGGCCAGCGCCAGCAGGTTGACCTTGTGGTGCAGGTTGAACATGCCCGAGGTATTGGGACCGATCACCCGCACCCCGCCCTCACGTGCGGCATCCAGCACCTGCTGTTCCAGCTTGGCACCTTCCGGCCCGGTTTCCTTGAAACCGCTGGCCAGCACCACCACGCCCTTCACCCCCTTGCGCCCCAGCTCGGCGATGATGCCGGGCACGGTGGCCGCCGGGGTACAGATCAGCGCCAGGTCCACCGGCCCGGGCAGGGCCTCGATGGAGGGCAGGGTCTTCACCCCGAGGATCCTGTCGGCCTTCGGGTTGATCGGATGGATCGCCCCGCGGTAACCGTCCTTGATCAGCCCCACCATGGCCTTGTAGCCGCGCTTGGTGGGGTCGGCCGAGGCGCCGACGATGGCGATGGAAGACGGCGCGAGGATGTCGTGCAGCGGGCTCTTGTGCGGCACGACCGGCATGACGTGGTTCATCTCATTCCCCCCTGAAGACCGGTGCACGCTTCTCGGCGAAGGCATCCACGCCTTCCTGCCAGTCACGCGTGGTGCCGACGAACATCATCCCCTCCAGCTCGGCGGTGAGCGCCGCATCCAGGGTGCGTTCGGCGGCCATGTTGAGCTGCTCCTTGGCCAGCTGCATGGAGAACGGCGCCTTGCCCGCCACCTTCAGGGCAAAGGCGCGCGCCGCGTCGAGGAAGCCTTCGTCCGCCAGCACGCGGTTGGCGAGGCCGATGCGCACCGCCTCCTCGCCCTTGATGCGCTCGCCGAGGAAGACCAACTCGCGCGCCTTGGCCAGCCCTACCAGGCGCGGCAGCAGCCAGGTCACCCCGCCGCCGAGGAAGTTGCCGATGCTGATCTCCGGCAGGCCGATCTGCGCGCTCTCGGCCATCAGGATGAAGTCCGAGGCCATCGCCATCTCCGCCCCGGCACCCAGCGCATAGCCATTCACCGCGGCGATCACCGGCTTCTTCAACTGCAGCAGGCGCTTGCACACCAGCTGCTCGCCGAGCAGGTACTGGCGGCGGTCGAAGGCCGTGCGGCCGGTCTTGTGTTCCTTGAGGTCTGCGCCCACGCAGAAGGCGCGCCCCTCGCCGGTCAGCAGCACCACGCGGGCGTCCTGGTCGGCCTCGGCGAGCGAGAGGGCCTGATTGAGTTCGTCGTACAGGGTGGCGGTGACCGCATTGAGGCGCTGCGGACGGTTGAGGCGGATCTCGGCGATCTGCTCGTGCAGCGAGTAGAGGATGGTTTCGAACTGCATGCTGCCTCCGTGCGCAGTGGAAATGGCGCCCCGCGGGACGCGCGAGAAGCCGCGGCCGCGGGACACCCTGAAGGCAGTCTACCGGCGATGGATGAATGACGAAACCATGAGCTTGACGTGGTTAATGATCAGGAGGCCCTCAGGTCCTCGCCTGATTGGCAACCAGCCAGTAGGTGACACCGAGGGCGATGACCACCAGACCGATGCCGAACAGATACTCCGCCTCGATGGCGCCGAGATCGAGGACGATGACCTTGCGCGCGATCGCCATCAGCGCGGTGGCCACCACGAGCTTTACGTGGATGACGTCGTCGCGCAGATAGAGGGCGATGTTGGCGAAGATCTCGATGGCGATCAGCACCGCCAGAAACGCCGCGAACACGACGAAGATGTCGTTGAGTTCGAGCAGGAACAGCGGCGGCGTGGACAGCTTCTCGTACAGCACCAGCACCACATCGGCAATGCACCACAGGATCACCAGCACCATCATCCCCGCCAGCACGCGGATGCCGTGGCGGATGATGCGGTTCATCCCGGCAAGGATGGGGTCGCGGTGCTCCGGATCGAGATGACTCTCGTGCGCATCGCCGGATTGCGGCGGAAGATCTGCAGTGCCTGTCGTCCTGCTCATGGTCATGCCCTCCGCACTCGGTGGAAACTGCAAGCCGCGGCTGCATGCTGCGGCAGCCAGACTATTTACCCGGCAATCAAATACCGTTCGGGCTGAGCCTTTCGGCTGCGCTCAGGACAGGCCTGTCGAAGCCCGTTCGAAGGCACTGCCATCAAGTGCCCTTCGACAGGTTCAGGGCGAACGGTAGTGACTATTTCATTGCCGGGTTAACAGGAAAGCGCCCTCGGCCGCAGCCCGTCGGCCCTTTCGCGCAGGCGCACCGGCCACTGCCCGGCCCGCCCCCACTTGCGCTGCGCCCTCAGCAGCAGGCGTTCCTCGCCCTCGCTGATGTGACCGTCGGCGGCCACCAGACGCAGCAGCACGCCGAGCAGCTCATGCTGGTCGTCACCGGCTTCGTCGATGAGCGCGTCGATGAACTCCGCGGGGAAGTCCCCGCGCACCCCATCGAACCACGCCACGCTCTGCGCCATGTCTTCACAGAACGCCTGCATGACCTCCTCGAAGAGCTCGGCATCGACGCCGAAGCGCGCCGCTTCGCCGCGCCTGAGCACGAAGTCGATCTCCGCGCGGTCAGGCGCACCGTCGGCCAGCATGGCCATGGCGATGACACGGGCCGCAGCGCGGGCGGGGTCGTTGGCATAGGAACGCATGGTCACACCTCCTGGACTGTGTTGTGGGAGCCTGTACTGCCTTGGGCGCCGCGAAGGCGCTTGCGTTTCATCGAACGGATCGTTTTTAATTCGCAAATAGATCGATTTTTTCGACTTAATGGCCATGTCACGGACGCTCAACTACAAGCACCTGCGCTACTTCTGGATGGTTGCACGTTGCGGCAGCATCGCCCGTGCAAGCGAGCGGCTGCACCTCACCCCGCACGCGGTGAGCGGACAACTGACACAGTTCGAACACAGTCTCGGCGTTGCGCTGTTCCAGCGCCAGGGGCGCCAGCGCGCCCTCACCGAAGCGGGGCGCAGCCTGCTTGACTACGCCGACCGCATCTTCGCGCTTGGCGACGAAGCGCTCGCCGCCCTCGACGACGCCGGGCTGCATTTGCGCCCGCGCATCACCATCGGCATCGCCGACTCCCTGCCCAAGAGCATTGCCGCCGGCCTGCTGCGCACCATGCTGCGGATGGACCCGCCGGTGCGCCTGACCTGCACCGAAGGCCGCCTGCCACAGCTGGTCGGCGAACTGGGCATGCACCGCGTTGCCGCAGTGCTGGCCGACCGCCCGCTGCCGCCCGGGATCAGCGTGCGCGCATACAGCCACCTGCTCGGCCGCAGCCCGCTGACGGTGTTCGCCGCCCCCGCCCTGCTCGAACGGCAGCCGCGGGCCTTCCCCGCGCTGCTCGACGGCGCCCCCTTCCTGATGCCCGGCGAGGACGTCGCTTTCCGCCCGGCGCTGCAGCAGTGGCTGTCAACGCGGGGGATCGAACCACAGGTCGTCGCAGAGTTCGACGACCTCGCTCTGTTGAAGGCCTTTGGCAGTTCCGGGGCGGGATTCTTCGTGGCCCCGACGAAGATTGCCGCTGACATCGAGCGGCAGTATGGCGTATGCCGCGTCGGCGAGCTGGAGACAGTCCTGGCAGAGGTCTACCTGCTCACTACAGAACGCCTGTTGAAACACCCTGCCATGCAGGAGATTCGACGCACCGCCACAATGCTGCTCAAGGCCGACGGCGCAGCATGAACAAGGCGGGATCGTCGCCCAAACCGGCGCTCAGGGCAACGGCGCCCCGGTCAGCTGGTGCAGGCGAGCAACCGCGTCGGCATCAAGCCGCAAACCGGCGGCCAATCTGCGCATGTAATCACGCTCCGCCGCGGTATCGAGGTCAATGGCCAACAGCGAAGCGCCATAGACTTGCGCCGCAACTGCAGCATTCGGCACATCCCTGATCAAGCCCGGCAGATCAAGCGGGCGGTGCAGTTCATCCACCAGGTACTGACGCTCCTCGGCGCTGACACCATCGCCACTGATCTTGCCGACTATGCGCTCGATCTCCTCTTCGTCAACGACGCCGTCCGCCTTCGCCGCACAAAGCATGGCACGCAGCACCAGCCGCTCTGTATCGGGCGCGGTCAATTCGGCAATCGCCGCCCGAGCCTCCGGTTCTCCACCCGCAAAACCGGCGAGTGCGCCGCCCTGAGCAGTCCAGTTCTTAAAGGCCGCCATTGCCAGCGCGGCCAGCACGGCCATCCCTCCCGAGCCCGACTGCCCCCCGCTAGCGGGCGCGCGTGCGCCGCCAAGCATGGCACCGATAAGATCGGCAGCGCCACCGCTGCCCCTTCCACCGCCCAGGGCCGCACCCAGCAGGCCGCCCAGGCCGCCGGACGCACCGGCTGGAGAGCTGCCACCGGCACCGCCGAGAACGCTGCCGAGCAAGTCACCCAGGCCCTGCGCCCCGAGGCTGTGCTGCAAGCGATCACCGCCCTTGGCGCTCATGCCCTGTTGCAGGATCTGCCCAATCAGATTGCCAAAGCTCATGGTGTGACTCCGCCGCAGAAAGGAAAAGCCGAGTGTAATCCCCTCTCACCTCACCAGCTTGGGAAGCCAGGGCCAGCAGGCGTAAACTTCTGTGACCGCCCCAAATTCAGGAAGCCTCAGATTTCGCGCTGGCGGCGAGCCTCGAACAGGCAGATGCCGCTGGCCACCGAGACGTTGAGGCTCTCGACGCTGCCGTACATCGGGATCTTCGCCAGTTCGTCGCAGGTGTCGCGGGTGAGGCGGCGCAGGCCGTCGCCTTCGGCACCGAGCACCCAGGCCACCGGGCCTTTCTGGTCGATCTGGTGGAGGGTCTTCTCCGCCTCGCCGGCAGCACCGACCACCCAGATGCCGGCTTCCTGCATCTCGCGCAGCGCGCGCGCCAGGTTGGTGACGGTGATGTAGGGAACGGTATCGGCGGCGCCGCTGGCCACCTTCACCGCAGTGGCGTTGAGGCCGACCGCGCGGTCCTTCGGTGCGACCACCGCATGCGCACCGGCGGCATCGGCGACGCGCAGGCAGGCGCCGAGATTGTGCGGGTCCTGCACGCCGTCGAGCACCAGGATCAGGGCGTTCTCGTCCAGGCTGTCGAGCACGTCGGCGAGCTTGAGTTCGCGCCGACGCGCATCCACGCGGGCCACCACGCCCTGGTGGCGGCGCGTGCCGACCATGCCGTCGAGACGGTCGGAGTCGACCTGGATGACGCGCACCTGGGCGGCCTCGGCCAGCTTCAGCGCTTCACGCGCCCGCACGTCCTGGCGCTGGGCCGAGGCGTAGAGTTCGAAGATGGCCTCGGGGTCGCGCCGCAGGCGCGCCATGACGGCGTGGAAGCCGTAGATCAGCTTGCTGTCCGCACGCCCTTCGCTTGCGGGTGCCGGTGCAGAGGCGCTGTCAGCGCGCGCTGCGCGCGGCGCACGGGAGGGGGGTTTAGCCACGTTTTCTGCCTTTCCTTGCGGTCGCAGCGCCGGGCGCCTTGGCGGACTTTGCCGCCTTGCCCCGGCCTGCGGCCTTGGTTGTCGTCTTGCTGCCGGCCTTGCGCTGGGTGCCGGTGGCAGCCTTTGCAGCGCCGGCCGGCGCCTTCTTCTTGCGCGGCGCAGGCGCTGCCTTGGCCTGAACCTCGGCCTGTGCCACGCTGCGTACGCCACGGCCACGCGCAGCGCGGTCGCTGCCCTGCTCCGCCGCCGGCGCGCGTGCGGCCCTGGCGGCGCGGTCGCTGGCGGTCTTGCCGCTGCGTTCGGTGACCCGCTCGGGGCCTTCGACGAGGCGGAAGTCGATCTTGTTGGTTTCCATATCGACCCTCACCACCTGTACGCGCACGCGGTCGGAGAGGCGGTAACGCGCGTTGCTGCGCTCGCCCACCAGCTCGTGGCGCGCTTCGTCGAAGTGGAAGTAGTCGCTGCCGAGGTCGGAGATGTGCACCAGACCTTCGATGAAGATATCGTCCAGGGCAACGAAGAGGCCGAAGGGTACCACCGAGGAGACGCAGCCGGAGAATTCCTCGCCGACCTTGTCCTGCATGAAGTAGCACTTCAACCAGGAGACGACGTCGCGCGTGGCGTCGTCGGCGCGCCGCTCGGTGGTCGAGCACTGGCTGCCAATGGCGTCCCAGTCGCCCGGGCGGTACTGCTCGCCTGCCAGCACCGCCTTGATCGCGCGATGCACCAGCAGGTCGGGGTAGCGCCGGATGGGCGAGGTGAAGTGGGTGTAGGACTCGTAGGCGAGGCCGAAGTGACCGACGTTGTCCGGGCTGTACACCGCCTGGCGCAGCGAGCGCAGCATCACCGTCTGCAGCAGCTGCACATCGGGACGGCCCTTGAGCTTGTCGAGCAGGCGGGCGTAGTCGCTGGCGTGCGGATCGTCGCCACCGGGCAGGTCGAAGCCGAACTCGGCGAGGAAGCTGCGCAGCTTCTCCAGCTTCTCCGGCGTGGGGCCTTCATGCACACGATAGAGCGCGGGGTGCTTGCGCTGCTGAAGGAAGTCCGAGGCGCACACGTTGGCCGCCAGCATGCATTCCTCGATCAGGCGGTGGGCGTCGTTGCGCACCTCGGGGACGATCTGCGCGATCTTGCCGTTGTCGTCGAAGATCATCCGCGTCTCGGTGGTCTCGAAGTCGATCGCACCGCGCTTGGCGCGCGCTTTCAGCAGCACGCGGAAGAGCTTGTCGAGGTTCTCCAGGTGGGGCAGCAGCGCACCGAGCTCGGCGCGCATGCCCTCGTCGCCCTCGTAGAGCGCGGCGGCGACCTTGTTGTAGGTCAGCCGCGCATGCGAGTACATCACCGCCGGATAGAAGCGGTAGGCCTTGATGGCGCCGGTCATGGAGATGCTCATGTCGGCCACCATGCACAGACGCTCGACCTCGGGGTTCAGCGAACACAGCCCGTTGGAGAGCTTCTCCGGCAGCATGGGGATCACCCGGCGCGGGAAATACACCGAGTTGCCGCGCTCCAGCGCATCGCGGTCGAGCGCGCCGCCGGCCTCGACATAGTGCGAGACGTCGGCAATCGCGACGATGAGGCGGAAGCCGCGGCCCTGGCGCTCGCAATACACCGCGTCGTCGAAGTCCTTGGCGGTCTCGCCGTCGATGGTGACCAGCGGCAGGTGGGTGATGTCCTCGCGCCCGAGCTTGTCCTTCTTGCGCACCTTGAGTGGCAGCTTGCGGGTTTCGCCCTTCGCTTCCGGGGAGAACTCGAAGGGCAGATCGTGCTTGCGCAGCGCGATCTCGATCTCCATCCCCGGGTCGGCGTAGTTGCCCAGCACCTCGACAACCTTGCCGATCGGCTGGGCGAACTTGGTGGGCTGCTCGATCAGTTCGACCGTCACCACCTGGCCGGGCTGCGGCCTCTTGCCACCCGGGGCGATCAGGATGTCCTGCGCCAGACGGCGGTTTTCCGGCACCACGATGGTCACGCCGTGCTCGTTGATGACGCGCCCGACGATGCGGCTGTTGGCGCGCTCCAGCACCTCGACGAGCTTGCCCTCGGGGCGCCCGCGGCGGTCCTGCCCGGCGATGCGCACGATGGCACGGTCGCCGTGCAGCAGTTCGCGCATCTCCTTGGGGCCGAGGAAGATGTCCGCCCCGCCGTCGTCGCGCACCAGGAAGCCGAAGCCATCCGGATGGCCCTGGACCTTGCCGCGGATCAGGTCGACCTTGTCGGGCAGCAGATAGGCGCCACGCCGGTTGCGCATTACCTGGCCGTCGCGCTCCATGGCACGCAGGCGGCGGTGGAAGAACTCGAACTCGTGGGGCTGGATGTCGAGCGCTGCAGCGAGCGCATCGAGCTCCAGCGGCACGCCCTGCTCGGCGAGGGTCTGCTCGACGTACTCGCGGCTGGGCAGCGGCTGCTCGTAGCTGGCCGATTCGCGTTCGAAAAAGGGATCTGCGCGGCGTACCGCGGAAATTCGGGGGCCTTTCCTGGCCGGTGTTTTTTTGGCTTTCATAGTCATTGACTTTCTTCTTTACGTCCTTATAATGCGCGACTCTTGCCCAGATGGCGGAATTGGTAGACGCACTAGTTTCAGGTACTAGCGCTGCGAGGCGTGGAGGTTCGAGTCCTCTTCTGGGCACCAGTTGCAGGGAAAGGCCGGTCGAAAGACCGGCCTTTTTCGTTCACGCCGCCCTTCCGGACGGCAACGCGCTCAGGCGCGGCGGCGCACGCGGGGTTTGACAAGCACTCCAACGCGGCTATAATTCCACTCCCTGCCCAGATGGCGGAATTGGTAGACGCACTAGTTTCAGGTACTAGCGCCGCGAGGCGTGGAGGTTCGAGTCCTCTTCTGGGCACCAGTTTCAAGCAAAGGCCGACCTTGTGTCGGCCTTTTGCTTTTCCACCGTCTGCTTCCTGCGCAGCGCGCGCGCCACCGGCCCGCAGGCCGGCAGCGGAATACCCGGATTCAGGCGCCAAACGGATGGCGCCGCAGGATGGTCTCGTCACGCTCGGGACCGGTGGAGATCACGTCGATGGGGATCTCGCAGATTTCCTCGATGCGGTGCAGGTAGGCACGCGCCTCCTGCGGCAGCGCATCCCAGCTCTGCGCACCATAGGTGGTGCCGCTCCAGCCCGCCATGGTTTCGTAGATCGGCTCGCAGCGCTCCACTTCCTCGGACCCCATGGGCAGCAGGTCGATGCGCTGGCCGTCGAGCATGTAGCCGGTACACAGCTTCAGCTCGGTCAGACCGTCGAGCACGTCGAGCTTGGTGATGCACAGCCCGGTAACGCCGTTGATGATGATCGAGCGCTTCAGCGCGGCCAGATCCAGCCAGCCGCAGCGCCGCTTGCGCCCGGTGACGGTGCCGAACTCGCGCCCCTTGGTGGACATCTGCTCGCCGGGCACGCCCTTGGTCTCGATGTCCAGTTCGGTGGGGAACGGCCCGCCGCCGACGCGCGTGCAGTAGGCCTTGGTGATGCCCAGCACATAGTGCAGGCGGCCGGGGCCGACGCCCGAGCCGGCCGCAGCCTGACCGGCCACGCAGTTGCTGGAGGTGACGAAGGGATAGGTGCCGTGGTCGATGTCGAGCAGGGTGCCCTGTGCGCCCTCGAAGAGCAGCGAACCACCGGACTTGTTGATCGCGTAGAGTTCGGCGGAGACGTCGGCCACCATCGGACGCAGCGCGTCGGCATCGGCCATGGCCTGGGCGAAGACCTTGTCGAAGTCGACCGGTGCGGCGCCCAGATGCTGGGTGAGGACGAAGTTGTGGTAGTCGAGGTTGGCTTTCAGCTTCTCGGCGAAACGTTCGCGGTCGAAGAGGTCGTACACCCGCAGCGCGCGGCGCGCCACCTTGTCCTCGTAGGTCGGGCCGATGCCCTTGCCGGTGGTGCCGATCTTGTTGCCGGCCGCGCGCGCGGCTTCGCGGGCGTGGTCGAGCGCGACGTGGTAACCGAGGATCAGCGGACAGCCCGGGCTGATGCGCAGGCGGTTGCGCACCTGGATGCCGCCGGCTTCGAGCTTGCTGATCTCTTCGAGCAGGTGCTGGGCGTCGAGCACCACACCGTTGCCGATGTAGCAGGCCACACCCTCGCGGACGATGCCCGAGGGCACCAGGTTGAGCTTGTATTCGTTTTGGCCGATCACCAGCGTATGGCCGGCATTGTGCCCGCCCTGGAAGCGCACCACGCCCTTGGCGTGATCGGTGAGCCAGTCGACGATCTTGCCCTTGCCCTCGTCACCCCACTGGGTACCCACGACAACTACGTTCTTAGCCATCTTTCCTCACTCTCCCTGCAGCGCCTCGACCGCCCAGCAGCCGTCGCGCCTGATCAGTTGCCGGTCGCAGCCGGCTTCTCTCCATGTTCCCTCATGCCCCGGCAGCGCGCTGACGACGATCTCGCCCGCTGCGCGCAGCCTGGCCACCTCGCCGGCCAACTCGCCGTCGCCCTGCAGCGGCGCCAGGATGGCACCGGCTGCGGGCGCATCGGGCAGGCGCAGGGCCAGTTCGCGCAGATCGAGGCTGAAACCGGTGGCCGGGCGGCCACGTCCGAAAGCCTGACCGACACGGTCGTAACGGCCACCAAGCGCCAGTGCCGCCGGCGAGGCGCTGCCGTAGGCGGCGAACACCACACCGCTATGGTAGTGGTAACCGCGCAGATCGCCGAGATCGAAGCTCACCGGCAGATCGCCGAGGGCGGCGGCCAGTGCGCGCAGATCGGCGAGCGCCGCGCCCACCTCGGGCAGCTGCGGCAGCCGCCGCGCGGCCTCGTCGAGTACCGTGGCGTCGCCGTACAACTCGGTCAGCGCGAGCAGCGCGGCGCGCACGTCCTCGGGCACATCGGCGACGAACTCGCGCAAGGATGGCACATCCTTGGCCTGCAGCAGATCGAACAGCGCTTCCTCGCGCTCCGGCACCATCCCCGCACGGGCGGCAAGGGCATGGAAGAGGCCGACGTGGCCGATGTCGATGCGGCTCGCCGGCACCTGAGCCAGACGCAGCACCTCGGCAAGCAGGCGGATGACCTCGATGTCGGCCTCCAGGCCGGCATGGCCGTAGAGTTCGGCACCAAGCTGGAGCGGCTCGCGGGTCGCGGTGAGGGTCGACGGCAGGGTGTGCAGCACGCTGCCGCAGTAGCACAGCCGCGCCACACCGCTGCGGTTGAGCAGGTGGGCGTCAATGCGGGCAACCTGCGGGGTGGTGTCGGCGCGCACCCCCATGCTGCGACCGCTGAGCTGGTCGACCAGGGTGAAGGTGCGCAGCTTGAGGTCCTGCCCCGCGCCGGTGGTCAGTGAGTCGAGAAACTCCAGCAGCGGCGGCGCGACGAGCTGATAGCCGTGCGCGCGGAAGGCGTCGAGCAGGGTGCGGCGCAGGCTTTCGAGCTTTTCGGCCTCGGCAGGCAGCGCATCCTGGATGTGATCGGGAAGTACCCAGCGCATGGGAAGTTTCAGATGAAGAGGATCAGCAGCACCAGGCCCAGCAGCATCGACGACAGTCCGATGAAGCGGAGCTGACCGTCGTTGAGGCGGGCGAGGCGCAAAAAAGTCTCGCGCCAGGTGGCCGGCGCGAGGAAGGGCAGGATGCCTTCGAGCACCAGCATCAGTGCGAAGGCCAGCAACAGGGAGGTCAGCATTCGCTCAGTTGCGACGGGCGCCGCCGGAACCCTTCATGTACCTGAAGAAATCCGAACTGGGATCGACCACCATCACGTCGCTCTTGTCGGCAAAGCTGGCACGATAGGCTTCGAGGCTGCGCCAGAAGGAATAGAACTCGGCGTTCTTGCCGAAGGCCTCGGCATAGATCGAGGTGGCGCGGGCATCGCCCTCACCCTTGAGGCGCTGGGCATCGCGGTAGGCTTCGGCGACGATGACCTCACGCTGGCGATCGGCATCGGCGCGGATGCGTTCGGCTTCCGCGGCACCGAGCGAACGCAGCTCGTTGGCAACCCGCGTACGCTCCGCTTCCATGCGGCGATAGACCGCCTCGGAAACCTCGCCGGGCAGATCGACGCGCTTCAGGCGCACGTCGAGGATCTGCACGCCGATGGTGCGTGCGTCGCGGTCGGCGCGGTCGCGCATCTGGTCCATGATGCGGTCGCGTTCGCCGGACACCACGTCATGCACGGTGCGGCGGCCGAACTCCTCGCGCAGGCCGGCGTTCACCGTCTGCAGCAGGCGGATGCGCGCGCGCGCCTCGTCGCCGGCCACCGAGACGTAGTAGAGCTGCGGATCGACGATGCGCCACTTGACGAAGTGGTCGACCAGCACGTTCTTCTTCTCGGCGGTGATGAAGCGCTCGGGCTCAGGCGTGTCGATGGTGAGGATGCGGCGATCGAAGAAGCGCACGTTCTGGATCAGCGGCCACTTGAACTTCAGGCCGGGTTCCTCGATGACCTGCTTCACCTCACCGAGCTGGAAGACGATGGCGTACTGGCGCTGATCGACGGTAAACAGCGTCATCGAGGCGATGACGATGGCGAGCAGCAGCCCGCCGGCAAAAATGGGCATCTTTTCACGCATCAGCGTTCTCCGGGGCGGGTGCGGGAAATGTCACGGCCACGCGCATCAGCCGGATTGTCGAAGCGGCTGACCGGGGCGCTGAAAGGCAGCGACGGCTGCTGCGAGGCCTGGGCGTCGGCGGTGCCGCCCGTCGCCGTACCCGGCACGCCACCGCTGCGCTCCATGAGCTTGTCGAGCGGCAGGAAGAGCAGGTTGCCGTTGCCCTTGGCGTCGATCATCACCTTGCTGGTATTGGACAGCACCTGCTGCATCGTCTCCAGGTAGAGACGCTCGCGGGTCACCGCCGGGGCACGGTTGTACTCGGTCAGCACCTGCTCGAAGCGGCTCGCCTCACCTTCTGCGGCGGCGACCACGCGGTCACGGTAGGCGGCGGCCTCTTCCAGCAGGCGGTCGGCGGTACCACGCGCCAGCGGGATGACGTTGTTGGCGTAGGCCTCGCCCTCGTTCTTCTGGCGCTCGCGGTCCTGACCGGCCTTCACGGCGTCGTCGAAGGCGGCCTGCACCTGCTCGGGCGGCTGGGCGTTCTGCATGGTGACGCGGCTGATCTGCACGCCGGTCTGGTAGCGGTCGAGGATCTCCTGCATCAGCGCCTGTGCCGACGCGGCGATGTCCTCGCGCCCTTCATAGAGCACGAAGTCCATCTTGCTGCGGCCGACGATCTGGCGCATCGCGGTTTCCGCAGTCTGCGCGACGGTCTCGTCGGGGAAGCGGTTGTTGAACAGATAGCTTTCCGGGCTGTTGAGGATGTACTGCACGGCAAACTGGATGTTCACGATGTTCTCGTCATCGGTGAGCATCAGCGCCTCGCGCAGCACGCGGTTGCGCTCGGCGCCGCGATAACCGACTTCGACGGTACGCACGCCGGTCAGATCGACCACTTCGTGCGATTCGAAGGGCGTCGGCAGGCGCCAGCGCAGACCGGGTTCGGTGGTTTCGACAAACTGGCCGAAGCGCAGCACCACACCGCGTTCGTTGGCATTGACGATGTAGAAGCCGCTCGCCAGCCAGACCACCAGTGCGAGCACCAGCAGGATGCCGATGCCGCCGCCGAACTGCTTGAAGGAGACGTTGGGCATCTGTGGCCCGCCGCCGTCGCCGCTGGGGCGACGGCCACCGCCGCCACCGCTGCGCTTGCCGCCAAGGAGGCCGTTGAGCTTCTGATTGAGGTCGCGCCAGACGTCCTCCAGATCGGGAGGCTCCTGCTTGCCGCCGCGATTGCCTTTTTCGCGGTCGTCGTCGTTCCCCTGGTTGCCCCAGCGCGGATCGTTGAGTGACATGAGTATGCCCGTAATCACTTGTACATGAACTCTATGTTGAAAGTGCTGCGGAAGATGCCACCTGGGCCGCGCCTTCCGCGCCATGTGCCTGCGCCGCCTCGGCCAGCGCTGCACGCAGCAGATCGAGACCGGCGCCCGTCCTGGCGCTCAAAAAAACGCGCCTGATTCTACCACAGTCGTCGCGCTCGACCGCCGGCGCAGCCTGGGTGAGGTCCACCTTGTTCCACACCAGGATCTGCGGCACCTCGCCGGCACCGATCTCGCCGAGCACTTCGTTCACTGCGGCAATCTGCGCATCGCGGTCCTCGCTCGCCGAATCGACGACGTGCAGCAGGAGGTCGGCACTGGCGGTTTCCTCCAGCGTCGCCTCGAAGGCGGCAACCAGCGCATGCGGCAGATCACGGATGAATCCGACCGTGTCCGACAGCACAACGTTCCCGCCACCGACATAAAGCTTGCGCGAAGTGGTGTCGAGGGTGGCGAAAAGCTGGTCGGCAGCGTAGGCACCGGCCTTGGTGAGCGCATTGAAGAGGGTCGACTTGCCGGCATTGGTGTAGCCCACCAGCGACACCGAGAGGACATCGCGGCGCGCGCGCTGGCGCCGCCGCGTCTGACGCTGGCGGCCGATGGTGGCGAGCCGGCTCTTGAGGGTCTTGACCCGCATGCCGAGGAGGCGGCGGTCGGTCTCGAGCTGGGTTTCACCCGGCCCGCGCAGACCGATGCCGCCCTTCTGGCGTTCCAGGTGGGTCCACCCGCGCACCAGGCGCGTGGACAGGTGTTCGAGCTGGGCCAGTTCGACCTGCAGCTTGCCTTCGTGGCTGCGCGCGCGCAGCGCAAAGATGTCGAGGATCAGCGCCGTGCGGTCGATGACCCGGCACTGCAGCGCACGCTCGAGGTTGCGCTGCTGCGCCGGCGACAGCGCATGGTTGAAGATCACCAGATCGCCATCGTGGACGCGCAGGGCTTCGGCGACCTCCTCGACCTTGCCGCGTCCGGCGAACAGCGCCGGATCAGGCGCCTGGCGGCGGCCGCGGACGACCGCCTCGACGCTGGCACCGGCGCTGCCGGCAAGCAGGGCGAGTTCGGAGATGCGCTCGTCGATGGCGCCCTGCCCGAGATCGAGCTGCACCAGCACGGCGCGCTCGCCGGCCGAAGGGCGCTCAAACATGCTGCTGATCTGTAAGGACCGGCGCCATGCCGCCGGCGGACGGACGCTCAGCTATTGCCTTCACCCGCATCCTGTTGCTGGATGGACACCGGGCGGGCCGGGACGACGGTGGAGATGGCGTGCTTGTACACCATCTGGGTGACGGTGTTCTTGAGCAGGACGACGTACTGGTCGAAGGATTCGATCTGGCCCTGCAGCTTGATGCCGTTGACCAGGTAGATCGACACCGGAACGTGTTCGCGGCGCAGGGTGTTCAGAAACGGGTCTTGTAGAAGTTGCCCTTTGTTGCTCATGAGTGGACCTCGGTACTTGTGATTATTGGAATGTAAAGGAAATTTTGCTGCACCGCC
This sequence comes from Pseudothauera lacus, assembly GCF_003034845.1. Lineage (GTDB taxonomy): Bacteria > Pseudomonadota > Gammaproteobacteria > Burkholderiales > Rhodocyclaceae > Pseudothauera > Pseudothauera lacus. The sequence continues at coordinate 104,792 of NZ_PZKC01000011.1, read as the reverse complement.
ACATGACGGCGCCACATCCTTTCCGGTGTGGATGAAACTCAGCCCTTCTCGGCATACGGATTGTGCGAGGTACGGAACTGTATGCGCAACGGCGTACCCTGCAGTTTGAAGGCATCGACGAAGGTACGTTCCAGATAGCGCACATATGATGCCGGCACGTGTTCGAGGGCGCTACCGTGGATAACCACTACCGGCGGATTGCTGCCCCCCTGGTGGGCGTAGCGCAGCTTGGGGCGGAAGACCCCATGACGCGGCGGCGCCTGCTTGGCCAGCGCCGCCTGCAGCGTGCGGGTCAGGCGCGGCGTGGACAGGTTCACCATGGCCGCGGCGTAGGCCGCATCCACCGATTTAAGCAGCCCGCCGATACCCTCGGCCTTCAACGCCGAGACGTAATGGAAGCGCGCGAAGTCGAGGAAGTTCAGCTTGCGGGCGATGTCCTCGCGAGTGCGCTCGCGGCGGTAGTCGTCGACGTCGTCCCACTTGTTCACCGCCACCACCAGTGCCCGCCCGGCGTCAAGCACGAAGCCGGCGATGTGGGCGTCCTGCTCGGAGATGTCCTGCGCGGCATCGAGCACCAGCACGGCGACGTTGCACTGCTCGATGGCCTGCAGGGTCTTGATCACCGAGAATTTCTCCACCGCCTCGAAGACCTTGCCGCGGCGGCGCAGACCGGCCGTGTCGATCAGCGTGTAGTGCCGCCCCTGGCGCTCGAAGGGAATGGCGATGGCGTCGCGCGTGGTCCCTGGCATGTCGAAGGCGATCACGCGCTCTTCGCCGATAAGGGTGTTGACCAGCGTGGACTTGCCGACGTTGGGGCGCCCGACCACGGCCACCCGCGGGCCGGCGTCGGCATCGTCATCCTCGGGCGCATCGTCGAACGGTGCCAGGGCGATGTCGACCAACTGCCGCACGCCGTCGCCGTGGGCGGCGGAGACCACCAGCGGCTCACCAAGGCCGAGGGCATGGAAATCCGCCCCGACCATGGCACGGTCCATTCCTTCGGACTTGTTGACCACCAGCAGCACCGGGCGCCCGGCACGGCGCAGGCGGGCGGCGATCTGTTCGTCGTGCGGAGTCAGACCGGCACGTCCGTCCACGAGGAACAGCAGCACGTCGGCCTCGGCGATGGCCTGCTCGGCCTGGCGCGCCATCTCGTGCATGATGCCGTCCTTGGCGACCGGGTCGAAGCCGGCGGTATCCACCACCAGATACTTGCGCTCGCCGACCCGGCCGATGCCGTAATGGCGATCACGGGTAAGGCCGGGCTGATCGGCAACCAGCGCATCACGGGTCTTGGTGAGACGGTTGAAGAGGGTCGATTTGCCGACATTGGGCCGGCCGACCAGAACAATGGTGGGATTCACGCTCTGCCTTGTCGATCAGCGCACTTCATAGGCCTGCAGCGCGCCGCCGCGCGTCTGCACGACGAAGCCCTGCGGCAGGGCGCGCATCTCGGCGGCCACCGCGCCGCTGCCGGCGCGCGCACGCGCTGCGAAGCGCCCGTCCTCACGACGCAGCAGATGCACGTAGCCGTCCAAATCGCCCACCGCAACGTAGTCGCCGAGCGCCAGCGGACGCGACACCTGGCGCAGCACGAGGGCGTCCTGGCGCCACACTCCGGCACCGCTGAAGGCATCGAGTGCATGCACGGCATTGCGGTCGTCGGTGATGAAGACGTAGCGCTCATCGCGGTCCATGCCCACGCTGCTGGAGAACTCGCGCGTCCACAGCGGATTGCCGTTGCTGCCGTCGAAGCAGCCGGCGCGGCCCTGGTAGGCCACCGCGCAGATCTCGCGACGACCGAACACCGGCGTGCCGACGACGTCGGCAATGCGCTCAAGCTCGGTGGCGCCGCGCGGCACGGTGACGCTCAGTTCCCACAGCTCGCCGCCATTGGCGAGATTGACCGCGGCCAGCTTGCCGCCGGGGAAACCGGCGATGGCGACACTGTTCTCGACCACGACGACGCCGGCGAAGCTGCGCAGTGCCAGCGGCGGCGTGGCGCGCTGGTACACCCAGCGTCGTGCGCCGTCACGGGCATCGAGACCGATGAGGCGGTTGTCGGAGGCGCGCAGCACGACGATCTCGGAAGACATCGCCGGTGCTGCGAGCACCTCGGCGCCCACCGGCACCCTCCAGCGCTCGGCACCGCTGGCGGCATCGAGGGCGATGGCCTCGCCATCGACGCTCACCACCACTACCAGACTGCCATCGCTGCCGACCCCGGCGGAGAGACGCTTGCCAACGCGTACCGACCACTGTGCGCGGCCGCCCTGATGGCGCGCCACCGTGCCGCTGTGGGCAGCCGCATAGACGCTGTCGCCAACCACTTCGGGCTGGAACACGAAGGGACCGGCATCGCCGATGTTCGCCGACCACAGCGGACGCAGTTCGGCACTGGGCTGGAAGGCCACCAGCTCGGCGGGCTTGGGCGCGGAGCTGGCAAAGGGGTTGAGCGACGAGCACGCTGCCAGCACGCTGGCCGCGCTCCCCAGGATCACTGCATTGACGATACGACGCATGCTGCTCAGCCCTCCACCGCTTCGAGTTTGATGCGCACCACCTCGCGCATCGTCGCCGCCCCTTCGACCTCGCCGGCAAAGCCGTCGAGCGCCGCCTGATAGGCCGTCCGGGCCTCGCTGCCACGCCCGAGGGCGAGCAGCACGTCACCACGCAGGTCGGCGAAGCGCCCCTGCAGGGCCGGCGCGGGATCGCGCGCAAGCTGGGCAAGCGCTTCATCGGCCTTGCCCTCGTGCAGCATCAGGGTCGCCAGGCGCAGACGCGCGATGTCGCGCAGCACCTCATCCCGCCCCTGCTCTGCCGCCCATTCGAGCTGGCTGCGCGCATTGACCAGGTCGCCGCGCTCGAAGTGCGTCGCCGCGGAGAGCAGCGCCGCCAGTTGCGGATAGGTGGTACGCCCGTAGCGGCCGATGAGCTCGCCGGTGGCCTCGCGGGCACGCTGGGTCTCACCCTTCTCCACCGCCTGCTGCACGGCGTGGAACAGCGCCCCGGCTTCTGCGGCCTGCTTGTTCTCATACCACCGCCAGCCCTGCCAGCTCACCGAGGCCACCGCCGCGGCCACCGCCAGCGCGGTCACCAGCTTGCCGTACTGCTCCCACCAGGCCTTGATCTCGGAGATCTGTTCCTGTTCCTCAAGGTCATACACCGCCATCTTCTTCTTCCTCTGGATAAAGGATTGCTGCCATCGCCTCGGAGAGCGATTCCAGGCTCACCCGCTGCTGGCCACCGGGCCCGCGCAGCGGCTTGAGGCCGATCTCACCCGCGGCGGCCTCGTCTTCGCCGATCACCAGGGCGACTGCGGCGCCGCTGGCATCGGCCTTCTTCATCTGCGACTTGAAACTGCCCTCGCCACAGTGCAGCAGTACCGCAAAACCGTGGGTGCGCAACGCCTCCGCAGCGCGGAAGGCCAGCCTGCGGGCGCTCTCGCCGAGGTGTACGACATAGGCGTCGGGGGCCGCAGGCTCGCCGCCGCCGCCGCATTCCTGCCACAGCGCCAGCAGGCGCTCCACCCCCATCGCAAAGCCGGCCGCCGGCGTCGGCTTGCCGCCGAGTTGCTCGACCAGACCATCGTAACGCCCGCCTGCACACACTGTACCCTGTGCGCCCAGGCGGGTGGTGACCCACTCGAACACGGTACGGTTGTAGTAATCGAGCCCGCGCACCAAGCGATGGTTGATGCGGAAGGGGATGCCGGCATCCTTGAGCAGTACCTGCACCGCCTCGAAATGGGCGCGGGAGTCCTCGCCAAGGTAGTCGGCAAGCCGCGGCGCGCCATCGACGAGCTCCTGCAGCGCGGGGTTCTTGGTGTCGAGGATGCGCAGCGGATTGCTGTACAGTCGGCGCTGGCCGTCCTCGTCGAGCTGCGCCTTGTGCTCTTCGAGATAGGCAATCAGCGCCGCGCGGTGCTGCGCACGCTCCGCCGCCGAACCCAGCGAGTTGAGTTCGAGGGCGACGTCCTCGAGGCCGAGTTCTTCCCACAGCCGCGCGCACATGATGATGTGCTCGGCATCGACGTCGGGCCCGGAGAATCCGAGTGCCTCCACGCCGATCTGGTGGAACTGGCGGTAGCGCCCCTTCTGCGGGCGCTCGTGACGGAACATCGGGCCGTGGTAATAGAGGCGCTGCGGCCCGCCGCCGGCGACCAGGTTGTGCTGGATCGCTGCACGCACGCAGGACGCCGTGCCTTCCGGGCGCAGCGTCAGCTGCTCGCCGTTGAGGGCGTCCTCGAAGGAGTACATCTCCTTCTCGACGATGTCGGTCACTTCGCCGATGGCACGCTTGAACAGCGGCGTCGGCTCGACGATGGGCATGCGGATCGGGCGGTAGCCGTAGCTCTTCAGCCAGTCGCGGACGATGTCCTCGAAGTGTTCCCAGGTCTCGGCGTCGTCGGGCAGGATGTCGTTCATCCCGCGCACGGCCTGCAGGGTCTTGCTCATAGCGTTGCTTTCCGCGGGCTCAGCCCGCCTTCCTCGTGTAACGGGTGGCGACGTAGTCGTCCACGATGGCCTTGAATTCGGCGGCAATGTTGTCGCCGCGCAGGGTGACGGTCTTGACGCCGTCGACGAACACCGGCGCGGCGGGGGTCTCGCCGGTACCAGGCAAGGAGATGCCGATGTTGGCGTGTTTGCTCTCGCCCGGCCCGTTGACCACACAGCCCATCACCGCCAGCGTCATGTTCTCCACACCGTCGTACTGCTCGCGCCACACCGGCATCTGCTCGCGCACGTAGCGCTGGATGCCGTCGGCAAGTTCCTGGAAGAAGGTGCTGGTGGTGCGCCCGCAGCCCGGGCAGGCGGTGACCATGGGCGTGAACGCACGCAGCCCCATGGTCTGCAGGATTTCCTGGGCGACCACCACTTCCTGTGTGCGGCTGCCGCCGGGCTCCGGGGTGAGCGAGATGCGAATGGTGTCGCCGATGCCTTCCTGCAGCAGCACGGACAATGCTGCGGTGGAGGCGACGATGCCCTTGGAGCCCATGCCGGCTTCGGTGAGCCCGAGGTGCAAGGGGTAGTCGCTGCGCGCGGCCAGCTCGCGATACACCGCGATCAGGTCCTGCACGCTGGAGACCTTGGCCGAGAGGATGATGCGGTCGCCCCCCAGGCCGTACTCCTCGGCCTTGGCGGCGGATTCGAGCGCCGACACCACCAGCGCCTCACGCATCACCGCGCCGGCGTCACGCGGCTCGGCGAGCCTGGCGTTGGCATCCATGATGCGGGCGAGCACGGACTGGTCGAGGCTGCCCCAGTTCACCCCGATGCGCACCGGCTTGTCGTAGCGGCAGGCCAGTTCGACGATGGCGGCAAACTGCGGGTCGCGCTTGGCGCCGGCGCCGACGTTGCCCGGGTTGATACGGAACTTGGCGAGCGCCTCGGCGCAGGCCGGGAAGTCGGTGAGCAGCTTGTGGCCGTTGTAGTGGAAGTCGCCGACCAGCGGCACGTCGACATTGAGCGCCAGCAGGCGGTCACGGATGTGCGGTACGGCCTTCGCCGCCGCTTCGTTGTTGACCGTCAGGCGCACGATCTCCGAACCGGCGCGCGCCAGTTCGGCGACCTGCATCGCGGTGGCGAGCACATCGGCAGTGTCGGTATTGGTCATCGACTGCACGACCACCGCGGCACCGCCACCGACGGTGACACCGTCGATGAGGACACGGCGGGTTGCCCGGCGCGGCAGCGGACCGCAATGACTGGGAATGGACGCGTTCATGCCGGAACCTTTCACTCGACACTCAGGCGCGCCACGCTGACGCGCGTATGCGGCACCAGATCGATGCTGCGGCCGTTGCGTTCGAGCCGGACCTCGCGGGCATTGCCCACCACCACGGCGAAGGGCGGCTGGCCGTCGACGGTGCGCACCTGTCCGGCCTGACCGGTAGCCGATACCAGCAGGGCGCCGCCCGCATCGCGCACCTCGAACCACGACTCGCCGGCGAAGCGGAAGGTCAGCCGGGCCATGCCGGTGGCAGGCGTGGCGGGAGCAGCGGTGTCCGGTACGGCCGGCGGTGGCTGCACAGCGGTCTCGACCGGGGCCTGCGGCGGTGCCTCGACAGACTCCACCATCACGCCGGCGGCACCCTGCCCGGCAGCGGGCTCGTCATCGAGCGGTGGCGCAAAGAGCGGCTCGCCCTCGCCCGCCACCAGCGGTGCAACGACTTCGATCGGCTGCGGCGTGCGGAACCAGTCGAAGTACCAGCCAACGAGGACGACCAGCAGCAGACCGAAGGCGACAACGGCCACCGGCGTCGACGACATCCGGCTTTCACCACCGCTGGGCATCTCGCCGTCGGCGTTCGACACCGGCACCAGTTCGACATTGCCGGCGGGCGGTTCATTGCCCAGCGCAGCCTGCAGGGGCGCGGCGTCGATGCCGAGGATGCGCGCATAGTTGCGCACGAAACCACGCACGAAGGCCGGGCCGGGCAGCAGGTCGAAGCGCCCGGCTTCCATGGCTTCGATCTGGCGCACGCCGAGCTTGAGCATCTGGGCAACGTTGGCGACGGTCAGCCCACGCGCCTCACGGGCGGCGCGCAGCATCTCGCCAACGCCGGGCTGTTCGGCAACGGCGGACGCCTCCTGAGGAAACTGGCTGGCTTCGCTCACTCGAAACGCCCCTGCAGCATGGCCTGGTATTCCACCGAATCGGCAAAGCGGTTGCGCAATTGCGCGGCATAGCTGGCCTCGGCGTCGCGGTTGCCGAGATGGCGCTCGGTGCGCAGGCCCAGCCAGATCGATTGCGCACTGGGCTCGGACTGCTGGTGCAGACGGATCAGGTTGACCCGTGCAGTGGCGAAATCCCCGCGGCGGTAGGCGATCTCGGCAAGATTGAAGAAAGCCTGTGCGTTACTCGGATCGACGTCGGCGGCACGCTGGAAAAGCGGCTCGGCGGCAGCGTCGTTGCCCATGCGCAAGTGGCACAGGGCGGAGTTGGTAAACGGGCGTGTCGGCGTGCGGTAGAAAGGGTTGCGTGCCGCGACCGCAAGGTGTTCGAGGCCCTCGACCTCACGCCCCTGGGTGCACAGGAACCAGCCATAGCTGTTGTTGAAGTCGGGATCCCCGGGCGCCAGGCGGAGGGCGCGCTGGAAGTTCTCGTGGGCCTTGGCGTTGTCCTCGACGAACATGTACACCAGCCCCATCAGGTGGAAGGCCGGAGCATGATTGCCGTCTTCGCCGAGCGCCACCCGCGCCTCGTCGAGGGCGACATCGAAGCGGCCGATCTCCAGATACGCCATGCCGAGCTCGACGTGCGCCTTGGCACGGGCCTCGGCAGCCGTCGTCGGGGTGCGGTCGGCCAGCGGGCGGGCGGCCTGCGGGGCAAATTCACCGCTGCTGACACCGCCGCCGGGTGCCGTGGTCGCACAAGCCGCCACCAGAAGGGAAAGGGCTGCGGGCAGCAGCCGCATGGCAAAGCGGGTCATCAGCGAGCCTCCTTCGAATTGACCAGACGAACGGTGCGCCGGGTCTTGTCCAGTACCTGCCCGGCGAGTTGCCCGCAGGCCGCATCGACGTCCTCACCACGCGTCTTGCGGGTGGTGGTGACAATCCCGGCATCATTGAGCATACCGGCAAAACGCCGGATGCGCTCCACCGGCGAACGCTCGAAGCCGGCGTTCGGGAAAGGGTTGAAGGGAATCAGGTTGAACTTGCACGGCACCTCGCGGACCAGTGCGATGAGCTCGCGGGCGTGCTCGTCGCGGTCGTTCACGCCGTCGAGCATGACGTACTCGAAGGTGACGAAATCGCGCGGCGCACGCTCCAGGTAACGCCGGCAGGCCGCCATCAACTCGGCCAGCGGGTACTTCTGGTTGATCGGCACCAGGCGGTCGCGCAAGGCGTCGTTGGAGGCATGCAGCGACACCGCCAGCGCCACCGGGCATTCATCGCGCAGGCGGTCCATCGCCGGCACGATGCCCGAGGTCGACACCGTGACACGGCGGCGCGACAGGCCGTAGGCGTGATCGTCGAGCATCAGCCGCAGCGCGGTAACGACGTTGTCGAAATTGGCCAGCGGCTCGCCCATCCCCATCATCACCACATTGCTGATGATGCGGCCATTGTCGGCCTCGCCGGCCTCCAGATCGGCGGCCTGCTCGCGTGCGGCGCCGAGCAGGCGGTTGGCCAGCCACAGCTGGCCGATGATCTCGGCCGCAGAGAGATTGCGGTTGAAACCCTGCTTGCCGGTGGAACAGAAGGCGCAATCGAGCGCACACCCTGCCTGCGAGGACACGCACAGCGTGCCGCGGCTGGTCTCGGGGATGAACACCGTTTCCACCGCGTTGCCGTTGCCGACATCGAGCAGCCACTTGCGCGTGCCGTCGGCAGACACCGAGTCACGCAGCGGCTGCGGGGCGCGGATGCAGGCAGTATCCGCCAGCCTGGCGCGCAGGCTCTTGGCGACATCGGTCATGCGCTCGAAGTCGTCGCAACCTTCGCGGTGCATCCAGCGCATCACCTGACGGGCGCGAAAGGGCTTCTCACCCAGTTCGGCAAACCAGGCGACGAGGCCGTCGACGTCGTAATCGAGCAGATTGACCATTGCGGTATTGCATTGCGGGCACGGCACCGCCACCTGCGGCGCGGCACCGGCCCGCATCTGCGGCGCTCAGCGGCCGCTGTAGACGTTCATGCCGGGGAAGAAGAAAGCCACTTCCACGGCAGCGGTTTCGGGCGCATCGGAGCCGTGCACGGCATTGGCGTCGATGGACTCGGCGAAGTCGGCGCGGATGGTGCCGGCGTCGGCCTTCTTGGGATCGGTGGCACCCATCAGCTCACGGTTCTTGGCAATGGCGTTGTCGCCTTCCAGGCACTGGATCATCACCGGGCCGGAGGTCATGAAGGAGACCAGATCCTTGAAGAAGGGGCGCTCCTTGTGCACGGCGTAGAACTGGCCGGCTTCCTGCTCGGACAGATGCACCATCTTGGCAGCGATGACCTTCAGCCCGGCGTCTTCGAAACGCTGGTAGATCTTGCCGATGACGTTCTTGGCGACGGCGTCGGGCTTGATGATGGAAAGGGTGCGTTCGATGGCCATTGAGGACTCCACAGAGGGTTTGACAAAACGGGAAATTCTAGCAGGTTTCGTGTTTACATCCGTGACGGATCGAAACCGGTGGCACGGTAGATGGCGCGGATCAGATCGGCGCCAATGCGCTCCTCCATGCGCTGATGCACGGGCAGCAAGGCCTGCTTGAAGGCTGCCAGGGTGCGCGCATCGGGCTCGTAGACGACTGTGTGCCCGGCCGCCCGCACCGCCGCCAGGGCCTGCTCATTCTCTTCCTGGGCGATGCGGTTGGCAAAGGCAGTGGCCTCGTCCATGGCGCGCTCGAGCTGGCGGCGGATGTCGCGCGGCAGGGCATCCCAGAAACGCTTGTTGGTGATCACTGCATAGCCCAGATAGCCATGCCCGGTGAGGATGAGGTGACCCTGCACCTCGTGCATGCGCTGCGTGTACAGATTGGAATGAGGATTCTCCGTGCCGTCCACCACGCCATGGCGCAGGGCATCGTAGACATCGGAAAAGCCCATCACCTGGGGCAGCGCGCCGAGCGCCAGCATCTGCTCTTCGAGCACGCGCGAGGACTGGATGCGCATGCGCAGACCGTGCAGATCGTCGGGGCCGTGAATCGGCGTATTGGCGGAGAAGGACTTGAAGCCGTTGTCCCAGAACGCCAGCCCCCTGATCCCGCGCGCCTCCAGACGGCCGAGCAGTTCGCGCCCCACCGGCCCGGTGGTGACACGGCGCAAGGCCTCGTAGCCATCGAAGATGTAAGGCAGATCGAAGACCTCGAACTCGCGCAGGCCCAACGGCGCGAACTTGGCCAGCGACGGCGCCAGCATCTCCACCGCGCCGAGCTGAAGCGCCTCGAGCTCCTCGCGGTCCTTGTAGAGCGTGCTGTTGGGATACACCTCGACGCGCACGCGCCCTTCGGTGAGCGCCTCGGCACGCGCCCTGAAGTACTCCGCCGCCTTGCCTTTCGGCGTATCGGGAGCGACCACGTGACTGAAGCGGATGACGATGGGCTCGGCCTGCACACCCGGCGACAGCACCAGGCCGACGCAGATGGCGAACCGCAGCAGCATTTTTTTCATTACTCTCTACCCTCCAGGGCCGGCCGCCCCCGGCGACCGGCATCACAACCCGTAAAGTTTACCGCGCCGATGCCCTGCATGTCGGCCCAACGCGCCCTGCCCGGTCAATGGACAAGCCTGCCGCCCCTCCCACCCCCGCCTGGCTGCCCTATGGCGCGCTGCTGCTGATTCTCGCCATCATCGCCACCCTGGTGTGGCTGACCCGCAGCTACGACGAGGAAGTGCAGCGCACCACGCTGATCAGCGACGTGCTGTGGATGGAGCAGAACCTGCGCTTCCATCTCGACCGCAACGCCGCCCAACTCGGCCAGCTCGGCCCCGCACTGATCGCCGGCCGGCACGGCGACGTCGCCACCGAGGCCGGCCTGCGCCACCTGCTGCGCGCCGAGAGCGGCCTCGCGCGCATCATCTGGACCGACGCCGACGGCACCATGCGCGGCGCCCAGCCGCCAGCGAGCGACGACCACCTGGTCGGCGAGAGCGGCGGCACCGTACCCGCCCGGAGCATATTCCGCCTCGCCCGCGCGATCGGCCGCCCGGTGTATGGACCAGCCTATCCGATTACCGGCGGCGACCACCATTTCGAGGTCCATGTGCCGATCTACAGCGACGGCGCCTTCATCGGCACCGCCGTCGGCGTGTATTCCCTGCAGAGCCTGGTGGTACGCGAGTTGCCGTGGTGGTTCAGCGAGCGCTACCGGGTCAGCGTGCTCGACTCCGACGGACAGGAGCTGGCGGCCAAGTCCGGGGTCGGCGCACCGGCCAGCGGGCACGACTACAGTATCGCCTTCGACCCGCCGGGACACGGCCTGGTTCTGCACATCGCCGCGCACCGCGGCGAGATCCGCTGGATTCCCCTGCTGCTGGTCGCCTCGCTGGTAATGCTGGGAAGCATCATCGTGTGGAGCATCTGGCAGCTGCGCCGCCAGCTGCAGCGCCGCCAGGCCGCCGAACACGCCCTGCACAAGGAAAGCACCTTCCGCAAGGCAATGGAGGACTCGCTGCTCACCGGTCTGCGCGCCCGCGACCTCAGCGGCCGCGTCACCTACGTCAATCCGGCCTTCTGCCGGATGGTCGGCTATAGCGCCGGGGAGCTCGTCGGCCACCTGCCGCCGATGCCCTACTGGGATCCCGAACACCTCGAACGCACCCAGGAACTGCACGAACTCATCATGGCCGGCGGCACGCCACCGGAAGGCATGGAGGTACGGCTGCGACGCAAGGACGGCAGCCGCCTCGACGCCCAGATCTTCGAGGCCCCGCTGATCGACGGCGAAGGCCGCCACAGCGGCTGGATGGGCTCGGTGCTCGACATCACCGAGCAGAAACGCGCCGAGGAACTCGCCCGCCAGCAGGAAGAGCGCCTGCAGGCCACCTCGCGGCTGGTCACCATGGGCGAGATGGCCTCCACCCTGGCCCACGAGCTGAACCAGCCGCTGGCCGCCATCGCCAGCTACAACAGCGGCTGCATCAACCGCCTCGAAAGCGGCGACTGCAACCGCGCCGAGATGCTCGACATCCACCAGCGCATCGCCCGCCAGGCCCGCCGCGCCGGCGACATCGTCCGCCGCGTTCACGACTTCGTGCGGCGCTCGGAACCCAAGCGCATCGCCGTCGACCTCAATGCGATCATCCGCGAGGCCGTCGAACTGCTCGAAGCCGACACCCGCAAGCGCCAGGTGCGCGTGCACACCGGGCTCAGCGGGCTGCCGGCGCTCGACGCCGACCCGGTGATGCTGGAGCAGATCGTCGTCAACCTGGTGCGCAATGCCATGGACGCGATGCGCGACACCCCTGCCACCCGCCGCGAAGTCACCATCAGCACACGGCGCGAGGGCAGCAATGCGGTGCTGCAGGTCAGCGACCGCGGCAGCGGCATCCCGCCGGAGACCGCCGCCCGCCTGTTCGAACCCTTCTTCACCACCAAGGCCGAGGGCATGGGCATGGGGCTCAACATCTGCCGCTCGATCGCCGAACTGCATCATGGCCATCTGGGTTTCGAAGCCCGCCCCGATGGGGGTACCATCTTCACCCTCACGCTGCCGCTGGAACCCGCATGAACGAGCCCTGCGCCCACATCATCGACGACGACGACGCCATTCGCGACGCGCTGGAGTGGCAGTTCCGCACCCGCGGCGTGCCCTGCCGGCTATGGGCCGCGGCAGAGGACTTCCTCGCGGCCTGGGAACCGGCCTGGCAGGGCTGCATCGTCCTCGACATCCGCATGGCGGGAATGAGCGGACTGGCCTGCTTCGACGCCCTGCTGGCACGACGCTGCGAGTTGCCGGTGATCTTCATCACCGGCCATGGCGACGTGCCGATGGCGGTGGCCGCGCTCAAGAAAGGCGCCTTCGACTTCATCGAGAAGCCCTTCAACGACAAGGACCTCATCGACGTGGTGGAAAAGGCCCTCGCTGCCGATGCCGAGCGCCAGCGCGCCGCCGCCGGGCGCGAAACCGTCGCCGCACGCCTGGCCACGGTCACCGCGCGCGAGCGCGAGGTGATGGCGCTGATCCTCGAAGGCAAGTTCAACAAGGTCATCGCCGACGAGCTCAACATCTCGATGCGCACCGTCGAGGCCCACCGCGCGAAGATCTTCGACAAGATGGGCGTGCGCTCGGCGGTCGAACTGGCGCAGATGCTCACCGGGCTGGATTACTAGCCCGCATTCTGAACTCACCCCCGCTGCGGGTGCCGGCACGCTCGCCGTGGCGCGCCTTACTCCCTCACGCCGTCCCAGCTCAACCGCAGGCCGGGCTGCATGTCCTCGCACTGCCAGGCCGCAGCAACGCCGATGCCGGCAATCCACACCGCCTCGCCGTCGGCCATCAGCACCGGCAGGCGCTCGCGCAGCCATGGCGGCACGCCGGCGTCCTGACACAGCTTGCGGAAGCTGCGCTGCGGGCGGCCGGCAGCCAGGCGCATGCTCAGCCCGGGCCAGCGCCCGCGCACCATCACCAGCGCTGCCGCCTGCACGCGGTCGAGGCGCAGCCCCTCGCCGACGCTGGCCTCGCAGCGCAGCAGTGCACCACACCACGGCAACTCGGTCTCGCCGCGCCAGCGCAGCGGCCGTGGCGGTGGCGGCGTAGCGGCTTCCAGCCACAGTTGCCCGCGATAGCAGCAGCACACACAACCCCCGAGTTCGACACGCAGGGGCTGCAGCGGCGGCACGCTGGCGAGCTGGCGTTGCACCTCCAGCAGGCGCGCACGCGATGGCGCCTGGCCGCCGGCAGCGCGCACCAGCCAGCGCAGCAGGTTGCGCTGACGGGCCGCCGACAAGGCCAGCACGGCATCGCGCTGCAGCATCTGGCCGCCACAGAGCCGCGCATCGGCAGCGGCAAGCTCATCCATGAGCGTCGCCGCCTCGGCGAAGTTCTCTGCCGCGCGGGCCAGTGCCGGCACCGCCGCGGGGAAATGCGCCGCCATCGCCGGCAGCACCTCGTGACGCAGCGCATTGCGGCGATGCCGCGGGTTGGCATTGCTCGGATCCTCGACCCAGTGCAGTCCGCCTTCGCGCGCGGCCGCCTCGATCTGTGCGCGCCGCACGCCCAGCAAAGGGCGCAGGATGGCGGGCGCACCCGGCTGCCAAACCACCATCCCGGCAGCACCATGGGCGCCACTGCCGCGCAACAGCCGGAAGAGCACGGTCTCCGCCTGATCGTCCTGATGGTGAGCGAGCAGCAGGGCATCGCAGGCCACGCTGCGCAAGGCGGCGTGGCGGCTCGCACGGGCCGCCGCCTCCAGCCCGCAGGGCGCGTCACGGGCGACCTCGACCTGAAATACCTTCAGCACCACCCCCAGCTGCGCGCAGGACTGCGCGCAGTGCGCCTGCCAGGCCCAGGCCTGCGGGTGCAGGCCGTGATTGACGTGAGCGGCGAGCAACGTGAAGCCAAGCTCTTCGCGCAGGGCGGCCAGCACGTGCAGGAGCACGGTGGAGTCCACCCCGCCGCTGAGCGCGCAGCACAGCCGCGCACCGCTCCCCAGCCCGGCTGCGGCCAGCCGCGCCGCAACCGTGGCGCGCAGGCCCGCCTGTACCGGGAAGGCCGTCACCGCGGCCTCAGGCGACCTTCTGTTCCTTGAAGCGCCCGTAGGCCATCAGCTTCTCGTAACGCTGCTCGAGCAGTTGCGTCGGCGACAGGTCGGCGAGCTGGCGCAGCGAGTCGGTCAGCGCACGCTTGAGGCTTTGCGCCATGCCGCGGTGATCGCGGTGGGCACCACCCACCGGCTCGTTGACCACCTTGTCGATGAGTCCCAGGGACTTCAGCCGCGCCGCGGTGATGCCCATGGTCTCGGCGGCCTCGGAGGCCTTTTCCGCACTCTTCCACAGGATGGAGGCACAACCTTCGGGGGAAATCACCGAGTAGGTGGCGTATTGCAGCATCTGCACCTGGTCCGCCACCGCGATGGCCAGCGCGCCGCCGGAGCCGCCCTCGCCGATGATGGTGGTGACGATAGGCACCTTGAGTTCGGCCATCACGTAGAGATTGTGACCAATGGCCTCGGACTGGCCACGCTCCTCGGCACCGATGCCGGGGTAGGCGCCCGGGGTATCGACGAAGGTGAACACCGGCAGGCCGAACTTCTCCGCCATCTTCATCAGCCGCAGCGCCTTGCGGTAACCCTCGGGGCGCGGCATGCCGAAGTTGCGGGCGATCTTCTCCTTGGTGTCGCGCCCCTTCTGGTGGCCGATGACCATGCAGCTCTGACCATTGAAGCGCGCCAGCCCGCCGACGATGGCCTTGTCGTCGGCAAAGGCGCGGTCGCCGTGGAGCTCCTCGAAATCGGTGAAGATCAGCTCCGCGTAGTCCAGCGTGTAGGGGCGCTGCGGATGACGGGCGACCTGGGCGATCTGCCATGGGGTCAGCTTGGCGTAGAGGTCCTTGGTCAAGCTCTGGCTCTTGGCCTCCAGACGGGCGATCTCCTCGGAGATATCGACCGCGGAGTCATCCTGCACAAAACGCAGTTCCTCGATCTTGGCGGCAAGATCGGCCAGGGACTGTTCAAAATCCAGAAAGATGGTCTTCATCTGACCCGTCCAAACTTGAGAGGCGCGTATTGTACCCCCACCCCTGCCCACGGGAAGGGGCGGATACATCCGTACCGCCTGACGCAAAAAGGGCGGCCCGTGGCCGCCCCTGCATCGAACGCGCATGGCGCTCAGTCGTTGTTCATGAAACCCAGCAGGTGCAGCAGGCTGGTGAAGAGGTTGTAGATGGCGACGTACAGCGTGACCGTGGCCATGATGTAGTTGGTCTCGCCGCCATGGATGATGTTGCTGGTCTCGTAGAGGATGAGACCGGACATCAGCAGCACGAACATCGCCGAAACCGCCAGCGAGAGCGCCGGGATGGAGAAGAAGATCGCCCCCAGTCCGGCCAGGAAGGCCACCAGGATGCCGACCATCAGGAAGCCGCCCATGAAGGAGAAATCCTTGCGGGTGGTCAGCGCATAGGCCGACAGGCCGAGGAAGATCGCCGCGGTGCCGGCCATCGCCTGCATCACGATCATGTGACCGTTGGGCAGCGACAGATAGGCCGAGAGGATGGGGCCGAGGGTGTAGCCCATGAAGCCGGTGAGGGCAAACACCGCGAGGATGCCGGCAGAGCTGTTGCGCAGCTTGGTGGTCAGGAAAAGCAGGCCGAAGTAGCCGATCAGGGTCAGGATCAGGCCCGGATGCGGCAGCCCGAGCGCCATCGACACACCGGCCACGACCGCCGAGAAGGCCAGCGTCATCGACAGCAGAATGTAGGTATTGCGGATGACCTTGTTGGTCGAGAGGACGGAAGCCTCGGACCGGGTCATGGTGGCGATGCGGTTTTCCATGGAACGTCTACCTCCTGCTGGGAACTTGTTGTCAATCCAAAATTGGTCAGGCAAAAGCCGGGGCCAGGCGCGGAACCTGGCGGCGGCGCTGCACGCGCTGCGCCAGTACGCGCGACACGCGATCGGCTGCGCGATCCACCGCGGCGCGCACTTCCAGCTCGGTGATCGCGAAGATCACGTCGGGAAGGTTGCGCAGACGCAACTGCACCACGCAGCGCTTGTCGGCACCGCCTTTCGGCCCATTCACGTCGGCCACCTTCACCCGTGCCCACTGGATGTGGTCGCGGAAGCGCCCGATTGCGAAACGCATCCGCCGCGCCACGTAGTCGCGCAGCCCGGGGTTGGCCTCGACACCGTCACAATGCAAATCGATACGCATGGAAGCTCTCCTCTCCTGTTGTGGCAGACAGCGGCATGCACGACTTGCGACATGCCGAATGCTACGGCTAAGACTGTTCGGTAAAATCCGAGTTCAACTGAATCTTCATCCGGTTTTTACGAACATTGGGGTCATATGCTCAATTTCAAGCAGCTTCACCACTTCTGGAACGTCGCCCGCGCCGGTGGCATCGTCCGCGCCAGCGAACGCTCGGGGCTCGCCCCACAGACCCTGTCTGGACAGATCGCCGCACTGGAAGCCAGCCTCGGGGTGACCCTGTTCCGCCGTCAGGGCCGCGGGCTGGTGCTCACCGAGACCGGACAGATGGTACTCGATTATGCCGAAGAAATATTCCGCACCGGCAGTGAACTGGAGGAGGCGCTGCTCAGCCGCTCCGCCGGGCGGGTGGTTCCGTTCCGCGTCGGCATCGCCGACGTGGTACCGAAGAGCATCGCCTGGCTGCTGCTCGCACCGTCGATGGCACTGCCTGAACCGGTGCGCATCGTCTGCCGCGAGGACAAGCTCGAACGCCTGCTCGGCGACCTCGCCATCCACAAGCTCGACGTCGTCCTCGCCGACAGCCCCTTGCCGGCAAACATGGACGTACGCGGCTACAGCCACAAGCTGGCGGAGTCCTCGGTGAGCCTGTTCGCCTCCGCCGCGCTCGCCGACACGCTCGCCGGCGATTTCCCTGCCTGCCTGCAGCAGGCACCACTGCTGCTGCCCGGCAACGAGGCGGCGGTGCGGGCGCCGCTGCTGCGCTGGCTCGAAGAGCAACGCCTGACACCGCGCATCGTCGGCGAATTCGACGACAGCGCGCTGATGAAGGCCTTCGGCGAGGCTGGCGCAGGCATCTTTCCTGCACCGACGCTGATCTCCGCACAGTTGTGCCGCCATGGCGAGCTGCGCTGCATCGGCGAACTGCCCGGCGTTGGCGACTCTTACTACGCCATCGCCGTGGAGCGCCGCCTGAGCCACCCCGCCACCCAGGCCATCAGTCGCGCGGCAATGCCTCCCCGGGACGGCTGAGGTTCAGCCCCCGAGCCCGTGCTCGATGGCGTAGCGCACCAGCTCCGCAGTGCTGTGCACGTTGAGTTTCTGCATCAGCCGCGCCTTGTGGGTGCTGATGGTCTTCGGCGAGAGGTGGAGTTGCCCGGCGATGTCACTGAGGCTGATGCCGCGGGCGATCAGCACCAGCACCTCGTACTCGCGGTTGGAGAGGCTCTCGTGCGGCAACTGGTCGCCGGCGAGCGAAGTCTCGAAAACCAGCTTCTCGGCCAGTTGCGGATCGATGTAACGCCCGCCTGCGGCGACCTTGCGTACCGCGGCAATCAGCACTTCCGGCTCGCTGTCCTTGGTCAGATAGCCCGCAGCGCCGGCTTTCAGCGCCCGCGCGGTGATCTGCGCCTCGCCGTGCATGCTCAGCACCAGCACCGGCAGGCGCGGATGGGCATCGCGGATGCGCTTGAGCAGCTCGACGCCATGCGGCCCCGGCATGCTCATGTCGGTGAGCACCACGTCGGCAGCACACTCGGCAAGCAGGGTGAGCAGCTCCCAGCCGTCGCGCGCCTCGCCGACAATGTCGAAATCGCCGGCAAAGGCGAGCACCTGGCGCACACCATGGCGGATGATGGACTGGTCGTCCGCGATGACTACCCGGATCACGCCTCGCCCTCCGCCGGCGCCAGCGGGATGCGCACCCGCAGCACCATTCCTTCCCCCGGCATGCTGCTGAAACGCGCCTCACCACCAAACGCCAGGGCGCGCTCGCGGATGCCCATCAGCCCGAAGGTCTTGCGCTCACGCACGGTGGCGGGGTCGAACCCGCGGCCATTGTCGCGGACCTCCAGCACCACGCTGCTCTCCTCGTCGACGGCGATGTTCACCTCGACGCGGGTCGCCTCGGCATGGCGGGCAATATTGGTCAGTGACTCCTGCAGAATGCGGAACACCACCGTCGCACGCACGTCGTCGAGCGCCAGTTCCTGGGCTGGCAGGCGCAGCTCGACGTCGATGCAGTGGCGCTCCCGGAACTCCCCTACCAGCCATTCCGCTGCCGACTCCAGGCCCAGGTCGAGGGCGGCGGGACGCAGGGTGGTGGCAACGCTGCGCACCACCTTGATGGTGCGGTCGATGAGGCGCTTCATCGCGCTGACCTTCTGCGCCAGCTGCGGATTGCCCTCGCCGAAGTGCAGCTGCAGCATCGCCGCATCGGTGCGCAGCGCGGTCAGGCACTGGCCGAGCTCGTCGTGGATCTCGCGGGCAATGTGGGTGCGCTCTTCCTCGCGCAGCTTCTCGTGGTGGGCCGCCAGCTCGCGCAGCTTCTGGCGCGAGCCCAGCAGCTCGACGGCGCGCGCCTTGCGCTCGGTGACATCCTCCACCGTCCCCGTAGCGCCGCACACCGCGCCGCTGCCATCGAACTCCAGCTCCGCGCGTTCATGCACCCAGCGCTCGCGTCCATCGACGAGGATGCGGTGCTCGACATCGTAAGGCGCACCGTCCAGCGAGGCCCGCCACGCCGCGGCGACCTGTTCGCGGTCGTCCGGATGTACACAGGCCATGAAGCGCTCATGGCTCATCGGCTCGCCCTGCGGCAGACCGAAGATGCGGTAGGTCTCCGGCGACCAGATGATGCGGCCGCTCGCCGCCGCGCTGTGCCAGCTGCCGACGCGCGCCACCGCCTGCGCGCGGTTGAGGGCACGCTCGGTGTGGGCAAGTTGCTGAATCAGCGGGCGCACATGGCGATTCACCACCACGCCGCCGGCCAGGGCAAGCAGCAGCACCCCGGCCATTGCCACCCACAGGGCGTTGCGCAACGGCGCCTGCAACTCGACGAGGTCGACCTTCAGCACCGCCCCGGCACCGCTTCCGCCCAGCGGCGCAAACGCAGCCACCACCTCACGCTGACGATAGTCGCGCACTTCGGCAATACCGCTCTCGCCGCTCAACGCCCGCCCCATCGGCGTGCGCTGCGACTTGCGCTCCTGGGCGACCATGCGCGGAAAAGACTGTCCGATCTGGCGGGTCGGGAAACAGTACTCCGGCCCCTCGCCGCCTCCCCGCCCGCACACCACCAGCTCACCACTGCGCCCCAGCGCGGCAGCCCGTTCGGCGAGCAGGTCGAATGGCTGGAAAGGCAGTTCGACCACCACCGTGCGGCCGTCGCCCACCGCCCGGCGCGCCTCCAGCCGCCAGCCGCCCCGGCGCATCAGGGTGAGGCCGCGTGCGCCTTCCAGTTCCAGCGCCAGGACGCCCTCGGGCAAGGACAGGGCCTGCTCCGGCGACTCGAGGCGAACCGTCGGACGCACCGCCGCGGCGCCATATTCGTCGACCACGTACCAATCCAGCGCCCCGGCCCTGACGCGCCGCAGCGCCTCGTCGGCCACTCCCTGCAGGCGCCCGATCTCGGACTCGGCAAGGAGGATGTGGGTGCGCAGCGCATCGGCGAGCGCGGCACGATAGCCGCTCAGGCCCACCGGTGCCATCACCCCGCCAATGCTCACCCCGCCGACCACCAGCATCGCCAGCAGGCCGAACACGCTGACTGCGAAGACGCTGCGATCGGGGCGCCCGGCGAAATACTCGCCCACCGCGCGGTCGGCGACAGCGACACGGAAGAGCACAAAGACCAGCCCCAGCAGCGTGCCGGAACTCAGCACGCCCACTGCGTCGCCCTGCCCCCAGGGCTCCACCAGCACCGGCACGCCGACCAGTTCGCCGGCAAAACCGATCAGCACCAGCACGAACAGCGCCGCGTAGAGGAACATCCAGTGCCGCACCGCGCGCCGGCCGGTCAGGTGTGCGAGCACGTACATGCAGGCCGCAGCCAGAAGCAGCAGCAGCGAGGCGAAGGCCGACATGCGTCCCGGCCAGTAATCGTTCAACCCGGGCTGGTGCAGGGTATCGACGAACAGCCTCCACGGCCCGTCGCCCGGTACCGCGGCGACAAGATGCTGGAGCAGCGGCAGCACCGCCAGCAAAGCGGCGGCAGTAAGCAGGGAATCCGCCAGCAGCGCACGTCCACGCTGCCGCACGGCGAGCGCCGCGGCCAGCGCGGCAAGGGCAAGCAGGGTATTGGCGCCACTATCCTGGGTGAAAGGCAGCCAGCGCAGCAAGGGCTGCGGCTGCAAGGCGGCCAGCAGCGCAACGCCCAGGCACAACAGGGCCAGTGCGCTGCTCAGCCGGAACGGCAGTTCCGGCCAGCGTCGCGGATCGAATTCGATCAGCGGCCGGCTGTGGCCAAAGAGGACGGACGCACCTTCGGACATCAGGACGCGCCAGCGCGGGATGGACTTTGCATAACCGGGCAGTACGTATGGATACGAGTCCCGGAAACTATACACACAAGGCCCCAGATTGAGGAGCCATGCGCCTTCGCGCGGATGGTGACGGCGTCCGCAGGCAGCGGGGAAGAAGGCGGAGTTCTGCTAGAATCCGCCGGCTCGAAAGCTGCGGAAAAGGGTGGCGCGCGCAAAGTGGCGGGCAGGCCAGCGCAGCAGCAAGGCTGCTGGTGCCGGGAGTGGGACTCGAACCCACACACCTTGCGGCGGCGGATTTTGAGTCCGCTGCGTCTACCGATTCCGCCATCCCGGCACGGGAAGCCAAGCATTATCCATGAACAGCCCCGAGAGCGGCAAGCACATGCCATTGACCCTGGAAGACTTCGACTACCACCTCCCTGCGGAACTGATCGCCCAGGCCCCCCTGCCCGAGCGCAGCGCCAGCCGGCTCCTGGAAGTGGGCAGCGGCGCCGATGTCGACCGCAGCTTCACCGACCTGCCCGCACTGCTGCGCGCCGGCGACCTGCTGGTGTTCAACGACACCCGCGTGATCCACGCCCGCCTGCATGGCGTCAAGGACAGCGGCGGCCAGGTCGAGGTACTGATCGAACGCGCCGTCGGCCCGCACGAGGCGCTTGCCCAGGTGCGCGCCAGCAAGAGCCCGCGCGCCGGCAGCCACCTGCACCTGGCCGATGCCATCGACGTGGAGGTGCTCGGCCGCGTCGGCGAGTTCTTCCACCTGCGCTTTCCCGCTGCCGAGGATCTGTTCGCACTTCTCGAACGCCACGGCAAGCTGCCGCTGCCGCCCTACATCCGCCGCGATGCCGGTGACGCCGACGAAGCGCGCTACCAGACCGTGTATGCGCGTGAACCGGGTTCGGTTGCCGCCCCCACCGCCGGCCTGCATTTCGACGACACCCTCCTCGCCCACCTCAAGGACGAGGGCGTGCAGCTCGCCTGGCTGACCCTGCACGTCGGCGCCGGCACCTTTCAGCCGGTGCGCGTGGACGACCTCGGCGAGCACCAGATGCACGCCGAGCGCTACGTCATCCCGGCCGAAACCGTGGCCGCCATCGCCGCAACGCGCGCAGCCGGCGGCCGCGTCATCGCGGTCGGCACCACCAGCATGCGGGCGCTGGAGGCGGCGGCCCAGGACGGCCCGCTGGCCGCCGGCGCTGGCGAGACCGAGATCTTCATCCTGCCCGGCTTCCGCTTCCAGGTCGTCGACGCGCTGATCACCAATTTCCACCTGCCCAAATCGACCCTGCTGATGCTGGTTTCGGCCTTCTCCGGGATGGCCACCATCCGCCGCGCCTACGCCCACGCGGTGGCACAACGCTACCGCTTCTTCAGCTATGGCGACGCCATGTTCCTGACCCGCAACCCGGACGCCGAACACGATGCAGTTTGAGCTTCTCGCCACCTCGGACGGGGCGCGCCGCGGCCGCCTCACCCTGAACCACGGCATCGTCGAAACCCCGGTATTCATGCCGGTGGGCACCTACGGCACGGTGAAGGCGATGACCCCCGACATGCTCGCCGGCATCGGCGCGCAGATCTGCCTGGGCAACACCTTCCACCTCTGGCTGCGCCCGGGCCTGGAGGTGGTGGCCGCGCACGGCGGGCTGCACCGTTTCATGGCCTGGGAGAAGCCCATCCTCACCGACTCGGGCGGTTTCCAGGTGTTCAGCCTCGGCGCGCTGCGCAAGATCAGCGAGGAAGGGGTGAAGTTCGCCAGCCCGATCGACGGCGCGCGGCTCTTCCTCACCCCGGAAATCTCCATGCAGATCCAGACCGTGCTGGATTCCGACGTGGTGATGATCTTCGACGAATGCACGCCCTACCCCGCCACCCGCGACGAAGCCGCCAAGTCCATGCGCCTGTCGCAGCGCTGGGCGCGGCGCTCGCGCGACGAGTTCGACCGCCTGCACAACGGCAACGCGCTGTTCGGCATCGTGCAGGGCGGCATGTACGAGGACCTGCGCGACGAATCGCTGGCCGCGCTGGAAGAGATCGGCTTTCACGGCTTCGCCATCGGCGGCCTCTCGGTGGGCGAACCCAAGGAAGACATGCAGCGCATCCTCGCCCATACCGCGCCGCGCCTGCCGGCCGGCAAGCCGCGCTACCTGATGGGCGTGGGCACGCCGGAGGACATCGTCGAGGGCGTCGCCAACGGCATCGACATGTTCGACTGCGTGATGCCCACGCGCAACGCGCGCAACGGCTGGCTGTTCACCCGCTACGGCGATCTGAAAATCAAGAACGCCATCCACAAGGCCGACACCCGCCCGCTGGACCCCAGCTGCGACTGCTACACCTGCCGCAACTTCAGCCGCGCCTATCTGCACCACCTGCATCGCACCGGCGAGATCCTCGGCAGCATGCTCAACACCGTGCACAACCTGCGCTACTACCAGACCCTGACCGCCGAACTGCGCGAGGCCATCGCCGCCGGGCGCTTCGCCGACTACGTGGCGCGTTTCCGCGCCGAGCGTGCCACCGGCACCGCCTGAACGCCCTCAGGCGGAGGCGCGCACGCAGCGATTGCGCCCGTTGCGCTTGGCCTCGTAAAGCGCTTGGTCGGCACGGGCGAGGTAGTCTTCGGCACGCGCAGCAGGCCCGGGAACACCGTCCGCAAAACCGATGCTGACGGTAAAGCGCAGTTCCCCCGCCGGCGAGGCCACCCGCAAGGCCTCGACCTTCACCCGCAGTGCTTCCAGCCAGGCCTGAGCATCCTCGCCGGCGGCAAGGGCGCAGAAGACCACGAACTCCTCCCCGCCGAATCGCGCCACATGGTCGCTCTCGCGGCGCAGGTGCGCCTGCAGGCAGGCGCCCAGCGCCACCAGACAGTCGTCGCCGATCTGGTGTCCGTGGTTGTCGTTGATGGCCTTGAAGTGATCGACATCGATCATCGCCACCATGAACACCAGCTCATGGCGCTGGCACCAGCGCATCGTGGCGCCGAAATGGCGGTCGAAGAACTTGCGGTTGCCTACCCCGGTGAGACTGTCGGTGAGGGCGACCCGCTCAAGCGCCGCATTGGCATCCTCAAGGCGCCGGTTGAGCGCACCGAGCTTGCGGTTCCACACGAACAGCAAGCCCAGTCCGAGCAGCGCACCGCCCCCCAACTGCCACAGCAGGGCGTAATCAACGCGCTGCTCGAGGCGGACCGCACGCCAGCGCGCCTCGATCTGCCGGCGCTCGTCGTCGCCGACGGCATCGACGAGTTTCTGCGCAATCGAGGCCAGCGCCGGCTCGTCGTTGCGCGTGGCGACGGAGAGCAAGACGTCTCCCGGAACGCGGGCAAGCACCTTGATGTCGGCCAGACCATGCTCCTGCAGCAGGTGGCTGACCGACATCAGGCTGCCGACATAGCCGTGAAGCTCGCCGCGCTGGACACGGCGCAAGCCCTCCAGCTCGTCATCGACCTCGACAATGCGCAGGCCGGGGTAGCGTGCGCGCAGCAGTTCGCCCGCGGCATGGCCACGCAGCACGCCGACCGGGCGGCCGTCGAGCTCATCGAGCCCGTCGACGAAAGGTGCCTCGACGCGCCCCAGCAGCACCATCGGCACACTGAAGTAAGGCCTGCTGAAGTTCAGGTAGGCAAGACGGTCGAGCGTCTCCATCGCCATCGGCAAGATGTCGCAACGCCTTGCCTGGGCGGCCTCCAGGGACTCCGTCCAGGTCGCCGTGCGCACGATCTCGAAGGCGATGCCGCTGCGCGCCTCGAACAGCGCGAGGAAATCGGCGCCGATGCCGGCATGGCGGCCATGGCGATCCAGCCCCTCGATGGGCATCCACGCCGGCGACACACACGCCCGCAAGCGCCCTCCGCGCTGCGCCAGATAGGCTTCTTCGGCAGCGCTGAAGGACAGCCTGCGCTGCATGACCTCCCCCCGCACGGCGCTCGCGCCGAGCCAGCGGTTCTCGATGGTGCGCTGCTCGGTCGGGCTGATCGCCGCCAGCGCATCGTCCATGATGCGGGCCAGCGGCTCCAGCGCGGGCCGCACGCCGAAGCGCAGATCCTCTCCCTCGACCCCCGGCATGCTGAACTCGCCCGCCACCCGCACGTCGGTCAGCCCCAGTTCGCGCACCCAGTGCATGCCGTTCGGCAGGGCGGCGAGGACGACGTCCACACTGCCCTCGGCAAGGGCGCCGAACATCGCCTGCTGCGAGGAGAAGCCCACCACCGAATCGCCGAACTGGCGCCGCACCGCGCCTTCGTAGAACACCTCGGAGCCCAGCGCGATGCGCAGCCCGCGCAGGTCCTCGGGCTGCTCGTAGAGCAACGTGGGGTCGCGGCTGAAGACGACGTTGGGGATGACGTGGTAGGGCCTGGTGTAACGGGTGAACTCGCGGCGCGCGGGGTGATCGGAGATGTTGGCGATGACATCGATCTCGCCACGCTGGAAGAGATCGAGCAGCACCGTCCAGCGATCGGCCACGGTCACCACCTGCATCCCGCTCAGATCGGCCACACGCTCCAGCACATCCACCGCCAGGCCCTGCACCTTGCCGCCATCGACGAAGCTGAAGGGAGCGTAATCACGCATCAGGCCGACGCGCACCGGACCGAGGCGGCGGATGTAGGCCGTCTGCTGCTCGCTGAGGCGGTAGGCCTGCGGTGCGCTGATCGCCTGCCCGCCGAACTCCTGCCAGCGCTCCAGCATCTCCGCCATGCGCTGCGGCGGAATGGCCGCCAGGCCGGCGGAGAGCGCTTCGAGCAAGGAGGCGTTGGCGGGCAGGACGGCGAGGCGGAAGTCCTCCACCTCGAGTCCGCCCATCGGAACGCTGCCGGCCACGCGCAGGTGACCGAAGCCGCCGCGACGGGCGTGGTAGCTGAGCGTCACCTCGGGACCGACGATGGCGTCCACCCAGCCGAAGGCCAGCGCCCGCACCAGGCTGGGCAGGCCGTCGTACTCGACGACGGCAATGCCGCGCGCACTCAGCTCGCTCTTGTAGTAGATGTCGCGCACCACCCCGACGCGATAGGGGCGCAGATCCTCCACCGCCCCCAGTGCCGGCAGGGGACGGTTGACGTCGTGCATGACCACCGTCTGGCGGTAGTGGTAGGGCTCGGTAAACCGCATCAGCGCGGCGCGCTCCTCGCGGAAGGAGATCTCGTCGATGACATCGATCTCGCCACGCAGGAAGGCCGGATAGATCTCCGGCCAGCTGCCGGCGCGGTAGCTGAAACGCAGTCCGGCGTGCGCCGCGACCTCTTCGAGCACGTCGATGGAGAAACCGCTCGGCGTCCCCCCATCGACCGAGGAGTACGGTTCGTTGTCGGCAATCACGCCAACAGTGAGCACCTTGCGCCCCTGCGCCGCGGACGCCCCCTCAGCCATCGCGAAGGCCTGGGCCGGCAGGACGGCCAGCAACCAGGCACACAGACAGGTCAATACTCGGCAGAAGACGGAGAAGCGGCGCATTGGCGAACCCGGTCGATGGGCAACGGCGCAAGCATAGCGCCATCCCGGCGCCGCCGTCGGCCTCTGCGCCAGGCCAGGGACACGGCGCGGAGCAGCCCTGTGACTTGCGTCACGGTCCAGGGCCGCGGACAGGCACCGGCACCCCGGACTCGTCCTTGACGTTCTCCATCACCACATAGGTGTGGGTCTGCTTGACGCAGGGCAGTTCGGAGATCTTCTCCCCCATCACCCGGCGGTATTCGTGGATGTCGCGGGTGCGCACCTTGAGCAGGTAGTCGAAGTCGCCGGCGATCATGTGGCAGGACTGGATCTCCGCGATGCGCATCACCGCCTCGTTGAAGCGCCGCAGGTCATGCGCGGTGGTACTGGTCAGCAGAACCTGGACGATGACGATGTGACCGGCGTCCATCGCCTCCGGATCGAGATCGGCGTGATAGCCACGGATCACCCCGGCCTTCTCCAGCCGGCGGATGCGCTCCGCGCACGGCGTCTTGGTAAGCCCGACCCGGCGCGACAGTTCGACCAGCGACAGCCGGGCGTTTGCCTGCAGTTCGGCGAGAATCCTCAGATCGATACGGTCCATTGCGGCGCAGCAGGCTTTCCGCCTGCGTTATGTATTCAGTACAGGAATTATGGCTGAATAAAATGAATTTTTGGCGCCATAAACTGTTGTTGTTCGCTCATATTTCAGCCACTTGAACTTCCGGTGACAGCCGACCTGCCGCCGCCCTCAGTGATGGAGCCCGAGTCGTGAACACGCCTGTGTCCTTCCCCGCCGCCGCCGCGCTGCCCGCCGCGCCACGCGCGCCTGCCCGCCTGCAGATCGACGCTGCGTGGCGCACCCCGGAACCCGAGTGCGTGCCACCGCTGGTCAGCGCGGCACGCGTCGACGCCGCCCTCCAGGCCCGCATCGGCAGCCTTGCCCACATGCTGGTCAGCGGGCTGCGCGCCAGGCGGGTGCGCTCCTCCGGCGTGGATGCGTTGATGAAGGAATTCTCGCTGTCCAGCCAGGAAGGCGTGGCGCTGATGTGCCTGGCCGAAGCGCTGCTGCGCGTGCCTGACCGTGCCACCGCCGACCGCCTGATCCGCGACAAGCTGGCCGGCGGCGACTGGCGCTCGCACATTGGCAACAGCCCCTCGCTGTTCGTCAATGCCGCCACCTGGGGCCTGCTGATCACCGGCCGTCTGGTGGCCACCCCCAGCGCAGAAGGTCTGGCCAGCGCGCTCACCCGCCTGCTCGCGCGCGGCGGCGAGCCGCTGATCCGCAAGGGCATGGACCTGGCGATGCGCATGCTGGGCGAGCAGTTCGTCACCGGGCGCACCATCGATGAGGCGCTCGACCGCGGCCGCAGCGCCGAGAAGCGCGGCTACCGCTACTCCTTCGACATGCTGGGCGAGGCGGCGATGACCGCGGCCGACGCCGAGCGCTACTACCGCTCCTACGTGGAGGCGATCCACGCCATCGGCAAGGGCTCGGCCGGGCGCGGCACGATCGACGGCAACGGCATCTCGGTCAAGCTCTCCGCCCTGCACCCGCGCTACGTGTGGGCGCAGCGCGAGCGCGTGATGGGCGAACTGCTGGCGCGCATGAAGGACCTTTGCCTGCTCGCCCGCCAGTACGACATCGGCCTCAACATCGACGCCGAGGAGGCCGACCGCCTGGACCTCTCGCTGGATCTGCTCGAAGCGCTTGCGCACGACCCGGCACTGGCCGGCTGGAACGGTCTGGGCTTCGTGGTGCAGGCCTACCAGAAGCGCGCGCCCTTCGTGCTCGACTGGATCATCGACCTCGCCCGCGCCAGTGGCCGCCGCATCATGGTGCGGCTGGTCAAGGGCGCCTACTGGGATGCCGAGATCAAGCGCGCGCAGATGGACGGCATGGCCGGCTACCCGGTGTTCACCCGCAAGGTGTACACCGACGTGTCGTATCTGGCCTGCGCCCGCAAGCTGCTCGGCGCACGCGACGCCATCTACCCGCAGTTCGCCACCCACAACGCCCACACCCTGGCGGCGGTATTCCACCTCGCGGGCGACGGCTATGCCCAGGGCGACTACGAGTTCCAGTGCCTGCACGGCATGGGCGAGCCGCTCTACGACCAGCTGGTCGGCAACCCCGAGCTGCGCCGCCTGGTGCGCATCTACGCCCCGGTCGGCAGCCACGAGACCCTGCTCGCCTACCTGGTCCGCCGCCTGCTGGAAAACGGCGCCAACTCGAGCTTCGTGAACCGCATCGTGGACGAGAACATCCCGGTCGAGGCGCTGATCGCCGACCCGGTGGCCGAGGCCGCGCCGCTCAACGGCGCCCCGCACCCGCGCATCCCGCTGCCGGCCGAGCTCTACGGCGCTGCGCGGGCCAACTCCGCGGGCGTCGACCTGGCCTCCGAAACCGTGCGCGCACGCATCGCCGCCGCGCTGGCCGCCAGCCGCAGCGTTCCCGCGCAAGCCGGGCCGATGCTGGCCGAGGCGGTGGCCGGCAGCGCCACCGCGCGCGCCGTACCCAACCCCGCCGACCATGACGACATCGTCGGCGAGGTCATCGAAGCCGGCACCGCCGAAGTCGAAGCCGCCCTTGCCGCAGCCAGCGCCGCCGCCCCCGCCTGGGCCGCCCGTCCGCCGGCCGAGCGCGCCGACTGCCTGGCGCGCGCCGCCGACCTGCTGGAGCGTGACGGCGACCAGCTGATGGCGCTGGCGGTGCGCGAGGCGGGCAAGACCTGGGCCAACGCGGTCGCCGAGCTGCGCGAGGCGGTGGACTTCTGCCGCTACTACGCCGCCCAGGCACGCGAATTCGACAACGGCACCCACCAGTCGCTGGGCCCGGTGGTGTGCATCAGCCCGTGGAACTTCCCACTCGCCATCTTCACCGGCCAGCTCGCCGCGGCACTGGCCGCCGGCAACCCGGTGATCGCCAAACCGGCCGAGCAGACCCCGCTGATCGCCGCCGCCGCGGTGCGCCTGTTCCATGAAGCCGGCGTGCCGGCCGGCGCGCTGCAGCTGCTGCCCGGGCGCGGTGAGACCGTCGGCGCCGCGCTGGTGGCCGACCCGCGCGTACGCGGGGTGATGTTCACCGGCTCCACCGAAGTGGCCGCGCTGATCAACCGCCAGCTCGCCGCACGCGGTGGCAACGTGCCGCTGATCGCCGAGACCGGCGGGCAGAACGCCATGATCGTGGATTCCACCGCGCTGCCCGAGCAGGTGGTGGCCGACGTGCTCGCGTCCAGCTTCGACTCCGCCGGCCAGCGCTGCTCGGCGCTGCGCGTGCTGTGCCTGCAGGAAGACGTGGCCGACGGCATGCTGGAGATGCTGCAGGGCGCCGCGCAGGAACTGAGCATCGGCAACCCGGCCGACGTGCGCCGCGACGTCGGCCCGGTGATCGACATGGACGCCCGCGACGGGCTGGAAGCCCACGTCGCCGCGATGCAGGTCGCCGGCTGCCGGGTCACCCGCCCGGCCCTGCCTGCCGACTGCGCCCGCGGCACCTATGTGGCGCCGACCATCATCGAGATCGACGACCTCGCCCGCCTCGGGCGCGAGCAGTTCGGTCCCATCCTGCATGTGCTGCGCTTCCGCGAGCGCGACCTGGAGCGCCTGGTGGACAGCATCAACGCCAGTGGCTACGGCCTGACCATGGGGGTGCATACCCGCATCGACGAGACCATCGCCCGCGTGGTGACGCGCGCACATGTCGGCAACCTGTACGTGAACCGCAACATGATCGGCGCAGTGGTCGGTGTGCAGCCCTTTGGCGGCGAAGGCCTGTCCGGCACCGGCCCCAAGGCCGGCGGCCCGCTCTACCTGCACCGCCTGCTGGCGCGCACGCCCGGCCCGGTGTTCGAGCGCCCCGCCGCAGAGTTGCCGGCGCTCGACGCCTTCGCCGAATGGCTGGAGCGCGACGGCCGCGCGCTGCTCGAGGGTGACGACATCGCCGTGCTGCGCGACCGCCTGGACGCCTACCGCACGCGCCGCATCGACGGCCTGCCGCTCACCCTGCCGGGGCCGACCGGCGAAGACAACAGCCTGCGCTTCGTCCCCCGCGGCCTGATCGCGGCCGTCGCCAACAGCGATGCCGGCCGGGTGCACCAGCTCCTTGCCGCGCTGGCCACCGGCAACCGCCTGCTGGTCGACGACAACGCCGCCACCCGCCGCCTCGCCGGCGCCCTGCCGGACGCCCTCGGCAGACACCTGGAAGTGCGCGCCGACTGGCAGACGCAGGATTTCGGTGCCCTCCTCTGCGACACCACCGATGACGAGGCCACGCACTGGCGCACGCAGATGGCCGCACGCCCCGGCCCCATCGTCGGCGTGCTGCATCCGCAGCCCGAGTACGACCCCGCGCGGCTGGTCCACGAGCGCACGCTGAGCATCAATACCGCGGCCGCCGGCGGCAACGCCAGCCTGATGGCGATGAGCGGCTGAGACCCCCGGGGATAGGGGCAACACGGATTGCATTATTGTTAATTTCGCTTACCTTTGCCGGGCGCGAATCTCGACCCGGAGGCGGCGCCGCCGACCTGAATCGGGATTCGTACCGTTACCACCAAGGAGACGCATCGATGATGAAGAAGACCCTGCTCGCCACCGCCTGCCTGGCACTTGGCGCCCTTTCCCAGCCTGCCCTGGCCGATCTGGCGGTGGCCATCGCCGGGCCGATGACCGGCCAGTACGCCTCGGCTGGCGACCAGATCCGCCGCGGCGCCGAGATGGCCATTGCCGACATCAATGCGCGTGGCGGCGTGCTCGGCGAGCGCCTCAGGCTCGAAGTCGGCGACGATGCCTGCGACCCCAAGCAGGCCGTGTCGGTCGCCAACACCATGGTCAATCGCAAGATCGTCTTCATGCACGGGCACTGGTGCTCCAGCTCCACCATCCCGGCCTCCGAGGTCTATAACGAGGTCGACATCCTGATGGCCACGGTGTCGACCAACCCGCAGGTCACCGAGCGCGGGCTCGACAACATCTTCCGCATCATGGGCCGCGACGACCAGCAGGGCATGGTCGCCGGGCAGTACATCGCCGAAACCTTCAAGGGCAGGAAGGTCGCCGTGGTCGATGACAAGAGCGCCTACGGCAAGGGCCTGGCCGACGAGATCGCCAAGGCGATGACTGCCGCCGGGATGAGCCCGACCCTGCGCGAGGCCATCACCGCCGGCGAGAAGGACTACTCCGGCCTGGTCACCAAGCTCAAGGCCGCCGGCGTGGAAGTGATCGCCTATGGCGGCTATCACACCGAGGTCGCGCTCATCCTGCGCCAGGCCCAGGCTGCCGGCCTGCAGCTCACCGTCATGGGCGGCGACACCCTGACCAACTCGGAACTGGTCACCGCCGCCGGCCCGGCCGCCGACAACGTGCTGTTCACCTTCTCCCCGGATCCGCGCAAGAATCCCGAAGCCGCCCCGGTGGTGGAGAAGTTCCGCGCCGCGAAGATCGAGCCGGAAGGTTACGTGCTCTACGCCTACGCCGCCTTCCAGCTCTTCGAGCAGGCCGCCAAGGCCGCCGGCAGCACCGACTATGACGCCCTCGAGCGCGCAATGCGCAACGGCAGCTTCAACACCGTCATCGGCACCCTGTCCTTTGACGCCAAGGGCGACCAGAAGGCGCCGGGCTTCGTCGTCTATCGCTGGCAGGGTGGCCAGTACGACTACGCAAGGTAACAACCCGCCGTCAGCGCGCCGTCCGCCGCGGCGGCGCTTCACCAAACTACAACTGCGCACGGCCTCCCGACACGATCGGGCGGCCGTCGTGCGCCGCCACAGCAGGAGACAAGCGTGGCCTACGCACTGCAACAACTCATCAACGGCCTTACCCTGGGAGCCATGTACGGCCTCATCGCCATCGGCTACACGATGGTGTACGGCATCATCGGCATGATCAACTTCGCCCACGGCGACATCTTCATGGTGAGTGCGTTCATCGCCATCACCGCCTTCACCCTGCTCGCCGCCGCCGACGTCACCTCCATCCCGCTGGCGCTGACCTTCGTGCTCATCGTGGCGATCTTCTTCACCTCGGCCTATGGCTGGGCAGTGGAACGCACCGCCTACCGCCCGCTGCGCGGTTCTACCCGGCTGGCCCCGCTGATCTCCGCAATCGGCATGTCGATCTTCCTGCAGAACGCCGTGCAGCTCACCCAGGGCGCACGGGTAAAGCCCATTCCGCCGGTCATCGAGGGCGGCGTGGAGCTGTGGAGCACGCCGGCGTTCACCGTACAGATCGGCTGGACCCAGTTGCTGATCATCGTCACCACCGTGGCACTGATGATCGCCTTCACCTGGATGATCACCCAGACCGCCTTCGGCCGCCAGCAACGCGCCTGCGAGCAGGACCGCGGCATGGCCGCGCTGCTCGGCGTGAATGTGGACCGCACCATCTCCTTCACCTTCATGCTCGGCGCGGCACTGGCCGCGGTGGCCGGGGTGATGGTCACCGTGTACTACGGCGTGGTGGACTTCTTCATCGGTTTCCTCGCCGGCATCAAGGCCTTCACCGCGGCGGTGCTGGGCGGCATCGGCTCGCTGCCCGGCGCCATGCTCGGCGGCCTGCTGATCGGCCTCATCGAAGCCTTCTGGGCCGCCTACCTGTGGGCGGAATACAAGGATGTGGCCACCTTCGGCATCCTCTGCCTGGTGCTGATGCTGCGCCCCTCGGGACTGCTCGGCCGGCCTGAAGTGGAGAAGGTCTGATGAGCGCCGTCGTCTTCGCCCACCACCAGCTGACCCCCACCGAGCGCCTGCGCGACGCCGGCTGGATCGCCTTCGTCGCGCTCATCCTCGGCATTCCGCTGATCGGCCTGACCACTGTCGACGTCGGCGGCCGCCTCGCCGTCGATACCCGCTTCGGCCTCCTCGCCATGGCGGTGGTCGCCGCCTTTGGCGGCCGTCTGGTCCTGCGCTGGGCGGTGGACCACCTCAAGGGCCGCAAACTGGCCCGCCAGCGCGCCGCTGCCGGCAACGCCGGCGGTCGCGCCCAGCAGGTGGTCAACGTGCTCGGCTGGCTGGCGCTGGGCGCCTCGGTAGCGCTGCCCATCGTGTTCTCCGACAACCGCTACGTCGTCGACACCGCCACCACGGTGCTGATCTACGTGATGCTGGGCTGGGGCCTCAACGTCGTCGTCGGGCTGGCCGGCCTGCTCGACCTCGGGTATGTCGCCTTCTATGCCGTCGGCGCGTACTCCTACGCCCTGCTGTCCACCCAGTACGGCTGGAGCTTCTGGGAGGCGCTGCCGGTATCGGGCGCGCTCGCGGCCGGTTTCGGCATTCTCCTCGGCTACCCCATCCTGCGCCTGCGCGGCGACTACCTGGCCATCGTCACACTGGGTTTCGGCGAGATCATCCGCGTCATTCTGGTCAACTGGACCGAGTTTTCCGGCGGCCCCAACGGCATCAGCTCGATTCCGCGGCCGAGCTTCTTCGGCCTCGAATTCACCCGCAGGCCCGCCGAAGGCAGCGACAGCTTCGCCAGCTTCTTCGGTCTCGAATTCTCCGCCATGCACCGGCTGATCTTCCTCTACTACCTGATCCTGGTGCTCGCCCTGCTCACCCACGTCTTCGTCTCGCGTCTGCGCAAGCTGCCGGTGGGACGTGCCTGGGAGGCGCTGCGCGAGGACGAGATCGCCTGCAAGGCGATGGGCATGAACACCACCAACATCAAGCTCTCGGCCTTCGCCATCGGCGCCATGCTGGGCGGCTTCGCCGGGGTGTTCTTCGCCGCACGCCAGGGCTTCATCTCGCCGGAGAGCTTCACCTTCACCGAGTCGGCGATCATCCTTGCCATCGTCGTGCTGGGCGGCATGGGCTCGCAGATGGGCGTGGTGCTGGCAGCGACGCTGCTGGTACTGATCCCCGAGTTCGGGCGCAACTTCGCCGAGTACCGCATGCTGCTCTTCGGCATGGCGATGGTGCTGATCATGGTGTGGCGCCCGGGCGGTCTGCTCGCCCACCGCGAACCGACACTGCGCCTGTCCGCCGACGGCAAGGCCGCCAGGGGAGGTGCCTGATGAGCACGCTGCTTTCGGTGCGCAACCTGAGCATGCGCTTCGGCGGCCTCACCGCCATCGACGACCTCTCGCTGGAAGTACCGGCCGGCAAGATAACCGGCATCATCGGTCCCAACGGCGCGGGCAAGACCACGCTGTTCAACTGCCTCACCGGGTTCTAC
This sequence comes from Pseudothauera lacus, assembly GCF_003034845.1. Taxonomy (GTDB): domain Bacteria; phylum Pseudomonadota; class Gammaproteobacteria; order Burkholderiales; family Rhodocyclaceae; genus Pseudothauera; species Pseudothauera lacus. The sequence goes on along the minus strand of NZ_PZKC01000011.1, from coordinate 70,621 downwards.
AAACCCACCACCGGCACATTGCGCCTGGCCCATCCGCAGCGCGGCGAGATGCACCTGGAGAAGCTGCCCAGCCACCGCGTGGCACGCGACGCCCAGGTCGTGCGGACCTTCCAGAACATCCGCCTGTTCCCCAAGATGACGGTGCTGGAGAACCTCATCGTCGCCCAGCACAACGTGCTGCAGCGCGCCTCGCGCTTCTCGCTCGCCGGCCTCTTCAGCCTGCCCGGCTACCGCCGCGCCGAGCGCGCGGCGGTAACGCGCGCAGCGACCTGGCTGGAGCGCCTGCAGCTCACCCGCTTTGCCGACCACGCCGCCGGCGACCTGCCCTACGGCACCCAGCGGCGCATCGAAATCGCCCGCGCGCTGTGCGTGGATCCGGTGCTGCTGTGTCTGGATGAGCCGGCCGCCGGCCTCAACCCGCGCGAATCGGCCGAGCTCAACGAGTTGCTGCTCTACCTGTGCCGCGAACAGGGGGTGGCGATCCTGCTCATCGAGCACGACATGAGCGTGGTGATGAACGTCTCCGACCACATCTGCGTGATCAACTACGGCCGCAAGATCGCCGAAGGCACGCCGGAGGCGGTGAAGAACGACCCGCACGTGATCAAGGCCTATCTGGGCGAGGACGAGGAAGAAGAAGCCATGGAGGCATTTACGGAGGCGCGCGCATCATGATGCTGAGCATGGAAGGGGTGCATGCCCACTACGGCCACATCCACGCGCTGCGCGGCATCGACGTGGCGGTGCAGGTCGGCGAGATCGTCACCCTGATCGGCGCCAACGGCGCCGGCAAGTCCACGCTGATGATGAGCCTGTTCGGCAGCCCCAAGGCCAGCGCCGGGCGCATCGTCTTCGACGGCGAGGACATCACCCGCCTCGGCACCCACGAGATCGCCCGCCGCGGCATCGCCCTGGTGCCGGAGGGGCGGCGCATCTTCGCGCGCATGACGGTGCTGGAGAACCTGCAGATGGGTGCGGTGCACGCCGACCCGGCCAACTACGACGCCGACATCGCGCGGGTGTATGCGATGTTCCCGATCCTGCAGGAGCGCGAAGCGCAGCGCGCCGGCACGCTGTCGGGCGGCGAGCAGCAGATGCTCGCCATCGGCCGCGCGCTGATGAGCCGGCCGAAGCTGCTGCTGCTCGACGAACCCTCGCTGGGGCTGGCGCCGATCTACATCCGCAGGATCTTCCAGATCGTCCGCGAACTCAACCGCGACCACGGCATGACCATCCTGCTCGTCGAGCAGAACGCCAACCAGGCGCTGCGCGTCGCCCACCGCGGCTACGTGCTGCAGCACGGCGAGATCACCCTCGCCGGCAGCGGCGCCGAACTGCTCGCCAGCCCCGAGGTACGTGCCGCCTACCTCGAAGGCGGCCACGGCTAAGCCCCTGCGCCCGCAGTGGCACGGAGCCCGCGGCAGCGCCGACGGGCTTCGTGTCATACACCCCACCCCCACCCCCACTGCATGAACCCTTCCACACCTCCCGCCCGCTGGCTGCCCTTCGTCGTCCTCGGCCTTGGTCTCACCGCCATTTCCTTCGGTGCCATCTTCGCCCGCATCGCCCAGGCCGAGGGGGTCGATTCGCTGGTCGTGGCTACCTGGCGGCTGGGCCTCGCCGCGCTCATCGTCACCCCCATCGCGCTGCTCCAGTCGCGCCGCGACCTCGCCGCACTGAGCGCCCGCCAGATGCTGATGGCGCTGGCCGCCGGGCTCTTCCTCGCCGCCCATTTCGCCACCTGGATCAGTTCGCTCGAATACACCTCGGTGGCCTCCAGCACCGCGCTGGTGACCACCAATCCGCTGTGGATCGGCCTGGCTTCCTTCCTGCTGTTCCGCGAGGCCCCCACCCGCATGATGCTGGGCGGCATCGCGCTGTCCTTCGGCGGCAGCCTGCTGATCTTCTGGAGCGACAGCCAGAACGCCGGCGCAGGCAGCGACCCGATGTTCGGCAACCTGCTCGCACTGATCGGCTCGTGGTGTTTTTCCGCCTACCTGCTGATCGGCCGCCGCCTGCGTGCCGGGCTCGGGCTGGCAGCCTACATCTGGCTGGCCTACGGCGTCGCCGCGCTGTTCCTGCTCGCCGCCAGTGGGCTCGCCGGCAGCGCGCTCAGCGGGCACAACCTGGCGGCCTGGGCGGTACTCGCCGGCATGGCGCTGGGCCCGCAACTGCTCGGCCACACCGCCTACAACTGGTCACTGCGCCATGTTTCGGCCACCTTCGTGGCGGTGGTGACGCTGGGCGAACCGGTGGGCAGCGCGGCGATGGCCTGGGTGTTCTTCGGCGAAGGCTTCGCACCGCTGCAACTTGCCGGCTTCACACTGCTGCTTGCCGGCATCTATCTCGCCGCGCGCGGGGAACGCCGCTGAACCGGCGGCGGTCGAAGCGGCGCCTGCCTCCGGTGTACCCCACCCGGGCTGGTCGGGGGTACTGCTATAATCCCCCGTTTCACGTCAACTTCTGGAGTACAAGGTGCTGATTTCCAACGCATACGCCCAGGCTGCCGAAGGCGCCGCACAGGGTGGCGGCTTCCTCGGCCTGCTGCCGCTGATCCTGATGTTCGTGGTGCTGTGGTTCCTGATGATCCGCCCGCAGATGAAGCGTGCCAAGGAACACAAGGCCATGGTAGAAGCGCTCGCCAAGGGCGATGAAGTGGTCACCGGCGGCGGCATTGCCGGCCGCGTCACCGAAGTGGGCGACGCCTTCGTGCAGATCGAGATCGCCCCCGACACCACCGTGGCGGTGCAGAAGCAGGCCGTTGCCACCGTGCTGCCGAAAGGCACCCTGAAGGCGCTCTGAACCCCGGACGCATGCCGGCACGGCGGCCCCCCGCGGCCTGCCGGCACCCGCGCCGCCATACCGGCGGCAACCGTTTTGCCTCCTAGAATCCCGGCCATGAATCGCTATCCGCTCTGGAAAAACCTCGTAATCGGCCTCATCCTGCTGTGGGGGGTGATCTACACCCTGCCCAACTTCTACGGTGAGGTGCCCGCCGTACAGGTCTCCAGCGGCAAGGCCACGCTGCGCCTCGACCCCGCTGCAGTCAGCGGCCCCATCGAAGAGGCCCTGCGCAGCGCCGGCATCAGCCATACCGGCCTGTTCGCCGACGCCAACAGCGTGCGCTTCCGCTTCGATGGCGCCGAAGCGCAGATCCGCGCCCGCGACATCATCGAGCGCACCCTCAACCCGGATCCCAGCGACCCCTCCTACGTGGTCGCCCTGAACCTGCTCTCGGCCTCGCCCAACTGGCTCACCCGCATCCACGCCCTGCCCATGTACCTGGGCCTGGACCTGCGCGGCGGCGTGCACTTCCTGCTCCAGGTGGACATGCCCGGCGCGCTCACCAAGCGCCTGGACTCCACCGCCGGCGATCTGCGCACCCTGATGCGCGACCGCAGCGTGCGCCACGCCGGCATCAGCCGCGAAGGCAACGCCATCCACCTGCGCTTCCGCGACAGCGCGCAGCGCGACGCCGCGCGCAGCGCCATCCTCAATTCGACCTCCGACCTGCAACTGGTTGACCGCGACGACGCTGCCGACGACCTCAAACTGATCGCCACCCTCACCCCGCAGGCGCAGCAGACCATGCGCGACTTTGCGGTGAAGCAGAACATCACCACGCTCAACAACCGCATCAACGAACTCGGTGTCGCCGAGCCGGTGATCCAGCAGCAGGGCCTCGACCGCATCGTCGTGCAACTGCCCGGCGTGCAGGATGTGGCCAAGGCGAAGGACATCCTCGGCCGCACCGCGACGCTGGAAGTGCGCATGGTGGACGACACCCCGGGGGCGCTGGAGGCCGCACTGGCCGGCAGCGTGCCCTTCGGTACCGAGCTGTACACCGAGCGCGGCGGCCTGCCGCTGCTGGTGCGCCGCCAGGTGGTGCTCACCGGCGACCGCCTCACCGACGCCCAGCCCGGCTTCGACGGCCAGACCAACGAGCCGGCCGTGCATCTGACCCTGGACGCCGCCGGCGCGCGCATCTTCCGCGACATCACGCGCGAGAACGTCGGCAAGCGCATGGCCATCCTGCTGATCGAGAAGGGCCGCGGCGAAGTCGTCACCGCCCCGGTGATCCGCACCGAGATCGGCGGCGGCCGCGTGCAGATCTCCGGCCGCATGACCACCGTCGAGGCCAACGACGTCGCCCTGCTGCTGCGTGCCGGCTCGCTGGCGGCACCGATGGAGATCATCGAGGAACGCACCGTCGGCCCCAGCCTGGGGGCGGAGAACATCGCCAAGGGTTCCAACTCGGTGATCTGGGGCTTCATCGCGATCGCCATCTTCATGATCATCTACTACACCCTCTTCGGCCTGGTGTCGGTGATCGCGCTGTCCTTCAACCTGATGCTGCTGATCGCCCTGCTGTCGCTGCTGCAGGCCACCCTGACCCTGCCCGGCATCGCCGCCATGGCGCTCACCCTGGGCATGGCAATCGACGCCAACGTGCTGATCAACGAGCGCATCCGCGAGGAACTGCGCAACGGCGCCACCCCGCAGGCGGCCATCCACGCCGGCTACGACCGCGCCTTCGACACCATCCTCGACGCCAACATCACCACCCTGATCGCCGGCATCGCCCTGCTGGTGTTCGGTTCTGGGCCGGTGCGCGGTTTCGCGGTAGTGCATTGCCTGGGCATCCTGACCTCGATGTTCAGCGCGGTGCTGGTGTCGCGCATGATCATCAACCTGATCTACGGCCGCCAGCGCAAGGTGGCGAAGCTCCACCTCGGCCAGTCGGCAAACTAAGGAACAGGACGGCACACGACCATGGAATTCTTCCGTCAGCGAACCGACATCCCCTTCATGCGCCACGCGCTGAAGTTCAACATCGTCTCCACCCTGGCCTTCGTCATCGCGGTGTTCTTCATTGTCCTGAAGGGGCTCAACCTGTCGGTGGAGTTCACCGGCGGCACCCTGATCGAGATCGGCTACCCCGAGCCCCCACGTATCGAGGATGTCCGTCAGGCGCTGGCGCGCGACGGCTACCCCGACGCACAGGTGCAGAACTTCGGCAGTGCGCGCGAAATCCTCATCCGCATGCCCAACCGCGACGACCTCGACACCAGCCGCATCTCCGAGCGCGTGATGAGCAGCCTCGCCGCCGCCCCCGGCCCGGCGCCGGAGCTGCGCCGGGTCGAGTTCGTCGGCCCGCAGGTCGGCAAGGAACTCGCCACCGACGGCGCCATGGCACTGCTGCTGGTCATCTTCGGGATCATGGCCTATCTGGCGATGCGCTTCGAATGGCGCTTCTCGGTGTCGGCGATCATCGCCAACCTCCACGACGTGATCATCATCGTCGGCTTCTTCGCCTTCTTCCAGTGGGAGTTCTCGCTGGCGGTGCTGGCGGCGGTGCTGGCGGTGCTGGGCTACTCGGTGAACGAGTCGGTGGTGGTCTTCGATCGCGTCCGCGAAACCTTCAAGAAGAAGCGCGGCATGACCACCCCGCAGGTGCTCGATCATGCCATCACGGCGATGATCTCGCGCACCGTGATCACCCACGGCTCGACCTTGATGATGGTGCTGGCAATGCTCATCTTCGGTGGCGAAACCCTGCATTACTTCGCCCTCGCGCTGACCATCGGCATCCTGTTCGGCATCTACTCGTCGATCTTCGTCGCCAGCCCGCTGGTGATGTGGCTGGGCGTGTCGCGCGAGCAGTTCGTCAAGCCGAAGAAGGAGAAGGAAGAGGCAGTGGTCTGAGCACCCTCGCTTTCCGGATACGACAAGGGCGCCCGCGGGCGCCCTTGTTCTTTTGTGCACCCGGCGCAGCGCTCAGAGCGCGAAGACCTGCTTCACCCTCAGCGTCTCGCCGCGCTCGATGAGCCCGAGCAGGCGGTCGATGTTGGGATGCTTGCCGGGGTTGGCGCGCGCATCCTCGCTGTGCTCGGCGTAGATCTCCAGCCCGCGCGCCGCGGCATCCGCACCGATGGCACCGTAGAGCTGCGCGAGGTGGTTGTACACCGCCAGCGAACCGGCCTGACCGGGCCTGTTCTCGATGGTGGCGACCACCGCGCCGTGTTCATCGACCAGGTTGATCGCTGCCAGGTGAGAAATCCCGGGGAGTTGCTTGAGATTGTCCGAAAAAGCCATGGTCCGTCCTTGTCTGGATGAAAAACGCCACCCGCAGGTGGCGCCCTGTATGAATGAGGCGCGCGCTCAGATACGGCGCGCCAGCTCCTCGGCCTTGCCGATGTAGCTCGCCGGCGTCATCGCCAGCAGGCGCTCGCGCTCGCTCTGGGGAATCGCCAGCGTGGCGATGAACTCGTGCAGGGCATCGCGGGTGATGCCCTTGCCGCGGGTCATCGCCTTGAGCTGCTCGTAGGGGTTCTCCAGGCCGTAGCGGCGCATCACCGTCTGCACCGGCTCGGCCAGCACTTCCCAGCACTCGGCGAGGTCGGCGGCCAGGCGCGCCGGGTCGGCTTCCAGCTTGTTCAGCCCGCGCAGGCAGCTGTCGAGCGCCAGCACGGTGTGGCCGAAGCCCACACCCATGTTGCGCAGCACGGTGGAGTCGGTGAGGTCGCGCTGCATGCGCGAGACCGGCAGCTTCTCGGAGAAGTGCTTGAGCACCGCGTTGGCAACGCCAAGGTTGCCTTCGGCGTTCTCGAAGTCGATCGGATTGACCTTGTGCGGCATGGTGGAGGAGCCCACTTCGCCTTCCTTGAGCTTCTGCTTGAAGTAGCCCAGCGAGATGTACATCCAGATGTCGCGGCAGGCGTCGATGAGGATGGTATTGGTGCGCGCCATGGCGTCGAACAGCTCGGCCATCGCGTCGTGCGGCTCGATCTGGATGGTGTAGGGGTTGAACTCCAGACCCAGCGACTCGATGAAGCGGCGGTTGAAGCCTTCCCAGTCGAACTCCGGCCAGGCCGACAGGTGGGCGTTGTAATTGCCCACCGCGCCGTTGAACTTGGCGCACAGCGAAACCGCGGCGATCTGCGCGCGCGCGCGCAGCAGGCGGGCAGCGATGTTGGCCATCTCCTTGCCCAGCGTGGTCGGGCTGGCGGGCTGGCCGTGGGTGCGGGAGAGCATCGGCAACGCGGCCAGATCATGGGCCAGCGCACGGAAGCGCGCGATCACCGCATCGAGCGCGGGCAGCAGCACCGCATCGCGGCCTTCCTTGAGCATCAGCGCGTGCGAGGTGTTGTTGATGTCCTCGGAGGTGCACGCGAAATGGATGAATTCGGACACCTTCATCACTTCGGCGTTGTGACCGAGACGCTTCTTCAGCCAGTACTCCATGGCCTTCACGTCATGGTTGGTGGTGGCTTCGATGGCCTTCACGGCTTCGCCGTCGGCAGGGGCGAAGCCGCCCATCACCGCATCCAGCTCAGCCACCGTGGCCGCCGAGAAGGGGGCGATCTCGGCGAGCGCGGAGTCGGCGGCGAGCGCTTTCAGCCATTCGACCTCGACGCGCACGCGGTTGCGGATCAGGCCATGCTCGGAGAAGTGGTCGCGCAGGCCGGCCACCTTGGCGTGGTAGCGGCCGTCGAGCGGGGAAAGCGCGGTAAGGGCGAAAGCGGACATGGCATGAATTCCGGACAAAGAGTGCTATTTTAACGTTCACCCGCAGCGCCGCGGCAGTCGCGTTGCGTGCGCGGGCATCCCCCCGACGACAGACAGGTTCCTGCGTGAGCACTCCGGACAACAACTACCGTATCGAGGTGAAGGCCGTCGCCGAGTACGTCGCCGAGCAGTCCAGCCCTGACGACGATCGTTACGTCTTCACTTACCACATCACCATCACCAACACCGGCACCGTCGCCGCGCAACTGATCAGCCGTCACTGGCTGATCACCGATGCGCGCGGCAAGGTGGAAGAAGTGCGCGGCGTAGGCGTGATCGGCGAACAGCCGGTGCTTGCCCCCGGGCAGCAGTTCAGCTACCGCAGCGCTGCCGCCATCGCCACTCCGGTCGGCACCATGCAGGGCAGCTACCAGATGGCGGCGGAAGACGGGCAGCGCTTCGACGCCGAGATTCCCCCCTTCATGCTGGCGATGCCGCGCGTGCTGCACTGAGCCGGGTCGACGACGGGTACGATTGTTCCGCAACTGCCTAAAGGGCATACTGCTGCCTGAATCGGGTAACTGCGGGCACGAGCGTGAGCAAGGACAGCAAGCACAGCAAGGACGAATGGACCGGGCCACAGGGCACCATCCTGTTCCGGGCGGACGAACTCGCCGAGGTCATCGCCTCGCCCTCCGCGGACAGCAGCGGCGACGTCGACCGTGCCGCCCTGCTCGGCAGCACGCCGCCCTTCCTCGACCAGCGCTTCGTCCTGCGCGGCAGCAAGACCACCATCGGCCGCCGCGAGGACAACGACATCGTGCTGCCCGACGACAGCGTCTCCGCGCAGCACGCCTGGGTGATCAACGATGGCGGACGCTTCCGGGTGATGAACATCCTGTCCACCAACGGCATCTACATCAACGACGCCAAGGTTCATGAGGGGCCGCTGAAGAACGGCGACCGCGTGCGCTTCGGACGCGCCGAGTTCGTCTTCCATGGCGGCGCCGGTGGCCGCCGGCACCGGCGCAACGGCGCCATCCCGCTGTGGGTATGGGCGTTGTCGGCAGCGCTGCTGGGCGCCGCAGCGCTGATGCTGGTCGCCCTGTGAGGGCCGCAAGGTGAAGGAAAGCCTCGGACGCTACATCCTGCGCGGCGAGCTCGGCCGCGGCGCGATGTCGGTGATCTACCGCGGCTACGACCCGCGCATCCGCCGCATCCTGGCGATCAAGACGCTGCGTCCGGAGTACGCCGAACACGAGGCCCACCGCTACCGCTTCCTCTCCGAGGCGCGCGCCGCCGGCACCCTCACCCACCCCGGGATCATCACCATTTTCGACGTCGGCATCACCAATGGCGTGCCTTTCATCGCCATGGAGCTTCTCGAAGGCCCGACCCTCGAAACCTATGTCGAACGTCACGGCCCCCTGCCCTTGCGCATGGTGCTGAAGATCGCCATGCAGATCGCCGACGCGCTCGACTACGCCCACCGCCAGGGTGTCGTGCACCAGGACATCAAGCCGGAGAACATCGCCGTCATCGGCGACGGCGGCAACATCAAGGTGATGGACTTCGGCATTGCCCGCCTGCGCCACGAGCCCGCCGAAGACGGCATCGACACCCCTGCAGCCGCCGGCACCCCGCACTACATGGCGCCCGAGCAGATCCGCGGCGGCCAGATCGACGGACGCTGCGACCTCTACGCCCTCGGCGTGCTGCTGTACTGGCTGCTCGCCGGCCATCCGCCGTTCCAGACCAGCAACGTCAACGAGTTGCTGCGCCGCATCCTCAACGACCCCCTGCCGCCGCTGAAGCCCAAGCAGGCCGACGTCCCCGAATCCCTCCTCGAACTGGTCAGCGTCCTCCTCGCCCGCGACCCCGAACAGCGCTACCAGAGCGGCAGCGAGCTGATCGACGACCTGCGCCGCATCGACGAGCTCCTCGCCGAGCGTGAAAGCGCCTGGGGCGGCCGCCGCATCGTCCCGCTGCGCATGCGCTGGACCGCGGTGATGAGCGCGCTGGTCGCGGTCACCGTGACCGCCGGGCTGGGTGTGGTGTATCACAAGCAGAACGAGGCGATGAAGAACGTCGCCTTCGACTATGGCCTCAGCCTCACCCAGGTGCTGGCGGTGGAGAGCGCGGAGAACCTGCTGCTCGACGACCACATCGCCATCCAGGCCCTGGTCGATCAGATGGCCACCAACCGCGAGATCGTTCACCTGACCGTCAGCGACCGCGGCGGCCGCGTCGTGGCGAGCAGCGCCACCGCCCTGCCCGCAGAGGCCGCCCACAACCCCGCGGACGGTGCACGCAGCGTGCTGCAGCGCGGCGCCCAGCAGGTGTATGCGGCCACCGACGCCGGCGGCCAGCCCTTCTACCTCTTCGACACCCCGGTGCTCTACCAGCAGCATGAGCTCGGGCGCCTGCGCGTAGGCCTGTCTACCCAGGCCCTGCAGGCCGCCAACCGCACCACGCTGGCAGCGATGATCGCGGTGCTGCTGGTCACCCTGGTGACCGTATTCATCGGCGCCTACATGCTCTCCAGGCGCCTGGCGATCCCCATCAACATCCTCCGCCGCGCCCTCGGGCGCATCACCCAGGGCCGCTTCGACAGTCGCATCCGCATGCACCGCAACGACGAGTTCGAGCGCCTCTTCGCCGCCTACAACGCCATGGCGGACTCCCTCGAAGCGCGCATGTTCACGACCCATTCGGCGAAGCGCAATGTCCCTGGCGAGAGCCCGCCGGCGGCCGAAGCCACCCGCCTGGTCACCCTCCCCGGGGCGCGCAAGAATCGCCGCCAGCCTGCCGCGCGCGAGCAGTAGGGCGGGCGCTCCTCAACCTCCGCTGGAATCCAGCTCCTGCAGGCGGCGCTTCAGTTCCAGCGCGCGCACGCGATAGCCGAGGGCCGGCTGAAAGCCGGGATCGATGGCCAGCGCACGGTCCCACAAGGCGATGGCCTCGTCGAGCTGCTGGTTGCGGAAGTGCACCACCGCGGCCTCGTGATAGGCCGCCACCTGGCTGCGGCCAAGTTCGCTGCGGCGGCGCTCGGCATCCCGCAGCCACGCCTCCCAGGCGCCGCCGGCCGGGGCCTCGCGGCGCGCGCGGGCGATGCTGTCGCCCGCGGCGGCGTACTGGCCGGCGGCCAGTTCGGCATCGACGCGCTGCTGCCAGCGCTGCGCGGCACCATCGGCGGCGGCCGGCGGCGGCACTGCTGGGCGCGCCTCGCCGTTTCCTGCTGCAGGCAGCGTCGGCGTGGCAGATGGCGGGGCAAGGGCGCCGCGGCGGGGAATCTTCAAGGTCTGGCCAACGGCGAGCAGGCGCGGCCGGCTGATATTGTTGTAACGCGCCAGCGCCACGAACAGGCTGCTGTCGCCCAGATGGCGGGCAGCCAGCCCCCCCAGCGTGTCTCCCGCGCGCACGGTGTAGGGCTGATGCTCGGCACCGAGCAGGGCCACCGGATCACTGTCGAGCTGGCGCACCAGGCTGCGCGCCAGCGCATGCCCGGGCTCACGGGCAAGGAGGACCCGCAGGGCTTCGCGTCCCTCACTCATGCGGCCATCTTCAAGCATCGCGACGATGGTCGCAATGTCCTGCGCAGGCGCACCTGCGGCGGGTCGCGCCGCGCTCTCCGCGGGCAGGCTGGCCGGTGGCCGCGCCTGCGCAGGCGCCTCGGCTTCGCGTGCGCTTTGCGCCGCACAGCCGGCGAGCACGACTGCCAGCAGCACCGCCAGGGCAGCACGCCCGGCGAGCGCCGTGTTGATTCTAGTGCCCATCCATCATTCTCCCCGAAACTACCTCAGCGCCAGCCACAGCAACACCGCCGTCGTCAGCGTCGCGGCCGCGTAGAGCGGCCACAGGCGGCGGTGCACTTCCCTGCCCTCAGCGGCGGCGGGCAGACGCAGCGCGGCAAGACTGGCATTGTCGCCGCCGGCGCCGTTACGCGCCACTGCGCTATCCACCCATGTCTCACAGGCCTGCTGGAGGTCGCCGGCGGCAAGCAGGGCGGCCATCTCCGCCTCCCTGACCGCGGCCCAGAAGCCGTCGGTACACAACACGAAGGCCGCACCCGGTCCAGTCGCCATCTGTCCATGAGTGGGTTGCGCCGGCAACTCGCCACCCAGGCAGCGCAGCAGCTTGTGCTGCTCCGGATGGGTGGCCGCCTGCTCGGGCTCGATGGCGCCACTGCGCACGAGTTGCTGGACCACGGTGTGGTCCTCGCTGCGGCACACCGCAAGGCCATCGCGGAAGCCGTACACGCGACTGTCGCCGATATGGATCCACCAGGCGCGCTGGCGTCCGGCCAGCAGCGCGGCCAGGGTGGCGCCTGCGCCCGGCGCAGCGGCGCGCACCGCCTCATGGGCAGCGGCTGCAAGCGTGGCGAGGAATGCCTGCGGATCGGCCGGCAGTTCATGCTGCGTCGCCCACAGACGCCCGGCAGCATCGATCACCGCACGGGCGGCCACTTCACCGTCCTCCAGCCCGCCCATGCCGTCTGCCACCACCAGCAGGCAGGCACGGCCGTCAGCGCTGCGCAGGCAGCACAGCGCGTCCTGCTGTGATGGGCGGTCGCCACGTCTGCTCGCCGTGGCGGTGTGGAAAGAGGCAGCCACTCAGCCGGCGTACTCGGCCTGCAGGGCCTGGAAGCGCGCCTCGATATCGGGCGCCAGGGCAAGATACTGCTCGCCCAACGCGGCCTCGGGGAGGCCGCCGTCGGCCCATTCGAAATCTGCACGCGCAAGGAGATTGGCGGCATACACCACCTCGCCGAGGTTGCGCGGGTTGTCCTGCAGCAGCGCACGGGGCTGGTCGTGATGGCGCACGGCCTCGACGATGCCCTCGGGCAGCTTGAGGGCGAACAGCACCGATTCACCGATGCTCTCGTGCCACTGGGTAATCAGATGACGCACGGTGTCGGGACGGATGCGCAGCTCTTCGTACTGGGCGGCGCGGTAGAGCATGTAGAAGGCGCCGATATCATGCACCAGGCCGGCGAACATGGCTTCGTCGGGTTTGATGCGCGACAGCGCCGCAGCAATCACCTCGGCAGCGGCAGCGGCACGCAGGGTGTGCAGCCACAGCGTGCGCGACATGTCGGCAAAGGGCACCAGCTCCTTGGAGCGCACCAGCTGGCTCATCGCCACGGCGAGCGCGGCATTGCGCACCGCGTTGATGCCGAGGCGCACCACCGCGCCGTTGAGTTCGCGGATCTCGCCACCGCCCTGCGCCGCGGCATTGGCCAGTTGCAGCAGGCGGGCGCAGATCAGCGGTTCGGTGCGTACCAGCGCAACAATGCGCTCAACACTGGCCTCTGGGTCGCGCAGGGCGTTGCGGATGCGCAGCACGGCGTCGAAATAGCTCGGGAAGACGATCTCCCCGGAGAGCTCGCTGGCAATGTCCTCCAGCATGCGGAAGCGCTGCTGGCGCAGCGCATCGCCCGTCTTGTCCTCGTCGGCGGCCCCTGTCATCGCATCTCCCGGATCAGCTGCGGTAATCGGCGTTGATCTTCACGTAGTCGTAGGAGAAATCGCAGGTCCACACGGTTGCCGCGGCCTCGCCGCGGGCAAGGTCGATGCGCACGGTGAGTTCGCTGTGCGCCATGATGCGCGCACCGGCCTCCTCCGCATAGGCCGCGGCGCGGCCACCATGCTCGGCGACCAGCACGCTTTCATCGGGGTTGCCGAGCCACACCCGCAGGCGGGCGACGTCGAGATCGTCGACACCGGCATAGCCGATGGCGGCAAGAATGCGCCCGAGGTTGGGATCGGAGGCGAAGAAGGCGGTCTTCACCAGCGGCGAGTGGGCCACGGCATAGGCAACCTTGCGGCATTCGTCGCGATCGCGCCCCCCCTCGACGGCGATGCTCATGAACTTGGTCGCCCCTTCGCCGTCGCGCACGATGGCCTGCGCCAGACGCACCGCGACATCGATCACCGCTGCGCGCAGCGCCGCCCAGTCCGCCCCCGCGGCGGCGCTGATCTCGGCATTGCCGGCCTGGCCGGTGGCGATGAGAATGAAGGAGTCGTTGGTCGAAGTGTCGCCATCGACGGTGATGCTGTTGAACGACAGGTCGGCAGCCTCGCGCACCAGCTCGTCGAGCAGGGCCTGCGAGACGGCCGCATCGCAGGCGAGGAAACCCAGCATGGTGGCCATGTTGGGCTTGATCATGCCGGCCCCCTTGCTGATGCCGGTAATGGTCACCGTCCTGCCGCCAACCTCGACCGTACGCGACACCGCCTTGGCGAGGGTGTCGGTGGTCATGATCGCGTGCGCGGCATCGAACCAGCCGTCGGCGCGCAGATCCGCACGCGCGGCCGGCAGGCCGGCGACCAGACGGTCGACGGGCAAGGGTTCGAGGATCACCCCGGTGGAAAAGGGCAGCACCGCAGCGGCGTCGATGCCGAGCACCTCGCCCACCGCCGCACAGGTACGCAGCGCCGCGGCCATGCCGGGCTCACCGGTGCCGGCATTGGCCACACCGGTATTGATCACCAGCGCCCGCACCGGGCCGGCGGCGAGATGGCTGCGACACACCTGCACCGGCGCAGCACAGAAACGGTTGCGGGTGAATACCCCGGCAACACGGCTGCCGGCGGCCAGTTCGATCAGCGTCAGATCGCGGCGGTTGGCCTTGCGGATGCCGGCTTCGGCAACCCCCAGGCGCACGCCCGCCACCGGGCGCAGTTCGGCGGGTTGGGGAACGGAGAGATTGACGGCCATGGAAGGCTCCGGAGAGTCGTGGATGGATCGCTCAGCTCAGCTTGCCGTGGCAATGCTTGTACTTCTTCCCCGAGCCGCAGGGGCAAGGGTCGTTGCGCCCCACCTTGGGCCCGGCAAGTGCAGGCTGGCGGCTGTCGTCGCGATTGGCGTTGGCCGCACCGAGCGCCTCGTCGTAATCGGCATGGTGGTACTGCACGTTGTCCACCGCCGGCGGCGTCTCGGCCTGCTCAAGCTGACTTTCGGTGCGCACCTGGACGGTCATCAGCAGCTTGCTGACTTCGACGCGCACGGTATCGAGGAGGGCCTCGAAGAGTTCGAAGGCCTCGCGCTTGTATTCCTGCTTGGGGTTCTTCTGCGCGTAGCCGCGCAGGTGGATGCCCTGGCGCAGGTGGTCGAGCGCGGCAAGATGCTCGCGCCAGTGGTTGTCGAGGCTCTGCAGCATGACATTGCGCTCGAACTGGTGCCAGGCGGCGGCATCGACCAGCGCGGTCTTGGCGCCATAGGCCTCCTCGGCGGCATCGATGATGCGCTTGAGCATGGCGTCGGCGTCGAGATTGGGCTCCGCCTTCAGCCATTCGCCGACCGGCAGCTTGAGCTGGAAATCGGCAGCGAGGGCCTGCTCCAGGCTGGCGACCTCCCACTGGTCCTCGACGCTGTCCTCCGGCACATGGACACGGAAGCTGTCGTGCAGCACGCCCTGGCGCATCGCGCGGATGGTCTCGGAGATGTCCTCGCTTTCGAGCAGTTCATTGCGCTGCTGGTAGATGACCTTGCGCTGGTCGTTGGCGACGTCGTCGAACTCGAGCAGCTGCTTGCGGATGTCGAAGTTGCGCTGCTCGACCTTGCGTTGCGCCGATTCCAGCGAGCGGGTCACCATGCCGTGCTCGATGGCCTCGCCCTCGGGCATCTTCAGCCGCACCATGATGGCGTTGAGACGGTCGCCGGCAAAGATCTTCAGCAGCGGATCCTCCAGCGACAGGTAGAAGCGGCTGGAGCCGGGGTCGCCCTGACGGCCGGAGCGCCCGCGCAACTGGTTGTCGATGCGGCGCGACTCGTGGCGTTCGGTGCCGATGATGTGGAGGCCGCCGGCGGCGAGCACCTGGTCATGGACCTTCTGCCACTCCGCGCGCATTTCGGCGACCTTGGCCTTGCGGGCGTCGTCGTCGAGCGCGGCGTCGCCCTCGACCTCGGCAATGCGCCGCTCGATGTTGCCGCCGAGCACGATGTCGGTACCGCGGCCGGCCATGTTGGTGGCCAGCGTCACCACCCCGGGACGGCCTGCGTCGGCAACGATCTGGGCCTCGCGCTCGTGCTGCTTGGCGTTCAGCAGCTGGTGGGCGATGCCGGCCTTCTTCAGGAGGCCGGAAAGGAACTCGTTGGTCTCGATCGAGGTGGTACCCACCAGCACCGGCTGGCCGCGCTTGACGCAGTCGGTGATGTCCTCGATCACCGCGGTCCATTTCTCCTTCGCGGTGCGATAGACCTTGTCATTCTCGTCCTTGCGGATCATCGCCCGGTTGGTCGGCACCACCACGGTCTCCAGACCGTAGATGGAGTTGAACTCGAAGGCCTCGGTGTCGGCGGTACCGGTCATGCCGGCGAGCTTGCCGTACATGCGGAAGTAGTTCTGGAAGGTGATCGACGCCAGCGTCTGGTTCTCCGCCTGGATCTTCACCCCTTCCTTGGCCTCGACCGCCTGGTGCAGGCCGTCGGACCAGCGCCGCCCGGCCATCAGGCGGCCGGTGAACTCGTCGACGATGACCACTTCGCCGTTCTGCACCACGTAGTGCTGATCCTTGTGGAACAGCGCATGCGCCCGCAGCGCCGCATACAGGTGATGCACCAGCAGGATGTTGGCAGGGTCGTAGAGCCCGCCGCCCTCGGCAAGCAGGCCGCTGCGCACCAGCAGCTGCTCGGCGGTCTCGTGGCCCTGTTCGGTGAGCAGCACCTGATTGGACTTCAGGTCCACGGTGTAGTCGCCCGGCACACTGACGTTGTCGCCCTCGCCTTCCTGCTTCTTCAGCAGCGGCGCGACCTGGTTCATCTTCAGGTAGAGCTCGGTGTGATCCTCGGCCTGACCGGAAATGATCAGCGGCGTGCGCGCCTCGTCGATGAGGATGGAATCCACCTCGTCGACGATGGCGAAGGCCAGCCCGCGCTGCACCTTCTCGGGCAGCGCATAGACCATGTTGTCGCGCAGGTAGTCGAAACCGAATTCGTTGTTGGTGCCGTAGGTGATGTCGGCAGCGTAGGCCGCCTGCTTCTCGGCATGCGGCATGCGAGACAGGTTGCAGCCCGTGCTCATGCCGAGGAAGGCGAAGATGCGCCCCATCTGCGCCGCATCGCGGCTGGCCAGATAGTCGTTGACCGTGATGATGTGCACGCCCTTGCCGGTGAGCGCATTCAGGTAGGCCGGCAGGGTGGCCACCAGGGTCTTGCCTTCGCCGGTGCGCATCTCGGCGATCTTGCCGTGGTGCAGGACCATGCCGCCGACCAGCTGGACGTCGAAGTGACGCATGCCCAGTACCCGCTTGCTGGCCTCACGCACCACCGCAAAAGCCTCCGGCAGCAGCGCATCGAGCTTTTCGCCGTTGCCCAGGCGCTGGCGGAATTCATCGGTCCTGGCGCGCAGGGCATCGTCGGCGAGCGCCGCGATCTCGGGCTCCAGTGCGTTGATGCGGGTGACGGTCTGGGTAAACTGGCGGATCAGGCGGTCATTGCGACTGCCGAAGAGCTTCTTGAGTAGGCCGGAGATCATGGGGTCCTGTCGGGTCGATTTCGGCAAAGCGCAAAGTTTAGCACGCGCAGATGCCAGCTCCTGCACCCCCCATGCCTGCTGGCTGCCCCCGGCGTGCGTGGCGTAGCCCTCAGCGTCGAGGGGGGCGCCCGCAGCAGCGCGAGGCGCGAGATGGGGGCTAGTGACGGGCCCGGCGATGCGGGCTAATATCGACCATCCGTCGACACCACCCCGAATGAGCCAACCCCTTCAGCGCTACCTCGGCAGCGGCGACGCCCTCGCCCGCCTGCACGACCATGCCGCCCGCCTGCGCAGGCTGCAGGACGCCTTTGCGCGCGCGCTGCCACCGCTGCTGGCAGCCTCCTGCCAGGTCGGCAATTTCAAGGACGGCGTGCTGGTGGTGTTTGCTCAGGGCAACGCGGTAGCGGTAAAGCTGAAGCAGATGGCACCCTCGCTGACCGCCCGCCTGATCGAGGCCGGACATCCGCTCACTGCCATCCAGGTACGCGTCGCGGTGCATCGCCCCCCGCCGCAGCGCCCGCAGCCGCAGGCACGCACTATCCCTGAAGACGGTCGCCGCAGCCTGGAGGCACTGGCCGCCAGCCTGCCCGCCGACGCGCCGCTGCGCGCTGCGCTCGAACGCCTGTCGCGGCGCAGCCGCTAACGCTCTTCTGCTGCGGGCCGGGGTGAGCAATGCGCCAAGCGCAGCGCAGGCCATCCTGAAAACCGTCGCCAGCGCCCCGGCGCCTGTACACCCGCTCAGAAAAAGGTGCGTTCGAGGGCGAACAGCAGCAGCACCGCGACGATGGCGGCGAGTGCGCCGCGCGTGATGTTCCACGCCCAGTGGCGGTAGCGCACGTTGCCGGTGAGCAGCCAGGCCAGCAGCGAGGCGCCGACCGACAGCGCAGCGAAGACGAAAAGCAGGCGGACGATGATCATCGTCCGCTCACACCAGCGCCAGGTCGAACTGATGACTGACCGCGGCGGGCGTCTCGGCAGCCTTCTCGAACGTGACGATCTCCCACGCCGTGCTGTCTTCGAGGAGCACGCGGAGGATCTGGTTGTTGAGCGCGTGACCGCCCTTGTGGGCGGAATAGGCGGCGAGCAGCGGATGGCCGCACAGGTAGAGGTCGCCGATGGCGTCGAGCACCTTGTGCTTCACGAACTCGTCGGCGTAGCGCAGCCCCTCGCTGTTCAGCACGCGGTACTCGTCCATGACGATGGCGTTGTCCAGACTGCCGCCCAGCGCCAGGCCGTTGGCACGCATGAACTCGACGTCCTGCATGAAACCGAAGGTGCGCGCGCGGGCGACGTCGCTGACGTAGGAATGCTCGGCAAAATCCACCGTCACCGCGGTGGCGGTGCGATCGATGGCGGGGTGATTGAAGAGGATGGAGAAACTGAGGCGGAAGCCGTCGTAGGGTTCCAGGCGCACCCACTTGTCGCCCTCGCGGTACTCCACCGCGCGCTTGACGCGCAGAAAGCGCTTCGGCGCCTTCTGCTCCTCGATGCCGGCCGATTGCAGCAGGAATACAAAGGGCCCGGAGCTGCCGTCGAGGATGGGGATTTCCGGCGCATCGACATCGACGTGGAGGTTGTCGATACCCAGGCCGGCAAGTGCGGACATGAGGTGCTCGACGGTACCGATCTTGGTGCCGTCCTTTTCCAGCCCCGAACACATGCGGGTGTCGCAGACCGCGTAGGGATCGGCCGGCAGGGTCAGCGGCGGATCGAGATCGACGCGGTGAAAGACGATGCCGGTATCGGGCGCTGCAGGGCGCAGCACGAGGTTGACCTTGCGGCCGCCGTGCAGACCGACCCCGGTGGCCTTGACGATGGATTTCAGTGTGCGCTGCCTGATCATGACGAGATTCCTTTTCCGCTCAGAATCTTAACATGTCGTGGCGTACCCCTCGCGCGCCACCGGCGGGAAAACTGCGAACGGCTTCACGAACGAAGACGGGCGCCCGTGCCCCGACCCGGAGGCAGGGGTCGGAACACGGGCGCCCGGCGGACGCTGGCGGGGAGGCGGGCAGCGGGCCGCGAACGTCCGCCGCGCCGTTTCAGTCGGCCTGCTTGCGCAGGAAGGCGGGGATGTCGTAGGTACCCATGCCGTTGGCGCTCATCGCTTCCACGGTGGTACGACGACCGCTGCGGATCACCGCGGGCACGTCGAGGTTGCCCATATCCACGGCGCCGCCACCCGGGCCATAGGTACCGGTGCCCTGCACCACCTGCATCACCGGTTGACGCGCGGCACGCGGCGCCCCCAGGCCGGTGGCGACCACGGTGATGCGGATGCGGTCTTCCATCGCTTCCTCGAACACGGTGCCGTACTTGACGAAGGCTTCCGGTGCCGCAAAGGCCTGCACGGTCTTCACCGCATCGCGCACTTCGGACATCTTCAGCGAACGGCTGGCAGTGATGTTGATCAGCACGCAACGCGCGCCGGACAGCTCGGTACCTTCCAGCAGCGGGCTGACCGCGGCCTGTTCGGCGGCGATGCGCGCGCGGTCCATGCCCGCGGCTTCGGCCGAACCCATCATCGCGCGGCCCATCTCGGCCATTGCGGTACGCACGTCCTGGAAATCCACGTTGACCAGACCGGGGACGTTGATGATCTCGGCGATGCCGCCCACAGCAGAGCGCAGCACGTTGTCGGCGGAACGGAAGCAGTCCTCGAAGCCGGCGTCGTCACCGAACACTTCGAGCAGCTTGTCGTTGAGCACGACGATCAGCGAATCGACGTTGCGGGTCAGTTCCTCGACGCCACTCTCGGCAACGCGCAGGCGGTTCTCGAAGTCGAACGGCTTGGTCACCACGCCGACGGTGAGAATGCCCATCTCCTTGGCGATCTCAGCCACCACCGGCGCCGCGCCGGTACCCGTGCCGCCGCCCATGCCACCGGTGATGAAGCACATGTGCGCGCCCTCGAGCGCCGCTGCGATGGCGTCGCGCGATTCCAGCGCTGCAGCGCGGCCGGCCTCGGGCTTGGAGCCTGCCCCCAGCCCGGTCCCGCCGAGCTGGATCTTGGTCGGTGCCAGGCAGCGGTTGAGCGCCTGCGCATCGGTGTTGGCAACGACGAACTGCACGCCCTGCACGCCCTCGCGGATCATGTGATCGACGGCATTGCCGCCTGCACCACCGACACCCACCACCTTGATGATCGTCCCGGTCGGAACTTTTTCAACGATTTCAAACATATGCCTCGCCTCCAGAAATGACTGCCCACTGCAACACGAACGCCCGCCGACCCATATTTAGTGAAACTTCCAAAGTTTACAACTAAATATCGACCAGTGACAGGCACCCATACCAAATGACTGAACGCCGCCCCTTCGCGGGGGCTGCGTGCGGTCAGAAATTACGTTCGAACCACGACTTCACACGCCCGAAAACCTGCCGCACCGAGCGCGTCTCACGCGCATGGATGCCGCGCCGGCGCTGCGCCACGCCCTCCATCACCAGCCCCATCGCAGCAGCGTAGCGGGGCTGGCAGACAACGTCGGCGAGCCCGCCTTCGTACTGCGGCGCACCTACGCGCGCCGGCATGTGGAAGACCTCCTCGGCGAGCTCGACCATTCCGCTCATCACCGCCGAACCGCCGGTCAGCACGATGCCCGAGGACAGCAGCTCCTCGTAGCCGCTGCGGCGCAGTTCGGCCTGCACCAGTTCGAAGAGTTCGGAGACGCGCGGCTCGATGACGTCGGCCAGCGCCTGACGCGAGAGCTTGCGCGGCGGACGGTCGCCGACGCCGGGCACCTCGATCATCTCCTCGGGGTCGGCCAGGGTGTGCATTGCCACGCCGTGGCGGATCTTCAGTTCCTCGGCTTCCAGTGTCGGCGTGCGCAGGGCCATGGCGATGTCGTTGGTGATCTGGTCGCCGGCCACCGGAATCACCGCGGTGTGGCGGATCGCCCCCTGGGTGAACACGGCGATGTCGGTGGTGCCGCCGCCGATATCGACCAGGCACACGCCGAGCTCCTTCTCGTCCTCGGTGAGCACCGCATAGCTGGACGCGAGCGGCTGCAGGATCAGGTCCATCACCTCCAGCCCGCAACGATGCACGCACTTGATGACGTTCTGCGCCGCCGACACCGCGCCGGTGACGATGTGCACCTTCACCTCCAGCTTCACCCCGCTCATGCCGATGGGCTCGCGCACGCCACCCTGACCGTCGATGATGAATTCCTGGGTGAGGATGTGGAGGATCTGCTGCTCGGCGGGAATGGGCATCGCGCGCGCCACCTCGATGACCCGTTCGAGGTCCATCGGGGTGACTTCCTTGTCCTTGATCGCCACCATGCCGTTGGAGTTGAAGCTCTTGATGTGGCTGCCGGCGATGCCGGTATACACGTCGCGGATCTTGCAGTCGGCCATCAGCTCGACCTCCTGGATCACCCGCGAGATTGCATCCACGGTGGCCTCGATATTCACCACCACGCCACGCTTGAGACCGCTGGTGGGCTGCGAGCCGAGACCGACCACGTTGAGGCGGCCGTCCGGGCGCGCTTCCGCCACCATGCAGGTGATCTTGGCGGTGCCGATGTCCAGTCCGACGATCAGGTCCTTGTATTCCTTGCTCATTGCTTGCCTTTAGATGCCAGGGTGTCCGCCGGGGTGAGGGCGAACCCGCTCGGATAACGCAGGTCGGCCACCGCCACCTGCACGCCTATGCCTTCCTTGGCCTGTGGCCAGGCCGCGACGAAGCGCGCCAGACGCGCGTCGAGCGGCGCGCGCTCCTGATCGCGCCCAAGCACGATCACCATGTCGTTGTCGAGGCGCAGCTGCCACGCCTCGCGCGCCGACAGCACCACACCGACGAGCTTGCGGCCAAGCGGCGCGAGCGTGCGTGAGAACTCCTCGTAGCGCGCCAGCAGGTAGGCCGCCGAACCCGGAGGGCCGGAGAAATTGGGCAGATCGGCGTTGCTGGCGGCAATGAAGACCTCGCCCTGGCGATTGACCAGGCGCGTCTCGCCGCCATCGGAGGCCGTCCAGTAGGCCACCGCCTGATGTTCCTGGAGGCGCAGTTCGAGCGCATCGGGCCAGCGCCGGCGCACTTCCGCACGGCGCACCCAGGGCAGCTTCTCGAAATCGCGCCGCACCGCGTCGAGATCGACGGTGAAGAAGTTGCCGTGAATCGCCGCACGCGCGACGTACTCCATCTGGGCGCCGGTGACCTGCGCCGGCGGGCTGAGCAGGACAACCTCACGGAGCGGGAAGAAGGGGCGCGACAGGAACCAGGTCACCACCGCCCATGACAACCCGAGCGCGGCAAACAGCATCAGGATGTCGGCAATCAGGTTGAGCGCCGCCGGGCGATGCCAGAGGCTGCCGCCCTCGCGCGCGCGCGCGCCCTGCCCACCACCCTTGCGGGCGGATCCGGACAGGGCGGCTCGGCGGGCAGCCATCTCAGCCAAGGCGGGCCTCCGCGAGAATCGCCAGACAGAGGGCCTCGAAACTCAGCCCGGCCACGCGCGCCGACATCGGCACCAGCGAGTGCCCGGTCATGCCGGGCGCGGTATTCATCTCCAGCAGGTAGGGGCGGCCGTCGTCGGTGAGGATCAGGTCAGCGCGTCCCCAGCCACGGCAGCCCAGCATCTGCGCAGACTTCATCACCAGCGCCTGCAGCTCGCGCTCCTGTTCCGCGGGCAGCCCGCAGGGGCAGTCATAGCGGGTATCGTCGGTGAAGTACTTGTGCTGGTAGTCGTAATTGCCGTCCGGCGCGACGATGCGCACCAGCGGCAGCGCGCGCTCGGCGAGGAAGGGTGCGGTGAGCTCCGCCCCGCTGACGAACTCCTCGGCGATCACCAGGGTGTCGAAGCGTGCGGCAAGCTCCCAGGCCGCCTTCAACTGACCGGCCGCAGTGACCTTGGTCGCGCCCATGCTGGAGCCTTCATGCACCGGCTTGACGAAAATCGGCAGGCCGAGCTCGGCAGCCACCGCGTCCCAGTCGCTGTGTTCGTCGAGGATGGCATAGCGCGGCGTGGGCAGGCCGGCGGCCAGCCACACCATCTTGGTGCGCCACTTGTCCATCGACAGCGCCGAGGCCATCACCCCGCTGCCGGTATAGGGGATGCCCATCAGTTCCAGCGCCCCCTGCACCGTGCCATCCTCGCCGCCACGGCCGTGCAGCACGATGAAGGCGCGTTCGAAGCCTTCTTCCTTGAGGATGTGCAGGTCGCGCTCGGCCGGATCGAAGGCATGCGCGTCGACGCCCGCGCGCTGCAGGGCTTCGAGCACTGCCTTGCCCGACATCAGCGAAACTTCGCGCTCGGCGGACGAACCACCGAACAGCACCGCGACCTTGCCGAAATCCACCCCAGCCTCCACGCTCACGCCTCGCTCCCGTCATTGCTCAGTTTGCCGGGCACCGCCCCGATCGAGCCGGCACCCATGGTGATCACCACATCGCCGTCCTGCGCGGCGTCCAGGATGGTCTGCGGCATCTCGCCGATGTCCTCTACGAATACCGGCTCCACCTTGCCCGCGACGCGCAGCGCACGCGCCAGCGCACGCCCGTCGGCGGCGACGATGGCCGTCTCACCGGCGGCATAGACTTCGGCGAGCAGCAGCGCATCGACCGAGGACAGCACCTTGACGAAGTCCTCGAAGCAATCGCGCGTGCGGGTGTAGCGGTGCGGCTGGAAGGCCAGCACCAGGCGGCGGCCGGGAAAGGCGCCGCGCGCCGCGGCGATGGTGGCGGCCATCTCCACCGGGTGGTGGCCGTAATCGTCGACCAGGGTGAAGCTGCCGCGCACGCTCCCCGCCGCATCATGCAGCGCGACTTCGCCGTAGCGCTGGAAGCGCCGGCCGACGCCGTTGAATTCAGCCAGCGCCTTGATGATCGCGGCGTCCGGCACCTGCACCTCGGTGGCCACTGCAATCGCCGCCAGCGCGTTGAGCACGTTGTGCAGGCCGGGCAGATTGAGTTCGATGGGCAGGCGGGTGGTGGTGCCATTGACGCGCACCGCGTCGAACAGCATGCGCCCGCCGTCCGCGCGGATGTTCTCGGCGCGGATGTTGGCACTCTCGGAGAGGCCGTAGCGCACGATCTGCTTGGACACCAGCGGCATGATGGAGCGCACGTGCGGGTCGTCCTCGCAAAGCACCGCCACGCCGTAGAAGGGCAGGTGCTGGAGGAAATCCACGAAGGCCTGCTTGAGGCGGGCGAAGTCGTGCCCGTAGGTGTCCATGTGATCGGCGTCGATGTTCGTGACCACCGAGATCACCGGATTGAGCATCAGGAAGGAGGCGTCCGACTCGTCGGCCTCGGCGACCAGGAAATCGCCCTTGCCCAGGCGCGCATTGGCCCCTGCGGCATTCAGCCGCCCGCCGATGACGAAGGTCGGGTCCATGCCGCCTTCGGCGAGGATGCTGGCCACCAGCGAGGTGGTGGTGGTCTTGCCGTGCGTGCCGGCAATGGCGATGCCACGCTGGAAGCGCATCAGTTCGGCAAGCATCTGCGCGCGCGGCACCACCGGGATGCTGCGCGCACGCGCGGCGATCACCTCCGGGTTGTCGCCGCGCACCGCGGTGGAGGTCACCACCACATCGGCGTGGTCGATGTTGCCGGCCTCGTGGCCCTGCACCACGCGCGCGCCCATCGCCTGCAGGCGGCGGGTAGCAGCATTGTTGCCGAGATCCGAGCCGCTCACCGTGAAGCCCTGGTTGACCAGCACCTCGGCGATGCCGCTCATGCCGGCGCCGCCGATGCCGACGAAGTGGATATGCTTGACCTTGTGTTTCATTGCCGGCCTCCGGCCAGTCTTGCGCATTCGGCCGCCACGTCGGCCGCCGCCTGCGGTTTTGCCAGTTCGCGCGCCTTGCAGGCCATCTCCTGCAGGCGTTCGCGGGTGAGGCCGGCGAGGATGCCGGCCAGCTTGTCTGCGTCGAGTTCGGGCTGCGGCAGCAGGAAGGCGGCCCCGTGCCCGGAGAGGAAACGCGCATTGCCGCTCTGGTGGTCGTCCACCGCGTGCGGGAAAGGCACCAGCAGGCTGGCCGCGCCGACCGCGGCGAGTTCGGCCACGGTGAGCGCGCCGGCACGGCAGATCACCAGATCGGCAGCGGCGTAGCGCGCCGCCATGTCGTCGATGAAGGGCAGCAGCTCGCCGTCCACCCCGGCGTCGCGATAGGCCGCGCGCAGCGCGTCGATCTGCTTCTCGCCGGCCTGGTGGGTGACCAGCGGACGCTCGGCGGCCGGCAGGCGGGCGAGCGCCTGCGGTACGGTGACGTTGAGGACGGCAGCACCAAGACTGCCGCCCACCACCAGCACCCGCAGCGGGCCCTGGCGTCCGCCAAAGCGCTCCGCCGGCGGCGCCGCCGCGGCGATCTCCTCGCGCACCGGATTGCCCACCCAGCGCGCCTTCTTGAGCACGCGCGGGAAACCGCTGAGCACGCTGTCGGCCACCCCGGCGAGCACCCGGTTGGCGAGCCCGGCGACCGAGTTCTGTTCGTGCAGCACCAGCGGGCGACCGGTGAGTGCGGCCATCATGCCGCCCGGAAAAGTGACGTAGCCGCCCATGCCGAGCACCACGTCGGGCTTCACCCGGCGCAGTTCGCGCAGCGCCTGCCAGAAGCCGGAAAGCAGGTTCACCGGCAGCAACAGCTTGCGCACCAGGCCCTTGCCACGCAGCGCGCCGAAGCGCACCCAGGCGGTGTCGTAGCCGCGCTGCGGCACGATGCGCGCCTCCATGCCCTCAGGGTTGCCCATCCAGACAATGCGCCAGCCCTGCGCACGCAGCACCTCGGCCACCGCGATGCCCGGGAAGATGTGCCCGCCGGTACCGCCGGCCATGACCAGGAGCGTCTTCATGCGCGGCCTCCCCGCATGACTTGGCGATTTTCCCAGTCGACGCGCAAGAGAATGGCCAAGGCCAGGCAGTTGGCGACGATGCCCGAACCGCCGAAGCTCATCAGCGGCAGGGTGAGGCCCTTGGTGGGCAGCAGGCCCATGTTCACGCCCATGTTGATGAAGGACTGCACGCCGATCCACAGGCCGATGCCCTGCGCAACCAGGCCGGCGAAGTAGCGTTCGAGCTTGATCGCGTCGCGGCCAATGGCGAAGGCGCGGTGCACCAGCAGGGCGAACAGCATGACTACGGTCAGCACACCGACGAAGCCGAGCTCCTCGGCCAGTACGGCGAGCAGGAAATCGGTGTGGGCCTCGGGCAGGTAGAACAGCTTCTCGACGCTGCCGCCCAGACCGACGCCGAACCACTCGCCGCGCCCGAAGGCGATCAGCGCGTGGGAGAGCTGGTAACCGCGGCCAAAGGCGTCCTGCCAGGGATCCATGAAACCGAAGATGCGGTCGCGGCGGTAGGGCGACAGCCAGATCAGCAGTACGAAGCCGATCAGCGCCATCACCACCAGCACGCTGAACAATCGCACATTGACGCCGCCGAGGAAGAGCACGCCGAAGGCGATCACGCTGACCACCACGAAGGCGCCGAAGTCCGGCTCGGCGAGGAGCAGGAAACCGACCAGGATGATCACCCCGAGCATGGGCAGGAAGCCACGCTTGAAGCTGGCCATGGCATCGAGCTTGCGCACCGTGTAGTCGGCGGCATAGAGCGCCGCGAAGACCTTCATCAGCTCCGAAGGCTGCAGGTTCACCGGGCCCAGCGACAGCCAGCGCCGCGCGCCATTGACCTCGCGGCCGACACCGGGAATGAGCACCAGCACCAGCAGCAGCACACCGGCCATGAACAGCCACGGTGCGGCCTGCTGCCAGCGCCCCAGCGGCACCTGGAAGGCGAGCAGGCCGAGGGCCACACCGAGGCTCAGGTAGATGCCGTGGCGGAGCAGGAAGTAGTGCGACTGATGACCGGTAAAGCGGCTGCCTTCGGCAATCGCGATCGACGACGAGTACACCATCACCAGCCCGATCAGCAGCAGCGTGAGGGCGGACCAGATGAGCACCGGATCGAGTTCGCGGGTGGTGGCCGCCGGACGCATCAGGCGGTTGACCGCGCGCGCGGTATCGGTACCCGCACTGTGTTGGCGGGGGGAGAGGAAGGCGGGCAGGCGCAGGCTCAGCTTCATGCCACGCGCACTCCCGGCAGGGTCCGCAGCGCGGCGACGAAGACTTCGGCGCGATGGGGATAGTTGCGGAACATGTCGAGGCTGGAACACGCCGGCGACAGCAGCACGACGTCACCCGGGCAAGCCGCGGCGTTGGCCGCCGCCACCGCCGCGGCCATGTCGCTGGCGTGGCTGATTGCCACCCCGCAACCATCGAGGGCGGCGGCGATGCGCGCGGCGTCGCGGCCGATGAGGATCACTGCACGGGCGTAGCGCGCCACCGGTGCGCGCAGCGGCGCGAAGTCCTGGCCCTTGCCGTCGCCGCCGGCGATCAGCACGGCGGGACGCGCCAGACCGTCGAGGGCGGCGAGCGTGGCGCCGACATTGGTACCCTTGGAGTCGTTGTAGTACAGCACGCCGTCGGCACGCTCGGCAACCAGTTCGACGCGGTGGGGCAAGCCCCTGAAGCTCTTCAGCCCGGCCACCAGAGCCACGCCGGGCAGTCCCAGCCCCAGACGGCAAAGGGCCAGCGCAGCAAGCGCGTTGGCGGCATTGTGAAGACCGGCAATGGGCAGCTCGGCAAGTGCCAGCAGGGCCTGCCCGCCTTCCGCCAGCCAGCGTTCGCCGGCATCCACGACGATGCCGAAGTCGCCTGCGGCTGCCGGCGCATCGGTGCCGAAGGTGCAGCAGCGCCGCCCGGCGATGGCCATCGCGGCGACGCGGGCATCCTCGCGGTTGAGTATCTGCACGCCCTCCCCGGCAAAGATGCGCGCCTTGGTGGCGGCGTATTCGTCGAGGTCGGCGTAGCGGTCGAGATGGTCGTCGGTGATGTTGAGCACCGTCGCCGCATCGGCGGCGAATCCTTCTGCCGCCTCGAGCTGGAAGCTCGACAGCTCCAGCACCCAGCACGCCGGCAGGGCGCGCCCGGCTTCCAGGCGGTCGACCAGCACGTCGAGCGGCGCCGGGCTGATGTTGCCCGCGGCCACCGCATCCACCCCGGCGGCGCAGGCCAGGTGGGCGGCCAGCGCGGTGGTGGTGGTCTTGCCGTTGGTGCCGGTGATGGCGAGGATGCGGCAGCTGCTGCGCGCGCCGAGCGCGTCCAGCGCCTCGGCAAACAGGCTCATCTCGCCGGCCACACGCAACCCGCGGCGGCGCGCCTCGGCGACCACGCCGCCACGCGGATCCAGCCCGGGGCTGAGGGCGACCAGATCGACGCCATCGAGCAGGGCATCGCTCAGCGCCCCGGTGAGCAGTTCGGCCTGCGGCGCGAAATCGAGCAGGCGCGCCGCACCCGGCGGTTGTGCGCGCGTGTCGGCGACGCGCAGGCGGGCGCCCTGGCGGGCGCACCAGCGCGCCATCGCCACACCGGACTCACCGAGCCCGAGCACCAGTACGCGTTTGCCGGCAAGCTGCGTCATTTCCTTCTTACCTCAGCTTCAGCGAAGACAGGCCGAACAGCACCAGCATGATGGTGATGATCCAGAACCGCACCACCACCTGGGTTTCCTTCCAGCCGCCCAGTTCGTAGTGGTGATGCAGCGGCGCCATGCGGAAGATGCGTTTGCCGCCGGTGGCGCGGAAGTACAGCACCTGCACCATCACCGACAGGGTTTCGGCGACGAACAGGCCGCCCATGATGAACAGCACGATCTCCTGGCGCACCACCACGGCGATGGTGCCCAGCGCCGCGCCCAGCGCGAGCGCGCCGACGTCGCCCATGAAGACTTCTGCCGGATAGGCGTTGAACCACAGGAAACCCAGCCCGGCGCCGCAGATCGCGCCACAGAACACGGCCAGTTCGCCGGCCCCGGCGACGTAGGGCACGCCCAGGTACTTGGCGAAACCGGCGTGGCCGGCGACGTAGGCGAAGATCGCCAGCGCGCCGGCGACCATCACCGTAGGCATGATCGCCAGGCCGTCCAGCCCGTCGGTGAGGTTCACCGCATGGCTGGTGCCGTTGATGACGAAGTAGGACAGCGCGACGAAGCCGAAGATGCCCAGCGGATAGGCCACGGCCTTGAAGAAGGGCACGATGAGCTCGGTCTCCGCCGGTGTGCTGGCGGTCAGCCCGAGGTAGAGCGCCGCGGCCAGCGCGATCGCCGAAGTCCACAGGTACTTCCAGCGGCTGGCGAGCCCCTTCGGGTCGCGATGGACGACCTTGCGCCAGTCGTCGACCCAGCCCACTGCGCCGAAACCCAGGGTGACGAACAGGGTGATCCACACGTACTGGTTGCCGAGGTCGCCCCACAGCAGCACGGTGACGGCGATGGCGATGAGGATCAGCGCGCCGCCCATGGTCGGCGTGCCGGCCTTGGTGAGGTGGGACTTGGGGCCGTCGTCGCGCACCGCCTGGCCGATCTTCTTCGCCGCCAGCCAGCGGATCACCCGCGGACCGAACATCAGCGAGATCGCCAGCGCGGTGAGGGCGGCCAGCACGGTGCGCAGCGTGATGTAGCCGAAGACATTGAAGGCGCGGATGTCCTGGCCGAGCCAGAGGGCAAGTTCAAGCAGCATGATCGGTCCCTTCCCTGGTAGCGCCTGCGTCGGGCGGCGCGAGGCGGTCGGCAATGCGCTCCATGCGCATGAAGCGCGACCCCTTCACCAGCACCACGGTATCGCCGTCGAGCTCGCCGACGAGCGCTCCCAGCAGCGCGTCGACGGAGGTGAAATGAGCCCCGCCGTCACCGAAATTGCGTGCCGCCACGGCGCTCATCTCACCGAGCGCGTAGAGCGCATCGACACCCTTGCTCTTGGCGTAGCCACCGATCTCGTCATGGACCTGGGCGCTGGTTTCGCCGATCTCGCCCATGTCACCCAGCACCAGGATCTTGCGCCCCGGGGTGGCGGCAAGCACGTCGATGCCGGCGCGCACCGAATCCGGATTGGCGTTGTAGCTGTCGTCGAGGATGGTTGCGCCGGCGATGCCGGCGCGCAGCTGCAGACGTCCGCGGGTACCGGCGTAGGCCTCCAGGCCCGCCGCCACCGCGCTCAGCGGCACCCCCGCGGCAAGGCAGGCGGCGGCAGCGCCGACGGCATTGCGCGCGTTGTGCTCGCCGGGCACCTGCAAGGCCACGCTGCACTCGCCCTGCGGAGCGCGCAGGTGCAGGCGGCAGCCAAGGCCATGCTGCTCACAGCGCCCGCACACCGCGGCGCCATCGCCGAGGGCGAATTCGAGCGTGTGCCGGGCACTGTTGAGTTCGCGCCAGTAGGCAGCATGGGGGTCGTCGGCATTGATCACCGCCACCCCCTCGCTGCCAAGGCCGTCGTACAGCGTGCCCTTCTCGCGCGCCACCTCGGCGACGCTGCCCATGCCCAGCAGGTGGGCGCGCTGGGCGTTGTTGACGATGGCCACGGTGGGGCTGGCGATGCGGGTCAGGTAGGCGATCTCGCCGGGGCTGTTCATGCCCATCTCGATCACCGCGGCGCGGTGGTGGTCGCGCAGGGCGAGCAGGGTCAGCGGCTGGCCGATGTCGTTGTTGAGGTTGCCGGCGGTGGCGAGCACCGCATCGTCACCGAAGTGCGCGCGCAGGATGCTGGCGCACATGTCCTTCACCGTAGTCTTGCCGTTCGAGCCGGTGACGCCGATCACGGCGATGTCGAAACGCGCCCGCCAGGCGGCGGCAAGCCGCCCCAGGGCGAGGCGGGTATCGTCGGCGATGAGCAGGGGCAGGCCCTCGTGCGGGTGCGCAGCCGCCCACGCCTCGTCTACCAGCGCCGCGGCAGCGCCGGCGTCAAGCGCGGCAGCAACGAAGTCATGACCGTCGAAATGTTCGCCGCGCAGGGCGACAAAAAGCTGCCCGGGGACGATCGCGCGGCTGTCGCTGCCCACGCTGGTGAAGCGTCCCACGCCGGTGGCGCGCCCGTCGATGGCCGCTGCGGCCTCGTGGAGCATCAGCATGCACCCACTCCATGTGTGCGATGCCAGGCCTGCAGTGCCAGACGGGCCTGGTCGAGATCGGAAAACGGCACCCGCTGACCGAGTACCTCCTGATAGGGTTCGTGGCCCTTGCCGGCGAGCACGACGACGTCGTCGGGTCCGGCCTCGGCGATCGCCAGGGCAATCGCCTGAGCGCGATCGACCACCCGGTCCACATCCGCCGGGCAGGCCGCGGCGATGTCGGCGATGATCCGCAGGGGATCCTCGGAACGCGGGTTGTCGCTGGTAAGCACCACGCGGTCGGCGAGCTGTGCGGCAATCTCGCCCATCAGCGGGCGCTTGCCGGGATCGCGGTCGCCGCCGCAGCCAAACAGGCACACCAACCGCCCGCGCCGCGCCGCGGCGGTTTCGCGCACGGCCTCGAGCACCTTGGCGAGAGCGTCGGGGGAATGGGCATAGTCGATCACCACCAGCGGCTCGCCGACACCGCCGAGCAGCTGCATGCGCCCTTCGGGCGGCGTCAGGCGGGCGATGCTGCGGGCGATGTCGTCCGCCGGCAGGCCACGGCAGAGCAGCGCGCCAGCCACCGCAAGGAGGTTGGAAACGTTGAACGGCGCCACCAGACGGACCTGCAGGTCATGGCGCTGGCCTTCCCAGTGCATGGCGAAGCGCAGCCCGCCCGGTGCCGCCTGCAGGGCATCGGCAAACAGCACACGGGCGCCCGGCACGGCGTCGAGGTTGGTGGCCATGCGGGTGTAGCCGATCACCGCCATGCCACGTTCGACCTGCCGGCGCGCGAGCACCAGGCCAAAACCGTCGTCAAGGTTGATCACCGCCTGCGCCAGGCCCGGCAGTTCGAACATGCGCGCCTTGGCCGCCGCGTAGGCCTCCATGGTGCCGTGGTAGTCGAGGTGGTCGCGCGACAGGTTGGTATAGATGCCGACGTCGAAACAAGCTCCGTTGACCCGCCCCTGCTCAAGACCGATGGACGACACTTCCATCGCCGCAGCGCTGGCACCGGCAGCGCGGAAGGCTGCCAGATGGCGGTGCAGTTCGATGGCGTCGGGGGTGGTGTTGACGCCGGCCTCGAGCTGCCCGGGGAAACCGCAGCCGAGCGTACCGACGATGCCGCAGCGGGCATCGAAATCGCCCAGGGCGTGAGCCAGCCATTGACTCACCGTGGTCTTGCCGTTGGTGCCGGTAACCCCGGCCAGCCACAGCGCCGCGGAGGGACGCGCATAGATCTCGTGGGCGAGATGGCCGGCACACTCGCGCAGACCGCCGACAGCAACCACCGGCACGGCCAGTTCGGGGGGCAGCAGACCGTCACTGTCGTCCCACAGCACTGCGCCGGCGCCGCGTGCCAGCGCATCGGCAACATGGCGCCGGCCGTCGGTGCGCAGCCCCGGCCAGGCGGCGAAAACGTCGCCGGGGCCGATACGCCGCGAGTCCGCACTGATGGCGCGCGGTTCGACACCACGGCGGCGCAGTTCGGCAAGGACGCGACCGACGTTGGCGCTCACAGTGCCTCCCCGGCCGGACGGCTGGCCGTGCGCAGCGGCGTCAGCGGCATGTCGGGCGCCACGCCGAGGGTGCGCAAGGCGCCTTCGGTGATGCGGGCGAACACTGGCGCGGCTACCGCACCGCCGAAATGCTGCCCGCCGTCGGGCTCGTCGATCATTACCGCCACCACCAGGCGCGGGCTGGATGCCGGCGCAAAGCCGACGAAGGAGGAAACGTAACGGTTGGTGTAGCGCCCGCCTTCGAGCTTGTGCGCGGTCCCCGACTTGCCGGCGACGCGGTAGCCCGGCACCTGCGCGCGCGGCGCGGTGCCACCGGGGCCGGCAGCCATCTCCAGCATGGTGCGCATCTCGCGCGCGGTGTCCGGCGACAGCACACGGCGGCCGGCCTTCTGCAGCCCTTCCTGGCGCACCAGCGAGAGCGGCAGCAGCTCGCCGTCACGCGCAAAGACCAGGTAGGCGCGGGCGAGCTGCGCCAGGGTCACCGACAAGCCGTAGCCGTAGGACATGGTGGCCTGCTCGATCTGGCGCCAGTCGCGCGCCGGGCGCAGACGGCCGCTGGCCTCACCTGGAAAGCCCAGGCGCAGCGGGCTGCCGAAGCCGAGGGCATCGTAGAAGGCCCACATGGTCTCGGCGGGGAAATCCAGCGCCATCTTGACGGTACCGACATTGGAGGACTTCTGGATCACCTCGGCGACGGTAAGCACCTCATGGCGGGAGGTATCGGAGAT
This sequence comes from Pseudothauera lacus, assembly GCF_003034845.1. Classification (GTDB taxonomy): domain Bacteria; phylum Pseudomonadota; class Gammaproteobacteria; order Burkholderiales; family Rhodocyclaceae; genus Pseudothauera; species Pseudothauera lacus. Next base: position 37,504 of record NZ_PZKC01000011.1, on the reverse strand, counting down.
CGTCGCCCGCCCCAGCGCCATGCGCCCGTTGTGGGTGTCGATGGCGGTGGCCGGGGTGACGCGGCCCTGCTCGATGGCCAGCGCAGCAATGAAGGGCTTCATCGTCGAGCCCGGCTCGAAGGTGTCGGTGATCACCCGGTTGCGCAGCTGCGCACCGCTCAGCGCGGCACGGTTGTTGGGGTTGAAGGTGGGGGCATTGGCCAGCGCCAGCACTTCGCCGGTGCGCGCATCGAGCACCACCACAGCGCCGGCCTTGGCCTTGTGCTGCTCCATGGCATCACGCAGCGCGCTGTAGGCAAGGAACTGGAGCTTGCCGTCGATGGACAGCGCCAGATCCTCGCCGTCGCGCGGCGGGCGGATCGATTCGACGTCCTCGACGACCTGGCCGCGGCGATCGCGGATCACCCGGCGGGCCCCCGGCTTGCCGGCGAGGCTGCCGTCGAAGGCCAGTTCGATGCCCTCCTGGCCACGGTCGTCGATTCCGGTGAAGCCGAGGATGTGCGCCATCATCTCGCCGCCCGGATAGAAGCGGCGATACTCCTGCTGCTGATGGATGCCCGGCAGGCGCAGGTCGGCGATGCGCTGGGCAACGTCAGGGGCAAGCTGGCGGCGCAGATAGACGAAGTCGCGGGCGCTGCCGAGGCGGTTGTTGAGGTCGTTGACGTTCATCCCCAACAATCCGGCAAGCGCGCGCGCATCGGCGGGGCTGAGGCGGGCGTCGCCGGGAATCGCCCAGATCGAGCGCACCGGCGTGCTCACCGCGAGGATGTCGCCGTTGCGGTCGGTGATGCGCCCGCGCGTGGCCGGCACCTCAAGCACGCGCGCATAGCGCGACTCACCCTGGGCCTGGAGGAAGTCCTTGTTGAAGCCTTGCAACCAGGCCGCCCGCGCCACCAGCGCCAGCGAGCAACCCATCAGCCCGAGCAGCACGATACGCGCCCGCCACGCCGGCAGGTCGCGCTTGAGCAGCGGGTTGTGATTGAGGGTCACGGCAACCGGCTTCTTCTTCATTGCACCGGCTCCACGACGATCATCTGCCCGGGCGGCGGCATGCGCAGCCCCAGGGTGTCGCGCGCCAGCCGTTCGATGCGCACGTGAGCGGCCAGCGTGCTCTGCTCAAGCTGCAACTGCCCCCACTCCACCTCCAGTGCGCGCGCGCGCGCCTGCTGGCGCTCCAGCTCGGAGAAGAGCTGGCGTGACTGGTGCTGGGCGGCGACCACGCCGAGCGCGCTGATCACCACCAGCGAGAGCAGGAAGGCGTCGGCACGGATCATGCAGCCTCCGTGCGTTCGGCGACGCGCATCACCGCGCTGCGCGCGCGCGGGTTGGCGGCGACCTCCGCAGCACCTGGGCGCTGCGCACGGCCCACCAGGCGCAGCCGCGGCTGCGGCAGCTGGTCGGCACGCAGGGGCAGGCGGGCCGGCAGTGCGTCGGGTTTCGCGCAGTCGCGCATGAAACGCTTGACGATGCGATCCTCGAGGGAGTGGAAGCTGATTACCGCCAGGCGCCCGCCGGGGCGCAGGCGGTCCACCGCATCGGGGAGCACACGACTCAGCTCTTCGAGCTCCTGATTGATGAAAATCCGTAGAGCCTGAAAGCTGCGCGTCGCCGGGTGCTGACCCGGCTCGCGTGTACGGACCGTCTTTTCCACGAGCGCGGCAAGTTGTCCAGTGGTTGCAACAGCCCCCCCTGGCCGAGCAGCTGCAATCGCCTTTGCAATCGCATGAGCAAACCGTTCTTCCCCATAATCCCTCAGCACCTCCGTGATTTGGCCGACGCTCGCGTCCGCCAGCCATTGCGCCACGGTCTGCCCGCGGCTGGTGTCCATGCGCATGTCCAGCGGCGCATCGAAGCGAAAACTCATGCCGCGCGCGGCATCGTCGAGTTGCGGTGAAGAAACCCCGAGATCGAGCAGCACGCCATCGACGCGGGCAACGCCGAGCGCATCGAGCGCGCCGGCAAGGGCGCTGAAGGGTTCATGCACGAGAGTGAAGCGCGGGTCGCCGAGCGCGGCACCGGCGGCGATCGCCGCCGGATCACGGTCGAAGGCGATCAGGCGGCCGCCTGGCCCCAGCCGCGCGAGCAACGCGCGGCTGTGCCCGCCGCGCCCGAAGGTGCCGTCCACATAGACGCCATCGGCACGTACCGCGAGGGCCTCCACGGCCTCTTCGAGCAGGACGCTCACATGCTGCACGGCTGCGCTCACAGGGACAGGCTCTCGAATCCCTGCGGCAGCTCGGCGCTGTCGAAGGTGGCGACCGCACTGGCCAGCTGGCGCTGCCAGCCGGCATCCGACCAGAGTTCGAAATGCGACCCCACTCCGACCAGCCACACCTGCTTGTCGAGCGCCGCCCACTGGCGCAGGGACGGCGGCACCAGCACGCGGCCGGCGGCATCCATCGTCTCCGCCTGCGCATGGCCGATGAGCAGGCGCTGCAGCGCCGCCGTGGCGCGGTCCATGCTGTTCGGCATGGCGGCGATCTTTCTGCTGATCGGCTCCCAGTCGGCCTGCGGGTACACCAGTACGCACTGATGCGGATGCGCGGTCATCACCAGCGGCGCGCCCTCGGGGACCAGGGCGTCACGATGCCGCGCAGGAATCGCCAGGCGACCCTTCGCATCGAGACTGAGCGCAACCGCACCCTGGAACATTGAACCCCCTGAGCTGTTTCGGGGAAGCGTCTTTTGACACTTTCACCCACTTTTCTCCACTGCTCCCCACTCTAGAGCAAAGATACAGCCCGGTCAAGGACGCCCGGAGCGCTTTCCCGTTGCGACACAATGACTTACGAAGGAAATCGCGCTGCACAATAAACCTTGAAAAATCAAGGCATATAGCGCAACTTCATGAGAAACGGGATGAGAAGTACAGGCGGATGTGGCGCGGACGCGCACAAGGTGGGGGAAGCCCCCACCGGCAGCCCTTTGCGGGCCGCTCTGGCGGCATGAACATGAAATGGGGAAGTTCGCCGATAAGCCGGGTTCTGTCGAGCGCGCAAGGCCGAAACCCTTCACGCCGGGCAGTCATTCCTCTGGGCGCAGCGTTGCCACTGCGCTCTAGCAGCCTACCCGGGAGCAGCGCGAGCCACGCCATTGCTCCCCTATTTGGCCTTGCCCCGGATGGGGTTTGCCGTGCCGGTCCTGTTACCAGTCCCGCGGTGGGCTCTTACCCGACGGGGCTTGCGCCCCGACCACTGGCGTGCCTGCGCACACCAGCGCACCGTTTCACCCTTGCCTGATCCGTCTGGCGCGGCATGCGCCGCACCAGCCACTGCCGTTTGCACGGCAGCCTCCCTGCGCACCGAAGTGCGAAGCCCTCCTCTTCAGGAAGGGGACTTTGCCGCCTGCGGCATCACCCCCTTCTAGGAAGGGGATTTTGCCGCCTGCGGCGGCGAAGCCCGGACAGCCATCGGCGGTCTGCTCTCTGTTGCACTTTCCGTCGCCTCACGGCGCCCGGCCGTTAGCCGGCATCCTGCTCTGCGGGGCCCGGACTTTCCTCCACACCCCTGATGGAGTGCAGCGACTGCCTGGCGAACTTCCCGCGGCGGATTATAGCCCTTCCCTCACTGCCCGGCCGCGATGAATGCGGGCTTGCCGTCCTTGAGGCGGAAGTGGCCGACCAGCGGGCCGGGAGCGCCGCCGTCGTTGACCCAGTCCTGCACCAGGCAGCGCTCGGTGCTGGCGAGGTACCAGCGCCCCCCCTGGCGCAGCGCCCACAGCAGGTCGCCGGCGGCGTACACCTCGACTTCGACCATCGCGGTGGAGCTGGGATGGATCCTGACCTTGCGCTGGCAGGCCGGCAGGCGCGAGACGATCAGCGCCTGCTCGACGTCGGCGGTCCAGAAGTAGGGCTGCTCGCGCACCAGGATGAGGGCGTGCTGATTGCCATCGACCATGTAGGCGGTGGCACTGTTCTCGCACGCCACCAGCCACGGCAGCACGGCAACGAGGGCAAGACTGCGCAGCACTCTGGACATCGCTTCTCTCCTTGATCGGCTCACACCACCCGCCAGGCCACCGTCTCGCCGGCACGCAGCGGCACCAGCGGATCGGTCTCCAGGTAATCGTAAGCCTCCGGCACCTGCCAGGACTCGCGCCGCAGGGTCAGCGTCGCGGCGTTCGGCGCCAAGCCATAGAAGGCCGGCCCATTGAGGCTGGCAAAGGCCTCCAGGCGGTCCAGTGCGCCGGCGGCATCGAACACCTCGGCGTAGAGTTCGATGCCGGCATGCGCGGTGTAGCAGCCCGCACAGCCGCAGGCCGCCTCCTTGGCGCCGCGCGCATGCGGTGCCGAGTCGGTGCCGAGGAAGAACTTGCGCTTGCCCGAAGTCACCGCCGCAACCAGGGCCTGACGATGATGCTCACGCTTGAGCACCGGCAGGCAATAGTGATGCGGACGGATGCCGCCGGCAAAGATGGCGTTGCGGTTGAGCAGCAGGTGGTGCGCGGTGACGGTGGCGGCAATGCGCTCGCCGGCGGACTCGACGAAGGCTGCGGCCTCGGCGGTGGTGATGTGCTCGAAGACCACCTTGAGCCCCGGGAAGCGCCGCGTCACCGGCTCCAGCACGCGGTCGATGAAGACTTTCTCGCGGTCGAAGACATCGACCTCCGCCGCGGTGGCCTCGCCATGCACGCACAGCACCATGCCGGCCTTCTCCATGCGTTCGAGCACCCCATAAACCTTCTCGATCGCCGTCACCCCGGCATCCGAATTGGTCGTCGCGCCTGCCGGATACAGTTTCACAGCAATCACCGCGCCGCTGGCGCGGGCGCGATCGATCTCGTCGGGCGGAGTGTTGTCGGTGAGGTACAGGCTCATCAGCGGCTCGAAGTCCAGGCCTTCGGGCACTGCGGCAAGGATGCGCCCGCGGTAGGCCAGCGCCTGCGCCGTGCTCACCACCGGCGGCCGCAGGTTGGGCATGATCAGCGCACGGCCGAAGCGCCGCGCGGTATGCGGCACCACGGCCGCCAGGGCGGCGCCGTCGCGCACGTGAAGATGCCAGTCGTCGGGGCGGATGAGCGTCAGAGTCTGCATGATGTGAGGTTAGTAGTCAGCCGGGCAGGCGGGCAATGCCTGCTGCGATTATAGGCACGGATCACGCCCCCTTGAGCGCCAGGGCGCGCGCATAGAGAGCCTTCTTCGGCGCGCCGGTGATCTCCGCGGCGAGGCGGGCGGCGCTCTTGAGGGGCAGTTCGGCTAGCAGCAGGGCAAGCACGCGCTCCGCCTCGGCGTTCATCGGCTCGGTGGCGGGCGCGCCCTCGACCACCAGCACGAACTCGCCGCGCCGGCGGTTGGCGTCGGCCTCCAGCCAGGCCACGGCCTCGCCGAGGGCAAGCACTGCGCTCTGCTCATGCAGCTTGGTCAGTTCGCGGGCGATCAGCACCCGGCGCTCGCTGCCGAACACCGCAGCAAGATCGGCAAGGCATTCGACGACGCGGTGAGGCGCCTCGTAGAACACCAGATTGTCGCCATCCTCGCGCAACATCTCCAGCCGCGCGCGGCGCGCAGCTTCGCGCGGCGGCAAAAAACCGACGAAACGGAAGCCGCCGGGAAGAAAGCCGGCCACCGACAGCGCCGCCACCGCCGCACATGGGCCGGGCACCGCCAGCACCGCATAGCCGGCGGCACGCACACGAGCCACCGCACGCGCACCGGGATCGGAGATCGCCGGCGTACCCGCGTCGCTCACCAGCGCCACCGAGGCGCCGCCGGCGAGCACCGCCAGCACCTGCTCGGCAGCGGCCTGCTCATTGTGCTCATGAACGGCGATGAGGCGCTTGCGCAACCCCTGCGCATCGAGCAGACGCTGGGTATGGCGGGTATCCTCGGCAGCAATCGCGCCGACCTCGCCGAGCACTTGCGCGGCGCGCGGCGACAGATCCTGCAGGTTCCCGAGCGGCGTCGCCACCACGTACAATGACGGCGTCCTGGCAGGCGATGGTGTTGCAGCATTCATGAAGACAGCCCCCAAGTTTCGCCAAGCAGCGATTGTCGACCGCGCCCCGCCCCCAGCGCAAGCACGCGGACAGATCGCCGAGGATCTCGCCGCCGCCCACCTCAGCGCCCACGGCGTGCGCATCATTGCCCGCAACGTGCGCTGCCGCAACGGCGAAGTCGACCTCATCGGCCGCGACCGCGACACCACCGTCTTCGTCGAGGTCCGCCTGCGCGGCAGCGCCCGCTTCGGCGGCGCCGCCGCCAGCATCACCGCGCGCAAGCAGCAGCGCATCATCCACGCCGCGCGCTGGTGGCTGGCCGGCGCCGGACGTGCCTACGCCGACACGCCCTGCCGCTTCGACGCCGTCCTCCTCGACGACACCCGCGCCGAGGCCGTGCACTGGCTGCGCGGCGCGTTCTGCAGCGAAGGGTGAAATCCTGTAAGCAAACGCATCGGCAACACCCCGCGGCGGACTGCGCGCAAGCGCGCCATGCTAGACTTTTGCCCCCGCAAGCCTCACTTCCGCAGAGCCGTTCATGGACCTCATCGCCCGCATCTCCCGCCATTTCCACGACAGCGCGCAGACCAAGCTCGACGCCATCGAGGCGCTGGCCGCCCCCCTTGCCGGCGCCATCGAGACCATGACCCAGAGCCTGCTCAACAACGGCAAGATCCTCGCCTGCGGCAACGGTGGCTCGGCGGCCGACGCCCAGCACTTTGCCGCCGAACTGGTGAACCGCTTCGAGATGGAACGCCCGCCGCTGGCCGCCATCGCACTGACCACCGACAGCTCGACGCTGACCTCGATCGCCAACGACTACGACTACCTGCAGGTCTTCTCCAAACAGGTGCGCGCGCTCGGCCAGCCCGGCGACGTCCTGCTGGCGATCTCCACCAGCGGCAACTCGCCCAACGTCATCGACGCCATCGCTGCGGCCCACGAGCGCGAGATGCGCGTTGTCGCCCTCACCGGCAAGGACGGTGGGCGCATCGGCGAACTTCTTGGCCCCGACGACATCCATCTGTGCGTACCTGCCGCCCGCACCGCGCGCATCCAGGAGGTTCACCTGCTGGCCCTGCACTGCCTGTGCGACGGCATCGACTGTCTGCTCCTGGGAGTTGAAGAATGACCCGCACCGCCAACCTGCCCCGCCGCAAGACCCTCCTCGCCCTCGTCGCCCTCGGCAGCATCCCCGCCCTGCAGGGCTGCTTTCCCGCTGCGGTGACCGTTGCCGGCGCCGGCGCGGTGATGATCGCCGACCGCCGCACCTCCGGTGCCTACGTCGAGGATGAAGGCATCGAATGGCGCACCCGCAACCGCCTGCGGCAGCGCTTCGGCGACAGCATCAACGTTGCGGTGACCTCCTACAACCGCAACGTCCTGCTCACCGGCCAGGTGCCCAGCGCCCAGGTCGCCGCCGAGGTCGAACGCGAGGCGCGCGCCATCACCAACGTCAACGCGGTGATCAGTGAAGTCGTCGTCGGCGGCCTGAGCACGCTTTCCTCGCGCGCCAGTGACGCCGTCACCACCTCACAGGTGAAGGCCCGCTTCATCGACGACCAGAACTTCTCCGCCCACCACGTCAAGGTGGTCACCGAGGCCGGCACGGTGTTCCTGATGGGCCTGGTCACCCGTAGCGAAGCCGACGCCGCCACCGAGGTGGCACGCACCACCGCCGGTGTGCGCAAGGTCGTGCGGGTGTTCGAGTACATCAGCGACGAAGAGGCCCGCCGCCTCGACGCCCGCATCGGCGAGCGCTGAGCGCCCCCGGCGAGCGAACATTTATCCATGCGTGGACTTGGCTTGTCCGTGCTTGTGCGGTTATAATCGCGCCCTTTCTGTCCACCAGACACTTCAAGGAAGTCCGCAATGCCGGGTATTCGCCTCAAGGAAAACGAGCCGTTTGAAGTCGCGATCCGCCGTTTCAAGCGCACGATCGAGAAGACCGGTGTGCTCACCGAGCTGCGTTCGCGCGAGTTCTACGAAAAGCCCACCGCCGAGCGCAAGCGCAAGCTGGCCGCTGCCGTGAAGCGCAACCACAAGCGCCTGCGCAGCCAGACCCTGCCGCCCAAGCTGTACTGATTCACGCCCGGCCGAGGCCGGTCACCACCGCACCGCGCACAACCCGCGCAGGTGCGGTGTTTGCATTTCTGCCACGGAGCACAGCATGTCACTGAGCGCACGCATCCAGGACGACATGAAGGCCGCCATGCGCGCCAAGGACAGCGCACGGCTGTCCGCCATCCGTCTGCTGATGGCCGCCATCAAGCAACGCGAGGTCGATGAGCGCTGTACGCTGGACGACGCGGCCATCCTCACCGTGGTGGACAAGCTGGTGAAGCAGCGCCGCGACGCCGCCGAGCAGTACGACCGCGCCGCGCGCGCCGAGCTCGCCGCAGCCGAACGCTTCGAGATCGAGGTGCTGTCGGCCTATCTCCCGGCACAGCTGGGCGACGCCGAGATCGACGCCGAAATCGATGCAGCCCTCGCCGCCAGCGGCGCCGAGGGTCTGGCCGCAATGGGCAAGGCAATGGCCGTACTGAAGCCCCGCCTCGCCGGACGCGCCGACATGGCCGAGGTCTCTCGCCGCCTGCGCACCCGCCTGTCCACCTGAACACCCTGCGCCGCGCGCGCCTGGCCAGCCAGCGCCGATGATCCCCCAGTCCTTCATCCAGGACCTGCTCGCCCGCGTCGACATCGTCGACGTCATCGAACGCTACCTGCCGCTGAAGAAGAGCGGCGCCAACTACTTTGCCTGCTGCCCCTTCCACGGCGAGAAGTCGGCATCCTTTTCGGTCAGCCCGAGCAAGCAGTTCTACCACTGCTTCGGCTGCGGCGTGCACGGCAGCGCCATCGGCTTCCTGATGGAGTACAGCGGCCTCGGCTTCATCGACGCCGTCAAGGAACTGGCGGCAATGGCCGGCGTCCAGGTCCCCGACGACGGCAAGTTCTCCGCCCGCAACGAAGACACCCACGCCCCCCTGGTGGCCGCAATGAACACCGCCGCCACCTTCTACCGCGAACAACTGCGCCACAGCCGCAGCGCCATCGACTACCTCAAGCGCCGCGGCGTCTCCGGCGAGATCGCCGCGCGCTTCGGCATCGGCTACGCCCCCGACGAATGGCAGGCGCTGCAGAAGGTCTTCCCCGAATACAGCGCGCGCAACCTGCTCGACGCCGGGCTGGTCATCGACAACGACCAGGGGCGGCGCTACGACCGCTTCCGCGGCCGCATCATCTTCCCCATCCACGACCGCCGCGGACGCATCATCGCCTTCGGCGGCCGTGTGCTCGACAGCGGCGAACCGAAGTACCTCAACTCCCCGGAAACACCGCTGTTCGAGAAGGGGCGCGAGCTCTACGGCCTCTTTCTGGCGCAGAAACCGATCCGCGACAGCGGCTTCGCGCTGGTCGCGGAAGGCTACATGGACGTCGTCGCCCTCGCCCAGTACGGCATCCACAATGCCGTCGCCGCCCTCGGCACCGCCACCACGCCGCATCACATCAACACCCTGCTGCGCCAGACCAACCGCATCGTGTTCTGCTTCGACGGCGACGCCGCCGGCCGCAAGGCCGCCTGGCGCGCCCTCGAGAACGCCCTCGAGGCCCTGCGCGACGACGCCACGCTGGCCTTCCTGTTCCTACCCGAACAGCACGACCCCGACTCCTTCGTGCGCGCCGAAGGTGCCGACGCCTTCCTTCACGCCGCCCGCAACGCCACCCCGCTGGCCGCCTTCCTGGTGCGCAGCCTGCGCGAACAGTGCGACATGGACAGCGCCGAAGGCCGCGCCGCCTTCGTACACCAGGCCCGCCCGCTGGTCACCCGCGTCGGCGCGCCGCTGCTGCGCCTGCAACTGATCAAGCGCATCGCCGAAGAGAGCGCGCTCACCCAACAGGAAGTGGAAACCGCCTTTGGCCTCGACGCCCCCGCCGCGCAACGCTTCCCCCCGCGTGACAGCGCCCCCTTCGAGGCCCGCCCCGGCAGCACACCGCGGCGGCAGCCGGCGGCCGCCCGCCAGCGCCGCAAACCACCCTCCACCATCGACACCCTGCTGCGCCTGATCCTCCAGCACCCCGCCTGGGCGGCACGCCTGCCAGTGGACCTGATCCCCGCGGACTCCGCCGAGGGTCTCGCCCTGATCGCCATCATCGACGCCATCAGCGTCGGCGACCTGTGCCCGACGGGCGGACTCGGCGCCCTTGTCGAACGCTTCCGCGACAGTGACCACGGCGCCACGCTGGCCCGCGTCGCCGGCGAGCTGGTCGACACCGAGTTCGACGAAGCCGTCGTCGAAGTCCTTTTCGAGGACACCCTGCGCAAGCTGCAGGCCAACGCCATCGACGCCGAAATCGCCCGTCTCACCGCCCTGGCGGGCAATGGCGGGCTGGAAAGCGCCGACCGCCATCGCCTGTCGGAACTCCTTCTGGAGAAGCGCAAGCTCACAGCCATCGGCAAAGTTGCCGAACTTTAGTATAATTCCCTGTTTACCCAATCATTCTGCCCCCAGAACCGAGGAGCGCTATGGCCCGCGAAAAGACCACGGATGCGCGCAAGAACAGCCCCAAGGGTCGATCCGCCAAAGCCGGCAAGGCCGCACAGGTGATCGAAAGCCCGCAGGTATCGCCGCTGGACGCCGAAGTCCGCCGTACCCGCCTGAAGACCCTGATCACCCTGGGCAAGGAGCGTGGCTATCTCACCTACGCGGAAATCAGCGACCACCTGCCCGATGACGTCGCCGATGCCGAGCAGATCGAAGGCATCATCGCGACCTTCAACAACATGAACATCCAGGTCTTCGACGAGGCACCCGCCGCCGAAGACCTGCTGATGTCCGACAACGTCCCCGGCACCGTTGACGCCGACGAAGCCGAAGAGGAAGCCGAACAGGCGCTGTCCTCGGTCGACTCCGAGTTCGGCCGCACTACCGATCCCGTGCGCATGTACATGCGCGAGATGGGCACTGTCGAACTGCTCACCCGCGAGGGCGAGATCGAGATCGCCAAGCGCATCGAAGACGGCCTCAAGCACATGGTGCTGGCCATCTCCGCCTGCCCCACCACCATCGGCGAGATGCTCGAACTGGTGGACAAGGTCATTGCCGACGAGATGCGCATCGACGAACTCATCGACGGCCTGCTCGACCCCAACACCGGCGACGAGGAGCCGCGCGGCGCCGAAGCCACCGACGACGGCGACGACGGCGACAGCGACAGCGACAGCGACGGCGACGGCGACGGCGATGACGACGATGACAGCGGCGACGATGGTGGCGAAAGCGCCAACGCCGCCTCCCTGCTGAAGCTCAAGACCGACGGCCTGGTGCGCTTCGAGACCATCCGTGCGCTGCATCAGAAGAAGATGACCGCGCTCGGCAAGAAGGGCTCGCAGGACAAGGCCTACCTCAAGCTGCAGCAGCAGATCTCCGACGAACTGCTCAACATCCGCTTCACCGCCAAGTCCATCGAGAAGCTGTGCGACTCCGTGCGCCACATGGTCGAGCAGGTGCGCGGCCACGAGCGCCACATCCTGCAACTGTGCGTGGACCGCGCCGGCATGCCGCGCACCCACTTCATCAAGGTCTTCCCGGGGCGCGAAACCGACCTCGACTGGCTGAAGGACGAGATCGCCGCGGGCAAGAACTACGCCGAAGGCCTGATGCGCATCCACCCCGCGGTGCTCGAAGAGCAACAGAAGCTCATCGACCTGCAGGACCGCATCGGCATCCCGCTCAAGGAGCTCAAGGACATCAACCGCCAGATGTCCACCGGCGAAGCCAAGATGCGCCGCGCCAAGCGCGAGATGACCGAGGCCAACCTCCGCCTGGTGATCTCCATCGCCAAGAAGTACACCAACCGCGGCCTGCAGTTCCTCGACCTCATCCAGGAAGGCAACATCGGCCTGATGAAGGCCGTGGACAAGTTCGAATACCGCCGCGGCTACAAATTCTCCACCTACGCCACGTGGTGGATCCGCCAGGCCATCACGCGCTCGATCGCCGACCAGGCACGCACCATCCGCATCCCGGTGCACATGATCGAGACCATCAACAAGATGAACCGCATCAGCCGGCAGATCCTGCAGGAGACCGGCCAGGAGCCCGACCCCGCAACGCTGGCGGAAAAGATGGAGATGCCCGAGGAGAAGATCCGCAAGATCATGAAGATCTCCAAGGAACCGATCTCCATGGAAACCCCCATCGGCGACGACGACGACTCCCACCTCGGCGACTTCATCGAGGACACCGCCACCCTGGCCCCGGCCGAAGCGGCGATGTACTCCAGCCTGCGCGACGCCACCGGCGAAGTACTCGACTCGCTCACCCCGCGCGAAGCCAAGGTGCTGCGCATGCGCTTCGGCATCGAGATGAACACCGACCACACCCTGGAAGAGGTCGGCAAACAGTTCGACGTCACCCGCGAGCGCATCCGCCAGATCGAAGCCAAGGCCCTGCGCAAGCTGCGCCACCCGAGCCGCTCCGAGCGCCTGCGCAGCTTCCTCGACAGCGACGCCTGAAGCCCTTCCCGCGCCCGCCCCGGCGGGCGCGCGGGCCTTTAGCTCAATCGGTTAGAGCAGAGGACTCATAATCCTTTGGTTGCGGGTTCGAGTCCCGCAGGGCCCACCAGACACCACCTTGAATCCTGAGGCAGAAACGGCTGCACCGGTACGACCGGGCAGCCGTTGTTTTATTGGCGGCAGGACTCGACCACGACAGGGCGCCGGTTAAAAACACTACCCCGTTCACCACGTGAAGCGGCATAGATAGTGACGGGGAGATACGTCAGACTGGCAGCTCCCGCCCCCTCGCCTTGATCAGCACTTGCCTCTCAATCAGATTTGTAGTAACGTACCTACAATTGCTGATGTTGGAGGTGCTCTATGGCCATCACGACCCTATCTAGTCGAGAGTTGAACCAGGACGTGACACGAGCGAAGAAGGCCACCAAGAGCGGCCCGGTGTTCATCACGGATCGCGGTAAACCTGCTCACGTGCTGTTGAGCTTCGATGACTATCAACGGTTGACGAAGCAGCGGCGCAACATTGCCGACGCGCTGGCGATGCCGGATGTTGCGGACATCGAGTTTGAGCCACCGCGCGTGACCATTGGAGCCCGGCCGGCTGACCTCTCATGATGTATGTACTCGATACCAACGTGCTGTCCGAGTTGCGCAAGGTACGGCTTGGCAAGGCTGATGGGAATGTGACGGCATGGACGGAAAGCGTCGATGCCGCCGACCTCTTCGTATCGGCCATCACCATCATGGAGTTGGAGCTTGGCGTTCAGTCGATTGAACGCAAGGACGCTACCCAAGGGGCCATGCTGCGCTCATGGCTGGAGCAGCACGTATTACCCGAGTTCTCCGGGCGCACACTGCCGATCGATACCGCTGTGGCGCAGCGCTGCGCTCGGCTGCATGTACCAGACAAGCGCGGCGACCGTGATGCGCTCATCGCGGCTACGGCGCTGGTGCACGGCATGACCGTGGTAACGCGTAACGTGGCCGATTTCAAGCCGACGGGAGTGACCATCGTCAATCCGTGGGAGCCGTCGCCGTGACTGCCTATGGGTTCAAGATCGCCTCGGATGGCGGTACTCCAGCGGCACAGGGCTTAGTTTTTCCCACCTTCTTCAAGCTGCGCTAAACTACTGTCTCGGCTTACTTTTTTGTTCTGTAGCTTACGCTCCCCTATGCTTGATTTTCCTAGGCATGGCACGTTGGCGACGAACTCATAATCCTTTGGTTGCGGGTTCGAGTCCCGCAGGGCCCACCAGACACCACCTTGAATCCTGAGGCAGAAACGGCTGCACCGGTACGACCGGGCAGCCGTTGTTTTTTCTGGCGCCCCGTCAGCAAGCGGGTCAAAGTCCGAGGCGAGCAAATCCCGCCGCAATCTGCGACCCTGGCACACCCCGCAATCGGTGCATTCCCGCCTCTACTGCTCGTTCCAACCTCTCCACCTCACTCCCCCTGGACACCGCTCAACCGAGCCTGACTTGTAGAGAATATGGCTGTTTTTCGACACGACACGATATCATGTCGAATCCGTCGACACGTCCGATCAGCGAGATGAAGGCCGGACGGGAGAAGCTCTTCATCAACCCGCACCTGATCCAAGCACTTTCCGCAGCCTGACACAGCCACCTGGCCGCAACAGTCACCCCCCAGCCGCAGTCGCGTCCGCAGGGCGGACGTTGGAAAGACCGCCTCTATCGGCAACCGGCCGGGCAGCCTGCGTCTGCAAACCGGGGGAGCCGTTATTTAGCTCCGGGGCAATCTACAAGCTGCTTAAGCCAGCGACCAGGGAAACCCCACGCAGGGCGACTGCATGCCTATTTGCCCTGCGGCCTGCGCTTTGCCATGCTTGGTGTTCCAGCCCGCATTTCTCACACCATCCCTGCTACGGGTGCCGATGCACTCGCCGTGGCACGCCGTACTCCCTCACGCCGCCTCGACGTAGTGTCAGCTACGCCTTCGGCGCCGCTCAGTCCATGCAGCGCACCACGACGGCGCCTCGACCTCCTAGTGACGTGCCAGTGTGAGCAAAGCAGCGGCATGGCGGGTTGTCGACGTCGATGTTCCGGGAAGCGGTGTAACGGCGCACGCGGAATGCGCGCTCGGGAGCAGAACCGCAACCGCAGCGACCTGTCCCACACCGGTCCGCTTATTAACCCGGCAACGAAATACGCTATTCCGTTCGCCCTGAGCCCTTCGGCTACGCTCAGGAGAGCCTTGTCGAAGGGCGTTCGTGCCGACTGGGCTTCGACAGGCCCGAACGGTATTTGATTGCCGGGTTAATAGGCACTGATTGGCCCCACCCGCGCGAGACGCCCCATGCCAGATCTGCAAGCGCTCCACTTTCATCACGACCATGGCCGCATCGCCTGCGCCGTAGTGCGGGCGGCGCAGCCGCAGGGGCTTCCGGCGCTGCTGATGGTGCACGGCCTGGCGAGCAACCGCACGCGCTGGCGGGAGTTCATGTGCGCCAGTGCGCTGGCGCAGACGCACGATCTGATTGCCGTCGATCTGCGCGGTCATGGCGAAGCGCTGACACGCTCGGCGATCGACACCGAACGCTGGTGTGCGGATCTGAGCGCGGTGCTGGCCCACCTTGGCCATCGCCGCGCCATCGTCCTTGGCCACAGCATGGGGGCGCAGGTGGCCCTGCGCTTCGCCGCCCGCCACACGGCCATGTGCGCGGCGCTGGTGCTGATCGATCCGGTGTTCCGCGCCGCCCTGCGCGGGCGCTGGCGCCTGCTGGGCGGCACGGCGCCGCTGATCGGCGTCGCCGCCCGCGTCGTGCGCGCCCTCAACGCCATGGGCGTTCACCGCGGCGCGTTGCCGCCGCTGGATCTGCACGCGCTCGACGAGATGGCGCGTCATGCGCTGCTCAGCCAGCAGGACACCGCAGCCTTCATCCGCCGCTACAGTTCGGCCCGTGCCGATCTCCGCCATGTACCGCTAGCGGTGTATCTGCAGGATCTGGTAGAGATGTTCCGCTCGCCGCCGTTGCCTACCGGCATCCCCATGCTGGCCCTGCTCTCGCGCGCCGCCACCTTTGCCGACGGCGCCCGCATGGCCGCCGCCTTGCGCAGCGCGGGCGCGCAGGTGCGCGACATCGACTGCCAGCACTGGCCGCTTACCGAGCGGCCGGATGAAGTGCGCCAGTTGGTGGACGACTGGGTTGATGGCCTCGCCGTAGCCGACACCGCCACGATGCGCTGAAACCTGCGTCAGTTCGGTGCCGCGCGCCGCGCCAGGGCGTCGAGCAGTTTGCCGTGCACACCGCCGAAACCGCCATTGCTCATCACCAGCAGGTGATCGCCTGCCTGCGCCGCTGCGCTGGCGGCGGCGACCAGGGCGTCGAGATCGTCGAAGCAGGCTGCGCGCTCGCCCAGCGGGGCGAGGGCTGCGCCAACGTCCCAGTCCAGGCCCTTGCCGTAGCAATAGACCTGGTCGGCGTGGGCGAGACTGGCGGGCAGTTGCGCCTTCATGACCCCCAGTTTCATGGTATTGGAGCGCGGCTCCAGCACCGCAAGGATGCGCCCCGCGGGCTGGCGGCGGCGCAGGCCCTCGATGGTCAGGGCGATGGCGGTGGGGTGATGGGCGAAGTCGTCGTACACGGTGACGCCCTCGATCACGCCACGCACCTCCAGGCGGCGCTTGATGCCGGCAAAGCGGTTCAGGCTGGCAATGGCCTGCTCCGGCGGTACGCCGACATGGCGGGCGGCGGCAATGGCGGCCAGTGCGTTGCTGCGGTTGTGGCGGCCGGCCAGCGGCATCTGCGCACGACCAAGCTCACGCCCCTGCAGGCAGAACACCGCCTGCGCGGCATCCTCGCCCTCACTGGCGGACCACCCCGCGGCGCTGTCGAACCATTCCAGTTCCGACCAGCAGCCGCGCGCCAGCACCCGCGCCAGCGCGGGCTCGGCGGCATTGGCGACGATGCGCCCGGCGCCCGGCATGATGCGCACAAGATGATGAAACTGCGTCTCGATCGCCGCCAGATCGGCGAATATGTCTGCGTGATCGAACTCAAGATTATTGAGGATGGCGGTTCGCGGGCGGTAATGGACGAACTTCGACCGCTTGTCGCAGAAGGCGGTGTCGTACTCGTCCGCCTCGATGACGAAGAAGGGTGACTCGGTGAGGCGCGCCGACACGCCGAAGTTCTGCGGCACGCCGCCGACCAGGAAGCCAGGATTGAGCCCGGCATCCTCAAGCATCCAGGCCAGCAGCGCGGTGGTTGTGGTCTTGCCGTGGGTGCCGGCCACGGCCAGCACCCAGCGCCCGGCCAGCACGTGTTCGGCCAGCCACTGCGGCCCCGAGACGTAGGGCAGGCCGCGATCGAGGATGGCTTCGAGCAGGGGATTGCCGCGCGAGATGGCGTTGCCGACGACGTAGACGTCGGCCGCCAGGTCGAGCTGGGCGGGGTCGTAGCCCTCGACGAGGCGGATGCCCTGCTCTTCGAGCTGGGTGCTCATCGGCGGATAGACGTTGGCGTCGCAGCCGGTCACGACATGTCCGGCGGCTCGCGCGAGCAGCGCCACGCCGCCCATGAAGGTGCCGCAGATGCCGAGAATGTGGATGTGCATGGAAACTCCGTTGAGGCCGTCATGCCTGCGCAACCGGCCCGTGTACAATGGGCGCGATTCTACCCGAAGGCGACCGCGCCCTTCCCTGCCCATGGCCTCTCACGCAAGCCCACCGCGCAGCGCCACCCTGCGGCGCGAAATCGCCGCCCTGGCGGCGCGCATGATGGCCGAGGATGGCATCCGCGACTACCTCTTCGCCAAGCGCAAGGCTGCCCGCCAGCTCGGCGCCGGGGTTGGCGACGCCCTGCCCACCAACGAAGAGGTCGAAACCGAGCTGCGCGCCTGGCAGGCCCTGTTCCAGGACGACGAACACGACGCCCGGGTGCACGAGATGCGCTGCGCGGCGGTGGAGATCATGCGCGAACTGGAGGCTTTCCGCCCCTATCTGACCGGCGCCGTGCTCGACGGCACCGCGGGGCGCTATGCCGAGATCGAGATCGACCTGTTCCCCGAAAGCGCCAAGGAAGTGGAGATCTATTTCCTCAACGAAAACGTCGCCTACGAACACCGCAAACCACGCCATCCCGGCGCCAATCCGCCGGAAACGGTGCTCAGCTTCGACTGGGACGACATCCCGGTGCGTCTGGCGATCTATCCGGATGGCCAGCAGCGCGTCGCCCGCAAGGCCCACGAACGCGCACGCACGGCGCAGGTCGAAGCACTGATCGCCGCAGATGGCCGCAACATGGAAGAAAAAGAATGAAGCAAGCAGCACAACTTGCCCTCGTTACTGTGGTTGCCGCGACAGCCGCAGCCGCCGGTTACTGGAGCCGCGACACCCCTGCCCCGGCAGCCGAGATGAGCGCGCCAGCGGTTGCCCCCGAAGCCGGCGCCAGCCTGATGGCGCTCACCCTGCCCGATCTCGACGGCACGCCGCAGGCGCTGGCGCAGTGGCAGGACAAGGTGCTGGTGGTCAACTTCTGGGCCACCTGGTGCCCGCCCTGCCGCAAGGAAATCCCCGACTTCGCCGCCGTCAGCCAGCGCATGAGTGACGCTGCGGTGCAGTTCGTCGGCCTTTCCATCGACCGTGCCGACGCTGTTGCGGCCTTCCAGGCCCAGCATGCGGTGCCCTACCCCCTGCTGATCGGCGACACCGCCACCCTGCAACTGGCCGCCAGTTTCGGCAACGCCGCACAGGCCCTGCCCTTCACCGTCATCCTCGCGCCGGGGGGCAAGATCGCCTACATCAAGCTGGGCACCTTGAAAGCTGACGAACTCGAAGGCAGAATTCGCGCACTGCTGCCCGTGCAAGCCAGCTGAAAGCGTCCCCGAAGAACCCGCCGCAGTGGACAAAATGCGGCGATTTGCGGCAAACTTGCAGCCATGACGCGCTCAAAACGCACCCAGAAGAACCACACCCCGCCTCCTCCGGCGGCCCGCATCCTGGTTCTTCACGGCCCCAATCTCAATCTCCTCGGCACTCGCGAACCCGAAGTCTATGGGCGCACCACGCTGGCGGACATCCATGTCGCCATGGAAGCCCGCGCGCGCGCCGAGGGCGTGGTGGTGGAATCCTTCCAGAGCAACCACGAGGGCCAGCTCATCGATCGCGTCCAGGCCGCCGCCACCGAAGGCGTCGGCTTCATCATCATCAACCCGGCGGGCTACACCCACACCAGCGTCGCCCTGCGCGACGCCCTGGCGGCGGTGAACATCCCCTACGTCGAGGTGCATCTGTCCAACATCCACGCGCGCGAGCCGTTCCGGCACCACTCCTATTTTTCGGATCGCGCCGCAGGTGTCATCTGCGGGCTCGGCGCCCAGGGTTACCTGGCCGCCCTCGAGTTCGCCCTCCCGCTCGTGCGGGATGCACAGCACTGAACAACACACGACGGCCCCGTCGCGGGCCGCATCCAGTCCGGAGAACAGCATGGATCTGCGCAAGCTGAAGAAACTCATCGACCTCGTCCAGGAATCGGGCATTTCCGAACTGGAGGTCACCGAAGGCGAAGAGAAGGTCCGCATCGCCAAGCACCTGTCGGCACCGCCGCAGGGCAGCTACGTCACCCACATGCCCGCACCGATGCACGCCGCCCCGGCAGCGCCCGCCGCAGCGCCGGAAGCGCCCGCCGCCGACGCCCTGCCGCCCGGCCACGTCGTCAAGTCGCCGATGGTCGGCACCTTCTACCGCTCCTCCGCCCCGGGCGCCAAGGTCTTCGTGGACGTCGGCCAGTCGGTGTCGGAAGGCGATCCCCTGTGCATCATCGAAGCGATGAAGCTGATGAACGAGATCGAGGCCGACGCCAGCGGCGTCATCAAGGCCATCCTGGTCGACAACGGTGAGCCGGTCGAATACGGCCAGCCGCTGTTCATCATCGGCTGAGCGCATCATGTTCGAGAAAATCCTGATCGCCAACCGCGGTAACCAGCCGCCGGCAGGCGGCGCAGCGGCGCAGTCAAATTGCTCCGTGGCCGCAGGCCACGAGGGCGGTTTCAGCGCGGAGGGCACCCATGTTTGAGAAGATCCTGATCGCCAACCGCGGTGACCAGCCGCCGGCAGGCGGCGCAGCGGCGCAGCCAAATTGCTCCGTGGCCGCAGGCCACGAGGGCGGTTTCAGCGCGGGGGGCACCCATGTTTGAGAAGATCCTGATCGCCAACCGCGGTGAAATCGCCCTGCGGGTGCTGCGTGCCTGCCGCGAACTCGGCATCCGCACGGTTGCAGTGCACTCCGAGGCCGACACCGAGGCGAAGTACGTCAAGCTCGCCGACGAGTCCGTGTGCATCGGCCCGGCACCCTCCGGAATGAGCTATCTCAACGTGCCGGCAATCATCTCCGCCGCCGAGGTCACCGACGCCGAGGCCATCCACCCCGGCTACGGCTTCCTCTCCGAGAATGCCGACTTTGCCGAACGCGCAGAACAGTCAGGCTTCGTCTTCATCGGCCCGCGCCCCGATACCATCCGCCTGATGGGCGACAAGGTCTCCGCGAAGGACGCCATGAAGGCCGCCGGCGTACCCTGCGTACCCGGTTCCGAGGGCGCGCTGCCCGACGACCCCAAGGAGATCGTCAAGATCGCCCGCGCCGTCGGCTACCCGGTGATCATCAAGGCCGCCGGCGGCGGCGGCGGCCGTGGCATGCGCGTGGTACATACCGAAGCGGCGCTGCTCAACGCCGTCACCACCACGCGGGCGGAGGCCGGCGCGGCCTTCGGCAACCCCGTGGTGTACATGGAACGCTACCTGGAGAACCCGCGCCACGTCGAGATCCAGGTGCTCGCCGACCAGCACGGCAATGCCGTTTATCTGGGCGAGCGCGACTGCTCGATGCAGCGCCGCCACCAGAAGGTCATCGAGGAAGCACCGGCGCCCGGCATCGAGCGCCGGCTGATCGCCCGCATCGGCGAACGCTGCGCCGAAGCCTGCCGCAAGATCGGCTACCGCGGCGCCGGCACCTTCGAGTTCCTGTACGAGAACGGCGAGTTCTTCTTCATCGAGATGAACACCCGCGTGCAGGTCGAACACCCGGTTTCCGAGCTGATCACCGGCATCGACATCGTTCAGGCACAGATCCGCATCGCCGATGGCGAGAAGCTGTGGTTCAAGCAGCGCGACATTGCCTTCCGCGGCCATGCCATCGAATGCCGCATCAACGCCGAGGATCCGTTCAAGTTCACGCCCTCGCCGGGGCGCATCACCAACTGGCACACCCCCGGCGGCCCTGGCATCCGCGTCGATTCGCATGTCTACAACGGCTACACGGTGCCGTCACATTACGACTCCATGATCGGCAAGCTGATCGCCTACGGCGACACCCGCGAGCAGGCAATCCGCCGCATGCGCATCGCGCTGTCGGAGATGGCTGTTTCCGGGATCAAGACCAACGTGCCGCTGCACCAGGAACTGATGCTCGATGCCCGCTTCGTCGAAGGCGGCACCAGCATCCACTACCTGGAGCAGAAGCTCGCCGACCGCAGCGAAGTCAAGAAGGACTGAGGCGCCCGCACCGGCATGTGGATTTCCGTCACCCTCCAGGCCGAGGCCGACAAGGCCGAAGCGCTCTCCGACGCCCTCATGGAGGCCGGCGCGCTGTCGGTCGGCATCGAGGACGCCGACGCCGGCACCGCAGCGGAAACGCCGCAGTTCGGCGAGCCCGGCCACCACCCCACCGCGCTGTGGGCACATAGCCGGGTGATCGCCCTCTTCGATGCCAGCGCCGAACTCACCGTCGCCCTCGCCCAGGCCGCACGCGACGCCGGCTTTGCCGCAGTGCCACCGTTCACGGTGGCCGAAGTGGCCGAGCAGAACTGGGTGCAGCTCACCCAGAGCCAGTTCGAACCCATCCACATCACCGACCGCATGTGGATCGTGCCTTCCTGGCACGACGCCCCCGACAGCAGCGCCATCAACATCGAGCTCGACCCCGGCATGGCCTTCGGCACCGGTTCGCACCCCACCACGCGGCTGTGCCTGCAGTGGCTGTGTGACGCGGTGCGCACCGGTGACAGCGTGCTCGACTACGGCTGCGGCTCGGGCATTCTCGGCATTGCCGCGGCCAAGCTTGGCGCCGCCGACGTGCTGGGCGTGGACATCGACGACAAGGCGCTTGAGGCCGCGCGCGACAACGCCCTGCGCAACGGCGTCGAAGTGCGCCTGCAGCACTCGCGTGCAGCGCTCGACAAACGCTTCGACATCGTCGTTGCCAACATCCTCACCAACCCGTTGTGCGTGCTCGCCCCGCTGCTGTGCGCACGCGTGGCCCCGGGCGGGCGCCTGGCGCTGTCCGGTGTACTGCTCACCCAGGCCGAACAGGTGATCGCCGCCTATGCGCCGTGGATCACGCTCGCCATCGGCGGCACAGAGGATGGCTGGGTGCGGCTTGAAGGGCAGCTGAGCGAGCGCAGGGCGGCATGAAATACGTCCGCTGCCCGGCCTGCCAGACCGTCTTCCGGGTCAGGTCGGAACAGCTCGACGCGCGCCGCGGCGAAGTGCGCTGCGGCCACTGCTTCAACCCCTTCAACGCCTTCGACCACCTCATCGCCGCGCCTGAGGTGGCCGCTGCGCCGGCACCGGACGCCGGACGCCCTGCCGCTCAGCAAGTCACCCCGCCGCCGGTTGCTCCACCTCCGGTCACTCCACCTCCGGTCACTCCACCTCCGGTCACTCCGCCGCCGGTGACGCCGACGCCCGCGGCGCCTGCCGCCGCACCGGCTCCGGCGCAGCCAGCGCCGGCGAGCACGGAAACCGAGAGCGCCGCGCTCGACTTCGAGATCCCCGAGGTCTGGCGCTCAGCGCGCGAACGTCAGAAAACGGGCGGCGAACGGGGGGGCGGCGAGGACTCCGCCCCGACACCGGCAGAGCAGGCCGCCCCGCCCACCAGCACAGGCACTCCGCCGCCGGCAGTGTTCTCCGCGGCGCTAGAGGCCGCCTTCGACGGCCGTCGCGAGCCTGGACTGGCCAGTGCCACAGGCGCATCCTTGCCGCCGTTTCCCGCCCTCCACCCGCTGGAGCCACCCACCCTGCCGCCGGATGACCCTTTCGCGGCGGCGGACGCCGAACCTGCTGCTGAGATCAGCGTCCCGCCCGGCGGGCCTGAACCGTTTGACGCAAGGCCGGAGGAAAGCGCCGACGAGCAGACCGCAGACCCGGATGCAGAAGCCCAGCCTGCGGAACAGGCCGCCGCCGACGACGAGGCGCCCCTCTCCATCGCACCAGACACCCTCGACCGCCGCTACGGCCCTGCCAGCGAGCCCTCGGCAGCACGGCGCGGGCTGTGGGCGCTGGCGGTGGGGCTGATGCTGGGCAGCCTCGCGGTGCAGTCGGCCTACCTCTTCCGCGAGCACATCACCAAGGCGGTGCCGGCCACGCGACCGCTCTACCAAGTGGTCTGCGCGCAGTTCGGCTGCACCTTGCCGCTGCCGCGTGACATCGCCACCATCGTCATCGCCACCTCCGACCTGCAGTCGGTCCCCGACCGCCCGGGACACTTCATCCTCCACGCCAGCGTGCGCAACACCGCGCCCTACCCGCAGGACTGGCCGCAACTCGAACTCACCCTCACCGACGAGCGCGACCGCCCGCTGGTGCGCCGCGTGCTTGACCCCTATGAATGGGCACACGCCGAAACCGCCAAGCTGCGCGCCGGCTTTCCGGCCGGACGCGAGCAGGTGGTGCGCCTCGAGTTCCGCGCCGCCGACAGCGAGGCGGCGGGCTACCGGCTGTACCTCTTCTATCCCTGAACAAACCGGTTACCCGGCAGGAACCCCGCATGCAAGCTCCACAACAGGACAAGCCCCAGGAAAGCCCCTTCAAGGGCAAGACCGGGCTGGTCCGCGTCATCAACGCCTTCGGCTACTCACTGTCGGGCCTGCGCGCTGCATTCCGCCACGAGGACGCCTTCCGCCAGGAATGCCTGCTCGCCGCCGTGCTCATCCCGCTCGCCCTCGTCGTCGGCGATACCGCCATGGAGCGCGCGCTGCTGATCGGCAGCACGATGCTGGTGCTGATCGTCGAACTGCTCAATTCCGCCGTCGAGGCCACCGTCGACCGCGTCTCGCTGGAACGCCACCAGCTTGCCAAGCGCGCCAAGGACATCGGCAGCGCGGCGGTGCTGCTGAGCCTCTTCAACCTTGCCGCAATGTGGGCGCTGGTGCTGTTCGGCTGACACCGACGGCGCGCCCCCACGCGCAGCGCGGCGGGCGCCCCCTCGGGATGGACTCAGCGCGTCACCCGGGTGGTGCCGCCATCGCGCAGCAGGCGCACACGCTCGCCGGGGCGGAAGTTCTCGCCCTCGTCCTCCTGGATCACCGCAAGATACTGCCCTGCATCCAGATGTACGGTGATCTCCACGCCCTGGCGGCGGGTCACGCCCTCCTCCACCGCGGCACCGACCACGCCGCCGACCACGGCGCCGAGTACCGCTGCAGCGGCCGCGCCGCGGCCGCTGCCGACACCGGAGCCGGCGATGCCGCCGACCGCCGCACCGGCGACGGTGCCGATCTGCGAGCGTGAGCCTTCGAGCACCACCGCGCGCACCGATTCGACGGTACCGAACTGCACCGTCATCGCCCGGCGCGCCTCGCCACGCTCATAGGTGCCGCCGCCAAGGCTGCCGGCGCAGCCGGCGAGGGCGAGCGCAGCAAGCGCGGCCAGGGCGGCGGCGCGCAGATCGATGCTCAGTCTTCCTGCCATGGTGATTCTCCGAAGGCCGCCCGGTAGCGGGCAGCGATGTCCGCACGGCTGGGGTCGTGGTTCTGCCCGCCGCGATGGGCGATCTTGATCGAGCCCATCACCGCGGCCAGTCGACCGCAACGCTCCCAGTCGTAGCCGTTGGCGATGCCGTAAAGCAGACCGGCGCGGTAGGCGTCACCGCAACCGGTGGGGTCCACCACCTCGTCGGCGCGCACGCAGGGCACCTCCACACAGCGCCCGGAGTTGTAGATCAACGAACCTTCGGCTCCCCGGGTGACCACCAGCGCATCGACCATTGCAGCGAGCTGCTCGATGCTGCGTCCGGTCCTCTCGCACAGCATGCGCGCCTCGTAGTCATTGACCGCGCAGTAGGTCGCCAGGTTCAGGCAGCGCAGCAGTTCCTCGCCGGAGAACATCGGCAGGCCCTGGCCGGGATCGAAGATGAAGGGGATGCCGGCCTCGGCGAACTGTTCGGCATGGCCGAGCATGCCGTCGCGGCCGTCGGGAGCGACGATGCCGAGCCTGACGCCGGCGGCATCCTGCACGCGATTGAGGTGGGAGTAGCTCATCGCCCCGGGGTGAAAGGCGGTGATCTGGTTGTCGTCCACGTCGGTGGTGATGAAAGCCTGCGCGGTGAAGGTCTCCGGCACATGGCGAACGTGCGCCTGGCTCAGTCCGAGGCGTTCGAGGCGGTAGCGGTAGGGATCGGCATCGTCGCCGACGGTGGCCATGATCAGCGCCTCGCCACCGAGCAGCCTGAGGTTGTAGGCAATGTTGCCGGCACAACCGCCGAACTCGCGGCGCATGTCGGGCACCAGGAAGGCGACGTTGAGGATGTGGATCTGCTCAGGAAGGATGTGGTTCTTGAAGCGATCGTTGAACACCATGATGGTGTCGTAGGCGATGGAACCGCAGACGAGGATGCTCATTGGAAGTGGCCGTTGACGGTTGGCAAACCGCCATTATCGCGGATTCGGCCGTCCCGCGCGCTGCGGCGTTCAGGTACTGCCGAGTGCGGTCTCGGCGCTGCTGCGCAGTTCGTGGGTACGCACCAGTTCGTGCATCACCGCCTCCAGCGCGCCGACCACCGCCTGCCAGTCGGCATTGGCGACGCTGGCGCTGGCATTGGCGGCGAGGGTGCGGCGCAGGGCGTGATCGCTCGCCAGCCGGCAGGCGGCGTCGATGAACGCCACGTCGTCGCCGCACTCCACCAACCAGCCGTTGTCGCCGTTGCGCACCCGCTCGGCGGCCGCCGCGTAGCGGAAGCCGACCACCGGCAGGCCGCTGGCCAGCGCCTCGGTGGTGACGTTGCCGAAAGTCTCGGTGAGACTGGGGAAGAGGAACAGGTCGGCGGACGCATAGTGCGCGGCGAGGTCTTCGCCACTGCGCATGCCGGCATACAGGTGCTCGGGGCTGGCGGCCTGCAGGGCTGCGCGCGCGGGGCCGTCGCCGACGAACAGCAGGCGCGCATCCACGCCGCGCTCCTGCAGCGCCGCGAAGGCACGCTGGGCAAGGACCAGATTCTTCTCCGGAGCAATCCGCCCGACCACCGCCACCACCACGGTATCGTCGCTCACCCCCCATTGCGCGCGCAGCGCGGCGCTGCGCCGCGCCGGATTGAACAGCACCGTATCTACGCCGCGAGCCACCACGCCGACCCGGCGCACGCCGCGGCGACGCAACTGCTCGGCCAGCTCCGCAGTCGGCGCCAGGCAGATGTCGCCCTTGTTGTGGAAGCGGCGCAGCCAGGCCTCCACCGGCTGCTTCAGCCAGCCGACGCCGTAGTAGCTGCTGTAGGTGTGGAAGTTGGTGTGGAACTCGGTGATCACTGGCAGGCGCAGCTTGCGCGCCGCGGCCACGGCAGACCACCCCAGCGGCCCCTCGGTGACTACCTGGACGACGTCCGGGCGCTGCACGAACCAGCGCCGCTGCAGGGCGCTGCGCGCCGGCATGCCGAGCTTGAGGTGGTTGTAGCGCGGAATCGGCAGGCCGCGGGAGAGCACCTCCTCGAAGCCGCCGGTACTGCCCGGATGGTCGTCGGCGCCCTGGCGCGGACGCACCAGTTGCACCTGGTGGCCGAGCCGCAACATGCCGTCGACCAGCCGTGCAGTGGTCATCGCCACCCCGTTGACCTCCGGCGGATAGGTTTCGGTCACCACCGCGACACGCAATTGCCGACGGTCCCGACCCAGTTCCTGCATCACGAGCGGCGTATCCATGGGCGGCATGCTGCAGTGCGATTGCGACACCATGGTGACGGCGGCGTGACGCGGCGGTGAAGCATCGCGTATTCACCTTGCGGTAATCCCAGCGTCACGGCGACGCAACGCGACCCTTGAAGAATGGCCGCACAAAAATCAGTCAAGGAGTCCGCCATGCTGCAGCAATCCGTCCAGGCCCGCGCCCGCACCGGCCGCAACCTGCATGTCGCCGTGGCCAGTTGCGAAACGGAGATCCTCGCCGCGCAGAAGCTGCGCTACCGCGTCTTTGCCGAAGAAATGGGGGCCCGCCTCGATGCCCGCAGCCCGGGCGTCGACCGCGACATCTTCGACCCTTTCTGCGAACACCTCATCGTCCGCGACGAGGACGCCGGGCGCATCGTCGGCACCTACCGCATCCTGTCGCCGAGCGCCGCCCGCCGGGTCGGCGGTTACTACTCCGAAAACGAGTTCGATCTCACCCGCCTGTTGCACCTGCGCAGCCGCATGGTGGAGATCGGGCGCTCGTGCATCGACGCCGACTACCGCAACGGTGCGGTGATCACGCTGCTGTGGTCGGGGCTGGCGCGCTACATGCGCGAAAATGGCTACGACTACCTGATCGGCTGCGCCTCGGTGAGCATGGCCGACGGCGGGCACAATGCCGCCAGTCTGTATAATCGCCTGCAGGAAACCCACCTCGCCCCGCCCGAGTACCGCGTCTTCCCGCGCTGCCCGCTGCCGCTGGCGCACCTGCGCCAGGACATGGCCGCCGAGGCGCCGCCGCTGATCAAGGGCTATCTGCGCGCCGGCGCGTGGATCTGCGGCGAGCCGGCGTGGGACCCCGACTTCAACACCGCCGACCTGCCCATCCTGCTGTCGATGAACCAGGTCGACGGCAAGTATGCCCGCCACTTCATGGGACGCCAGGACTGAATACGCCAAGCCTTCCCCGCCCCGCGGTCGATCCCGCCCCCGCGCTGCTGCGCCACTGGCGCCTGCTGCGCCTGGCCGTCCATGTGCTGCAGGGCGTGCTCACCATCGCCCTGCTCTTTCCGCTCTGCGGCGCGACCCGCCGGCTTGCCCTGCGCCAGCGCTGGGCGGCGCGCCTGCTGGCGGTGCTGGGTGTGGAACTGCGCGCCGAGGGCTGTGCAGTCGCTCCCGGCTGCATGCTGGTGGCCAACCACATCTCCTGGATCGACATCTTCGTCATCAACGCCCTCGCCCCTTCGGCCTTCGTCTCCAAGGCCGAGGTGCGCGCCTGGCCGGTGGCCGGCTGGCTTGCCGCACGCAGCGAGACGGTCTTCCTGCGCCGCGGCAGCCGCGGCCACGCACGCATCGTCAACGCCGAGATCGCCGCCCTGCTCGATGCCGGCCGCAACGTCGCAGTGTTTCCGGAAGGCACCACCACCGACGGCAGCCACGTGCTCGGCTTTCACGCCGCCCTGCTGCAGCCGGCGATTGCCTGCGGACATGCGGTACAGCCGCTGGCGCTGTCCTACCACACCGCGGACGGGCGCCGCTCACTGGCCCCGGCCTACGACGGCGAAGTCTCCTTCGGCCAGTGCCTGCGCGCCATCGTCGCCGAACGCCGGCTCATTGCCCGCATCCACGCCACCCCGGCACTGGCCACCACAGAGGTCGACCGCCGTGCCCTGGCCACCCACGCGCAGGCCACCATTGCCGCCGTGGTGGCCGCCGCCGCTCAGCCGGCGACCTGCCACACCGTGCCGTCCTCAAGGCGCAGCGCGGTAAGCTTGCCGCCCCATACGCAGCCCGAATCGAGCGCGATCAGCCCTTCCTCGCGGTAATAGCCGAGCGCCGACCAGTGCCCGCACACCACGGTGTAGCCGGCACGCTCCGGTGCCGGCACGCGGAACCACGGCACGGTCCCGGCCGGCGCGCGCTGCGGCGGCCCCTTGGCGCGCAGCGCAAGGCGGCCGTCGGGGGTGCAGAAGCGCATCCGGGTCAGCGCATTGACCACAAAGCGCAGGCGCTCCCAACCGTCCAGGGAGTCGTTCCAGCACTCCGGGCGATCGCCCTGCAGATGGCGAAGGAACTCGCGCCGCAGCGGGCCGCGCAGCACCGTCTCGACCTCCGTCGCCAGCGCGCGCGCGCGCCCCACCGACCACCCCGGCGGCAGACCGGCATGGACCATGACGTGACTGCCTTCGGTGTGCAGCATGGCGCGCCCGGCCAGCCAGTCGAGCAGTTCGCCGCGATCCGGTGCTTCCAGCACGCGCGCCAGGGTGTCGTCCTTGCCGCGGTGCTTGAAGCCGGCATCGACCATCAGCAGGTAGAGGTCGTGATTGCCCAGCACGACCACTGCCGCCTCACCCAGGCTGCGCACCAGGCGCAGCACCTGCAGGGACTCCGGACCGCGGTTGACGAGGTCGCCGACCAGCCACAGGCGATCCGCCGCGGGGTCGAAGCGGATCTTCTCCAGCAGGCGGGAGAACTGGGCGTAACAGCCCTGGATGTCACCAATCGCAAAACTAGCCATGGGCGGTATTTTTACCCAGAATGGCGGCCTTGTGCCGCTACATGGGGCGCATGCGACACCTCCTCACGATTGCCCCGACGATGCTTCTCCGCCTGCCCTATTCCCTGCTGTGGGTACTCGCCCTGCCGCTGGTGCTGCTGCGCCTGCTGTGGCGCGCGCGTCGCCAGCCGGACTACCTCGGCCATCTCGGCGAGCGCTTCGCACGTTACCCGGGCAAGGTTTCAGGACGGTTGATCTGGGTGCACGCCGTCTCGGTGGGCGAAACCCGCGCCGCCGAAGCGCTGGTGCGCGCGCTGCTGGAGCGCTGGCCGGCGGACCACATCCTCCTCACCCACATGACACCCACCGGGCGCGCCACCGGCGCGGCGCTGTTCGCCAATGAAGCGCGCGTCCGGGCCGCCTACCTGCCCTACGACCTCGGCATCCTGGCGACGCGCTTCCTGCGCCACTTCCGCCCCCGCCTGGGGGTGATCATGGAAACCGAGCTGTGGCCCAACCTGCTCGCCGCCTGCAGCCGTGAAGGCGTCCCGGTGATCCTCGCCAACGCCCGCCTGTCGGCACGCTCGGCGCGCCGCTACGCGCGCTGGCCGGCGCTCAGCGCCGCCACCCTCGGCCATCTCAGCGCCGTCGCCGCGCAGACCGCCGCCGACGCCGGACGCCTGCAGGCCCTCGGCGCCCCGGCGGTGCATCTGACCGGCAACATCAAGTTCGACATCACCCCCCCCGCCGCCGCCACCGCACTGGCGGCGACCTTCCGTCAGCACTGCGGCGACCGCGCCGTGCTGCTCGCCGCCAGTACCCGCGAAGGCGAGGAAGCCCTCATCCTCGACGCCTTTGCCCGCCTCGCTCCGGCGGATTGCCTGCTCGCCCTCGTGCCGCGCCATCCGCAGCGCTTCGACGACGTTGCCGCACTTGCCGCGGCACGCGGCCTCGCCCTGCAGCGACGCTCCGCGGCCGCCGCGGTCGATCCGCGGACGCGGGTGTGGCTGGGCGATTCGATGGGTGAGATGTTCGCCTACTATGGCGCCGCCGGGGTGGCACTGATCGGCGGCAGCTGGCTGCCCTTCGGCGGCCAGAACCTGATCGAGGCCTGCGCCGTCGGCACGCCGGTAATCCTCGGGCCGCACACCTTCAATTTCGAACTCGTCGCCGAGCAGGCCGTGGACGCCGGTGCGGCGCTGCGCGCCGCGGATGTCGACAGCGGCATGGCCGCCGCCCTCGCCCTCCTTGCCGACCCTGCCAGGCGCGAAGCCATGGGCAATGCCGGGCGCGCCTTCGCCAGCCAGCACCGCGGCGCCAGCGCGCGGACGCTGGCGCTCATCGAGAACGTGCTCGACGGGCGGGCTTGAGCGGATTCAGCGCGGCGTGGCGTCGAGCAGGGCGTTGAGGGCTTCGATGTCGCCGTCGTCGAGGGTGCCCGCGGCAGCTTTCAGACGCAGCTGCGCGAGCAGGGTGTCGTAGCGCGCCCGGGCGAGACGCTGGCGGGTGTCGGCAAGCTGGCTTTGCGCGTTGAGGACGTCGATGTTGATGCGCACACCCACCTCATAACCCAGCCGGTTGGCCTCCAGCGCCGACAGCGAGGAGACCTGTGCGGCCTCCAGGGCCTTGACCTGGGCAAGCCCGCTGCTCACTCCGACGAAGGCCTGACGGGCGGCGAGCGCCGCGGCACGGCGCGCGCCATCGACGTCGGCATCGGCCTTCAGCTTCAGCGCCGCAGCCTCGCGCTCGCGCGAGGACACGCCGCCGCCGGCAAACAGTGGCAGGTTGAGCTGCACGCCGATGGTGGAGTTGTCGGTGCGGCTGCCGCCATTGAAGCCCTGGGCGAAGCCGCTGTTGGTGCGGCCATGGGTGGCCACCAGATCGACGGTCGGATAATGCCCGGCGCGGTTGCGCTCGACCTCGCGGGCAGCGATCTCGCGGGCGATGTGCTGGGACTGGACGCCGAAGCTCGACGCCTCCGCAGCACTCACCCAGGCGTCCACCTCGGCCGGCTGCGGCCCGCCGAGCTCGACGCCGCTGCGCAGCGGCGCCAGCGCCGCGGGGGCTTCGCCGATGATCTGCGCGAGGGCGTGGCGGCGGACGTCGAGCTCGCTCTGCGCGGCGATTTCCTGCGCCACGGCAAGATCGAAGCGCGACTGGGCCTCGTGCACGTCGGTCACGGTAACCGTGCCAACCTCGAAGCTGACCTTGGCAATCTCGAGTTGCTCGGCGGCGGCACTGCGCAGTTGCCCCACCGCGGCGAGCGCATCCTGGGCATTGAGAACGTTGAAATAGGCTTCGGCAACCCGCAGGATGAGATCCTGACGGGCATTGGCGAACTGCACCTCGGCGAGCGCGCTCTGCAGCTCGCCCTGCCGGTACTGCACCCAGTTCTGCCAGCGGAACAGCGGCTGGGTGAGCTGCAAGGAGTAGCCGTTGGTGTTGTACTCGCGTTCGGCGCGCACACCGGCACCGGGGTAGCGCACATCCACCTCGTTCCAGGTACTGTGGGCGCTCAGGCCGAGGTTGGGCAGCAGCCCGGCACGGCCCTGCACCACCTTTTCCTGCCCGGCCTCACGCTGCGCCTGCGCCGCGGCGAAGCCGGCATCGCGCGCCTGGGCCTGGCGATAGACGCTGAGCAGATCAGCCGACCACGCCGGTGCGGAGAGGCCGCCAAGGGCGAGGAGCAGGGCAAGGAGGGGGGTACGGCGCTTCATCGGGGCTCCAGGATGGAAGTCAGTACTGCGGCATCGCCGGATCGACGTCGCGGGCCCAGCCCGCCACGCCACCGGCCAGATTGATGACAGCCGAGAAGCCCTGGCGTTCGAGGAACATGCACACGTGCGCGCTGCGCCCGCCATGGTGGCAGATCACCACGGTCTCGCGTTGCGGATCGAGCTCGGTGAGGCGGGCAGGCACGCTGGCCATCGGCATCAGCAGCGAACCATCGATGTGGCAGTGGGAAAACTCCCACGGTTCGCGGACATCGAGCAGCAGCGGCGCCTCGGCATCGGACGAGGCCAGCCGGGCAGCGAGTTGTGCGGGCGCAATCTGGCGCATCGATTCGACTCAGAAACGGAAGGCATCATGACGCGGTGCGTTGCGCAGCGTCGGCACCAGGGATTCGAAGATGTCTTCGCTGTGGAAGCGCCCCTCCTCGACACAGGTCACCAGCCGGCCCTTCATCACCGGCGCCTCGCCGATGAAGGCGAACAGACGGCCGCCGGGGCGCAGCTGGTCGAGCAGCGCGCGCGGCAGTTGCGGCAAGCCGCCCGACACCACGATGACATCGTAGGGTGCGCGTTCCGGCCAGCCCTGCGCGGCGTCGCCCTCTTCGACGATGACGTTGTCGACGCCGTAGCGTTCGAGGTTGTCATGGGCCAGGCGCACCAGTTCGGGTTCGATGTCGACGCTGCGCACCCACTCGGCACGCGCCGCCAGCAGGGCGGCGAAATAGCCGGAACCGGCGCCCACTTCGAGCACCGAATCGGAATGGCGCACCTGCAGGGCCTGCAGGATCTTGCCTTCGATGACCGGCTTGAGCATCACCTGGCCGCAGGGCAGCGGGATCTCGACGTCGGCGAAGGCCAGATTGCGGTAGGCCGCGGGCACGAACTCCTCGCGCCGTACGGTCATCAGCAGGTCGAGCACATCCTGGTCCAGCACCTCCCAGGGGCGGACCTGTTGTTCAACCATGTTGAAGCGCGCTTTTTCGAAGTTCATTGAGGAGGCTCCCGTGGAGGAATATTAGCACATGCTTATTATTTCTGGCGCCCGGGTGGACTCCGGCATTTTAGCCCGCATTTCTCACCCCGGCACGTTGCGAGGGGTCGAGGCGCCGCCGTGGCGGATAGCACGGAGTGAGCGGCGACGAGCGCATCAGCACCCGCAGAAACGCCGGCCAGCAGCTCAGAATGACAGGGCCTGCGTCAGCGAGGCGACCTCGGCAGCGCTCTCGTCAAGGATCGCAGTAAGCGTGTCCGCGCCGACCAGCAACTCCAGCGCCCCATCAGCCGCGCGCGCTTCGGCGGGGTGCAGCGGCGACGGCAGCGGGCACAACTGCGTGGCCAGCAGCAGGGTATCGGCAAGGCTGCGCGGGGGCATGGCAAGATAGCCCGCAGCCAGCCCCTGCACCGCGTGCACGACACCCTCGGGCACTCCGAGGCGGCGCAGTACGGCGAGGGTGAGGGCGTGCTCGATGACGCTGGCGGGCTCGTCGAAAGGATCGTCGCCCTCCGGCACGATGCTTTGCGCCACCGTTTCGGCGTGCAGCAGTTCCGGATACTCGCCACTGCGCGACAGCAGGTAGAAGCTGCCGACCTCGTGCACCAGTCCGGCGAACAGCGCCGTCTCGGCATCCTGGCCGCTCACCCGCCGCGCCAGCACCCGCGCCAGTGCGGCGACATGGGCGGTGTGCGCCCACAACTGCGCGGCTATGCGCTGCTGCACCGCCGAGGCCGGCGCGCCGGCCATCTGCCGCGCCACCAGGGCCATCGCCAGACTGCGCAGGGTGGCAAAGCCGATGCGGGTGACCGCCGTACGCACGTCGCCGATCTCACGTCCGCTGCGGTTGTAGGCCACCGAATTGGCCATCGCCACCACCCGCGCACTGAGCAGCGGCTCGGCCTGCACGAGGCGCACCGCGGTATCGATGTGACACTCCGGGTCCTCCAGCGCGTTGCGGATCTTCATCGCCACCGCGACGCTGGTCGGAAAGCTCAGCTCCCCCTCCGCCACTTGCGTGGCAATGCGCTGCAGGGCTTCGTATCGGCTCATGGGCGGGTGTGTAGCGGGACAAGGTGTGCGCCGCAGTATAGCCCTGCCGGGCGCGCCCTGCGGCAATGGTAAGATCGCCCGGCGCCACGCGCCCACCCGAGAACCATGACCCACGCCCCTCCGGCCTACGTTGGCCGCTTCGCCCCCTCGCCAACCGGCCCCCTGCACTTCGGCTCGCTGATCGCTGCCGCCGGCAGCTTCCTTGAGGCACGCGGGCACGGCGGGCGCTGGTTGCTGCGCATCGAGGATGTGGACGCGCCGCGCTGCGTCCCCGGCGCGGCCGCGGCCATCCTGCGCACCCTGGAACGCTTCGGCTTCGAATGGGATGGCGAAGTGCTGTGGCAGAGCCACCGCCACGCTGCCTACGATGCCGCGCTCGCCCGCCTGGACGCGCTCGGCGCCCTCTTCCCGTGCGCCTGCAGCCGCCGCGAACTGGCTGATTCGGCGCTGGCGCGCGATGGCTCGCGGGTCTATCCGGGCACCTGCCGCAACGGCCTCGCCGCGGGCCGCAGCGCGCGGGCATGGCGGGTGCGCGTGCGCGGCGCGGTGGACTTCGTCGATGCCGTGCAAGGCCCGCAGCACGAGGATCTCGAAGGCGAGGTCGGCGACTTCATCGTCCGCCGCGCCGACGGTCTCTACGCCTACCAGCTCGCGGTGGTCGTCGACGATGCCGACAGCGGCGTCACCGACGTCGTGCGTGGCGCCGACCTGCTCGACTCCAGCGCCCGCCAGTGCTACCTGCAGGATCTGCTCGGCCTCCCCCGCCCGCGCTACGCCCACCTCCCGGTGGCCACCAATGCGGCCGGCGAGAAGCTCTCCAAGCAGACCCTCGCCACCGCCGTGGACACTCTGCCGGCAGCGGCAGCACTGGTGGCGGCGCTGCGCTTTCTCGGCCAGAATCCACCCACGGCGCTGGCCCACGCCACACTCGACGAAGTCTGGCAGTGGGCGCGCGCGCACTGGACCCTGGCAGCCGTCCCGCGCGTGCGTCAGCAGCCCGCCCGCGACATCCTCCCCGACCCAGGAAGCACCTCATGATCGACGACATCGACGGCCTGCGCCGGCTCCTCCTCGACACCCGCAGCATCGCGGTGGTCGGTCTCTCGGCAAACTGGAACCGCCCCAGCCACTTCGCAGCCAAATACATGCTCGAACACGGCTACACCATCCTCCCGGTCAACCCGGCCTACGACGAGGTACTGGGGCAGCGCTGCTATCCGACCCTGCGCGACATCCCGGTGGCGGTGGACATGGTCGACGTATTCCGCAAACCCGAGGACGTGCTGCCGCTGGTCGACGATGCCCTCGCCATCGGCGCCCGCAGCCTGTGGCTGCAACTGGGGGTGATCAACGAGGAGGCGGTGCGCCGCGCCGAAGCCGGCGGCCTGCAGGTGGTGGTGGACCGCTGCGTGAAGATCGAGCACGCGCGCCTGTTCGGCGGCCTCAACTGGGCGGGAGTCAACACCGGGGTGATCTCCGCCAAACGTCCGCCGCTGCCCGGCCGGCGCTGAAGACGCCGCTGGCACTGCAGCAAGGCGGGGTGAGGAGGTACGGCGCGCCGCGGTGGGGGCACCGACACCCGCCGCGGGGATGGCGCGAGGAATACGGGTTGCTCAGTGCTTGCGGCCGTAACCGGCGACGCCGATGGCCAGACGCACGAACTGGTAGGCCAGCCAGCTCCACAGGCGCCGTCCGAGGCGCTGCCGGCGCCACGCCGGCGGGCTCAGTTCGGTGGCGCCGGCGGCCATCGCCTCACCCAGGCTGGCACGCAGGCGCGCGGCAAAGCCCGCGTCATCGACCACCAGATTGGCCTCACGGGCGAGCAGCAGGCTGAAGGGGTCGATATTGCTCGAACCCACCGTCGCCCACCGCCCGTCGACCACCGCCACCTTGGCGTGCAGGTAGCTGCGGTGGTATTCGTGCAGACGGATGCCGGCAGCAAGCAGGTGTGGGTACAGCGCCCGGCTGGCAGCAGCCAGCACCGGATGGTCAACCAGCCCCTGCAGCAGCAGGACCACCTTCACGCCGCGCCGGCTGGCGTCCACCAGCGCCTGACGGAAACGCCGCCCGGGGAAGAAGTAGGCGCAGGCGATCACCACTTCATGGCGCGCGCCGGCGATGGCATCCAGATAGGCATCCTCGATGTCACGGCGATGACGCAGGTTGTCGCGGATCACGAAGGCCGCGCGCAGATGCCCCGCCGGGCGCTCGGCGACACGTGCGAGCAGGGCCTCGTCGCTGCGGTGGCGGAAGCTCGCCCATGACACCAGCCGCCACAGCCGGTGCATCGCGGCAAGGATGTGGGTGAGCACCGGCCCCTCGACGCGCAGGGCATAGTCGAAGCGCGGATGCGCCGGGGCCCCGCGGTCGTAGTCGTCAATGATGTTGATGCCGCCGACGAAGGCCACCCGCGCATCCACCACCACCAGCTTGCGGTGCAGGCGGCGCAGACGGTGGCGGCGCAGCGAGAGGGCCTTCAGTTCGCGGCGGTAGATCAGCACCCGCACGCCGTCGGCGAGCAGGCGCGGCATCAGCCCGCGCACGAAGCTGCGCCCGCCGAAGCCATCGACCAGCACATTGACGCGCACCCCGCGCAAGGCCGCACGCCCCAGCGCGGCGGCGATCTGGGCGCCGGTGGCATCGTCCTCGAAGATGTAGGTTTCCAGGAAGATCTCCCGCGCAGCGGCGTCGATCTCCTCCAGCAGGGCAGGGAAGTAGGCCTGCCCGTTTTCCAGCAGCGCCACCGCGTTGCCGGCGACAAACGCGCTCACACCGGCACCTCCAGCTCGGCAGTGAGCGCGGCGTGGTCGGACAATTGCGCCCATGGCCCGCCGAAATGGACCTGCGCGTGGCGCACGGCGAAGCCGCGCACGTAGATGCGGTCGAGGCGGAACACCGGCAGGTGACTGGGGAAGCTGCGCGCCGGACGACCGCGTCCGGCGCCGAAAGCCTCGGTGAGGCCGAGCCGGCGCACCAGCAGATCGTCGGCATGGTTGCGCCAGTCATTGAAATCGCCAGCGATGATGAGCGGTGCGCCATCGGCGGCGAGCTGCTCCATGCGCCCGGCGAGGGCCTCCATCTGCCGCCGCCGGCTCCCCGCCATCAGGCCCAGATGCACGCACACGCAATGCACGGCGGCACCGACACCGGGCACCTCGACGGTACAGTGCAAGAGCCCGCGGCGCTCGAAGCGGTGGTCGGAGACGTCCTGATTGTCGGTGCTCAGGATGAGGTGGCGGCTGAGGATGGCATTGCCGTGGTGGCCATGGTCATACACCGCATTGCCGCCATAGGCGGTCTGCTGCCAGGTGTCCTCGGCGAGAAATTCGTGTTGCGGGTGTGCCGGCCAGTTGCCGTGGCGGGCGGCATGCCCGAGGTGCAGGCCCTGCACCTCCTGCAGGAAAACCAGATCGACGTCGAGGCTGCGCAAACGTTCGCGCAATTCATGCACCACCATGCGGCGGTTGAACTGCGAGAAGCCTTTGTGGATGTTGTAGGTACAGATGCGCAGCTTCATGGGACAGACCGGAGAGGCCGGCGGGACGGCCCCGCCAAGGCATAATATGGGGCCGAACGGGTTCAACCTAGAAACCGCAGTTGATCGCTCAAAATGACCTTGAATGCCATACAGGGACTGGAATGTGTGCTGACGACGACGGTCACCCGGCGGGTGAGTCCGCTACGTGTCCGATTGCACGCCTGGCGAGCCGTCTGGCTGCGTTGCTCCTCCTTGCAGGGGCGGAGGCGGGGTTTCGCGGCGCATGCGCCGCGCCGCCGGAGCCGGTCGGATGTGCAAATCCGGCCGTGGAAGACCATGCCGCGTCGTCGCGCCTTGCCAGACGGCTCGCCAGACGCACACTCGAACACGTCCAACTGAGGTTTCTAGGT
>NZ_PZKC01000010.1 GCF_003034845.1 Pseudothauera lacus | reverse complement strand
TACCGACCACCGCCGCCCTGGTCTGCCTGGCCAGACGATTGCTGCGCACGGCGTTCGCCCTGTTCCGCACTCAAACGCAGTTCGACCCAGACAGGCTCTCTCGTGCTTGACCAGAACCATAGAATCTCAGCCCGAACGGTATTTGATTGCCGGGTTAATAGGTGCCACTGCGGGAGACGCGGGCCAGCTTGCGGTACAGCGTCTGGCGGCTGACGCCGAGCTGGCGCGCGGCGGCGCTGAGGTTGCCGGCATGCTCGTCGACGGCGCGGCGGATGGCTGCCAGTGACAGTTCGTCCAGGCGCAGCGGGCGCTCAGCGGGCGCCTCCCGGCGCTGCGGGGCCTGCAGGGCGTCGACCAGGTCGTCGGGCAGATGCGTCCAGTCGATGCGGCATTCGCCGGCTTCGAGCATCGCGCAGGCGGTACGCAGCGCGCTGGCTAGCTGGCGCAGGTTGCCCGGCCAGTCATAGGCCGCGAGGCGTTCGAGCAGCGCCGGGGCGATCAGCGGCGGGGCGGCGGGAGCCAGCTCATCGAGCAGGCGGGCGCACAGGGCAGCGAAGTCGGTACGTTCGCGCAACGCCGGCAGGCGCAGCGTGAGGCCGTTGATACGGTAGTAGAGGTCGTTGCGGAACTGCCCGGCGGCACACGCTGCGGGCAGGTCGCGGTGGGTGGCGCAGATGAGCGCAAAAGTCACCTCGACCTCGGCGCCGCCGCCCAGCGGAGTGACCTTGCGCTCCTGCAGCACGCGCAGCAGGCGGGTCTGCATCGCCAGCGGCATGTCGCCGATCTCGTCGAGGAACAGGGTGCCGCCATGGGCTTCACGCAGGCGGCCGCAGTAGCCGCCCTTGCGGGCGCCGGTGAAGGCACCGGGGAGGTAGCCGAAGAGTTCGGCCTCGATGAGGTTCTCCGGCAGGGCGGCGCAGTTGATGGCGACGAAGGGGCCGTCGCGCTGCGGCGCCGAATCGTGCACGGCACGCGCGAAGACCTCCTTGCCGACGCCCGATTCGCCACTCAGCAGCAGGGCGATGTCCTTGCCGGCGATGCGGCGGGCCTTGTCGGCAGCGCAGCGCCAGCGCGCGTCGCCACTGTCGAGGGCACTGAGGGCGTCGCCCGCACTGGCAGCGCCCTGCTGCACTACCGCCAGCGGGCGGCTGGGCTGCCCTTCGACACTGGCGTGGAGAATCGCCCCATCACGGCCGTGGACCCGGAAGCTGCGCTGGGGTTGACGCCCGGCGCGCGCGCGCAGGTCGTCAAGTCGCAGGTCGAGGACGCGCTCGATGGGGGTGGCGCCGATGTCCGCACTGACCAGGCCGAGCATGGCCAGCGCATTGCGGTTGGCACCGACGATCCAGCCATCCTCGGCGACGGCGACGATCCCTTCGGCGACCGTGCCGATGCCGGCGGGGTCGGCGTGCAGGTGCAGGCGCAGGTAGCGGCGGCAGGCATCGGCGACGAGACGGTTCTCGATCATCAGCGCGGCGGTGCTGACCAGCCCCAGGGTATGCGGGTGGCGGCCGCGCTGGTCGCCGGAGATGTCGAGGATGCCGAGCAGTTCGCCGGTGGCGGAGACGATGGGGGCGGCAGCGCAGGTCAGGAAGGTGTTGCGCTCGAGGAAGTGCTCGGCGCCGTGGATCTCGACCCCGGCGGCCTCGACCAGCGCCGTGCCGATGGCGTTGGTGCCACGCCGACGCTCGTCCCAGCAGGCCCCCGCGGTGAGCGCCACGCGCTCGGCCTTGCCGAGGAAGTCGGGATCGCCGAGGGTGTGGATCAGCACCCCGTGGCTGTCGGCGAGCACCACCATGCTGTGACTGTGGCGGACCTGCTCGAAGAGGTATTCCATGATCGGCCGCGAATGGCCGAGCAGTTCGTGATTGCGCCCGAGTGCGCGCCCCAGTTGTGCGGCACTGAGGTTGTCGGGCGCCACCAGACGGCCGGTCGGCGACAGGCCGGCAGCCAGGCTGCGTTGCCACGAACGCCGCAGGCAGGCGTCGACGGAATGCTCCGGCAGCTCGCCGCTTTCCAGCAGCCTGTGCCGGGCCTGCCGCAGCAGCGCGGCGGGCATGTGGGAATTGCTGCGCACCGGGATGGTCTCCTCTCCGGTTCATATGCCGGCGACAGGTCTGCCGCCGGTTCTCCTTTTTTGCCGAGTATAGGGTGGCCAGGCACGGATACAAGACTTTCGCCACCCTCGGGCCGGAGGTGTTCCAGATTGTTACACCTGTCACCGCATGGAACGTAACAGGCACGCCTGCCGACACCTCACTCCATCGTCGATTTCCTTGTCCGTCAATTACTTGTGACCCTGGCACGGCGCTTGTTAGGGATCTCCAGCCGCCTGGCAGGCGCCAGCGGCCATTCAGATAACGAGGAGACACGATGATCTACGCAGCCCCCGGCGCCGCAGGCGCCAAGATTGCCTACAAGGCCCGCTACGACAACTTCATTGGCGGCAAGTGGACCGCTCCGGTGAAGGGCGGGTATTTCGATGTCGTCACCCCGATCACCGGCAAGCCATACACCCAGGCCGCACGCTCGACCGCCGAGGACATCGAGCTGGCGCTCGACGCTGCCCACGCCGCCTTCCCGCAGTGGGGCAAGACCGATGCCGCAACGCGCTCGAACATCCTGCTGAAGATCGCCGACCGCCTGGAGCAGAATCTCGAACTGCTCGCCTACGCCGAGACCGTCGACAACGGCAAGCCGATCCGCGAGACGCTCAACGCCGACATCCCGCTCGCCGTCGACCATTTCCGCTACTTCGCCGGCTGCCTGCGCGCCCAGGAAGGCGGCATCTCGGAGATCGACGAGAACACCATGGCCTACCACATCCACGAGCCGCTCGGCGTCGTCGGCCAGATCATCCCGTGGAACTTCCCCATCCTGATGGCCGCCTGGAAGCTCGCCCCGGCACTCGGCGCGGGCAACTGCGTGGTGCTCAAGCCGGCCGAATCGACGCCGGTCTCCATCCTCGTGCTGATGGAGCTGATCGCCGACCTGCTGCCGCCCGGCGTGCTCAACATCGTCAACGGCTTCGGTCGCGAAGCCGGCATGCCGCTGGCGACCAGCAAGCGCATCGCCAAGATCGCCTTCACCGGCTCCACCGCTACCGGCCGCGTGATCGCCCAGGCTGCCGCCAACAACCTGATCCCGGCCACTCTGGAGCTGGGCGGCAAGTCGCCCAACATCTTCTTCGAGGATGTGATGGACAAGGACGACGGCTTCCTCGACAAGGCCATCGAAGGCCTGGTGCTGTTCGCCTTCAACCAGGGCGAAGTGTGCACCTGCCCGAGCCGCGCGCTGATCCAGGAGTCGATCTACGAGAAGTTCATGGAACGCTGCCTCAAGCGCGTCGGCGCGATCAAGCAGGGCAGCCCGCTCGACAGCGAGACGATGATGGGCGCGCAGGCCTCGCAGATCCAGATGGACAAGATCGAGTCCTATCTCAAGCTCGGCCGCGAGGAAGGCGCCGAGGTGCTGATCGGCGGCGAACGCGCCCGTCTCGGCGGCGAGCTCGACAGCGGCTACTACATCCAGCCGACGCTGTTCAAGGGCCACAACAAGATGCGCATCTTCCAGGAGGAGATCTTCGGGCCGGTGCTCGCGGTGACCACCTTCAAGGACGAGGCGGAAGCGCTGGCGATCGCCAACGACACCCTCTACGGCCTCGGCGCCGGCGTCTGGACGCGCAACGGCAACCGCGCCTACCGCATGGGCCGCGCCATCCAGGCCGGGCGCGTATGGACCAACTGCTACCACGCCTACCCGGCGCACGCCGCCTTTGGCGGCTACAAGGAATCGGGCATCGGCCGCGAGACGCACAAGGTCATGCTCGACCACTACCAGCAAACCAAGAACCTGCTGGTGTCCTACGCCGAGCAGAAGCTGGGCTTCTTCTGAGCCACCGCCGGGCATCCGGCATCGGCCCGCCCCACCCGGCCCTCACCGGCCGGGCGGGGCGGGCACACATCACGAGGACCTTACATGGCAGCAAGCACCTTCTTCATTCCCGCCATCAACATGATGGGCGAGGGCTGTCTGGAAAGCGCAGTGCAATCCCTTGGCGGCTATGGCTACCGGCGCGCGTTGATCGTCACCGACGCCTGGCTGGACAAAGCCGGCGTTGCCGCCCGGGTGGCCAGTCTGCTCGAAGCGGCTGGCATCGCCAGCACGATCTTCGCCGGCGCCCAACCCAACCCGACCGTCGGCAACGTCGAAGCCGGCCTTGAACGTCTGCGCGCCGCGAACTGCGACTGCGTGGTCTCGCTCGGCGGCGGCTCGCCGCACGACTGCGCCAAGGGCATCGCACTGGTCGCCACCAACGGCGGCAGCATCACCGACTACGAAGGCGTCGACCGCTCGGCCAGGCCGCAGCTGCCGCTCATCGCCATCAACACCACCGCCGGAACAGCGAGCGAGATGACGCGCTTCTGCATCATCACCGACGAAACGCGCCACATCAAGATGGCCATCGTCGACCGCCACGTCACCCCGCTGCTGTCGGTCAACGACCCCTTGCTGATGCTCGCCAAGCCGCCAGCGCTGACCGCCGCCACCGGCATGGACGCGCTCACCCATGCCGTCGAGGCCTACGTGTCCACCGCGGCGACGCCGATCACCGACGCCTGCGCGCTGAAGGCGGTGGCGATGATCGCCGCCAACCTGCGCCAGGCCGTCGCCGACGGCCAGGACGTCGCCGCCCGCGAGGCCATGGCCTATGCCCAGTTCCTTGCCGGCATGGCCTTCAACAACGCCTCGCTGGGTTACGTCCACGCCATGGCCCACCAGCTCGGCGGCTTCTACAACCTGCCGCACGGCGTCTGCAACGCGGTCCTGCTGCCTCACGTCGAGGCTTTCAATGCGGCGGTCGTCGCCGAGCGCCTCGCCGACGTCGCCACCGCCATGGGGGTTGCCGAGGCCGGCGCCACCGCCGCCGCCAATGCCGCCCGTTGCCTCGACGCCATCCGCGCGCTGAGCGCCGACATCGGCATCCCCAAAGGCCTCGGCGAACTGGGCGTGAAGGCGGCAGACATCCCCACGCTGGCCGCCAACGCCCTCAAGGACGCCTGCGGCCTGACCAACCCGCGCCCGGCACAGCAAGCCGATATCGAAGCCATCTTCCGCGGCGCCCTCTGACCTGCAGTCCTCTCCTCCTCCCTCCCTGCAGGATTCCGGGGGCCTCGTGCCCCCGCCTTTTTCCCGGAGCCGCCCATGGTCGAACGCGTCACCGCCACCCAGGCCGCCTGCCGGCTCATTGCCGAGCTGCAGGCCAGCCACGGCCCTGAGCTGATCTTCTATCAGTCCGGCGGCTGCTGCGACAACAGCAGCCCCAACTGCTATCTCGCCGGCGAACTCAGCATCTCCCCGCACGACATCCGCCTCGGCGAAGTCGGCGGCGTACCCTTCTACATCAGCGCCGCACAATACGAATACTGGCAGCACACCCAGCTCATCATCGATGCCGTCGACGGCGAAGGCGGCACCTTCTCGCTCGAATGCGGCAGCGGCAGGAGCTTCATCACCCGCTCGCGCCTGTTCACCGCCGCGGAGGCCGACGAATTGCGCGGAGCCTGAGCAGGGCGGCGGTATACTGCTGTCTTCACCCCTGCGGACCGACCCGATGGCCACCAACGACACCGCCAGCATGGCGCTTTTCTGCGACTTCGAGAACATCGCCCTCGGCGTACGCGACGCCCAGTACGAGAAGTTCGACATCCGCCCGGTGCTCGAACGCCTGCTCGCCAAGGGCAGCATCGTCGTCAAGAAGGCCTACTGCGACTGGGAGCGCTACAAGGGCTTCAAGGCCGCCATGCACGAGGCCAACTTCGAACTCATCGAGATTCCCCACGTGCGCCAGTCCGGCAAGAACTCCGCCGACATCCGCATGGTCGTGGACGCCCTCGACCTGTGCTACACCAAGGCCCACGTCGACACCTTCGTGATCATCTCGGGCGACTCCGACTTCTCGCCGCTGGTCTCCAAGCTGCGCGAAAACGCCAAGAAGGTCATCGGCGTCGGCGTCAAGCAGTCGTGCTCCGACCTGCTGGTGACCAACTGCGACGAGTTCATCTATTACGACGATCTGGTACGCGAGCGCGAAGCCGGGCGCGGCCAGCGCCGCGAACGCGAGAAGCGCTCTCCGGAAGAGGAGGCCAAGCGCAGCGCCAAGATGGAAGAGCGCAAGAACCAGGCCGTGGAGCTGGTGGCGACGACCTTTGCCGACCTGATGGCCGACCGCGGCGACGCCGAGCGCATCTGGGCCTCGGTGCTGAAGGAAGTGATCAAGCGCCGCAATCCCGGCTTCAGCGAGAGCTATTACGGCTTCCGCACCTTCGGCAACCTTCTCGAAGAAGCCGCCACGCGCGGCCTGCTGGCGGTCGGCCGCGACGACAAGTCCGGCACCTACGTCACCCGTGCGCGCACCGTCGAGGCCGAAGCGGACGCCGCCACGACCGCCGACACCTCCGCGGCAGGCGAGGGCGGTGCAATGCCTGCGGCAGCGGAGAAGCCCGAAGGCAGCCGTCGCCGCGGCACCCGCCGCACCCGCAAGGACAAGCGCGAGGACGCCGCAGCCGAAGATGGCCAGGCCGAGCCTCAACCCGAGGCGGCAGCGGTGGCAGAGGCTGCGACAGCAGCCGCAGCGCCCGCCGAGACCCCTGTGGCAAGTGCGGAAAAGCCCAAGCGTACCAGCCGCCGCCCGCGCAAGACGGGCAGCACCGAGACCGCCGCGGCCCCGGCGCCCGCCCCCGCAGTGGCCGATGAGGGCGACAGCGGCGCGGCGACGAAGAAGCCCGTCCGCAAGAGCACGCGCACCCGCAAGGCCAAGAAGGACGACGACACCGCCGCCTGAGTCAGACCAGTGACCGCTGCCGCGCCCGCAAGCGGCCCGGCGCGGCAGCGGCCGCGCTCATAGCGCGTTGCTGCGCTTGAGGCGCAGATACTCGGCCACCAGCTCGACGTGCAGCTGTTGCGGCAGGGTATCGATCACGCTCAGACCACGCTGGCGCAGCTCAAGCAGCAGGCGTTCCCGCGCCCTCAGGTAATCCAGCGTGCCGAGCACCGCGAGCGTCTCGTCGAGCCCCTCGGGGTCTGCCCCGATGCGCTCGTCGAGTGCCTGCTCACGCAGGCTGGCGATGACCACACGGTGGCGACGGGCAAGCAGGGTGGCTGCGGCATGAAGGTCGTCGGCATCCTCTTCGCGCACGTTGCTCACCAGAATCACCAGCGCACGCTTGCGATGGCGTTCAAGCAAGCCCTGCGCCGCTTCGAGGTAGTCGCTCGCGGCCGTGCTGCTGTGCAGATCATAAACCTGGTGGACAAGCTGGTTGAGCGCCTTGGCGCCCTTGACCGGCGCCAGCCAGCGCGTGCCGTCGACA
The DNA here is from genome assembly GCF_003034845.1 of Pseudothauera lacus. GTDB lineage: Bacteria > Pseudomonadota > Gammaproteobacteria > Burkholderiales > Rhodocyclaceae > Pseudothauera > Pseudothauera lacus. Next base: position 142,931 of record NZ_PZKC01000010.1, on the reverse strand, counting down.
TCGGCACCGCGCTCCGCCGCAGCAAAGGTCAGCAGGCCGACACCGTCGCCCTGCCGCAAGCCGACCTGGGCCGTCAGCAGCAAGGCATTGAGCGCATGGTCGAAGTGGCTCAGCGCGGCATCGCGCGCACGCATGCGGCGGCCACAGTCGAGCAGGAAGAGGATGTCCTGATCACGCTCATCCTGGTACTCACGCGAAATGGGCTTGCGATAGCGTGCCGTCGCCTTCCAGTCGATCTGTCGCAGCGCATCGCCGGCGCGGAATTCGCGCAACTGATGGAAGTCCATCCCATCGCCGCGCCGCTGGCGCAGATGCACGCCGATTGCGCCCACCTCACGCTCCAGATCCATGCCGGCAAGGCGGCTGGCGGCAACGAAGTTGGGAAAGACCCGAACGCTGGCAACCTCCCCCGGGCGGCTGCGCACCTCCCACAGGGCGAGCGGGCTGTAGCGCCGCAGCCAGAGCCGGCCAAAATGCGCATCCCCCCGCCGGCGCGGGAAGATGCCGTAGCTCAGCCGTGCCTGCGCGCCCGCAGCAAGGACGAGCTGGCGGGGCAGCTCCGGGACGTCGACATGCGTGGGCGGATCATCGGCGACCTCCAGTCTGATCGGCCACCTGCCCAGGTTGCGCACCTCCAGCTGCGCTTCGTTGCGCACGGCCAGCGCAAGGTTGTCCGGCAGGACGCGCACCACCTCGATGGCCGTCGCCGGGGGGCAGGCCAGCGCATCCCAGATCGCCCCCAGCGCCAGTACCGCCCCGCAGGCCCACCATGCGGCGACCAGGGTGCCGCCATACTCCGGCGCGGCGACGCGCAAGGCACTCAATACCAGCGCCAGCGCCAGCCACAGGCCCAGCAGCAGGAGCAGGTACCGCCCCGGTCTCATGTACGCGGCGCGTCCACGGTGGTGATGATGCCGGCGAGCACCCGGTCGGCATCAAGGCCGTCGATCTCGGCGCTGGCGCTGAGCGTGACGCGGTGGCGCATCACCGGCAAGGCCATCACCTTGACGTCATCCGGCACCACGAAGCGCTCACCGCGCAGCAGCGCATGCGCACGCGCGCAGTTGACCAGGGCGATGCACGCACGTGTGCCGGCACCACGCAGCAGAGCCGGGTGATTGCGGCTCGCGCGCACCAGGCGCACGACGTAGTCGAGCACCTGCTCGTCCACCGCGACGGCCTCGGCAGCCTGCTGCAGGGCGCCGATCGCGCCCGCATCCATGAGCGGGGCAAGGCCCGGCGACGCCGCGCGGGGGGCGCTGCCGATGCCCGTGATGCTGCGGGTAATGCCAAGCTCGTCGGGTGCGCTCGGATAATCGATATAGACCTTGAGCAGGAAACGGTCGAGCTGGGCCTCCGGCAAGGGATACGTGCCTTCGTGCTCGATCGGGTTCTGCGTCGCCAGCACCATGAACGGCTGCGGAACCGCCAGCGCGCTGCCGTCGATGGTGACCTGGCGCTCCTGCATGACTTCGAGCAGCGCAGCCTGCGTCTTGGCGGGCGCGCGGTTGATTTCGTCGGCGAGCAGCAGATTGGTGAATACCGGCCCGTGGCACATGCGGAAGCGATTCTCCTGCATGTCGAACATGGCGTGGCCGGTGATGTCGCCCGGCATCAGATCGGGGGTGAATTGAATGCGCCGGAAGGTGCCGGCAAAACACTCCGCCAGCACCCGCACCAGCAGAGTCTTGCCCAGTCCGGGAACACCCTCGATGAGGACGTGGCCATTGGCAATCAGCGCGACCAGAACCTGGTCCACGACAGCGGTCTGACCCATCACCTGCTCGTTGAGGCGGGCACGCAGCTGAGCCAGGGCGGCAATGGCGGCGTCGAAGCGAATGTTGTCGATGTGCGAGTTCATAGTCGTATCCACAGGGATTGCAGGCTGCTTGCGGTTGTTTGAAGTTCCGGCGCCCGCCTGCCGGGGTCGGCGTGCAGGGCGCCATGGACAAGCTCGACGGGTAGTCCGGTATGCTCGGCGAGCAACTGGCTCTGTTGAGCCGGATCGGCGTCCATGAGGCCGGGCAGACACCGCCGTGCGCGCGCCAGCACCGCCAGCCGGGCGCCACCGAGAAGCTTCTCGGCACCACCGTGACGCCAGCGGTAGCGGCTCGCCGCGAGGATGTGCTCACCGAGCGCACGCCGCTGCAGGATCTCGATCGTGCGCAAGGGGCCGAAACGACGCCCCCGCCGCACCAGCCAGGCCAGCAGGAACAGGGATGCGGCGAGCACTGCCTCGCTCCCGTACCTGGCGATGAGGGCAAACAGCGAGGGCACCGGGCTGCCGTGCAGTATCAGCACCGGACGGTGGGCGTCGATCAAGGCTTCGAGAAACAGCGCATGATCGTGACGGCCGATGAAGTCGTTGTGCCAGATCTGTTGATCGGCGATCACGGTGATCCATCCGTCCCCCCAGCCGTAGCGCACGAGGTGAACGCCCGCGGGGCCGCTGAAGGCCTCAGAACGCGCCACTACGGCGCCGCGCTCGTTCGAGTGGCTTCCGCATTCGATCAGCACGTGGCTCTGACTGAAGTCCACCCTCAGCGGCTCAGGAAAATCCGCGAGGACGATCTCCGGCGGGCCTGGCGCGCGCTTGTCGGGCCCGGTCTTCCGGGAAGCGCGTGCCGCACCGGCAGGCTGCTTGGGCGCGTGACTTGCAGCCCCTGTCTCGTGAGGCAGCGCATTCTTGCTGGCCGGCAGGCTTTCCTGCGCAGCGCCACAGATCCGCTCTCTCTCGCCGGCACGAAACGCCGGCAGGCGCGACACCCCGACGCGGCTCAGCAGGGGATCGCCGGGATTCTCGCTGGCGGTCACCATCAGGTGTCCTCCGCGCGCCACCCAGCCAAGCAGTTGCGCCGCCTGACGCGAGCTCACCACCTCGGTGCCGGCACCGACGATCAGCGTTCCCGTGCGGGCCAGTGCATCGTCGCGGATCTGGCGATCCGCCACCGCCACGGCCATGCCCGCTGCTTCCAGGTAGCGCCGCGCAGCCAGCAGGGGATCGCGCAGCGCAAGCGGCCCCGGGCCCTCGTCGACCCATTCGGTGACGAACTCGTAGCGCTGATGAAACCCCCACCCGGCAAGCAGGAGGAGCACCAGGACGATGATCGCGATGAGCCTAAGCCGCATGATTGCCGAAGGTCTCCTGCCATTGCAGGCACAGACGCTCAAAGAGCGCCTCGCCGGGGACGAGGTGGGCGTAGGCCAGCCGCTGCCAGACCAGCGTCAGCTCACTGAAGAAGGTCGCGCACCCGGGAGCGAACCGGTCCACCAGACGCGCACATTCGCCTTCGGTGTGATGGCTCTCGAACGGTACCTGATGCCTGCGCATGAGATCGGCCAGCGCGCCCCGGTAGAGCAGCGCGAGGGCAGCGCGCGGGCAGTCCGCACGCCACTGCGCCAGAGCCGTCGCCACGACATCCTGGGGAAGGCTGTCCGGTCGCAGCGTAAGCCCGAAAAGAACATCGGGCCTGGGCGCAGGGGCGAGCTCGCCCGCCGCCATCCTCTCCCGCAGCGGGCGCAACAGCCGCAGACGTGTCGCCACATACACCACCACGATCGCCGCCAGCAGCCACATCACCACCCGCAGCAGAGTCGCCAGTCCCTCGCCCGCGCCGCTGTCGCCACCCTTCGCCAGCCAGGCGAGAAGGCGCAGCAGCCAATCCGGCGCATCGTCATCTCCGGCCGCTTCATCCGCGTCGCCCGGCGTCCGCGCCTTGATCGTCGTGCGCTCAACCTTGCGCTTGAACTCCTCACCGTCGAGCACCGCGCTGATGCGTGCCTGCGCAATGGCACGCGGACTGTCCGCCGACGGGGCCTGCTCCGCCGCGCTCGCGCTCTGCGCCAGTGCCGCCTGCGGCGCAAACCCCACGGCCAGGACAAGCCCCAGGACACTCGCCACCAGCAGCCCCGCCACCGTGCCGGGACCTGCCGTCGGCCGCCCGAGGCGCGCCGCCAGCGCCCGGAAGCGGATCTCGATGTCCCAGCCTTCGAGCTCGACCCGGCGGCACACATAGAGCATGAACCCTCCCATGGTGTACGCCGGCGCAACGAGGCTCATGGCCAGGAAGGAGGCAAGGCTGTACAGGTAGGCCGACAGCCGGTCGTCTTCGTCGGTCATGAACGCCGTTGCATCGAAGGGGATTTCATCGGGCAGCATCAAGCGCACGAGGCCGAACGCGCCGATTATCAGCACCCACTCGAAATGCACGCAGGCAATGGTATGCCACGCGGCCACCCGTCCCATGCCGGGGTGGAGCTGCGCGATCCGCCGCCGACGTGCGGCACCGCCAAGACGCTCAAGCAGGGTCAGTGGCAGGTCGGCCGACCGGGTCGGGCTGAAGCGCCGCCACAGCAGCCACGGCAGCATCGACCAGCCGAGCAGGCGCGCCGACTGGCGCCACGCCTGGCGCAGGCTGAGCTGCTCGCCGAACAGGCGCTGACTCGCCAGGTAGATCGGCACCGAGTCCCAAACCGGTTTCAGCCACCACGCCACGATTGCCGGCACCCACAGGTAATCGCCAGGCAGCAGGACGATCAAGGGGACATAGACGAGCGCCGCCGGCACGGACCACGCCAGCCACAGGCTCAACCACCAGCGCCGCGCCAGCGCAAAGCCCAGGTCGGTGGCCTGCCAGGCACTGCGGGGCCGCAAGGCGATTGCAATGCGGTCAAGCTGCATCGCGGCGCCCGGAGAACAGGCAATAAACGATCACCAACAGCCACAGCGCCCCACCGACCGAGTACTTGAGGTGCTCGGGGAGTGCCGCCGAAGCCGACCAGAAGGCCTCGATGAAAGCAGCGATGACCAGCATCACGAACGCCCCGTACATGATCACGATCGCCTCCCGCGCCGCCAGGCGCAGGGCTTCGATGCGGCGCAGGCCCGCAGGATCGATCAGTGCGCCCCCCAGTTTCAGACCCGCCGCGCCACTGAACACGATGGCGGTCAGTTCGAAGGCGCCGTGGCCGATCACGAACGGAAAGAAGGTCTGCGCCAGGCCTGCCTGATTGAGGTGCCCGGCGACAGCGCCGATCATCACCCCGTTGTAGAGCAGGAAGAACGCACTCCCCAGCCCCATCAGGATGCCGCCAGCGAAGGTGCGGAAGCTCACGCCGATGTTGTTCTTGATGTAGTAGCCGAACATCGTCAGGTCGGTCCCCGCGCCACGTTCACGACCAAACCTGTCGTTGGCGGGGTCATACATGGCCTCGAAACTCCGCACCTCGTCTGCAGACATGACGCTGAAGATCATGTCGGAATCGAGATGGCAGGCAAACGCGAGCGCCAGTCCGGGCACCACGAACAGCGCCGTGGCCAGCCACACCAGGCGGGCGTTCGACCTCAAGGCCTGCGGGAAGCCCGCGAGCAGGAAGTGCAGCCAGCGGTTGTCGCCGCTGGCGCGCTCGCCGTACAGCACATGATGGGCGCGCAGCACCAGAGCGTTGAGTTCAGCGACCAGGCCGCTGCTGTAGCGGCGCTTGCGCGCGAGCGCCAGTTGCTGGCACAAGCCGCGGTAACGGCGCGGGAAATCGTCATCCGCAGGGCGCTTGCGCGCCGACAGGGTGAGCCACTCGTCGAGCCTGGCCCATTCTTCACGGTGTCGGGCCTCGAAGTCCTGCTGATTCATCGGCTACCCACCAGCCAGTTGCCGATGCCGCGCAGGCGGCTCACCGCTGCCGCCCCGTGGACCCCGGTATGCGCCGCAAGAATGTCGGCCAGCTCCTCCTGACGCGCCGGGGAGAGCTGCGCATGGCGCTGGGTGAACTCGATGATCGCCAGCTGATCCTCCACGCCCAGCGGTGCGTCGGGCACCCGCGGCGGTGCATCGGGCAGCGCCGCGTGCGGACGGCGATGGTCGCGATGCACCACCACGGTCCCGGCGGCGAGGTCGCCCAGACGCTGGAAGTATCTGCTCGCGCTCATGCTCGTCAGACCGCCGAGGTACGCCAGCGGAAGGAAATCGACCGCCCGGAGCAGGTTGCGCACCAGGGAAGCGTCGAGCCTGACGGGACTGAGGTCCTGATTGACTACGGCAAGGCCAAAGCGACGCTTTCCGGGAGTCTGGCCGTTGCGCAACACCTCGAAGAAGACCGGGTAGAACCACTCCAGCAGGAAACTCACCACCAGGTAGAAGCCCAGGCCCGCGCCGCCAACCGGCGCGGTAATGAGGGCCAGCGCGCCAATGATCAGCGTGCGCAGCAGCAGGTCCACGGCATAGGCGAGCGCCCGCGGCACCGGCCCCGCGAGGTCGGCGCACAACTCGATGCCCTCCGGTGCTTCGACCTCGAGAAGGGTGTCGAGAGGCGGCTCGCTCACAGTCAAGCGAGGGTCTCGGGCTCGCAGCCGAATATCCGCCGGTACAGCACGCCGCAGGCAATGACGGAGAACGGCACCGTCCAGATCAACCCGATACCCAGGGGGATGGCCGCAACCGCGTTGATCAGCATCAGTACCAGGCAGAAGCCGGCAATCGGGAACCAGCGCACATGCACCGCCTTGCGCGATGCCGACAGCGCCGCCAGCGGGGACAAGCTCTTTTCCACTACCAGCGCGAGGGTGAACATCAGTGCGATGGCCAGGTAGATGCCCGGAATGACGAGCAGCGCGAAGCCGATGAAGATCGCAATGGTCATCAGGATGTTCGCGCCCAGCAGCGACAGCAGCTTGTGGTAGTGGTTGAAGATCTGCGCCACGGCAATCGGAGCACTTGCGGCGCGGCGCACGCCGAGAATGAAGATGCCGACGGCGAGCGGCAAGGCGATCGCCAGCAGGAACAGTTGCTGGAAGATGATGAGAGCGATCGCGATGATCAATGGCTGCTCTTCGATCAACGGAGTGAGGGCGAACTCCGCGATGCCTGCGGCAGCAAGATAGATCACGACGTAGGCCAGCATCGCCAGATTGAGGGTCAGTTTCGCCCCCTCGCTGCGTGCCCAGGCCTCCTTCAGGACCTCGCCGATGGTAAACGTGTAGTCCCCCGCGATGCCGCGTTCGAGCGACCCCGCCTCAGGATCGTCGTCGCGCGGCAGATCCAGATTGGCCGCAGGCGCGGCGTAGATGTCTGACATGATTTGATATCCCTTGCGAATACACTGTCCGGCATGCAGCGAGTGAGTGCCGGAGGAAGCTGGCTTGCCCGGATGCACAGGAGCTGTTGCGAGCCCATCGGCCCACCCGGCACGAGATCCTGGCAGTGACCAGCTGGCTTGGCGGCGCGCGCCGTGGTGCAATGCAAAATGCAATTGCGGGCGTCATTCTGGGAGAGCGCAAGCAATCATGTCAATCGGCTGAGCAGAATCTCCCCGACGGCCCATCCCGGCCAGCAGGGAACGCGCGCGAGGCACGACTATCGATCGACACGCTCGTCGTCGAGCTGCGCGCGCAGCGGCGCCAGCAGCGCCTCGGCAAGGCTGAAGAAGCGCCCGTCGAGGGGTTCAGCGACGCCGCGCAACGCCAGCCGGTTGGCAACATCGGCCCCTTCGCCATGGTGGGCCTCACGCCCACCCAGCCAGCAGCGCCGCGCCGCGTTGGCATTGTTGCCGCCGAGGACATAGGCCCACGCCGAGCGCGGAAAGAAGTGCGCTGGCTCCATCAGCCCGGCACGGTAGGTGTGCACCAGGGTGCGCAAGTGTGCAGCGGCCTCCTGCGGGGGCACCGCGCGCAGGGCGAAGCGCCCGTTGCGCGAAAGCCCGGTGCACGGCAGCGCTGTGCCCGCCGGCAGGGCCGCGCACAGCGCGAGGTGGCGCAGCCAGGCAGCAAGGTAGTCGGTGGCACGGGTATCGTCGTAGCGCGCCTGCAGCAGGCCGAGGCCGGGTGGCGGCAGGGCAATGCTGTCGCGCAGGGTCCACACTTCGCCATCCTCCAGCGTCCACGCCAGTTCCAGCGTCGTGCTGGCCGTGCCGGGCACCCCCAGCCAGGGGCGCTGCGCGGCGGCAAAGTCGCGCAGCAGGGCCAGTTCGGCACGCAGCGCATCGTCGCCGATGGTGCCGGGTGGGTACTCGCCACCGGCACGGGCGAGCGCCAGCAGGCCGTCGTCGTCAGCGCTCAGCGCGGGATCGGCGAGCACCGCCAGCAGGCGCCCGGCAAGCGCGCGGCGGCCGGCAAAGTCGGGGAGAAAGGGTTCGACGTCGGCAAGCACCCCGGCGCTCTCGGGCAGCGCCACGCCGAGGCGTTCGCGCAGCAGGTAGCGGCAGGGATGGCGGAAGAAGCGCACCAGGCGGTCCACATCGAGCGTGCGCCAGGGCGCTGCCGGGGGCGGCAGCGGAAAGCTGAAGAAGGGTGCTGCAACAGCAGCGCTGACGGCCTCATCGTCGTCATCGCCCTCATCGAGCGCCGCGCCCCCCTCATCCTCGCCGGCCACCGCCGCCAGCGCCGTGGCCGGCACCGGTGCCGCCAGGCGCGCGGCGAGGGCCTGCGCATATTCGGCGTGGTAGCTCTGCAGGCGGGGATCAGGACGCGCGGCGGCGAGGAAATAGGACGGCGAGAAGGCCTGCAACGGATGTTCGACGATCAGCCGGCGGCGGGCGGCAGCGAGCGCCTCGGGCTGTGCCGGCGAGACCGCGGTGGCCGCGGCGAGGACGTCGAGCAGTTCATCGACCAGCACCGCGGGCGGCAGCACGGCGGCGTCGCGTACGCTGCGCCCGACGTAGGACAGGTGCAGGACATCGCGGGCGGCGAGGACGACATCGAGGAAGAGGTTGCGGTCGTCGTTGCGGCGCTGGCGGTCGCCGCGCTGCGGAAAGGCGGCGAGCAGATCGAACTCGGCGGCACGCTCGACGGCCGGAAAGGCACCGCGGTCGAGGCCGATCACGCACACCACGCGGTAGGGCAGGCCACGCAGCGCGGAGATCGCCGAGAAGGTCACCGCACCGCCCGGCACACCGCCGCGTGCAGGCGCATCGAGCGCCTCGAGCAACGCCGGGTGCAGCACCGCCAGCGGCAGCGCTGTGGTGACGCCGGCCTCGGCAATGGTGGCGCACAGTTCGGCGATCGCGCCGCGCACCTCGCGCAGTTCCGCCGCCCAGCGCGGGCCGCCGTCCACCAGCGCATCGAGCGCGGCGTTGAGCAGGCGCTGCCAGTCGGCGAAGCTGTGCGCCTGCAGCAGCTGCGGGCGCAGGCGGCGCAAGGTGTCGGCGTAGCGCCACAGCCGGCCCAGGTACTCGGCCTCCTGCCCGGCGGGGGCGGCGGCGCCGAGGTGGCCGGCAAAGGTGGCGGCCTGCGCCGCCGGACCCGCGGCCCAGGCCAGGAAAAGGCGGTGCAGGGCCTCTTCCATGCTGTACGGGCCGGCCGCCGCAGCGTCTGCGGCACTCAGCCCCCAGCGCGCGCCGGCAGCCTGCAGCCAGTCGTGGATGCATTCGAGCGCATCGGCGTCGACGCCGAAGCGCGCCGCCACCGGTTCGCGCTGCAACAGATCGAACAGCGCACTAACCGGAAAGCGCCCGCCGACCAGCGCCAGCAGCGCGTCGATGACGCGCGCCACGGCGTTGTCACCGCTTGCCGGCAGGCCGGTGATGCGCCAGGGGATGCGGCGCGCGGCATCGGTGCTGCCGAACACCGCCTCGATCTGTGCCGCACAGCCGTCGAGATCGGGCGTGAGGACGACGACGTCCTGCGGGCGCAGCGTCGGGTCGGCGGCAAACAGGCCGAGCAGACGGTCGTGGAGCACTTCGAGTTCGCGGCTGCGGGCGTGGCAGACGTGCACCTCGATGCTGCGGTCGTCGTCGCCCAGCGTGACGCTGCCCGCCTCGAGTTCGACGAGATCGAGGATGGCATTGTGTACGCGGGCAAGCAGGTGGTCGCCGGGGTGGGCAACGAAGGCGGCGCAGTCGACCGTCGCCCGCTCGCCTTCGAAGAGCAGGTCGATGTGGGCCTGGGTCTGGCGCCCCCAGGCGGCGAGCAGGGCATTGCCGGTCTCGTGGAAGAGTTCGCGCTGGCCGCGCGCAAGCCACGACAGGCGGCGCGCGTCGACGATCTCGAACCAGTACTCGCGGCAGGGGTTGAGGACGTAGAGCTGCACCTCCACCATCCGCGACAGTTCGCGCAGCATGTCGAGATAGAGCGGCGGCAGCGCCGGCAGGGCGAAGACATGCACGCTGCGCGGCAGGCCGATGGCGGCGAGCTCGGCCGGGTTCATGGCGGCGATGCGCTGCAGGAAGGTCGCTGCGGGGTGCTCCCGGCGCAGCGCCATGCTGGCCTGCAGCCGGCGCCACAGCGCCCCCTGCCAGGCCTCGTCGGCGCGGTGCACGGCGCTCGCCGGCAGACCGTCGAGCGCGCTGCGGCCGTCACTCCAGGCCGCCAGCCAGCGCGGCCGGTAAGTCAGGTAGTGATCGAAGACACGCGCAATGCGCGCCGCCAGTTCGAGGCGCATGCGCGCATCGGCGGCGCCCAGATAGGTGGCGAGACGCTCATGCGGGGCCGCCCAGCCGGCGCCCTCTTCACCGAGCTCGGCATAGATGCGCCAGGTCAGCAGCGCGGGGGAGAACGGCGAGCGCTCGCCGACCTCGACGACACGGCCGATCTGCCGCCACAGCCACTGCGCGAGGTAGTCGAAGCGCAGGTCGGCGCACACCCCTTCGCGTCCCGCCACCGCCAGTTCGATGCTGCGCCGCATGGCGCTGCCGGGCACCACCACCTCGCGCTGCGCGAACGGCCCCGGGCGCTCCTCGGCAAGGCGCTGCAGCAGCACCTCGAGGAGGACTTCGTGACGATTGGAGAAAACGACGGAGAGCATGATCGCGGAAAGCAGCGCTGGTCAGGCGGCAGTATGCGCCCGCGCTTCAGTCCTGCGCAGGGGGGCGGCCGCCGTCGGGGTGATCGCCGCAGGTGCACGATGGCGGCTCGCCGGCGCGCGGCGGCACCGGGTCGAAGCCGCCCGGGTGCCAGGGATGACAGCGCAGGATGCGGCGCAGGGCCAGCCACGAGCCCTTGAGCGCGCCATGGGTGTCGAGCGCTTCGAGGGCGTAGTGCGAGCAGGTCGGGTAGAAGCGGCAGCGCGGCCCCAGCAGGGGGCTGATGAAGAGCTGATAGAAGCGGATCAGCCCGCGCAGCAGCCAGCGCATCAGGCTGCCAGCGGGGTGAGGCCGCCGAGACTGGCGAAGATGGTATCGACCTCGCTGCGCGGCAGTTCGCGGACGATGAACACCAGCCGGCTGCGGCGGTCGTTGCACGGCGGGCGCTGCGGCCAGGCGGGCAGGGAGGACGGCGGATAGGCGACGTGATGGACGCACTGGACGACGCGCGGCAGGGGATCGCCGGCAACGTTGATGAGCCCCTTCACGCGCAGGATGCGCTCACCATAGACCTGCAGGATGAGTCCCAGGGCATCGGCAAAGCCGAACCACTGCACGGGCTCGTCAAAACACAGCAGATAGCTCTCGATACCCTCGTCATGGCGCTGCGGGGTGCCGGCCGGACGCCGTGGGGCAGCACCGCGGCGCCATGCCATGGGCGCCGCGGCGGCAGCCTGGGCTTGCGTGCGCAGGCGCTCCTCGCCCAGCCACTGCGCGACGTCGGCAACCTTGCCGCCGGGGTCGTAGAGCCCGCAGTCGAACAGCGCCGCGACACCGCTGGCCGGCACGCCGCCGCGCACCTCGATCTGCCCGGCGCCGGGATTGAGTTCGCTCAGTCGTTGCGCCAGTGCGGCGCGCCCGTGCTCATCGGCAAGGTCGCACTTGGTAAGCAGCAGGCGGTCGGCCATCGCCGCCTGACGCAGCACCTCGCGCTGGCTGCCGAGCTGTTCCAGCCCGTGGGTGGCATCGACGGCGGTGAGCACGCCGTCGCAGCGGTAACGCTCGGCGATGAAGGGCTCTTCGAGCAGGGTATGGATCACCGGGGCGGGATCGGCAAGCCCGGTGGTCTCGATGAGGACGCGCCGCAGCGGCGGAATCTCGCCGCGCAGGGCGCGCATGAAGAGGCCCTTCAGCGCCTTCACCAGATCGCCCTGGACGCTGCAGCACACGCAGCCGGAGTCGAGCAGGACGACGTTGTCGTCCACCTTCTCGACCAGCAGGTGGTCGACGCCGACTTCGCCGAACTCGTTGATCAGCACCGCCGCGCCCGCCGCCTCGGGCTGTGCCAGCAGCCAGTTCAGCAGCGTGGTCTTGCCGGCACCGAGAAAGCCGGTGAGCACGCTCACCGGCACACGCCGGTCGGCCGCAGCCACCGACGCAGCGGCCATCTCAGCCGCCATGCATCTTCTTGAGCTTTTCGCGGCGCTCCTGCGCTTCCAGGCACAGCGTCGCGGTCGGGCGGGCCAGCAGCCGGCCGATGCCGATCGGCTCGCCGGTCTCTTCGCACCAGCCGTAGTCGCCGGTATCGATGCGGGCGATGGCTTCCTCGATCTTCTTCAGCAGCTTGCGCTCGCGGTCACGCACGCGCAGTTCGAGGGTGTGCTCTTCCTCGACGCTGGCGCGGTCGGAGGGATCGGGCGTGGCCTCGTTCTCCTGCAGGTGCGTGGTGGTCTCGTGAGCGTTCTCCAGCAACTGGTTCATCTCGTCCTGCAGACGGTTGCGGAAGAAGGCCAGCTGGGCGGGCGACATGTACTCGTCGGCCGGCGCCGAGAGCATCTCCTGCTCGGTCGGCAGGGCGGTTGCGGTCGCGTTCATCGTTGCTCCGTTTCTGATTCGGTATCGTTGTGCCGGACCATGCCCGGTCTCCCTGGCACCCCCGGGCGGGAGCGCCTAGCCCGGCATTGTAGCGGCAGGTTCCGTTCAGGGGGTGGCTTACGATGCCGCCGCCGTCGATCAGGCCGGCAAGGACGCGGCCGTATCCCCCGCCAGCGCCGCCGCAAACAGCGCTCCGAGGCGGGCCACGCCTTCCTCGATGAGTGCCTGCGGCACGGTGACGAAGGCCAGCCGCAGGGTGTTGACCGGCCCCTCGCCGGCATAGAAGGCCGCCCCCGGCACGTAGGCGACATTGCGCGCCACCGCGGCGTCGAGCAGCGCCCCGGCGTCGAGCCCGGCGGGCAGGGTGAGCCAGATGAACATGCCGCCCTGCGGACGGTTCCAGCTCACCCCGGCGGGCATGTGGCGTTCCAGCGCGCCCAGCATCGCTGCGCACTGCCCGGCGTAGAGCGCGCGGACGCTGTCGAGGTGGGTATCGAGGAGACCGTCGCGCACCGTCTCCCAGGCCAGCAGCTGGGCAACGCTGGGGGTGTGCAGATCGCTGGCCTGCTTGGCCTGCACGAGTTTGCCGAAAAGCGCCGGCGGGGCGATCAGGTAGCCCAGACGCAGACCGGGGGCGAGCACCTTGGAGAAGCTCCCCAGATACACCACCCCGTTCGGCGCCAGGCTGCGCAGTGAAGGCAGGTGCTCGCCGTCGTAGGCCAGTTCGCCATAGGGGTCGTCCTCCACCACCGGCAGCCCCAGCGCCGCGGCGCGCGCCACCAGCTCCTGCCGGCGGGCCAGCGGCATGCGTCGCCCGGTGGGGTTCTGGAAGTTCGGCTGGACGTAGATGAAGCGCGCCCCGGCAGCCAGCCCGGCGCTCAGCGCCTGCGGCAGGGGGCCGTCGGCATCGCAGTCCACGGCGCAAAAGACCGGCTCATAGAGCGCGAAGGCCTGCAGTGCGCCGAGATAGGTAGGGGTCTCCACCAGCACCGGGCTGCCGGCATCGATGAGGACCTTGCCGAGCAGATCGAGGGCCTGCTGCGAGCCGGTGGTGATCATCACCTGCGCCGCATCGACGCCGTGGCGGGCCGCCACCCATTCGCGCAGCGGCGCATAGCCCTCGGTGGGGCCGTACTGCAGCGCAGTGGCGGCCTGACGGCCGAAAACGCGCACGCTGGCACGGGCGATCTCATCGACCGGGAAGCTCTGCGGCGACGGCAGCCCGCCGGCAAAGGAGATCACCTCGGGACGCTCGGTGACCTTGAGGATCTCACGGATCGCCGAACTGGTGAGCGCTCGGGCGCGGCGCGCAAGGATGAAGTTCATGGCCGTCGAATGCCGGATGGCTGGAAATTGCCGAACTGCAGTCTAGAGCCGAACGCCTCATGCGTACCGGTACAATTTTCAATACAAAGCAGAAAACTGTGCCGGTGCACCTGGCCTGCCAGCCAACAATGCCACACCCTTCCCCCATCGCCCGCACCTGCGCGCCCGCTTGGGCATAAAATGCCTCCATGCCACCGCTCCCGCCCTCCCCGTCCCGCGCCCCCGTGCCCTTCCTCGCTGGCGTCCTGCTGAGCCTGCTGGCCGCCACCGTCAGCACCGATGCCGGCGCCGACGCCGAATTCGCCCGCTGCCTCGACGCCCTGCGCGCGCAGAGCAGCCAGCGCGGCGTGCACACCACCACCTTCGACACCCACGCCCGCGGCCTCAGTCCTGACATGGCGGTAATCGGCTTCCTCGACGCCCAGCCCGAGTTCCGCACCGCGATCTGGGACTACCTCGCCGGCCTGGTGGACGCCGAACGCGTCGCCGATGGCCAGGCCATGCGCGCACAGTGGGCCGACACCCTGGCCGCCATCGAAGCGCGCTATCGCGTCGATGCCGCCACCGTGGTGGCGGTGTGGGGGGTGGAAAGCAACTACGGACGCAACTTCGGCCAGCGCCCGCTGCTGCAGTCGCTGGCCACGCTGTCGTGCTTCGGGCGACGGCAGGATTTCTTCCGCGGCGAGTTCTTCACCGCGCTGCAGATCGTCGAACAAGGCCACGTCGACCCCGAACGCCTTACCGGCTCATGGGCCGGCGCCTTCGGCCACACCCAGTTCATGCCGTCCACCTTCAAGCGCCTGGCGGTCGATTTCGACGGCGACGGGCGCCGCGACCTCATCAGCAGCATCCCCGACGCGCTCGCCTCGACAGCCAACTTCCTCGCCCAGGCGGGCTGGCAGCACGGACAGCCGTGGGGCATCGAAGTCCGCCTGCCGGCGGGCTTCGACAGCGCGCGGGCGGGGCGCCGCGCCAAGCGCAGCGTGCAGGAATGGGCCGCCCTCGGTGTGCGGCGCGCCGACGGCAGCGCGCTGCCGGCTGCCGCCGAACGCGCCGGGCTGATCCTGCCCGCCGGCATCGACGGCCCGGCCTTCCTCACCCTGCGCAATTTCGACGCCCTCTTCTCCTATAACGCCGCGGAGAGCTACGCCCTCGCCATCGCCCACCTCGCCGACCGCATCGACGGCGGTGCGGCGCACTTCCACACCCCCTGGCCCACCGACGACCCCGGCCTCAGCCGCGCCGAACGCCGCGAAGTGCAGCGCCTGCTGCTCGCCCGCGGCTTCGACATCGGCGAGGTGGACGGCATGCTCGGCACCCGCAGCCGCCGTGCCATCGCCGAACTCCAGAGCCAGCTCGGCCTCGAAGCGGATGGCCGTGCCGGTCAGCGTCTGCTCGAAATGCTGCGCCGGCAGGACTGACACCCTCTCAGCGGATTACGCATGACTCTCGACATCGATCTCGTCTCCGACTTCGTCTGCCCGTGGTGCTTCCTCGGCAAGGTCCGCCTCGACAAGGCCATTGCCGAACTGCGCGCCGAGCGCCCCGGGCTCGACCTGCGGGTGAACTGGCTGCCCTTCTTCCTCAACCCCGACACCCCGCCCGCCGGCGAACCCTACCGCCCCTTCCTGGAAGCCAAGTTCGGCGGCCCGCAGGGCGCCCAGCGCGTGCTCGACGAAGTCAGCGCTGCCGCCGCCGGCGACGGCCTCAGCTTCGCCTTCGAGCGCATCCGCAGCCGCCCCAACACCCTGCTCGCCCACCGCCTGTGCTACCGCGCCCAGCGCCTGGGCAGCACTCCGGCACGGGTGGCAGCACTCACCGACGCACTGTTCCGCGCCCACTTCCAGCTCGGACTCGACATCGGCGACCCCGAAACCCTTGCCGAGCTGGCCGCCGGCAGTGGCGAACGGCGCGACGAGATCGCCGAATACCTGGCCAGCGATGCCGACCGCGAAGCCGTCCAGCGCATGGCCGGCGGCCTGCGCCGGCAGGGCGTGGACAGCGTTCCGTTCTTCATCATCCACCGCAAGATCGGGGTGGCCGGCGCCCAATCCGCGGCAGTGCTCGGCGCCACCATCCTGCAGGCGCTCGGCGAAGGCGGGCAGGCATGAGCAAGGCCCTGGCCATCGTCACCGGAGCGGGCAGCGGCATCGGCCTGGCCCTTGCAGAAGCGCTCATCGCGCGCGGCTGCCGGGTCCTCGCCATCGGTCGCCGCGCGGCCCTGCTCGACGCCCTCGTCAGCCGCCACCCGGCCGACGCCGAAGCGCTGGCGCTCGACCTCGCCGACGCCGATGCCCCCGCCCGCGTGCTTGCCGCCCTCGGCGGCCGCAGTCCGCAGTGGGTGGTCCACAACGCCGGCGTCATCGAACCCGCGGGACCGCTCGCCACCCTCGACCGCGAAGCCTTCCGGCGTCACTGGGAAACCAACCTCGCCGCGCCGCTGTTCCTCACCCAGGCCCTGCTGACGCAGCTGCAGGCCGGCGCACGCATCCTCCACATTTCCTCCGGCGCCGCCCACAATGCGCTCGCCGGCTGGGGGCCCTACTGCATCTCCAAGAGTGCCCTGCACATGCTCTACCAGTGCTGGCATGAAGAACTGCGCGAACGCGGCATCGTCGTCGGCAGCGCCCGCCCGGGAGTGGTCGACACCCCCATGCAGGCCACCATCCGCGCCCTCGACGAGACCGCCTTCCCGGACGTCGACGCCTTCCGCCAGCTCAAGGCGCGCGGCCAGCTCGCCACCCCGGAAACGGTCGCCCGTTTCCTCACCTGGCTGCTCCTCGACGCCGACGACGCGCGCTTCGGCAACCACGAGAACGATATCCGCAACGCCGAACTGGCACCCCTGTGGCAGACATGATCACCCTCTACACCTGGGCCACCCCGAACGGCCAGAAAGTCTCCATCGCCCTCGAAGAGCTCGGCCTGCCCTACCGCGTGCAGACCATCGACATCACCGCCGGCGAGCAGTTCGACCCCGCCTTCCTGGCCCTCAACCCGAACAACAAGATCCCCGTCATCGTGGACGCCGACGGCCCTGGCGGCACCGCACTGACGGTGTTCGAATCCGGCGCCATCCTCATCTACCTGGCGGAAAAATGCGCCCGCCTGCTGCCCGCCGAGCCGCGCGCGCGCAGCGAAGTGCTGCAGTGGCTGATGCTGCAGGTTGGCGGCGTCGGCCCCATGCTCGGCCAGGCCCACCACTTCCGCCGCTTCGCCGCCGAGCGCATTCCCTACGCCATCCAGCGTTACACTGACGAAGCAGCACGCCTCTACGGCGTGCTCGACAAACGCCTGGCCGCCCACAGCTGGCTGGGCGGCGACACCTATTCGATTGCCGACATCGCCACTTACCCGTGGATCGCCCGGCACGAATGGCAGGGCATCAGCCTTGCCGACTACCCCAACCTGCGGCGCTGGTTCGACAAGATCGCCTCGCGCCCTGCCGTCCAGCGCGGCATGGAGATCCCCCGATGAACACCTCCCGCTTCGGCGAACTCGAAGTCCTCTGTCACACCCCTGCCGGCCAGCCCGCGCGCCCCACCCCGCTGCTCTTCGTGCACGGCGCCTACACTGCGGCGTGGTGCTGGGATGAGCACTTCCTGCCCTGGTTCGCCGCCCGCGGCTGGACCAGCTACGCGCTCTCGCTCTCCGGCCACGGCGGCAGCCGTGCGAGCACGCCGCTCGACGCCTTCTCCCTCGACGACTACGTCGCCGACCTCGGCGAAGTCGTTGCCGCGCTGCCCGAGACGCCGGTGCTGATCGGCCATTCGATGGGTGGCATGGTGGTGCAGAAATACCTCGAACGCAGCGACGTCCCCGCAGTGGTGCTGATGTCCTCGGTACCTCCGCAGGGCCTGATGGGTTCGGCGATGGGGCTGATGTTCAAGAAGCCCAGCCTGCTCGCCGACCTCAACCGCATCATGGGCGGCGGCCAGCCTCAGCTCGACAGCCTGCGCGACGCCCTCTTCCACCAGCCCATCGACGACGCCACGCTGCTGCGCTACTACCGCCTCAGCCAGCCCGAATCGCACCGCGCGATCTGGGACATGACGCTGTTCAACCTGCCGCGTCCGGCGCTCATGCACCGCCCGCCGATGCTCATCCTCGGCGCCGAGCACGACCACCTCATCCCCCCCGACCAGGTGCTGATGACCGCCACCGTCTACGGCCGCCAGGCGGAGATCTTCGCCGACATGGGGCACGGCATGATGCTCGAGCGCGACTGGGAGAAAGTAGCCGCCTTCATCGCCGGCTGGCTGGACGAACGCCAGCTCTGATGCCATTGGCGTGAATTATTACCGCAGTCAGGGTTGATCCGTACTGGCAAGACGACGGATTTACCTCCATGATCGAAGCGAGGGCAGCCACCTGGGTGCTGCCCGCTGCCAACGCCTGCTACTCAAGTTATAGCCAGCAAAGCCGTTAACACAGCTGAACGGCAAGTGATTGTGGCAAGCGTTGCGGAGGCCATCATGGTGATCGTCATGGAAATGAGCACGGGCAGAGTCGCCGACCCCGAACCCGCCTACGACGACGAGATTCTCGACGCCGGCTGGCTCCCCCGCCCCGAGCCCGGATTGCAGCAGGTCGAACACTGTCGCACGCCGGAACGCCACCTGCCGCCCCCCGAGGACATCGACGCCTTCCTCGCGGCGATGTACCGCAACCAGGAATAGGGCGCCGCCCGGCGGCGCGGATAACCGGGCCTTTTCGGCCGCTGTTCCGCCCTCGCCCGCGGCACCCACGGTGGGAAGATGGACTCAGGACGGCCCGTGCCGGAAGGCGCGGGGCGCCTGCCACCGAATGGAGGCCATCATGGACAGGAAGGATCTCGCTCTCGTCGACGGCGCCCGCAGTGTCGACACCCCCGCCCAACCCTGGCCGGGCGCCGTGCGCGCAGCCATCAACAGCGCCATCCACGCCGGCTACCGCATCGGCCGCAGCGTCTGCATCGGCCATGTCAGCGGCCAGGTGGTGGGCTACAACATCGGCAGCTACGGCCCCTTCAGCGGCGCCAGCTACCCGCTGCTGGTGCGCACCCCCTTCGGTGTCGCCAAGTGCAGTCAGCGCGAATGCAGCCTGGGCAGCTCCGCCGCCGCCTGAGCGCAACTACAGGGCATGCACGCGGTCGCCGCGGGCAAAGCCCAGCAGCCCCCCGGAGAGGCCGCGGCCGAGGGCCAGCACCTTGAACAACTCCCCCATCTCCTGCGGCGCCGTGAGGCGCTGCACCGCACGCGCGGCGCGGATGTAGTCCGCACTCTCGCGCTCGCCGCGCCCCTCCAGACAGGCCAGCACCCCGCAGTTGTAGAGAAAATGCGCCTGGTTGGTGTAACCGTAGACCTCCAGCCCGGCATCGAAGCCGGCCTCCGCCACCGCGGTGAAATCGACGAAGGCGGTGATGTCGTTGAGCCCCGGCCACAGGAAGGGATCGCCATGGGCGTGGTGGCGGTAGTAGCACAGCAGCGTGCCGCCGGCGCGCGCCGGCAGGTAGTACTCCCCGCGCGGGTAACCGTAATCGATCAGCAGCAGGGCGCCGGCCTGCAGGCGGCGCCCCCATTCCGCCACCCAGGCACGTGCCGCCGGACAGATCTCGCTGACGTACTCGCCGTCCTGCGGCACCGGCAGATCGAGCGCGCGCGCCACCGCCAGCACCTCGCCGTGCGCCGGGCGGTCGGCCCAGCACAGCGCCTCGCCGGCCACGGCCACGCCGCGCTCGAAGAGCCCCTCGGCACGGCTGACCACCACATGCACCGGCATCACGTCGAGCACCTCGTTGGCCACCAGCACACCGCTGAAGTGCTCCGGCAGCGCGTCCAGCCAGCGCACCCGCGCCGCCAGATGGGGCACCTTGCGCGCCAGGGTTTCACCCTGACGCGCACGCAGCTCGCCGGAAAGCTCCAGAATGTCGTAGCGCTCCGGCAGGCAGCCGCGACGCTCCAGGTCGAGCAGCAGATCGGCGGCCAGCAGGCCGGTGCCGGCGCCGGCCTCGATGACGTGAGCGGCACTGGCCCGCATCACCTGCTCGACCTGGGCGGCGAGCGCCTGGCCGAACAGCGGGGTGAGCTCCGGTGCGGTGATGAAATCGCCGCCGGGGCCGAACTTTCGCGCCCCGCCGCTGTAATACCCCAGTCCGGGGGCGTAGAGGGCCAGCTCCATGTAGCGCGAGAACGGCAGCCAACCGCCCGCCGCAGCCACTTCGGCATGCACCAGCGCGAGCAGGCGCGCGCTCTGGTCGAGCGCGTCGGCGGAGGGTTGGGGCAGATTCATGGCGGCCGTCCGCGGTGAAAAGCCCGCATTCTACCCGTGCGCTGGCGGTGCCCCGCGCGAGCGGGCATCATTGACCGGCAAGTTGGACATCCTGATCAGCATTTCCTGGCGAAACCGATGAGTACTGCCCCCGTGATCCTGGTAACCGGTGCCGCGCGCCGCGTCGGCGCGGAAATCGCCCGCCACCTGCATGCCGCCGGTGCCAGCGTGGTGCTGCACTACCGCAACTCGGCCGACGCGGCGCAGGCGCTGGCCGACACGCTCAACGCCGCCCGCCCGCACTCGGCCTGGCTGGCGGCCGGTGACCTGGCCGCCGACGGCGCACCTGAAGCGGTCGTCGAGCAGGCCCTGGCCCGGGCCGGCCGCCTCGACGGGCTGGTGAACAACGCCTCCAGCTTCTTTCCCACCCCCCTCGGACAGATCGACGCCGCGGCCTGGGACGACCTCATCGGCTCCAACCTCAAGGGCCCGCTGTTCCTCTCCCAGGCCGCAGCGCCTCACCTGCAGGCGGCCGGCGGGGCCATCGTCAACATCGTCGACATCCATGCCGAGCGTCCGCTGCGCCACTATCCGCTGTACTGCGCGGCCAAGGCCGGGCTGCTCGGGCTGACCCGTGCGCTGGCCCTCGAACTGGCCCCTGCGGTGCGCGTCAACGCAGTGGCCCCGGGACCGGTGGAATGGCCCGAGGACGGCCAGTTCTCCACCGCCGAGCGTGCCGACATCGTCCGCCACACCCTGCTCGGCCGCGAAGGCAGTGCCGCCGACGTCGCCGGTGCGGTGCGCTTCCTGCTGCTCGACGCGCCCTACGTAACCGGGCAGATCCTGGCCGTTGACGGCGGCCGCAGCGCCCGCCTGTGAGCGCCCCGCGGCGACGCCGAAGCGGTCGAAGGCCGCAGCCAAGCGTATAATATTGCGGCCTTTTTCCCTTCCCGGACGACGCCGTGAGCCTCTCCCCCCAGACCGCCGAGAACGCGGACAACCGCTTCTCCAACACCTTCCTGCGCCTCAAGAAGAAGCTCGAACGCGGCGTCGGCGAAGCCATCGCCGACTTCAACATGATCGCCGACGGCGACACGGTGATGGTGTGCGTGTCCGGCGGCAAGGATTCCTTCTCGCTGCTCTCCATCCTCCTCGCCCTGCGCGAGCGCGCGCCGGTGGACTTCCGCATCGTGGCGATGAACCTCGACCAGAAGCAGCCCGGCTTCCCCGCAGACGTGCTGCCGGCCTACTTCGAGTCGATCGGCGTGGAATACCGCATCGTCACCGAAGACACCTACTCCATCGTCCGGGAC
The DNA here is from genome assembly GCF_003034845.1 of Pseudothauera lacus. Taxonomy (GTDB): domain Bacteria; phylum Pseudomonadota; class Gammaproteobacteria; order Burkholderiales; family Rhodocyclaceae; genus Pseudothauera; species Pseudothauera lacus. The sequence continues at coordinate 121,437 of NZ_PZKC01000010.1, read as the reverse complement.
AAGATCCCCGCGGGCAAGACCACCTGCTCGCTGTGCTCGCGCCTGCGCCGCGGCATCATCTACCGCGTGGCGCGCGAGATCGGCGCCACCAGGATCGCCCTCGGCCACCACCGCGACGACATGCTGGAGACCCTGTTCCTCAACATGTTCTTCGGCGGCAAGATCAAGGCCATGCCCCCCAAGCTGGTCAGCGACGACGGTCAGCACGTGGTCATCCGCCCGCTGGCCTACTGCACCGAGAACGACATCGCGCGCTTCGCCCGCGCGATGGAGTACCCCATCATCCCCTGCAACCTCTGCGGCTCGCAGGAAAACGCCCAGCGCAAGCAGATCAAGGCCATGCTCAACGGCTGGGCGCGCGACTACCCGGGGCGCATCGAATCGCTTGCCACCGCGCTGCAGAACGTGGTGCCCTCGCACCTCGCCGACCAGCGCCTGTTCGACTTCCAGGGCCTCACCCGCGACACCGTGGTAAGCGAGGGCGACACCGCCTTCGACCCGCCCGAACTGCCCGCCCCGGCGGCAGAGATCATCCATGTCGGCAGCCCCCGCGCGCCGTCCGTCGGCACATCAACGTGACGTGCGGCACTTGCGCGCACCGCAGCATTTGCTCATCATGATCCCCTTGCAGCCCCGACTCCCGCAGCAATAACAATACCGACAGCAACCGGACCCACTGCATTCCGATCATGAGCGAGCGAAACAACGCCTGCATCCTCGTAGCCGAAGTCACCGGCGGCGAAAGACTTTCCGAACGCCTGGGGGCCGACGAGGCCCGTCATGCGGTGGAACGCTGCCTGAACCGCATCGATCGGGTGATGGAGTCCAACAGCGGCACCCCCATCGAGCGCCACCCGGCCTGGGTCGCCTCGGTCTTCCCGCGCTGCGACGCGGCGGTGCTCGCCGCCTGCGAGATGCTCGAGCGGGTGATGAGCCTGCCGCCGACCAGCGGCGTGCAACTGGCCACCCGCATCGGCGTCCATTACGGCCCCCTTGAAGCGACCGTGCCGCCGCGCGGCATCGGCCTCACCCAGGCCCGCAAGCTGGCCACCGCGGCCACCCCCGGGCAGGCCCTGGCCAGCGCCCCGGCAGTCGCCCAGCTCTCCGCCCCGGCCCGGCACTTTGCCGGCGCGGACGGTTTCTCCGGTCATACGGTGAATGGTTTCGAGTGGCCGGTGTACGAACTCAGCCACAAGACCGGGGTGGTGAACTCGCTGCCGCCACCGGTACGGGTGTCGCAACAGCTGCGCATCCGCCACCAGCAGGCCGAGATCATCGTCGACGACCAGCGCCCGATGCTGCTGATGGGGCGCGAACACGGCAACGACGTGGTCATCATCGACCCGCGCGCCTCGCGCCAGCACGCCCGCATCGAGCGGCGCGCCGGCGGCTTCTTCCTGGTCGATCAGAGCACCAACGGCACCTTCGTAGCCCTTGAAGGGCGCAGCGAAAAGTGTGTCAAGCGCGAAGAGATGCTCCTCACCGGCCCCGGGCGCATCGGCTGTGGCTTCTCGGCCAACGAGGTCGAGCGCGACCTGGTGTTCTTCGAGACGCTGTAGGCTGTCACCCGTCCTGCGGGTGCAGGACCGGCCGGGGACGCGCACGCCCCCGCCCGCCTCAGCGCTGCCAGAAGTGCTTGCGTCCTTCCTGGATGGCTTGTTCGCGGCTCAGGCCGATGTCGCGCAGCGCGCGGGCGTCGAGGTCGAGCAGTTCCTTGCGGGTACGCTGGCGCCGCAGGCCGTAGAGCAGATGGAGGCGCGTCCTGCGCAGCAATTCGATGATCAGCATCTTCCTGTCCTCCAGAAGCGTTTGAGGTCATGACAGGATAGGCCGCCGGCATCTACGGATACAGCCTCAGAAATCAATTATTGTGCAGGGCACAGATGGCTGACACAGAACACTGTACCCGTTCCATGCCGGCCAACTGTGTCCATCTGCCTCACTGCTTCGGCAGCCGTCCCATCAGGTAGAAGGCCTCGTTCGGGGGCGTGCCGGTGAGGTGCACGAGGCGGTTGCTCATGCTGAAGAAGGCAGTGATGGCGCCGATGTCCCAGATCGCCTCGTCGTCGAAACCGTGGGCACGCAAGGCATCGAAATCGGCATCCTCGACCTCGCCGCCACGAGTGGACAGCTTGATCGCAAAGTCGAGCATGGCACGCTGGCGCGGCGTGATCTCCGCCTTGCGGTAATTGGTCGCCAGCTGGTCGGCCACCCGCGGGTGCCTGGCGCGGATGCGCAGCACCGCGCCATGGGCGACGACGCAGTACAGGCAGTTGCCGGCGCCCGAGGTGGCAACGACGATCATCTCGCGCTCGGCCTTGCTGAGCCCGACATCCTTCTCCATCAGGGCATCGTGGTAGTCAAAGAAGGCCCGGAACTCCGCCGGCCGATGCGCCAGCATGAGAAAGACATTGGGCACGAAACCGGCCTTCTCCTGCACGGCGAGGATGCGCGCGCGCACATCCTCCGGCAGCTCGGCGAGTTCCGGTACGGCAAAGCGGCTGATACGGTCAGTCATGCGGTCTCTCCTTGTCAGTGCTGCGCTATCCACCCGCACTCAGCGGTTCACATCCACCACCACGCGCCCACGCACCTGCCCCGCCATCAGGCGGGCGGCGGTGTCGATGACCTCGCCGAGGGCGATCTCCTCGACCATCATCTCCAGCACGGCGGGGTCGAGATCGCGCGCCAGGCGCTGCCAGGCTTCCATGCGCAGCGCGTAAGGCGCCATCACGCTGTCCACCCCGGCAAGCGTCACCCCGCGCAGGATGAAGGGCGCCACCGTCGCCGGGAAATCCATCCCCTGGGCCAGACCGCAGGCCGCCACGGTGCCGCGGTAGCGCATCGACGCGCAGACGTTGGCCAGCGTGTGGCTGCCCACCGTATCCACCGCCCCCGCCCAGCGTTCGCGGGCAAGCGGCTTGCCCGGGGCGTTGAGGGTGCTGCGTTCGATGATCTCCGCAGCACCAAGGGCCTTCAGGTAGTCGGCCTCCTGGGGTCGCCCGGTGGCGGCGACGACGCGGTAGCCGAGGCGGGCCAGCACAGCCACCGCCACGCTGCCGACGCCGCCATTGGCGCCGGTCACCAGCACCTCGCCATCGCCGGGGCGCACGCCGTGCTGTTCAAGCGCCATCACGCACAGCATCGCGGTATAGCCCGCAGTGCCAATGGCCATCGCCTGGCGGGCAGAGAACGCCGCCGGCAGGGGGACCAGCCAGTCGCCCCGCAGGCGGGCCTTCTGTGCCAGCCCGCCCCAGTGGGTCTCGCCCACCCCCCAGCCATTGAGCACCACCGCATCGCCCACCGCGAACGCCGGGTGGGTGCTCTCCTCGACGGTGCCGGCAAGGTCTATCCCCGGCACCATCGGAAAGCTGCGCACCACCGGACCCTTGCCGGTAATCGCCAGACCGTCCTTGTAGTTGAGGGTGGAATAAGCCACCTTGATGCTGACGTCGCCGGCCGGCAACGCGCCCTCGTCGAGCTCGGCAAGCGCGGCACGGTAGCCGGCCTCATCCTTGTTGATCAATACAGCCTTGAACATCGTCTCCTCCTTTTTAGACCGATCGTCTCAAATCGAACAAAAAAATCAGCGCGGCAGGCCGGCCATGAAACCGGCGGCGAAGCAGCGCAGCGGCGCGGCGCTGCGCACCAGCTTGGCACGCAGCACGGCGCCTTCCCAGCCAATCCAGAAGAACGCCGCAAGGGCATCGCAATCGGCTCCCGCGCGCAGCTCCCCGGCAGCGACGGCCTCCGCCAGGCAGGCGGCGAGGCGCTGCTGCCAGTCTGCGAACACCGCTTCCAGGCGGGCGCGGAAGGATTCCGGCAGCACGGCCATCTCCTGGCCGAGGTTGCCGATCAGGCAGCCACGGCGGAAATCGTGCCGCGCCATGCCCGCGCAGGCATCGTCGACAAAGGCCTGCACCCGCGCCAGCGGGGTCAGCGTGCGGTCCTCGAAGCAGCGCGCCAGCTTGCGGGCGAAATAGGCCGCGTAGTGATCGATGACCGCCTGACCGAAGGCTTCCTTGCTGTCGAAGTAGTGGTAGAACGAGCCCTTGGGGACCCCGACGCTGCGCAGCACCTCGTCGATGCCGGCAGCGGCAAAGCCCTTTTCGGTGAGCACCGCAGTGCCGCAGCGGATCAGCGCAGAGCGGGTCTCAAGGCCGTCGGCGGCACGCCGCGGCGGGCGTCCGGGACCGCGGCGGACAGGGGTCGGGGAACTCATGGGGAGATATTAGACCGGCCGTCTCGAAATATCCACCCCGGCCATCCCTGACACCCCCGGGAAGTGTTCAGGCGCGCGCAGCAGCCGTCACGGGAGCGACCACCTGCAGCGGCGGCACCGCCTCGACCCGGCGGCGCGGCACACCTTCGGCGTCGAGCAGGCGTTCGATGCGGGCGAAGATCTCGTGGCGGGCGAAGGGCTTCTTCATGAAGTCGTCGGCACCGATGCGGCTGCCGAAGAACTGCTCGGCGGCCTGTTCGTTGCCGCTGATCATGATCACCGGAATGTCGCGCGTGGCCGGATCGCGGCGCAACTGGCGCAGGGCGGCAAAGCCGTTCATGCCGGGCAGCACGATGTCGAGGAAGATCAGGTCGGGGCGCTGGGTGCGGGCATGTTCGAGCCCGCTTTCGGCGTCCGCCGCCTCCACCGTCGCACAACCGGCCGAGACAAGGGTCTTGCGCAGCGCGGCGAGGATGGTGGGGGAATCATCGATGAGCAGCACCCGCGTGCCCGGTGACGGATTTCGCCGCGGACGCACACGCCGGTCTACCCGGTTGCTGACCGCAACGATGACCTCGGCAGAAGAGGGGGGCACGGCGACCGGCGCAGCCGGCGCAGCAGGGGCGGAGGACTTGCCGAACACGGCAAGGAACTTGTCGAACAGACCCACGAGCAGCTTCCCTGTTGTGGGCGACCGGCCGCTGCGTGGCGGCTTCTGTTGTGGTTTCGCCCGGCATCCAAGACACGTTGGGGTATCTGCACGGAATTATACGTTGACCTTCAATTGCCGTCGTCATCGTTTTGATGACAGATGTACAATGCCGTCCGCATCGCCCTGCAGGGCCTCACCCCACTCTGGAGTCTCCCCCATGAAACGTCGCCAATTCCTGCTCCTTTCCGCCCTGGCCTCGGGCGTCAGTGCGGTCAATCCGGCCTGGGCGCAGTTCAACCTCGGCCGCATGCTCGACGCCGGCAAGACCCTGGTGCAGGCCGAGACCCTCTCCGACGCCGACCTGAAGGCCTACTTCGACCAGATGGCGGTGCGCATGGATGCGGAAAACCGCGTCGCCGGCCCCCGCGACCCCTACGGCCAGCGCCTGCAGAAGCTCGCCAGCGGCCTTGAGCAGTACGACGGCCTCAAGCTCGACATCAAGGCCTACCTGACCCCGGAGGTCAACGCCTTCGCGATGGCCAACGGCACCATCCGCGTCTACAGCGGACTGATGGACCGCTTCAGCGACGACGAAGTGCGCTACGTCATCGGCCACGAAATCGGCCACGTGCAGGCCGGCCATACGCGCTCGCGCATCCAGGCCGCGCTGCGCACCGAAGCGCTGAAAGGCGCGGTGGCAGCCTCCGGCGACAAGGCCGCGGCCCTGGCCGACTCCGAGCTCGGCGCGCTGTTCGAGCAGGTCATCCTCGCCCGTCACTCGCAGGCCAACGAGAACGAGGCCGACGATTACGCCATGCGCTTCATGAAAGCCAACGGCTATCCGCCTGCAGCCTGTGCCAGCGCACTCGACAAGCTCGACGAACTGAGCGGCGGTGCCGGTGCATCGTGGCTGTCCACCCACCCCAGCCCGCGCGAACGCGCCACCCGCATGCGCGCCCAGGCCTGAGGCGCGCCGGGCGGCTGTGCTAAATTCGGGGCGCCATGAAGCCCCAGCCGCCCGCCCCACATAGCTCGCCCCGGCGCCTCCACGGCTGGCGCCGGGTGGCCATCGTAGCGACCGTCACACTGGCGGCAGCCGTCGCTGCATACGCCCTGCAGGCGCAACGCGGGGGCAGCTCCGCCGAGTCGCCCGCAACGCCCGCGACCTCCACCCTGCGCATTGCCCTGAGCGCGGAGGAACGCCGCTACCTGGAAGGACTGGGTCCGCTCACCGTAGCCCCCGACCCGGACTGGCTGCCCTTCGAGTACTTCGACGAGCACGGCAACTTCAGCGGCATCACCGCCGATCTCCTCGATCTCATCGCCGCCCGCCTCGACATCCGTTTTTCCTACGTCGTGCCGCGCGACTGGGAGGAGGCGCTGGCGATGTCGCGCGCCGGCGAGGTGCTCATCCTGCCCTTCCTCAACCAGACCCCGGAGCGCGAGCAGTGGCTGGTGTTCACCGACGCCCTGCTGATCGAGCCCAACGTCTTCATCACCCGCGAGGAACACCCCTACATCACCGCCGCCGCGCAGTTGAGCGAGCGCAGCATCGTGCTGCCCACCGGCACCTCGATGGAAGAGCGCGTGCGGCGCGACTTTCCCAACCTGCGCGTACTCACCGTGCCCACCGAGAACGAGGTCTTCCATGCCGTCTCGCGGCGCGAGGCGGACATGACCCTGCGCTCGCTCACCGTCGCCGCCTACACCATCCGCAAGGAGGGCCTGTTCACCCTCAAGATCGCCGGCCAGGCCCCCGCCGACTACACCAACCACCTGCGCATGGGTGTGCTGCACGGCGAACCCATGCTGCGCGACATCCTCGACAAGGCCATTGCCAGCATCAGCGCGCGCGAGCGTGAGGAAATCATCAACCGCCACGTCAATATCCGCATCGTCCAGCCGGTGGATTACGGCCCGCTGCTGCGCATTGCCGGCGTGCTGCTGCTGCTCACCGCGCTGTCCTACTACTGGAGTTACCGCCTGCGGCGCATCAACACCGTGCTCAGCGAAAGCCAGAGCCGCCTGCAGGCCGAGATCGCCGAACGCACCCGCCTCGCCCACGATCTCGAACTGACCAGCGAGCGCCTGCTGCAGGCGCTGCAGGAAGAGAAGAAGGCCAACGTCGCCCAGCACCAGTTCCTGCGCATGATCGGTCACGAATTCCGCACCCCGCTGTCGGTGGTGCAATCGACCATGGACCTGCTCGAACTGGCCGGCAAGCTCGACGGCGAGGACGGCCAGCGCATCCGCGAGCGCCACCAGGAGGCCGTCGGCCGCATTGCCGGGCTGATCGACAACGCCCTCAGGCTCGACCGCTTCGAAGGGGCCAAATGGCGCGCCAACGCCGAACCCCTGGACATCGCCGCCCTCCTCGAGAAGGTCGCCGACTACGCCCGCCGCACCGACACCCGCGGCCATCACATCGAGGTCTGGGCCGAACCTGCCGTCGTGCACGGCGACCGCGAGCTGCTCGACATCTGTGTCCACAACCTCGTCGACAACGCCCTCAAGTACTCACCGCCGGGCAGCCCCATCACCCTGCACGCCGAACGCAGCGCCGCCGGCAACGTGGCGGTGCGCGTCTGCGACCGCGGCCCCGGCATCCCGGCCGCCGACAGGCCGTGGATCTTCAGCAAGTACTACCGCCGCGAAGGCCAGGAGGTCGCCGGTTACGGGCTTGGCCTCTACCTCGTCGACCACATCGTCCGCCTCCACGGCGGCACCGTGGACGTCGCCGAGCGCGCCGACGGCGGCTGCTGCTTCACCGTCAGCCTGCCCCCGGCGCGCTGAGCCGCCCGCCGGCCTTGCCGTACTGGCGGAACACCGTGCGGGCATCGGCGTGGGCACGGTCCAGCGTACAGATCGACGGATCGTCGTCATGACCGCTGAAGAAGTCGTCGGCCTGCGCGCGCATCACCATCGCAATGGCGTCGTCGTCGGCAACGTCGTACTTCTCGGTGATCAGCGTGGTGACCTCGTCGAGGTGCTGCTCGTAGCTCATCGTCATCGCGCCGCCCTCCTCAAACGCCCAGCGGCGCGACGCCGAACAGCGGCACGTGCAGATAGCGCGCAAAGGCAAACCACAGCGCACCGCCGGCCACCGCGGCAATGGCATCGCGCGACCACGCCGCGCGCGCCGGCGCCAGCCCGGCGGCACGATCGCGCCGGCGCGCGCTGACGAAACCGGCAATCGCCCAGGCCAGGAAGCTGCCGAACAGCAGCACGTCGGCAAGCGTGCCGTTGGAGAGCAGGTGGGCGAGCGCCCACAGCTTCACCCCGGCATACATCGGATGCCCCAGGCGCGCCTTCATCCACGTGCCCGGCACATAGGCCGCCACCAGCAGCACCATCGCCGGCAGCATCAACAGCACGGCCAGATGGCGCGTCCACACCGGCGCGAACCACAGATACAGCGGATCGAGCCGTGCCTGCCCGTAGCCCCACACGATCAGCCCCAGACCGACGACGGAGACCAGCGAATACGCCAGCTTCCACTTCATCAGGCCGTAATGGGCGATGTACTGGCTGCGGTTGGCATCGGCAAAAATGCGCGCAGAATGAGTGCTGAGAAAAAGCATCAGGCCCACGATCAAGGCAGTCATCGGTCGTCCTCCACCACACTGTTCATCAGCGGCCGATTTTCGCATCATTCGGTGGCCAGCCCGCATTTCTTGCTGCCGCCACCGCTGCGCCGCATGGCAACAAAGGAAAAGCGCAGCAGCGCGGGAACGTCTGCCCCGCCGCGCTGACATACGCCTGCACCCACTCACAAGGAGCCCTCATGGACCAGGACAGCATCTGGAGCAAACGCTACCGCGACGCCGGCACCGACTATCTCTTCGGCACCGAACCCAACCGCTTCCTGGCCCGCCGCGAGAATCTGCTGCAAAGCGGCCGCAACGCCGTCTCCATTGCCGACGGCGAAGGGCGCAACTCGGTGTGGCTGGCCGAACTGGGGCTGGAGGTCACCGCCATCGAGATCTCCGCGGTCGCCATCGAGAAGGCCCGCCACCTCGCCGCCGCGCGCAAGGTCGCAGTGGACTTCGTGCAGGCCGACATCCTCGCCCCCGGCTGGCCGCCCGCAGCGCTCCACGATGCCTTCGACTGGACCGTCGGCATCTTCATCCAGTTCGTCGGCCCCGAATGGCGCGAACGCCAGTTCGAAGCCATGAAGCAGCTCACCCGCCCGGGCGGCCGCATCCTCCTGCAGGGCTACACCCCCCGCCAGCTCGAATACCGCACCGGCGGCCCGTCGGCGGTGGAGAACCTGTACACCGCCGAACTCCTCCAGGCCGCCTTCGGCGACTGGCAGATCGAAGAGCTGGTCGAGTACGAAGACCATATCAGCGAAGGCAGCGGCCACGTCGGCCAGTCCGCGCTGATCGGCATGGTGGCGCGCAAGCCGGAGTAGGCGCGGACGCACCCGGCGGATCCGCTAAAATGGCGGATTCTCCGCATTCCCTGACGCAGGAACCCCGCATGCTGAACAAGCTCCCGTCCTTCCCCGGCATCGCCGGCCCGGTGGTCGTCATCGTCATGGACGGCTACGGCCTTCCCAAGACCGAGCTCGGCAGCGCCATCGCCGCCGCCCGCAAGCCGACCCTCGACGCCCTGTTCGCCCAGCATCCGCACATTACCCTGCGCGCCCACGGTACCGCGGTGGGCATGCCCTCGGACGAGGACATGGGCAACTCGGAAGTCGGCCACAACGCCATCGGCGCCGGCCAGGTGTATGCGCAGGGTGCCGCGCTGGTCGCCGGGGCGATCGCCTCGGGCGCCATCTGGCAGGGCGCGGCCTGGCAGCAGGTGGTCGCCGGCGCCAAGGCCGGCCGTGGCGTGCTGCATCTGATCGGCCTGTTCTCCGACGGCAACGTGCACAGCCACATCGACCACCTCAAGGCCCTGGTGCTGCGCGCGCGCGACGAAGGCGTGGGCGCGGTGCGCATCCACGCCCTGCTCGACGGGCGCGATGTGCCCGAGACCAGCGCGCTCGACTACCTCGAACCCTTCGAAGCCTTTCTCGGCGAGCTGCAGGCCGCCGGCTTCGACGCCCGGATCGCCTCCGGCGGCGGCCGTCAGGTCATCACCATGGACCGCTACGACGCCAACTGGAAGATGGTCGAACAGGGCTGGCACACCCACGTACTGGGCCGCGGCGAACAATTCGCCAGCGCCTCCGAGGCGGTGCGCGCGCTGCGCCAGCGCCTGCCCGGCACCATCGACCAGGACCTGCCGCCCTTCGTCATCGCCCGCGACGGCGCCCCGGTGGGCACCATCGAGGACGGCGACGCGGTGGTGTTCTACAACTTCCGCGGCGACCGCGCCATCGAAATCACCCGCGCCTTCGAGGAAGGCGCCGGGTTCGACAAGTTCGAGCGCGTGCGAGTCCCGGCAGTGACCTACGCCGGCATGCTGCAGTACGACGGCGACCTCAAGCTGCCGAAGCGCTTCCTGGTCGACCCGCCGGCCATCCGCGACACCATGAGCGAATGGTTCTCCAAAAGCGGCGTCGCCCAGTTCGCCTGCTCCGAGACGCAGAAGTTCGGCCACGTCACCTACTTCTGGAACGGCAACCGCTCCAACAAGTTCGCCGGCGAGACCTGGCAGGAAGTGCCCAGCGACGTCGTGCCCTTCGAGCAGCGCCCGTGGATGAAGGCCGCCGAGATCACCGACGCGATGATCGAAGCGATCCGCAGCGGCCAGTACAAGGTGCTGCGCTGCAACTACGCCAACGGCGACATGGTCGGCCACTCCGGCCACTTCCGCGCCGCCACCATGGCCATCGAAGCGGTCGACCTCGCGCTCTCTCGCCTGCTGCCCGCCATCGAAGCGGCCGGCGGCGTCGCTCTGATCACCGCCGACCACGGCAACGCCGACGAGATGTTCGAGCTCGACAAGAAGACCAAGCAGCCCGCGCAGAACCCCGACGGCTCCTACAAGGCCAAGACCGCCCACACCCTGAACCCCGTGCCGCTGGTGCTCTACGACAAGGCCACAGGCGGCAGGCTGGGGCTGAAGGCGCTCGACGGCGCCGGCCTGTCCAACATCGCCGCCACGGTCGCCAACCTGATCGGCCTCGAAAAGCACGCAGCCTGGGACGACAGCCTGCTCGAAGTCCGCTGACCCCCTGTAGGAGCGGGCTTGCCCGCGATACGGCCCGCGGGAAAACGACCGCCGCATCGCGGGCAAGCCCGCTCCTACCAAACCCCTGGCCCGCCGCGCAGCATTCGGCAAACAGGCCGCGCAAGACGCCCCTTCGACCGCATCCAGCGGCCATTTATAGCTAGATTAGCGAAGTTATCGTTTCCTAGTAACTTCGCTAATCTCTATATAAACGGCGGCGCACCGACCCGGTTCTCACCCTTATTCCCCGGCCCCTGCACCGCACTCCCCGAACTTGCCGGTCGCGACGACTTGCGCGACTTCCGCCCGCGCTTCTGCTCACGCTTATTGCCTGCTTTTGCCAAGAAGCCCAAGCTGAACCCATGAGCACGATGAACATCTCGCTGGCTGCCAGCGTCAGGGCCTTCGTCGACGGGCTGGTCTGCCAGGGTGGCTACGGCACCAGCAGCGAGTACGTGGGCTAACTGATCCGCAAGGGTCAGGACCGCCAACAGCTGCGCGACCTGCTGCTTGCCGGTGCGGCATCTGCCCCACCGCGCCGGTGACCGAGGCCTACTTCGACGGGCTGCGCGCACGGGTGCGCAGGGGTACGAGGATTTGCATAGGATGGTCATGCGAGGCGAAATCAGCCGTGTCAGGTTTGCTCATGAACTCTGGCGTGGAATGCCAGCGGCTTCATACAAAAATTTCGTTGTCGAGCTCATCAGGCTGAACCTGTGAGTCGCTTTCTGAGAAGACTTGTTGATAGCCACCTCCAATGCCAAGATTTCCAGAATCAGGGCGAACCGTGTGACGTCTTTCGTTGCCGGGCTAATAACTTCGCCGGCGCAGCGGATCGAGCAACCCACTCAGGTTGTTGTGGTCGAGTTCGTGCATCAGCGCCAGCAACTGGCCCAGCTGCCCGGGCGGAAAGCCGTTGCGCGCAAACCAGGCGAGGTAAGATCCGGGCAGGTCCGCGATCACCCGGCCCTTGTACTTGCCGAAGGGCATCGCGCGGGTCAGCAGCAATTCGAGGTGTTCTGGATTCATCCGTTTTCCGTCCTCCATGACGAGCGCCCCCACCCTGGCGCTCGGTTTCTGCAAGGTGAGCCGCTTGAACCTCCCCCTCTTCGACACCCCGCCCATCGAGCTGGAAACCGGCCCCGATCCGCGCTTCAGCGTGATCTGGATGCACGGTCTGGGCGCAGATGGCAGCGATTTCGAACCGATTGTCGCCGAACTGGGCCTGCCCCGCACCCCGGCGCTGCGCTTCGTCTTCCCGCACGCACCCTACCGCGCGGTGACCTGCAACGGCGGCTACGTCATGCGCGCCTGGTACGACATCGTCTCGCTGGCCCCCGACAGCCGGCAGATCGACGAAGCCGGGTTGCTCGAATCGCGTGCGCTGATCCGCCAGCTGATCGAGCGCGAAGCCGCGCGCGGCATACCCAGCGAACGCGTCATCCTGGCGGGCTTCTCGCAAGGAGGCGCGGTGGCCTACATGACCGGACTCACCCACCCCGCCCCGCTGGCCGGCATTGTCGCCCTGTCGACCTACATCCCCAGCCCCCGGTTGCTGATCGAAGGCTTCGAGGCGGCACGCCGCGACACCCCGGTCTTCGCCGCCCACGGCACCGACGACGATGTCGTCTCGCCCACACTCGGACTGCAGGCGGCCGAGCTGCTCAGGCAACTGGGCATGGCGCCGGAGTGGCGAAGCTATGAGCTGCCGCATTCGGTGAACCTTGAGGAGATCGCCGATATCGGCGCCTGGCTGCGGCGTGTGTGCGGAATGGACGGGCCCGGTGTCGAGGGCGGAGTGGTGAGCTATTAACCCGGCAATCAAATACCGTTCGGGCTGAGCCTGTCGAAGCCCAGTCGGCACGAACGCCCTTCGACAAGCTCAGGGCGAACGGAATAGCGTATTTCGTTGCCGGGTGAATAAGCGGCTTGGCCGCCGAATGAGAATGGGCGGTGCCATATCTGCATGGCTTGATGACCTTAGCGGCAACGAAGCGAAACAGGCCCCCAACTGAGGGCACGGCGGCGGCGGGCTGGCACCTTTGGGATGAGGAGCTGAGTTGGAATCCTTGCCCGTTCTTCCAGACACACGAGCCTTGAGGCAAACACGTTGTTGCCTGCGCAGTGACGGATCAGAAGCCCTGGAACAAGAGATCCAAAGCCGCAACGATTTCCGGGCGCCTGGATTCAAGTGATACCACTGGCTGCTTGAGCAACTGGTTCGGAACAGCGGCCAAGCCTTGGGTCATCATCACCACGCGATGCCCCTCAACTTCAAACACCGGGTTGAGCGTTTTCGCGAAGTGAGGAATTTCCCCTTCGGGGAACAGTGGAACCACCACGCGTGTTGCGAAATGGCCATTCACGTCCGCCTGCACATTGAGCAGATACCCAAGGTGACCAGGGTTTCGGTAGACCGTGAATTGCGCCATCAGAAGGTCCTGTACTTGGCCAAGGGCAAGCCGTTCTTTTCGACGTAGGCATTCCAGCACTCGAACGCTTCCGCGTTTTCGGCAACCCAAAGCGCTGCGCGCTTTTCTGCCACGGCTCTGGCCAAACCGGCCTCTGCCGCTTGTGAAACATTGATCCGCAATGCCTTTGCTTCTGCAAGGAGGGGTTCAGCCAACGAGACGTTGGTGGCCTTTTTTGGCGCCGTTGCGTACTGATCAATGGACATGGTTCGGGCCTTCTGATGAGGTATGGGCAAGAGCGTACTATGCATGCGCCTGGTTTGGAACATCATGAATGCGCATCGATGGCAACATCGGAGCCTCCGCATCCAGATTGATCTCGAAGCGGGCGACCAGCGCAGAATCGGACACGCCACCTTCTTGAATGCGCGCGCTCGCGGGAACCTGGTAGTCTCCCGGCATGTGCAGGAAGCCTGATCCACGACCCCGCCTCACTGTGCATTGAGGCAACTAGCCGAATGTCCCCGACCATCCGCTACTACGACATCAACGCCACCGAATTCGCCAAGGGCACGCTGGACGTAGATATGTCCGCGCTGCACAGCCGTTTCCTCGCCAACATCCCCGCAGGCGGGTTGATCCTCGACGCTGGCTGCGGCGCCGGGCGCGACGTCAAGGCCTTCGTTCGAGCCGGATTTCGAGTACGCGCCTTCGATGCTTCTGCCGAACTCGTTCGCCTCGCGCAAGAGAACGCGGGTCAGGCAGTCGAACTGCGCCGCTTCGAGGACGTCGATGAACGCAACTGTTATGACGGGATCTGGGCTTGCGCGAGCCTGCTACACGTTCCCGAGGCCGACTTGCCCGCGACCATTGGCCGCTTGTGGGCCAGCCTCAAACCGGGTGGCGTCTTCTATCTCAGCTTCAAACACGGCGAGGGCGAACGCTGCACAGGCGAACGCTGCTTTACCGATGCGACCGAGACACGGCTCGGCGAATGGGTCGCGGGGCTGCCCGAAATGGAATCGCTGGAGTGCTGGGTTACGGGGGACCAACGCCCTGGGCGCAGCGAAGACTGGCTTAATGGATTACTGCGGCGCAAGACCGTGCCGACCCGGCGCCTCTTCACTGGTGAGCCGCAACACCCACTGCTCTCTCAGCTTTGTCAATCGATCGCCCGCGCGGACGAGATTGATCTAGCAGTATCGTTCGTGCAGGCGAGTGGCCTGCGTCTGCTGCTGCCCGACCTTTATGACGCGCTCGGCCGACGAGCTCCCGAGTCTCGATCGCCGGCGCGCGTCCGTATCCTCACCAGCGACTATCTCGACATCACCGACCCCAAGGCGCTGCGCTTGCTGATCTTGCTGCAAGAGCAAGGCGCACAGGTGCGAATCTTCGAGGCTGGTGACCGCAGCTTTCATCTGAAGGCCTACCTGTTTACCCACTTACCCAACCCAAGCGCGCAGCACGGCACCGTCTTCATCGGTTCCAGCAATATCAGCCGACCCGCGCTCACCGACGGGCTGGAATGGAACTACCGCATCGACTACCCGGGTGACGATGGTTTCCTGGAAGCGCGCGCCCGCTTCGAAGAATTGTTCCGGGATTCACGTACGGTGGAACTCAACGACGCGTGGATTGAGCGCTACGAAGCGCGCCGCGTTATACCGCCACGGCCGCTCGAACCGAGCGCAGAGGAGAATGAGAAGCCCCCGACGCCAACGTCGATCCAGCAGGAAGCAATGGCCGCGCTCGCCCGCACACGGCACGAAGGTTATCGGCGGGGTCTGGTCGTCCTCGCCACAGGCCTCGGAAAAACCTGGCTCGCGGCCTTCGATGCCGAGCAGCTCGGCGCCCGTCGCGTGCTCTTCGTCGCCCATCGCGAAGAGATCCTCAAACAGGCTGCGGACACCTTTGTCCGCATCCGCCCACGCGCGCGTGTCGGTTACTACATGGGCCAGATTCGCGACACACAGGTCGACGTGCTATGCGCCTCGGTACAGACACTCGGTCGCAATGCACACCTCGAACGGTTCGCACCGCAGCATTTCGATTACGTCGTGATCGACGAATTCCACCACGCTGCAGCGCCGACCTACCGCCGACTGCTCACCCACTTCGCGCCGCAGTTCCTGCTCGGCCTCACCGCTACACCGGATCGCACCGACCAATCAGACATCCTGTCCCTCTGTGACGACAACCTAGTCTTCGACCGGAACCTTTTTGCGGGCATCGACGCTGGCCTGCTCGCTCCCTTCCACTACTACGGGGTCTGGGATGCTTCGGTCAACTACAAGGAGATTCCCTGGCGAAATGGCCGCTTCGACCCCGACAAGCTGTCGAACAAGCTCGCCACCCTCGCTCGCGCCCGCCACGCACTGAAGGAATGGCGCAAGCGCGCACAAAAACGCACGCTCGCCTTTTGCGTATCAGTACGACACGCCGAGTTCATGGCGACACAGTTCAGCCTGCAAGGCATCCCAGCAGCAGCCGTGTATGCCGGCTCGGGGCTGGCACGCGGCGAGGCACTGGAGCAACTCGCTGACGGGCGACTGGCGGTGGTTTTCTCGGTCGACCTCTTCAACGAGGGCGTCGACTTGCCCACCATCGACACAGTGCTGATGTTGCGGCCAACCGAATCGAAAATCCTCTTCCTGCAGCAACTCGGCCGCGGACTTCGCCGCGCCGAGGGCAAGGAACGTCTGGTGGTACTCGACTTCATCGGCAACCATCACAGTTTCCTGCACAAACCACAGGCACTTGGGCAGTTCGGCAGCGGATACAAGCAATTGGCGGAGTTCGCGCGCAGGGTAGAGACGCGCAGGCTCGAACTCCCCTCCGGCTGCTACATCAACTTCGACCTGGAGTTGATCGACTTCCTCAAATCACTCGATGGCGACGGCGTAGCCCGCGATTACGAGGCGCTGCGCGACGGCCTGGGACGCCGCCCGACGCTGGCCGAGTTCTACCGCAGCGGCGCTAACCTGGGACGGATGCGTCGGGAGTACGTGAGCTGGTTCGGGTTAGTGAAAACGCAGGGTGATCTAGGTGAGACCGAGTCGATCATTCTCGAAACGCACCAGATACTGCTGCGCGAACTCGAGACCACCGCGATGACCAAGAGCTTCAAGATGGTACTTCTCGAAGCCTTCCAGGAACTCGACGGCTGGCACACTGCACCCAGCCTCGGACAACTCGCGGAACGCTCATGGCAAGTTCTGCAGCGCCGCCGGCCGCTTCTCGCCGATCTCCCCGACATCGTCAGAAATACTGAAGACGGCACAACGGCCAGTTGGCAGCGCTACTGGCGGGACAATCCAGTAAACGCCTGGATCGGCGGTAATCAAACGGCAGAGAAGGACCGCCTGTTCCGTGTGCGCAGCGATTGCTTCGAGCCCGTTCTCGGAGTGCCACCCGAGCATCAGGATGCGCTCACGAATCTAGTCCAAGAACTGATCGACTATCGCCTCGCCGCCTATGAAGCCAGGCGCACCGCGACGCACAGTGCCGACAACGTGATTCCTATCCAGCGACAGCGTCCGGAGGGGACGGAGCTCCCCTACTTTCCCAATCTGCGCATCGCCTGTGGCCATTTCCGCACCGCCCGCGCCGATATCGAGGAACACCGCCGCGTGGGTGCAGACTATGGTCGCCTTGATCCCGCCCGCCACTTCATTGCCCGTGCTTCGGGCAACTCCATGAACGGCGGCAAAAACCCAATCCGTGATGGGGACTATCTGCTACTCGAACTCGTCACCCCAACCAACGCCGGCTCGATTACCGGCACCATCATGGCAATCGAGCGCCAGGATCGTACGGGGGATGATCAGTATCTGCTGCGGGCCGTCACCAAACAACGCGATGGCAGCTACGTGCTCGTCGCCAACAACCCAGACTATGAAGACATCCACGTCACGCCTGAAATGGCGGACGAACTGCGCACACTCGCCCGCCTGAAAGCAGTCATCGACCCGCTCGAACTCGCAATCGGCGAATCCTTCATGCGTGAAGAGATCCCGCCGCTGTTCGGTGTCGAGTTCAATCCGGGGAACTGGAACAGCGGGCACGTAGCGATCCCGGAGCGCAATGCCCAGGTGTTGTTGGTTACCTTGAACAAGCAAGGCAAATCCCAAGATCATCGCTATCTCGACCGCTGGATCGACGATCGCACCTTTCAATGGTCAAGCCAGAACTCGACCACCCCCGAGAGCAAGCGCGGACGGGAGATCATCGAGCACGAAAAACTGGGAATCGCCCTGCATCTCTTCGTACGAGAAACGAAGCTAACGAATGGGAAGGCCGCGCCGTTCGTGTATTGCGGGAAGGCCCGATACAGGAGCCACAGCGGCAGCGCACCAATCAGCGTCGTACTTGAAGTGGAGTGAGATGCCGCGGATACAACGCAACCACCGGCGTACTGGATCGGCTGCGCAACTACTTTGGCTGCAGGCTCAAGCAGTTGGTCGAGCACATTCCCGACAACCCGGTCAGGGCGAGCAAGGGTCAAACGGGGCCAGGGCCAGACTGACGTCACGCCGGCTTGGGCCAAGCGTGGGCACAAAAGAAAACGGGCCAGACCCGTGAGGATCTGACCCATTGATGTATCTGGCGCGCCCGGCGCGATTCGAACGCACGACCCCTGCCTTCGGAGGGCCGGGGAGTCAAGTAAATTGGTGTTCAGGCAAGTTCTTAACGTTCTGTTTTTTCGCATTTTTATATAATTGAAGTTCGCTTAAGTTCATGTTAGTTTTCCGTACGAATTCCGTACTCGGAGAAACGCATGGCAACCGCGATCAGTACAGTCGGCGACCGCAAGAAGCTTAAGGCCCGCCGCGAGCCTTACTGGAACCGCATCGAGGCCGGCTGCTATCTCGGCTACCGCAAGCTGGCAGACGGCACCGGCACCTGGATCGCACGCTGGCGCGCCGAGGACGGCGGGCAGAAATACAGAGCGCTGGGCAGTCTCGCCACCTATGACGACGCCGCGAAGGCGGCTCGCCAATGGTTCGAGCTGTGCCATGGTGGCAGCACCGAAGTCGTCGACGTCGAGGAAGCCTGCAGGCGCTACGTTGCTGACCGGCGCAGCGCGAAGGGCGACGCCACTGCCAAAGACGCCGAGGGTCGATTCAAGCGACTGGTATACGGAACGAAGTTCGGCCGTATCAAGCTACCCGCGCTGCGTACAGCACACATTACCGACTGGCGAAACTCCCAGGTCGACCGCGAGGACGACGAGGACGAGGACCCGGATGCAGCTCGCCGCGCGAAGGACTCCGCGAACAGGAATCTCGCCACACTGAAGGCTGCGCTGAACCTGGCCTACCGCATGGGCCTGGCTGGAAGCACTGCGCAATGGGACCGCGTCGAGGCCTTCAAGGGCGCGAGCAAGCGCCGCGACGTATCGTTGACGATGGCCGATCGGAAGAAGCTAATCGCTGCCGCCACGCCCGATTTGACTGTGTTCCTCCAGGTTATGTTGTTGACCGGCTGTCGCCCGGGCGAATTGGCGAGTTGCACCGTGGGCGATCTCGATCCGGCCGGCCTGCTGACTGTTAGCGGCAAAACCGGACGTCGCACCATCCCTGTTTCACCGAAGGCGCTTGCGCTGCTCAAGTCTGCCTCAGGACAGCGCGATGTTGATGAACCGCTGCTGACGCGCTCCGGAGTCGCCTGGACGCGTTTCGAGTGGCGCGACGCCTTCCAAGAGGCGCGAAAGGCCGCAGGACTGCCCGAGACCGTAGTGATGTATTCGCTGCGCCATGTCGCGATCTCGGAGATGCTGGTGAGCGGCATGGATCCGATGACCGTCTCGAAGATTTGCGGCACCAGTATCGAGATGATTTCTAGGCACTACGGCCATCTGATCCGCGAGCGCGTGCTCGCCCAGCTCGCGAAGGTACAGGCGATATGAGCCGCGAGTTCTTTGTCGACGGCGGGCTGCTGGAGCCCGGCAACAAACTGGCTGTACGCACGATGGCCAAGTACGCGCTTCGGTCGATCTCAGAGGATCGCCGAACCGCACAGGTGCGTCATGACGATGCGCTCGATTGGCTTGAAGCTGCGTTGGCTGCGATCGCAGCGGGCAAGGAGCCGAATCAGGCCTTCGGTTGGTCGCAGAGCCGCCGGGGCAACTCCGCAGGCAACCACGCATTGAGAGACTGGGAGATCAAGATGGCGGTCCGCGACCGCATGCGGGAAACCGGCGAGTCGAAGACCGTGGCCTGCGAAAACGTTTCGAGCGATTGTGACGGCGAGGTCCCGCTGAAGGCCGAGAGGATCAAGGAGATCTGCAAAGGCGTTACCGCGGACAGCGAACTTCCACAGCCCACTGATATATTTCCAATCAACCCGACGGCCTACCAGAGAGAGTGATCAATTCCGAATTGACCATTCGGTAGTGCTTTGTCTTGTGGGTGAATATCCCTGCTGACTTCAATTTATGGAGACAGCCCAGATGGAAACCCCGAGCACCACTACCCCGCGAGGCGCCTTTACCGTTGCTGAGTTTTGCAAGGCGCACAGCTTCACGAAGGTCCTGTTCTACAAGCTCATCAAAGAAGGTAGAGGTCCGAGGATCATGAAAGTCGGCTCCCGGACCTTGATCTCCATCGAGGCCGCTGCCGACTGGCGTCGCCAGATGGAAGATTGCGCCGCTCTAATGCCGTCGCGTCGCAGCAAGCACTGATAGAGGCTGCGGAATGACAGCCTCACATAAGAATGCTCCCATGCAGGTGGGCTCTCGCGGGTGCGCGATCAGCTTGGAAAGCGGGCATCCGCCTCCTTACGCCCCAACATTCTCGACGCCCCCCCAGCCGAGTGTTGATGAACTTGAGTTTACACGCGACGTTATCGCGCTTTTCGGCGCCGGCCGTCTAGTCTCGGTCGCACGCTACCTCTCGGTAGGCCGAGCGCATATCGAAGTTTATGGCCCGCTACCTCGCGGCTGGCAACGCATAATTCCTGCCTGCACCTACCGTCGTGAGGCGATGCGTATCGGCTGGCGTAACTCGCGCGGCTGGAGACTGCATCCGGTGGAGATGTGGCAAATTTGCGAGTTGGCAGCTGAGCTTGCCAGGCAGCAGACTGCGCGAAGGGGCACGTGATGACTGCCGCTACATATCAGCAGGACACGCCCGAGCGGGTCGCGAGCGCACTGAGCGTCCTCGATGCGAGTGACCGGGAGCTATGGGTCAAGATGGCCTTTGCGACGAAGGACGCCCTCGGCGAAGCAGGCCGCGATGTGTGGCTCGATTGGTCGAGCACGGCCATAAACTTCGACGAGCGTGCCGCAGCGGCAACTTGGAAGTCTGCCAAGGCGGGTGGTCCTGTCACGGCTGGGTCGCTGTACTTCGAGGCACGCCAGCGCGGCTGGCGCGACGACTCTCGCCCGATCGCGATCGATCCCGCCGAGGCCGAGCGCCGCCGTGTCGAGCGGGCCGAACGTGCCTCGCGGGCAGCCGCAGAGTTGGAAGCCGAGCGCGCGGAGGCCGCCGAGCGTGCGTGTGCGATCTGGAACGCAGCCTCCGCCAACCTCACCGATCACCCGTATGTCGAGCGGAAGGGCGGTCTCGGCTTCGGCTCGCTGGTGCGCCGCGGTCCTTGGCCGCAGGACGGCTGGTCTGACGCACTGCTGGCGCCGATCTTCGATCGGAATCAGAACCTCATGTCGATTGAGGCGATTAGCCCGGGCGGCGAGAAGCGATCGCTCCGGGGCGGCCAGAAAAGCGGCGGTTTCTGCGCGATCGGAAAGTTCTCGGATGGCGCGGTGAAGGAGGTTATCGTCGCGGAAGGCGTCGCCACGGCAGCCGCATGTGCCGACGCGACCGGCAAACCGGCGGTGGCGGCGTTCTGCAAGGGGAACCTGCGGGCGGCCGCTGAGGCAGTACGGGCGATCCGTCCGGACATCAAGATCGTCATCGCTGCGGACGTCGGCGCTGAGCGCGAAGCGCGCCAAGCTGCCGCGGCAGTTGGCGGGTATGTCGCGGTCCCGGAGGGCGTCGAAGGCGACGGCGTCGATTTTTGGGATGTTTGGTCTCAACTCGGCCCAAACGAGGCCGGACGGCAGTTGCTCGGCGTGCTGCATGGCAATCCGGTGGCGCCGGAGGTCGAAGACGCTCCAGCGGGCGATGCGCTGCTGGCCGAGCCCAATTCAGCCCTCGATCCGGCGGGCACGGCCAAGCAGCATGAAGCTACCCCTTCAGTGCCTGAAAGCGAGCGCCCATGCTTCCGTGTCTACGATGACTGGGTGGTTCTGGACACTGGCCGCAGGCTTCGACCCGGCGTGTGGCATCACACCATGTCCACCCCGAAGAGCGGCGAACCCTCGCCCGTCGATTCGTTTGTGTGCGGCCCGCTTTATGTGCTGGCCCAGACGTTCGATGGCACCGAGAGCAACTTCGGCCGACTGCTTCGTTTTCGGACCACGGCGGGCCGGTGGCGCACGTGGGCAATGCCCATGGAACTGCTAAAAGGTGACGGTGCGGACCTGCGCGGCGAGCTGCTTGCGATGGGCCTTGATATCGACCCGTGTGCGCGTCAGACGCTCTCGCGTTACCTGCAGGACCGGCCTCCGGTAAAGCGGATCCGCTGCGCCCTTCAGGTCGGATGGTGCGGCGCCGCGTTTGTGCTTCCCGATGCCGTTATAGGCCCTGATGCGTCCGGTGTAATCTTTCAGTCCGGGGAACGCGCACATGAAGAGCACGGGCAAGCTGGTACGCTCGAAGGGTGGCGAAAAGAGATAGCGGCGCGGGCGCAGGGCAACCCGATGTTCATCCTTGCACTTTCAGCAGCATTTGCTGGTCCGCTGCTAAAGCGAACGAACACGGAGGGCGGCGGGCTACACTTCGTCGGTGACAGTTCCACCGGAAAGACCACCATCTTGGAAGCCGCGTGCTCTGTATGGGGTGGTCCGGGCTACAAGCGCAGTTGGCGTGCGACCGCCAACGGCATGGAGGGCGCGGCGGCGATGTTCAACGACTGCTTGCTCGCTCTAGACGAAATCAGCGAGTGTGACCCGCGAGAAGTCGGCGCGATTGTGTATTCGCTCGGCAACGGCACCGGCAAGCAGCGCGCGAACAGAACCGGGTCAGCGAGGGCTGTGACGCGCTGGCAGGCTGTTGTTGTCTCAACCGGCGAGCGCAGCATCGGCACGACGATGGCGGATGGCGGGCACAGAACCAAGGCTGGGCAGGCGGTGCGCCTGCTCGACATTCCCGTGGTGCGGCGCTTCGGATGTTTTGACGAACTCCACGGGCTCTCGTCCGGGACTGCCTTGTCTGATGCCATCAAGCGGGCAGCACGCCAGCACCACGGAAACGCTGGGCGTGCATTCCTTGAGCGACTGACAGGGGACGCGCGAGATCTCGCGGCACAGCTTGAGAAGATCAAGTTGCTGCCGGAGTTGAACCCGAGTGACGGAGAGGGTCAAGATAGACGGGCTGCGGGCCGCTTCGCTCTGCTCGCGTTGGCTGGAGAACTGGCGACCGAGTACGGCATCACCGGGTGGAACAAGGGTGCTGCCACGGCTGCAGCCGTGACCGGTTTTGAACTGTGGCGATCGATGCGCGGAAAGGGCAACGACGAGCGTAGACAGATCCTTGATCGTCTCACGTCGTTCATCGAACGACATGGCGACAGCCGCTTTTCGGCCTGGACGGTGGACTCGACCGTGGTGCGTGATCGTGCGGGCTGGTGGAAGGCAGACGATACGGGCGGGCGGCTGTACCTGTTCACCGGCGATGGACTGCGCGAGGCGCTGAAGGGCTACGACTTCAAGCGCGCGCTCGATGTATTGGAGGCGTGCGGTGTTATCCCCAAGGCTGCGGGGACTGGCGAGCGCCGGCGGTCTGTGCGGATTCGCGGCGTGACCGCCAAGGTCTACGAGGTGAATTACTCCGCTCTGCAGGGTGGTTTCGACGTTGTGTGATCTCTTGTGCCGTCGGATGAACGAACCACGAAGCCGGTCTTGTCCCGGCTTTTTCCGTCATGCTGTGCATTCTGTGCCGGGCGTGAGACGTGCCGGCGGTACGGCAGAACTCGCTCCAGCACTGAATGTGCCGTCTGTGCCGCCTGTACGGCTCAATTTCGACAAGGTACGAGCAAGGTCGGGCACTGCGGCTTCAAGCCCTCCTGGTGGCTCGGGTTCTCTCACGCGACCCCTATTTGTAGACGGCACAAGCGGCACCAGCGGCACACTCAATAGCGACGCTGGATTCACTGTGCCGCCTAGTCAAATCGCAGGCGATACAGGTGGCACAAACCGGGAGTTCGGCTATCGGATGCCGGCACTCGCTGCTGTCGAGACCGGACCGATGTGGAGGCGGGTGTGGTGGTGTGCGCTGCCATCCCTGCCGGCCCGCTGGCCTCGCCTGCAGGCTGACCAGCGCGCACCGAGCCGCCCACGGCTGCGATACAGGCTCAACGCGGCCCGATCCGACCTGTGGCCTACGGGGGGCATCACCGGTGGGGCGTTCGGTCGTCTGGCGCGCTCCTGCGCTGCGCGGCGGATCAACGGTGAGATTTGTCATCCTGAAGACGCGCCATGACGCCCCAGACGCTCGTGCACGCGTTGTGCAGGGCTTCGTCGCGAACAGCCCCCTTGTAGTTCGGATACCGGATCGCCCGGACTTGCTCGGCCATCGCCAGAGCGACCTGCTCGCGGTCGATACGAGCACGATAGCGGTAGTCCGTGCCGGCGTTTTCAACGACGGGGGCATCAGGGAACACCGCCTCGATGTCGCCGCGGCGCCTGGCACGCACGAGCAGCGTGGCGCCGCTGGGGTCGCCCTTGTCGACGATGCTCAGGAACGAGTCGCTCAGAAAGATCCACATCAGGCATTCCTCCGGAAACGGTTCATTGTGATGCGAGCGCCTTGATGGCCTGGATGATGGGGGCGTCGTTCTTGCTCGTCAGCAGTGCGGCAAGCTCGGAGACCGGCGTCAACATTACGCACTGGCTCTCCCAGCCCATGTCCGCCGGGTTGCCACTTAGGCGGCGGGCCAGGTAGTAGCGCGTGTGGCTGGTGGAGCGGGCAACATCGACGAGGAACCCGGTGAGTTCAACCCGCAGCCCCGCCTCCTCGAACGCCTCTCGCAGCGCCGTACCCTGCAGGCTCATGCCGGCGTCGCGGGTGCCCTTGGGGAAGGTTGCCGGATAGTTCCCGAAGGCATTGCTGGGCGCCACGACCCACACGCGTCCGTCACGCTCCACGACTACCACCCCGGCCGCCGCCTTCTTGCCTGGGGGCGGAGCAAAGGGCGGTTCGTCGATCAGACTCTGTGCCGCCAGCTGCTCCCAGCCGGCGTTGTCCATGGGGGCTCCTCGCCAGGAGTCGAATCCGATGCCCGCCAGCTCCGTCGGCATGGGGCCGTCCGGGATCACCACCGCCGTGCTGGCGGCGTCCTGCCAGGTCCACAATGCGGTCGGCGTGCTGGGTGCGGTCAGCTTCACCGGCTTGCCCTTGTCGTCCGGCCGTGGATGCACCGGCGGGCCGGGGAGGAGATCCTCCTCCTCGCGAGCCTCCTGCCCCACTTCATCGTCAAGGCGCACGAAGCGCGTTCGACTCTCCCAGGTGAAGTCGCTAAGCGTGATGCCGGGGAAGAGCACCGTGTGCGTGCCCAGCACGACGCTGGTGGTGAACTGCTGGAGCACCGCAACGTAGTGCATCAGATCATCGAAATCGAGGGGGGCGTCTTCCTTCGCCCAGTCATCGACGATCCCGGTGATCTGGGAAGACACCCCCGCCAGACCTTCGCTGACGATGCAGCCGAGGTTCTCGTCCGCGTACCAGCCTGCGTCGAGGCCGAGTTGGTGGATGATCGCCTGGCCGAGACCCTTCTCGGTTCGCCAGGCTTCCAGCCCGTGAAATGCCTCATCCTCGCCGCACAGCACCGAGGTGATGCGCTGATTGATGGCCAGCAGATCGCTGTAGCTGGTTTCCTCAAACTCTGGCATGACTTCCAGCCCGGATACATGACGGGGGAGTTCCTTGCACAGCGCGCCTTTGAAAAACGGCAGCAGCAGTTCCCCGACCACCTGAGGCGAGCCCAGATAGTTGGGCTGTGTCGCTTCCTGCAGCGCGCTCACGAAGCTCGGCTCGTAGGGTTCGTGGGCCTCGTCCGAGGCGTAATACTGCAGCAGCTCGAGCAGCGTTTCTCGCGCTTCGTCCAGCGTGCCGGAGTAGCACTCGGGGTCGAGATTCACCCGTGCGAAGCGCGCCCGTGCAGGGTCGCCATCCGTCGCGAATACCACCTCGAACATCTTGTAGCCGGTCCAGCTGCGGTGGATATGCAGGGTGTCGTCCTCGAAGTAGAGAAACCACTTCTGGCCCTGGTCGACAGGGATGAAGCCCAGCCGCAGACTGCACATTTGCTGCGCGGTGAAGGCGAGGTCGAGCGAGATGCGCTCGTGGTCGCGCGGCATGGGTTGGAGGTTGTTCCAGTCGCGTTCAGTTGCTGCTCGCATCGGGATTGCCTAGTTCGGTACTACGTGATCGGCATTTCGGTGGCGTTGCTGGCGGCAGGTCGTAGCAGATGGCCAACGGAACGCTTGGGTTGCGGTTTGCCCTATTCGCCTTCCGGAATCGTGAGCGGCTTGTCCCACTCCTTCTCGGACGTTTCGCGCGTCTTGTAGAAGGCGGCAACAAGCTTGGCGAACTGCCTGAAATCCTTGTTTTCCTTGGCCAGTCGGTTGCTGGTCGTCCAGTCGACCGCATCGCGCTCTCGTGCGGGGATGCGGATGGCGCTTTCCGCAGGATTATCGACGTTGAGTTCGATTAATCCAATGCCATGCAGGCCATGCAGCATCATTAGCTCGGCATCAGTGTCTGGATCGATCTCAGCTGCCACGAGATACCCGAAGTTCGCCCATGACGAGTTCGAGACAGCTTGGAAATAGTCTCGGCGGACCGACGAGCGCGATACCCGAAGTTTGACCTCGAAGGACCACAAACGGGCTCGTTGATCACCTGCCTTTTCGGCGCAGTCTTGGATCTGTGGCTGCCAGTCGGCCATCAGATCCTCTAGGCCAACGACGTCCGGATGGAGCCACTCGTTTGCCTTGGGGCCGAGGTTGTTCGATGACGTCTTCTCGTCGATTCGCTTGGGATAGACCCGATTTTGCATAGGACCAACCCAAAGGAAGTGTGCGAGGAGCGGATAGAGGTCTGACTCCTTCAGCTTCTGCTGAGGCAACTCAAGCGTCGGTTCGCTGTCGGGGTTCGCCTCTGCGAGAGGTTCCATGTCTCCCCACGAATACTTCCGCGGTGAGGTGTCCGAGCACTTTAGCGCCGCGTATTTTTTCAGCCACTGGGGTCGGCGGCTGCTTATCTCGTTGGCGATCTGGGCCTCAATCTTCACGCCCGGCTTGCTGTTCTGCTGTTTCTTCGCGCACCAGTCAGGGAAGTTCTGAACGATGAGCCCCGCGAGCTCCGCGGAGCTGAGTTGCATTCCGGGGGTGTCGCTAAGGATCGTAACGACCAGATCCCCGAGGCTGGAGGTGACGCTAAGAGGTGAGGGTGTAGGCATTGTTGAAGGGGGAGCAGATTGCGGGAAACGATTATGCAAATCCGGTTAATCCTACGTTTTACGTAGAATCGCCACAAGAGCGTTCTTCGACTATCGAAGGATGCCGAAGTACACAACGCCCCGGACCCTGTTTGGCCGCCGCCTGCGCGAGGCGCGCTTGAGGGCGGGCATCCCTCAGGACAAGCTCGGTGTGTTGATTGGCATCGACGAGCTTTCAAGCAGTGCGCGTATCAGCCGATACGAAAACGGCACACACGAGCCCCCCTTCGCTATCGCGGAGAAACTGGCCGCTGTGCTTGGAGTTCCACCCCCATTCTTCTACTCGCCAGACGACGACCTGGCAGAGTTTGTCCGTGTGTTCGGATCCTTGCCGCCGGAGCAGAAGGCGACGCTTGTGAAACTTCTCGGGGATCTGACGAACGACGTGAAGTAGGGGGCTACGTTCGAGCGGTAGGAGAGTGCTGCGCTACAGTCTCTGGCGGTCGCAACAGGCGGGTTCGAAGATTCAGACCAGACTAGCGGCGAACTTTCGGCCAGGACTGCGTCGCCTTGCTCAGCGGCTACGTGATCGTTGCACTGCGTGGTGACCAAGGTAGAACAGCGGAGGGAAGCGTAGGCGACAACGGTAAGGCGCACCGCTCTGCTAATCTCATTGCCCTGGGCAAACCTTCGCTACGCAATGAGCATCGACAAATCTGACAAAGCGGCACCGATCGCTAAAACCTTCTCCAGTCTGGCAGCACTAGCCGAGGACGTTGAACGGGCCGAACTCGACATTCTCCGGCGGGCGCTGGATCGACTTACCGAGATCGTTGGTAAGCCGGAGTTTCTCGCGGAGCGCCAGGCCCTGATCAGAGTCGTAAATCGAGCGGTCGAAACCCTGTTTGGGAGTGACGCAGCGGTTAGCGGACCACTCGACGAGAACGGCTACTGCGGGGCCGCAATGCCCGGGCCGTGCTCATGCTTGAGCTCGCAATTTGCCAGGCTGGAGCAGCACCTACACGGTCGCCGGACAAAAGCCGATCCGCTGCCCTGAATTGCTCCACCACAGCACTACTGCGCTTCGTCCGACGTGACGCCAAACTGCTCCCTGTTCTCATTTAGAGCGGTATCGACATGGCCCAGCGTCTCACCTCCGAGCAATGGACGATTGTCCGCCAGAAGTACGAAACTGATCCGCGGCTATCGTTCTCGGATCTCGCCTCGCAGTTTGGTGTTTCCAAGCAAGCGGTCCACAAGCGTGCAACGGCCGAGAAATGGGAGCGCGTGGTCAGCCTTGCGGAGTTGGCCGCCCGCGCGCAGACAAAGGCTGATCACCTGGTTGACGGTGAAGTTGACGCTGCAAGGCTTGCGTCAATCAGGGAGTCCGGTGTCGATGAAGCCGCTGCCCGGCGCGCTGCGATTCTTGAGCGGCACCGAAGAGAGGTCGACGGCCCGCGCAAGATCGTCTATCAGGCGCTTCAAAGTGGCGACGTTGAGAAGGCGAAGCTGGCAAAGGTCATCGCAGACTCACTGAAGACCGTTCAGGATCTCGAGCGTAAGGCCTGGGGGCTGGACGCAGTGGTCGCGCCAAGAGGTGAGCACGTAATCGTGATTGAACGAGACTGAAAGCGCGATAGCGCCCAACCCTCCCCGGAGACTAACAGGCCCGCAGAAAGCGGTACTACCCTCGTTATCGAACACCGCCAACGCTGCGCCTGCCGTTGTAGTCTACTCACCTCTCAATCTAGTGGCATGTCATCCCGCCTGGCTCATCACTGCTTGGCGCAACAGTACCCATCTATGCTCGACGACATCAAGAAGACCCTCTGGGCCACGGCCGACAAGCTGCGCGCCAACATGGACGCGGCCGAATACAAGCACCTGGTGCTTGGCCTGATCTTCCTCAAGTACATCTCCGACACCTTTGCCGCCCGCCGCGTCGAACTCACCCGCCGCTTTGCCGACGAGGCCGACGACTACTTCCTGCACGACTGCGACGACGAACTCCTCGCCGAGGAACTGGAAGACCGGGACTACTACAAGGAGGTCAACGTCTTCTGGGTGCCCGAAGCCGCCCGCTGGGAAAGCATCCGCGCCGCCGCCAAGCAGCCGGACATCGGCAAGCGCATTGACGAGGCGCTGACCGTCATCGAGCAGGAAAACCCCCGCCTCAAGGGCATCCTGGACAAACGCTACGCCCGCGCTGAGCTACCGGACGGCAAGCTGGGCGAACTGGTGGATCTGATCTCCAGCATCGGCTTTGGCGAAGATGCCAACATCGCCCGCGACGTACTGGGTCAGGTCTATGAATACTTCCTGGGTCAGTTCGCCAGCGCCGAAGGCAAGAAGGGCGGCCAGTTCTACACCCCGGCTTCCATCGTCAAGACCCTGGTGGCCGTGCTCGCCCCCCACCACGGCAAGGTGTATGACCCCTGCTGCGGCTCCGGCGGCATGTTCGTGCAGTCCGAAAAGTTCATCGAAGCCCACGGCGGCAAGCTGGGCGATGTCTCCATCTACGGCCAAGAATCCAACCCCACCACCTGGCGGCTGGCGGCCATGAACCTGGCCATTCGCGGCATCGACTTCAACCTGGGCAAGGAATACGGCGACACCTTCACCCGCAACCAGCACCCGGACCTGCGAGCGGACTTCATACTAGCCAACCCGCATTTCAACGATAGCGACTGGTGGCACGGTAGCCTGGAAGGCGACCCGCGCTGGGTCTATGGAACTCCACCCGCCGCCAACGCCAACTACGCCTGGCTTCAACACATACTCCACCATCTGGGGGCACAGGGCCGCGCCGGTGTAGTACTCGCCAACGGCAGCATGAGCTCCAGCCAGAACGGCGAGGACGGCATCCGCCGTGCCATGCTGGAAGCCGACGTGGTGGAATTGATGGTTGCCTTACCTAGCCAACTCTTTTTTAACACCCCAGTTCCTGCTTGCCTGTGGTTCCTCGCCAAGCAAAAGACGGCAAGGAAGGGCGAAGTGCTGTTCATTGATGCTCGCAAGCTGGGCCGCATGATCAGCCGGGTGCAGGCGGAACTGACCGATGCCGTCATCGAACGTATCGCCGCCACCGTCGCCGCCTGGCGCGGGGAGGCGGGCGACAACACCGAGCCCTACGCCGACCAGCCCGGCTACTGCCGCAGCGTGCCCCTCGCCGAAATCGCCGAACACGGCCATGTGCTGACCCCGGGCCGCTACGTCGGCGCCGAAGCCGTTGAAGACGACGACGAAGCCTTTGCGGACAAGATGCAGGCCCTCACCGAAAAGCTGGGGGAGCAGATGGCCAAGGGGGCGGAGCTGGATGCCTTGATCCGGCAGAAGTTGGGGGGGCTGGGGTATGAGTTCTGAGTGGCAAACATACTCCGTTGACGAACTGGTCACTCAGAAGGTATTGGGGCCACCCCTTGATGGAAATCATGGCGCCATTCACCCCAAGGCCTCTGACTTCGTTCCCGCAGGCATACCGTTCATCATGGCCTCGGACATGAAAGATGGCCTTGTCGACACCATTAACTGTGCGTTCATCACGAAGCAACAGGCTGCTGCACTGCGTAAAGGGTTTGCAAAAACGGGGGATGTTCTGTTGTCGCACAAAGCGACCATTGGTCGCACGGCATTGGTCGGCAAAATCGAAACCGAATACTTGGTATTAACGCCTCAGGTGACGTATTACAGAGTGCTGGACGCCAAGCGACTAAATAGCCGATACCTGAAGTATTACTTCGACTCTGCTCCTTTTCAACAAACCTTGGGCGCTTGGGCTGGAGCAGGCTCAACACGTGCATATATTGGGATAACCGCCCAAAGAAAACTCCCTGTTGTCCTTCCCCCCATTGACCTCCAGAACGAAATCGCAAGCATTCTTGGCGCCCTCGACGACCGCATCACCCTCCTGCGCGAAACCAACGCCACCCTCAAAGCCATCGCCCAGGCCCTGTTCAAGTCCTGGTTCGTGGACTTCGACCCCGTCCGCGCCAAACAGCAGGGCCTGGCCCCGGAAGGCATGGATGAAGCCACCGCTGCCCTGTTCCCGGATGGGTTCGAGGAATCGGAACTGGGGCCTGTGCCGAGGGGGTGGCGGGTTGGGACGCTAGGTGATGTCCTTGCGCTCCGTAACGAGCGAACAAAACCATCCGACGAAACGAGGGCGCTCCCGTATGTACCAATCGAGAGCATCAGCGCCAAGATGCCGTTTCTTCAGGAATACAAATCAGGTGAAGAAGCCAATAGCAGCCTGATTCTGTTCCGCAGGGGGGATATTTTGTTTGGCGCAATGCGCCCGTATTTTCATAAAGTTTGCATTGCGCCGTTTGACGGCGTTACGCGAACGACGGTCTTTACGCTGAAATCGAACAATCTTAACGCTTCTGGCTTCGCACTTTTTCTGGCATTTCAAGAAGCCACGATTGAGTACGCGACACAGCACTCGGAAGGCTCAACGATTCCCTACGCCAAATGGGGCAAGTCGCTTGAGTACATGCCAATCATCTTGCCACCGGAGTCAGTGCAGATAGCGTTCAGCGAGGTGGTTACCTCGTTTGTCGAGCGTGCAAACGAAAACATTGAACATGCTCAAACCCTCGCCACCCTCCGCGATACCCTGCTGCCCCGCCTGATCTCCGGGCAGTTGCGATTGGGTGAAGATCAAGCTCAACCTGCGGACTTTGCTTCATGACTCCTCTTGGTTGTGACGACATCACTCATGCGATCAAAACGCTCGCGGCAATCTATCAAGTCGGCGTTGGCATGATTGAAAATGTGGCAAATGGAGACTGGCCTGATTTTCTCAGTGCACCTGATAGTTGTTATCGGGAAATTTTTGGCTCGCCGTATTTGCCATCGTTGATGGCCACACATCTAAAAGCCTCGCCGAACCGGGATTTTGGCGAAGTCACCTACTACCACCGTGCTGCTTACGACGGGACTCCTGTATGGTTTGAGGACGGATTACTTGACTCGCTTTCTGGTGCCCGGACTTTTCTAACCAAGGCGGCAAGGCTTGTTTGCATTGCCGAGAGCGATGTCGCCCTGGCAATCAAAAATATCGAAGAACGTAATGCTTTTGAGGGAATGTCTTCTGGAGGCCCCTACGCGTTTGATACCTTTGACGATGCGAAATCTGCCGAATGCACGGGGCTGGACTATTCCCTTCCCGAGTTTTTAGTCGGGACTGTATGGCAGGCGAAATACGGGGTTTCACATGCACAAGAGCTACGAGAGCAGCTACAAATATTTCTCAAGCCCGTGATCGTCAAGTTTTCAGCCAGCCCCAGCGACCCCGACGCGTATATCAACAATCTCTGGCAGTACATTTACAGGGCGCATCAAAGAGAGCCAATGCCACTGGGTAGCCACTATCCCTGCACATTCATAGGGGGCGGAAAACCGATTCCTGCTCAAAAGATCATCGAGACATTTGATATGAAGAATGATTAACCGTTTGGCTGGGCTTGCAGAGAATACATCGGGGGCGATCCTGAAATGTTTGACGAGATAAAGCATGTGCTTGGCCTCTACGGAGTCCCTTCGATTTTGATACTTCTTTTGGTCGGATTGGGAAATTTTGGCGCAGCATGGATGGCACAGATTTCCTTTCCGATGCGCCTCAAGAAGCATGCGTGGAAGTGGGAGAAGGAACAGTGGGCTACGGAACAGTTCCTCGAATCCTTGTCGCGGGTCGAGTTCATGGGAAAGCATCTCGTCCACTCAGAAGTCGGTGAGAAAGTTTCGCTTTCAAGGCTGGGCTTTAATGAAACCGAGGCAGAAATCGTCAAGGTCATCACCGATCTGCACAGCGACGGGCATCGCATCCGTCCATATCTGAATCAGCGCAACCAGGCGCTTTTTGATGATTACCTGCAGCAATCCTCTGCTGCTTTTGATGCGTCAAAAGCAAGCCATGGTGAGTGGATGCCGGATGACTGCGCAGCTGAAGAGGCTCATGTACTCCGTTTCGTTGATGAGCAGCGCAAGATCGCTGGGAGGTTCGTCGGGAAGGTAGAGGTTGTTTGATGACCGAGACAAGTGAATGAGGAGCAAGTTCGGAATGAGGAAACTCTACCGCTACCAGCCCACCCTCACACCGGGCGATGACCGCCTGAGCCTGTTGCAGAATGGGGAGGTTTGGTTTTCCGACCCGGCCAAGTTCAACGATCCTTTTGACCTGAAGCCGCGCATCAGTAATCTGATGCTGGACCGCTGGTGCGATGCTCCAGGGTTCGATGCTGCCATGCGCCGGGCGCTGTCGGAATTGCTGGCCGACCCGGCCATATACCAAGGTGCGCTGTTCATTGATCCGGCCCTGGCTAATGAATTCCGAGAGTGGACGGCGGATGATGCAGGGCATGAGAAGGCTTGGGACGCACGCCTGCAGTACGCCATCGAGAAACGTATCTCACAGTTTGGCGTGGTTTGTCTGACACCACAGTGGGACAGCCGCTTGATGTGGGCGCACTACGCGGACCAGGGCCAGGGGTTTTGCATCGAGTACGAGGTTGATTGGACATTGAATAACCAGGATGTCCGCTATGTGCCCGTTCAGTACACCTCGGAAATCCCCGAGCTATGCCTGTCCGAGGCCATGTTCACGCCCCATCAGTTTTTGTATCGGGTTCTGGCGACCAAGCATTCCGACTGGGCCTACGAGCAGGAGGTCCGACTGGTTTGCCTGACCGGCAAGGCACAGAGCGTGAAGCTAAACCCGAACTTCGTGCGCATGACCGGCCTGATCGCCGGCCATGCGATGCCGGAACCGTTACGGGCGCATCTGAAGGAAACGGCGGCACGCTTGGGGGTTACGGCTTTGGGGGTGAATACTCATGCCCACGGACGTTTTCACATGGAGCCCTTGGCATGAGCACGTACCCCGACTTTATGTCTTCGGTGGGGCAATAACTGCATGACCAGTCCAGGCACCCAGTACTCTCTATTCGAGTCCGTCGAAGCCATTCCGGTTGAGCAACCAGCCTCGGAACCTGTGGACAGGCGTTTCAGCGACTACATCGTCTACGTGGATGAAAGCGGCGACCATTCCCTGGCCAGCATCGACCGCGACTATCCCGTGTTTGTGCTGGCACTGTGCGTCTTCCACAAGCGGCACTATGCGGAGAAGATCGCCCCTGCCGTGCAGAAGCTGAAGTTCAACTACTTTGGTCACGATAGCGTGGTCTTGCATGAGAACGAAATCCGTAAGCAGAAGGGGGATTTCGCCTTCCTGAGCCATCGGCCAACGCGCGAGGAGTTCATGGATCGCCTGTCGTCAGTGATGGATGCCAGTAATTTCATTCTCATCGCTTGCGTCGTTGACAAGGTGCGCCTGAGTCGCAGTGAAGGCGCCAGTTCCAATCCGTACCACATTGCGCTCGGGGTCTGCCTTGAGGCCCTGCGCGCGTTTCTGGCCGAGAAGAGGCAGGACGAATTCAAGACGCACGTCCTGGTGGAGTGCCGTGGCAAGAAGGAGGATGCCGAGCTCGAGCTAGAGTTTCGCCGCATCTGCGATGGTGACAACGCCGGCAACCGGATACTGCCCTTCGATGTGGTCTTCGCCGACAAGAAAACCAATTTGGCCGGGCTGCAACTAGCCGACTTGGTGGCTCGCCCCGTAGGCATCAACTACATCCGCCCGCAGCAGGACAACAAGGCGTTCGAGACGCTGAAGCAGAAATTTTTCTGCGATGGGGGGAGGAACAACGTGGGATGTGGCTATGAGAATGTGGGGCTGATGATTTACCCGCCCAGAAAAGCGAAAGGCCCCGATGAACCCACCGAGGCCATAGCGCCGACCGGGAACCCCCAATCCACTTAGGTCTTGATTTTAGAGCAAAGCAGGTTGCCGTGGTTGAAAAGTTTAGGGCGGGGAAAGCATGACCGAAGACCAACTTGAGCAGGAAGCCCTGGGCTGGCTGGCGGATGTCGGCTATACCCATCGCTATGGCCTGGACATTGCTCCCGACGGCGACGCGCCCGAGCGGGCGGCCTACACTCAGACGCTGCTGCCTTTCCGCCTGCGTGAAGCAATCCACCGCCTGAATCCGCAGATACCCACCTCCGCACGGGAAGACGCCCTCAAGCAAGTTATGGAGCTGGGCGTGCCCGCTCTGCTGGCGGCCAACCGGCAATTCCACAAGTTGCTGGTCAATGGGGTGCCGGTGCAGTACGAGGTGGACGGCGAAACCCGGGGCGACTTCGTGCGCCTGATCGACTGGGAGAGACCCGACCGTAACGAGTGGCTGGCGATCAACCAGTTCTCCATCAAGGGGCCGCACCACACCCGCCGGCCGGACATCATCCTCTTCATCAACGGCCTGCCGCTGGTGCTGATCGAGCTGAAGAACCCGGCGGACGCGAATGCGGACATCTGGAAGGCTTTCGACCAGATTCAGACCTACAAGGAACAGATTGCCGACGTCTTCCAGTACAACGAGTTGCTGGTGATCTCCGACGGCAGCGAGGCGCGACTGGGTTCCCTTTCCGCCAGTGCCGAGCGCTTCATGCAGTGGCGCACCATCGACGGGGTGACACTCGACCCGCTGGGCCAGTTCAATGAGCTGGAAACCCTGGTGCGGGGCGTGCTGGCGCCGGCCTGTCTGCTCGATTACCTGCGCTATTTCGTGCTCTTTGAGGACGACGGCACCCTGGTTAAGAAAGTGGCGGGGTATCACCAGTTCCATGCGGTACGGGCGGCGATCCAGCAGGTGGTGGATGCGTCCCGCCCCGGCGGCAGCCACAAGGGCGGCGTGGTGTGGCACACCCAGGGCAGCGGCAAGAGCATCACCATGACCTGCTTTGCCGCCCGGGTGATGCGGGAGGCGGCGATGGAGAACCCCACCATCGTGGTCATCACCGACCGCAACGACCTGGACGGTCAGCTTTTTGGCGTGTTCAGCCTGGCGCAGGACCTGCTGCGAGAGCAGCCGGTACAGGCGACGACGCGGCAGGAGCTGCGCGCGCTGCTGGGCAACCGCCCGTCCGGCGGCATCGTCTTTGCCACCATCCAGAAGTTCATGCCGGGGGAGGATGAGGATGTCTTCCCGCTGCTGTCGGACCGGCACAACATCGTGGTCATCGCCGACGAGGCGCACCGTACCCAGTACGGCTTCGAGGCCAAACTCAAGATCGTGAAACCCCGCGCCATTGCGGCGGCTGCCGCCAATGATACCCAAGCGCTGCTGGCGGCAGAACCGGTGGCCCGTTATCAGGTAGGCTACGCTCAGCATCTGCGCGATGCCCTGCCCCATGCCACCTTCGTCGCCTTTACCGGCACGCCGGTGTCCAGCGAGGACCGCGACACCCGGGCCGTGTTCGGTGACTACATCCACGTCTACGACATGCAGCAGGCCAAGGAGGATGGCGCCACGGTGGCCATCTACTTCGAGTCCCGCCTGGCCAAGTTGTCGCTGAAACAGGAAGACCTGCCGGCCATCGACGACGAGGTCGATGAACTAGCCGAGGACGAGGAAGAAAGCCAGCAGGCCCGGTTGAAGAGCAAATGGGCGGCCCTGGAAAAGGTGGTGGGTGCCGAACCGCGCATCGCCAGCGTCGCCGCCGATCTGGTGGCCCATTTCGAGGAGCGCAACCAAGCCCAGAGCGGCAAGGCCATGGTGGTGGCCATGAGCCGGGACATCTGCGTGCATCTCTACAACGAGATCATCAAGCTGCGCCCCGAGTGGCACAGCCCGGACCCGGAGCAAGGCGCCATCAAGATCGTCATGACCGGCTCGGCCAGCGACAAGGCACTGCTCCGCCCGCACATCTACAGCGCCCAGGTGAAGAAGCGGCTGGAAAAGCGGTTCAAGGACCCCGCCGATCCGCTGCGTCTGGTGATCGTGCGCGACATGTGGCTGACCGGCTTCGACGCCCCGTGCGTCCATACCCTGTACGTGGACAAGCCCATGAAGGGCCACAACCTGATGCAGGCCATCGCCCGGGTGAACCGCGTGTTCAAGGACAAGCAGGGCGGGCTGGTGGTGGACTACATCGGCATCGCCAATGAGCTGAAGAGCGCACTGAAGGAGTACACCGCCAGCAAGGGCCGGGGCCGCCCGACCGTGGACGCGGCCGAGGCCTATGCGGTATTGGAGGAAAAACTCGACATCCTGCGTGCCCTGCTGCACGGCTACGACTACAGCGACTTCCTCACCGCCAGCCACAAGCGCCTGGCCGGGGCAGCCAACCATGTGCTGGGGCAAAAAGACGGCAAGAAGCGCTTTGCCGATACGGCGCTGGCCATGAGCAAGGCCTTTACCCTGTGCTGCACCCTGGATGAAGCCAAAGCCCTGCGTGAGGAAGTAGCCTTCATGCAGGCGGTAAAGGTGATCCTGACCAAGCGCGATCTCAGCCAGCAGAAGAAGACCGACGAGCAACGGGAGTTGGCCATCCGCCAGATCATCGGTGCGGCGGTGGTGTCGGAAGACGTGGTGGATGTGTTTGATGCGGTGGGGCTCGACAAGCCCAACATTGGCATTCTGGATGACGCCTTCCTGGCCGAGGTGAGAAACCTGCCCGAGCGCAATCTGGCGGTGGAACTGCTGGAGCGCCTACTGGAGGGCGAGATCAAGAGCCGCTTTGGCGGCAATCTGGTGCAGGAGAAGAAGTTCTCCGAACTGCTCGCCAACGTGATCAAGCGTTACCAGAACCGCGCGATTGAGACGGCCCAGGTGATCGAAGAGTTGATCGGGATGGCGAAGAAATTCCGCGCCGCTGCCAGCCGTGGCGAGCAACTGGGTCTGACCGAAGATGAAATCCGCTTCTATGACGCCCTGGCCGACAACGAATCCGCCGTGCGCGAGCTATCCGACGAGACGCTGAAGAAGATCGCCCATGAACTGACCGAGAATCTGCGCCAGAACCTGAGCGTCGACTGGTCAGCGCGCGAGAGCGTACGGGCCAAGCTGCGCATCATGGTCAAGCGCATTCTG
Source organism: Pseudothauera lacus (assembly GCF_003034845.1). Lineage (GTDB taxonomy): Bacteria > Pseudomonadota > Gammaproteobacteria > Burkholderiales > Rhodocyclaceae > Pseudothauera > Pseudothauera lacus. Next base: position 83,595 of record NZ_PZKC01000010.1, on the reverse strand, counting down.
CGCAAGTACAAGTACCCTCCCGATCAGCAGGAAGCCGCCGTGGAACTCGTGTTGCAGCAAGCCAAGGCACTGGGCGAGATGTGGATGACCTGATCGCGGATTGACAGAGCGGGGTGCGAGGCACGCTTGCGCGAGTTCCTGGCCTAAGGCGCTTGCAGCAGACCGAAAAACGCAGGCGCAAAAAAACCGGCTCAAGACCGGTTGTTTTGCAGAGTTGCGGGGCCCGATTTCTGGAGCGGGTTTCCGTACGGATTCCGTACAGATCTCAACGTCTCCGCTAAGCTCTTGATTTTATGGCGCGCCCGGCGCGATTCGAACGCACGACCCCTGCCTTCGGAGGGCAGTACTCTATCCAGCTGAGCTACGGGCGCGGGGTTGTCGGTGTGCAGCCTTGCCGACAAGGCGGGCAAGCATATACCGGTTGTCGGGGGAAGTCCATGCCGCAGTGCCACAAGGGCGGACTTGGCCGCTATAATCAGCGCTTTACATTCTTCCAGTCAAAGGATCCAGCATGTCGGAACATCGCGCCCCCCGCGCCGCCAAGCGCTCTCTCCGCTTTGCCCTGCCTGCAGTGGCCGTGGTTTCGGCCGCCGTGCTGGCCGGCTGTGGCCAGCAGGCCCAGGTGGATGAAGAAGTAACCGCCGCGGCGATTCTGCCGGTTGCCAAGGTTGAAGTGGTGATGCAGAAGGTGGCCGCCGGTGCCCGCACCGGCGAGGAAGTGTACAAGGCGGTGTGTACCACCTGCCACGCCTCCGGCGTGCTGGGCGCGCCGACCACCGGCGACGCCGGGCAGTGGGCGCCGCGCCTGGGCAAGGGCCTGGATGCGCTGAACGCCTCGGTCATCAACGGCCTGGGCGCGATGCCGCCGCGCGGCGGTGGTTCCGACCTGACCGATGCCGAGGTGCTGCGCGCCACGGTGTATCTGGCCAACACCGCCGGCGCCGGTTTCCCGGAGCCGGCTCAGGACTGAGCCTGCACTGACGATCCGCCGCTGGCGGCCCGGTGAGGGCACAAGTGGTGGCTGAGCCGTACGCGGGGGCGCGACGCAAGTCGCGCCCCCGTTGTTTTGTGGCCGCGCTCAGCTGCCCTTGCCGCGGTCGAGCATGGCGAGCAGGGCGGCGGCGCGGTTGCGGCCTTCATCGCGGCTGAGGGGGTCGTTGCTGCGCCGGTTGGTGAGTTTGACGTCGCCGCCCATCTCGGCGATGAAGCGGCTCAGTTCGCAGGGGCGGTAGTCGCGCCCGGCCTTGCGGCGTTCGCACCAGCTGATGGTCAGGGTGCGCTGCGCGCGGGTGATGCCGACGTACATCAGGCGGCGTTCTTCCTCCACCTTGTCTTCGTCGATGCTGCTCTGGTGCGGCAGCAGGCCTTCTTCCACGCCGATCAGGAAGACGTGGGGAAACTCCAGGCCCTTGGAGGCGTGCAGGGTGGCGAGCTGGACGCCGTCGAAGTCGGGGTCGTCCTTGTCGAGCATGGAGATCAGCGCGATGGTCTGGGCGAGTTCGATGAGGTTCTTGCCGTCCTCGTCGCCCTTGCGGGTGAGCCAGTCGACGAAGTCGCGCACGTTGCGCCACTTGCTCTCGGCCTCGCGGCTGTCGAGGTGTTCGAACAGCCAGGCCTCGTAGCGGGTGGCGGTGAGCAGGTCTTCGAGCAGGCGGCCGGCGGGTTCACGCGGCACGCGGTACTTGAGGTTGTTGATGAAGGCGGCGAAGGCCTGCACCGCTTCGAGCTGGCGGCCGTTGAGGTGTTCGGTGAGGCCTTCTTCGAAAACCGCGGCGTACAGGCTGATGTGGCGCTCGCCGGCGTAGCGCCCGAGCGCTTCCAGGGTGGCCGGGCCGATGCCGCGGCGCGGCGTGGTGATGGCGCGGATGAAGGCGAGGTCGTCGTCCTCGTTCTGGAACAGGCGCAGGTAGGAGATCAGGTCGCGGATTTCGGCCTTGTCGAAGAAGCTCTGCCCGCCGGAGATCACGTAGGGGATGCCGGCGTTGCGCAGCGCCTGCTCGATGATGCGGGCCTGGTGGTTGCCGCGGTAGAGGATGGCGTAGTCCTTGTAGGCGGTGCGCGCTTCGAAGCGGTGGGCGTTGATCTTCATCGCCACCCATTCGGCCTCGGCATCGGCGTCGCGGCAGCAATGCACGGCGATCTGCTCGCCGGGGCCGTGCTCCGACCACAGGCGTTTTTCGAACAGTTTCTGGTTGTTGGCGATGAGGGTGTTGGCCGCTTCGAGGATGCGCCGCGAGGAGCGGTAGTTCTGCTCCAGCTTGATGACCTTGAGCTTAGGGTAGTCCTGCTGCAGCAGCTTGAGGTTCTCGACGTCGGCGCCGCGCCAGGCATAGATGGCCTGGTCGTCGTCGCCCACTGCGGTGAACATGCCGCGCTCGCCGGAGAGCTGGCGCAGCAGGCGGTACTGGGCGCGGTTGGTGTCCTGGTATTCGTCGATCAGCAGGTAGCGCAGGCGGTGCTGCCAGCGCTCGCGCACCTCGGGATTGTTCTCGAAGAGCTGCACCGGCAGGCTGATGAGGTCGTCGAAATCCACCGCCTGGTAGGCACGCAGGGTGCGCTCGTATTCGGCGTAGGCCGCGGCCGCCGCCGAGGCGAGCTCGTTGTCGGCGAGCTGGGCGGCTTCTGCGGGGGTGATCATGGCGTTCTTCCATGAGGAGATCTGCCACTGCATCTGCTTGGCGATGCCCTTGTCGGCGTCCTTGGCGGCATCGGCGACGATCTGCACGGTGTCGGCGGCATCCAGAATGGAGAACTGCGGCTTGAGCCCGCAATGCACCGCCTCCTGGCGGATGATGCGCACGCCGAGGGCGTGGAAGGTGCACACCGTGAGCCCCTTCGGACTGCGTCCGCCCATCAGGTGGGCGACGCGCTCCTGCATTTCCTTGGCGGCCTTGTTGGTGAAGGTGATGGCGGCGATGTTGAGCGGGCCGATGCCGCATTCATTGATCAGCCAGGCGATCTTGTGGGTGATCACCCGGGTCTTGCCGCTGCCCGCGCCGGCGAGCACCAGCGAGGGGCCGTCCAGATAGTGGATGGCCTCGCGCTGGGGGGCGTTGAGCAGTGCCGACACGCGGCCTTACTTGACCGCGCCGAAGATGCGCCGCGCCCAGGTGCCGGCGGCCTGCACCGGGTTGGCGCGGATGGCGCGTTCTTCCTCGGCGATCATCAGGTAGAGGCCGTCGAGCGCCTTGCGGGTGACGTAGCTCTCGATCTGGGCATCCTCGGCTTTCATCAGCCCGAAGCCGGAAGCCTGCCCGGCCAGGCGGTTGTACTGACCGGCCAGCGCGAGGCGCTCGGTGTGCTGGCGCACCACCGGCAGGAAACGCTGGGTGAGGCCGGCTTCGGTGTGCTGGCGGAAGTACTGGGTGACCGAATCGTCACCGCCGCCGAGGATCTTTTTGGCGTCTTCGACGGTCAGTTGTCTGACAGCGTCGGCAAGCAGGGCACGAGCCTCGGGCACGGCGGCCTCGGCGGCACGGTTCATGGTGGTGACGAGGGCGTCGAAATCCTTGCCGCGGCCGGTCATGCGCATCAGCGGTTCGGCCTTCTGCAGCACTTCCGGCAGGGGGATCCGGACTTTCGGGTTGCCCAGAAAGCCGTCCTGGGTGCCGAGCAGATCGACCGCCCGCCCGGCGCCCTGGGTGAGCGCTTCGCGCAGGCCGGTGGCGGTGTCGCGCTCGCTGAAGGCGGCAAGGCCGGAGAGATTGAGTTGCGCCCACGCCGGTGCGCAGATGACAAGCAACAGGAAAGCCCGCAGAATGGAACGCATCACACACCCCCTAGCATTGGTCGTCGCATGAAGGTCAAGATTATCGCCGCGATCGCGGTCGTCGTTCTCGGCGTTGCCGGATTTTTCGTTTTCACCCAGAAGCCGGCCGCCCCCGAAGTCGCCTTCACCACCCTGCAGGGCGAGACCTTCCGTACCGCCGATCTGCGTGGCCAGGTGGTGCTGGTCAATTTCTGGGCCACCAGCTGCGCCAGCTGCATCAAGGAGATGCCGATGCTGGCGCAGACCTACGAGAAGTTCGCCGCGCGCGGCTATCGCACCATCGCAGTGGCGATGGATTACGATCCGCCGGCGCAGGTGCAGGCCTACGTCGAACGCGCCGGCCTGCCCTTCACCGTCGCGCTCGACCGCAGCGGCGAGGTGGCACGCGCCTTCGACGGGGTCCGCCTGACGCCGACCACCTTCCTGATCGACAAGCGCGGTCAGATCGTCCATAAATACCTCGGCGAACCCGATTTCGCCCGCCTGCACGAACTGCTGGAGCGCCTGCTGGCCGAAAGCGTCTGAGCGCGGGCTCAACCCCCACGGAGGAAAGGCGATCATGATCACCGACTGGCGCCAGCATTTCATCCGTCAATGCGACTACCAGCTGTGGGCCAACCAGGTGCTGTTCGACAGCCTCGCGCGCCTGCACCCGGACACCCTCACACAGCCACAGGGGCTGCACTTCGGCACCATCCACCACACCATGGACCACCTGCTGGTGGTGCTGCGGCTGTGGGCGGCACGCCTGCGCGGCGAAGAGGGCAGTGCCGACTTCCAGCGCATTTCCGAGGCGGACTGGCAGACCCTCAAGCACACCCTGCAGCATGAGCTGCGCGCCTTCCGCCACTGGCTGGAGCTGCAGCCGGAGAGCAGCTTCTACCTGTCGGTGCGCTACACGCGCGCCGGCGGCGAGGTCCACCACGCCGCGATGAGCGACCTCCTCACCCACCTGATGACCCACTTCGCCCATCACCGCGGCCAGGTCTCCGCCGCCGCCACCCGCCTGGGGGCGCCGGCACCGGAGATGGATTTCATCTACTTCGTGCGCGACATGGAACGCGCCGCACGCGAGGCGCAGGCGCAACAGCAGCAGTAACGGTGCGGGGGCGGCAAGCCCCGGTCACACCACCCCGGCGCCGTGGGCCTGCTGGTCGGCCCAGTAGGACGAGCGCACCATCGGTCCGCAGGCGGCGTTCCTGAAGCCCATCTTCAGCGCTTCGGTCTCGAACATCTTGAAGGTGTCCGGATGCACGTAGCGCAGCACCGGCAGGTGGCCGCCGGAGGGTTGCAGGTACTGGCCGATGGTGAGCATGTCGACATCGTGGGCACGCAGGTCGCGCATCACTGCGAGGATCTCCTCGTCGGTCTCGCCGAGGCCGACCATCAGGCCGGACTTGGTCGGCACCTCGGGGTGGCGGGCCTTGAATTCCTTCAGCAGCTTCAGCGAGTAGGCGTAGTCGGCACCGGGACGGGCCTGCTTGTAGAGGCGCGGCACGGTTTCCATGTTGTGGTTCATGACGTCCGGCGGGGCCTGGTCGAAGATTTCCAGGGCGATCTCCATGCGTCCGCGGAAGTCCGGCACCAGCACCTCGATGGCGGTCCTGGGCGAAGCGGCGCGGGTCTCGCGGATGCAGTCGACGAAGTGCTGGGCACCGCCGTCGCGCAGGTCGTCGCGGTCCACCGAGGTGATCACCACGTAGTTCAGGCGCATCGCGGCAATGGTGCGGGCGAGGTCGGCGGGCTCGTCGGGGTTGAGGGCCTCGGGCCGGCCGTGGCCGACGTCGCAGAAGGGGCAGCGCCGGGTACAGATGTCGCCCATGATCATGAAGGTGGCCGTGCCCTTGCCGAAGCATTCATGGATGTTGGGGCAGGAGGCTTCCTCGCACACGGTGTGCAGCTTGTGGTCGCGCAGGGTGGCCTTGATCTCGTTGAAGCGTTCGGCTTCCTGGCCGGCGCCGAGCTTGATGCGGATCCACTCGGGCTTCTTGAGGCGTTCGGCGGGGACGATCTTGATCGGGATGCGGGCGGTCTTGTCGGCGCCGCGCTGCTTGCGCACGGGGGTTTCCATGTCGGCTTCTCTGTGGTTCTGCGGGGGTGTTGCGTATTGTGCCCTGTTATGCGGCGCCCTGGGCAGTGGGGCTGTCCGCAGGTGCGCGGGGCGGATCGAGCGCCGGCAGCAGGCGCTGCAGGTGGGCGAGCAGGCGTTCGCCCACGGTGGCGACGTCGTCGCTGACGCCGAAGTCCTTCATGCGCACGGTGGCGAGGCCTTCGTAACCGCAGGGATTGATCCAGCCGAAGGGGGCGAGGTCCACGTCGACGTTGAGCGCGAGGCCGTGGTAGCTGCAGCCGTTCTTCACGCGCAGGCCGAGGGCGGCGATCTTGGCGCCGGCGATGTACACCCCGGGCGCTCCGGCCTTGCGCTCGGCAGTGAGGCCGTAGTCGGCGAGGCAGTCGATCAGCGCCTGCTCCATCAGATGGACCAGTTCGCGCACCTTGAGGCGGCGGCGCGGCAGGTCGATGAGCAGGTAGGCAACGAGTTGGCCGGGGCCGTGGTAGGTGATCTGCCCGCCGCGGTCGATCTTCACCAGCGGGATGGCGGAGTCGCGCCCGGCGGGCAGCAGGTGCTCGGGCTTGCCGGCCTGCCCAAGGGTGTACACCGGCGGGTGTTCGAGCAGCCAGATCTCGTCTTCGCTGTGCTCGCCGCGGGTGGCGGTGAAGTGCTGCATCGCTTCCCAGGCCGGGGCGTAATCGACCCGGCCGAGGCGTTTCACGATCACAGCACCACCTTGACCATGGGGTGGGCGGTGAGGGCGCGGTAGAGGGCGTCGACCTGGGCCTGCGAGACGGCACGGAAGGTGCAGGTGAGGGCGAGGTAGTTGCCCTTCGCGGACAGGCGCATCTCGACACTGGCGGCGTCGAAGCCGGGGGCGTGCTCCTGGACCACGCCCACCACCGCCTGGGCAAAGCCGTCCACGCGCGCACCCATGACCTTGATGGGAAAGTCGCAGGGGTATTCGATGAGGGTTTCGCGGCCCTGCTGCGGGGCGGGGGTCTGTTCAGCCACTGCGCATCACCGTGTTCTTGAAGTCCTGATACCAGGCATGCATCTGCCGGCCCACGGGGCCGGGCCGACCGCTGCCGACCGGGCGACCGTCGAGCGTGGTGATTGCCAGCACCTCCTTGGTGGAGGAGGTCATCCAGATCTCGTCGGCACTGCGTACCTCGTCTTCGAGGATCTCGCGCACCTCGTGGGGCAGGCCATGGCGGGCGGCCAGTTCGAGCACCACGTCGTAGGTGATGCCGGGGAGCATGAGGTGGCTCTTGGGCGGGGTGAGCATGACGCCGTCGCGGACGATGAAGATGTTGGAGGCCGCGCCTTCGGTGAGGAAGCCGTCGCGGAAGAGGATGCTCTCCGCGCAGCCCTGCTCGACCGCGTGCTGGCGCAGCAGGCAGTTGGCCAGCAGGGCGACGGTCTTGAGGTCGCAACGCAGCCAGCGGAAGTCCGCCGCGCTGACCGCGGCCACCCCGCTGTCGAGCTGGGCGGCCGGCGGCGTGAGCAGCGCATCGCTCATCATGAACACGGTGGGGCGGATCACCGCCGGGAAGGCGTGGTTGCGCTTGTCGTCGGCGCCGCGGCTGACCTGCAGATAGACCGACTGGTCTTCCCAGGCGTTGCGCGCCACCACCTCGCGCACCATGTCGGCCCATTGCACGGCGCTGTGCGGGTCGGGCAGGCGCAGCGCGGCGAGGGTGTTGCCGAGGCGGGCGATGTGCTCTTCGAGGCGGAAGGGGCGCCGCGAATACACCGGAATGACTTCGTAGGCGCCGTCGCCAAACAGGAAACTGCGGTCGAGCGGCGACACGCGGGCTTCGGCAAGGGGCAGATACTGCCCGTCGAGATAGCAGATGCTCATGGGGCTCTCCGCGGGTTGTCGGGTACGGGTCGGCCAGGGGCGCCGCGCCCCGGCCTGCTTCGGCAAGCCGCGCTCAGAGCTTGCGGAACCACATCACCAGGGCGTCCCACAGGCGGCCGAAGAAGCCGGCGACGGGTACGTCCTGCAGGGCCAGCACAGGATATTCTCCCAGCGTGCGGCCGTCGAGGGCCAGCGTCATGCTGCCGACCTGCTGGCCACGCTGTACCGGGGCGATGAGCGGCTGCTGGCTGGTCAGGGTGGCGGTGACCTTGTCCTTCTGGTCCTTCGGCAGCGACATCACGAAGTCCGCGGTGAAGCCGACCGGAATCTCCTTCGCCTTGCCCTTCCAGACGCGGAACTGGCTCACCGCCTGCCCGGCGCTGTAGAGCTGCACGGTATCGAAGAACTGGAAGCCGTAGTTGAGCAGCTTGAGCGATTCCTGCGCGCGGATGGTGTCCGAATCGGTCCCCACCACCACCGAGATCAGCCGGCGCGGGCCGCGCTGCGCGGAGGCCACCAGGCAGTAGCCGGCACTGCTGGTATGGCCGGTCTTCATGCCGTCGACGGTGCCGTCGAGCCACAGCAGGCGGTTGCGGTTGGGCTGGCGGATGTCGTTGTAGGTGTATTCCTTCTCCGAGTACAGGGCGTAGAACTCGGGGAAGTCGCGCACGATGGCGGAGGCGAGCACGCCAAGGTCGGCAACGGTGGTGTACAGCTGCTCGTCGGGCAGGCCGGTGGAATTGGTGAAGTTGCTGTTATGCATGCCCAGACGCTGCGCTTCGCGGTTCATCAGCTGGGCAAAGGCTTCCTCGCTGCCGGCGACCAGTTCGGCGAGCGCGACGCAGGCGTCGTTGCCGGACTGCACGATCATGCCGCGGATGAGCTCCTCCACGGTCACCGGCTTGCGCGGCTCGATGAACATGCGCGAGCCGACCTGCCGCCATGCCGCCTCCGACACCGGTACCTGCTGGTCGAGGGCGATGGTGCCGGCCTTGAGCGCGGAGAAGGTCACATAGGCGGTCATCAGCTTGGTCAGCGAGGCCGGCTCGATGCGGGTATCGGGCTCATTGGCGACCAGCACCTGCCCGGTGGACTGGTCGAGCAGCAGCCAGGCGCGCGCGGCCAGCGTCGGGCCGCCGAGGGGCTGTGCGGAAGCGGTGAAGGCGAACAGGGAGAACAGCAGGGGCAGAATGAAACGCATGGGGCAAAAGGACCTGGTCAATGACAAAGATTATTAACCCGGCAATCAAATACCGTTCGGGCTGAGCCTGTCGAAGCCCAGTCGGCACGAACACCCTTCGACAAGGCTCTCCTGAGCGTAGCCGAAGGGCTCAGGGCGAACGGAATAGCGTATTTCGTTGCCGGGTTAATAGGCAAGACGCGCATGATGCGGCGCAAAAAGGATACACGTCCCGAAGCAGACCGGTACACGGGCAGTTGGTTCAAGCTGTAAGAAGCGCGCGCAGGCCGCAGTGCTCAGCGCACGACGAGAAAGGGTTGCAGGCCAAGGGTACGGCCGATCTCGGCAGCCGCGCGGCGGGCGTCGTTCTCGTTGGGCCACGGCCCGAGCTGAAGACGGAAGCGCTCACCGTCGGCGAGCAGATGGACACGGTCGGCATAGGCTGCGAGCTCGCGATGGACGCGCCCGCGCAGGTCTTCGGCGTTGGCGCGGGTGGAGAACACCCCCAGTTGCAGGTAGGCCTGGCGGGCGCCGCCAGCCGCCGCCGGCTGCACCGGGGTGACCGCGGGCGCGGTGCTGGCAACCACCGCGGACGACGGCAGGATGGTTTCGACCTCGACCGTGGCGCTGCCGGCGTTGATGTAGCCGAGCCGGTGCGCGGCGGCGTAGGAGAGATCGATGATGCGCCCGCGCAGGAAGGGGCCGCGGTCGTTGATGCGCACCACCACCGAGCGCCCGTTGGTGACGTTGGTCACGCGCGCATAGCTGGGTATCGGCAGCGTGGGGTGGGCGGCGGTCATCGCATACATGTCGTAGGGTTCGCCGCTGGATGTGGGGTTGCCGTGGAAGCGCCGCCCGTACCAGCTCGCCACCCCGCGTTGGCGGTGCGGCTGCAGCGCGGTGGCGGGAACGTAGCGCTGACCGAAGACGGTGTAGGGACGGTTGGCGAAGCGGTGCAGGGGCTCGTCGCGCGGCACCGCATCGGGGATGCTGTCGAGGTTGGCGGGCGGATTGGCATCCGGACCGTCGTCCTTGTAATAGCCGCCACCCTGGGGCGCGGTAGGCGCGGGGCGACTGTCGCCGGCGGGCGGGGCAGACGGGGTGCTGCGCTTCGGCGTACCGCCGCAGGCGCTGAGCAGCAGCGCCAGCGCGACGGTGGTCAGCAGGGTGCAGGAAGAGGTGAAGCGGGACATGTCGGCTTCAGTCGTGGGCATTGCCGCGGTGACGGTGGATGCTCATCAGGATACCGACGCCCAGACACAGTGTCACCAGCGCGGTGCCGCCATAGCTGATGAAGGGCAAGGGCACCCCTACTACCGGCAGGATGCCGGAGACCATGCCCATGTTCACGAAGGCATAGGTGAAGAACACCATGGTGATGGCACCGGCAAGCAGGCGCGTGGCCAGCGTCGGCGCACGCAGGGCGATGACGAAGCCGCGCACCAGCAGCAGCACATACACGGCCAGCAGGGCGAGGGTGCCGACAAGGCCGAACTCTTCGGCAAGCACGGAAAAGATGAAGTCGGTGTGGCGTTCGGGGATGAAGGACAGGTGGGTCTGGGTGCCCTCCATCCAGCCCTTGCCCCACACTCCGCCGGAGCCGATGGCGATGGTGGACTGGATGATGTGGAAGCCCTTGCCGAGGGGGTCGCGGGTGGGGTCAAGGAGGGTGCACACGCGCTGCTTCTGGTACTCGCGCAGGGCGTACCACTCGGTATCCGGCTGGCACAGTTGGTCGCCGAAGACGACGATGGAGCCCAGCCCGACAACACCGAGGAGGGCCACGGGGATGATCAGCTTCCACGACAGCCCGGCGAAGAAGATCACATACATGCCGGCCGCAGCCACCAGCAGGCTGGTGCCAAGGTCGGGTTGGGTGACGATGAGCGCCACCGGCACGGCGAGCAGCGCCGCGGCGACGATGAAGGTGCGCAGATTGATGGCACCTTCGCGCTGCTGGAAGTACCACGCCAGCATCAGCGGCATGGCGATCTTCATCAGCTCGGAGGGCTGGATGCGGGTGACGCCGATGTCGAGCCAGCGCTTGGCGCCCTTGGAGGTCTCGCCAAAGGCGGCGACGCCGATCAGCAGCACCACGCCGAGCAGATAGAGCGGCACGGCGAGCGACATCAGGCGCTGCGGCGGCAGCCGCGCCGCCGCCCACATCGCGCACAGGGCGACGCCGGTATTGACCATCTGGTTGTGGGCACGCTCGGGCGAGGCCGACAGCATCAGCAGATAGCCCGCAGAGAGCAGCACCGCGAGAATGGCAAGCAGGACCGGATCGACAGGGCGGACGAAGCCACGCAGCAGGTTCACCGGATGAAAGCGCTGATCGGTCATTCTTCGCCCTCTTCGTCCTGCGGCGCGGGCTGGTTGGGGCGCGTGCCGAGGAGATGGAAATCGAGCACCTGGCGGGCGATGGGGGCAGCGGCCTGAGAGCCGAAACCGCCGTTTTCGACCAGCACGGCCATGGCGATGGTGGGCGCCTCGGCGGGGGCGAAGGCAACGAACACCGAGTGGTCGCGCAGACGTTCGGCGACCTTGCCTTCTTCGTAACGCTGGCCGCGCAGGGAAAAGACCTGTGCGGTACCGGTCTTGCCCGCCACTCCATACGCAGCGCCGGCGAAAGCCCGCGCGCCAGTACCGGACTTGTTCACCTCCACCATGGCGCGGCGCACCGCGGCGATGTTCTCTGCCCGCATGGGAATCTGCCGCACCGGCTCGGCGGCCACCGGAATGCGCTCGTCGGTCTGGGCATTGACCAGGTGACCGACCAGATGCGGACGGAAGAGCACGCCGCCATTGGCCAGCGCTGCGGTGGCATTGGCCAGTTGCAACAGGGTATAGGCGTTGTAGCCCTGGCCAATGCCCACCGAGATGGTCTCGCCGCCGTACCAGCGCTGCTGCTCGGGCTGACGGAAGCGCGTGCGTTTCCACTCCGGCGAGGGCAGGACGCCCTCGGCCTCGCCGGGCAGATCGATGCCGGTGCGCGTACCGAGGCCGAACTGACGCATGAAGCCGGCAATGCCGTCGATGCCGAGATCGTTGGCAAGCTGGTAGTAGTAGGTGTTGCTCGACACCACGATGGACTCGTGCATGTCCACCGTCCCACGCGCACGGTGATCCATGAAGCGGTGGCCGCCAAACATGAAGAAGCCGGGATCGGGCATGCGCTGGTTGATCTGGCGCTTGCCGGCCTCCAGGCCGGCAAGCGCCATGAAGGGCTTGAAGGTCGAGCCCGGCGGGTAGGTGCTGTAGATGGCGCGGTTGAGCATCGGGTGATCGGGCGAATCGTTGAGCGCCTGCCAGTCCTGGGTGGAGATGCCGTCGACGAACAGGTTGGGGTCGTAGCCCGGCATCGACACCAGCGCCAGCACGCCGCCGGTGTTGGGGTCGATGGCGACGAGGGCGCCGCGACGGGTGCCAAAGGCTGCTTCGGCAACCTTCTGCAGTTCGATGTCGAGGGTCAGCTGGAGGTCGTTGCCCGGCGTCGACGGCTGGCGCGCAAGCAGGCGCACCGCGCGTCCGCCGGCGTTGACCTCAACCTGCTCGAAGCCGGTGGTGCCATGCAGCGCGTCTTCGTAGGTCAGTTCCAGGCCGGCCTTGCCGATGTAGTCGGAGCCACGGTAGTTGGCTGTCTGGCCGCGCTCCTCGATGCGCTGCAGGTCGCGCTCGTTGATGCGGCCGATGTAGCCGATGAGGTGGGCGCCGACTTCGCCAAGCGGGTAGTCGCGGAACAGCCGCGCCTGCACCTCGACGCCGGGGAAGCGGTAGCGCTGGCCAACGAAGCGCGCCACCTCCTCATCGGTGAGACGGGTGCGGATCGGCACGCTGTCGAAATTGCGGCTCTCTTCGAGGATCTTGCGGAAGCGGCGACGGTCGCGCGGCTGGATGTCGATGATCTCGCTCAGCGCATCGATGGTCTCGTCGACCCGCCGCACCCGCGACGGATTGATCTCCAGGGTATACGCGGCGTAGTTGCGCGCCAGCGGCACGCCGTTGCGATCGACGATCTGGCCGCGGTTGGGCACCACCGGCAGCAGCGCGATACGGTTGTCCTCGGCGCGGGTGTGAAGGTACTCGTGGCGCTCGACCTGGAGGTAGTAGAAACGCCCGCCAAGCACCGCAAAGCACGCCAGGATGAACAGCAGGGCCACCAGCACGCGGGCGCGAAAGCCCTCGATTTCCTCGTCCGGGGAGCGGAACTCGGTCATCGCCGGGCGTCCTCAGATGGGCCGGTTGTCATCGCGGTCCACCGGCTGGTACTGCGGCAGCAGCAGCAGGAAGGTCAGCGGCACCCACAGCAGCACCGAGGTGAAGCTGGAGAGGAAGTACCACCAGCCGGGAAACTCGGCGCCGGCAATGAGCCGCAACGCGACCATCAGGCCCTGCGCCAGCAGCAGGATGGGCAGCACGTGCAGGGCCTGCTGCAGCGGCCCGAACCACAGCACGCGGCGCGATACGGTGGTGGCCAGATAGGCGAGGACGACATAGGCCAGGGCGTGCTGGCCCATCGCCGCACCATGACCGATATCCACCAGCAGGCCGAACACGAAGGCGGTGCCCATGCCGACCTTGAGCGGTTCGCGGATGCACCAGAAGGCCAGTACCAGCGCCACCCAGTCAGGCACTCCGGCGAGGCGGCCGGTGGGAATGTAGCTCAGCCCCAGTGCGGCGATCAGGCTGAAGAGCACGAACCAGTATCTGGCGGGCAGCAGGATGCGGCTGGAACGGTTGGTCGGCTGCATGCTCAGCGCCCTCCAGGCGGAGTCTCGGCCGCCTGCGGCGGCGGAGGCGGCAGGGCAGCGCGGCCGATGACCAGCACCTGGGTACTGCCTTCAACGGCTGCGGCCGGCTCGCATTCGATGCTGGCAAAGGCGTCCTTGGGCTCGCGCGCGACGCTGCTCACGGTGGCCACCGGCAGGCCGGGGAGGAAGATGCCGTCGAGCCCCGAGGTGACCAGTTCGTCACCTTCGACGATGTCGGCCCCGGCGAGCACGAAACGCATCTCCAGGCGCCCCTGGCCGGTGCCGAAAAGCACGCCGCGCAGGCCGTTGCGCACCACCTGCACGGGAATGGCCTGGTTCTTGTCGGTGAGCAGGGTGACTTCGGCCTGCGCGGGATAGACGCGGGTGATCTGGCCGATCACGCCGCTCGCATCGACCACCGCCAGTCCGGTCTCGATGCCGTGCTGGGTGCCGCGGTCGAGAATGACCTTGCGGGCAAAGGGGTCCGGAGCGTCGTAGAGCACGTCGGCGCCGATACTGCGCACCTGCACGCGCTGGGCCATCTCCAGCAGGCCGCGCAACTGCACGTTCTCCTGCTTGAGCTGTTCGAAGCGCAGCAACTGCTGCGCTGCGCCGAGCTGGGTGCGGCGCAGCTCGGCATTCTCGAGCTGCACCTCGATGAGGGTGGCGAAATACAGGGTGGCGTTGCGCACCACGTCGGCGGGCGCCGCAGCGGCCATCTGCAGCGGATAGGTGACCACCGAGAGGCCCTGGCGCAGCACTTCGAGATAGCGGAACTTGATGTCGGCCACCAGCATCGCCAGGCAAATCGAGACGAGCACGATCAGGCGGACCAGCGGGGCGGGTCCGCGCCTGAAGATCGGGGGCGGTTGGTGACCGACCAGGGACATGCGCAGCTAGTTCAGGGTGCCGGCGTCGGAGGGAAACCGGCGCACGGGCATCTTACTCGGAGGTGAAGATGGAGCCGAGCTTGTCCATCTTCTCCAGCGCCAGGCCGCAGCCGCGGGCGACGCAGGTCAGCGGCTCGTCGGCAACGATCACCGGCAGGCCGGTCTCTTCCATCAGCAGGCGGTCGAGGTCGCGCAGCAGCGCGCCGCCGCCGGTCAGCACCATGCCGCGGTCGGCGATGTCGGCGCCGAGTTCGGGCGGGGTCTGCTCAAGGGCGATCTTGACCGCGGAGACGATCTGGTTGAGCGGCTCGTTGAGCGCTTCGAGGATCTCGTTGGAGGAGATGGTGAAGGAGCGCGGAATGCCCTCGGCGAGGTTGCGGCCCTTGACCTCCATCTCGCGCACTTCCGAACCCGGGAAGGCCGAACCGATTTCCTTCTTGATGTTCTCGGCGGTGGTGTCGCCGATCAGCATGCCGTAGTTGCGGCGGATGTAGTTGACGATGGCGTCGTCGAACTTGTCGCCGCCGACCCGCACGGAACCCGCGTACACCATGCCGCCGAGCGAGATCACGCCCACTTCGGTGGTGCCGCCGCCGATGTCGACGACCATCGAACCGGTGGCATCGGAGACCGGCAGGCCGGCGCCGATGGCCGCGGCCATCGGCTCCTCGATCAGGTATACCTGGCTGGCACCGGCCGCCAGGGCGGCGTCGCGGATGGCGCGGCGTTCGACCTGGGTGGAGCCGCAGGGCACGCAGACGATGATGCGCGGCGACGGGGAGAACAGCCGCGAGTCGTGCACCTTCTTGATGAACTGCTTGATCATCTGCTCGGTGACGACGAAGTCGGCGATCACACCGTCCTTCATCGGGCGGATCGCGGTGATGTTGCCGGGGGTCTTGCCAAGCATCTGCTTGGCGGCACGGCCGACGGCCTGGATGGTGCGCTTGGCGTTGGGGCCGCCTTCGGTGCGGATCGCCACCACCGAAGGTTCGTCGAGGACGATGCCCTTGCTGCGCGCATAGATCAACGTGTTGGCAGTACCGAGGTCAATCGCGAGATCGTTGGAAAAATAGGAACGCAGAGAGCCGAACATGAAGGAATCCGAAACCGGTGGTATGGCCAGCGAAATTGAACGGGTACAGAGCCGCGGCAGGCGGGCACGCGGCGGCTCGCACAGCAAGCAGGGCGGGGCGTGCCCAAAAGCGTTTATGATAACCTACAAACCTTTGTGGCTTAAGCAGGTTTTGTTTCCTTATGTCGCTCTCTCTCGAACAGGTCCGGCGCGTTGCCCAGCTCGCCCGCATTGAACTCACCGACGCCGACGCCGCGGCCACCCAGGCCAAGCTGAACGGCATCTTCGACCTCATCGAGCAGATGCAGGCGGTGGACACCACCGGCATCGAACCGATGAGCCATCCGCAGGATCTCGCCACCCGCCTGCGCACCGACGCGGTGAGCGAAGCCGACCGTCGCGACGCCTTCCAGCGCATCGCCCCGCAAACCGAGAACGGCCTCTATCTCGTGCCCAAGGTCATCGAGTAAGCCGCCTTCGCGCCCCCGTCCGTTCCGCACCCGCCAAGATGATCAACGCCCCGCTTTCCGAACTGCGCCGAGCGCTCGACGCCCGCGAGATTTCCGCCGTCGAACTGGCCACCCTCTTCCTCGACCGCATTGACGCCGCCAACCCCGCGCTCAACGCCTTCATCACCGTTGACCGCGACGGTGCCCTGGCTGCCGCGCGCGAGGCCGACGCGCGCATCGCCGCCGGCAACGCCGGCCCGCTCACCGGCATCCCGCTGGCCCACAAGGACGTGTTCTGCACCGCAGGCGTGCTGACCTCCTGCGGCTCGAAGATGCTGGCCAACTTCGTCAGCCCCTACGACGCCCACGTGGTCGCCCTGCTGAAGAACGCCGGCACGGTGATGCTGGGCAAGACCAACATGGACGAGTTCGCCATGGGCTCGTCCAACGAGAACTCGCACTACGGCCCGGCGAAGAACCCCTGGGACAGCACGCGCATCCCCGGCGGCTCCTCCGGCGGCTCGGCGGTGGCGGTGGCCGCGCGCCTGGCGCCGATCGCCACCGGCACCGACACCGGCGGCTCGGTACGCCAACCGGCCGCACTCACCGGCGTCACCGGCATCAAGCCGACCTACGGCGTGTGCTCGCGCTACGGCATGGTGGCCTATGCCTCCTCGCTCGATCAGGCCGGCGCCTTTGGCGCCTCGGCGGCCGATTGCGCGGCGCTGCTCAGCGCCATGGCGGGCTTCGACGAACGCGACTCCACCAGCCTGGAGCGCCCCGCCGAAGACTACAGCCGCGATCTCGACAAGCCTCTGGCGGGCCTGCGCATCGGCCTGCCGCGGGAGTTCTTCGGCCCCGGCATGGCCGACGACGTGCGCGCCGCGGTGGACGCCGCGCTGGCCGAGTACCGCAAGCTCGGCGCCACCACGGTGGACGTCAGCCTGCCCAACGCCCAGCTGGCGATTCCGGCCTATTACGTGATCGCCCCGGCGGAAGCCTCCAGCAACCTCAGCCGCTTCGACGGCGTGCGCTACGGCCACCGCGCGGCCGAATACGGCGACCTCGCCGACATGTACGAGAAGAGCCGCGCGCAGGGCTTCGGCGCCGAGGTCAAGCGCCGCATCCTGGTCGGCACCTACGTGCTGTCGCACGGCTACTACGACGCCTACTACCTGAAGGCGCAGAAGCTGCGCCGCCTGATCGCCGAGGACTTCCGCGCCGCCTTCACCCAGTGCGACGTGATCGCCGGCCCCACCAGCCCGACCACGGCCTGGGCGATCGGCGAGAAGAGCGACGACCCGGTGCAGATGTACCTGTCTGACATCTACACCATCGCGGTGAACCTCGCCGGCCTGCCCGGCCTCTCGCACCCGGCCGGCTTCGGCGCCGGCGGCCTGCCGGTGGGCCTGCAGCTGATCGGCGACTACTTCGCCGAAGGCCGCCTGCTCAATGCCGCGCACCGCTTCCAGCAGGCCACCGACTGGCACACCCGCCGCCCGGCGGCCTTTGCCTGAACACCATGCACCCGGCACGCCCTGCCATCGCGTACCGCCGACTGCTCGCAGCAGGGGTGGCGGCCGTGCTGCTGGGCGCCTGTGCGACACCGCAGGTCACCCCGCCACCTGCTGAGCCGGTGCCCGACCTGGCCACCCAGCCGCCGGCGTCACGCGAGCGCCTGAAGCCGATGCCGCTGCGTCCGCTCAACCTGCGCACGGACTGCCAGTTCAGCGACGACGCCGGTTACAGCGCCAGTGCCCAGCTCGACATCGAGCAGTCCGACGTGCGCGCCTTCTTCGCCACGGTGAGCGTGCCGCGGCGCGGCGCCTGCCGCTTCGAACTGGCCGATTTCCGCCAGGTGCGCAAGCAGCCGCACGTCGAGCTGCGCGCCGCCGACGGCTGCTCGATCCACGTCTGGGAGCAGGGTGAACAGATCACCGTCGCCTTCGCCGGCTGTGCCAGCCGCTGCGACCGCGGCACTTTCGACTATGTATGGCCGATCCTGGTGGACCGGCCCAGCGGTCGCTGCCACTGACCGCACGCAACAACGGATACGAACATGAGCAGATCGGATTGGGAAGTCGTCATCGGGCTGGAGATTCACGCCCAGCTCAACACCGCCAGCAAGATTTTCTCCGGCGCCAGCACCGCCTTCGGCGCCGAGCCCAACCGCCAGGCCAGCGCGGTGGACATCGCCCTGCCCGGCGTGCTGCCGGTGTTGAACCGCGGCGCAGTGGAACGCGCCATCCGCTTCGGCCTGGCAATCGGCGCCACGGTGGCGCCGAAGAGCGTGTTCGCGCGCAAGAACTACTTCTACCCGGATCTGCCCAAGGGCTACCAGATCAGTCAGTTCGAGCTGCCGGTGGTGCAGGGCGGGGCGATCACCATCCGCGTCGGCGAGGGTGAGAAAGCCTACGAGAAGACCGTCAACCTCACCCGCGCCCACCTCGAGGAGGACGCCGGCAAAAGCCTCCACGAGGACTTCCACGGCATGAGCGGCATCGACCTCAACCGTGCCGGCACGCCGCTGCTGGAGATCGTCTCCGAACCCGACATGCGCTCTTCGGCGGAGGCCGTGGCCTATGCGCGCGCGCTGCACGCGCTGGTGCGCTGGATCGACATCTGCGACGGCAACATGCAGGAAGGGTCCTTCCGCTGCGACGCCAACGTCTCGGTGCGCCGCCCCGGCGGCCCGCTCGGCACCCGGCGCGAGATCAAGAACCTGAACTCCTTCCGCTTCCTGCAGCAGGCCATCGATTACGAAGTGCAGTGGCAGATCGACACCCTCGAAGACGGCGGCAGGATCCAGCAGGCCACCGTGCTGTTCGACCCGGACAGCGGCGAGACCCGCATGATGCGCAGCAAGGAAGACGCGCACGACTACCGCTACTTCCCCGACCCCGACCTGCTGCCGTTGGTCATCTCGCCCGAGTGGATCGCCCGCGTGCAGGGCGAACTGCCCGAACTGCCGGGCGCGATGAAGGCGCGCTTTGTCGATGAACTGGGTCTCTCCGCCTACGACGCCACCACGCTGACCGCCAGCAAGGAGATGGCCGGCTACTTCCAGGCCACGGTCGACGCCGCCGGCGCGGCACTTGCCAAGCCCTGCGCCAACTGGGTGATGGGCGACCTCGCCGGCCGCCTCAACAAGGCCGAGCTGGAGATCGCCGACTCGCCGGTCACCCCCGCGCAACTGGCCGGCCTGGTGCGCCGCATCGCCGACAACACCATCTCCAACAACATCGCCAGGAAGGTGTTCGAAGCGCTGTGGAACGGTGAAGGCGGTGCCGGGGCTGATGCCGCCGACCGCATCATCGACGCCCAGGGCCTCAAGCAAGTCACCGACAGCGGCGCCATCGAGGCCATCGTGGACGAGGTGCTGGCGGCCAACCCGAAATCGGTGGAGGAATTCCGCGCCGGCAAGGAGAAGGCCTTCAACGCCCTCGTCGGCCAGGTCATGAAGGCCAGCCGCGGCAAGGCCAACCCGGCGCAGGTCAACGACATCCTGCGCCACAAGCTCGGCAGCTGAGGCAGGCGGCAGCTGGCCGCGCGGGGTCGCAGCAACGCTGCATCGATACACCGCACACAAGCACCAAGCATTCTTATATTCTTGAATGCTGATCCTGTCCGCAGGTACGGACAGGCTGGTGCGGGAGACGGATGCGGTGGACCCTATCGAACTCATCGAGGCGCTCGGCGAAGACCGCGTCCTTGCCCTTGGCGGACTCGCCATCGGCGCGCTGTTCGGCTTTCTCGCCCAGCGCTCGCGCTTCTGCCTGCGTGCAGCGGTGGTCGAAGTCGCGCGCGGCAGCTTCGGCGCCAAACTGGCAGTGTGGCTGTTCGCCTTTTCCGCCGCACTCATCACCACCCAGTTGCTGGTGCTCGAAGGCGCCTTCTCCACCGTCGCGGTGCGCCAGCTTGCCAGCCAGGGCAGCCTCTCGGGCGCGCTGATCGGCGGCCTGCTGTTCGGCTGCGGCATGGTGCTGGCGCGCGGCTGTTCCAGCCGCCTGCTGGTGCTGGCGGCCAACGGCAACCTGCGCGCCCTGCTCTCCGGACTGGTCTTCGCGGTCACCGCGCAGGCTTCCCTGCACGGCGCGCTGTCGCCGCTGCGCGAGTGGCTGGCGGCGCTGTGGACCATCCCCGGCGGCAGTAGCCGCGACCTGCTCGCCCTCGGTACCTTCGGCAACAGCGGCGGGGTACTCTTCGGCCTGCTGTGGTTCGGTGCCGGCGCCTGGTTTGCCGCACGCCACCGCGTCGGCCCCTGGGGCTGGGCCGGCGGCATCGGTTGCGGCGTCATGGTGGCGCTGGCGTGGTGGTTCACCGGCCGCATGGCGGCGCTCACCTTCGAACCCACCGCAGTACAGAGCCTGTCCTTCACCGGCCCTTCGGCCGACATGCTGATGCGCGTGCTGTCGCCCCCCGGGCAGGCGCTGAACTTCGACCTTGGCATGGTGCCGGGGGTCTTCCTCGGCTCCTTTCTCGCCGCCCTGCTGTTCCGCGAACTGAAGCTGGAAGGTTTCCAGGGCGGGCCAGCGATGCGCCGTTACATCGCCGGGGCCGTGCTGATGGGTTTCGGCGGCATGCTCGCCGGCGGCTGTGCGGTGGGCGCCGGGGTATCCGGCGCGGCGGTGTTCGCGCTCACCGCCTGGCTGACCCTGTGCAGCATGTGGGCGGGCGCCGCGCTCACCGACCGGCTGGTCGACCGCAGCAGCCAGGCGGCCGCGGGCAGCGCCCCCTGAGGGCTATACTTGGCACTTTCCCCCACCTGCGAAGACCGCCATGTGCCAGCTTCTGGGCATGAACTGCAATGTGCCGACCGACATCTGCTTTTCGTTCACCGGCTTCCAGGCCCGCGGCGGACTCACCGATCACCACCGTGACGGCTGGGGGATCGGCTTTTTCGAAGGGCGGGGGGTACGCGTCTTCCTCGATCCGCGCGCCAGCATCGATTCGCCGGTGGCCGAACTGGTGCGCCAGTACCCGATCCGTTCGCTGAACGCCATCGCCCACATCCGCAAGGCCACCCAGGGCGAGGTCGCGCTGGAGAACACCCATCCGTTTCAGCGCGAGCTGTGGGGCCAGCAGTGGCTCTTTGCCCACAACGGCAACCTCGCCGGCTTCGCACCGCAGCTGTCGGGACGCTTCCGGCCGGTGGGCAGCACCGACTCCGAGCTGGCCTTCTGCCATCTCCTCGACGCCCTCGCCAGCCGGCACCCCGAAGCGCCGCCGTGCGCAGCGCAGATGTTCGAGGAACTGCGCACCCTCAGCGCAGAGATTGGCGCGCATGGCGAGTTCAACTTCCTGCTCAGCAATGGCGAACGTCTGTTCGCCCATTGCGCCACCCGCCTCGCCTTCATCATCCGCCAGGCGCCTTTTGCCGCCGCGCACCTGGCCGACCAGGATGTCACCGTGGATTTCCGCGAACTGACCGGTGCCGAGGATCGCGTGGCGGTGATCGCCACCGTGCCGCTGACCGACAACGAGGTCTGGCAGTGCCTGCCACCCGGCACCCTGATGAGCTTTCACCACGGCGCGGTGGAGCGCAGCGCGGCGACCCTGGCGGCGGCAAGCGCGAAATAATTCACGCCCGCGCGGCCAAGCCTCTTCATTTGCATACGGCATCGGGCTAAAGTTGTCGATCGGGCCGCTAGCCCGCATTTCTCACACCCTCACGTCGCGAGGGAGTACGGCGTGCCACGGCGAGTGCCATCGGCACCCGCAGCAGGGATGGTGTGAGAAATGCGGGCCAGGCACGCTGCGGGTGCATCGCCTGCCCGCCTGCTTCGCCGACGGCCATCCATCGCACTGCCATGAGCCGGAGCTCCGAGCATGACCTGTCCCTTGTGCAGCCGCAGCGGCGAAAACCTGCTCTGGGAGGATGCGCACTGCCGCGTGATCCGCGTCGATGACGCCGATCATCCGGGCTTCTGCCGGGTGATCTGGCATGCCCACGTCGCCGAGATGACCGATCTCACCGCGGCCCAGCGCGCCCATCTGCTGCAGGTGGTGTTCGCCACCGAGGCGGCGCTGCGCGCCCTGATGCAGCCGCTGAAGATCAATCTGGCCAGCTTCGGCAACATGGTGCCGCACCTGCACTGGCACGTCATTCCGCGCTTTGCCGACGACCGCCACTTTCCCCAGCCGGTGTGGGGCACGCCACAGCGCGACGGCAGGCGCCATGAGCCACCGGACGACGAGGTGCTCGCAGCACGCATTGCTGACATGATGATGGCTTAAGCTGCACAATCACCGGAACCCCGGGCGAACGCCCCAGCGGAGCACCCATGGACTACCACAACCCTGCCGAATGCCTGGCCCTGCTCAACAGACTGCACCCGGTCAATGTCGACGAGTGCCAAGGCGCCCTGAGCGCAATCGTCTGCGGGCTGCTGGAGGCCATGCCGCCGCCCAACCAGCACCTTGAGGTACTGGAGGCAGCGCGCGAACAGATTGCCTTCGTGCAGGACGAGTATGCCCGCCGCTATGCCGCCCACCCGTTGCCACCGGACAGCGAGGAGAACAAGACCCTGCTCACCGTGGTTGCGCTGTGGCAGGCGCTGGCACGCTCATACGCCCACATCGCGCGCCGCGACGCTGCCAGTGGCACGCTGGAGGAGCAGGGCCCGCTGCTGATGCAGCGGCGCATGCACTACACCGGCCTCGCCCTGCTCGAATACCTGCGCGCCCACCGCGCGGTGCCCGCGGGCATGTGGGCGGATCTGCACGAGTGCTTCGTGGTGGCCGAGCAGAGCGGGCGCATCCGCGTGCGCGTCAATGAGCCGCGCAACGAGGTGTGGAAGGCGCAGAGCGCGCTCGAGGCCTACATCGCCGTGCTGCTGATCGAGCTCGCCAACCCTTACGCGCGCAGCGAACGCGAACTGCAACTGGTCTGCGACTGGGCAACCCGCTTTGCGCCCTACTGCGACATCGGCCACGAGCTCGACCCGGCCCGGCCTACCGCCTACGGGCTGGATCTGGCGATGGACCATGCCCTGCGCCCGGTGGGCATGCTGAAGCGTGTCGACACCGTGCGCAGTTTTGACGGCACCCGCCTGGCGAGCCAGATCCAGGCCATGTTCGCCCACCTCAAGAGTGGCGCCACGCCGGCTTCGCTGGGCCTCGGCAGCGACTGCCCGATCGACCTCGCCCGCCGCCTGCTGGTCTCGCTCTACCGCCCCTGGGGCCTGGCGTCGGCCGGACGCCGGTTTCCGCGCCGTGGCGCGCGCGGCACCACCTCGCTGTGCGGTGACTGGCTGGCCATCGGCTATCACGTCGAAGGGCGCATCTTCGAACAGCCGCGCGCCTTCAGCGGCCCCAAGAGCCTGCGCAGCGACATCAGCCTGATGACCTTCGGCGAGCGTGCCGAAGAGGCGGCGCCGCCGGCGTCGCTGCAGGAGCGCGAGCAGGCCGCCGAGCGCCTGGGCTTTGCCGGCGTGCGCTGGCAGGTCGCCGACCAGTCGGTGAGCGGTTTCCGCCTGCGCCAGCTCAAGGAGCACGAGCGCCTCGAACACCATCAGCTGATCGGCATCTGCCCGCCCGACGGCGAGCACTATCTGCTCGGCCAGATCAGCTGGCTGATGTACCGCGCCGACGGCATCATGGAAGCCGGTGTGCAGATCCTCCCCGGCCTGCCCAAGGTTGTCGCCGCCCGCGTGGTGACCCTGATGGCGGGCAACCGCACGCCCTACAGCCAGGCCTTCGTGCTCCCCGAGGTGAGCGCGCTGAAGAGCCCCCCCTCGCTGGTACTGCCGCACGGCTGGTATCAGGCCAACCGCGTACTGGAACTGGTCATCGACCAGCAGTTGCGCCAGGTGCGCCTGCTGAAGTCGCTGTCGCACGGACCGAACTTCGATCAGGTCAGCTACGAGGACGTCGCGCCGGTACGCTGACGGAATGCCGCAAGGCGTTTACGGCTTGTCGGACGAAGCCAGGCGGGTGGGCGGGAAACGCACGGAGAAACGGCTGCCCACCCCCGGCGTACTGTCCACATGCAGTTCGCCCTGGTGGCGGCCAAGGATGTGCTTGACGATGGCCAGGCCGAGGCCGGTACCACCGGTCTCGCGCGAGCGCCCGCGATCGACGCGGTAGAAGCGCTCGGTGAGCCGCGGAATGTGCTCCGCGGCGATGCCGATACCGGTGTCCTCGACACTGAATTCCCCCCCATTGGCGTCGCAGCGCCAGCACAGCCGCACCTTGCCGCCCGCCGGGGTATAACGCACGGCATTGCTGCCGAGGTTGGCAAAGGCACTGTGCAGCTCCTTGCGGCTGCCCAGCAGCACGCCGTCGCCATCGAGGTGCAGGGTGACCTCGTGGCGCCCGCCGGAGAGCAGATCGACCTGCTGGTGCACCTCGCGCAGCAAGCCGGCGACCTCGACGCGCTCCTCGGCCGGCGCCGGCGCGCCGGTCTCCAGCGCCGAGAGGGTGAGCAGGTCTTCGATGAGGCGCTGCATGCGGGTGGACTGGTCGTGGGCAAGCTTGAGGAAATGGGCGATGTCCTCGCGGCTGAAGTCGTCCCAGCCGTCCATCAGCGTTTCGAGGAAGCCGCTGACCACGGTCAGCGGCGTGCGCAGCTCATGCGAGACGTTGGCAACGAAGTCGCGGCGCATGGTCTCGAGCTTTTCGAGCTGGGAGATGTCGCGCGAAATGACCAGCTTCTGGTCGTCACCGTAGGGAATCACCTGCACCAGCAGGGTCAGGCCACGCCGCCGCGCTGAGGCCATCACCAGCGCTTCTTCGTGGTCGCTGCCCTGGAGATAGCGGGCAAACTCGGGCTGGCGCACCAGATTGACCACCGGCACGCCGAGGTCGCGGCGGTGGTCAAGGCCGAAGTGCTGCTCCGACTTGCGGTTGATCCACTCGATGCTGTCGTGCTCGGCAAGATACATGACGCCGTCGGGCATCGCCTGGCTGGCCGCGCGGAAGCGCTCGAGCGCCGTCGACAGGCGCTCGCGCATGCTGTAGGCAAGCCGCGAGCGCCGCGCCAGCTCGGCAAACAGGTGGCCCCACGGCCCCGGCGCACGCGGCAGCGGCGTGCCGATGGGCTCGCGCGTCCACAGCGCCAGCGCCTCCATCTGGCGCAGCTGATGCCAGCACAGCAGGAGCAGACCGGCGATGACGGACAGCAGGGCGGCAGTGAGGCCAAAGAGGACGCCGACCGTCAGGGCCAGCGCGCCCAGCACGGCAAAGGCGCCCAGTGCGCCTGTCCACAGATAACGGACCGAACGGATGGTCATGCTCCCGCGCAGGTTGCGGAGCATGGATTATCGCACGCTGCTGTCTACGTCCGCATGGACCGAGAAGCGGTAGCCGCTGCCGCGCACGGTCTGGATGTAACGATCGTGGCCGGCCGGCTCGAGGGCGCAGCGCAGGCGGCGGATATGAACATCGACGGTGCGCTCCTCGACGAAGACGTGGTCGCCCCAGACCTGGTCGAGCAGTTGCGCGCGCGAATGCACGCGTTCCGGATGGGTCATCAGGAAGTGCAGCAGGCGGAACTCGGTCGGCCCCAGGGCCAGGCCCTGCTCGCCCGCGCTGACGCGGTGGGTGACCGGATCCAGGCGCAGGCCGCCGAGCTCGACGGCATCTTCGGTGGCCTGCGGCGCCCGCCGGCGCAGCACCGCCTTGATGCGGGCAACCAGTTCGCGCGGGCTGAAGGGTTTGGTGATGTAGTCGTCGGCGCCGGTTTCGAGCCCGGCCACCTTGTCCTGTTCCTCGCCGCGGGCGGTCAGCATGATGATCGGGATGTCGCGGGTGCGTTCCTCGGCGCGCAGGCGGCGGGCGAACTCGACACCCGACATGCCGGGCAGCATCCAGTCCAGCAGCACCAGATCGGGCAGGGCGTCGCGCACGATGCGCTGCGCCGCTTCGGCATCCGCCGCACGGACCACGTGGTGGCCGGCACGGGCGAGATTGGCGGCAATCAGTTCCTGGATCGCCGGTTCGTCTTCCACGAGCAGAATGTTGGCTGGCATGGGGATCGCTCCGTTTAGTTGAGCGCAGTGTATTGCAGTCATTTGAACTTTTGATGACAAGACACCGCCCTGAAACATGCGCACGGAAATGACGCAGAGCGATTCAGGTATGATTGGGGCCCTCACCGCCACCCCCACCGACCATGGCCGGACTCGCCCCCGACACGCCCCTGCCTACCGCCATCACCCTGCACCGCAAGAGCCGGGTGCTGGAGATCGCCTTCGACGACGGGCGCAATTTCCGCCTGCCCTTCGAGTTCCTGCGCGTCTATTCGCCGTCCGCCGAGGTACGCGGCCACGGCCCCGGCCAGGAGGTGCTGCAGCAGGGCAAGCGCGAGGTCGACATCCTGGCCATCGAGGCCGTGGGCAATTACGCCATCAAGCCGCAGTTCTCCGATGGCCACGACAGCGGGCTGTATTCCTGGGACCTCCTCCACGACCTCGGCATGCGCCAGGATGCGCTCTGGCAGGCCTATCTCGACCGCCTGCAGCGTGAAGGCGGCACCCGCGATCCGGCGCAGCTGCCGCCTCCCGCCCCCAGCGCCGGCTGCGGCCGCCATCATTGACCCTTGCCGGCGCCCGACAGCCGCCGGCCCACTCCCCTGCGGGAGCAGACGATGAACGACAAGACCACCCATTTCGGATTCAAGACCGTCGCCGAGAGCGAGAAGCACCACAAGGTCGCGGAGGTGTTCTCCTCGGTTGCCGGCAAGTACGACATCATGAACGACCTGATGTCGTTCGGCCTGCACCGCCTGTGGAAACACTTCACCATCCAGCTCTCGGGGGTGCGCGAAGGCGACCGCGTGCTCGACGTTGCCGGGGGCACCGCCGACCTCTCGCTGGCCTTCGCACGCCGCGTCGGACGCAGCGGCGAAGTCTGGCTCACCGACATCAACCACGCCATGCTCTCGCGCGGGCGCGACCGCCTGGTGGACAAGGGCTTCACCATGCCGGTGGCGCAGTGCGACGCCGAGAAGCTGCCTTTCCCCGACGACTGGTTCGACTGCGTCACGGTGGCCTTCGGCCTGCGCAACATGACCCACAAGGATGCCGCGCTGGCCGAAATGCGCCGCGTCCTCAAGCCCGGCGGCCGTCTGCTGGTGCTGGAGTTCTCGCGCGTGTGGAAGCCGCTGGAGCCGGTCTATGACCTCTACTCCTTCCGCCTGCTGCCGTGGCTGGGGGAGAAGATCGCCAATGACGCGGAGAGCTACCGCTATCTGGCCGAATCGATCCGCATGCACCCCGGACAGGAAGATCTGAAGGCGATGATGGAACAAGTCGGCTTTTCGCGTGTCGATTACTTCAACCTCACTGCCGGGGTGGTGGCACTGCACCGCGGCTACAAGTTCTGAAACTGCTGGAGACTACGTACCGATGAAACATCTACTGCTGACCCTCATGCTTGCCGTCCTGTCCTTCGGCGTCCACGTTCCCGAAGCGGAAGCCAAACGCCTGGGTGGCGGCAGCAGCTTCGGCATGCAGCGCCAGGCCACTCCGCCTGCTGCCCCGCGCCAGCCCGCCGCTGCGCCCCAGCGCCCGGCGCAGGCACAGCCGGCGGCCGCACAGAGCGGGCGTTCGTGGATGGGTCCGGTGGCCGGCCTGGCCGCGGGCCTCGGCCTCGCCGCGCTGTTCTCCCACCTTGGCCTCGGCGAGGAGTTCGGCTCCCTGCTGCTGATGGTGCTGATGGCCGCCGCGGCGTTCTTCCTGTTC
The DNA here is from genome assembly GCF_003034845.1 of Pseudothauera lacus. Taxonomy (GTDB): domain Bacteria; phylum Pseudomonadota; class Gammaproteobacteria; order Burkholderiales; family Rhodocyclaceae; genus Pseudothauera; species Pseudothauera lacus. The sequence goes on along the minus strand of NZ_PZKC01000010.1, from coordinate 55,880 downwards.
CGCATGTTCTTCCGCCGTCCTGCCCAGCAAGGCGCCATGCAGTACGCCGGTGCCGGCCACAGCAACGCTGGCGAAACTGCCGCGCCGACGCCCTTCCAGGCTGCGGTCGGTGGCGGCAGTGCCGAGGCTGCACCTGCGGCCGGCGCCATCCCGGCGGATTTCGATGCCGAAGGCTTCGCACGCCAGGCCAAGGTGCAGTTCATCCGCCTGCAGTCGGCCAACGATGCCGGCAATCTCGACGACATCCGCGAGTTCACCTCGCCGGAGGTGTTTGCCGAGATCTGCATGCAGCTCAACGAACGCGGTGGCGCTGAGCAGCGCACCGACGTCGTCGAGCTCGACGCTCAGGTGGTCGAAGTCGCCGAGGAGAACGGCCGCTACATCGTCAGCGTACGCTTCAGCGGTTTGCTGCGTGAAGAGGCCGACGCCGCGCCGGCAAGCTTCGACGAGATCTGGCACATGGCCAAGCCCATCGACGGCAGCCGTGGCTGGGTGATCGCGGGGATCCAGCAAGTCAGCTAAACTGGCAACGGCCGTATCTGCCAGACGAACCGGGCGGCCCTGCGGCCGCCCTTTTCTTTTCCTTCGCGCTGCGGCGCGGCGCTCAGCGTTACCCAGGCCCATGATGGACGCCCTCTTCCTGCCCGCCCTCAATCATCTGCTCGGCGCCGCGCCGTGGGCGCGTAGCCGCCTCCAGGCCCACGCCGGAGAGGTCGCCTGCCTGCGCCTGGAGGCGCTCGCCATCCGCTTCGTGATCACTGCGGAAGGCCTGGTCGCTGGGGCCGCTGACGACGCCCCGGTGGCGGTGAGCCTCCATGTGCCGGCAAACGCCTTGCCACGCTTTGCCATGGGCCAGTTCGACGGCGCAATGGGTGCGGTGCGCATTGAGGGCAACGCCGAATTTGCCGATGCGCTGGGCTTCGTGCTGCGCAACCTGCGCTGGGACGTCGAGGAGGATCTCTCCCGGGTTCTGGGCGACGTTGCCGCGCATCGCCTGGTGGGCACGGCGCAGGCTGCGGCGGCGACGCTGCGCGACGGCGCCGGACGCATGGGGGGCAGTCTGGCCGAGTATCTCAGCGAAGAGCAGGGCATGCTGGTCCCCGCCCGTGCAGCCGAGCTTCTGGGCGAAGAGGTACGCGCCCTGCGCGATGCCATCGCCCGCGCGGAGAAGCGCATCGAACGCCTGGAGCGCAACCTGGTGCGCTGAACGGCACGGCGCCTTGGCGAAAAAAAAGCAGCTCTGACGAGCTGCTTCTTGGCTTCCGCGCGGGGGCGGAAGATCAGTGTGCGCGCTTGCGCAGCTTCTGGATCGCAGCGAGCTGGGCGATGGCTTCGGCAAGCTCGGCCTGGGCCTTGGCGTAGTCGAGTTGCGAGGTCTTGTTGGCCATGGCCTCTTCGGCCAGCTTCTTGGCTTCCAGGGCCTTCGCTTCGTCGAGGTCGCGGCCACGGATTGCGGTATCGGCAAGCACCGTCACCAGTCCGGGTTGAACCTCGAGAATGCCGCCAGCGACGAAGACCAGTTCGTCTTCGGTCTGGTTGGGCACCTTGACCCGCACCGCACCGGGCTTGATCCGGGTCATCAGCGGCATGTGCCCGGGCAGGATGCCCAGTTCACCCGCTTCGCCCGGCAACGCGACGAACTCCGCCAGCCCGGAAAAGATCTGCTCTTCCGCGCTCACGATGTCTACATGTACCGTCATTGCCATAGTGGTGTCCTCTTCATGCCTGCGCGGCGGCGAACCGCCGCGCAGTGGGCGGCATTACTGCAGCTTCTTGGCCTTCTCGATGGCCTCGTCGATGCTGCCGACCATGTAGAACGCCTGCTCGGGCAGACTGTCGAGTTCGCCGTCGACGATCATCTTGAAGCCCTTGATGGTGTCCTTCAGCGACACGTACTTGCCCGGCGAACCGGTGAACACCTCGGCAACGTGGAAGGGCTGCGACAGGAAGCGCTGGATCTTCCGTGCGCGGGCCACCGCCAGCTTGTCGTCCGGGGACAGTTCGTCCATGCCGAGAATGGCGATGATGTCGCGCAGTTCCTTGTACTTCTGCAGGGTCTGCTGCACCGCACGGGCGACGTTGTAGTGCTCTTCACCGACGATCAGCGGATCGAGCTGACGGCTGGTGGAGTCGAGCGGATCGACCGCGGGGTAGATACCCAGCGCAGCGATGTCACGCGACAGCACGACGGTGGAGTCGAGGTGGAGGAAGGTGGTCGCCGGCGACGGGTCGGTCAAGTCATCCGCGGGCACATACACGGCCTGGATGGAGGTGATCGAGCCCACCTTGGTGGAGGTGATGCGCTCCTGCAGACGGCCCATTTCTTCCGCCAGGGTCGGCTGGTAGCCCACCGCGGACGGCATACGACCCAGCAGCGCGGACACTTCGGTACCGGCCAGGGTGTAGCGGTAGATGTTATCCACGAAGAACAGGATGTCGCGGCCTTCGTCGCGGAAGCGCTCGGCCATGGTCAGGCCGGTCAGCGCCACGCGCAGACGGTTGCCCGGGGGTTCGTTCATCTGACCGAACACCATCGCGACCTTGTCGAGAACGTTGGAGTCCTTCATCTCGTGGTAGAAGTCGTTGCCCTCACGGGTACGCTCACCCACACCAGCGAACACCGACAGACCGGAGTGCTGCTTGGCGATGTTGTTGATCAGCTCCATCATGTTCACGGTCTTGCCCACGCCGGCGCCGCCGAACAGGCCGACCTTGCCGCCCTTGGCGAACGGGCAGATCAGGTCGATAACCTTGATGCCGGTTTCGAGCAGCTCCACCGAGGGGGAGAGTTCGTCGAACTTCGGGGCCTTCTGGTGGATGGCGCGCAGTTCGTCGGTCTCGATCGGACCGGCTTCGTCGATCGGACGACCCAGCACGTCCATGATGCGGCCCAGCGTACCGTGGCCGACCGGCACGGAAATCGGCTTGCCGGTACCGGAAACCTTCATGCCGCGGCGCAGGCCGTCGGAAGAACCCAGCGCGATGGTACGCACCACGCCGTCGCCGAGCTGCTGCTGGACCTCGAAGGTCAGGCCAGCTTCGGCGAAGGAGTCGGCGCTGTCCTCAAGCTTGAGCGCGTCATACACCTTGGGCATGGCTTCGCGGGGGAACTGGATATCCACCACGGCGCCGATGCACTGAACGATCGTTCCTTGACTCATCGTCGTTTCCTTAAATCAATAATCCGTTACACCGCAGCAGCGCCGCCGACGATTTCCGACAGCTCCTTGGTGATCGCAGCCTGACGGGTCTTGTTGTAGACCAGCTGCAGCTCACCAATGACGTTCTTGGCATTGTCGGAAGCGGCTTTCATCGCCACCATGCGCGCACTCTGTTCAGAAGCCATGTTCTCGGCGACGGCCTGATAGACCAGCGCTTCGACGTATCGCACCAGCATCTCGTCGATGACCACCTGCGGATCGGGTTCGTAGAGGTAATCCCACGAACCTTCCGGGGTGCCGAGGCGGTCGCCGGTCAGCGGCAACAGCTGTTCGAGCACCGGTTCCTGCTTCATCGTGTTGATGAAGCGGGTGTAGGCGATGTAGACCGCATCGATTTCGTCGTTCTGGAAGGCGTCGAGCATGATCTTCACCGGCCCGATGAGCTTTTCCAGATGGGGCGTGTCGCCCAGATGCACGACGTGCGAGATGACTTTCGCACCCACGCGCTGCATGAAGCCGAAACCCTTGTTGCCGATGCAGCAGGCACGGACTTCGGTGGCACCGGCAGCCTCCCACTCCTTCATCGCGTTGATGGCAACGCGCTGAATGTTGGTGTTGAGGCCACCGCACAGACCCTTGTCGGTGGTGACGAGGATCAGGCCGACGCGCTTGACCTGGCCCTTGCGGGCCAGGAAGGGGTGCTGGTAGTCGGTGACATTGGCCTGAGACAGGTTTGCAGCGAGCTGACGGATCTTGTCGGCATAGGGACGGGCCGAACGCATCCGATCCTGCGCCTTGCGCATCTTGGACGCGGCGACCATTTCCATCGCCTTGGTGATCTTGCGCGTGTTCTGCACGCTCTTGATCTTGGTACGGATTTCCTTACCGCTAGCCATATTCCGTCTCCGTCCGCGGCCTTAGGACCAGGTCTTCTTGAACTCGGCGATCGAGGCAGCCAGAGCCTTCTCGCCGTCGGCGTCGAGCTCCTTCTTGTCCATGATCGAAGAGACCAGGTCGGCGTTCTTGGTCTTCACGTGCGCCAGCAGCGCCCCTTCGAAGGCCAGCACGCGCGCCACATCGACGTCGTCGAAATGCCCGTTGTTCACCGCGTACAGGACGACGGCCATCTCGGCGATGGACATCGGTGCGTACTGGGCCTGCTTCATCAGCTCGGTAACACGACGGCCGCGTTCGAGCTGCTTGCGGGTGGCGTCGTCGAGGTCGGAAGCAAACTGCGCGAAGGCAGCCAGTTCGCGGTACTGCGCGAGGTCGGTACGGATACCGCCGGAGAGCTTCTTGACGACCTTGGTCTGCGCTGCACCACCGACGCGCGACACCGAGATACCGGCGTTGATCGCGGGACGGATACCGGCGTTGAAGAGGTCGGTTTCCAGGAAGATCTGACCGTCGGTGATCGAGATCACGTTGGTCGGCACGAAGGCGGAGACGTCACCAGCCTGGGTTTCGATGACCGGCAGGGCGGTCAGGGAACCGGTCTTGCCCTTCACTTCGCCGTTGGTGAACTTCTCGACGTAGTCGGCGTTCACACGAGCGGCGCGCTCGAGCAGGCGGGAGTGCAGGTAGAAAACGTCGCCCGGGTAGGCTTCACGGCCCGGCGGACGGCGCAGCAGCAGGGAAACCTGACGGTAGGCCCAGGCCTGCTTGGTGAGATCGTCATAAACGATCAGCGCGTCCATGCCGCGGTCGCGGAAGTACTCGCCCATGGTGCAGCCGGCGTAGGCGGCCAGGTACTGCATGGCGGCGGATTCCGACGCGGTGGCGGCGACGACGATGGTGTATTCCATCGCGCCGTTCTCTTCCAGCTTGCGCACGACGTTGGCGACGGTCGAGGCCTTCTGGCCGATGGCCACGTACACGCAGTACATGTCCTGGCCTTTCTGGTTGATGATCGCATCGACAGCGACGGCGGTCTTGCCGGTCTGGCGGTCGCCGATGATCAGCTCGCGCTGGCCACGGCCGATCGGCACCATGGAGTCGACCGACTTCAGACCGGTCTGCACCGGCTGGGAGACGGACTGACGGGCGATGACGCCCGGCGCGACCTTCTCGATCTTGTCGGTGAGCTTGGCGTTGATCGGGCCCTTGCCGTCGATCGGCTGACCCAGGGCGTTCACGACGCGGCCGATCAGCTCGGGGCCGACGGGCACTTCGAGAATGCGGCCGGTGGCCTTGACGCTGTCGCCTTCGGTGATGTGCTCGTATTCACCGAGCACCACGGCACCGACGGAGTCGCGCTCGAGGTTGAGCGCCATGCCGAAGGTGTTGCCGGGGAATTCCAGCATTTCGCCCTGCATGACGTCGGCCAGACCGTGGATGCGGCAGATACCGTCGGTGACGGACACTACCGTACCCTCGTTGCGCGACGTGGCGGCGAGCTGCAGGTTCTGGATCCGGCTCTTAATCAGATCACTGATTTCAGAGGGGTTGAGTTGCATGTATGTATGCTCCTAGTTCTTTAGCGCAGCGGCCATGTTCGCGAGCTTGCCGCGGACCGAGGCGTCGATCACTTCGTCGCCGACGGCGATGCGGACCCCACCGATGAGCTCGGGGTCGATACTGACCTGCACATTGAGCTTGGCCTTGAAGCGGGCTTCGAGGTCGCTCTTGAGCGTGGCCAGGGTGGCATCGTCAAGCGGGAAGGCGGAGGCGATGTAGGCCTCCAGGACACCTTCGTGTTCGTTCTTGAGATCAACGAACAGGTCACGGATCTCCGGAAGCAGCTGCAGGCGTTCGTTGGCCACGAGGACGCGAACGAAGTTCTGCAGTTCGGCGGACAGTCCGTCCCCGCCCAGTTCGAGGGTCAGCTTGATGAGCTGATCATCGGTGAGCTTGGGATCGGCGATGCATGCCCGCATCTGCGGATCGGCGACCACGACGGCCAGCCGATCCAGTGCTTCCGACCAAGGCCCCAGCGCACCTGCCCCACGGGCCAGCTCGAAGGCGGCATCCGCATAGGGGCGCGCGATGGTGACGTTCTCGGCCATGACTTATTGCAGTTCCTGTTTCAGGTTGGCAAGCAGATCGGCGTGGGCCTGGGCGTTGATTTCCTTGCGCAGGATGCGCTCGGCACCGGCCACGGCAAGTGCGGCGACGTTTTCGCGCAGCGCTTCCTTGGCGCGCTGGGCAGCGGCACCGGCTTCGGCTTCGGCATCTTCACGGGCCTTGGCGATGATGCGGGCGGCTTCGGCGCGGGCTTCCTCGACCAGGCCGGCGGCCTGACGTTCAGCCACTGCACGAGTGTCACCGGCGGATTCGCGGGCCTTGCGCAGTTCTTCGACGACCTTCTTCTCGGCGAGAGCGAGGTCGGCCTTGGCCTTGTCCGCAGCCGCGAGCCCGTCCGCGATCTTCTTCGCGCGCTCGTCGAGTGACTTCATGATCGGCGGCCACACGAATTTCATCGTGAACCAGCCGAGAATGAAGAACACAACGAGCTGAGCAATCAGGGTTGCGTTCAGATTCACTGTTCTGTTCCCTCGGTTAGGTTAAGAGGACGAACCGAACCGATCAGAGCTGGAACGGGTTGGCGAAGGCGAACATCATTGCGATACCGACACCGATCAGGAACGCGGCGTCGATCAGACCGGCGAGCAGGAACATCTTGGTTTGCAGCGCGTTCATCAGCTCAGGCTGACGGGCGGAAGCTTCGAGGTACTTGGAGCCCATGATGCCGATACCGATACAAGCACCGATAGCACCCAGACCGATGATCAGACCGGAAGCAAGCGCAACAAAACCCAGAACGTTTTCCATGACGACTCCTTGAGGTAGAGATTGAAGCTAAGTTGAAAAAACAGGTACGACTATATCGAACGACTGATTAGTGGCTCTCGTGAGCCTGGCCCACATACACCAGGGTCAGCATCATGAAGATGAAGGCCTGGAGCACGATGATCAGGATGTGGAAGATGGCCCAGATGGAGCCGGCGATCAGGTGGCCGACGAAGCCGAACACCGTGGCGGTGCCGCCGAGCAGGGCAATGAGGATGAACAGCAGTTCGCCGGCGTACAGGTTGCCGAACAGTCGCATGCCGTGGGAGACGGTCTTGGCGACGAATTCGATGATCTGCATGGCGAAGTTGACCGGCCACAGCAGCGGGTGGGCACCGAAGGGCGCGGTGAAGAGCTCATGCACCCAGCCGCCGAAACCCTTGATCTTGACGTTGTAGTACAGGCACAGCAGCAGCACGCCGGCGGACATGCCGAGGGTGATATTGAGGTCGGCGGTGGGCACCACGCGCATGTAGGCGTCGCCCGGCTGCTCGACGAAGCCCATCGCAGCCACCGACTCGCCCCACAGCATCGGGAGCAGATCCACCGGAATCAGATCCATGAAGTTCATCAGGAAGATCCAGATAAACACGGTGAGCGCGAGCGGGGCGACGAACTTGCGCGACTCGGCGCTATGGACGATGCCCTTGGCCTGGTCGGCGACCATCTCGACCATCAGCTCGACGAAGCCCTGGAAGCGCCCGGGGACGCCGGAGGTGGCCTTGCGGGCGGCAGACCACAGGATGAAGATGGTCAGCAGACCGAGAGCGATGGACCAGAACATCGAGTCGATGTTGATCACACTCCAGTCGATGACCGCCTCCTGGGCGTGACCGGTGGTATTGAAATGCGTCAGGTGGTGAATGACGTATTCGGATGCAGTGGGAGCGTTTCCAGCCATGATCAGGTCTTTACCAAAAATGCAAACAAGTTCGCCTTCAGCGTCAGTACCAGCGCGATCAACAGAGCGCCCCAGTGGGCGTCCGGATACAGCACCAGCACCAACACCAGCAATCCCACGATCGACAGAACCTTGACCAGTTCGCCGACAACAAAAGCCGTGACATGGGAAGCGGACTGCCGGCGCGCCAGGGCCGCCAGACGCAGCGCGAACAGCCAGCTCGGAACCACCACCGCGAGCCCGCCCAATGCTGCGGAAACCGCGCCGCGCACCCCGAAAAAAACGGCCGCAATGGCCGTTGCCAGAAGGGTTGCGCCCAGCTGCAGGAAAACCGCCTTGTGCATGTGAGCCGCTCCGGTGCGCCGCTGCGCCGCGCTACCGCTTCCAAAATCCCGGCAATACTAGGGGTTAACCGTAACAAAGTCAAACCGCCGATGCGGTGCAGCAAAGCACCTTCCGGCTCTCATGCGTCTTATATATGAGACACGCTTGTACACTCAGCCGCGCAGCCGCGCCAGCAGGCCATCGAGCTGGTCGAGGGTGCCGAAACGGATGCCGAGCTCACCGGCTCCCTTGCGGTTGGCACGGATCTTCACGGTGGCGCCGAGAAGGTCGGCGAGCTCTTCTTCGAGGCGCAGCAGATCGCGGTCCGGAGCCGGAGCAGCCTTGTGCTTGCGCGGATCAAGGGTCTGCTGCACGAGACGCTCGGTGTCGCGCACCGACAGGCCGCGCGCCGCCACCTGGTTGGCGAGCTGGATCTGGTTGGCACCATCGAGCGGCAGCAGCGCACGGGCGTGGCCCATGTCGATGTCGCCAGCCATCAGCAACTCCTGCACCGGGCTGGCGAGATTGAGCAGGCGCAGCAGGTTGGAGGCGGCCGGGCGCGAGCGCCCCACCGCGTCGGCCGCCTGCTGGTGGGTCATGCCGAACTCGTCGATCAGGCGCTGGATGCCACCGGCCTCTTCGAGCGGATTGAGATCCTCGCGCTGGATGTTCTCGATCAGCGACATCGCCAGCGCGGCCTCGTCGGGGATCTCGCGCACCAGGCAGGGCACTTCGTCCAGTCCGGCAATGCGCGAGGCGCGCCAGCGCCGTTCGCCGGCGATGATCTCGTAGCGCGGCGCACCGTCGAGCGGCGCCAGCGGGCGCACGAGGATGGGCTGCATCACCCCCTGGGCCTTGATCGACGCCGCCAGCTCCTCCAGCGAACCAGGATCCATGCGCGTGCGCGGCTGGTACTTGCCGGGCTGCAGCAGTTCGGCGCGCAGGGTCTGCAGTTCGCCCTGTTCGGCGTCTTCGTCGCGGTTGGCGGCCAGCAGTGCATCGAGGCCGCGGCCCAGGCCCTTGAGTTTCGGTGGCGTCATGGCGATATGGCTGTGTTGTCTAGAGCGTTCTGACGCGCTCGATCATCTCGTCGGCGAAGGCCATGTAGGCCTGCGCGCCCTTGGCGGACTTGTCGAACACCACGCCGGGAATGCCGTGGCTGGGCGCTTCGGCCAGGCGCACGTTGCGCGGCACGATGGCGCGGAAGACCTTGTCGCCGAAGTGGCCTTCGAGCTGGGCGGAGACCTGCTGCTGCAGGGTCATGCGCGGATCGAACATGACGCGCAGCAGGCCGATGATCTTGAGGTCGCGGTTGAGGTTGGCGTGCACCTTCTTGATGGTGTTCACCAGGTCGGAGAGGCCTTCCAGTGCGTAGTACTCGCACTGCATCGGGATGATCACCCCGTGCGCGGCGCACAGGCCGTTCAGGGTGAGCATGGAGAGCGAGGGCGGGCAGTCGATGAGGACGAAGTCGTAGTCGTCGTCGAAGGCCTTCAGCGCATCACGCAGGCGGTTCTCGCGGCGTTCGAGATCGACCAGTTCGACCTCGGCGCCGGCGAGGTCGCGGTTGGCGGGCAGGATGTCGAAGCCACCGCTGGGCGAGGTGGCGCGCGCCTGCTCCAGACCGGCGAGGCCCACCAGCAGGTGGTACACCGACTTCTCCAGCGCGCGCTTGTCCACCCCGCTGCCCATGGTGGCATTGCCCTGCGGATCGAGATCCACCAGCAGGGTGCGCTGCCCGGCCTGGTGCAGCGCGGCGGCCAGGTTCACGCAGGTGGTGGTCTTGCCCACCCCGCCTTTCTGGTTGGCGACACAGAAGATGCGAGCCATTCAGTCCCTTTCCACAGTGATCAGGTGGCGCTCGGCGCCCAGCCCCGGTACGTTCAGGCGATCGCTGCGCGCCACATGCCATCCGGCTGGCAGACGGGCGATCTCGTCGTCAGGATACACGCCCTTCATGGCAAACAGGCGGCCAGCGGGTGCGGCAAGGTGGCCGGCGAGCTCGACGAACAGCGCCAGCTCGGAGAAGGCGCGCGAGATCACGCCGTCGAAGGGCTGCGCGGAGTGGAGCTTTTCGACGCGCGCGTTGAGCGGCTCGAAGTTGCCCAGCGCCAGTTCGATCTTCGCCTGCTGCTGGAAGCTGGCCTTCTTGTTGACCGTCTCCACCGAAGTGACCGCCAGATCGGGGCGCGCGATGGCCAGCGGAATGCCGGGCAGGCCGCCGCCCGAGCCGATGTCCGCCAGGCTGCGCACGCCCTCCAGATGGGGCAGCACCGCCAGCGAATCGAGCAGGTGATGGGTGATCACCTCCTGCGGCGCGCGGATGGCGGTGAGGTTGTAGACCTTGTTCCACTTCAGCAGCAGCTCGCCGAAGGCGATCAGGCTGGCCTGCGTGGCCGGCGGCAGATCGAGGCCCAGCGCCTGCAGGCCGTCGCTGAGCAGGCTGCGATAGGGGGCGAGCGCGCTCATGCCGACCTGCGCCCTTCGCCAGCGCGCGCCGCCAGGTCGCGGCGCTTCAGCCACACCAGCAGCAGCGAGATCGCCGCCGGGGTCACGCCCTGGATGCGCCCCGCCTGGCCGATGGTCTCGGGCTTGTGGGCATTGAGCTTCTGCTGCACTTCCTTCGACAGGCCGCGCACCTCGGCGTAGTCGAGTCCGGCCGGCAGAAGGGTGGCTTCGGCCTGCAACTGCTTGGCCACCTCGTCCTGCTGGCGGTCGATGTAGCCCTGATACTTGGCGGCGATCTCGATCTGCTCGATGACCTGCGCATCGGTCTCCGGCGCATCCGGCGCGCCGGGCAGGCTCATCAGGCTGGCGTAGCTGGTCTGCGGGCGGCGCAGCAGCTCGAAGTAGCGCTGCTCGCGCTCCAGCGCCTTGCCCAGCACGCGCTCCTGCTCGGCGGCGGGGATCTGCTCGGGACGCGCCCAGGCGGCCTTCAGCTGCGCACTGCCGCGTTCGATGGCTGCGCGCTTGGCGCAGAAAGCCGCCCAGCGCACATCATCCACCAGGCCCAGCTCGCGGCCCTTCTCGGTCAGGCGCAGGTCGGCATTGTCCTCGCGCAGTTGCAGGCGGTACTCGGCACGCGAGGTGAACATGCGGTAGGGCTCGGCCACCCCGCGGGTGATCAGGTCATCGACGAGCACCCCCAGGTAGGCCTCGTCGCGGCGCGGGCACCAGGGTTCGCGGCCCTGCACCTGCAGCGCGGCGTTGGCACCGGCGAGCAGGCCCTGCGCGGCGGCTTCCTCGTAGCCGGTGGTGCCGTTGATCTGCCCGGCGAAGAAGAGCCCCTTGATCGACTTGGTCTCCAGCGAGCTCTTCAGGTTGCGCGGGTCGAAGTAGTCGTACTCGATGGCGTAGCCGGGGCGCAGGATGTGGGCGCTCTCCAGCCCGCGGATGGAGCGCACGATCTCCAGCTGCACGTCGAAGGGCAGCGAGGTAGAAATCCCGTTGGGGTAGATCTCGTGCGTCTCCAGGCCTTCCGGCTCGAGGAAGATGTTGTGGCTGTCCTTGTCGGCAAAGCGATGGATCTTGTCCTCGATGGACGGGCAGTAGCGCGGCCCCACGCCCTCGATCACCCCGGAGTACATCGGCGAGCGGTCGAGGTTGGCGCGGATCACGTCATGGGTGCGTTCGTTGGTCTGTGTCATCCAGCACGGCAGCTGGCGCGGGTGCTGGGCGGCCGAGCCGAGGAAGCTGAACACCGGCACCGGGTCATCGCCCGGCTGCACGGTCATCACCGAGAAGTCGATGGTGCGCGCATCCAGGCGCGGCGGCGTGCCGGTCTTCAAGCGGCCCTGCGGCAACGCCAGTTCCTTCAGGCGCGCGCCGAGCGAGATCGCCGGCGGATCGCCGGCGCGCCCGGCGGAGTAATTCTCCATGCCGACATGGATCAGGCCGTTGAGGAAGGTGCCCGCGGTCAGCACCACCGTCGGCGCCTCGAAGCGCAGGCCGATCTGGGTGACCACGCCGGTGACGCGCTCGCCGGCCACGGTGAGGTCGTCCACCGCCTGCTGGAACAGCCACAGGTTTTCCTGGTTCTCCAGACGGCGGCGGATCGCCGCCTTGTACAGCACGCGGTCGGCCTGGGCGCGGGTGGCGCGCACTGCCGGGCCCTTGGAGGCGTTGAGGATGCGGAACTGGATGCCGCCCTCGTCGGTGGCCGCGGCCATCGCGCCGCCCAGCGCATCGACTTCCTTGACCAGATGGCCCTTGCCGATGCCGCCGATCGACGGGTTGCAGCTCATCGCCCCCAGGGTCTCGATGTTGTGGGTGAGCAGCAGGGTGCGCGCGCCCATGCGCGCCGCGGCGAGCGCGGCCTCGGTCCCGGCGTGGCCGCCGCCGACCACGATGACATCGAAACGGGTGGGGTAGAGCATGGGGCGCTCCGCACTGCAGGGCTGGGGAAGGCGGGGGATTCTACGCCCTCACCGCACGAAAGCCTAGCGCGAAATCACCGTGTTCCACGAATTTCCCATTTCCAAACATCGGGTTAAGCGTTCAGCTCAAGCCGTCTCGACCACCGTCACCTCACCGTCGGCGTCGCTGATCTCGGCACGCAACAGGCTGCCGTCTTCGCTGTAGTGGTAGCGGTGGGCCAGTTCGACTTCGTCATAGACCCGCTTCTCGAAGCCCAGCAGAGTGCCGGCGGCATCGAACTCGCCGCGGAAGTAGGTGTTGCGGTTGGCGATCTCTGCGGCGCCGAGCTCGGCGGTGAGGCGGAAGGGCAGCTTCACGCCGCTGTAGGTGTTGAAGTAGCGGATGGTGACGGGGCTGGTCATCAAAGGGTCTCCGGTTGCGCTGCTGCGGTCAGTGCCGGGGCGATCTGCGCCACCCAGCGCTGCAGGCGTTCATCGGTGAGCAGGCTCTGCGAACGCTGGTCGATGATCAGGCCGACGAAGCGGCCATCGACCAGCGCCGGGCTGTGCTCGAACTGGTAGCCGTCCTGCGGCCATTGGCCGACCACGTCCGCTCCACCCGCGACTGCCCAGCGGTAGAGGTGAATCAGCGAATGAGCGAAACGGTCGGGATACTTCTCCTGGTCACCGAGGCCGAACAGGGCGATGCGCTTGCCACTAAGGCTGCGCCCGGCGACCTGAGGCATGAACTCGTGCCAGCTCGGTTCGGCGATGCGAGTGTTGAGGCCGGGCAGTTCATCGATGCCGTAGGCCGGCGTACCGAGGATCAGGGCGTCGTACTGCAGCAGCTCGTCGGCGCTGCAGCGGTTGATGTTCACCGGTTTGGCCGCGGCAGCGCCGAGCAGCTTTGCGAGCTTCTTGGCGATCAGCCGGGTGGTGCCGGAATCGGTGCCGAAGAAGATGCCGATCTGAGTCATGAAGGTTCCTGTCGTGTGTCGCCGTAGTGGCTGCATCCGGTGAAGCACGCCTCATGCCACCGCAGCAAGCGCGCTCCCGCGCGGGGTCACGGGCGTCGGCGACGGGGGAGATGCGACATGGTTGGCGCCCAGGGCGCAATCACGACAGTCCGCGGACCTTCACACCGCGGCTTGAACCGGCGCTTGCGGCTTCACCCGCAACGCGCTGATGACGCCGACCACCAGCAGGGCGATGCCGGCCAGGGTCAGCGACGCAGGCCACTGGCCGCGCAGGATGAAGGCGTAGGCCAGGGCGGCGAGAGTCTCGAAGACGATCAGTTGGCCGACCAGGGCGGTAGGCAGGCGCTGGCTGGCCTGGTTCCAGCACAGCGTGCCGAGCCAGGAGGCGAGCAGGCCGATGGCGAACATCAGACCGATGAAGAAGGCCGGCCGCGGGCCGAAGGGCATGCTGAAGTCGGCCCCGCTCACCGCCATGCCGCCCCACAGCACGCTGTAGCCGGCCAAGGCCAGCGGCAGCGTGGCCACACCCTGGGCGGTGGCCCACACCCGCGGACTGCGTCCGGGATGGGCACGCAGCCAGTCGGCGTTGCGCAGCGGATACCAGGTCCAGCACGCCACTGCGGCGACAGCGAGCACGGCGCCAAGGAGGTAGCGGCCACGGTCGGCGCTCTCGTCGGCATGCAGGGCGGCCAGTTCGACCTGGTTCACGCAGGCGATGCCGGCAGCGATGAGCACCAGCGAGGGCGCCAGGCGCAACCACGGCAGATGCCCGTCGCGACCGCCATCGCGCAGGTTGGCGCAAACCGCGATGACCACCGGCAGGGTGCCGATGATCATCGTCGGCAAGGGTCCGCCGGCCCGCTGGATGGCGCTGGCAAGGAAGAGGTAGTAAAGCAGGTTGCCGATCGCGGCCAGCTTGAGGGCCTCGATCCAGTCGGCACGGCTGAGCTGCGCCAGCCCGCGGCGGTCCATCCACGCCAGCGGCAGGGCGATGAGCCCGAAGGCGAGGTAGCGCGCGACCGATTGCAGGGCGCCGGGGTATTCCGGCAGCAGCAGGGGGCCGACGAACACCAGCCCCCACAACAGCCCGGCGGCCAGTGCGTAAAGGGTTCCGATCCACATGGTCGGCGGAGTGTCGCATGGCGCGCCGCGGGGCGCCACAGCGCAACTCAGAGGCGCCCGGCAACGGTCTCCGGCGGCGGCGTGAAGCGCAGGTGGCCGACGTATTCGAGGGCCTGGTGAATGCGCACCGAGGGTACGTCGCCCTCACGCATGTGAAGGATGTCCGCCGGACTGATCAGGCGCGGATCGGCAGCGGTAAGGGGCAGTTCGGCGCGGCGGTAGGCTTCCAGCACCAGCTGCGAGCAGAAGAAGCGGTCGTTGCGCACCGCGCCGAGCTGGATCGCCGCCAGCCCGCGGATGCAGGCGTCACGCAGGGCGGTGGGCGCGAGGGGCAGTTCGCACAGGCGCCGCTGCACGGAAAAGGGCGCCTGCAGGACCACGCCCATGGCGTTGTAGCGGCTGCCGACCTGGGCACGGGCAAAATCGCGCAGACGCGCGGCGTGATCCGCTTCGATGGCGGGGTGGCGGAAGGCCACCACCGTGGATTCCTCGTCGATGAAGCGCGCCACCGTGCGCACCTGGACCCCGGAACCAACGGCCTCGACGATCTCGCCGTCACCGATGTAGAGCGCCGCATGGCTGACCGGGGCAAGGGTGAACACGCGGATGCCGATCGACGCCGTGCCCTTGGTGGCGGAAAGGATGATGTCGCCGGGACGCAGCTCATCGGCAGCAATGCTCACCCCGCCATTGCCGGGTGCGAGCAGCAAGGCGCTCTGTATCTGCAGGCGGGGGGCGCCACCGTCGCCATCGCGTTGCACCTGGGTGGCACAGGCGCCGAGCACGAGCGCCAGGGCGGCGAGCGCCAGGCGCCAGGGACGACGGAGAGGAGAGGTGCGCAGCATCGATGCGGTCGAAAGAGAACGGACAATCCCGACATCCTACACCAGTCATGCACTTGTACTGGTCAACCACCCAGCGGCAAGGCGGTGTGGTCCACCACGCGGCGCAGCACGAAGCTGGAATGTACGCCGGTAACGCCGGGGATGCGGGTGATGCGCTGGAGCAGCAGTTCCTGGTAGGCGTCCATGTCGGCGACCACTACCTTGAGTTGGTAGTCAGCGTCCTGCCCGGTGATCAGCAGACATTCGAGCACCTCGGGGATGGCGCCCACCTCGGCCTCGAAGTGGTCGAAGCGGTCGGGCGTGTGGCGGTCCATGGAGATGTGGATCAGCGCCATCAGCGCGAGTCCGAGCTTGCGGGCATCGAGGAGGGCGCGATAGCCAGTGATGAGGCCGGACTCTTCCAGCGTGCGCACCCGCCGCAGGCAGGACGACGGCGACAGCGCGATGCGCTCGGCGAGATCCTGGTTGCTGATGCGGCCATCGTGCTGCAGCACGGCGAGGATCTGGCGGTCGTAGCGGTCGAGCTGGATGGTACTGGCCATGGCAATGGGCAATCGTGAACGAATATTGCGCCGTACTCTACATCACTGCACACATATGCCGCAATCCGTCGTATTGAACCACAATAACGCAATCATTTGCCGCACTTGGCCGCGTAACATGGCATCCATTCCCGCAGCCTTCGCGCTGCCCTGCCGAATCCCGGAGTGCCGCCATGATGTTGTCCGACCCGTCCGCCAAGTACCGCCCCTTCCCCGCCATCGCGCTCGCCGACCGCCAGTGGCCGAACAAGCTCATCGAGCGTCCGCCGGTATGGATGAGCACCGACCTGCGCGACGGCAACCAGGCGCTGTTCGAGCCGATGAACGTGGAACGCAAGATGCGCATGTTCCGCACCGTGTGCGCGATCGGCTTCAAGGAAATCGAGGTCGGCTTCCCCTCCGCCTCGCAGACCGACTTCGACTTCGTGCGCCAGCTCATCGAAGGCGGCCACGTCCCCGAAGACGTCACCATCCAGGTGCTCACCCAGGCGCGCGAGGACCTCATCCGCCGCACCATGGAATCGGTACGCGGCGCGCGGCGCGCCATCGTGCACGTCTATAACGCCACCTCGCCGACCTTCCGCGAAGTGGTGTTCAACATGGACAAGCCGCAGGTGGTCGCGCTGGCGGTGTCCGCGGTGCGCCTGATCAAGCAGATCGGCGAAGAGATGCGCGCCGAATGCGGCACCGAGATCGCCCTCGAATACAGCCCGGAGACCTTCTCCGCCACCGAGCTCGAGTTCGCCAGGGAAGTGTGCGACGCGGTGACCGCCGAATGGGGCGCCACGCCGGCCGACAAGGTCATCCTCAACCTCCCGGCCACGGTGGAAGTGTCCACCCCCAACGTCTACGCCGACCAGGTCGAGTGGATGCACCGCAATCTCGCGCGGCGCGACAGCGTGGTGCTCTCGCTCCACCCGCACAACGACCGCGGCACCGGCGTGGCTGCCGCCGAGCTCGGCATGATGGCCGGCGCCGACCGCGTGGAAGGCTGTCTGTTCGGCAACGGCGAGCGCACCGGCAACGTGGACATCGTCACCCTCGCGCTCAACCTGTACACCCAGGGCATCCACCCCGGGCTCGATTTCTCCGACATCAACGCGGTGGCGCGTACCGTCGAGTACTGCAACCAGTTGCCCATCCACCCCCGCCACCCCTATGTGGGGGATCTCGTGTTCACGGCCTTCTCCGGCTCCCACCAGGACGCCATCAAGAAGGGTTTCGCCGCTCAAAAGGCTGGCGCGCCGTGGAACGTACCCTATCTCCCGATCGACCCCGCCGACGTCGGCCGCAGCTACGATTCGGTGATCCGCGTGAACAGCCAGTCCGGCAAGGGCGGCATCGCCTACCTGCTGGAGACCGAGTACGGCATCGTCATGCCGCGCCGCCTGCAGGTGGAGTTCTCGCGCGAGGTGCAGAAGGTCACCGACGCCACCGGCACCGAGATGAGCGCGGCGGCGATCTGGGATCTGTTCAACGCCACCTATCTGGATAGCGTGGAACCGGTGCGCTACGTCGAGCACCACCTCTTCGAGCACGGCGCAGCACAGGGCATCCGCCTGGTGGTGGAGATCGACGGCACCCGCCACCTGCTGGTGGGTGAAGGCAACGGGCCGATCGACGCCGCGGTGCACGCGCTGCAGGGCGCCGGCATCCACATCACCGTGCGCAGCTACGAGGAACGCTCGCTCGCCCCCAGCCACGACGCCGGCGAGGCGCGCGCCTGCGCCTTCCTGGAGCTCACCGCGGAAGGGCGCGGCGACTGCTACGGCGTGGGGCTGGACGGCAACATCGTCACCGCGTCGATCCGCGCCATCGTCAGCGGGGTGAATCGCCTCGACCTGCAACTCGGTGCCGGCGAGCGCACGCTGGCGGCGTGAGCGGCACGCCCGCCCCGTCCCGCGGCGGGCCTCGCCGCTCAGCGCAGGTGTACGTACAGACCCGGCACCGGCCGATCCTGGTCATGGCGGATGGGCGCGGAGTACATGGCGCTGACGGTGAAGCCGTGCGCCTCGGCAAGGCTGCGCAGGTAGTCGGGGGCATGGGTGTAGCGCAGCTTGGGCAGCAGGCGCACCCCGCTGCCCGCCTCGCCGGCCTCGACGGTGAACGCAAAGCGCCCACCGGGGCGCAGGATGCGGCGCACGCCGGCAAACACCGTTGCCAGCTCACCAACGTAGATGAACACGTCTGCCGCCACCACGCAGTCGTAGTGCCGTGCGCTGGCTTCCAGATGCTCGGCAAGCTCGGCATGCCAGAGCTCACGGTAATGGCCGCTACCGCGCGCGCGCGCGATCATCTCGGCGGAAACGTCGACCCCGTCGACGGCAGTGGCCACGCCCTGCAACTGCCTGCCGCACAGTCCGGTACCGCAACCCAGGTCGAGCACTTCGCCGGGCGCGGCCTCGTCAAGCAGGGGGCGCAGCAGGGTTTCGAAGCCCTGGTAGCGCAATTGGCCAACGAGGTGATCCTCGAAATCCTCCGCGTAGGCGTCGAACAGGGATTCCACGTAACGCCGCGGCGGTGGCGCAGCCTCCTGCCCGGCGGCATCGCGCACCGCGGCCAGATAGAAGGCGTTGAGATCGGCATCGCCGCCCAGCGCGAGGGCCTTCTCGAAGGACGCCGCGGCCTCGTCGAAGCGCTGCAGTTCGCGCAGGATGCTGCCGCGCTCGGTCCACGCCGCCGCCAGTGCAGGGTCGAGTGCCAGCGCACGCTCATAGGCGGCCAACGCCGCCGGCAGATCGCCCTCGCGGTGCAGGCATTCGGCATGCAGCACACAGGGCTCGACACGCTGCGGGCTGCGCGCCAGACCTTCGCCAAGGGCCTGCGCCGCTGCCGCCCAGTGACCCAGCGCATGACGGGCGCCGCCCAGGGCGAACCAAGCATCGTCGTAGTCGGCATCGCCGGCCACCGCGGCTTCCAGTGCCGCGACGGCTTCTTCCATGCGACCAAGGCGGAACAGCGTGATGCCGAGGTTGCCGAGCACCGACGGGCGCCCCGGCGCCAGCGCCAGAGCTGCGGCGAAGCGCTCACGCGCGGCATCCAGGCGGCCGCCCTCGAAATGCTCGATGCCTTCGACGAACAGGCTGCGTGCTTGCTCCAGGCTTGCGTCCATGAACTCCTCGATCCGGTTGTCTGTGCGATGGCGCGCAAGGATAGCGCTTTTCCCGCTGTACCCTACAGATCGAGCTGCAGTGCGGCCAGGCGGGCGTAGAGGCCGCCACGGGCGCGCAGATCCGCCGGCGTGCCGGTCTCGACGATGCGCCCCTGCTCCATCACCACGATACGGTCGACCTGCTGCACGGTGGCCAGGCGGTGGGCGATGATCAGCGTGGTGCGCCCCTGCATGGCCGCCGCGAGGCCGCGCTGCACGAGGATCTCGGACTCTGCGTCGAGCGCGCTGGTGGCTTCGTCGAGCAGCAGCACGCGGGCGCGCTTGAGGATCGCGCGCGCAATGGCGATGCGCTGGCGCTGCCCGCCTGAGAGCCGCGTGCCGCGCTCGCCAAGGAAGGTGCCGTAGCCTTCCGGCAGGCGGGCGATGAACTCGTCGGCGGCCGCCGCGCGCGCCGCGGCGAACACCTCTTCATCGCTCGCCGCGGGGCGGCCATAGCGGATGTTCTCCAGCGCGCTGGCGGAGAAGATCACCGCATCCTGCGGCACGATGGCGATCTCGCCGCGCAGTTCATGCAGGGCCAGCTCGCGCACGTCCTGGCCGTTGATCAGGATACGTCCGGCGGACACGTCGTAGTAGCGCAGCAGGAGCTGGAACAGCGTGGTCTTGCCCGCCCCCGAGGGCCCCACCAGCGCCACCCGCTCGCCGGGCGCGATGTCCAGGTCGATGTCGTCCAGCGCGCGCTGCGCGGGACGCGCCGGGTAGGCGAAGCTCACCGCCTCGAAACGCAGTGCCGCCTGGTCCGCCGCGACGGCCGCCTGCGGGCGCGCCGCCTCGCGGATCGCCGGCGCGGCGTGGAGCAGCTCCAGGAGGCGCTCGCTGGCGCCGCCGGCGCGCATGATGTCGCCCCACACCTCGGCCAGCGTGCCCACCCCGCCGGCCACCAGCGCGGCGTACAGCACGAAGGCGGCCAGCTCGCCGCCGCTCAGGCTGCCGGCGCGCACCTGCTGGGCGCCCACCCAGAGCACGAAGAGGATGCTGCCCATCACCGCCGTGATCACCAGCACGGTGAGCAGCGCGCGCACGCGGGTGCGGCGGATCGCGGTGCGGAAGCCGGTTTCGCTGCGCTCGGCGAAGCGCCGCGCCTCCGCCGCCTCCTGGGTGAAGGCCTGCACCGTGGGCATGGCGTTGAGGATCTCGCCGGCCAGCGCGGAGGCGTCCGCGATGCGGTCCTGCGATTCGCGCGACAGGCGCCGCACGCGCCGCCCGATGGCCAGTATCGGCAGGGTGAGCAACACCATCAGGCCGAGGTTGAGCGCGAAGAGCTGGAAGCTGGTGAGCGCCAGCATCACCATCCCGCCCACACTCTGGAACAGGCTGCGCAGGCCCATCGACAGCGAGCTGCCGACCACCGTCTGCACCAGCGTGGTGTCACCCGACAGGCGCGACAGCACCTCGCCGGTCTGCAGGGTCTCGAAGAATTGCGGCGACTGCCCCAGCACCCGCGCATACACCGCGCTGCGCAGGTCGGCGGTGACCCGCTCGCCCACCCAGGAGACGGTGTAGAAGCGCGCCGCCACGGTCAGCGCCCAGAAGCCCGCGAGGCCGAACAGCGCAATGAAGTGGCCGTCGAGGGTGTGCGCGCCGAGCAGGCCGGCGCCGTTCGCCACGCCATCGCCGAAACCGCTGTCGATCAGGTCGCGAAAGGCCAGCGGCACTACCAGGATGGTGGCCGAAGCCACGCTGAGCAGCACGAAGGCGAGCAGCAGCTGCGCGCGGTAGGGACGCAGGAAGGGCCACAGGCCGCGCAGCGCGGAGAGCGGCGGGGGCGCGGCCGCCGCAGGTTGCCGGACGGCAGCGCTGCCGGCGCTGTCAGCCCGCCGCACGGTCCGGCGCACGCATGACCGGGGGCAAGGGACGCTGCTCGGCCATCCACAGGTCGTAGTCCATCTGCATCCTCAGCCACACTTCGGCACGCCCGCCGCGATCCACGCCCAGCCAGGCCTGGATACGCCGCGCCATCTCCGGCGAGATGCCGGCGTGCCCATGCAGCACGCGCGACAGCGCGGTACGCGTCACGCCGAGTTGCTGCGCCGCCTCGGTGACCGTCAAGCCGAGCGCGGGCAGCACATCCTCGCGCAGCGTCTCTCCGGGATGCGGGGGGTTGAACATGCGTGCCATGTCGATTTCCTAGTGATAGTCGCGGTAGTCCACCAGTACCGCATCGTCGCCATCGAATGCAAAGGTGAGGCGCCAGTTGCCATTCACCCACACCGACCAGTGGCCGTTCAGGTCATGCGCAAGAGGGTGAAGCCGCCAGCCGGGCAGATTCATGTCTTCCGCCCCCCGCGCGCAATCCAGTTGCCGCAACTGACGGGCGAGCCGCGACGCGTGATGAGACTGAATTCCCGCCCGCGAGCCCTTGCAGAAGAAGGCCTCGATACCCTTGTGCCGAAAGCTCTTGATCATTGATGTGTAGTGTAGCTTAACGCAAAACAACCGTCGAACAGATCGTACCTCAGGACACGACAGGCTCGCCCCCTGATAATGCGCTTGACATATCACCGAACCTACCACGGATCGACACCCAGGCGTCACTTCATCGCCAGCCGCAGGCGCCGCACCGCCTCCATAGCCTGGCTTTCATCCAGGGTGGCGTAGCCCAGCACCAGGCCGTTGCAGCGCAAGGGCGGCAGGGTGTAGCGCGACAACGGGCGCGGCCCCAGGCCGAGCGTGGTGGCACGCTGGGCTATGTCGACATCGGCCAGCTCGGGGGGCAGCCACAGGGTGAGGTGCAGGCCGGCCGCACCGCCGGTGACGGCCAGCTCCGCGCCCGGCTGGCGGGCGAGCGCCTCGCGCAGCGCGGCCTGGCGGCGCTCGTAGAGGCGGCGGGTGCGGCGCAGGTGGGCGGTGTAGTGACCGCGGCGGATGAAGTCCGCCAGCGCCGCCTGTTCGATGCCCTGTCCAAGCCGCGTGACTTGGCCGGCGGCGCGCACGAAGTCGTCCGCCAGGGCCTCCGGCACCACCAGGTAGCCGATGCGCAGGCCGGGGTAGAGGGTCTTGCTGAAGGTGCCGGCATACACCACCGGGGCGTCCGGCTGCAGGCCGTAGAGCGCCGGCAGGGCGGGACCGCCGCGACGGAATTCGCTGTCGTAGTCGTCTTCCACGATCCACGCCCCGGCGCGGCGGGCACCATTGAGCAGCGCGATGCGGCGCGGCAGTGACAGCACATGGCCGCTGGGGTACTGGTGCGACGGGGTGAGCAGGATCAGCCGTGGGGGGTGGGTCTGCCAGTCTCCCACGGCCGGTGCCAGGCCCTCGCCATCCACGGCCACCGCATGCAGGGCCAGTCCGGCCAGCCCCAGCGCCGCGCGCGCGTCCGGATAGCCCGGGTTCTCCACCCAGGCGGTATCGCCCTCATCGGCCAGCAGGCGGGCGCAGAGGTCGAGGCCGGCCTGGGTGCCGCTGGTGATCACCACCTGCCGCGGGCGTACCGCGAAGCCCCGCACGGTGCTCAGATGCTCGGCCAGCGCGGCGCGCAACGCCGGCTCGCCGCCATGCGGGGCGTAGCCCAGTTGCGCGGACGTCGCCGCGCGCCAGCTCCGCTCCAGGCTGGCGCGCCAAGCGCGGAAGGGGAATTGCCCCAGGTCCGGCAGGCCCGGCGCGAGCAGCAGGGCGTCATGGGCGGGGCCGGCCTGCGGCTGCAAGGCCATGCAGGCGCGCCGCGCCAGCCCCGGCAAGCGCGGCGGCGTGGCCGGTGGCGCGCTGTGCCCGCTCGCCAGGGCCGCCACCCGGGTACCGTGGCGCCCGGCCTGCAGGCAGCCCTCCGCCACCAGTTGCTCGTAGGCATGGAGCACGGTGTTGCGCGCGATCCCCAGTTCTTCGGCCAGCGCCCGGCTGGCCGGCAGCCGCGTGCCGGGCGCCAGCCGGCCTTCCAGGATGGCGGCGCGCAGGCGCTGGTAGAGCAGTTGCTGACGCGCTACGGCGTGGGGACGGGGCGCCGCCAGCAGCCAGTGGAACGCCCCGGCAGTCCCGGTGGGCGCGGCATGAGGCGGGAGGTCGGCGGGCATGGTGGCTCCATGATTGTGCATTCTGGTGGCACTACGCATGGTGCCACAGGCGACCTATGCTGGCTTTGCCTGAGCACTCACCCGACCACCGGAGCCGCATCGACATGCCTGCAAACGCCCCCCGCACCCCATCCAGTCCTGCCACCGCGCCATCCGCGCGCAGCCGTGTGCGCCGCCTGCCCGATCGCGCCCATTACGATGCGCAAACCGTCGCCGCGGTGGTCGATGCCGCCCACCTGCTGCGTGGCGTCGCCCTTGCCGCCCTGCTGTGCGTCGCGCCCTCGCCAACCTGCGCCTCGCAGCCGCCGGCGGTGATGCTGGGCGAACGCTGGCACGACGAACTCGATCCGGCGGCCTACTGGGTGAGCGAGAAGCTCGACGGCGTGCGCGCGATCTGGGACGGCCGGGTGCTGCGCCTGCGCAGCGGGCGGCCGATTGCCGCGCCGCACTGGTTCCTCGGCGGCCTGCCGGCCGAGGCGCTCGATGGCGAACTGTGGATGGGACGGCGCAGCTTCGACCGCCTCTCCGGCCTGATCCGCCGCAACGCGCCGGACGATCCGGCCTGGCAGGAGGTGCGCTACATGCTCTTCGACCTGCCCGGCGCGGACGGTCCGTTCACCGACCGCGTCGAGCACCTGCGACGCCTCGGTGCCAACCCCGCCACACCCTGGCTGCAGGCCGTTGCGCAAGTGCGCGTGGCCAACCGCAGCGCACTGCAGGCCCTGTTCGACGACGTCGTGCGGAGCGGCGGTGAAGGCCTCATGCTGCACCATGCCGACGCCCACTGGTCGCCAGGGCGCAGCGGCGCGCTGCGCAAGCTCACCCCATGGCAGGACGCCGAAGCGCGGGTGGTCGCCCACCTGCCGGGCAAAGGCCGCCTGCAGGGCCTGACCGGCTCGCTACTGGTGGAGAGCCCGGATGGGCGCCGCTTCCGCCTCGGCAGCGGACTCAGCGACGCACAACGGCGCGACCCGCCGCCACTGGGCAGCATGGTGACCTACCGCTACCGCGAACTCACCCCGTCCGGCCAGCCGCGCTTTCCGCGTTTCCTGCGCGTGCGCGATCTGCCCTGAGGGCGCAAGGGCGCAGCATCCTGCGCCAGGCCCGCATTTCTCACACTGGCACGTCACGACGTGCCAGTGTGAGCGTAACGGCACCCGCAGTAGGGACGGTGTGAGAAGCGCGGGTTATTAGCCCGGCAGTGAAACAGGCACGGCCGTTCGCCCTGAGCCCTTCGGCTACGCTCAGGAGAGCCTTGTCGAAGGACGTTGGCGGCGACCGGGCTTCGACAGGGCGAACGGAGTACCCGTTTCCTGCGTCAAGCGCTCCGGGTATCTTCAACGTGATCTGCTCGTAGCTGAGGAGGTGCCAGTCCTTGTGTTCCTGCAGATGTTCTTCGGCACCCTCGGGCGTTGCCAACGGAATGAGTATTTCTCCGATCAAACATCTTCGGCTATCCAGTTTGGCGTCCCAACGAACCCCTCTGAGGGCGACATGGTGTCGCGTCCAGGGGCAACGATGGGAACGTCGGGCTGTGATAGATTTACGCGCTGTACTGGAGAGCATGTTGTCACAAGCCCAACAAGACGCGCACAAGCTGGCGCTCAAACGAATCACCCGCGAATTTGGGCGTCATCCAGGGTGGTCCTCCTTACTGCTCGCCGCCGGCATTTTCCAGACGGTGATGACCATCCTGTTTGCTGCGCTGCTGGCACGGGTGCTGCACACCCTGATCATCGACGAACAGGCCTTCGCCGAACTCCATCAGCCCTGGCTGCTGATCCTGCTCTGCGTGGTCCTGCGGGCGCTGGCCGGCATCGTTCGCGAAGAGGCCGGAACACGCATTTCGCTTGCCGTTCGCGCCCGGCTGCGCAGCACCCTGATCGATGCGCTCTACCGTCTTGGTCCGGCCTGGCGGGAAAAACAGCAATCTGGCAGTCTGACCACGGCGCTACTGGAACAGGTCGAGGCGCTCGATGGCTACTTCGCCCGCTACCGCCCGCAGCAGTGGTTTGCCGTACTGACGCCGCTGATGATCGTCGCCGTCATCCTGCCCTCCTCCTGGGCCGCCGCATTGATCCTGTTGGCGACGGCGCCCCTGATTCCGGTCTTCATGATTCTCGTCGGCTGGGGGGCTCGCCAGCGACAGACCGAACAGTTTCAGGCGCTGCAGCGGATGAGCGGCCATTTCCTCGACCTGATCCGGGGATTGCCGACGCTGCGCCTGCTTGACGCCCAGCATCGACTCGGCGACGAAGTCGCCCAGGTCGGCGAGGAATTCCGCCAGCGGACCATGAGCGTGCTGCGGCTGGCCTTTCTTTCCGGTGCGGTGCTCGAGTTCTTTGCCTCGGTGTCGATTGCCATGACGGCTGTCTATTTTGGCATGAGCTTGCTCGGCTATCTGGATTTCGGGCTGTACGGCGAGGCGCTTGGCCTCGAACTCGCGCTTTTCGCCCTGCTGCTGGCGCCCGAGTTTTATCAACCGCTGCGCGATCTGGGCACGCATTATCACGCCCGGGCCGAAGCCCTGGCTGCTGCCGGCGAACTGCAGACCATCCTCGACGCCGAAAGTCAGCAGCCGGCCGGCGGTACTCAGCCGGTTGGCGAAGGCATGCCGGAACTGCGCCTCGAACGGGTTGGCTTTGCCCATCGCCAGGGCGAAACCGTGCTCGACGATTGCTCGCTGCGGGTCGCACCCGGTGAAGCGGTCGCCATTCAGGGCCCGAGCGGCGGTGGTAAAACCACGCTGCTGCGCCTGGTGCTCGGTCAGTTGCGGGCGGCCAGCGGCCAAGTGCTGATCAATGGCGAGCCGATCGAATCGCTGGACCTGATGGCCTGGCGCGAACGGGTAGCCTGGATGAGCCAGCATCCGCGCCTGATCTCGGACACCCTGGCCGCCAATCTGCGCGTCGCCAGACACGACGCCAGCGACGATGCGCTGCGCGAAGCCCTGCGTTTTGCTGATCTGGAAAGCTGGTTCCAGGGCCTGCCCGACGGCTTGTCCACACGCCTCGGTGAAGGTGGCCGGCAGATGTCCGGCGGACAACTGCGGCGCCTTGCCCTGGCGCGGGTTCGCCTGCGCCGTGCCGACGTCCTGCTGCTTGACGAACCGACGGCGAGCCTGGATGCCCAGACCGAACAATGGGTGATGGCGCGGATTGCTGAATTGCGCCGTGGCAAGACCCTGATCCTGCTCACCCATCGCCCGGCACCGCTATGTCTTGCCGACCGGGTATTGCGCCTGGAAAACGGTCAGCTGGTCGCCGCGGCGACGCCTTTTGAGCCGCCTCTGGCGGATCTTTGCGGGAGCCCGGCATGAGACTTCAGGAAGGTTTGCAGGCCCTGCGCCCATTTTTCGGCCGCCTCTCCGGCGCCGGCGGCTGGCTGGCCGTTGGCCTGCTGCTCGGCGTCCTGACACTGATCGGCAGCCTGGGACTGCTCAGCCTGTCCGGTGGCTTCCTCACCGCTGCGGCCATCGCCGGACTGACGCCGGCTACCGCGCTGGCCTTCAATTTCTTCACCCCCGGCGCCGGTGTCCGGAGCTTTGCGATCATGCGCACCGCCAGCCGCTGGGGCGAGCGCGTCGTCTCGCACGAGGGCACTTTCCGCCTGCTGGCCGCACTGCGCGTCTGGCTTTACCGCCACCTGGCCAGGCTCTCGCCCCGCCAGATCGGCCGTTTTCACGGGGCCGAAACCCTCAACCGGCTGGTCCGTGATATTGACGCCCTGGACAATCTCTACCCGCGCCTGATCCTCCCGACCGCCGCGGCAACGATAGTCTTCCTGCTGGTCACGCTGATGTTTGCCGTGGTCGCGCCCAGCCTGCTCTGGCTGCCGCTACTGCTGCTGGCGATGACCCTGGTCGTCCTGCCCTTGCTCGGCTGGCGCCTGGGCAGCGTCCTGCAGCCAAGGCTGATCCGCGAGCGGGCAACGCTGCGCATCCATTTGCTCGACTGCAGCGAAGGGCTGGAAGATCTTTCGCTGCACGCGCCAGCTTGGGAGCAGCAACGCCAGCGGGTGCTGAGCACCTCGGCGCAGTGGCTGCAGGTGCAGGCCGGCAGCGGTCGCCGCGCGGCCACGCTGCGGGCGCTGGTGACGATGTTGGTCGGCCTGCTGGCCTGGCTCGCCCTCGGCCTGCTCCCGGAAATGGCCGGCAGCGAACCCCTGTCCGGCCCCTGGATAGCCGCCCTGGTGCTGCTTCTGCTCGGTTGCAGCGAAGCCCTGCTGCCGCTGGCCAATGCGGCGCTCGACCTGCCGGGGACAGCCGCCGCGGCACAGCGGATTGACGCGATTGCCGGACAAATGCCAGCCCAGACCTTCGTCGATCAAGGCCGGCAACCGGTCGATGCCAGTATCGAAATCCGCGGACTGAGCTTTGCCTGGGACGCTCACACCCCGGTATTTTCGGCGCTGAACCTCGACCTTGCCGCCGGTGAGCACCTTTGCCTGCAAGGCGCCAGCGGCTGCGGCAAGAGCACCCTGATCCACCTGCTGACCCGTTTCGAGACGCCGGCCAGTGGCAGCATCCGCATCGGCGGCGTCGACATCACCGAACTGGACGAAACCACGCTGCGCAAGCACGTGGCCTGCGCCGGTCAAGACGCCTGGGCCAAGACCGGCACACTGGCCGACAACCTGCGCCTGGCCGACCCGACGGTTTCGGAGGCGCAGATGCGCGCAGTGCTCGAGGTGGTCGACCTCGATCCTGACAAGCTCGGCTGGCAAGATGGTTTGAACACCTGGATCGAGGAAGGCGGCACCAGCCTTTCCGGTGGTCAGCGCCGACGCCTGGGGATTGCCCGGGCCCTGCTGCGCGACGCCCCGATCATGCTCTTCGATGAACCCAGCGAAGGTCTCGACCCAGCGGCAGAAGCCCTGCTGATCAGCCGCCTGCGGGCCCACCTGCAGGGGCGGACCGTGCTCTGGATCAGCCACCGCGATGGCGTCGAAACAGCGTTCGACCGGGTGCTCTGCCTTGATTCGTAATTATTTCGCGCTAACACCGACGGCTATGCGGATATCTATGCAACGAACCGCTTCCCCAACGCTCAGTGAGAGCCAAATAGCAAAACACCTGCGTTAGTCGCCGCCCTGGCCAGACCGGCATCAAGGGTTGCCAACGGCAGGCCGGTGCGCAGTGCCAGTTCCAGATAAGCCGCGTCGTAGGCCGACAGCTTGTAACGCCGGGCGAGATTCAGGGTGGCGCCCATGGCATGGGCTGCCGTTGCCTGATCGACGGTGATATTCAGGCGCCCAAGGAGGGTGAGATAGCGCTGCGATTCTGCTTCAGTCACGCCTCCTCTGGCTTCGAGCTTGGCCACGACATTGGCAATTTCAAGCGCCAACAGTGAGGGTACGACGGCTTGTGCCTCTTTGAGACCGGTCAATACGTCGGTAGCGTAATCGACACCCGCCGGGTTGGTTTCGGGTGCCAGCCAGAGAAGTGCTACCGACACATCGAGAACGAAATTCATGCACGTCCCTCGTTGATCAGTGCTTTCAGATCAACATCCCCCACCGACTTGTGCGTCCGCATGAACGACAGCATGTCATCGACGGCAGCCACGGCATCCGAGTTCTTGTTGCCTTCTGCCGGCACAAGATCGGCTACAGCTTCGCCACGCAGGGTGATGGTGTAGCGGTTGCCGGCCTGAATGCCTCGCAACAGCTCCGGCAACTTGGTCTTTGCTTCGTATGATCCAACTTTAATGTTCATGATCATCCCCTTGCTGTGCGCATAGACCAGCTTAAAGACCAGTCGACAAATATCAAGGCTGAGCCACGCCCCTCGCCAAAGCGTTAACCCGCATTTCTCACAGCCCCATGTTTCACCGTGGTTACCAGTTGAAAGCCGGCGCTCCAGCGCCTTGTCGTCGGGTTTCGAATTCAAGGGCGACCGCTGGATGGCCGGGAGACAGGGACTTTGGCGCGTTCAGGCCGCCACGGTGAAGCGCCTGCGCAGATGCTGCGGATGCTCGATCTCGTCCGCGATCGCCACCGCCAGATCGGCCACCGAGATGCTGGCCGGACGCTCGCCGTCCATCAGCAGTTCCTCACTGCCCAGCCGGTAGCGCCCGCTGCGCGCCCCGGGCACGAGCAGCGCAGGCGGCGACAGGAAGGTCCACTCCAGCGTGCGCTCCGTGCGGATGCGCTCGAGCGCTTCGCGTGCCGCCAGTGCACCCTGCTTGTACTCCGCCGGGAAGCCCGCGGTATCGACCAGCTGGACGCCGGGCGCGACATACAGGCTGCCGGCCCCGCCCACCACCAGCAGGCGCTGCACGCCGGCCGCCTTCACGCCGTCGACGATCGCGGCGCTGCCGCGCAGGAAGAGCGCATGGATGTCCGCCTCGCCCCAGCCGGGGTTGTAGGCGCTGACCACGGCATCGTGGCCGCGCACCGCCACAGCCACCTGCGCCGCGTCCAGCACATCGGCGTGCACCACTGCAAGCCCCGGACGGGCGACGTACTTGCCAGGATTGCGCGCCAGCGCGGTCACTGCATGGCCGCGCTGCAGGAGTTCTTCGAGCACGACGCTACCGACGAAACCGGTACCGCCGATCAGTGCGATCTTCATGGGTTGCTCCATCTGCGTTGAAGTAAGAGGTGGCGCAACGATATCGACTTCACAATCCGATGTGCAGTCGGCAAAATCGGACAACACCTTGAAGCAGAACTTAAGAATGACCGACTTTCGCCGCATGGCCGTGTTCGCCGCCCTGGTGCGCCACGGCTCGCTCAGCCAGGCCGCCCGCCATCTGGGCATCAGCACCTCGGCGGTCAGCCAGCACCTGCGCGCCCTGGAGCAGGGCTTCGGCGTCACCCTGGTCCACCGCAGCACGCGCAAGCTCACCCTCACCGACGCCGGCGAACGCTTCGCCGTGCACTGCCAGGCGATGGTCAACGCCGCCGAAAACGCCGAAGCCCATCTGCAACTGGCGCACGACGCCCCCGTGGGCCAGTTGCGCATCTCCGCCCCGGTCGGCTTCGCGCGCCATGTCGCGCCGGCCCTCGCACCGCTGCTCGAACGCCACCCCGCGCTGGCCCTGCACCTGCAGGTGGACGACGCCCTGATCGACCTGGTCGAAGCACGCATCGACCTCGCCCTGCGCGCCGGGCGGCTGCCGGATTCGGGCTGGAGCGCGCGCCGGCTGTGCGTGTTCGACATGGTGCTGTGTGCCGCACCGGCCTATCTCGCCGCCCACGGTACGCCGCACACGCCCGCCGCCCTGCGCGAACACCGCTGGATGGGCGCACCGCACGAGTCGGGCACGCTGGCGCTCAGCGGCCCGACCGGCGAGCAGGTCGTGCTGCACATCGCCCCCCAGGTCACCAGCAACAATCAACTCAGCCTGCAGCAGATGTGCGCGGCCGGACTGGGCATCGGCATGATGGTGCGCCCCGACGTCGAAGCCGAGTTGCGCAGCGGCCGCCTGGTGCCGGTGCTGCCCGACTGGACGCTGCCCGGCATGCCGATTCTCGCCGTCACGCCGCAGCGCGACGCCCAGCCGGCCAAGGTGCGCCACGCCATCGCCGCACTGGAGGACTATCTGCGCACCACGCCGGGCACGCGTTACTGAGCGCCGCCGCTCACG
Organism: Pseudothauera lacus; assembly: GCF_003034845.1. Lineage (GTDB taxonomy): Bacteria > Pseudomonadota > Gammaproteobacteria > Burkholderiales > Rhodocyclaceae > Pseudothauera > Pseudothauera lacus. Next base: position 25,093 of record NZ_PZKC01000010.1, on the reverse strand, counting down.
GCAGAAAGCGCTCGACGACCTCGATGGCGTCATCCGGCCCCGTGTGCGTAAGGCGCAGCAAGGCCACGCCACGCCCGAAGGCCCCGCGCACACGCCACCCCACGCTGAGCAGGATGTCCTCGTGGCCATCACTATCCACGTCGGTACGCGCCAGCAAGGTCAGGACAACATCGCTGGCCGCCGTCCGGATGGCCATACGACCACCGCCGGCGGCCTCGATGGCGAGGACCAGCGGCGAATCGCCGAGAGTGCCGCTTGCTCCGCCGTCCTGCCCTTCCGGGAGCACGGCCGCGGGCAAGCGGGCAACAAAGGCGGCGTCGAAGTCCGCCGGCAAGCTTGAATGCAGTGCCGGCCCGCCGGCGAGGAACTGCCGGTAGGCCTCGCAGTTGATGCGCAGGACATCGACCAGGCCCTGCTGCGCGTCGACGACGCGCGCCCGCGGCAGGCGTTCGACCTGCTTACAGTCACTGATCCGCAGCTCCCCGCCATCAACCCCGTCAAGGACGATATCGAGTGCTGCCGGCTCACCCTGAGCCGGCGCCGAAACCATGCCGGCAAACGCACGGGCGTTGAACCAAGGCTGCGCCTGCGGCGGCGTCGCGCAGGCAGACAGGATCACGAGCAGCGCAAGGTTCGGCAGGCGGGCGTACATGCAGGGGTGACTCCAGCGGCGCTGTGGCAGAAATCATCGCCGGCCGCGGTTCAGGACGGAACACTGCAGCCGGTGGGCAAACGGGAGTTGCCTCCCGGCGGCCGGTGCCCATTTGCCCCCTCGTCAGCAGTGGACGAGGTGATGATTCTTGCATAACGCGGTTGCCAGGGTAAGGTCAACCCGTTCATCCGCAGCCGGATGATCAGGAGCCGTCGCCGTCAGACCGCTGCGCCGCCGCCCAGCGCGCCGGATCCTTGCGCTCGAAGCGGTAGAACAGGTTGGGCTCGGAGAGCACGTACAGGGTGCCGTCCGGGCCGATCGCCAGTCCCTCGGCCTGCGGCACACTGCGGCGCAGGCCGTGGAGGCCGCGCCACATCGGCAGCATGCTCACCGGCGTGCCGTCGGGCGCGTACTCGACGATCAGCGCGCTCTCGTCGCTGAGCAGCAGGATGTTGCCGGTGGCCTCGTGGGCACTGAGCGAAGACAGATCGCGCATGAACAGGGTGCGCGCCCGCGGCGGCTTCCATTCGCCGATCTGCAGGTCGATGCGTTGGCCATTGACCAGGGTTTCCAGCCCATCGACGGTCAGCACGCGCATCGGCGATCTTTCCTTGCCGACGTACAGGCGGCGGTTGGCGGCGTCCCAGGACACGCCCTCGAAACCGAGGTTGCGCGTCAGGTCGATGGCCAGCCCGACAGTGGGCGCCTCACCGACATCGACCTCGGTGACATCCTCGCCGATACGCACGAAGTGGAGTTGATGGCGATGTTCATCGGCGATCACGAAGAGATCGTCGACGATATGGCTGATCCCCTCGGTATCGGAGGCCCCGCGGACGGCGATGCGGCGCAGCACCGCCCCGGCGGTGCTCAGCTCGACGATCTCGGCAGGGCGGTTGATGATTGCGAACAGCGTGCCGCTGCGCTCGTTGAAGGTCAGCCCGGAAAGGTTGCCGCCGACTCCTTCCACCGCCAGCCCTTCCACGGTCACGCGGTAGGCTGGCAGCCACAATCCTTCGTGGCGCCACTGCGACGCGCCGTGCTGCATGCTCAACCAGTAGCAGGCCAGGGCGGGCAGGCGGTAGTAGGTGGCAAAGACGATGGCCAGCAGCGACAGTGCGGCGGCCAGGTAGTGGCGCAGGCGGAGACGGGGCATTGGTAGGAGGCGGCGTGGAAAGCGTCATCCTGCCTGTACCGGCGTCGGAGGGCCGTCAAGGAGATGTCAAGAAAACGTCAAAGTGGCAGCGGGGTGGCCACTCAGCCCCCGTCCTGGCCGATCATCCGGGCAAGATGGTAGCGAAAGCGTGCATCGAGGTGCTGGGCCAGCAGACGGTGCTGGGACTCGTCGATGTTGAGGAACTGTACGCCGGTGCGGAAGGCGCCGGTCTCGCCGGCCAGCACGGTCTGCCCGGTGCGCCCCCTGAGCACCAGCTTGTGGGCTTGCCCGCCGGAATGCAGGGGTGGAATGAGCAGGATGACGTCCACCTTGCGCGAGGTGCACAGGTTGTGGTCGCAATGCACGCAGAAACCACCCAGCGAGACGTCGGCCGTCGTCCCGTCGAAGATTCTGCGCTCGCGGTCGTGATAGCAGTGGCAATGTATCAGCACGCGCCAGCACGCCGGATAGCGGGGATGTTTGCGCCGTTCTTCCATATATGGCAACGCCTCCGGACCGCAGCGCAGCAGGTGACCCGGGATCGGGCAGGCGTTTGTCATCCAAATGAGCGGGATTCATTATTGCACCTCAATCCATATTGGGTAGCGACTTTTTTGCTCCAAACCGTGCACCGGATGACGCCGCGACGACGCCGGGCATATACTCGTAGTACTAATCGGCCATGCTCTGCACGCAGCTGACCACCGGTGCAGTGCCGGGTAAACAGCTGGCATGATCGGCGACCTTTATCACCTCCGTTTAATCCCTTACCGGGAGCGGTGTCTTGGCAAGCGCGCAAAGGCAGTTCGAGCATTCGCTGATCGAGGCCATCCACGAGGCTTCGCCCGACGGCATTCTGGTGGTCGACCAGGCGGGCACCGTGGTGTCCTTCAACCAGCGCTTTCTGGACATCTTCCGGCTCACCCTGGGGGCGCCAGAGGTCGCCACCGGGGCCATCCACGACCGCCTGCTGCTTGATCAGGCCCTGCGCCTGATCAAGGACCCCGAGGCCTTTCTCGCTCGCGTCGAGGCGCTCTATGCCGACCCCACGCTCCACGACGTAAGCGAGATCGCGCTCAACGACGACCGTACCCTGGAGCGCCATTCCACTGCGCTGTGGGACGAGCAGCAGCGCTACCTCGGGCGGGTGTGGTTCTTCCGCGACATTTCCGAGCGCAAGCGCTACGAACACCTGCTGGAAGCGCAATCCAACCGCGATCCGCTGACCGGCGTCGCCAACCGCCGCTGCTTCTTCAAACGCGCGCAGGAAGAGTTTGCCCGCGCCCGCCGCACCGGCATGGCGCTGTCGGTGATCATGATCGACATCGACCGCTTCAAGCGCATCAATGACCGCCGGGGGCACGCCAGCGGCGACGAGGTGCTCAGGCATCTGTGCGACTCGGCGCGCGTGCTGATGCGCGAGTCGGACCTGCTCGCGCGCCTGGGTGGCGAGGAGTTCGCCATCCTCGCCCCCGACACCACCGTTGACGGCGCCGTGCTGCTCGCCGAGCGCCTGCGCCAGCACATCACTGCACAACCTGTGGTCTGCGGCGACGGGCCAGTCAGCTATACCATCAGTGCCGGCATTGGCATGCTCGACGCCACCGACGCCAGCATCGAGGGGGTGCTCAGGCGCGCCGACAACGCGCTGTACGCCGCCAAACGTGCCGGCCGCAACCGCGCCATGGCGGAACAGGGCAGCAGCTTCAGCATTCCGCCAGCCACACGCTGACCCGCGCCCCACCCAGCGGGCTGCGTGCAAAGCTCAGCTCTCCGCCATAGGCCAGGGCAATGTCGTGCGCCATCGCCAGGCCGATGCCATGGCCGGGGGTGCGTTCGTCGCCGCGCAGGCCACGCTGGGGCAGGGCCACGCCATCGGGAAAACCGGGGCCGTCGTCGTCGACACTGAGGCGCAGGCCGCCGCCCTGGCGTACGGCACTCACCACTACACGGCCGGCCGCCCACTTGCAGGCGTTATCGGCAAGGTTGCCGAGCAGTTCGAGGGCGTCGCCCTCGTCGATGCGCGCGCCCAGATCCACCGGCACCGCATTGACCAGCTCCAGCCGGCGTTGGCCATGCACCTTGCCCAGACTGGCCAGCAGGCGGTCGACCAGCGGCGCAAGCGGGCGTGCCGCGGCAAGGCGGCTCGCCCCCGCGGTGGCGGCACGCTGCAGCTGGTAGTGGACGATGTCTTCCATGCGCCGTGCCTGCTCCCCCACCACTGCCGGCAGGCTGTCGTCAGGTGCCGCATTGCGCAGGATCGCCAGCGGCGTCTTGAGGCTGTGGGCGAGGTCGGCGAGCGCCTTGCGCTGACGCTCGACCAGCGCATGCTCGCGGGCCAGCAGGCGATCGAGATTGTCGACCAGCGGCGCCAGCTCGCGCGGCTGCGCACCAGCGCCCGGACGCCGCGCCTCACCCGCCTCCATCGCCGCGATGTCGCGCGCCAGACGGCGCAAGGGGCGCAAGCCCCAGCGCTGCACCAGCACCAGGGCAAACAGCAGGGCGACGGCCATCGCCGCCAGCGCCGTCCACAGGCTGTGGCGATAGCTCGCCACGTCGGCGCCGCGCGCGGCGAGTGGCGCGGCGACGCTGAAGGTGATCCGCGACGGGCGCTCGCCGATCTCCCAGCGCACCCCCTGGGTGAGTACGCGGAAGACCATGCCGTCGCCACCGGTGCGCACCTCGTTGCGGCGTTCACCGGCCTCCAGCAGCGCCTCCAGGGCGAGGTCGACGCCGATCGCCGAAGGCGAGCGCCAGCGCGTCGGTGCGCGCACCGCGGCGCCGTCGTCGGCATCGACGCGGCGGATTGCTGCGTAGAGGCCGGAAGCGGGCAGCGCCAGACGGGCCTCCGGCAGCTGCGCGGGAAGATGCAGCGTGCCATCGGCATCCACTTCCAGACTGCCCATCAGCAGATACAGCAGCGCCTCCAGGCGGGCCTGCTGGGCGGTATCGGCACTGTCGCGGAAGGCGCGATCGAGCACCAGACCGGTAAGCACGACGAAGGCGATCAGCACCGCCACCGATACCGCCAGCAGGCGGCTGCGCAGCGACAGCGCCACCGTCAGCCGCCCTCCACGGGGGCAAAGCGGTAGCCGCGTCCGCGCACCGTGAGCACGGGCTGATGGCACCCGGCGGGGTCGAGCTTGCGGCGCAGGCGGCCGATCAGCACCTCCAGCACGTTGCTGTCGCGGTCCTCGTCGAGCGGGTAGAGATAGTCGGTCAGTTCGCGCCGGCTGACCACGCGCTCGCGATTGCGGGCAAGATATTCGAGCAGGCGGAACTCGAAGGCGGTGAGCGCCACCGGGTTTCCGGCGCAGCTCACCTGCTGGGCGTCGAGATCGATGCGGTAGGCCCCGGCCACCACCACGGTGCCCGCAGCCCCTGCCGCGCGGCGCCACAGCGCGCGCACGCGGGCGAGCAGTTCGGGCATCTCGAAGGGCTTGGCGAGGTAATCGTCGGCGCCGCTCTCCAGCCCTTCCACCTTCTCCTGCCAGCGCGCCCGCGCGGTGAGGATGAGGATGGGCAGACGCGAGCCGGCCGCGCGCAGACGGCGGATCAGCTCCAGCCCGGGCAGTCCGGGCAGGCCCAGGTCGATGACTGCAACGTCAAAGGGGTACTCGCTGGCGAGGTAGTGCCCGACCACGCCGTCGGCAGCCTCCTGCACCTGTGCGCCGGCCGCGGCCAGCGCCGCCACCACGCCCTGGCGCAGTGCAGCTTCGTCCTCGACGACCAGCACCCGCATCAGCGCACCGCGCCGCTGCGGGCATCGACCACGACCACGCGCACCTCACCGGAAGGGGTCAGCACGCGCACCACGAACACCGCATCGCCGTTGCGCCGCCCCGCCTCCACCGCCAGCACACGCCCGCCGGTGGTCTGGCGGGCAATCGCGGCGGCTTCGTCGCGGTCCACCGCGTGCGCCGGCGCGGCCAGCAGGGTGCCGGCGCAGAGCAGGGCGAGAAGGGCGGAACGGATACGCATGCGCGGCACCTCGGGCAACAGACGCTTCAGGCCGGCGACACCGACACATTGACCCGCAGGCGGCGACCGGGGTCGTGGGTCATGAAGCGCGTGTAGTGGCGGCCATTGTACTCGTAGCTGACGCGGTAGCCGGTGAGCTGCTGCTCCCAGTGCTCGACCGTGCGGCACTGCTGCCGCGGACGGCCATGGGCCTGCGGCGGCACGGCGTGGGCGCTGTTGTTCTGGATGCGGTCGCCGACGATCGCCCCCACCGCCGCACCTGCGGCAGTGGCCACATGACGGCCGTTGCCCTTGCCGACCTGATTGCCGATGATGCCGCCGGCAATACCGCCGATGATCGCCCCGCCGAGCTGGCGCTCGCCGCCGCCATGGACGGGGTGATCGTCGTAGTACACATGCGCCGGCCCACACTCCTGGCGGGTCACCCGCACACGCTCATACTGGGGTTGTACCTGGGTCACCCGCGCCCAGTCCTGATAGCTGCCGTCGTGGTGCTGGCCGCGCATCGGGCCGCTGGCGCAGGCTGCCGAAGCCAGGCCGGCCAGTGACAGCGCAAGGGCGAGTCTGATTCTGTTCATGATGGTCCTCCGTCTTGTCACCGCCCCGCACGATGCGGCGCGTTGGTGCAAGACTAGGCCCCTGTCGATGAACGGATGCTGAACCGCGGCGGATCAGCGCAGGCCTGCCCCATGCCCGCCGCAGCGGGCATGTTCACCCGGGCAGCGCTATCAGTGATGCAGCAGGTGATGGGCGCGCAACTGCACGCTGACGGCGTGAACAGTGCGTGCGGGCAGGGTACGCAGGGTGCGCCAGAGAACGGTGAAGAACTCTGCAACTGCGGCGTCGCGCAGACGATGGGCTGCGCGGATGCGCTCGTCGATGTCGATGTCGATGTGCTCGTGATCCATTGTGTGGCTCCTTGAGGTTGATGCCCCGTTGTGCGGGGCGGGAGCAACTGTAGATCCACTTGCTGCGGCGCAACAAACGATCTATTGTCAGGTAACGACTTAGAAAAATTCATTCATATGCCCTACCGCCTGCCACCGCTCAACGCCCTGCGTGCTTTCGAAGCCGCAGCGCGCCACCTCAGCTTCAAGCTCGCCGCCGAGGAGCTGTCGGTGACCCCTGCGGCGATCAGCCACCAGATCCGCGGGCTGGAGGAGCACCTGGGCTGCGCGCTGTTCCGCCGCCTCACCCGCGCGCTGGAACTCACTGCCGCCGGCGCAGCGCTGCTGCCCGGGCTGCGCGAGGGCATGGACTGCTTCGCCGCGGCAGTGGCGCAGGTGTACGCACTGAATCCCAAGGCCCGCCTGCAGGTGGTCGCCCCGCCTTCATTCGCCTCGCGCTGGCTGGTGCCGCGCCTGCACGTCTTCGCACAGCGCGAGCCGCTGATCGAGCTGCACCTCTCCGGCTCGGCGCGCATGATCGACGGCGCCGAGGCGCCCGGTGCCCCGCCGATGGAGATCCGCGCCCCGCGCGGCGAAGGGCCGGAGGCCTGGATCCGCTACGGCAGCGGGCACTACCCGGGGTTTCGCGTCGAACGCCTGTTCATGCCCGAATACACCGCGGTGTGCAGCCCCGCCCTGCTGCACGCGAAGCGCCCGCTGCGCACCCCCGACGACCTGCGCTACCACCTGCTGATCCACGACGACACCATCCCGCTGGCGCGCGAGCGCCCGAGCTGGAAGGACTGGCTGCGCAGCGCCGGGGTCAGCGGCGTGGATGCCGACGCCGGCCCTCACTTCACCGACTCCGGCCTCGCCATCGCCGCCGCCGCCGACGGCCTCGGCATCGCCCTGCTGTCGCGCCCCCTGGTTGCCGGCGAAATCGCCGCCAGCCGCCTCGCCGCCCCCTTCGACATCACCATCAACCGCAACTTCGCCTACTACCTGCTGACCCGCCCGGAACATGCCGGGCAGGCGGCCATCCAGGCATTCCGGGGGTGGTTGCTGGAAGAGGTCGGGGAAGGACGGCGCTGAACGGAGCTTGACCGGGTCGCAGCGCGACGCCGCGCGCTACTGCGCCGCGCCCGCCCGCAGATCGTCGATCGAGCGTGCCGCCACGCCGAGGTCGCGCCAGTTGGCGGGGTGGCAGGTGAACAGCAGGATCTGGTGACGGGTGGCGGCATCGAAGAGCACACGCTTCATCTGCGCGAGGCGCTCGGCGTCGCTGTGCACCAGGGCATCGTCGAGGATGATCAGGGTGGGCCGGCCGGCTTCGGCGAGCAGGTCGGCGTAGGCCAGCCGGCTGATCACCCCCATCTGCTCGCGCGCGCCGAAACTGAGCTGCTCGAAATCGCCACTTTCCACCCCGCGGGTGAGCGGGCCGGGGGTGAGGTTCTCGTCGATCTCCAGGCTGGCCTGCGGGAAGAGCAGCTGCAGGTAGCGGTTGAGGTGCTTCTGCAGCGGCGCCTGCAGGCGGCGGGTGAGCGCACGGCGCTTGTCCTGCAGCAGGCCGAGGAGGAGATCGAGGGCCGCGGCGCGGCGGCGCAGCTCGCCGGCCCGGCGGGCGGCCTGGGCGTGATCGCGGGCGCATTCGGCACGGCGCTCTTCGAGGCCCTGCGCGCCCTCGGTCTGCAGTTCCACCTCCAGGCGCATGAGCTGGTCGCGGCGCACGCGGTGCTGGGTTTCGAGCTCTTCGGCGGTAGCGCGGAAGCGCTCGACGTCCTGCTGCAGGATGTCCGGGCGGGCAGCGGCGATGTGCTGCTGCAGCGCCTCGATGCGCGCGCCGAGCGCCTTGCGTTCGGCCAGCGCGTCGGTGAGCTCGGCGCTGCTCTGGGCGATGCGCGCGGCGCGCACCGGGTCGGCGCACAGGGCACGGGCGGCGGCAAGTTCGCGGGTGGCGGCGTCGAGCCGGCTGGCGGCATCGGCGGCGGCGAGCTGGGCGCGGTGGCGTTCGCCCTGGATGGCGGCGAGGGTGTGGGCGGCAGCCTGCTCGGCGGCTTCGGCCTGATCGACGGACAGTGGCGGTGTGTCGCCAGCCGTTGGCGCGGGGCCTGCGGCGGACACCTTGTCACCCCCATCGCCCGCCCCCTCGCCGCCGGCGTCGGCCAGCGCGCGGGCGAGTTCGTCGGCGCGCGCCTGCAGGGCGGCGTGCTCGGCGCCGAGCGCATCGACACCCTGCGGGGCGAGGGCCTGCAGGGTGGCCTGGGCGGCGGCCAGTTGTTGTTGCAGACGGCTGTGTTCGAGCTCGCGCGCCTCGGCTGCGGCCAGGTCGGGCAGGCCGAGGCGGGCAAGCAGGGTGCGCCGGCGGTCGGCGAGCTCGTCGCCGCGGGCGTCCAGGGTGGCGAGGTCGCTGCCGCCGCCGGGGGCGATCTCCAGGCGGCCGAGGCCAGGCAGCTCAAGGCTGGCCGGCGCCGTCAGGCGGATCTCGCCGCTGCCGCTGAGCGTGGCTTCGCCGAGACGGAGCGCGCAATCGGCTTGCAGCACCCACGCCAGGCGGGTGGCGGCGGCGTCGCGCTGGATGTGCACTTCGGCGAGCTGGCGCTCCAGCGTGCGCAGGGTCTTCAGCTCGGCTGCGGGAATGGCGCTGGCAGCCGCCGCGCGCTGCACGGCGAGGAGCGCTTCGCGCGCGCCTGCGGCCTCGGCGAGCTGGCGGGCGCAGGCCTGCGCGCGCGCCGCGGCGGCCGCGGCATCGCGTGCGAGTTGGGCGCGTGCATGCTGCTGACGGGCCTGCCGCAGGGCGGCGCGGGCGGCGTCGAGTTCGCGCGCGGCGCCTTCCTGGCGCGCCTGCCAGTGGGCCAGCGGGGCGGCGGCGGCGTCCCGCGCGGCGAGCGCTTCGGCTTGCGCGGCGGCACGCGCGGCCAAGGCCTGATCCTCGCGCGCCCAGGCCTCGAGCTGGCTGCGCAGCAGTGCCGCACGGCGTTCGGCAGCCTCGGCGCGCTGGCCTTCGGCAGCCAGGCTGTCCTGCTGCGCCTGGATGGCCTGCAGGCGCTCGGCGGCCTCGTGCTGGCGGCGACGGCAATCCACCCAGGGCTGTTCGAGCTCGTCCGCGGCGTGCGCGCGGCGCAGGCTGGCGAGGGCGTCGACACGCTGACGGTAGTGGGCGATGGCGGCGTCGAGTCCGCCAAGGGTCGCGGCCAGTGCGGCCTCGCGCTCCAGCGCGTCCTTGTAGGGACCACGCGGGCGGCCGCCGGCCTCGGTGAGCAGCTCGCTGCGCTGCGCCTGCACGCTGGCCAGCAGGTCGTCGCCGCCGCTCGCGGCGACTTCGCCGAGCGAGGCTTCGAGTGCGCTGCGCAGATGGTCGGTGGCATGGCCGACGGCCTCACGCAATTCCTGCGCAGCCCCCTGCTGGATCCACAGCAGGCCGGGAATGCCCCAGTGCTCTGCCTTGCTGGCGCCCTTGCCGGCGTGCTGGAAGCCGAGCAGTTCGGCGAGGCGGTCCTCGGCCTCGGCACCGTCCAGGCCTTGCGTGCCGATGCGCAGCTCGCAGCGCTTGCGCGCCAGGAAGCTCTTCACCAGGCGGCAGGGCTGGCCACCGAGCTCGAAGTCCAGTTCCACGGTCGGTGCGGCGGCCGAATCGCCCCAGGGGCGCAGGTCGTCCACCGCGCCGGAGCGGTGGCGTTCGAAGAAGGCGGCGCGGATGGCGGCGACGAGGGTGCTCTTGCCGGCCTCGTTGGGGCCGCTGAACAGGTTCAGTCCGGGCGCGAAATCGCGGATCTCGAACGGCGCCCGGAACTGGCGCAGCTGTTCGATGCGCAAGCGGGTGAGTTTCATTGCCCGCCTCCTGCGCTACCCGGGTGGCGCGCGCCGCGCCTGCTGTCGAGCAGCCCGGCGAGCAGCGCGAGGGCGTCGCGCGCGGCCTCGGCGCGGGCAAGGTCGGCGCCATGCTGCGCGGCCTGCAGTTCGCCGATGACCTCGTTGATGTAGCCGTCGGCGGCCAGCGCCTCGATGTCGTCCAGGGTGGGCTCGAGTTGCAGCGCGGAGAGATCGGCAAGCAGGCTGCGTGCGCGCCCGCGCGCCTGCTCGACGGCCTGCTGCAGGCGGCGATGGCCGGCCAGATCGCAGCGTCCGGACACCGCGAGCTGCACCACGTCGTCGGCGCCGTAGCCGGCGAGCTGCGCCAGCAGCAGGTCGAGGTCGCTGGCCACCTGCAGGGTGGCGGCGCTGTCGTGCCAGCGGTAGCGCCCGCTGGCGAGTGCGCTGACCTGCGGCGGCGTGCCGGGGGCGCCGAGCACCACGCGCAGCACCTGGCCGGAGGCATTGGCGCGGAAGCGGTCGCTTTCCGGCGTGCCGGCGTACCAGGTATGCGCGTCGATCTGGCGCGTACCGTGCCAGTCGCCCAGCGCCAGATAGTCGAGGTGCGCGCGTGCGGCACGCCCGGCGGCGATGGGGTTGGCGGAATCGATGTCCTCGGCGAGGATGCCCTGCACGCTGCCGTGCGCCAGCCCCACGCGCAGCCAGCCGGGCGGGGTGTCGGCGGCGTCGAACCACTCGGTGAGGTCGGCGTGGGTGTTGCGCTGGGTGAGCGGCGCCGGCAACACGGCGACGCGCAGCGCATCCAGCCGCAGCACTTCGGCACGCAGGCAGAGGTGGACGTTGGACGGCACCGCGGCCAGCCGCTCGGCGCGCGTCCACACCGATTCGGCGAGCGCCGCATCGTGGTTGCCGGGCAGCAGCAGCCACGGCCCGGAGTAGCCGCGCAGGGCGTGGAAGAGGCGGTGGATGCAGCGTTCGGTGACGGTCTGCGCATCGAACACGTCGCCGGCCACCAGCACCGCATCGACGGCGTGCGCGGTGGCCAGCGCGGCGATGTGCTCCACCGCGGCGAAGCGCTCTTCGGCCAGCAGGGCGGCCTCGTCGGCATCGAACTGGCCGAACAGCTTGCCGATCTGCCAGTCGGCGGTGTGCAGGAAGACGGGCATGGGTTCTCCACGGCGTGGCGGCAGGACGCGCGCACCGGCGCGATGATACGGCCGCGGCCGGCAGCTGCACAGCGGCACCTGGCCGGACCCGGACTCCATACGCACTGGTATAGTGCGGCCCACCACCCCCAGGCCAGCGGAGACCCGCTCATGAGCACGCTGCACAGCGACATCGACATCGCCACCCTCAACGCCCGTGGCGCCGAGTACCTGCCCGGCTATCTGGGCATCGAGATCCTCAGCATGGAACAGGGCCGCCTCACCAGCCGCATGCCGGTGAAGCGCCTGCACATCGCCCCCAACGAATTCCTTCACGCCGCCAGCATCGTCGCGCTGGCCGACACCACCTGCGGCTACGGCACCATCGTGCACCTGCCTGCCGGCGCGCAGTCCTTCACCACCGTCGAGCTGAAGAGCAACCACCTCGGCACCGTGCGCGAAGGCAGCATTGCCTGCGTGGCCACCGCCCAGCACCTCGGGCGCACCACCCAGGTATGGGACGCCGAAGTCACCGACGTCGCCAGCGGGCGCAAGCTCGCATTGTTCCGCTGCACGCAGATGATCCTCTGGCCGAAGGCCTGAGCACGGCCCATACTGGAACATCACCCGCAACGGAGAACCCCATGCGCAGCCCCGCAGCGCAGCGCCTGGCCATCACCGCCCTGTGTGCCTGCCTCACCGTCGGCGCCCCCGGCGTGCGCGCCCAGCACGACGAGGCGGTGACCGGCGACCGCGCCACCGACATGGCCGTCGACCTGGTGGTGGTGCGTCCGCTGGGCCTGCTCGGTGCCGTGGTCGGCGGCGCCGGCTTCCTCATCGCCCTGCCCTTCACCCTGCCCACCGGCACCGCCGGGCAGACTGCGCGCGAGTGGGTGGGCGCGCCGCTGGAGTACACCTTCAACCGTCCGCTCGGCGACTTCCGGCACTGTGGCGCCGAACGCCGCCCCTGCGGCGCGGGGCGTTAAGCGCATCAGGGTTCCGCCGCGAGTACGCCGACGCGCCAGGCTGGCAGCAGACCGTCAGCGTAGCTGGAGTGCGGACGGCCGCGAGTCTTGGTGTGATAGGCCTCACTGGCCTCCTTCCCGCACCACGCGGCCATCACGCGCGGGCTTGTGGGGTGCTCGGGCAGGTAGGCAGTGAAATCGTAGACCACCCCGTCGATGGCCATCCAGCAATCATCCACACTGCCGTGCTGCGCAATGTCGGCCAGCACGTAGCGCGGCTCCGCGGACACATCGGACGGTGCGGGAGCCAGGGGCCGCAACGCACTGACCCACGCCGCCGCCACGACGATCCAGAACAGAACGGTGGAAACGAGAAACAGGGCGCGCATCAGCGGAAGTCGAAGCGTTCGAAATGGATGGCCGCTGCCGGCATGCCATGGCTCAGCAAGGCACCGCGGGCAGCTTCGACCAGCGCTGCGGGCCCGCACAATTGCGCCTGGCGCGCGCCGAGTCCGGGTACCTCTGACAGTCTCACATCCAGCGTCGGCGGCGGGCCCGCGGCGGCCTCGGCCACCAGGGTGAGGCATGCATCGGCCGCAGCGATGGAACGCAGCTCCTCAAGGTAGGCCGCATCCTGGGCACTGCGGTAGAAGTACAGCAAGGTCGTCGGTTGCTGCAGCGGGCCGGCACGCAGGGCGGCGATGAAAGGGGTGATGCCCACCCCACCGGCCAGCCAGAACTGCGGACCGTCGGCACGGTCGGCGAGAAAACGGCCAAAAGGCCCTTCCAGACGCACCGCAACGCCCGGCGTCAGCCCCTGCACATGGCGCGAACACGGCCCCAGCGCCTTGATGCCCACCGCCAGCGCACCGTCGTCTCCGATGCTGCTCACGGTGAAGGGGTGAAACTCGCCGCAGCCGCGAAAACCGGGCCCATCGCCAAACGCGGCGAAAACAAACTGACCCGGAGAAACTGCCATGCGAGGCCCGCAGGGCTCCAGCACCGCTTCTATCATCCCTGCCGCACGCGCTGCCACACTGCGTACGCGGTAGGGGCGCGCCGCGAGGCCCAGATCGCTGCCGATCAACCGCCAGCAGAGCGCCAGCGCCGCCAGCGGCAAGAGCAAGGCCAGCGGGCCGGGTTGGGCAAGCAGTGTCCAGGCGTGAATCAAGCCGGCAACCACCCCCGCACCTGCCAGGTAATGCAGCGCCCGCCAACGGCGGTATGGCAGATGCAGGCTGAATGTCGCCGCCAGTCCCACCATCAGCAAACCGAGTGCTGCCCAGCCCAGCCACACCGTCCAGTGTTGCGCCCAGGGAGAAAGCACTTCCCAGGCCAGGCGGGGGGATTCCTGCCAAGCCGCAGCAGCCAGGGCCAGCGGATGGGCCAGCAGCAAGGCATAGGCAACGGTGCCGCCAAGATGGTGCCAGCGGTACTGCGCATCCAGTCCACCGAACAAGGCAGCCAGTCGCGCCGCGCGCACCATCAGCAGGGTGCTGCCAACCAGCAGCGCGGTTCCTGCCCAAGCGCTGACGATGGCAACGGCGCGCCAGCCGTGCAGTTCGACCGGCCAGGCCCAGATCAGGCATGCCGCCGGCAGGGCGAGCAGCAGGCCGGGCGCCGCCAGGCCGCGCAGGGCGGAGAGCGCTGCGCTCACTTCAGCCTCCCGCGCGCGCGCAACTGGTCGCAGGCCGTTTGTGCGCGTGGGGTCAGCACCACCCCCGCGGCCCCGGCGCGCGCCGCCATCTCCGCGTGATGGGCTTCCTGATAGGCACGACAGTCCTCGTAGCGGGTGAAACCGCGCAGCCGGCGCTGGTGCTCCACGCGCTCGGCCGGACTCATCAGCTGCCAGCCGGACACGTTGCCCTCCTCCGCGCGCCAGGGTCCGGCCGCGGCGGAAGGGGCCAGCAGCGCCAGGATCAACAGCAGCGCAGCGCGCTTCATGCTGCCCCCTGACGGTTTGAAACAGCAGGCTCACTCACTCGGCCCGCCCTCCGGCAACAGCACCGCGGCACCCTGGATGCGCCCGCTGCGCAGGGCGGCAAGGGCCTCGTTGGCGGCTTCCAGCGGCCACGGGCGGACACTGGTGTCGATGGGCGTGTGCGCGGCGAGCTCGAAGAAGCGCATGCCATCGCTGCGGGTAAGATTGGCCACCGAGCGCAGCGTGCGCTCGCCCCACAGGATGTCGTAGGGAAAGGTCGGGATGGGGCTCATGTGGATGCCTGCGCACACCACCGTGCCGCCCTTGCGCACCGCACGCAACGCCGCCGGCACCAGTTCGCCGGCCGGGGCGAAGATCAGTGCGGCGTCGAGGGCCTGCGGCGGCGCAGTACTGTCGCCGCACCATGTCGCCCCCAGCTGGCGGGCAAAGCGCTGGCTGTCGTCGTCGCCACTGCGGGTGAAGGCGTAGAACGGCCGCCCCTGATGGCGCAGCACCTGGGCAACGATGTGGGCGGCCGCGCCGAAGCCGTAGATGCCCACCCGCTGGGCATCGCCAGCCATGGCAAGGGCACGGTGGCCGATCAGCCCGGCACACAGCAGGGGGGGCGAGCGCAGCTGCGGATGGCGCCTCCGGGAGGGCGAAGCAGTAGCGCTGGTCGGCAACGGTGTATTCGGCGTAGCCGCCGTCGATCGTGTAGCCGGTGAAGCGCGCGGCATCGCAGAGGTTCTCCTGCCCGCGGCGGCAGTAGTCGCAGCTGCCGCAGGTCCATCCCAGCCACGGCACGCCGACGCGCTGGCCGATGGCAAAACCGTCCACCCCGGCGCCCACGGCCCGCACCCGACCGACGATCTCATGCCCGGGGATGACCGGCAGCAGCGGCGCGGGCAGCTCGCCATCGACCAGATGGAGGTCGGTGCGGCACACCCCGCAGGCCTCGACCTGCAGCAGCACCTGCCCCGCCCCCGGCCGTGGCCGCGGACGCTCGACCAGACGCAGCTGCGCCGCCCCTTCATAGACCATCGCACGCATTGCCGACCTCGCTCGCCGGCCATTGCGGGAACACCGGCACGTCCAACGCTACGCCGGTGACAAGGGGCTGGCAAGGGGTTCATAATCCGCGCATTCATCACCCCTGCGGAGTGCCCGACCGATGCGCCTGTAAATGCCCCGTGGCCGCCACAGCCACCTTTTTCCGCTTCCGTTGCCGCAACGGAAGCCGTGTCGGCATTTTCCGGAGCACTCATGTCAGGTTCGCACTCGCGCACGGCGATCACGCTCGATCGCGTCTCCTTCCTGCTGCCCGACGGCAGCCCCCTGTTTTCCGGCCTCGACGGCCATTTCGACGATCGCCGCAGCGGCCTGGTCGGGCGCAATGGGGTCGGCAAGTCGGTGCTCGCACGCATCATCGCCGGCGAGCTGGCCCCCACTGCCGGGCAGGTGATGCGCCACGGCCGGGTGCGCTACGTGGCCCAGTTCATCGACCCCGCGCGGCATCGCCGGGTGGCCGACGTCGCCGGGATCGGCGCGGTGGTGGATGCGCTCGCGCGCATCGAGCGGGGCAGTACCAGCGCAGCGGATTTCGACATCGTCGGCGAACGCTGGGATCTGCGCCGGCGCCTGGAAGCCGCGCTCGCCGCCGAAGGTCTCGGCCATCTCGACGCCGAGACCCCGGCCGCCGGGCTGAGCGGCGGGGAATGCACGCGGGTAGCGCTGCTGGGCGCATTTGTCGACGACGCCGAAGTACTGATCCTCGACGAACCGAGCAACCACCTCGACGCCTCGGCGCGTGACGCGCTCTACCGGCGCCTTACGGCGTGGCGGCGCGCCCTGATCGTGATCAGCCACGACCGTGCCGTGCTCGACCGCATGGAGGCCATCGTCGAGCTGGGCCGCCATGGCCTGCAGCGCCACGGCGGCGACTACGGCTGCTACGCCGCCGCCAAGGCCCGCGCGACGGACGCCGCGGCGCAGGCGCTGGCCCACGCCCGCACCGAGAGGCGCCGCGGCGAGGTCGAACTGCGCCGCCAGCAGGAACGCCTCGCACAGCGCGCGGCGCAGGGGCAGCGCAGCGCGCGCGACGCCAACCAGGCGCAGATCCTCCTCGACCGCGCCAAGGAGCGCAGCGAACACAGCAGCGCCCGCCTGCGGGCGAGCCGTGAGAACACCCGCAAGGGGCTCGATGCGGCGGTCCACGCCGCCGCTGCGGCGATTGACGACAGCCCCCCGACGGTACTGCTGTCGCCCGCCGGCACGGTTGCGGCCGGCAAGCAGGTGGCGGTGCTGGCAGGCGTGCGCCTGCCATACGGACGCGCCACCGCGCAGGCACTCGACCTGGTGGTGAGCGGACCGCGCCGCATTGCGCTGTGCGGCCCCAACGGCTGCGGCAAGAGCACGCTGCTGAAGCTGCTCGCCGGACAGCTCGCTCCCGCTCAGGGGCGGTGCACGGTGACGGTGCCCAGCACCTGGGTAGACCAGGCGCTCGCCGGGGTGGAGGGCGGGCGCCCCGCGCTCACCGCCCTGCTGGCCGCCAACCCCGCTCTCGGCGAAGCGCAGGCGCGCACCCGGCTGGCGCTGCTGGGCCTCGACGCACGTCGCGCACTGGCGCCCGCCACCACCCTGTCGGGCGGCGAACGGCTGAAGGCAGCGCTGGCCTGCGCGCTGTATGCCGAACCGCCGGCGCGCCTGCTGCTGCTCGACGAACCCACCAACCACATCGACCTGCCCTCGCTGCAGGCCGTCGAGGAAATGCTGCGCGCCTACCGCGGCGCCCTGCTGGTGGTCTCGCACGACCACCACTTCCTCGACGCACTGGCGCTCACCGACGTCCTGCAATGGACGCCGCAGGGATGGCAGCTGCGCCCGCGCGCGGCAGGAGCTCAGCGCGTGTAGTAGCCCACCCCGACGAGCATGCCGTCGACGCGGCGGAAGAACGAGGTCTTGCTCTCCGTCTTCGCGGTCAGCGGATTGCGCCACAGGTATTCGAGCTGCCCGTGGCCGCGGCTGCGGGCGATGGCGATCATGTCGCTGATCACGGCCTTGCCGCGCGGGTCGCGCAGCTCGCGGCCGTCACGGCCGCGCAGCGCCGGGCTGGCGCCATTGGCAAGGAAGCGACCGTCTTCAAGATCGACGACGAAGACGTAGAGATCGTCCTGCATGTAACCGCCATCGAGCTCCTGGAACGCCGCCAGCGCACCGTCGGCATCGGCGCCGAGGGCCAGCGCGGCACGCTCCAGCAACTCGCGCGCCTGCGCCGCAGTGGCGCGCGGCGAATAGAAGCCGACGGCGACGATGTAGCTGCCGATACGGCGGAACAGGGCCACCTTGGGCTCATCGCGGTTGCTCACCGGATTCAGCCAGCGGTAGTCGATGCGGCCGCTGCCGGCGCTGCGGGCGAGATCGAGCATGTCGCGGAAGAAGGGCTTGCCGGCCGAATCGGTGCGTGTGCTGACGTCCTGGCCGATCAGTGCCGACGAGGAACCGCCGCTGGCGAGGAAGCGCCCTTCGGTATCGAGCACATAGACGTAGAGGTCGCGGTCGACGAACTCGCCCTGGCGCGCGAAGTCGCCCAGGGCCGCCTCGCCGCGGGACTGCAGGTGGGCGGCCGCGCGCTCCAGCAGCAAGACCGCGCGGCGCTCGTCCCAGCGCTCGGAGAGGCGTTCGGTGGCCGCTGCCAGACCGGCCGCACAACTCAGCAGGGTCGCCAGCAGGGACGCGTACACGGTGCGCGGCAGGACATTCATGGCCTACTCCTTTGGTGACAGCCTAGTGTAGTGTTTCATTCTTGCGGGAACTTAAGTTTGCACAACGAAGCTCCCTCCCCTTCAAGGGGGCGGAGCAGGGGTTTCGGCGAGCACCGCTCGCCGCCTGCGTAGCGGCGTAGCGTAGCGGAGACTCCCGGGTTGGGGTGGGGATGGGTAGACTCCGAAGCGCCTGCAAGAAACCCATCCCCATCCTGCCCTTCCCCTTGAAGGGGAAGGAACCTGCTAATTCGCTCCGCGGCACACGAGGAGGAGGCCGCTGCAACGTGAATTGCTACGCTTCAGATAAGTTCCATCAAGAACGCACCACTACACTAGGGCCTGTTCTCATTCGCCACGGCGGTCGCCAAGCGAATGAGAACAGGCCCCAAGCATCACCTGTCGAGTGCGCTATTTCACAGTGCCCGTTCAGAAACTCAGGGTGCGCCAGCCGGCGTCCAGCGTGCGCCCGATGAAGGCCGCCGCTCCGGCCTGGCCGCTGACCTCGGTGCGCAGCGTCGCTGCGTTCACGCCATGAGCCTGCAGTGCCGCCGGGCAGGCATACATGCGCACGCCGAAGCGATGCGCCTCGCGCAGGAAGCCGGCCACCGTGCGCCGCTCCGTCTCGGCGACGCCACCACCGTCGGCGTACAGGGTTTCCGCCACGCCGTCGACGAGCAGCTCCACCGAGCGCGCGGTGAAGTACATCTCCACCTCGACGTCCATTGCAGCCGCCGCGGCGGCAAAATAGAAGGGCGTGGCGCACAGGTGCGGGGCGGCGGGATCGGCCGCCCACACCAGGATGGCGAGACGCTCGGCCATCAGATCTCGCGCGCCCCGGCGCCCACCAGCGGGGCCTGGAAGGAGGCCAGCTCGTCGAAGCGCCACAGCTCCATCTGTGCCTCGATGCCGGCACGCGCCGCCGCCCATGGCAGCAACACGCCGGGTTCCGGCGCCGCCACGCGCAGGCGGACCAGCCAGGAGGCGTAGGCATCCACGTTCATCGCCGCGGCCGAGTCGGCAAGCGCGGGATTGCCGCCGAGCAGCTCGGCGGCCACCGGGGTCTTCACCGGGAACACCGTCTTGCCCGCCTCAAGCAGCCCGAATGCGCGCCCGGCAGTCAGTTGCAGCCCTTCCGGCTTGGCCGTGAACAGCAGGATCTCGCCGGCGATGGCAACCCCGAACGGTGTCACGCCGACGCGATAACAGCCCTCGCCCTCGGGCGCGAACCAGAGATGGGTTTCGGGATGGTAGAGGAGGTCTTCGGGGAAGACGCAGCCACGCAGTTCGGCCATGTCGGCAGGTCATCGGCAAGGGAAGCAAATGGCGGAAGAGAATGGGAGTCGAACCCACCTGGGACCGGCTGACGGCCCCACCCGGTTTTGAAGACCGGTCGCCCCACCGGGGAACGCCTCTCTTCCGCAGTGCCCGCGGCAACGCCGGTCCGCCCCCGCAGGTCGGGGCCGTGCCGGGCATTCTGGCGGCAGCTGATTGTAACCCGGCGATCGCCGCCGGCAAGGCTTACTGGCCGAGGTTGAGATTGCCCCCGGGGCTGCCCTGCGGGCGCATCTCGCCCGCCTTCAGCGCCTTGCAGGGCGCCAGCCGCCGGCCATCGACCACCAGCGTGCGCGGCGCCGTGCCGGCCACCTGCAGCTCGCCCTGGAAGTTGTACTGGAAGTCGCCGGAGAAGCGGCCGCTGCGCTCGTACCCGCCCTGGGCACCGCTGCAGCGGTCGGCCATGTGCACATAGGCACCGTCGCGCCGCCACTGCGCGGGTTCGCATTGCGTGGCCGCCGCGTCGAGGTGGGCGAGGACGTCATCGCCGGCACCGACGCAGAGATGGAAGCTGCGTTCGCCGCCGGCTTCGAGGACGTTGATCTGCCACAGGCCGTGCATGCGCTGCGGCCCGCCAACTGGCTGGGCAGCCGCCGCAGTGGCGGTGACGAGGATGAAGGCGAGGCTGACGGGCAGGCGCATGGTATGGTCGCTCCAGGTTGGACAGACGCGCATTGCAGCACTTCCATGTCCGTACCAGAATGCGCCGGATCAATTCCGCCCCGCCACACCTCAGAACCCCCCGACATGATCGAACCGCTCCTGCTCGCCGCCACCCATCTCACCACCCTGGCCGGCGACCGCGTCCTCAGCAACGCCAGCGGCTTCTTCTTCGAAGCACGCGGCCGCCTCTTCGTGGTCAGCAGCCGCCATGTCTTCCGCGACGAGGACAGCGCCCACCTGCCCGACCGCATCGTCATCGAGGTGCACACCGACGCCAGCGACGTCGCCCGCGCCACCGGCTTTTCGCTGCCCCTCTACGACGACAGCGGCGCCCCGCTGTGGCGCCAGGCCGCCGATGCTGCGGGCGCCATCGACGTGGCGCTGATCGAGATCGACCGCAGCGCCCTGCCACCATCGGCAAGCTGGCGGGCGTTCACCCCGCAGCATCTGCTCGGGCGCTTCGATCAGGTCGAGGTCGGCACCTCGCTGCTCATCGTCGGCTTTCCGCTCGGCTTTCACGACACCCTGCACCACCTGCCGGTGGTGCGCCAGGCGGTCATCGCCTCCTCCTTCGGGCTGCGCTTCCAGGGCCAGGGCTACTTTCTCACCGACGGCCGCACCCACCGCGGCACCAGCGGCGCCCCGGTGGTGATGCGCATCGGCGCTGCGGACGCCACCCACGGCGACCTGCCGTGGATGCTGCTCGGCGTGCATTCGGCGCGGCTCGACGTCGGCGGGCGCGATGTCACCATCGACGAAGCCCTCGGGCTCAACTGCGCCTGGTACGCGGACTGCCTGCTGGCCCTTACCGAGTAGCACCGCCCCAGTAGTGCCGCCCCTTCAGCACGCCGCCGCCACCGGCGGCTCGCCACGCAGCAGGTCGGCGCGCTGGTTGCCCTCGCCAACGCGGCGGGTGTAGCCGACGCGGTCGAAGAACTCGAGGATCTGGATGGCGCGCTTGCGGCCACCACCGATGCGGTCGCGGAAGGCCGCGGCGCGGATGCGCCCGCCTTCGTCCGCAGCCGCAAGCTCCGCCGCAATGGCCACCAGCACCGCCACCGTGGCGGCGGGGTAGAAAAGGTCACGGACGACCTGGAAGGTCTCGCCACGCGCCGCCAACTGGCGCAGCAGGCGGCGCACGTCGGCTTCGGCAAACCCGGTGGCGGCGGCCAGATCGCGCACCCAGGGAGGATCGAAACTGCCCTCGCCGAGGCGCTCCAGCAGACCGTCGGCGCGTTCGCGCTCGGCCGGCGAAAGCTCCACCGTGTGGCCGGGCAGGTGCCACGCCGAACCCGCGCGCGCCAGCCGCCCTTCGCCCAGCAGGGCTTCGAGCAGGGCCAGGAAGGTGGGCGCGGCAAGCTGCGGCAGCGCCATCCGGCGCAGGCGCTCGCGCTCCACCCCGGGCTCGTCGGCGAACTGCTCATGGTGCGCGGCCAGGCGGCTCAGCACACGCTCGCCCAGCGCCGCCCACACCGCCGGGTCGAAGAGTTGCGCGCCGCGCGCGGTGTCCACCCGCTGCACCGCGCCGGCACGCAGCGCGGCCAGCCAGGCGTGCGCATCAAGGTTGTGCGCCGCGGCCAGCTCCGCCGCGTCCAGACCATAAGGCGCTGCAGCCAGCAGTGCGCCCAGGCGCTGCGCCGGATCGTTATTCTCCAGCGCCGCAAGCAGCGCCAGGCGGGCCGGACGGCGGCGGTGGCGGGCCGGCGGGAAGGGGTCAAGCACCCGCCCGCCGCCAAGGGTGACCCGCCCGGCAGCATCGCGGATCACCACGCGGTCGCCCCAGCAGGCAAGGATGGGGCGATCCAGCACCGCCTGCACCAGGGCACTGCCGCCGGGCGCCAGGCCACCGGCCTCGAGCGCCCCGTCGAGCAAGGCCAGACGTGCCTGGGCCTGTCCGGCAGCATGGTGCAGGCTCACCGCACTCCACTGCCCCAACGTACGCGGCGCCTCTGCGAGCAGGCTGAGGCGCAGGTCCACGCGGTCGCTGGGGCGGGCCAGCGCCGGTACGCACAACCAGTCGCCGCGCTCGACCTCGCGGTGCTCGACGCCGGCAAGGTTCACCGCGCAACGCTGACCGGCACAGCCCTCGTCGGCGGCGCGGTTGTTCACATGCAGGCCGCGCACCCGCACTTCGCGCACGAAACCATCACCACGCGCCAGCACCAGCCGCTCGCCCACGCGCACCCGCCCCGCGTAGGCGGTGCCGGTGACCACGGTACCCGCCCCGGCCACGGCAAAATGGCGATCCACCGCCAGCCGGAAGCCGACACCGGGCGGCGGCGCCTGCACCGCGTCGCCGCGCGCCGTGGCAACCAGATGATCCCGCAAGGCATCAAGCTGGAAGCGCTCGCCAACGCCCGCCGCCACCGCAAAGACCGGCACCCCGGCCAGCGCCGTGCGCGCCAGCAGCGCCTGCACCTCGGCCTCCACCGCAGCGATGCGTGATGCGTCGACGCGGTCGCACTTGGTAATCGCCACCGCCCCGCGCGCCACCCCAAGGATCTGCAGGATGGCCAGATGCTCGCGCGTCTGCGGCATCACACCGTCGTCGGCAGCCACCACCAGGAGCGCGAAATCAATCCCCGCCGCGCCGGTGAGCATGGTGGGCACAAACTTCTCGTGCCCCGGCACATCGATGAAGGCCAGCACCCCCGCCGGCTCGCCCGCCACCGCCGGCAAGGGCGCATAGGCATAGCCCAGCTCGATGGTAATGCCGCGCTTCTTCTCCTCCGGCAGGCGGTCGGTATCCACCCCGGTGAGCGCGCGCACCAGCGTGGTCTTGCCGTGGTCGATGTGGCCGGCGGTGCCGATCAGCATGGGTTGCTCCAGGGAATGCGGTCGGCGGAGTTTACCCGTTGCGCTTGCGGACCGGGCCCGGATGACGTGCAGCATGGCCTGCCACACCGCCGCCGAATCAAATGGCCGCGCCGATGGTGCATCCCTTGCTGCGGGAGAAACGCACGGACCCAATGGACATACGCCTTCCGGGTTCGTATGCTGGAGTCCTTGTAACGAATGCAGCCAGTTACTGATTGAGCAAGCTCGGCGGTCAAGCGCAGGTGCAGCTTCGGGGGTGCCCGGTTTGGCTGGGTTCTGAGGGCGGTGGGTACTTACAGCGCAGGAGGCTAGACCGTTGATTGAAATGACAAATCGACATGCAGAGTCCGTTGGGATTATCCGGCAGATGCCGGAATATCCGTCAGATTTGATGTATACAACACGTTATGTCTCTTTGGATTTCACGCAATGACTAGGAAACTAACCGCTCTTGTTGTTGGTATATCTAACTACCCAAATGGCGGCGCATTAAAAAATCCTGCACATGATGCGGAGGACATATCGAAGGCCCTTCTTGATTTGGGCTTTTCGGTAATCAGCCAGATCGACTGCACGGTAGAGGATATCGATCGAGCTCTAGAGTCATTTAAAGACAACCTGAATAGTAACGAGGTAGGTCTGTTCTATTTCGCCGGACACGGGATGCAAATTAAAGGGGAGAACTATCTCAATGCAATCGATACAAACTTCATCGATGAGATAAGTGCAAAACACTCATCGTTTCCCCTAAACCAAGTAATCGAGGTGATGGATTCCTGCGCCAATAGCACAAATTTAATCATTCTGGATGCGTGTCGAAACAATCCGTTTGTTCGTGCTTGGAATAGAGGGCCGGAGCAACGAGGTCTAGCATCTATCTACACCCCAAAGGGAACACTTATTGCCTTCGCAACCTCGCCAGGGGAGGTTGCAGGAGATGGGGCGGGCAGGAATGGGAGCTACACAGAGGCTTTGCTACGCCACATAAATACACCCGACATTCCCGTTGAAGACCTATTTAAGCGAGTGCGTAACACATTAAGTATGCTTACCTCAGAGAAGCAAACGTCGTGGGAACACACATCTCTTTCAGGTGATTTTTATTTCAACATTAGCATTGGTCGAAGCATCACAATTTATGGAGCTGATGCAATTGCAGATGCCCAATTCGTTCTAAAACCTGCAACACCGGTCAAGGATGCCATCTCTGGACTGAAATCGAGTAACTGGTACACGCAAAATCCGGCTCTCTTAAAATTAACCACTGCGGATCTGACATCAGCCGATATCGACTCCCTGTTTGTCCTCGGTCGCAACGTCTATCAAGCAGCTTGCGGGGGCGCCAATGCGTCGATTTCATTCATCCACGATTTTCACAACAAAATAGCGGAAGTGCCACCTGAGAAATATAAGCCCATACTTGATGGAATGCTTTTTGAGGTGTTTTTTAACTCCAAGGGTGAGCTCAGAAAAGGATTCAAAGTATCAAGATTCAATGATCTCTTTGAGCTAAAGAAGATTCAAGAGTTTGCACCGAGTTTCGACTTCATCTCTGAGCTACTTCTTTCACACCAGAATCGTTTCTATGTGATTCCTGGGAAGCATCGGTCCGTTAGCGTCGATGTAGTTACCGAGACAGTTGAAACTGGAGAGCATCTTGTTACCGGAGTATTTTTTGAGGGAATTAACGTGCTCCGAAGGACGGGGTCGAATACTGGTTATGACCTAGGGGCTTATCCGATTAGGTACGACAGCCTCATCCAAACCATTTCAAATGAAATGGTAATTCCTGTAGCTCAATTAACAGTAAATAGCAATGTTGCCCCCAAAGCTACAAAGATACTTTACCCGTATGGATCGACACTAGAAAAATAGACATAACGATTAAGGTTATGTCGTGATCGCGAAGCGAGCCACGACATGAACCGATTGTTGAACAAGCCCGGTTCGTTTCCCTGGAAATAGCTTCAAGTGCCCCGACCCGGAATGGGCCGAGGTGGCCA
>NZ_PZKC01000001.1:267472-450905 GCF_003034845.1 Pseudothauera lacus | reverse complement strand
TGCATTGGGTGCTCAGGATTGCGCCCCGCCCGCCAGCGGACACACCCCGGCCGCCGTTGCTGTGTCCGTGTTGCGGCAGCCCGATGCAGATTCTGCGCCGGCGAATTCCTCCCGCAACGGTCCGGCGACGAGGATCGGTTCCGGCTGCGGAGACGGTCGTGTAAGCCCGCCCACCTGAGAGGGTGGTGCGCCGGCCGGCGCCGCGGTGGCGCTCGGCCAGAATTTGCCGAACTCGGCCAAAAAGGACGCGTTCGAGGTGCAAAATCGGGCGCACTACCCAATCTGCACGCGCTGAACCCGCCATCGCCAGCCCCGCGTGCTGGCCACCTCGGCCCATTCCGGGTCGGGGCACTTGAAGCTATTTCCAGGGAAACGAACCGGGCTTGTTCAACAATCGGTTCATGTCGTGGCTCGCTTCGCGATCACGACATAACCTTAATCGTTATGCTTTGCCCATGTATTTGTATTCGCCGATCGTTTTTGAACATAAACCATACCCTTTGTCTTCATAAATCTCGAAGACAGCCTGAGCAACAGGCAAGGGAATATTCAATGACTCATGTATTTCAACGCCATTTATCCATTTTCCAACCCAACAGGAATCTACTTTATTTATCAGAGCTTCCATTTTTTGTGCTTCCTCTGTTAGTGCGCACATATACATAATATACGATGGATCAACCACTCTGAGGCCTGCAGCAAATTGCTTCCCAATAGCATGACAGCCCTTAATGAATTTCTGCGACTCCAAGGCTGCAAGCGGACGGCTATATTCTTTGTAGAAGTTATCTGCAAACTCAATTGAATTGGAATTAGTTTCCTTTATTTTCTGATAAATATGCTTCGACAACTCCGGAACCTGTTCATGCAAGTGACTAATTGGGTCTTCGAGCTTCGCAACACGCTGAAGTAGAGCTTTCGACTCAATTTCAGAATTGAGCTGCACAAGTGACGATGCGACGGGAAACGAAGCGCCGGCAACCCTAACAATTGAAAGTAACCAATCCACCTCGATTCTCCTTTTTGTGAGCATAACAGTTGTACTAGACGGCGTGGGCCGGAAGGTGAGTATACGGAGTCCGCATATTGTCCCGTGTGCTGTAGTACGTTAGCATTTTCTCGTCTGGCAACTTCATCGTCATTTCGGGTGACGGTAGCCCAAGCCCATGACTCTGTCAAACAGCTCCGACGCGGTGGCTCGCTTCTGGCACAAGTACATGAATTCGCTCATCAAGTCCGGTGTGAAGGCGTCGGCGGCGAAGTACTATGCGCGCCACGCCCAGGCCTATGTGGCGGCCTCGTCCGGGCGCCGGATCGCGACCCATTCGGCGGGCGATGTGGAGGCGTGGCTGGCGGAGCGGGGAAGGGTAGACGGAATGGCGGCCTGGCAGTTCGTGCAGGCAGTGGAGGCGGTGCGGCACCTGCTGGTGATGGCCGCGGCGCCGGCGGCGGACGGGGTTGATTGGGCTTTCTGGCGGGAGGGCGGGCGCACGCTGGCCGGGGATCATCCGACCATTGCGCGCAGCAGCGCGCCTGCTCCGGTTCTGCCTGATCGACCGGGGGCGTCGGCGGGTCCGGGGGCAGGCGACAGGCTGGTGGCCGTGATCCGTCAGCGCAACTATTCGATCCGCACCGAGCGGGCGTACCTGGGCTGGTTGCAGCGCTACCTGCGCTTCATCGGCGGGGGCGACCCGGCGCGCGCTGGTGGCGTGCAGGTGAAGGCCTTCTTGCAGGCGCTCGCGGTCGAGGGACGGGTCGCAGCCAATACCCAGAACCAGGCGCTGAACGCGCTGGTGTTCTTTTACGATCAGGTGCTGGAGCAGCCGCTTGGCGAACTGGGTGCCTTTGCCCGCGCGAAGCGTCCGCAGCGCCTGCCGGTGGTGCTGTCGCGCGATGAGGTGATGCGCCTGCTGGCCGGGCTGCAGGGCATGCACGCGACCATGGGCGCGCTGCTCTACGGTACGGGGATGCGCTTGATGGAGTGCGTACGCCTGCGGGTGAAGGATATCGATTTCGGCTATGGGCAGATCGTGGTGCGCGACGGCAAGGGGCAGAAGGATCGCGTGGTGCCGTTGCCGACGCGCCTGGTGGTTCCGCTGCGCGTGCATCTCGACAAGGTGCGGGGGCTGCACAGTGACGATCTGGCCTTGGGGGCCGGGGCGGTGTATCTGCCCGATGCGCTGGCGCGCAAGTATCCCAACGCGCCGCGCGAGTGGGGCTGGCAGTACGTGTTCCCGGCGAGCCGCCTGGCCGCGGATCCGCGCGATGGCACGGTGCGCCGACATCACGTGCACGAGAGCAGCCTGCAAAAGGCGGTGCGGGCCGCGACACGGGCGGCCGGTATCGACAAGCCGGTGAGCTGCCATGCGCTGAGGCACAGTTTTGCGACCCATATGCTGGAAGGCGGCTACGACATCCGCACGGTGCAGGAACTGCTTGGCCACTCGGATGTGAAGACCACGATGATCTACACGCATGTCCTGAATCGCGGCGGCCTGGGGGTGGTGAGTCCGCTCGATCGTGCCTGAAGGGGTGTTCAGGCGCGGGTCTGCATGTAGAAGGCGAACAGTTCGGGATTGAGTGCGCGCAGGCGTTTGCGCTGCTCGACGATGTCGTGATGGCGGCCCTGGCGTTCGAGTATGAGCAGTTCGGCGACCAGGTGGCAGGCCAGTTCCGGTGCGCAATGCTGCGGCGTGCGGGCGCCTTGCAGCACGGTGCGCAGTTCCGGGTGAGCGACCAGCGCCCAGGCGGGAAACCACGCAAAGTCTGCTGCGGTGGCGGCGTGCTCGCGCGCGTAGCGATGCAGCAGGCGGGCGAGCGCCGGGGCGGGCAGGGCTTGCGTGAGGGCGGCGAAGCGAGCGGCATCGAGCCAGGCGAGCTCGGCGAGCAGTGGCCATGCCTTGTCCAGCCCGTGGAGATGGAAGCAGGCTTCGGCGGCCCAGGCGAGCGGGACCGGGATGCGCCGCCAGGCGGGGATGGTGTTGACGTGGTGTTCGGCGGCTGTCCAGTCGCCGGCTCGCAGGTAGAGACCCGTGGCATGCGCATCGGGTGCCTGCGCGCTGTACGGGAGATGTGTCGCGGCTTGGGCAAGGGCCAGCCGGACGGGGCGCAGCCAGTGCCCGGCTGGCCCTTCGCCGAACAGGGAAATGGCGTCGGCGCGGGGTGCGTGCTCAAACGCCGCGACGGCCTGGATCGCCTCGGCATGGGTGGCAAACGGGGTGACTTCTGCCTTGAGTACGCCGAGCAGGTTTTGTGCGGGGCGCAGTGTGGCGTCTGTCGGATACTCCGCTGCCAGGGCCGCGAGTGCACGCCCACCGGCGCCCACATCGCGCGATCGCAGCGCATCGATCAGGTCGTTGCGCAGCATGACGTCGCGGCTGTCTGAGAACAGGTCGAGCTGCATCGGGGGTGAGGGGCGTCGGAGTCCTGGCGCCCATCTTACGCCGGAAGCATGTTTACCAGAACAGGCTTTCCTGTTCGCCCTTTTCGCCCAGTTCCAGCATGGCCTCGGCCAGGGCCGCGAGTTCCGCCGGCAGGGTTTGTGCGCGCAGGGCGGCGAGCAGGCCGTGGTCGCGTTCGCCGAGTGGGCGGCGGTGGGCGAGGCCGCGCAGTTCTTCGGCGCCCATACGCCAGGGCGACCACGCTTGCGCGGTTTGTTCCCACAGACGGGCGGCGTGCAGGGCGATGGCGATGCCGTCCGGGTCGGGGTCGCAGGCAATGGCGAGCGGGGCGGGGGCGAGCGCGAGCAGGTGGGAGACGGCGTCTACCCACCAGCCGGGTGGATAGCCGGGCAGCCAGAGCACGGCTTCGTCCGCTGCGCGGGCGGCGGCAGCCTTCTCGAAGGCACTGCGGTTTTCCACCACACGCCAGAGCCTGGGTGGATGGTCGATGCGGGTGATGGCCTGCACCGCCTGCGGCGGCAGGCCGATGAAGCCGGGCAGGGCGCCCAGCGCCAGGGGGCCGGCGGGGCCGTTCAGGGAGATGTTTGCCGAGATCAGCAGCAGCGGGGCGTGGGCGGCGATGCCGAAGGCGGCCAGATCAACGCTTTCGGCCAGCCAGCGCCATTCGGTGTCGGTGATCTTCTTGGTGTCGGCGCGCGCGAACCAGGCGAAGTCGCGCCGGGTGGCCTGTCCGCGGTGACGCTGTTCGTCGTGCCAGCGTTGCAGGGCGGCGAGCAGTTGCAGGCGGTCAAGCGCGGTTTTGGGTGGGAGTTCGTCAAGTGTGCTGCGCGCCGCATCGAGTTGCGGCAGGGCGAAAGTGTTCTGGCGCGTTTGATCCCACTGGCGGCGGAGGGCATCCGGTTCGGGCAGGGCCAGCGCGCGGCGTAATGCGGCGGGGTCGATGAAGCGCAGGCTGTGCGGCGGCCAGTCGCGGCGTTGCGGGTCGCGCCGTTCTTCCATTTCCACCAGACCCTCGGCGAGTAGCCGGTCGAAGAGCTGCAGGGCGGTGTTGGCACGCAGCGCGCCGGCGCGCTCCAGCAGCTTGTCGCAGCGGTAGTGCTTGTCGGCGTCCGCGCGGCGCACCCAGTGGGCGAGCAACTCACGCCAGGCGGCAGGCTAGGTGTCGAGCAAAGGCGCGGGGCGGTCGAAGGCGCGGCGCAGGCGTTTGCCGCGCAGGGTGGAGCGGGCAGGGTCGGTGAGCCAGGCGGTGGAGATGCCGGCGGGGTCGGGCGGGAGCCAGGTGAGGGAGGGTGCGTTCATCCCTTGGGCGTAATACTGGACAACTCGGTTGCGACCGCCTGGCGGAGTTCTGAGAGGTGGTCTTCGACAACTTGCCAGACCAGTGCCAGATCGACGCCGAGGTACTGATGGGCCAGCACGTTGCGCAGGCCGGCGATCTGCCGCCAGGGAATCGCGGGGTGGCGGACGCACAGATCGTCCGTGCCGAGATCCTTTACTGCCTGACCGATGATCTCCAGATTGCGGATAACTGCGTCCTGTGTTTTGGCGTCATCCATGAAAGCCTGCTTGCCGTTGGCAGTGTAAGTGTCGATCCTTTCCAGGCATTGCAGGACGTGGCGAAGAAACACCGTCCGATCTCGACTCACAGCGGGCGGGCCTCACGCAGGATGCGTTCGCGCAGGAAGGGGCTGACCCCGTTTGGGGTGACGACATCTGCGCGGCGGCCGAGGAGTGCCTCGATATCCTGCTGAAGTCCGACCAGGTCGAGCAGGGAGGCACCGGCTTCGAATTCGACCAGGAAGTCGATGTCGGAGTCCGGCTTGTCCTCACCGCGCGCGACGGAGCCAAAGACGCTCAGCGTGCGGGCCTTGTGAGCGGAGGCCATGCGCATCAACTCGACGCGATGGCGGCTGAGTCGTTCAAGGGTGGTCATGCCGGGCTCCTTCGGGTTGCTCCCCGCAGTGTAATCACTCTGCGGGCGGTTTGCAGCCTGCCGGCATCACACCGCCCGCGCCAGCACCCCGATGGTTGGCGCCCAGTCGTCGCCCGGTTTCTTCTTGCGCGTGACCAGGGTGAGCTGGGCGGGGGCGAAGACGTTGGCGTTGTGGGTGACCGGGGTGGTGATGAGGTATTGCGCGCGGGTGGCGCGCAGGAAGGTGCCGACGCGGTCGATGTTGGCGACGTCGAGGTGGGCGAAGGGTTCGTCGATGAAGACGAAGCCGCCGGGGCGGGCGTCGTCCATCAGCAGGGCGATGAGCAGGATCAGCGACTTCATCACCTGCTGGCCGCCGGAGGCTTCGCCGTCGTTGAGGCCCACGGCGCCCTTGCGGTCGAAGTCGAAGCGTACTTCGAGGCCGGCCTGGCCGAGCGAGAGGTCGTCCGCGCCGAGCGCGGGCGGCGGGCAGTCCACGCCCACGCCGGCCAGTTCGCCCAGGGCTTTGAGGTTCTTGCCGTACTGGCGCACGGTGGCGCGCAGCTTGGCGATGTAGGCGTTGCGCGCTTCTTCGGTGAGGCGGCGGGTGGTGGCGCAGTAACCCTGGCGTTCGCGGTAGTCCTGTTCGCGCTTGGCGACGTCGGCCTTGAGGCGTTCGGAGAGGGTGAGCACGGCGGGGTCGGTGATCCAGTCGCCTTCGTCGAGGTGGCGGCGCAGGCGTTCGGCCTGCAGGCGGGCGCCGCGGCCGTCGCCGTATTTTTCCGCGAGCAGGGCGATGTCGGCCGGGTCGCGCCAGTGCGCGGGCATGCCGCGGCGCAGGCTGCGCAGGCGCTTCAGGCGCTGGGCCTGGGCGTGGCGGCGCGGAGCGGTGGTGTGGTCGAGTTCGAGCAGGCGCTGGTCGATGAAGCGCAGTTCGCGCTCGCGGCGTTCGAGTTCGATACTGATGCCGGCGAGCTTGCCGGAGATCTGTTCCTGGCGGGCCTGCATCTGGCTGCGTTGTTCGTCGGCGGTGGTGAGCGCGGCGCGCGCCTGCGGCAGTTCGGCTTCCGCCGCGGCGTAGCTTTCCGCCTTGGCGGCGAGCAGCTGGGCGGATTGCAGGCCGAGCAGGCGGCCGCGCAGCGCGGTGAGGCGGTCGGCGGCGTCCTGCACCTGGGGGCGCAGCGCGGCGAGTTCGCGGTCGAGCGCGCGGATGTCGTCTTCGAGCTGGGCGATGCGCGCCTGGCGGGCCAGTTCGCCGAAATGGAAGTCCGCCGGGCGGCCGAGGTGGCGGGCGCCGCGGCGTTCGCGGTGGTAGGCGTCGCGGGTGATCCATTCGATGTCGCGCGGCAGCTCGCGCGCTGCCTCGACGCTATCCACGCGGCGGATGCGGTTGAGCAGGTCGGTGAGCCAGCGCGGCACCGGGGCGGAGAAGTTCACCACTTCGGCGAGGCTCTGCGGGCGCGCGGGCGGCGCGGTTTCGCGCTCCGGCACGACGAAGTGGCGGAAGCGTTCGCGCTCGCCCAGCGCCCAGGCGGCGTGGCGGTCGGACTCGCGTTCAAGCAGGATGACGTGGCGGTAGGGGCGCAGCACCGCTTCCAGCGCGGCCTGCCAGGCGGCGTCGGTGACTTCGACCACTTCGGCGAGGCTGCGGTGGGCGATGCCCTGTTCGTCGAGCAGCGCGCGGAAGCGCGTGACGTCCGGCTCGCCCGGCGGGCCGCTGCGGCTCTTGGCGGCGCGCAGGCTGTCGGAGCGTTCTTCGAACTTCGCTACCAGTTCGCGTTCCTGCGCGCGCAGGCGGGCGAGGGCGGCTTCGGCCGCTTCGTGTTCGCGTTCGAGTTCGACGGCGTCGGCGCCGTGTTCGGTGGCGAGCTGGGCGCGCAGGGCGTCGCGTTCGGCGAGCAGCTTGTCCAGGTCGCGCACGCGGTCGCGCGCGGCGAGGTAGCCGGCTTCGATGCCGTGGTTGTCTTCCTTGAGGCGGGTGCGTTCGGCTTCGGCCGCGGTCTTCTCGCCGTGCACTTCTTCCAGGCGCTGCTGGGCGTGGCGACGTTCGGCGTGACGGGCGGCGCGTTCGTTCTTGTCGGCGGCCAGTTGCTGGCGTTCGGCGCTGGCGTCGCGGGCCAGTTCGGCGGCTTCCAGGCGCGGCACGATCTCGGCGTCGAGCGCCTGGGCCTCGTCGGCAAGCTGCTTCCACTGCAGGTAGTTGTCGGCCTCCAGGCGGCGCGCTTCGGCTTGGGCACGCAGGCGGTCGAGATCCAGACCGAGGTCGTCGAGTTCGCGCTCGGCGCTCTTCTGCTCTTCGCGCGCGGCCTCGTAGTTGTCCAGCACCTCCTTGTCGCCGAAGACGTCGAAGACCAGCTCCAGCAGGGCCTTGGGGGAGTATTCGCAGAGCTTGTCGGTGTCGCCCTGTTCAAGGGCCAGCACCTTGGCGATGGCCGGGGTCAGCCCGCCCCAGGCGAGCCTGCTCTGGTAGTCGCGCAGGCCGACCCAGTCTTCGGTGCGTTCCAGTTCCTCGATGGCGACGTCGCCATCGACGATGGTGTAGTCGCGCGTCCATTCACCCCCGGCGCGGCGGATGCGGCAGGCCAAGGTGACTTCGTCGTGCAGGCAGGGGAAGAAGGGGCGCCGCCCGCTGCTGCCGGGCTGGTTGGCGACCACCGCGCGAATCCACGCAAAGCTGCGGTCGGCGCGGCGCACATAGCGGCGGAAGTCGCGCTTGCCCGAGCAGCGCAGCGCGAAGAGCGTGCGCAGGGCGTCGAGCAGGGTGGTCTTGCCCGAGCCGTTGGGGCCGACGATGGTGATGATCTGCGCGTCCAGCGGCAGCGAGAAGCGGCGCCAGTAGTCCCAGTGGACGAGTTCGAGTTGCTTGATGTGGAACATGGGGAGGGTTCAGCCCGCGGGGTGCGCGGGTGCAAGGGAGGAGTCGTCTGGTCTGGCTGCACAGGGTTCGAGGCGAACCAGCGGGATGCCAGCGCGTGACAGCACAATCGTTTCGCCGTTGAGGGCGCGTTCGATCAGGGCTTCGAACTGCCCGCAGGCGTCGTCGATGTCGATAAACGTGGAGGGAATGGCCCGGGTCATGTCGTTGCGGGCCGGGTCAGTTCAATGGCTTGATCGAGGGCGAGGTTCAGCCAGGCGCGGTCGGCCGTCAGTGCTGTGGCGCCAAGCTGTTTGGCCAGGGCGAGGCAGGCGCGGTCACCGAGGGAGAGGCCGCGTGCCTTGGTGGCTGTGCGCAGCAGACCGGTGGCCAAAGCCAGTGGTCGGTCGAAGGCGACAACCTGCAGATCAAGCGCGGCGGTGAATGCCTGCAATTCGGCTGCCGGCATGCCGCGTTCGTTGAGCCAGCCCGCCACTTCGGACAGGTTGACCGCGCACAGGTAGTGCTCGCTGGATTCAGCCAGGCGCGTTTCCAGCACATCCACGCCGGGTTCGCCGCGCAAGTAGACCAGCACGGCGGAGGCGTCCCAGACGTAGCGGGTCAATCGGTGGCCTCCTGGAGATGGCGGGCGGCCAGGAAATCATCCGTACTGGCTTCGGCGAGATAGGGGGCAGCCAGCCGGCGCGCCTTGGCCAGGCGAGCGCGGCGCGTACTCAGGCGGACCTCGCCATCGACGATATCCCACTGCAGGGACTCGCCTTCATGAAGGTCCAGCGCCTGGCGGATTTCTGCCGGGAGGGGGATGCGGCCGTCACTCGATGGTTTGACTTCCTGCATGGTCGGCTCCTGACTTGCAAGCATGGATGATGTCATTCTAGATGAGATCGTCGCGGGGCGTTTTCAGGCATCTTCTTCGACGTCCTCGTCGGGCAGCACGTCGGCGACTTCGAAGGCGTTGGTCTCGGGCAGCGGGTGGCCGGCGCGGGCGATCACTTCCGCGAGCGTGCCGTGGATGATGCGGTCGGCCATGACGCGGTAGTCCAGCGCGACGTCGAGCAGCGGGCCTTCGGCGAGGATGCCGTTGCGGCGCTCGATGAAGCCCAGGCGGGCGAGCTTGCCGAGCATGAAGTTTTTCACCCGGCTGCGCCCGCCGAGCAGGGGGCCGAAGTCGGCGATCAGCGAGGCTTCCGAGATGCCGGCGGAGACCGTCTCGCCATGCTCAACGGGTTTATCCGCGCCGAACATGTCGCCCTGGCCGTCGTCGGCCACTTCGCGCCGGGTGACCTGGCGTTCGCGCTTGGGCAGCACGATGAGCGACCAGATCACCACCAGCAGGGCGATCTCGTCGCGGGTGAGGCCGACGTTGCTGGCGGCGTATTCGCGCTTGGCGCCGAACACCGGTTCGATCATCTCGGGCACCAGCGCGGCGGCGACGTGGCCGGCGTAGGGATTGTCCTGCAGTTGCAGGCCGACGGCGGCGAGGCGGTGGTCGAGTTCGACGCGGAAGGTTTCATCCACCAGCGCGCGGCGCACCAGGCGATCGTTGCGCGGCAGCCAGCGGTTGGCCAGCAGGCGGGCGGTGAGGGTCTTGATGTCCTGTTCCATGGCTTCTCGCGGTTCTGCGATCAAATACCGTTCGGGTTGAGCGGGGAGTGTGCGTCATTCCGGTGCAACCCCCGCCGTTCGCCCTGAGCCTGTCGAAGGGCGATTGATGACAGTGCCTGCGAGCGGGCTTCGACAGGCTCAGCCCGAACGGCGGGGAGTGGCTTGGACAGTGCTTGTGACGGCATTCAGAAACCACTCTCGGTAGCTTTTTCGACTGGTGCAGTGGGAACGCTTTCGTTCCCTGCAGGGTTGCCACGCGGACTCACCCGGCCGGCAGAGATCAGCGCAATCTCGTCCTCGTCCACCGCTTCCAGGGTGTCGCCGAACAGCACCTCCAGCGGCAGGCGCATGAATTCGCCCACCGGGCCGTCGGCCGGGCCGGACGACTCGCCGTCGGCGAGCAGGGCGAGCAGAGACAGGCGGTAGGAGGCCGGGGCGAAGCCGCCGCCGGCCACCACGTCGGCCAGGCTGGCGGGTTGCGATACGCCGCCGAGGCGGCGGGCAAAGTGCTGCAGCAGGGCGAGGTCTTCGGTTTCCGGCGCGCTGTTGACCTCGGCGGCGTCCGGCGGGGGCAGGGCGGTATCCACTTCCTGCGCACGGACCTCGTCGGAGAGCACCGCTTCGGCGCGGTCCAGCAGTTCATGGCCGCCGGCCAGCAGCGGGATCTCCGGCACCAGCGCGAAGGCGTCGTCGGCAAAGGCGGCGAGCTTGTCGGCGTTGAGGGTGCGCAGCCAGGCCGAGACGTCCGACGAGGAGATGCCGGAGGCGCCCAGGGTGACGCGCTGCGCCTCGATCTTGTTCAGGGCGCGCTGGAAGCTGGCGTCCGCGCGCGCAAGACGCGACTGCGCCAGGCCGATGCGCTGGGCGACGTGGGCGACCTCGAAGGGTACGTCCGGGTCGGCGAGCAGTTCGCGCAGGATCTCGGTGCCGCGCGCCAGCCATTTCTCGTTGGCGGAGAGGCGCCGGCGTGCGGCGACGATGTTGAACTCCGAGCCGGAGGCGATGGCCTCCTCGAAGTGCCAGGTGAGGTCGTTGAGCTTGCTGAGCAGGTGGCCGAGCGCTTCCGGGGTGAGGCTGCCCACCGCCTGCAGGCCGGCCAGTTGCGCGGTGAGAAAGCCGAGTTCGGCGTCTTCCTCTTCCGCAAAGCGCAGCAGCATGGCCAGCGCCGCCACCGCGTTGCGGCCGATGTCGGAGAGGTGGTAGAGGCCGTCGTCGGCGAAGGCGAGCAGGGCGTTGTCGCGCAGGCGCTTCAACACCGTTTCCAGCTTCACCGGGTCGAGATAGGTGAAGCGCGCGCGCAGGGCGTCGGGCGACCAGCGCGGGGCGTCGGACTCGCGGCCGATCTCGCGCAGCACCAGCAGACGCATCAGCACCTCGGCCTCGGAGCCGCGGAAGAGCGTGATGAAGGCGTCCAGCAGCGGGCGCGCCGCCGCCAGCGAGGCCAGTTCCGGTACGTCGTCGGCGGCCACGCCCGGGGCGAGGAATTCGGCGAGATCGAGAGAGCTTGAGGTCAAGGTGGGTGCTGTGGGGAACGCCGGCGGCTTACCAGATGGCGCCGGGAAAATGCGCGCGGATGAGGCTGTCGCGCGTGACCAGTTGTGCGCGGTCGGCGGCGGCGTGGGCAATGATCAGGCGGTCGAACGCGTCACGTGTCCAGGTGATTTCCACGGCGTGGGCGACGATCTGGGCATACGGCGTCTGGCTCACGTGCACGCCGAGGTGGCCGGCGAGCACGCCCAGTACCGTCGTCGCTTCATCCCTGAAGCGACCGATTTCGTGCAGATAGGTGATCTCCAGTTCAATCAGCGGCGATACAGCCAGCCGGCCGCCACGAATTGCTGCTTGTGCCGCGGTGCTGAGCTTCTCCACGGCCCCGTCGTACAGCCAGCACACGACGTGGGTGTCGAGGTGGATCAGAGGTCGTTCTGATTGTCCTGCCACGCGTCCTTGTCCCAGGCCGAGATGTTCACCAGATCGTCGGCGTCGCCAATGATCGCGTTCCTGCGCGGCAGGTGATCGAGCACGCCGGGCACGACTTCCGGCGCGAGCACCAGACGCTTGCCATCGCGCTCGATCACCACCGCTTCACCGGTGGCGAGCACGCGGTCGGCGATCTGGAAGATGTTTTGCCTGAGCGCAGTCAGGGTGATCTGTTCCATGAAAACCTCGCTGAACGAAGCATGTACGCACTTCATTCTAGTGCGTACATGCAGGCGTTCAAACCCCTTGCTTCAGACTCGCCGCGATGAAGTCGTCCAGGTCGCCGTCGAGCACGCCCTGGGTGTTGCCGACTTCGTAACTGGTGCGCAGGTCCTTGATGCGCGACTGGTCGAGCACGTAGCTGCGGATCTGGTGGCCCCAGCCGATGTCGCTCTTGCTGTCTTCCAGCTTCTGCTGCTCGGACTGGCGCTTGCGCAGTTCGGCCTCGTACAGACGCGCCTTCAGCATGGACATGGCCTCGGCCTTGTTCTTGTGCTGCGAACGGTCGTTCTGGCACTGCACGACGATGCCGCTGGGCTCGTGGGTGATGCGCACCGCGGAGTCGGTCTTGTTGATGTGCTGACCACCGGCGCCGGAGGCGCGGTAAGTGTCGATGCGCAGGTCCGCCGGGTTGATCTCCACTTCGATCGACTCGTCCACCTCCGGATATACGAACACCGAGGTGAAGCTGGTGTGGCGGCGGGCGTTGGAGTCGAACGGGCTCTTGCGCACCAGGCGGTGGATGCCGGTTTCGGTGCGCAGGAAGCCGTAGGCGTAATCTCCATTGACCTTGATGGTGGCGCCCTTGATGCCGGCCACTTCGCCTTCGGACTCTTCCAGCAGTTCGGTGGCAAAGCCCTTGCGTTCGCAGTAGCGCAGATACATGCGCAGCAGCATCCCGGCCCAGTCCTGCGCCTCGGTGCCGCCGGCGCCGGCCTGGATCTCGATGAAGCAGGCGTTGGGGTCCATCGGGTTGGAGAACATGCGGCGGAATTCGAGCTTGTGCACGCTCGCTTCCAGCTCGCCCAGATCGGCCTCGACCGCCACCAGGGTGTCCTCGTCGTCCTCGGCCTCGGCCAGGTCGTAGAGATCCTTCAGGTCGGTGGACTGCTGGTCGATGTGCTGCAGGGTCAGCACCACGTCTTCCAGCGTGCGCTTCTCCTTGCCGAGCTCCTGCGCGCGCTCGGCGTTGTTCCACACCGCCGGATCTTCCAGCGCGCGGTTTACCTCTTCGAGCTTCGATGCCTTGGCATCGTAGTCAAAGATACCTCCGCAGTTCGCGGCCGCGCGCGGCGAGGTCGGCCAGTTTTTCGGCAATGGCGTTGAGGCGTTCGGCTTCCATGGTGCTGCTCCGGGCGAATTTCGGAAAACCGGGGATTATACCGGGGATGGACGGTGCGCTCGCGGATTGGAGATCAGGCGGGTCTGGCACATGGCGCGGAAGCGGATCACTGGCCGGTTCTTGGTCGAACCGGAAAGCCGTATCGCGGCCAAGGCTGCTCCTACACGGGCACGGCGCTGGCGCAGGCGCGGCCTTGGCCGCGATGCGTTCAGGCTCAAACCGCCTCGAAATGCTCCAGCATCAACTGCACGCTGGACACGCCGTTGTACTCGTTGATGCCCAGGCGGAAGGCGGCGCGCAGGTCGGGCGGGGCGCCGTCGGCGTGGTTGAAGCGGATGGCTTCATAGCGCGTGCTGCCCTTGGTGAGCTGCAGCTTGAGGTGGCGTTCCTTGAGCAGGCGCTGGTTTTCGACGCGGAAGACGTCTTCGAAGAGCGGCGCCGGGAAGCCCTGGCCCCAGATGTCCTGTTCGATCAGGCGGGCGCCCTCCAGGCTCATCCAGCCGGATTCGAGTGCGCCGTCGGTGTCCATGCGGCGGGTGAGGTCGGCGGGGTCGACCAGGCTGCTCACCACCTCGTCGAACACCTGGCGGAAGCGGTCGTAGTCCGCCTCGCGGATCGCCAGGCCGGCGGCCATGGCGTGACCGCCGAAGCGCAGGATGAGGTCGGGCTCGCGCTTGCTCACCAGATCCAGCGCGTCGCGCAGGTGGAGGCCGGGAATCGAGCGCCCGGAGCCCTTGATCTCGCCGTCCATGCCGGGGGCGAAGGCGATGGTGGGGCGGTGCAGGCGCTCCTTGATGCGCCCGGCGACGATGCCGATCACGCCCTGGTGCCAGTCCGGCTGGTAGAGGCTGATGCTGGCCGATTCGGCGGCGTCGAAATCTTCGAGGCGGGCCAGTGCGTCGTCCTGCATGCCGGCTTCGATGCTGCGCCGTTCGCGGTTGAGGCGGTCGAGTTCCTGGGCGATGTTGAGCGCACGGCCGGCGTCGTCGGTGATCAGGCATTCGATGCCCAGACTCATGTCGGAGAGCCGCCCGGCGGCGTTCAGGCGCGGGCCGATGAGGAAGCCGAGGTCGGTGCTGGCGGCGCGCGCCGGGTCGCGCCCGGCGGCGGCGAAGAGCGCGCGCACGCCCGGCTGCAGGCGTCCGGCGCGCATGCGCTGCAGACCCTGCGAGACCAGGATGCGGTTGTTGTGGTCGAGCTGCACCACGTCGGCCACGGTGCCGAGCGCGACCAGATCGAGCAGGTTGGCGAGGTTGGGTTCGGCCTGGCCGGCGAAGGCGCCGCGCTCGCGCAGTTCGGCGCGCAGCGCGAGCATGACGTAGAACATCACCCCGACCCCGGCCAGTGCCTTGCTGGGAAAGTCGCAGCCGGGCTGGTTGGGGTTCACGATCACGTCGGCTTCGGGCAGCACCTCGCCGGGCAGGTGGTGGTCGGTGATCAGCGTGGCCATGCCGTGGGCGCGCGCCGCGGCGACGCCTTCGACGCTGGCGATGCCGTTGTCCACGGTGATCAGCAGGTCCGGCTCCATGCGCGCGGCGAGTTCGACCATCGCCGGGGTGAGGCCGTAGCCCATGGTGATGCGGTCGGGCACCAGGTAATGCACGTCGGCGCCAAAGGCGCGCAGTGCGCGCACGCCCACCGCGCAGGCGGTGGCGCCGTCGCAGTCGTAGTCGGCGACGATGACCATGCGCGCGCCGGCCTCGATGGCGTCGGCGAGCAGTTGCGCGGCTTCATGGGTGCCACTGAGCGCGGCCGGCGGCAGCAGGGCGCCCAGCGAATAGTCGAGATCGGCGCGGCTGGCGACGCCGCGTGCGGCATAGAGGCGGGCAAGCAGGGGATGGATGCCGGCGTCGATGAGCCCCTGCACGGTGCGTGCGGGGACAGGGCGTGGGGTGATTCGGGTCATGCCTCGTGGGTCAGGATGTGTTCGAGCGGGCGCGGCCGGCGCCAGATCTTCAGCAGGTCGAGCGGCCGGATGGTGAGGTCGAGCGTAGCACGGTCGCCGGCGGCGGTGATGTGCAGGCTGGACAATTGCCGCTTCTTGAGTGCCGCGAGCAGCGGCTGCAGGCACTTGGCGTCGAGTTTGCGCAGGCCGTCGTGCCAGCCGTGGACATCGACGCGCAGCGCCGGGCGCAGCAGGCGGGTGTCTACGATCAGGGTGGCGCGGCTGGGCGTACGGCTGCTCAGCCCTTCGCAGCGCATGCCGGCCAGACGCCCGCAGCCGAGGGCGAGGCGGTCGTCGGTGCGCAGTACCGGCGCCGGAGCGTGCAGGGTCTCGGGCAGGGTGCCGCTGCCCCAGAACCACAGGCTGTTGACGAGAGGTTTGCCGGCGGCTTCGCGGGCCTGATTGACCGGGTGGTTGTGCATCAGCACCTGGGCTTCGTTGATCAGCCGGCGCCAGCGTGCGGCCTCCTCGCCGCTGGGCAGGAAGCCTTCGACAGGGCGGCCGAGCACTGCCCCAAGGGGCGCCAGATCGACCTGCGGGCGGCTCTTGAGGCGCAGGTACCAGCGCCGTGCGGAGCGCGCCTCGAAGCGCACGAAGTCCTTTTCGATGGCGAGAAAATGGTTGTTGAGGGCCTCCAGCAGAGCGGCGGCCTCGGTCGCCGACAGCCCGCTGTCGTCGGCGTCGTCGAGCAGCAGGTGTTCGCGATTGAAGCGCAGGGTCACCGGGTCGGCACACAGCCAGCAGCCATCCACGGCCGCTTCGTCGCGTTCGCCGAGGCGGCGCAGGGCGGCGACGGGAATGTCGTCGGCCGGCAGGCCGAAGCACTCGGCAAGTACCTTTTCGTGGCTGCTGCCCGCGTGCCAGTCCAGCCGTCCCTGGCGCAGCAGGGTTTCCAGTGCCGGCAGGGCGGGGCGGTCGGCGAGCTTGCGGGTCGGTGACAGCAGGCCGGGGAGCAGGACTCTTGCGTGCATGACATCGGGGTTGTGGTGAAGGTCTGCGAGTCTAGCATGCCGCCTTGAGTACCGCGGCGGGCAGGGCGCGATTGGAGAGGGTACTGGCAAAGTGTCAGTGATATGACGATAATTGCGCACCTAGTCCATTGGCATCGCTTCATGTCATCCATCTACCGGCTCAAGCCGGCCTTTCAGGCGCTGCTGCGTCCGCTCGTGCGCCGCCTCGCCGTGGCGGGCGTTACCGCCAACGCGGTGACTGTCGCGGCGCTGCTGATCTCCGTCGTGCTCGGCGTCGTGCTGTTCGCCTTCCCGCAGCCGCTGCTGTTCCTGCTGCTGCCGCTGTGGATGTTCCTGCGCATGGCCTTCAATGCCGTCGATGGCATGCTGGCGCGGGAGTTCGGCCAGCAGTCGGTGCTCGGCGCCTACCTCAACGAACTCGCCGATGTCGTCTCTGATGCCGCGCTGTATCTGCCCTTTGCGCTCATTGCGCCATTTGGCTGGCAATGGGTCGGGCTGGTGATCCTGCTTGCGGTGGTCTCGGAGATGGCCGGCGCGCTGGGGCCGATGGTGGGCGCCTCGCGGCGTTACGACGGCCCCATGGGCAAGAGCGACCGCGCCTTCGTCTTCGGCGCCCTCGGCCTGTGGCTGGGGATCGCGGGCAGCCTGCCGGCCTGGCTCGAATGGCTGATGCCGGCGCTGGCACTGGCCATTGCAGTAAACATATTCAACCGCGTGCGCAACGGCGTGCGCGAGGTCAGCACCTCCGCCAGCAAGGAGTAGAGGCATGCATCGTCATTGTGAACAGCACTATTTCGCCACCCACGACGGTCAACAACTGTTCTACCGGCGCTGGCCCGCGGTCGAGCCACGGCGCGGTTGCGTGGTGATGTTCCATCGCGGGCACGAGCACTCCGGGCGCATGGCCCATCTGGTCGACGAGCTTGATCTGGCGGCCTTCGACTTCTATGCCTGGGATGCCCGCGGCCATGGCCTGTCGCCGGGGGCGCGGGGCGATTCGCCCAGCCTTGGCACCTCGGTGCGCGACGTGCAGACCTTTGTCGAACACATCGAACGCCAGTGGGGCATCCCGCGCGAGGACATGGCCGTGCTCGCGCAGAGCGTGGGGGCGGTGCTGATCTCCACCTGGGCGCACGACTACGCGCCCCGCGTGCGTTGCCTGGTGCTTGCCTCGCCGGCTTTCAAGGTCAAGCTCTACGTGCCCTTTGCGCGCGCTGGCCTGGCGCTGATGCGGCGCTGGCGCGGCAATTTCTTCGTCAACAGCTACGTCAAGGCCAAGTTCCTTACCCACGATGCCGAGCGCCAGGCCTCCTACGACAGCGACCCGCTGATCGCGCGCGCCATCTCGGTGAACATCCTGCTGGCGCTCTACGAGGCCGGCGAGCGTGTGGTTGCCGACGCGCAGGCGATCACCCTGCCGACGCAGTTGCTGATCTCCGGGGCCGACTGGGTGGTGCACAAGAAGCCCCAGCGCGACTTCTTTGCCCGCCTTGGCGCGCGCGACAAGGAGGTGCACGAACTCCCCGGTTTCTATCACGACACCCTGGGCGAGCGTGACCGTGCCGTCGCACTGGAGAAGGTGCGTGGCTTTGTGCTGCGCCAGTTCGAGCGCGCCGGCGAGCGCGTCGATCTGCGCGATGCCCACCGTGCCGGCGCCACCTGGGAGGAGGCGCAGGCGCTGGCCGCACCCTTGGCCGCGCTGTCGCCGCGGGGTATGTACTGGTCGTTCTACCGCTTCGGCCTGAAGCTGGGTGGCCTGGTGTCCGCCGGCGTTCGCCTCGGCCATCAGACCGGTTTCGATTCCGGCAGCACCCTGGACTACGTCTATCGCGACACCGCCACCGGATCGGGGCCGCTGGGCCGCATGGTGGACCGCCAGTATCTCGATGCGGTCGGCTGGCGCGGCATCCGCCAGCGCAAGCTGCACGTCGAGGAGTTGCTGCGCCATGCCCTGGAGCGGCTGCAGGGCGAGGGCAGGGCGCTGCACCTGGTCGATGTTGCCGCCGGCCACGGGCGCTACGTGCTCGACGGCGTCGCACGCTCGGGCCATCAGCCGGACAGTATCGTGCTGCGCGACTTCAGCGACATCAACGTGCGCGACGGCGCCGCGCTGATCAGCAGCCGCGGGCTGGACGGCATCGCCCGTTTCGAGAAAGGCGATGCCTTCGATGCCGGGCAGCTTGCGGCCTTGTCGCCGCGGCCGACGCTGGGCATCGTCTCCGGGCTGTACGAGCTCTTCGCCGACAACGACATGGTGGCCCGTTCGCTGGCGGGGCTGGCCGCCGCGGTCGAGGAGGGCGGCTATCTGATCTATACCGGCCAGCCCTGGCACCCGCAGCTCGAGATGATCGCCCGCGCGCTGACCAGCCATCGCGGCGGCGAGGCCTGGGTGATGCGCCGGCGTACCCAGGCGGAGATGGATCAGCTGGTCGAGGAAGCTGGCTTCGAAAAGCTCGACCAGCGCATTGACGAGTGGGGCATCTTCACCGTTTCTCTGGCACGGCGCCGGCCTGCATGAGCGCGCTGCCCGGAGTGGCGATCAGCTTCCCGGCCGACTGCGCCGAGCGCAGCGGCCCGGTGCTGTGGTGGCGCAGCGTCTGCTGGCTGCTGCTGCTCGCCCCCTTCTTCTTTCTCAGCTATGGCTACGCCAACGCGCTTGCCGCCAGCCGCGAGGTGAGCACGGCGGTGGTGTTTGCCTGGGAGCGGCACATGCCGTTCTGGGCATGGACCATCGTGCCCTACTGGTCCATCGATCTGCTCTACGGTCTGTCCTTCCTGTTCTGCCGCGACCGCCAGACCGTTGACCGGCACGCCCTGCGCCTGCTCAGCGCGCAGGTGCTGGCGGTGGCCTGCTTCATCGCCTTTCCCTTGCGTTTCTCCTTCGAACGACCCGCAACCGAAGGCGTGTTCGGCACTCTTTTCGACCTGCTGACTGGCTTCGACCTGCCCTACAACCAGGCTCCTTCGCTGCACATTGCGCTGCTGGTGGTGATCTGGCTGCGCTTTGCACTGGGCACGCGGGGGGTGGTGCGCGTCGTCGTCCATCTCTGGGCGGCGCTGATCGCCCTGTCGGTGCTGACGACCTACCAGCACCACTTCATCGATGTGCCCACCGGTGCGCTCGCCGGGCTGTTGTGCGTTTGGCTGTGGCCGGACCGCGGCCCCTCGCCGCTGCGCGGCTGGCGCTGGCCGTGCCCGCCGCAGCGTGTGCGGCTGGCCGGCCTGTATTGTGCCGGCGCGCTGCTCGTGGCCTTGCCGGCGGCGGTGTTCGGTGGTGCGGCGCTGTGGTTGCTGTGGCCGGCCGTCGCCCTCGGGATGGTGGCGCTGATCTACCTGGGCCCGGGCGCCCGCGGATTCCAGAAGCACGACGGCCGCATGGGGCTGGCCGCGCGCTGGCTGCTGGCACCCTATACCCTGGGCGCCTGGCTCAACTCGCGGTGGTGGACGCGCGCCTGCCGTCGCGCCGACCGGGTTGCCGACGAGGTCTGGCTGGGCCGCATGCCGTCGGCGGCGGACATGGGCGAGGGCCGTTTTGCGGCCTTGCTCGACCTCACCGCAGAGCTGCCCGCGCCACGCCCCCATGGCGCCTACGCCGGTTTGCCCTGGCTGGATCTGATTGTCCCGGATGCCGGGGCGCTGCGCGAAGCCGCCGAACGCATCGAGGCCCTGCGTGGCCATGGGCCGGTGCTGGTCTGTTGCGCGCTGGGCTACTCGCGCAGCGCCAGCGCGGTAGCGGCGTGGTTGCTGCTCAGTGGCCGGGCGGCGGATGTGGGCCAGGCGGTGGCGCAAGTCGCGCGAGCGCGGCCGGGTGTGGTGCTCGGTGCCGGGCACCGCGCC
The DNA here is from genome assembly GCF_003034845.1 of Pseudothauera lacus. GTDB lineage: Bacteria > Pseudomonadota > Gammaproteobacteria > Burkholderiales > Rhodocyclaceae > Pseudothauera > Pseudothauera lacus. The sequence continues at coordinate 431,037 of NZ_PZKC01000001.1, read as the reverse complement.
GCCCTGGGCGCCTTGCTGGCCGCGGGCGGGGCATTGCGGTGAGCGCAGAGGCTCAGGTGGATGACGCCGCCGTGCGTGCAGCGCTTTGTGCCGATCTGCTCGAATTGGGGCGCCCCCTCGATGCGTGGTTGCGGGTGTCGATGGCCCTGGCGCTGGCGGCGCTGATCTTCGGTGTGGGGCATCGGGGCTTCTTGCTGGTCAGTCTGCCCGCCGCTGCCGTCGCGTTCTACTACGGTCTGCGCGTACGTTTCGATGCGGTTGTGTTCGGGCGCTGGGCGCGCGACTGGCGGGGTGGCGATGATGTGCAGGTAGCCGGTACGCTATCCGCCTTCGACGCGGCGCGGGGAAGCCGCGCCGCGCCGCGAAGCGTGGCGCAACGCTGTGCCGGGGCGCGCGCGCTGCTCGTCCGCCAGGCTGTTGCGGTGGCGGTGCACAGCGTGCTGGTGCTCGCCGCGGCACTGATGCAATGAGGATGTGTTGATGCTGAATGCTGTCATCGGCGCTGCGCTGTGCAGCTTCGCCAAGCTGATCACCGGCGTGCGCCCGGTGTGGCAGGCGCAACCACCTGAAGGGCAGTGCGTGTTCTTCGCCAATCATCGCAGTCACGGCGATTTCCTGCTCATCTGGGCGGCTCTGCCGGCGGTGCGGCGCGTGCATACGCGCCCGGTGGCCGGCGCCGACTACTGGCTGCGCGGCGCCTTGCGGCGCTATGTGGCGCAGGACGTCTTCCGTGCCGTGCTCATCGAGCGCAACGGGCGTGCCGCGAGCAGCGATCCGGTGGGGCAGATGGCCGCGGCGCTGAGCGGGGGCGATTCCTTGATCGTCTTTCCGGAAGGTACGCGCAATCTTGGCGACGGTCTGCTGCCGTTCAAGAGCGGCATCTACCACCTTGCCGCGGCAAACCCGCAGGTGGAGTTCGTCCCGGTGTGGATCGAGAACCTCGGCCGCGTGATGCCCAAGGGCGCACTGATACCGGTGCCGCTGCTGTGCACGCTGAGTTTCGGCCCCGCACTGCGCCTCGCCGACGGCGAAGGCAAACGCGAATTCCTCGACCGTGCGCAGGCGGCGCTTGCTGCGCTGGCGCCACCGGAGGGTTGATCATGAGTACCCTGGAACATACCCTGACGCTGGTCTTCGGCGGCATCTTCGCGGTGCTGGCGCTGGCCAGCACGATCGGTGCGGTGCTCAAGTGGCGGCTTGCCGGCGGTGCGCCGCACGGCGTCATCGACAATCTCAACGCCCGGCTCAAGGCGTGGTGGGTGATGATCCTGCTCATCGGCGCGGCGATCTGGGTCGGCGACGGCGGGGTGATCGCGCTGTTCGCCTTCATCTCCTTCCAGTGCCTGCGCGAGTTCGTCTCGCTCACCCACACCCGCCGCGGCGATCATCGTGTGCTGATCTGGAGCTTCTTCGTCTTCCTGCCGCTGCAGTACTACCTCATCGCCATCTCGTGGTACGGGCTGTTCTCCATCCTCATTCCGGTTTACGCCTTTCTGCTGCTGCCGATCTCCGCGGCGCTGGGGGCCGATACCATGCGCTTTCTCGAACGCGCGGCGAAGGTGCAGTGGGGCCTGATGATCTGCGTCTATTGCCTGTCCCATGTTCCTGCGTTGCTGATCCTCGACATTCCCGGCTATGCCGGCAGCAATGCACTGCTGATCGTCTTCCTCATCCTTACCGTGCAGTCCAGCGACGTCTTCCAGTACGTCTGGGGCAAGCTCTTCGGCAAGCGCCTGCTGGCGCCGGCGATTTCGCCGTCGAAGACGCTCGAGGGGTTGGTCGGCGGCGTGCTCAGCGCCACCCTGGTGGGGGCGGCGATGTGGTGGATCACCCCGTTCACGCCGCTGCAGGCGGCGGCGATTGCGCTGGTCATCAATGTGCTGGGTTTCTTCGGCGGTTTCGTGCTGTCGGCGATCAAGCGCGACCGCGGCGTCAAGGACTGGGGCAGCATGATCGAGGGCCACGGCGGCATGCTCGACCGCGTCGATTCGCTCAGCTTCTCCGCCCCCATCCTCTTCCACATCGTGCGCTACTGGTGGGTGCCCTGAGGCAGCACCCGCCACGCCGTCGGGCGCTGCCTCAGGGGCGCAGGTAGGCGTGCCCCTCGCGGACCTGCAGGCGTGATACCTCGGCAACGCCGCTGTCGACGATGCTTGCTTCCATGACCAGACGGCCGGCCTCGATGCTGCGGCTGCGCAGGGTGTTGTTGCAGACGCGGAAGTGCACGCCGCGGTTGGCCAGTTCGCCGACCGCGCCGGCAAAGGGACGGCCCTGGGCGTCTTCGGCGCCGTCGATGAGAAAGTCGATGCCGGGGCCGTGGGTGACGACGACGATGCGTGCCTGGGGGTCGGCGTTGAGGTGGTTGCGGATGTTGCCGATGGCGCGGCTGGCTTGCTGGACGCCTTCGCCGATGTGGTAGACCACCCTGATCGGCTCTTCGGCGGCGAACGCGGGGGTGCCGGCGGTCGTGGCGGTGGTCAGGGCGAGGGCAAGGAAGAGGCGGCGGGAGAGGGCAGGGGACATGATCGTGCTCCGGGGACGATGGGAGGGGATGCTGCAGGCATCGACGGTGGCTCAGCATATCGGCACTACCGCGACTGCGCTATTGCGGTGAACACGCCTGCTTACGCATCGGGGTGATGCGGCGCACCCCTTCTGGCGCGCGCTTGCGGCACAATGCGGGTCTTGTTTACCGAGGGTGCTGGCCCCCGATGCGATACGAAATCCTCGTTGGTGTCCGATATACGCGCTCGCGCCGTCGCGCGCAGGGGCGCAACCGCTTCATTTCCTTCATCTCTGCGGCCTCCATGCTGGGCACTGCGCTGGGGGTGATGGCGCTGATCGTGGTGCTGTCGGTGATGAACGGCTTCCAGGAGGAGTTGCGCACGCGCATTCTCGGCGTCGCCTCGCACGTGCAGGTGAGCACCTTCGACGGCGAACTGCCCGCATGGCAGCGGGTCGCCGGCCAGGCCGCGCAGCACCCCGACGTGGTTGCCGCAGCGCCCTACGTGCAGGAGCAGGGCATGCTCTCCTTCGACCAGGTCGTGCGTGGCACGCTGGTGCGCGGGGTGCTGCCCGCGGACGAGGAGCGCGTTGCCGACTTTGCCCGCTACATGCGCGCCGGCAGTCTCGATGCACTGGTCGGCGGGCGCTTCGGCATCGTGCTGGGGCGCGATCTGGCGCTGGCGCTGCGCGTGCATCTGGGCGACAAGGTGACCCTGATCGCCCCCCAGGGGCTGGTGACGCCGGCGGCGGTGCTGCCGCGGGTGCGCCAGTTCGAGGTCGTCGGCATCTTCGAGGCCGGCATGTACGAATACGATTCCGGGCTGGCGCTGATCCATCTGCGTGACGCCCAGGTGCTGTACCGCCTCGATGACGCGGTGAGCGGCGTGCGCCTGAAGCTCCACGATCTCTTCGCCGCACCGCGGGTGGCGCGCGAACTGCCGGGCTACATCGACGAACGCGTGATGGTCAGCGACTGGACGCGCAGCCACGCCAATTTCTTCCGCGCGGTGGCGCTGGAGAAGACCATGATGACCATCATCCTCTTCCTCATCGTCGCCGTGGCGGCCTTCAACATCGTCTCCACGCTGGTCATGGCGGTGCAGGAGAAGCAGGCCGACATTGCCATCCTGCGCACCCTCGGCGCCAGTCCGGGGTCGATCATGGCGGTGTTCGTGCTGCAGGGGGCGATCATAGGCCTGGTCGGGCTGGCCGGCGGTACGGTGGCCGGGCTGCTGCTGGCGAGCAACCTCGATGTGGTCATCCCCTTCCTCGAAACGCTCACCGGTGCGACGCTGTGGAACAAGGAGATCTACTACATCAGCGAACTGCCCTCGAAGGTGCTGGCCAGCGACGTGCTGACCATCGTTTCGGTGTCCTTCGTGCTCACCCTGGTGGCCACGCTGTATCCGAGCTGGCGGGCGTCGCGGGTCAATCCGGCGGAGGCGCTGCGTTATGAGTGAGAGGGAGGCGGAGGTGGCGACGGACGTGCCGGTGCTGGCGTGCGCCGGGCTGGTGAAGAGTTTCCGCGAGGGCGAGGACGCCGTGGAGGTGCTGCGCGGCGTTGATCTGGCGGTGGCGCGCGGCGAGCGCATCGCCATCGTCGGCGCCTCGGGTTCGGGCAAGAGCACCCTGCTGCATCTGCTCGGCGGCCTCGATGTGCCGGCAGCCGGCACGGTCAGCCTGCAGGGGCGCGACTTCTCGCGCATGTCGGATGCCGAGCGCGGACGCGCGCGCAATCGCGCCCTCGGCTTCGTATATCAGTTCCACCACCTGCTGGCGGAGTTCTCCGCGCTGGAAAACGTCGCCATGCCGCTCTACATCCGCCGCATGGCGCGCGCCGAGGCCGATGAGCGTGCTGCGGCGATGCTGCGCGAGGTCGGCCTCGGGCATCGCCTCGACCACGCTCCGGGAGAGCTCTCCGGCGGCGAGCGCCAGCGCGCGGCGATTGCCCGCGCCCTGGTCACCGAGCCGGCCTGCGTGCTCGCCGACGAGCCCACCGGCAACCTCGACCGGCGTACCGCGGAGGCGGTCTTCGACCTCATGCTGTCGCTCAACGAACGGCTGGCGACGAGCTTCATCATCGTCACCCACGACGAGTCCCTGGCGGCGCGTGCACAGCGCACGCTGCGCCTGCAGGACGGCCGTTTCGGCTGAGCGCAGGGCGCTGTTGTGGTTATCCGCAACGTTTCGCGCTAAAGAATATGGGCTAAAGTTCGTTGAAAGGGGGGGACTCACCCCTTCAGACATCAACCAGAGCCGGCGCCTGCGTGGGGTGCGGAGCGAAACCGGCCGGGCGAGGAGAACTTCATGTCGTTCATCTTTTCTCCGGCAGCGATGCTGCTGGACAGGCTGCGCTTTCGCTGGAAATTCGTGCTGCTCGGGCTGATCTCGGCGGCGACCATCGCGTACCTGCTGACTGCCCTGGTGCTGGCCCTGCGTACCGACATCAGGGTGGTGGACAGCGAACTGCACGGCCTGCAGGCCGTCGTGCCGCTGCTGCGGGTGGTGGAGGCGGCGCAACTGCGTCGCGGTCTGGCCACCGGGGCGCTCAACAATACCGATGCCGCCATGCAGAGCCGCCTGCCTGATGCCACGGCGAAGCTCGAACAGGCGTGGGCGGAAGCCGAGCGTGCCTTGCAGCAGGCCGCTGGCGCACTCGGCGGCGAGACGCGCTGGCAGGAGCGCTGGGGTGAGGCAGCGCAGATGTGGGCAACGCTGCAGGCGCCCAATCCCAGTGCCTCGCCACAATGGGTGTTCGATGGCCACACCGTGGTTGTCAACAACGTCGTCCAGGTGCTGCACGACGTCGCCGAGGAGAGCCGCCTCGCGCTCGACCCGGAGGCCGCCTCGCAGTACCTGATCTCGCTGGTCACCCACACCGTGCCCGATGCCACCGAGCGCATCGGACGCCTGCGCGGGCAGGGTGCCTCCATCCTCGCTTCGCGCTACCTCAGCTCGGGGCAGCGTCTGCGCCTGTCGCTGCAGATCGGCGAGCTCGATCACGCCATGCTGGCCGCGGAGGAAATCCTCGAACGTGCCGCGCATGCCAACCCGGAGCGCCAGGAGGCGCTCGACGATCTCAAGGTGGAACTGGCGCTGGCGGTCGAGTCGATCCGCGGACGGGTCATCGACGACATTCTCGACGAACGTTTCGAACTCGCCCCGGTGGAGTTCTTCGATGCCGGTACGCGGGCCCTCGATGTGGCCTTCCAGCAGTCCGCCGAGGTGATCGTGCCGACCATCGAGGCCCTCCTCAAGGAGCGCCGTGCGGGGCTGGTGCGGACCTTCACCGTGGTGGTGGCGATTTCTGTGCTGGCGGTGGCCTTGCTGGCCTACTTTCTCGGTGCGCTCTACATCGCCGTGGCGCGCTCGGTGGCGGAGCTGGGGGCCGGCGCCGGGCGTTTGGGCGAAGGTGATCTGAGCACCCGCATTCACCTGTCGTCGAACGACGAGCTGCGGGATGCCGCCGAGCGTTTCAACGCCATGGCCGAGGCGATGGCCGCAGTGATGCAGCGTGTGCGCCGCAGCGCCGACGAGGTCGGCGAGGCGGCCGCAGCGATGGCCACGGCGTCGTCCGAAGTCAGCCGCAGCTCCGCACATCAGAGCGAAGCGGCGGCGAGCATGGCCGCGGCGGTGGAGGAGATGACCGTCGGCATTGACGAGATCGGCCGCCATGCCGGTGAGGCGGAGAACATCTCCAGCCGTTCGGGCGAGATCTCCGACAATGGCGCGCAGGTGGTGCAGCGCACCGCTGCGGAGATGGAGTTGATTGCCCGTGAGGTCGGTGCCACCGCGACCACCATCGAGACCCTGGGACGCAAGTCGGAGGAGATCTCCAGCATCGTCAATGTGATCCGCGAGATTGCCGATCAGACCAACTTGCTTGCTCTCAACGCTGCCATCGAGGCGGCGCGTGCCGGCGAGACCGGGCGCGGCTTTGCCGTGGTGGCCGATGAGGTGCGCAAGCTCGCCGAGCGCACCAGCGGCGCCACGCAGGAGATTTCGACCATGGTCGACGCCATTCAGCACGGTACCGACGAGGCGGTGAAGTCGATGAACCGTGGAGTGGAGCGCGTCCGCGACGGGGTGGAGCTGACCCGCCGCGCGGGTGAGGCGATGGACGAGATCCGCAACGGGGCACAAGGCGTGGTGCAGTCGGTGAGCGACATCTCCAGTGCGTTGCGCGAGCAGAGCGCGGCAAGCAACGACATCTCGCGCAACGTCGAGCAGATCGCGCAGATGGCCGAAGAGAACAACGCCACGGTGGCCGAGGCGGAGGGTACCGCCCAGCACCTGGAGGCGCTGGCCCGTACCCTGCGCGCCGAAGTCGGCCACTTCCGGCTCTGAGAGGGGACGGATGGCCCTGAGGAACGCGGTCCAACTCATCGCCTATCCGGACCGCATCGGCGGCGGGCTGGCCGATCTGGCAGCTTTCATCGACCACCACCTCGGCGATGCGGTGGGCGGCGTGCATGTGCTGCCGCCCTTTCCGTCGAACGCCGATGGTGGTTTCTCGCCGCTCACCCACCAGGCCATCGATCCCGCATTCGGCAGCTGGGCGGATCTGGAAGGGCTGGCGCAGCGCTACGACGTCTGTCTCGACCTGGTGCTCAACCACCTCGCCGACGATGCGCCGGAGTTCCGCGACTACCTCCTGCACGGTCCGGAATCGCCCTCCGCGGGGCTGTTCGTCGATGTCGATGCGCTCGGCGAGATCGGCCCCGACGATCTGGCAAAGATCCATATCCGCAAGGAAAAGGAGCCCTTCCGTGAAGTGCTCTTCGCCGACGGCAGGCGCGGGCGGGTGTGGTGCACCTTCACCGAGCGTCAGATCGACCTCGATTACCGCAGCCCGCAGACCTACCGCCTGATGGCGGACAACATCGCCTGTCTGGCCGCACGCGGGGTGAAGCTGTTGCGCCTGGACGCCTTCGGCTACACCACCAAGCAGATCGGCACCAGCTGCTTTCTGGTCGAGCCCGAGGTGTGGCGCATCCTCGAGTGGTTCCGTACCACTGCCGCGGCGCATGGTGTGGACATCCTCCCGGAGGTGCACGACCATCCCAGCTGGCAGTACGCCATCGCCCGGCGCGGCATGTGGTGCTACGGCTTCGCGCTGCCGCCGTTGCTGCTGTATTCGCTGTTCGACGCCAACAGCCACTACCTCAAGGCCTGGCTGCGCATGTGCCCGCACAACCAGGTCACCGTGCTCGACACTCATGACGGCATCTGCATCCCCGACGTCGAGGACATCCTGCCGCGCTATCACATCGAGGCGGTGATCAACAATGTCTCCGAGCGCAGCGCCGACCCCATCCTGCGCCGGCTGGCCGCCAACGTGCATAGCGTGGGGGCGATCTACCAGCTCACCTGTACCTTCTTCGATGCCCTGCAGCGCAACGAGGATGCCTACATCGCCGCGCGCGCGGTGCAGTTCTTCGCTCCCGGCATTCCGCAGGTTTATTACGTCGGCCTGCTCGCTGGCGGCAACGACGCAGAACTGCCGGCACAGAGCGGCGAGGCGCGCGACATCAACCGCCACCGCTACACGCTTGCCGAAGCGGAAGAGGCAGTGAGCGCTGCCGTGGTGCAGCGCCTGCTGGCGCTGATGCGGCTGCGCTCCACGCATCCGGCCTTCGGCGGCAGCTTCGAACTGCACTACTCCAACGATTCCAGCGTGGACATGGGCTGGCGCGAGGGCGAGCACTACTGCCGCCTGTTCGTGGATCTCAACTTCCGCACCGCCACAGTGACCTGCAGCGACGCGCTGGCCGGCGAGCGCTGCTACCGCCTCTGAGCACGCCGCCGCCAGGCGCGGATCAGCCATAGCCGCCACAGCCCCTTGACGGCCAGATAGCCGCCCAGTGACAGCCCGCCGGCGAGCAGCAGCAGCCCTACCGCCAGCGGTCGCCCCAGGCCCACCACCCAATCGGCGAGGGCGCCGATCCATGCTCCCAGCCCCAGCCCCGCCATTTCCGGCGGATGGGTGAAGGCGTCCACGCTGCCGCCTACGGCGAAGGTGCCGAGGGCATAGGCGAGCAGATACAGCGGCACGATGGTGAACGGGTTGGTGTACAGCGTGGTGAGCAGGGCGAGGGGCAGATTGACCCGCAGCACGGTGCAGGCGATGGCTGCGCCGAGCATCTGCAGGGGGCCGGGGATGAGGCCGCAGAACAGCCCCACGGCCACCGCGCCGGCCGCGGAGTGGCGATTCAGGTGCCACAACCGCGGGTGCAGCAGCGAGCCGGCAAACGGGCGTAGCCAGCGATTGCCGCGAATGCTTTGACGGTCGGGGAGCCAGGCCTGCAGCTTCTTGCGCATCGATGGACGGAGAGCGGTGCCTCAGGCCTGCGCACGCAGCGGCGCGCACAGCGGCAGATGCACGGTGAAGCGGGCGCCTGCGCCGGGTGTGCTGTGGACCTCGATGCGGCCGCCGAGGAGATCGCTGACCAGGGTGTAGGTGATGTGCAGGCCGAGCCCCGAGCCGCCTTTGCCGAGGCGGGTGGTGAAGAAGGGGTCGAAGATGCGTTTGAGGTTCTCGGCCGGCACGCCGCAGCCGTCGTCGCTGACGCTCACCGCCAGCCAGTCCTCCGCCGCCAGTTCGGCGGTGAGCGTGATGGTGCCGTGGTCGCGACCTTCGAAGGCATGGATGAGGGCATTGTTGATGAGGTTCATCAGTACCTGGCCGAGCGGTCCCGGGTAGCTGTCGAGCCGGAAGCCTTCGGGGACCTCGTCGACAAGCCGGAAGGGCGTGCGCCGGATGGTCGGCTTCATCGCCAGGGTGATTTCCTGCACCACTTCGCGCAGATCGAAGACGCGGCGCTGATAGCTGGTCTGGTCGACGGCAAGCTGCTTGAAACTGCCGATCAGCTCGGCGGCGCGGGCGAGATTGCGTTCGATGATGGAACCTGCCTCATTGACGCTGGCGAGGAAATCCTCGAAGGCGCTGCGGGTGAGCCCCGCGGCGGTGCGCTCCTTGAAGCGGCGCTGTTCGTCGAGCAGGGTGGTCGACACCGTCACCGCGTTGCCGATCGGGGTGTTGAGCTCATGGGCGACGCCAGCGACCAGCGCGCCGAGCGAGGCCAGTTTCTCGCTGTGCAGCAGTTCGCCCTGGGTGCGGCGCAGGTTGTCGAGCGCGCTCGCGAGCTCGCTGGTGCGTTCGGCGACGCGGGCTTCGAGGGTGGTGTTGAGTTCGAGGACCTCGCGCTCGCGCTGCTTGCGCACGCTGATGTCGCGGACGACCCCGATCACCAACTGTTCGTCGTTCTCCTCGAAGCTGCTGAGCGCCACCTCGGCATCGAAGGGCGTGCCGTCTCCACGCCAGTGCAGCCATTCGAAGCGCTGCGGTTGACCTTGCAGTGCCGCTGCGAGGTAGGCGACGGAGCGTTGTGCGGAAGAACTGCCGTCGCCCTGCAGCGGTGGCGACAGTACCTCCGGCGTACTGCCGGTGATGCCTTCGCGGGGGCGCCCGAACATCGCCACGGTCGCATCGTTGCAGTCGATGATGCGGCCGTCGCGGACGAGGAACATGGCATCGTTGGAGTGCCGCACCATGTAGGCCAGCCGGCGTACGCGCTGGGCGGCCTGGTCGCGCTCGATGGCCGCCGAGATCCAGCGCGCGAGCAGTTCGACGAAGTACTTCTCGCCGGCGCTGAACGGCGTTGTGCGTGCTGCGTGCGCGGCCAGGCCGAGGCAGCCATGGAGTTCGCCGCCGACTTCGAGACGGGTGCCGATGTAGCTTTCCAGCCCGAGAGTCCGGTAGCACGGATGGTCGCGGAAGGGCGAGGCGCCCATGGCCTCGACTGCCAGCAGGCCGCCGGCGCTCACCGCCAGGTCACAGTAGCTGGTCGCCAGGTCGAGCTCGGTGCCGATGTCCAGCGCGCCGTCGGGGGGGGCGTGGATGGCGGTGACGCGGCAGCGCTGGGCCTCGATGCGGCAGACCACGGCCATCTCCAGGCTGAGGAAGTCGGCCCCCAGGCGCAGGGCGATGGCGAGTTGCTCGGCGAGGGTGAGGGCGCTGCGCGCGGCGATGTCGTTGAGGACCGAGAACGCCTGCACTTGGCGCTCGACCTCCATGGCGGCTTCCTTCTGGGCGGTGATGTCGAGGATGAAGCCGTCCAGATAGGCCGGACGGCCCAGTCCGTCACGCACGGTGGTGCCGTATTCCACCACCCAACGGATGCCGCCGTCGCGGTGGAGGATGCGGTACTCGAGCTCCCAGCGGCCGTTGCCTGCTGCTGCCTGCTGCATGACTGCCGCAATCCGGGCGTGGTCCGCGGGGTGGACCAGACTGGCCATTGAGCGGGCGGCGTTGTCGATGAACTCAGCGGTGGGGTAGCCGGCATGATGCCCGTCCTTGCTGCTCATGAACAGCGCCGTCCAGTGGTCGTCGTAGAGACAGCGGAACACCGTGCCGGGGAAGTTCTCGATCAGTGTGCGCAGCTTGCCCTCGCTGTCCTGCAAGGCGCGTTCGGCGGTGCGGCGCTCGGCGTTCTCGCGGCGCAGGGCGTCGACCACCCTGCGGCGCTGGCGCAGGCTGTAGCTCAACCACATGATCAGCGCCAGCAGGATCACGATGAAGGTCGACAGGGCGGCCATGAAGACGCGCGTGCGCTGCGCGAGATGGGCCTCGGCCTGCTTGCGGTCGCTGATGTCGAAGACCGCGAACACCACTCCCGCGGAGATGTCGTCGGGGCGCAGCGGGGTGGCGATCAGGGTGACGTCGACGAGGCTGCCGTCGCGGCGGCGCCATTGTGTCTCCAGCGGCACGAGATCGCCATCCGGCCGCATCTCGTACTTGCTGCGCACGACGCGCTCGAAGGCCTCGTCGGAGGGATAGAGCATGCGGATGTTGCGCCCCAGCAATTCGTCGCGCGAATAGCCGAGCATGTGCGTGATGTAGGCGTTGACCGCCTGGATGACGTGGTAGCGCTCGACACCGACGCCGCTCGGCGCCCCCTGGACGATGCGCGGAAGGAGGGCGAGTACTTCGGGGTCGTCGCTGATGTCGTCGACGGCGGCGTGGGTGCTTCCCGCCGCGAGGAACATGACGGCACAGCCGAGGAGGATGCGCAGGGCAGGCAGCAGCTGCATGGTTCAGTATCCCATGTCGACCATGTGCAGAAAGGTGGCGACGTAGTCGTTGCCTGCATAGGCGTTGATGCGCGCGTGGGCCAGGCGTGCGGCGGGGAGGAAGTCCTCGGCAGGCGGCCGGGTGACCTGCATGCCGGCGGCCTGCATCTGTTCCAGCAGGCTCTCCTCCTCGGCACGGATCGCCGCGCGCATCGTCTGCCCCGCACGCCGGCTCTCTTCACGCAGCATTGCGCGCTCGGCCGGGGTGAGGCGGGCCCAGGTCCGCGTGCTGATGACATGGACCATCGAACTGTAGACGTGACGGGTGAGGGCGAGGTGGCGCTGGACTTCGTAGAGACGGTTGTGGTGGATCACCGAGAGGGGGTTTTCCTGGCCGTCCACCTCGCCCGCGGCGAGCGCTGCGTAGAGGCGTGGGAAGGAAATGGTGACGACCTCCGCGCCGAGGGATTCGACGGTGGCCTGGAGCTGGATCTCCGGCGGGGTGCGGATGCGCAGGCCGGCGAGGTCGCTGGCGTGTTCGATGCGACGGCGGTTGTTGGTGAGATGGCGGAAGCCCCATTCCCAGTTAGCCAGATAGACCAGTCCGTGAGCTTCGAGGTCGCTGCCTGCCCAGTTCATGAAGGGACCATCGAGTACCGCGTGGGCGTGGTCGTGGTCGCGGAAGATGAAGGGCAGCATCACCACGGCGAACTTGCGCGAGTACTTGTCGAGGATGCCCTGGGTGGGCAGGCTCATGTCGATCATCCCGGCGATGTTCTGCTCGAGCAGTTCGGGCGGGTTGCCGAGCTGGTTGTCCGGGAAGACCTCGACGCGGATGCGCCCCGCCGAGCGCTCTTCGACGGCGGCGGCGAACTGCATGGCCGCGGTGTGGGCGGGGTGGTCGGCGCTGGCGTAGTGCCCGAGGCGCAGGACGACCGTTTCCGGTGCGGGCGTGCGCATGGTGGTGGCGAGGGCGATGAGCCCGAGCACTGCCAGCGCGCCGGCAAGGACGCCGCGGCGGCGCATGCTGTTGAACGGGGAGGGCAGGGGCATGGTCGTTCAGCGGTGGCGGAAACGCCCGTCGACCGCGTCCGCAAGCAGGCGGCCGAAGTCCTCCTCGGCCAGCGGGCGGGCGAACAGGTAGCCCTGGCCTTCCTCACAGCCGGCATCGAGCAGGGCCTGGCGCTGCTCCTCGCTTTCGATGCCCTCGGCGATGGTATGCAAGCGCAGCTGCGCGGCCAGCTTGATGATGGTGCGGGTGATGCCGAAAGGCTCGTGGGTGTCGTTGCCGTCGCTGATGAAGCTGCGATCGATCTTCAGGCGGTCGAGGCGCAGGCGCTGCAGAATGCTCAGCGAGGAGTAGCCGGTGCCGAAGTCGTCCATGGCCACCGAAATGCCCTGGGCACGCAGTTCGCCGAGCTTGTCCACGATGCGGCTGGTGTTCTCGGCAGCGACCGATTCGGTGAGCTCGATCTCCATCTGGTACCCGGCAACGCCGGTTTCGGCGAGCATGCGCAGCACGCCGGCGACGAAATCGGGTTCGCTGAACTGCACGTGGGAGACGTTGATGGCGACGCGGAAGCGTTCGTCGACCGTGCCCTTGAGGCCGGCACGCCACTTCAGCGCGGTGCGCATCACCCACTCGCCGATGGCCACCATCAGCCCGGACTGCTCGGCCAGCGGAATGAAGCGGTCGGGGGGAATGAAAGTGCCGTCCTCGGTGCGCCAGCGCAGCAGGCTTTCGGCGCCGACGATGCGCCCGTCGCGCAGGTCGACCAGGGGCTGGTAGTGCAGGAACAGACGGTCGGCCGAGAAGGATTCGCGCAGGCGGCTGAGCATGTGCATGCGGTCACGGGCGGCCGCGGCGATCACCGGTTCGAAATACAGCGCCTTGCCGCGCTGGAAGCTCTTCGCCTGCTTGAGCGCGGCGCCGGCATTGCGCAGGATCTCGACCGCCGGCTGGGCCGCATCGTCGATGCGCACCAGACCGCTGGTGGCCGACAGGCGCAGCGGCTCGCCGGACTGGCAGACGAAGGGGGTGGCGAAGACGGCGCCGATGTTGACCGGGGTGATGTCCGCCGCCGGCCCGTGGAGGCCGAACAGATCGCCGCCCAGGCGGGCTACCCGGGTGCTGGCGGGGAAGGATTCGCGCAGGCGGCGAGCCACCACCTGCAGCACGGCATCGCCGAAGCTGTCATCGAGAATGCTGTTGATGTCGGAAAAGCCGTCCAGGTCGACCAGCGCAACGGTGTCCTGCTCTGCCTCCCGGGCGGCGATGGAGGCGATGAAGGCGTTGCGGTTGGGCAGTTCGACCAGGGCGTCGGCATAGGCCAGGTCGTTGATGATGAGATAGAGCTGGACGTTCTCGAAGGCCACCGAGATGTTGCTGCAGAACACTTCCAGCAGGCCGCGCTCGATGTCGCTGAGCGGGCGGCGGACGTCGACGAAGGCGGCCAGCGCCTGCTGGCGGGAGTTGCTGAAGAACAGGCAGGCGCCGTCGTCGAAGCTGTGACGCTGGCTGCGCAGGGTGCGTTCCAGCCCTTCGCGCACCCGTGGTTCGGGTATCTCGCTCAGCGCAACCCCTATCCACGTGGTGAAGCTGCCGGCGGCAGCGAGCACGAAGGGCGGTCTGTCAGCCTCCCCCATCGCGGCGCACACCAGACCTTCCTCGCCGACGCCGAGCAGGGCGCACAGCTGGGTGACGACGCCGGCGGCGAACTTGTTCATGCCCGCCGGCTTGCCCAGTTCGGTGGTGGCGGCGAGGATGAGTTCGAGCCCGTGGCGCCCCGCTTCGAGCTGCTGGATCTGCGCGTAGGAGCGGATGGCGATGGTGACGCTGGTGAACAGGCGGACGCGGGTCAGCTCGGCCTTGGTCTTGTAGTCGTTGATGTCGTACAGGCGGATGGTGTCGATCTCCGGCGCATAGCCGGGCTGGCCGGTGCGCAGGATGATGCGCAACGCACGGTTGCGCAGCTGTTCGCGGATGTGGCGGACCAGCTGCAGGCCGGCGTCGTCGCTCTCCATCACCACGTCGATGATGGCGACGGCAAAACCGTCATCGGCACCCAGCATGCGGCGCGCTTCGGCGGCCGAGTAGGCGTGCTCGAAGGCCACTTCACGGCCTTCGATCTGCAGTCCCTTGAGCGCCAGGCGGGTGGCCGCATGGACGTCGGGCTCGTCGTCCACCAGCAGCACCCGCCAGCATTCGCGGCTGCTGCCTGGGGGCGGCAGGTCCTCGTCGACAAAAGTCAGTAGATCGTCGTTGCTGTCGCTCACCCCGGTCTCCTTCCTCGCGGCCTTGTCACGGCAGATGCGATCCGCCTTTCCCCTCCCGGCGCCGGCTGCAACGCTCGCACTGCGGCCTTGTGCAAAGGGGGATGTTATCGCGCAACTTTGCCACAGCCAGGTTTTCCGGCATAGCGGGACAGCGCATCTTGCCGCCAGCGGCGCTGCGGGGCTTGCCCGTGGCGGCCTGCGGGGGGATGATCGGTTTATGCATTTTGCAATTATCGCCTTCGCCCTGGGGATCTGGCTGCAGCAGCAGGCGCCGTCCCTGCTGCCCTTGTCCTGGCTGGCCCTTGCCGCCCTGCCGGCTGCCGCCGTGCAGTTTCTGGGCGTGCGCCGGGGCAGCGCTGGCGGGTACTGGCGGCGCGCATCCTGGCTGATGCTGGCCTTGCTTGCCGGTGCGGCGTGGACCGGAGTGCGCGCCGAGTGGCGCCTTGCGGACAGCCTGCCGGCGGCGCTGGAGGGGCGCGATGTGACGGTTCACGGCATCGTCGACGGACTGCCGCAGACCTTGCCCAACGGCGTGCGCTTCGTTTTCCGCGTCGATGCCGGCGAGGCGGCGGCGCCGCGGCGCATCCAGCTTTCATGGTACGGCGGTGCCGAGCTGCCGGCCTTGCGCCCTGGGCAGCGCTGGACTCTTACGGTGCGCCTGCGCCGCCCGCACGGTTTCAGCAATCCGCACGGCTTCGACTACGAAGCCTGGCTGCTGGAGCGCGGTGTGCGCGCCACCGGCTATGTGCGCCGCGGTGACAACCGCCTCCTCGGCGAGGGCGAAGGCGGTATGCTGGCGCGCGTGCACGGCTGGCGCCATGACATCCGCGCCCGCTTCGCCCACACCTTGGGCGAAGCGCCCTATGCGGGCATGCTGATCGCGCTCGCGGTGGGCGATCAGCGCGCCATCCCGCGTGCGCAGTGGGAGGTCTTCCGCCGTGTCGGGGTCAATCACCTGGTGGCCATTTCCGGTCTCCATGTCTCCCTCGTCGCGCTCTTTGCCGGCGGCCTGGTTGCCGCACTGTGGCGCCGCCTGCCGACCCTGGCGCTGCGCCTGGCAACACCGCGGGCGGCAGCGCTGGCGGCGCTGCTGGCCGCCTTCGCGTATGCCTTGCTGGCGGGTATGGGGGTTCCGGTGCAGCGTGCCTTGTGCATGCTGGCGGTGGTGGCGCTGGCGCTCCTCGGCGGCTGGCAGCTGCGCCCCGCAGTGGTGCTTGCGCTGGCCTTGCTGGTGGTTCTGGTCATCGATCCGTGGGCGGTGCTGGGGGCCGGCTTCTGGCTCTCCTTCGGGGCCGTGGCGGTGATCCTGATGGTGCTTTCCGGACGCACCGGGGTGCTTTCCGGCTGGCGCGCGGCGCTGCGCGTGCAACTGGCCATCACCGTCGCACTGGTGCCGGCGCTGCTGGTGCTCTTTCAGGCCTTCTCGCTGGTATCGCCGCTGGCCAACGCGCTTGCCATCCCGCTGGTCAGCTTTGCGATCGCGCCGCTGGCCCTGGTTGCCGCGGTGCTGCCGGTGGAGGCCTTGCTGCACCTTGCCCATGCGCTGACCGCTGTGATGATGATGGCGCTGGAGTGGCTTGCCGGGCTGCCCTTTGCGTTTCATCGCCAGGCTGCACCGCCGCCCTGGCTGACCGCGGCGGCCCTCGCCGGTGTGGCCTGGCTGTTGCTGCCGCGCGGCACGCCCGCGCGCCTGGCCGGCGTGCTGGCACTGCTGCCGCTGCTGTGGTGGGCACCGCCGCGCCCGCCGCCGGGCGCCTTTGTCGCCACCGTGCTCGACGTCGGGCAGGGGCAGGCCATCCATGTGCAGACCGCCACCCACGACCTGCTGCTCGACGCTGGCCCGCCCTATGGGGAGGGGGCCGATGCCGGCGAGCGTGTGGTGCTGCCTTATCTCAACGCCATCGGCGTACGCGCGCTCGACCGCCTGCTGATCTCCCACGGCGATGCCGACCATGCCGGCGGTGTGGCGAGCGTGCTCGAAGAGTTGCCGGTTGCCGGGTTGCTCGGCAGCCTGCTCCCCGGTCATCCCCTTGCAGCGCACCCGGAGGTGGCGTTCACGCATTGCAGCAGCGGACAGCGCTGGCAGTGGGACGGGGTCAGCTTTGCGGTGCTGCATCCGGACATGGAGCGTCCGCGCATGCGCCGCGAGAACGACAATTCCTGCGTGCTGCAGGTTGCCGCCGGCGGGATGGCGCTGCTGGTGAGCAGCGACATCGAGCGCGCTGCCGAGCGCGAGATGCTCGCCCGTGAGGGCGAGGCGCTGCGCAGTACGGTGGTGGTGGCGCCGCATCACGGCAGCCGCAGTTCATCCCTGCCGGCGCTGGTGGACGCCATCGGCGCGCAGGCGGTGATCTACTCGGTGGGTTATCGCAACAGCTTCGGTCATCCGCATCCCGAGGTGCAGGCGCGCTGGCAGGCTGCCGCAGCACGCGACTGGCGCACCGACCGCGATGGCGCGCTGCGCCTGCGCATGGACGCCGGCGGCTGGCAGATCGAAGCCCAGCGCAGCGTGCGGCGGCGCTACTGGCATGGACGCTGATAGACTCTCCGGGTGTCCTTTGCCATGGCCCCAGCGATGAGCCTGCTTGCCGCACTGAAACGTCTTTTTGCCCCGCTGCCGGCACCCAGCCGGCCATTTCACGGCATGCGCGAAAAGTCCGTGCAATGCCTGGGCCCGCATGGCCTGCACCGCATGGCCTATACCGAGTGGGGCGATCCGCGCAATCCGCGGGTGGTGGTCTGCGTACACGGGCTGACCCGCAACGGGCGCGATTTCGATTATCTCGCCCGTGCGCTGGCCGACGAGTACCGGGTGGTATGCCCGGATGTGGTCGGGCGCGGACGCAGCGACTGGCTGGGCGTGAAGGGCGATTATGGTTTTCCGCTCTATGTCGGCGACATGATCACCTTGCTGGCCCGCCTGGAGGTGGACAGCGTGAACTGGGTGGGTACATCGATGGGCGGCATCATCGGCATGCTGATCGCCAGCCAGCCGCACACGCCGATCACCCGTCTGGTGCTCAACGACGTCGGTCCGCTGATCACCGCCACTGCGCTGCGCCGTATCGGCGAGTACGTCGGGCGGGCGCCGCTGTTCCCGTCCATGGAGGCCGCGGAAGCCTATATCCGCGAGGTCAGCGCACCTTTCGGGCCGCTCACCGACGAGCAGTGGAAGCACCTCACGGCCTATTCGGTGCGCCCGCAGCAAGGCGGCTTCGCGATGATCTACGATCCCGGCATCGGCGATGCCTTCCGCCAGGCGCCGGTGCTGCTCGATGTCGACCTGTGGCCGGTGTACGAGCGCATTGCCTGCCCCACGCTGGCCATCCGCGGCGCGCACTCCGATCTCCTCGAACGCAGTACCCATCAGGCCATGGGCGCGCGCGGCGCGTGTGCGCAACTGGCCGAGATCGACGATGTCGGACACGCGCCGATGCTGATGGACGATGCGCAGATCGAACTGGTGCGCAGCTTCCTCGCCGCGGACGGGGGCGAGCACTGATGCGCCCGACGCTGTTGCCGGAGGACGGTCTGGCGCTGCCCCAGGCGCTGCGTTTCGTCACCGTCGGCACGCATCGCCTGGAGACGCGCTGGATTGCGCCATTGCGCGATGACGCGCCGGTGCTGGTGTTCCTCCACGAGGGCCTGGGCTGCATCGACATGTGGCGGGATTTTCCTGCCCGTGTGGCGGCTGCCACCGGTTGTGCGGCGCTGCTTTACTCGCGCTACGGCTATGGCCGCTCCACGGTGCGCCAGGGCGAGGCGCGCGGTACCGATTACCTGCATGTCGAGGCCCTCGATGCACTGCCGGCGCTGCTCGATGCGCTGGGGATCCACGATCCGGTGCTGATCGGCCATTCGGATGGCGGTTCGATTGCCCTCATCCACGCTGCCCGGGCGCGCCGGCGGGTGCGCGGGGTGGTGGCGATGGCACCGCACGAGTTCGTCGAGGACATCACCCTCGCCGGCATCCGCAAGGCCCGCGAGATGTGGGAGCTGACCGACCTGCGCGCCCGCCTGGGGCGTTTTCACGACGATCCCGACGGGGTCTTCCTGTCGTGGAACGATACCTGGCAGATGCCGGCGTTCCGCACCTGGAACATTGTCGACGAACTTGCCGCAATTGCCTGCCCGGTGCTCGCCATCCAGGGCGAGGACGATGAATACGCCACCCTGCGGCAGATCGAGGTGATTGCCGAGCACGTTGCCGATACCGAGCTGCTGGCGCTGGCCGACTGTCGCCACTCCCCGCACCGCGATCAGCCGCAGGCGGTGATCGAGGCGATCGCGCGCTTTGTCGTCCGCGTGCAGGGGCCAGGCAAGGGTTATTAACCCGGCAATCAAATACCGTTCGGGCCTGTCGAAGCCCAGTCGGCACGAACGCCCTTCGACAAGGCTCTCCTGAGCGTAGCCGAAGGGCTCAGGGCGAACGGAATAGCGTATTTCGTTGCCGGGTTAAGCGTCCTTGCCCTCCGGGGCGTGGCGCAGCGCTGCCGAGTTGATGCAGTAGCGCAGCCCGGTGGGCGGCGGGCCGTCGTCGAAGACGTGGCCGAGATGGGCGCCACAGCGCCGGCACAGCACTTCGGTGCGCACCATGAAATGGCTGCGGTCCTCGCGCTCCTCGATAGCCGTGGCCGCGGTGGTGGCCGAAAAGCTCGGCCAGCCGCAACCTGCATCGAACTTGTCGGCGGCATCGAAGAGCTCGGCGCCGCAGCATACGCACTGGTAGCGGCCGGCCTCCCAGCGGTTCCAGTAGGCACCGGTGAACGGGCGTTCGGTACCGCGTTCGCGGGTCACGTGATACTGCTCGGGGCTCAGCAGGGCGCGCCATTCGGCGTCCGGCCTGTCGATCTCGCGGCTCATCGGAGGCTCCCTCAGTGCAGGTGGCGGGGGATGTGCTCGGTGTCGTCCTCGGGCATCTCCGCATGTACGACTTCGCCTTCCGGCGACGGGTACATCGGCACGCCGCAGTCGTCGCAGTATTCGAGCGGGAAGCGGTGGTCGAGGAAGATCACCTCGTTCACGCCGCATTCGCGCAGCACGCCCTCGATCTGCGCCACGCAGTCGGTGGTTTCGTCCTCGGCGCCGAGCAGCGGCCAGACCACGCCATGGACGACCTGGTCCTGACCCTGGCGGGTGAAGCCGATGCGGTACTCCTCCAGATGCTGGTCGTGGAAGGGGGCGATCACCGCCCGCAGTCCGGCGGCCGGGGTGCCCAGCGCGGTACCCAGGAAGGCCACCGAGGCGCGGATCGAGTATGGCCGGCTGTCGCGGTCGGCGTTGCGGCTGGCGGCAAAGTAGGTTTCCGGCAGCACCACCTCCAGCGCGCAGCCGGGCAGCAGCGGGGTCAGGCAGGCGCCGCCCTGGGCGCGCCACTGCGCATGGGCCTGGTCGCGGCTGGCGCCGGGTTCCTGCCAGCGGAAGATGGCGGCGCCGCGCGGCGCCGCGACAGCGGCGAGGAGGTAGCGGGTGTCGGAGAGGAAATGGGTGGTCTCCGGCATTTCCTCGCTCGGCACATGCACGTCCTGGCCGGCCAGGGCGGCGCGTCCGAGGACGCCGGCGAGCTCGGCAGTGGCGCAGTAGCCCTGCGGCAGCTGGTCCGGGCTGAAGAGGAAGTCGGCGACGGCGACGCGCACGCGGTCGGCGAGGACGTGGGCCTGCAGGTGGACCTTGAGGTTGGCGAGGATGGCCGGCGCAATGGTCGCCGCGGGGATGCTGTAGCGCGACCACGCCAGCACCGGCGCGGCGATCAGCAGGATGTCGTGGGCGTCGTCGCCGGTCTGCGCGGTTTCGGCGCGCGATTCGATGAAGTCGGCGAGTTCGTCGTAGGCGCGCGGATCGCTGCCGTAGAGGTGGTCGAGGGCAGCGCCGAGGGTGTCCTCGTCGCTGTCGGCAAGCAGCTCGTCGATGGCCGTGGCGAGCCCGTTCTCCCAGTAGCGATCCTCCGCGCGGCTGCCCGACTGGGCGAGTCCGCCGGCCAGACGGATCAGTTCTTCGGTGTCGCGGCCGAGGCCGCCACGGCGCTTGAGGCGCGTTCTTTTCATGGCTGTGGTGTTCCGTTGCGTTGGCGTTGTGTCAGTAGCCGGGCTTGTTGAGGCGCACGGCTTGCAGGATGGTGGCGGAGATTTCCTCGATCGACTTGGCGGTCGACTCCAGCCAGCGGATGTTCTCGCGGCGCATCAGTTTCTGCGCCGCGTCGATCTCGTAGCGGCAGTTCTCCAGTGAGGCGTAGCGGCTGTCCGGTCGGCGTTCCTGGCGGATCTGCGCGAGGCGCTCGGGCGCTATGGTGAGCCCGAACAGCTTGCTGCGGTAGCGGTGCAGTTCGCCGGGCAGCTTGTTGCGCTCGAAATCCTCCGGGATCAGCGGGTAGTTGGCGGCCTTGACGCCGAACTGCACCGCCAGATAGAGGCTGGTGGGGGTCTTGCCCGAGCGCGACACGCCGACCAGGATGACGTCGGCCTCGGCGAGCTCGCCGTCGGAGGAGATGCCGTCGTCGTGGGCCATGGCGAAGTTGATCGCTTCGATGCGCGCCATGTAGCCGTTGCTGTCGGCAATGCCGTGGAAGCGGCCGACAGCGTGGGTGGAGCGCTGGCCGAGCTCGGTTTCCAGGGGGCCGATGAACTGCTCGAAGAGATCGATGAACAGCGCGTCGGCCTGGCGCAGGCCGGCCACCGTCTCCGGATTTACCAGGGTGCTGAAGACGATGGGGCGCACGCCGTCCTGGCGGGCGGCCTCGCGGACCTGGCTGGCGCAGTCGATGGCCTTGTCGAGATCGTCCACGAAGGGAATCCGCACCTGGCGGCAATTGGCCTCGGGGAACTGGGCGAGCAGGCTGTGGCCGAGCGTTTCGGCAGTGATGCCGGTGCCGTCGGAGATGAAGAATACGGTGCGGGGCGGGGTGTCGGGCATGGTCGCGGGTGGTGCGTGAGCACCACTTTGGGGATTGGGGCAAACCCGCTGATGCGGCAGGGCAGCAAAATTGGTTAAACTTCCACCTCTATTTTGCTTTCTCCCCAACAATTTCGGAAGGCCAATCAATGACCCGCTACGTCATCCCCTTCACTGAGCTGCGCATGACCGACGTCGAAGAAGTCGGCGGCAAGAACGCAAGCCTGGGTGAAATGATCAGCCAGCTGCCGGCCAGCGTGCGCGTGCCGGGAGGCTTTGCCACCACCGCCGCCGCTTACCGCGAGTTCCTCGCCCACGGCGGCCTGGCGCAGCGCATCGAGGCCGCACTGGCCGCGCTGGATGTGGATGACGTCGATGCGCTGGCCCGCACCGGCGCGCAGATCCGCCAGTGGATCGTCGATACCCCCTTCCCGGCACAGCTCGAACACGAGATCCGTGCGGCCTACGACAGGATCACCGCCGAAGGCGAAGGCAGCTTCGCGGTGCGCTCCTCGGCCACCGCGGAAGATCTCCCGGATGCCTCCTTCGCCGGCCAGCAGGAGACCTTCCTCAACATCCACGGCTACGACAACATCCTTCACGCGATGAAGGAAGTGTTCGCCTCGCTGTACAACGACCGCGCCATCTCCTACCGCGTGCACAAGGGCTTCGCCCACGCCGAGGTGGCACTGTCGGCCGGCGTGCAGCGCATGGTGCGCTCGGATACCGGGGCCTCGGGGGTGATGTTCACCATCGACACCGAATCCGGCTTCTCCGACGTGGTGTTCATCACCGCCTCCTACGGTCTCGGCGAGACCGTCGTCCAGGGCGCGGTAAACCCGGACGAGTTCTACGTGCACAAGCCCACCCTGGCACAGGGGCGCCCGGCCGTGGTGCGCCGCAACCTGGGTTCCAAGCTGATCAAGATGGTGTTCGCCGAGCAGGCCGAGGCCGGCAAGTCGGTGCGCACCGTGGATGTGGCGGAAGCCGACCGCACCCGTTTCTCGCTCACCGACGAGGACGTGCTGGAGCTGGCCCGCTACGCGGTGATCATCGAGCAGCACTACGGCCGCCCGATGGACATCGAATGGGGCAAGGACGGCGGCGACGGCAAGCTCTACATCCTGCAGGCGCGCCCGGAAACGGTGAAGAGCCAGTCCGCCGGTCATGTGATGCAGAAGTACCGCCTCAAGCAGTACGGCAAGGCGCTCACCCACGGCCGCGCGATCGGCCAGAAGATCGGGGCCGGCACCGTGCGCGTGGTCAAGGACGCCTCCGAGATGAACCGCGTGCTGGCCGGCGACATCCTCGTTACCGACATGACCGACCCCAACTGGGAGCCGGTGATGAAGCGTGCGTCGGCCATCGTCACCAACCGCGGCGGGCGCACCTGCCACGCGGCGATCATCGCCCGTGAGCTCGGCATCCCCGCCATCGTCGGCTGCGGCAACGCCACCGAGGTGCTGGAAGAGGGCGACGCGGTCACCGTGTCATGCGCCGAAGGTGATACCGGCTACGTCTACCGCGGCAAGCTGGAGTTTGAGGTCATCACCACCGACATGGGCAACCTGCCCGACATCCCGGTGAAGATCATGATGAACGTGGGCAATCCGGAACTCGCCTTCGAGTTCGCGCAGATCCCCAACGGCGGTGTCGGCCTGGCGCGCCTGGAGTTCGTCATCAACAACATGATCGGCATCCACCCGAAGGCCATCCTCGACCTCGGTCAGGTGCCGGCCAGCCTGCGCGACGAGATCAAGCGCCGCTCGCGCGGCTACGCCACGCCCAAGCAGTTCTTCATCGAGAAGCTGGTCGAAGGCGTGGCCACCATCGCCGCGGCCTTCTATCCGAAGCCGGTGATCGTGCGCATGTCCGACTTCAAGTCCAACGAGTACCGCAAGCTGCTCGGCGGCGAGATCTACGAGCCCGAGGAAGAGAACCCGATGCTGGGCTTCCGCGGCGCCTCGCGCTACATCGCTCACAGCTTCCGCGACTGCTTCGAGATGGAAGTGGCGGCGATGAAGAAGGTGCGCAACGAGCTTGGCCTGACCAACGTGCAGATCATGATCCCCTTCGTGCGCAACCTCGAAGAGGCTGCCGGCGTGGTCGATCTGCTTGCCGAGCATGGCCTGAAGCGCGGCGAGAACGATCTCAAGCTGATCATGATGTGCGAGATCCCCTCCAACGCCATCCTCGCCGACCGTTTCCTGGAGTACTTCGATGGTTTCTCCATCGGCTCCAACGACCTGACCCAGCTCACCCTCGGCCTGGACCGCGACTCGGGTCTGGTGGCGCACGCCTTCGACGAGCGCGATCCGGCGGTCAAGCAGTTGCTGTCGATGGCCATCCAGAGCGCCAACAGGTTGGGCAAGTACGTCGGCATCTGCGGCCAGGGGCCGTCGGACCATGCCGATTTTGCCGAATGGCTGATGGACGAGGGCATTCAGACCATCTCGCTGAACCCGGATACGGTTGTCGATACCTGGCTCAAGCTGGCGGCGCACGGCAAGTCCTGATTGTGCGATGCATCAATGAACGGCGGCCCTGGCCGCCGTTCTGCATTCCAGCCTCAAGTCTGTTTTGATCAATACCGTTAGTAATAAATAGTGTTACACTCGGCGCGTTTTTGTGTTCGAGCAAATGAAATGCGGCCAATACCGCTATTCCGGATGACATCCGGGCGGTAGCGCGGTACGCATGTCATGCTCCCCGAAAGGCTTCCGGCCTGCTTCTTGCAGGAGGGGTGGGGAGACATCAAGGAGGTTAGGGAATGGCGTTTGTCATTCTTTCCACGGGTGGTCTGACACGTTCCAGAACGCATACGCTCAGTGCGCGTATGCTGGGGCTGGCGCTGGGTGCCGTGCTGCTTGGCGTGCTGGGCGGCGGTATGGCAATCGGCTATCGCATGGCTGCCCCTGCGCCCGAGCTTGCCAGTGGCGGCGTCGAGGCCGTGCCGGTGACGCTGGATCATGCCGAGGGGCGGGTGCTGGTGGATCGCGTCGGCGAACTCGCCGGCCGCCTGATCCGCCTTGAGAGCGAGGCCTCCACGCTGGCCAAGCGCGTAGGCGTGTTGCAGGAGTTCGAAGAGCAGATCGCACCCGCGGCCACAGGCAAGGGCGCCGCCTCCACCGCGCGTGGCAGTGCCGCTCCGGCGCGTGCCGGAGCAGGCGGGCCGCTGGTGCCGGCCGTGGGCCTTACCGTTGATGAGGCCGCGCAAGCTGGCTCCGTTGGCGACTTCGGCATCGGTCTTGCCGCACTCGAAAACCAGCTTGATCGCATTGACCTGGCGTTCAGTCTTGTCGATCGTGCCGCCACCGAACGCAATCTTCAGCACATGGCCTTCCCCAGCCGGGTTCCGGTTGAGGGGCGTCCGATCACCTCGGGTTTCGGCAATCGCCTCGATCCCTTTACCCGCAGGCTGGCCCGCCATACCGGGGTGGACTTTCCGGCACCGACCGGTACACCCATCCTCGCCAGTGCCGGAGGACGGGTCAAGTTCGCTGCTTACAACCGTGATTACGGCAACATGGTGGAAATCGATCACGGCAACGGCCTGCTGACCCGCTATGCCCACGCTTCCAGGCTCTTCGTGCGCGTCGGCGACGTGGTCATGCCAGGACAGCGCATCGCCGCGGTGGGCTCGACGGGGCGGTCGACCGGCCCGCATCTGCATTTCGAAGTGATGCGCAACGGCAGCCATGTTGACCCCAAGCACTACCTCGTGCGGGCGGGCTCCTGAGCGCCGATGGCCTTCTTCAATGGCTTTTCCACCCGTCGCCTGACAGCAACCGCGTTTGAGTTGGCCCCTGGCCAGCGCCTGCGCAAGCTTGCGCTGCTGGGGCTGGTGTTCGCGGTGGTGGTCGCGCTCGCCGGGCTGGCGCTGCGTTACGTCGTCGACAGCGCTGCGCCGGCGGCCCGCCTGGCCGAGCTCGAACACGACAACGGCCAGTTGCGCATCGAACTCGATCAGTATCGTGTCCAGCTCGAAATGGAGCGCGCCACCCGCGGCGAGCTCGAACGTCAGGTCGGCGAGCTCAATGAGCAGGTCAGCCGCCTCAATCACGAACTGGGCTTCTATACTTCACATTCCGACGGCGCACGCAGGGCTCGCTGAAACCGTGCACCGCCATCTACCGGGAGAAGCGCATCATGTTCCGCAAGAAACCGCACGCCAAGTCCATCGAGGTCACCAAGCTCTCCAGTCTGATTGCCGACAACGTCGAGATCGTCGGTGACGTGGTCTTCTCCGGCGGCCTGCGTGTCGACGGGCGCATCGAAGGCAACGTGATCAACAAGGAAGGCGCCAACGGCCTGCTGGTGCTCAGTGACAAGGGCAGCATCAAGGGGCGGGTGAAGGTCTACGATGCGGTGGTCAACGGCGCGGTGTCCGGCGACATCGAAGTCGAGCACTTCCTCGAACTGCAGTCGAATGCCCGCGTCTCCGGCAACATCACCTACAGCCAGCTGCAGCTCGAATGCGGGGCCACCATCGAGGGGCGTCTGGAGCGCACCGGAGAGGGGCATATCGAGTCCGACGACGAGCGTGGCGGCGACGGCAAGATCGTCGATCTGGTCTCTTCTTCGGCGCAGGCTGCAGCGCGCTGAAGATCCGCGGCTGGGAGCGCTCCCGCGCTCGGGTATAATTCCGCTTCTGGCCTCCAGGGGTCAGAGCGAGCGCCGGCGAGCCGGCTCGTGCGTCCTTCCTCCCAGTCGATCAAATGACCGAAATCCTCAAGCTGCGTGGCGCTGCGGCGCTGTCCGATTCCCGCCTCCAACGTCTCCAGCGCTCGCTTGGCGAGGTGCTGCCCAAGTGCAAGGGCGTCAGCGCCGAACACTGGTACTTCGTCGAACTTGCCGATGCCCTCGATGCCGGTGAGCGCGCCCGCCTGATCGACCTGCTCGGCGCCCTGCCGGCCAGTGTGGAGGCGCCGGTCGGTGAACTGCTGGTGGTGGTGCCGCGCCTGGGCACCATCTCGCCGTGGTCGTCGAAGGCCACTGACATTGCCCGTCAGTGCGGTTTCGACAAGATCGTCCGCATCGAACGCGGCACCGCCTTCACGCTGGCGCACAAGCCGCTCGACGATGCCCAGCGCGCGGCAGTGCTCGCCCTGCTGCACGACCGCATGACCGAGTCGGTGCTGCCCGCCGTGGATGCGGCGGAGGCGCTCTTCCACCACTACGAACCGCAGCCGCTGACCACCGTGGACATCCTCGGCGGCGGCCGTGCGGCGCTGGAAGTGGCCAACGGCGAACTCGGCCTGGCGCTCTCCGAGGACGAGATCGACTACCTGGTGGACAACTTCGTGCGCATGGGGCGCAACCCCACCGACGTCGAGCTGATGATGTTCGCGCAGGCCAACTCCGAGCACTGCCGCCACAAGATCTTCAATGCCGACTGGGTGATCGACGCCCGGGCCATGGGGAAGAGCCTGTTCGGCATGATCAAGGACACCCACAAGGCCCATCCGCAGGGCACCGTGGTGGCCTATTCGGACAATGCCTCGGTGATCGAAGGCGCCACCGTCGACCGCTTCTACCCCGACGCCGACGGCCAGTGGCGCTTCCGCGAGGAGAGCACCCACATCCTCGCCAAGGTCGAAACCCACAACCACCCCACCGCGATCTCGCCCTTCCCGGGCGCGGCCACCGGTGCCGGTGGCGAGATCCGCGACGAAGGCGCCACCGGGCGCGGCTCCAAGCCCAAGGCCGGTCTGGCCGGCTTCTCGGTGTCGAACCTGGAGATCCCGGACTTTACCCAGCCCTGGGAGAAGCCCTACGGCAAGCCGGAGCGCATCGCCTCGGCGCTCGACATCATGATCGAAGGGCCGATCGGTGCGGCGGCCTTCAACAACGAATTCGGCCGCCCCAACCTTGCCGGCTACTTCCGCACCTTCCAGCAGGCAGTGCAGGGCGAGGTGCGCGGCTACCACAAGCCGATCATGATCGCCGGCGGGCTCGGCAACATCCAGGCGCAGCAATCCGAGAAGCCGACCTTCCCGCCGGGCACGCTGCTGATCCAGCTCGGTGGTCCGGGCATGCTGATCGGCCTCGGTGGCGGGGCCGCCTCGTCGATGGCCACCGGCACCAACGCGGCGGATCTGGACTTCGCCTCGGTGCAGCGCGGCAACCCTGAAATCCAGCGCCGCTGCCAGGAAGTCATCGACGCCTGCTGGCAGCAGGGCGACAAGAACCCGATCATCGCCATCCATGACGTGGGCGCCGGCGGCCTGTCGAATGCCATGCCGGAGCTGGCCGATCACGCCGGTCTGGGCGCGCATTTCGAACTGCGCGAGGTGCACATCGAGGAGCCGGGCATGAGCCCGCGCGAGATCTGGTCCAACGAATCGCAGGAGCGCTACGTGCTGGCGATCGCGCCGGAGTCGCTGGAGATGTTCCGCGCCTTCTGCGAACGCGAACGCTGCCCCTTCGCGGTGCTCGGCACCGCCACGGCCGACGGCCACCTCACCGTCAGCGACCGCCACTTCGGCAACAAGCCGGTCGACATGGACATGCAGGTGCTGCTCGGCAAGCCGCCGAAGATGACCCGCAACGTGTCGCGCCGCGCCGTGCATCTGCCGCCCTTCGACCTCACCGACATCGATGTCGGCGAGGCCTGCCGCCGCGTGTTGCGCATGCCGGCGGTGGCCAGCAAGAACTTCCTGATCACCATCGGCGACCGCTCGGTGGGCGGCATGACCGCGCGCGACCAGATGGTCGGCCCCTGGCAGGTGCCGGTCGCCGACGTCGCCGTCACCGCGATGAGCTTCCACGGCTTCAATGGCGAAGCCTTCGCGATGGGCGAGCGGACCCCGCTGGCCTGTGTCGATGCGCCGGCCTCCGGGCGCATGGCGATCGGCGAGGCGATCACCAACATCGCCGCCGCCGACATCGGCGAACTGGGTGACGTGAAGCTCTCCGCCAACTGGATGGCCGCCGCCGGCCACCGCGGCGAGGACGCCAGGCTCTACGACACCGTCAAGGCGGTGTCGGAATTCTGCATTGCCGCCGACCTGTCCATCCCGGTCGGCAAGGACTCGCTGTCGATGCGCACTGCCTGGCAGGATGATGGTGAGGACAAGCAGGTGGTCGCGCCGCTGTCGCTGATCGCCACCGCCTTCGCCCCGGTGCGCGACATCCGCAACACGCTTACCCCGCAGCTGCAGCTGCCCGAAGGCGTGGAAACCGAGTTGCTGCTGATCGATCTGGGCAATGGCAAGAACCGCCTCGGCGGCTCGGTGCTGGCGCAGGCCTGGAATTCGGTGGCCGAGCACGCCCCGGACGTCGATGCCGCCCAGCTCAAGGCTTTCTTCGGCGCCGTCCAGCAACTGCGGCGCGACGGCCTGCTGCTCGCCTACCACGACCGCTCCGACGGCGGTCTGTTCGCCACCGTCGCCGAGATGGCCTTCGCCGGGCGCTGCGGGGTGTCGCTGACCCTGGATACGGTGAGCTACGACGCGCACATGAACGACGTCGATGGCCTGGAAAAGAAACCCGATACCCTCAAGGGGCGCTTCACCGACAGCGCCCTGGCGGCCCTGTTCGCCGAGGAACTCGGCGCGGTGGTGCAGATCCGCCGCGACGAGCGCAGCCGCATCACCGAAACCTTGCGCGCCGCCGGCCTCAGCTACCACTTCATCGGCGAACCCAACGAGCGCGACGAGATCCGCCTGTGGCGCAACGGCAAGCTGCTCTTTGCCGCGCCGCGCGCCGAACTGCTGCAGACCTGGAGCGAGACCAGCTACCGCATCGCCCGCCTGCGCGACGACGCCGTTTGCGCGCAGGAGGAGTTCGACGCCCTGGCCGATGCCGCCAACCCGGGCCTGTCGGTGCACACCAGCTTCGACGTCACCGAGGACGTGGCCGCACCCTTCATCAATGCGGGTGCCCGCCCCAAGGTGGTGATCCTGCGCGAGCAGGGGGTGAACTCCCACGCCGAGATGGCCGCCGCCTTCGAGCGTGCCGGCTTCGCGCCCTTCGACGTGCACATGTCCGACCTGCAGGCCGGCCGTGTGCAGCTGGCCGACTTCCACGGTCTGGCCGCGTGCGGTGGCTTCTCCTACGGCGACGTGCTCGGAGCGGGGCAGGGCTGGGCGAAGTCCATCCTGTTCAACGACGCGCTGCGCAGCCAGTTCGAGACCTTCTTCGCGCGCACCGACACCTTCGCGCTGGGGGTGTGCAACGGCTGCCAGATGATGGCGCACCTCGCACCCATCATCCCGGGTGCGCAGCACTGGCCCACCTTCCACCGCAACCGCAGCGAACAGTTCGAAGCGCGCTTCGTGATGGTCGAGGTCACCGAGTCGCCCTCCATCCTGCTCGCCGGCATGGCCGGCAGCCGCATGCCCATCGTCGTCAGTCACGGCGAGGGCAGGGCGGTGTTCAGGGACGAGGCCGCCCGCCAGCAGGCGCTGGCGGCGCTGCGCTACGTGGATAACCTCGGCGCGCCGGCGGTGAGCTACCCGTTCAACCCCAACGGCTCGCCGGACGGGCTGACCGGCTTCACCACTGCCGACGGGCGCTTCACCATCATGATGCCGCACCCCGAGCGCACCGCGCGCACAGTGCAGATGTCGTGGGCGCCGCAGGCGCTGGTGAATGCCAGCCCGGACGCTTCGCCGTGGCAGCGCATGTTCCGCAATGCGCGGGTGTGGCTGGGCTGATGCCGGCGTTTTTTGATCTGGATCAATATTGATCTGGATCATGGCAGGGGGTGGGTGCGCTCCCTAGAATCCACTCCACGATGATGAGGTCGTGCCTGTCGCGGCCCTCGTCGCCCTCCCTGCCGATCACGGGTTTGCCGATGCCCTTCAGCTTGCGCCGCCTTCGTCTGACCGCCTGGCTGGCACTGTTCGCAGTGCTGCTCGGCGCGCTCACGCCGACGATCAGTCGTGCGCTGCTTGCCAGCGGACAGATCGACGGCTGGGTGGAGGTGTGTACTGCTGCGGGCATGAAGTACGTCAACCCGCTCACCGCGGCCGAAGTCGATCCGCAGACCGATCTGCAGGCTTTCGCCGAAGCCTGTCCCTATTGCGCCGCCCATGCCGGCAGCTTCGCGCTGGCCGCGGCGCTGCCCGCCGTCGATACCGCATCGCCCTCGCCGCAGCAGCAACTGCCGCTGAGCGGGGTGCCGCTGCGGATGGGCCCGACGGATGTCGTCCTGCCCGCGCCGCGGGCTCCGCCACGCCTGAGCTGACTCCGTCGTCGCCAGTGGCCTTGCCGCCGCGCTCCTTCAGGAGTGCGGGAGACGGCCCGCGACGGCCTGCAAGGCAGTGCCTGCCGCCTCGTGCGGACAGGCTCCAGCAGTCGGCAATCGACCTCAGGGCGGACAGTTTTCATGGACACAGTAGCGACAGGACCGGCGCTCCGGTCCCTTACCTCATGCGTGGACGGGCGCACCGCGGCGCAGACCTCCTGCATCCACGTCGGACGCGGGGAGACCGTCTTCTGCGCCGGCGATACTGGCCAGGCGTGGCGGGTGGTCTGCGGGGTGGTGCGTCTCGATCGCGAGTGCGATGGCGAGCGCGAGTTCGGTGGCCTGGCCAGGGTGGGCGACGTCATCGGCGCCGAAACCCTGCTGCTGGGCCGCTACACCTATACCGCGGTAGCCTTGATGCCCTCGGTGCTGGAGGCCTGGAGTCACGACCAGGCCCCAGCTGCCGAGCGCGAGCACAAGCTCCTGCAGGCCCTGGCGACGGCCGAGCGGCGCATGGCCGACGTGCTCGCGCTGCGCGGCGGCAAGGCAGCGGCGCGGGTGCGCAGGTTGCTCGGCTTCCTCGCCGGCAACGGACTCAGGCAGCCCGACCCCTGCGTGGTCATGCCCCGTCTGCGCGACATTGCCGAGATCACCGACCTCAAGGTGGAAACCGTATCGCGCACCATTTCCCAGCTCAGCCAGGATGGCGAGATCGCCGCGCTGCCGCGCCGCCAGGTCCGTCTGCACTATGCCGAGGCGCAGGCCGGGGTGCCCGATGTCACCGCGGGCGAGGCCGGACGCTGAACGGTCAAGACAAGGAGTTGTACATGCCGGCTTCATCGACCTTCTCTGCACTGCTTCGCGGCCTTGTCGCCGCGCTCGGCGCGATCCTGCTTGCCGCCTGTGGGCAGCAGGGCCCGAGCTTCAACGCCACCGACATCACCGGTGCGCGTTTCGGCAGCGATTTCTCCCTTACCGATCCGGACGGGCGCACCCGCACGCTGGCGGATTTCCGTGGCAAGGCAGTGATGGTGTTCTTCGGCTTTACCCAGTGTCCGGACATCTGCCCGTCGGCATTGATCCGCGCTGCCGAGGTCAGGCAGATGCTCGGGGCCGATGGCGAGCGCCTCCAGGTGATCTTCGTCAGTGTCGATCCCGAGCGCGACACGCCGGAGGTGCTGCGCGAGTACACCGCCGCCTTCGGCGCGGATTTCCTCGGTCTGTACACCGACGTCGAGGAAACCCGCAGGGTGGCCGACGAGTTCCGCATCTTCTACCGCAAGGTGCCCACTGGCGGCTCCTACACCATGGACCATACCGCCACCAGCTATGTGTACGACCCTGCCGGCAAGCTCAGGCTTGCCGTCGGCTACCAGCAGGATGCCGCCAGCGTGGCGGCAGACCTGAAGACGCTGTTGCAGTCCTTTCCCGCTCACTGAGGAGATACCGTAATGAAAAAGCTCGTCCTTGCCGCCATTCTGGCGATGTCCGCCGTTGCCCATGCCCAGGTCGAGGTGAGCGACGTCTGGGTGCGTGCCACTGTTCCCCAGCAGCGCGCCACCGGCGTGTTCATGAATCTCACCGCCAAGCAGGACGCCCGCCTGGTGGCCGCTGAATCGCCCGCGGCGGACGTTGTCGAAGTCCATGAAATGAAGATGGAAGGCGAGGTCATGAAGATGCGCGCCATCGACGCCCTGCCGCTGCCGGCCGGGCAGGCCGTGGCGCTGAAGCCCGGTGGTTACCACGTCATGCTCATCGACCTCAAGGCGCAGGTCAAGGAGGGCGACGTGGTGCCGGTGACCCTGGTCATCGAAAACGCCGCGGGGCAGCAGGAACGCATCGAACTGCAGGCCCCCGCCAGGCCGCTGGCAACGCCTGCCGGCGGCGGTGCCATGCAGCACCGCCACGGCCAGCGCTGAGAGCGCTCGCCTGGTTCGGTTCCCTGTGTGGCGCGCGTGCCGATGCCCCGCACAGGGGCTGTTCCTTCAATCACCCTGTTGAATTTTATTTGCATATGACATGATCTCGCTCCAGATGAGGAGGGGGGAGATCATGAGAGCGTTTTTCACGGCCATTCTGGCCAGCAGCCTGCTTGCCGGATGCGCCAGCAACTGCAGTATTCTGTCATCCAACGCCTCGCCCGCCTGTCAGGCGCAGCTGCTTGCCCTGATGGTGGTTGCCGCGCCGGTGGCCTTGCCCTACGCAATGATCAAGGACGCTGCGGAGGACCATGCCGCCAAGGTTTCCGCGCGCGATCTGCAGCGCGGTGTCGAGGCCGGTGATCTGGCTGCCAGCGAATACTGCGTCTTCATCTGCAGGAATGCCTACAGCATGGCGCAGGATGAGCGCTGGAGGCTGCTCCGCATGGCCGCAGAGCGCGTCGTCGCTGCCGGCGACGAAGAGCTGCGGGATGACCACCGCCGGCAGGCCGTGCGGCTTGCCGCCCATAAGGTGCTGGCCGACATGCTCTGGCGCGAGGCGCCGGCGCGTCGCGTCGAGCACCTGCATGAGGTGATCCGCCTCGGGCAGTCGGCGGAGCTGTGGGCCTACGTCAGGCTGAGCACCGACCAAGGCAACGATCTTCCGGTCAATGATGGCCATTTCCGCAGCGCGGCGGTGGGTGCGGTCGTCGACCTGCTGACGCTGCAGCGCGAGCTTGCGTGGCAGGCCGGCGAGCGTACGCCGCCAGACGAGGAGGCCTGCGATCTGCAACCCTTTGGCCGGCTGCCGATGCTGGCCGGTGCGGATGAGCGGCTGCTGTGCAGCCTCGCCGCGTCGGCATGGAAACGCCGCTACCCGCCGGCAGAGGGGTAATGAGCGGTAGCGGTTGTGCCGCAGCGCTCGGGCCTTCCGGGCCGTCGGGTCTGAGCGTATTGACAATGATCAAGGGGTTCGCGGTGTAGTACTTCGGACGCATAGCATGCCGGCTCTTGTGGGCTATGCGAGTCGGGGTGCCAGGTGCGCTGTTGTCTGTTGAGTCTGCTCGTACTGATGAGCAGTGCCGCATTTGCGGCGGTGGAGCGTGGAGGGCACGGTGGCGGCCACGGCGCTGCTGTGCACGCACGGGAGTCCGCGACGCCGTCGTGGACGCGCGCCCCGCTGTTGCTCGCCGGTGCCCGCATGGGGCGCACCGCGGTGTGGATCGAGGCGCACAACATTGCCGCCGAAGCGATCACCGTCATCGCGCCCGATACGCGCCTGAATGCTGAGCAGGTTGCCGTGATCGACGGGCGGGGGCGGGTCGAGCCGCTGCGCGAGGATGTCGGTGCGCATCACCTGCTGTTTGCCCGCGAGCAGGCCGACGGGCGCATCGTCAGCGCGGCGAGCTGGTGGAATTTTCCCACTCCCGGGACGTCGCCACGTGAAGTGCTGGGGCGTGTGCGCGGCGGTCTGGAGTTGATGCCGGTCGATCTGCCGGACCGTGGCCCCTACCGCGAAGGTACGCGCCACGGCTTTGTGCTGCGCATGGATGGTGCGCCGCTCGCCGGTGTGCGTGTCGTGCTCGAAAGCTCCCAGGGTTCCCGCGTGGTATTCCACAGCGATGCCGCGGGGGTGATCGATGTCCTGCTGCCGCGTGACTTCGACCCTGCACAGGTTGATCGCGAGGGCCGCCAGGCGCGTGCCGATTTTGTCCTCTTCGCACGCATCGAGCGCGATGGTGTCGAGCACCTGAGCGCCTTCAACGGCCCTTACGGGCCTGATCCGATGCGTCAGCGCGATCTCTCCGGCGGGGTGGCGTTCATGCTCCTCGGCATGGCGCTGGCAGTGCCCTTGCTGCGCAGCAGGAGAGGCTGAGATGGCCGCTACCCTGACACTCTCCCGCGTACGCACAGTGGTTCAGCTGGTCATGCTGTTCCTCACCGTCTGGGGCGCCAACATCCTCGGTCCCTATACCGCGGACAAGATCACCACCCGCCTGCCGGCGCTGTCCTGTGCCTACGATCAGCACAACGGCGGCTATTGCGTGCTGGTGCCCTTGCAGCACCAGATGAAACACCGCGTCGGCGAGGCCATCGTCAAGGCCCAGGCGGTGACCTTTCAGATCGTGCTGCCATTGGTGTTCACCATGGCGAGTTTTCTGCTGTTCTTCCTGATTCTGGGCAAGGCCTTCTGCGGCTGGGTGTGTCCGCTCGGTACCGTGCAGGAATGGATCAACCGCCTCGGCCGGCGTTTCGGCCTGCCCATGCACCGGCTCGCCAGCGACAAGGTGGGGAGGGTGCGGCCGCTGAAGTGGCTGATCCTTCTTGCGCTGGTGTTCCTGCTGCCCTTGCTGGCCGGCCTGGGTGTGGCGCCGCACGGGCTCGGCAATCCCTACTGCGACGTCTGTCCGTCGCGCATCGTCACCACCCTGCTTACTGCGAATACCGACGAGCTGGCCTTGCGCACCCATGACGGACTGGCGTTGGCGCTCGGTGCGCTGGCCAACACCCTGATGGGTTTCGTGATCATCGGTGCGCTGGCGATTCGTCAGCCGTTCTGCCGCATCTGCCCGATGCTGGCGCTCAACGGAGCCTTCAAGCACCTCTCCCTGACCCGTCTGGACAAGCGTGAACATTCCAAGTGCGAGAGCTGCGGGGTGTGCGCCAAGGCCTGTCCGATGGATATCCCGGAGATACACCTGCGCCATGGGCGGCAGGCCTATCACGATGACTGCACGCTGTGTGGGCGCTGCGCGGAGTTCTGTCCGGACGATGACGTGATCCGCATCCGCTTTGCGCCGCTGACACTGTTCCGTTCCTCGCGCGAGTACTACCGCCGGCGCATCGCCGCCGAGATGCCCGATGGCCAGGTCAAGCCTGTGCGCCTGGTGCGCAAGCCGGCCGGCGGGGATGCGTCGTGAGTTTCGAAGCGCTGATGCCGCTGGTCGGCACCGAGGGTGAGTCGCTCGGCGCTCTGGGGGCTTTTCTGCTCGGCATGTCGATGGGGCTGACCGCGTGCACGGTGACCTGTCTGCCCTTCATCGGTACCTGGGTGATGGGACGGGGGCGCGGCGGCAAGGCCGCGGCGGGTGATGCCACGGCCTTCCTGGCCGGGCGGGTGCTGGCCTACGGCCTGCTCGGGCTGCTCGCCGGCCTCTCGGGAGAACGGCTCGCCGGCTGGCTGACCGGGCCCGCCGGCAACCTTGCCATCGGCCTGGCGAGCTGTATGGCCGCTGTCTGGTTGCTGCATGGTGCGCTGCCGCGCCTGCGCCCGCTGCTGGCGCCGCAGGGCGTTGCGCTCAACTTTCATCCGCGTCGCCCGGCGGCCCGCGCTGCAGTCGCGGGGGCAGGGTGCGCGCCGGCGCGCCGCGCCGACGCCTTGCCACCCTTTTTCCTCGGCGCTGCGCTGAGCCTGACGCCGTGTGCGCCGCTGGGCTGGCTGCTCACCGTGTGTGCGCTGTCCGGCAGCGCCCTGAGCGGTCTGGGCAGTGGATTGTTGTTCGGCACCGGTGCAGCGCTCTCTCCGCTGCTGGTGCTGCTGCCTTTGTTCGGCAGTTTTGGCAGGACCCTGGTCGAAGAGCGCCGCTGGCTCGCCGGGTTCCTGAGTGCTGGCGCTGCCCTGGTGCTGCTGGGCCTGGGGGTGCGTCGTCTGCTTCTGATCTGAAGATCATTCAAGGTGGAGTCGGGATGTCGATGAAAAACCGCAAAACGAAGAAGGTATGGCTGTTGCTCCTGGGGGGACTGAATGCTGCTGCGGCATCCGCGCAGCAAGGCGATGCGGGCGGGTTGTCCTATCTCGACGAAGTGGTGGTGTCGGCTACACGCACCGCGCAGCGCCTGCAGGACGTGCCGGCGTCGACGACGGTGGTCGAGCGCGAGGCGATAGAGAAGTCTTCCGCCAGCACCGCCGACCAGTTGCTGCAGCGCGTGCCCGGTCTGTACGCCGCGCGCATGAGTGCGGCCTCGCCCAACCGTATTGCCCAGGTGTATACCCGCGGTCTGCCCGGCAATGGGCGCACCCTCGTGCTGGTCGATGGTGTGCCGATGAACGTGCTCTTCGACGGCCAGGTGGACTGGTCGCAGCTCAGCACTCAGGACATTGAGCGCATCGAGGTCGTGCGCGGTGCGGCGTCCGGACTGTATGGTTCAAACGCCATGGGCGGGGTGGTGAGCATCTCCTCGCGCCTGCCCGAGTCCGGCTTCAGTCCGCGTCTGAGCGTCGAGGCAGGCAGCAACAACACCCGCCGCGGTGCCGCAAGCGTCAGCGGCAAGGCGGGGACGACCGGCTACTTCCTCTCCTTCAGCCAGCTCAGCAGCGACGGCTACGACATGTGGACCGACGCCCAGCGCG
The DNA here is from genome assembly GCF_003034845.1 of Pseudothauera lacus. Classification (GTDB taxonomy): domain Bacteria; phylum Pseudomonadota; class Gammaproteobacteria; order Burkholderiales; family Rhodocyclaceae; genus Pseudothauera; species Pseudothauera lacus. Next base: position 393,833 of record NZ_PZKC01000001.1, on the reverse strand, counting down.
CCCAGCATGGCGCCGCGGCCACGCAGATGACGGCGATGGGAACGCGCAAACGCAATGCCGTGGCCAAGCTGGTGCAGGAGATCGGCGAGCAGGGCCTGCTGGAGTTCCGTCTGTCGTCGCTCGACGACAAGTCGACCGACTTCTACGACATCCCGGGCTACGTGCCCAACCATCGCAAGCAACTGCTGACCTCCCTGCGTTATCAGCACCTCGGCGAAACCGCCGATTACTCGGTGCTTGCCTACCACCGCAAGGGGCGGCAGTTTGCCGACAACGCGGCCGCACCGCTGTACCGGAGCATCGCCTCCAAGGCGGACTACGATGACGTCTCGCGCGGGGTGAACGCGCAGTTCGGCATCGCGCTCGGTGATCACCACTGCCTCAGCGCCGGGGTCGAGTTCAGCGACGGTTACATGGGTGTGGTCACCGATCGCTACGTTGCCACGCCGACGCGGGTCATGCGGCGCTACGGTGAGGTGAGGCGCAGCGCCCTGTTCGTGCAGGACGAGATGCATCTGGGCGAGCGCTGGGTGGTGAATCTCAGTGGCCGTGTCGATCGCTGGGCGCATCGGGGTTGGCAGACCGACACCCTGCCTGCGCAGCCTGCGGGCAACTATCCGACCCGCAGCGGCAGTGAGTTCTCACCCCGCCTCGGGGTGCTCTATCGCGTCTCTCCGGAGGTGGTGCTGCGCGCCAATGCCGGGCGCGCCTTCAAGCTTCCCGAACTGTGGGAGCTCTACAGCTCGGCCCGTCGCGGCGCGGCCACCTACTGGGGTAATGCGGCGCTCGATCCCGAGCGCCTGACCTCCTACGATATTGGCGTTGACCGCTATTTCGGGCGTACTGGGTTCGTCAAGGTGACGGCCTACCGCAACGACGCGCGCGACTTCATCTACAACGTGCGCCGTGACGCCAGCAACTTCGACAAGGTCAACGTCGGAGGCGTGCGTACCCGCGGGGTGGAGATCGAAGCGCGCTACAGGCCGGCCGCGTGGATCGAGCTGATGTTCTCGCAGACCTGGAACCGCTCGACCATCACCCGTTTTGACCCTGACCCGGCGCTCGAAGGCAACACGCTGGTCAATGTGCCCAATGTACGCAGCTGGCTGCAGGCGGAGCTCACCCTGCCGCGGCAGAGTACGTTGACCCTTGTTGCGCAGAGGGTGGGCAGGCGCTATGCCGACGACCGCAACCTGACCTACCGCAAGGCCTACACCACCTTCGACGTGCAGCTGGCCCACCAGCTCACGCCGGCTGCGAGCGTGCGCCTGGGGGTCGAGAACGTCGCGGACCACCGTTATGAGGGGATCGGCTACATGGCGCCGGGCAGGCAGGTGACGCTGGCCCTCGATGCGCGCTTCTGATCCGCGGTGACGGTGGTGCCGCCCCTGTCTTCGCCTGTGCCTGAGCTTGGGCTCGCCGCGCTCATCCATCTTGCGCTGCTCGGTGCTCTTCTATGGGGAATGCCGGCGGCCGACAGGGCGCGGGAGACTGAACCGAGTCTCCCCGTCAGTGTGCGCTACCTTGAGCGCACGGCCGCAGCGCCTGTGCCGGCGGCCGCACCAAGCGCCGCGCCAGCGCTGGCGCGGGGGCCCGCGCCTCGCCCACACCGGCCTGTGCCTCGTGCACACCGGCCGACGCCGGCGCCATCGCCCGCCAGGGACTCGCCGCCTGCAAGCGTGGTGCCTGCAGCGCCGGCTGAGCTCGCGCAGGCCGTGGATACGCCGCCGACGGTCGACTCCGCCGTTGGCGAAGGCACGCCGTCCTCCGCTGCCGCCACCATGGCGGGCGGCAGCGCGGACGCCGACGCTGGCGGGGCTGTCGATCAGCCGGCCAGTTTCACGGCGGCTTACCTGAACAATCCGCCGCCGCCGTATCCGCCCATGTCGCGTCGCCTGGGGGAGGAGGGCAGGGTGATCGTACGGGTCGCGCTCGACGCCCTCGGCAAGGTGGTGGAGATCGGCCTGGAGCGTTCCAGCGGCCATCGCCGGCTCGACCGCGCTGCCGTCGATGCAGTGCGGGCGTGGCGCTTCGAGCCCGCGCGCAGCGGGGGCAGGGCCGTCGCCGCCAGTGTGCTGGTGCCGGTCGATTTTCGACTCGAACAGGAGTGAGGGATGGACGAAGGAAGGGGCTTGATGCATTTCTGGGCGCATGGCGATGCCGTGACCCATGGAACCGCCTGGGTGCTGCTGTGCATGTCGGTGATGAGCTGGGCGATCATCATCGGCAAGTTCTTCACGCTCTACCGCCTGCGCCGTCAGGCGCCGGTGGCGGTGCGCGCATTCTGGGCTGCGCCGGATCGTCGGGCCGCTCTCGGCATCATCGACGCTGCCGACCGCAGCGCGGTGTTCGCGGCTCTTGCCCGGCAGGCGATGGAGGCCGCGAAGGCCTTTGAGGATCATCGTGCCGGGGGCATCGGTGCCGGGGTCGATCTTGGCGAGTTCGTCGCCCGCAGTCTCCAGCAAGCCGTTGTCGAAGCGCAGGCGAAGGTCGAACAGGGCCTCGCCGTGCTTGCCTCGGTGGCCGCCACGGCGCCCTTTGTCGGCCTCTTCGGAACGGTCTGGGGCATCTTCAATGCGCTCATCGCGCTCTCCGGAGTCGCCCATGCGAGCATCGACAAGGTTGCCGGTCCGGTCGGCGAGGCGCTCATCATGACTGCCGCCGGATTGTTCGTGGCCATCCCCGCGGTGCTGGCCTACAACGCCTGCGCGCGCGCCAACCGCCTGGTCCTCGCCCAGCTCGATGGTTTTGCGCATGCGCTGCACGCCTATCTGGTCGGCGGCGTGAGAGTGCCCGCCTGGCATGGCGGCGGTCAGGGCCAGGGCTGGCACGCCGCAGAGGCAGGTGGCCAGCGGGCGGGGCTGCCCGGCCTCGTCCGGGATGGCGCACCAGGCGCATAGCCGCCAGCAGGAGGAGGACAAGCGATGGGATTCAACGTTTCCGCGCAGCGTATCGGTCATGCGCAGCCGATGGCCGAAATCAACATGATTCCGCTGATCGACGTGATGCTGGTGCTGGTGGTGATCTTCCTGGTCACCGCACCGCTGCTGAATCGTGCGGAGGACATCGACCTGCCGAGGGAGCACGCCGGCAGCGAACTTGAGGCCGATGCCGTGCATGTGGTGATCGACGCGCAGCAGCGGCTGCGGCTGAATGGCCGCGACCTTGCCTGGGAAGAGCTGGAGGATGCGCTGCGCCTGGCGGCAGGGGCCCAGGCGAGCCCGGAGCTGCAGCTGCAGGCCGACCGCCTGACGCCCTACGAGAGCATTGCCAGGTTGATCGCCGCGGCCCGCAGCGCCGGTCTCCGGCAGGTCGCCTTCGTCATGGATCCGCGGCCGCTGCGCTGAGGCGTGGCGGCCGCGGGCAGTCCTTACATGCCCTGGTAGATCGGCCCTTCGCCGCCTTGCGGGACTACCCAGTTGATGTTCTGGGTGGGGTCCTTGATGTCACAGGTCTTGCAGTGCACGCAGTTCTGCGCGTTGATCTGCAGGCGCGCGGCGCCACCCTCGCCGTCACGGACGATCTCGTACACGCCGGCCGGACAGTAGCGTTGCTCGGGGCTGTCGTACTGTTCGAGATTGATGCGGATGGCCGCAGCGGGATCCCTGAGCTGCAGATGGCAGGGCTGTTCTTCCTCGTGGTTGGTGTTGGAGAGGAAGACCGAGGACAGGCGGTCGAAGGTCAGCACGCCGTCCGGCTTGGGGTAGTCGATGGGCGTGCACTCCGCAGCCTTCTTCAGGTACTGATGGTCGGCGGTGTTGTGCAGGGTCCACGGCGCCTTGCCGCGGAAGACGATCTGGTCGATGCCGAAGAGCAGCGAGCCCATGTACAGACCCTTCTTCATCAGCGGCTTGAAATTGCGCGCGCGGTGGAGCTCTTCGTGCAGCCAGCTGCTGCGGAAGGCCTCCGGGTAGGCGCTCAGTTCGTCGCGCTGGCGCTCTGCGGCGACGGCCTCGAAGGCGGCTTCTGCGGCCAGCATGCCGGACTTGATCGCCGCGTGGATGCCCTTGATGCGCGAGGCGTTGAGATAGCCGGCGTCGTCGCCGATCAGCGCGCCGCCGGGGAAGGTGGTCTTCGGCAGCGACTGCAGGCCGCCGGCGGTGAGTGCGCGGGCGCCGTAGGAGAGGCGCTTGCCGCCGTCGAGGAAGCGGCGGATCTCCGGGTGGGTCTTGTAGCGCTGGAACTCTTCGTAGGGCGAGAGGTAGGGGTTGCTGTAGTTGAGGCCGACCACGAAACCGATCGCCACCAGATTGTCTTCGAGGTGGTACATGAAGGAGCCGCCATAGGTGGCCGCATCCAGCGGCCAGCCCGCGGTGTGCATGACCAGGCCGGGGACGTGCTGTTCGGGCTTGATCTCCCACAACTCCTTGATGCCGATGCCGTAGGTCTGCGGATCGGCGCCTTCGCGCAGATTGAAGCGTGCTTCGAGGATCTTGCCGAGATGGCCGCGACAGCCTTCGGCAAACAGGGTGTAACGCGCATGCAGCTCCATGCCCGGCTGGTGCTGGGGGCCGGGGGTGCCGTCACGGTTGAGGCCCATGTCGCCGGTGGCGACCCCCTTCACCGCACCGTTGTCGTCGTAGAGGATCTCCGCGGCGGCGAAACCGGGGTAGACCTCGATGCCGGCCGCTTCGCACTGCTCGCCCAGCCACTTGGTCAGATGGCCGAGGCGGATGATGTAGTTGCCGTGGTTGGTGAAGCACTCGGGAAGGAGGAAGTTGGGCGTGCGGTGGGCGCCGTCGGCGGTGAGGAAGAGGAAGCGGTCTTCGCTGACCTGGGTGGACAGCGGCGCGCCCTTTTCCTTCCAGTCGGGGATCAGTTCGTTCAGCGAGCGCGGGTCGAGCACTGCGCCCGACAGCGAGTGGGCGCCGATCTCGGCACCTTTCTCGATCAGGCAGATCGACAGTTCGCGGCCTTTCGCGTCGGCGAGCTGCTTGAGCCTGAGCGCGGCGGCCAGGCCGGCCGGACCGCCACCCACGATGAGGACATCGAACTCCATCGACTCGCGTTCCATCCTGTTCTCCTCGGTCTCCGGGCCCGTCTCGCGTCACGCTCGTGGCGGGCCCCGAATGTCTCAGTTTAGTATTTCCGTGCCGGCTGGCCGGGCTGCTTGAACATACGGTGGCGTATGTTACATTACCCGCACGACAACACCAATAGAGGAGACCCGCATGCACACCGACCGCAAACTGCTGCTCACCACCCGCATGGCGGTGCGCTGGGGCGACATGGACGCCTACGGTCACGTCAACAACACGGTGTATTTCCGCTACTTCGAGCAGGCGCGGGTAGAGTGGCTGGAGGCGATGGACTTTGCGGTCAGTCCGGCAGAACCGCAGGCGCCGGTGATCATCAATGCCAGCTGCACCTTCCTGATTCCGGTCAATTACCCGGCCACCGTGGAGATCCGCCTCTTCGCCGGCAACCCCGGGCGCAGCAGTGTCGACACCTGGTACGAACTGCGGGTCGAGGGCGATGAGCGCCTCTATGCCGAGGGCGCGGCGAAGGTGGTGTGGATGGACCCACGCACTGGCAAGTCGGTCCCCTTGCCGGATACACTGCGCAGCACACTGGCGGCCTGAGGTTCGGCGCCGGGCGAAGACAAAAATATCAGGAGACAAGCAATGAGCAGTGTACACCTGCCGCTGTGGCAGCCTTCCGGGCAGCGCATCGCCGAGGCCAACATCACCGCATTTGCCCGTGCCGCAGAGGCGCGCTGGGGCGTGGAACTGGGCGACTACGAAGCCCTCCATGCGTGGTCGGTGAATGCGCCGGAGCAATTCTGGACCAGTGTCTGGGACGATGGCGCGGTGATCGGCGAACGCGGCGCGACGGTGCTCGTCGATGCGCAGCGCATGCCCGGTGCGCGCTGGTTTCCAGAGGCCCGTCTGAACTTTGCGCAGAACCTGCTGCGCTCGCGCGACGAGCGCGATGCGCTGGTGTTCTGGGGTGAGGACAAGGTCAAGAACCGTCTTTCCCATGGCGAGCTCTATCGCCAGGTGGCGCGCTTTGCCGCGGCACTGCGCGAACAGGGGGTGGGCAAGGGCGACCGCGTTGCGGCCTACATGCCCAACATGCCCGAAACCGTGGTGGCGATGCTGGCGACGGCGAGCATCGGCGCCATCTTCACTTCGGCATCGCCGGATTTTGGTGTGCAGGGTGTGCTCGACCGCTTCGGCCAGACCGGGCCGAAGGTGCTGCTGGCCTGCGACGGTTATTACTACAACGGCAAGGTGGTCGATTGTCTCGACAAGCTGGCCGAGGTTGCCTCCCGCCTGCCGTCGCTGCGGCGCGTCGTCGTGGTGCCCTACGTGCATGCCCACCACGACCTCGGCCGTGTCGCGCATGCGCGCATGCTGGCCGATTTTCTCGCGCCCCATCACGCCGTCACCGAGATCGCCTTCGAGGCGCTGCCCTTCGATCACCCGCTGTACATCATGTACTCCTCCGGCACCACGGGCGTGCCCAAGTGCATCGTGCACTGTGCCGGTGGTGCGCTGCTGCAGCATCTCAAGGAGCACCGCCTGCATGCCGACGTGAAGCCCGGTGATCGCCTGTTCTATTTCACCACCTGCGGCTGGATGATGTGGAACTGGCTGGTTTCCGGGTTGGCCGCCGGCGCGACGCTGCTGCTCTACGACGGTTCGCCCTTCATCGGCAAGGGCGGCATCCTGTTCGATTACGCTGACGCCGAAGGCATGACCCATTTCGGCACCTCGGCAAAGTTCATCGACGCCATCGCCAAGATCGATCTGGCGCCCGCGCGCACGCACCGCCTCGACGCCCTGCGCAGCATCATGAGCACCGGCAGTCCGCTGGTGCCGGAGGGCTTCGACTACGTCTATCGGGCCATCAAGAGCGATGTCTGCCTGTCGTCGATCTCCGGCGGTACCGACATCATCTCCTGCTTCGTGCTCGGCAACCCGACCCTGCCGGTGTGGCGTGGCGAGATCCAGTGCCGCGGTCTGGGCATGGCCGTCGATGTGTGGGACGACGACGGCAGACCGGTGCGCGGCGAGAAGGGCGAGTTGGTGTGCACCAGGCCTTTCCCGGTGATGCCGGTCGGTTTCTGGAACGATGCCGACGGCGCGCGCTATCGCGCCGCCTACTTCGAGCGCTTTGCCAACGTCTGGTGTCATGGGGACTTCTGCGAGATCACCGCCCATGGCGGGCTGATCATCTACGGGCGTTCGGATGCCACCCTCAATCCGGGAGGCGTGCGCATCGGTACCGCGGAGATCTACCGCCAGGTGGAAAAGCTCGACGAGGTTGTCGAATCCCTGGTCATCGGGCAGGACTGGGAAGGCGATGTGCGCGTCGTGCTGTTCGTCAAGCTGCGCGACGGGCTTGCCCTCGACGACGAACTGGCGGCGCGCATCAAGCGCACCATCCGCGACAACACCACGCCGCGCCACGTCCCTGCCAAGGTCCTCCAGGTGGCCGACATCCCGCGCACCAAGAGCGGCAAGATCGTCGAACTGGCGGTGCGCAACGTGGTGCATGGGCAGGCGGTGAAGAACATCGAGGCGCTGGCCAATCCGGAGGCGCTCGAGCATTTCCGCGAACGCGTTGAACTGCAGGGCTGAGGAGGGCAGGGCATGCTGATGAGTGCGCAACACGCGACGCTGCTGATCGTCGATATCCAGAGCCGGCTGGCGCCGGCCATCCACGACAGTCAGCGCATCGTGGACAACTGCATCTGGCTGGCGCAGGTGGCTGCGCGCATGGACGTGCCGGTGGTGGTCACCGAGCATTGCCCGGACAAGATCGGCACGACGGTGGCGGCGCTCAAGGCCGTCACCGGTGCGGCGCACTATGTCGCCAAGCAGCACTTTTCCGCCCAGGCCGAAGGCTGTCTGGCGGGCACCGAGGTCGAGCGCCGCCGTCAGGTGATCGTCTGCGGCACCGAGGCGCACGTTTGCGTGCAGCAGACCGCGCTCGACCTGCGCTGGGCCGGCAAGGAGGTCTTCGTGGTCGCCGATGCGTCCGGCTCGCGCGATCCGCTCAATCGCGACCTCGCTTTCGAGCGCATGCGCCAGCACGGCATCGAGATCGTCGCGCGCGAGATGGTCGCCTTCGAGTGGCTGCGCCGCGGCGGCACAGCGCTGTTTTCGGCGGTCAATCGCGAGTTCATCCGCTGAGCTTGGTGCCGGATTGACGCGCTGACGCGCTCTGCATTGCCTGCAGGTGTGCAAACGGCTATAATTCGAAGGCTTTGACTGAACCGTCCCTTGAGGCGGTTCTGGCTGTTTCCGGTTGAGTTCAACAGGGATGGGCGTTTCGCCCATTTTTTATTTGTGGGCGTGCAGATGAATCTTGAAGGGCTGGTCGAGCAGGTCGTCAGCGGCCTGGGTTTCGAACTCGTTGATCTGGAGATGTCTCCCAAGGGACGTCTGCTGCGCGTGTTCATCGACATCGAGCGTGGTGTCACGGTGGACGACTGCGCTACCGTCAGCAACCAGCTGACCCGGGTGTTCGAGGTCGAGAATGTCGATTACGACCGCCTCGAGGTGTCGTCGCCGGGTCTCGATCGTCCGCTCAAGAAGCTCGCCGATTTCGAGCGCTTTGCCGGGCAGGAGGCCCAGGTCAGGCTGCAGATGCCCATCGGCAATCAACGTAATTTCATTGGCGTGCTGGCCGGCGTTAAGGACGGTGCAGTGATCCTGCAGACCGAAAAGGGCGAAACGGCCCTGGCCTTCGACGAGATCGAGAAAGCACGCCTTGTTCCCAAGTTTTGAGCATTCGGATGTGGAGGTTTTGAGGAAATGAGCCGCGAGATTCTGCTGCTTGTGGATGCCCTGGCCCGTGAGAAGAACGTCGCCAAGGACATCGTTTTTGCCGCGCTGGAGTCGGCGCTGGCCTCCGCGACCAAAAAGCGCATCCATGATGACGCCGACGTGGTGGTGACCATCGACCGTGAGACCGGCGACTACCACTCCGTGCGTCGCTGGGTGGTGATGCTCGACGAGGAAGTGAGCAACGACGAGGCCGAGATGGGCATCATCGATGCCCGTGAGGTGAAGGCCGATGTGCAGCTTGGCGACTTCATCGAGGAGCCCCTGGAGTCCATCGACTTCGGCCGTATCGGCGCCCAGGCCGCCAAGCAGGTGATCCTGCAGAAGATCCGCGATGCCGAGCGCGAGCAGGTGCTCAACGACTTCCTCGAACGCAAGGAATTCCTCGTCTCCGGCTCCATCAAGCGCATGGAGCGGGGCAACGCGATCATCGAGGTCGGCCGCATGGAAGCCGTGCTGCCGCGCGATCAGATGATCCCGCGCGAGAACCTGCGCGTCGGCGATCGCGTCAAGGCCTTCCTGCTGCGCATCGACCGCAGCGCGCGCGGCCCGCAGCTGGTGCTGTCGCGCACCGCGCCGGAATTCCTCATGAGGCTCTTCGAGCTCGAAGTGCCGGAGATCGAAGACGGTCTGCTGGAGATCAAGGCCTGCGCCCGCGACCCCGGTCTGCGCGCCAAGATCGCCGTCAAGTCGAACGATCCACGCATCGACCCGATCGGTACCTGCGTCGGCCTGCGCGGCTCGCGGGTCACCGCGGTGCGCAACGAAATCGGCGGCGAGCAGATCGACATCATCGTCTGGGCGCAGGATCCGGCGCAGTTCGTCATCGCCGCGCTGCAGCCGGCCGAGGTGGTCTCCATCGTCGTCGATGAGGAGACCCACGGCATGGACGTGGTGGTCGACGAAAACAACCTCGCCATCGCCATCGGGCGCAGCGGCCAGAACGTCAAGCTCGCTTCCGAGCTTACCGGCTGGACCATCAACCTGATGAGCGAGGCCGAATCGGCCGAGCGTTCCGAGCAGGAGCGCCAGGGGCTGCGCGCGCTGTTCATGTCCAAGCTCGATGTCGATGACGAAGTCGCCGACATCCTGATCGAAGAAGGCTTTTCCTCGCTGGAGGAGATTGCCTACGTTCCGCTGGCGGAGATGCTCGAGATCGAGGCCTTCGACGAGGAGACCGTGACCGAGTTGCGCAACCGCGCCCGTAACGTGCTGCTCACCGCGGCCATCGTCACCGAAGAGCAGCTCGAAAAGGTTTCCGACGACCTCCTCGGCCTTGAAGGCATGGACAAGTCGCTTGCCGCCACGCTTGCCCAGAAGGGCGTTCGTACCCGTGACGAGCTGGCCGATCTCGCTGTGGATGAGCTGGTCGAGCTTGCCGGGATTGACGAAGAACGGGCCACGGCGCTGATTTCCACAGCACGCGCCCACTGGTTCGAAGAATGATGGGAGGGCATGTATGGAACAGATGAGCGTAACCCAGTTTGCCGGCGAACTGAAAATGCCGGCCGCGGTGCTGCTCGAACAACTCAGCAAGGCGGGCGTGGTCAAGGGCGGCGCCGACGATCTGCTGAGCGAACAGGACAAGGCGCAGTTGCTCGACTACCTGCGCCGCTCCCATGGCGATACCGAGCCCAAGGGCAAGATCACCCTGACCCGCAAGCAGACCAGCGAGATCCGCGCTACCGACTCCACCGGGCGTGCCCGCACGGTGCAGGTAGAGGTGCGCAAGAAGCGCACCTTCGTGAAGCGCGATGACTTGCTTGCCGAAGCCGCCGCCGAGCAGGCCGCTGCCGTCGAGGAAACTCCTGTCGTCGAGGCTGTCGTTGAGGCGATTGTCGAGCCGGTGGTCGAAGTGCCGGTTGCAGCCGAGCCCGTCGTTGCCGAAGTGGCAGCGGTCGAAGAGCCCGCTGCTGCGCCCGAGGTCGAGGTGCCGGTTGCCGCGGTCGAGCCTGAAGCCGAAGCCGTCGTCGCGGTCGTCGATGAGAAGCCTGCCGAAGTTGCTGAAGTGGCCGCAGAGACGCCTGCCGAAACTGCGCCTGCCCGGCCGCTGACCATCAGCGAGCTGCTCAGTGATGAAGAGCGCGCCGCCCGCGAGGCCGAAGAGCGTCGTGCCCGCGCCCTCAAGGAACGCCAGCTCGCCGATCTGCGCGCCCGCCAGGAGCGCGAAGCCGCCACCCGTGCGGCCTCCGAGGCGCGTCGCCTCGAAGAAGAGGCCCGCCTGCGTGCGGAAGAGAAGAAGAAGGCCGAAGAGGCTGCACGCCCGGCTGCCAAGGGGCCCAGCGGCACCCTGCATCGCCCGGCGAAGAGCGACGACAAGGCGGGCAAGGATGTCAAGCGCGGGGCACCCGCGCGCGAAGCCGACAGCGCCAAGCGCCGCGGTGGTCTGAAGACCCGTGGTGAAGTGGGCGCGTCCGCCGGCTGGAAGGGCGCGCGCGGCGGTGGTCGCCACGGCGGCGGTCGCCACCAGCAGGACGACCGTTCCGGCTTCCAGGCGCCGTCCGAGCCCATCGTCCGCGAGGTCCATGTGCCGGAGACCATCACCGTCGCCGATCTCGCCCACAAGATGTCGGTGAAGGCCACCGAAGTCATCAAGACCCTGATGAAGATGGGCACCATGGTGACCATCAACCAGGTGCTCGATCAGGACACCGCGATGATCATCGTCGAGGAGATGGGTCACCAGGCCGTCGCTGCCAAGCTCGACGACCCCGATGCCTTCCTCGAAGACCACAACGAGCACAAGGATGCCGAGCTCAAGCCGCGCGCCCCGGTGGTGACGGTGATGGGTCACGTCGACCACGGCAAGACCTCGCTGCTCGACTACATCCGCCGCGCCAAGGTTGCCGAAGGCGAGCACGGCGGCATTACCCAGCACATCGGTGCCTACCACGTCGAAACCGAGCGTGGCATGGTCACCTTCCTCGATACGCCGGGTCACGAGGCCTTTACCGCGATGCGTGCGCGTGGCGCCAAGGCCACCGACATCGTCATTCTGGTGGTGGCCGCCGACGACGGCGTGATGCCGCAGACCCGCGAGGCCATCCACCACGCCCAGGCCGCCAATGTGCCCATCGTGGTGGCGATCACCAAGATCGACAAGCCCGAGGCCAATCCCGACCGCGTCAAGCAGGAGCTGGTTGCCGAGAGCGTGGTGCCGGAAGAATACGGTGGCGAAGTGATGTTCGTGCCGGTGTCGGCGAAGAGCGGGCTCGGTATCGACGACCTCCTCGAAGCCGTGCTGCTGCAGGCCGAAGTGCTCGAACTGCGCGCACCCGACGATACCCCGGCAAAGGGCATCATCGTCGAAGCCCGTCTCGACAAGGGGCGTGGTGCGGTGGCGTCACTGCTGGTGCAGTCCGGTACCCTGCGCAAGGGCGACGTGCTGCTGGTCGGCGCCACCTTCGGGCGCATCCGCGCCATGCTCGACGAGAACGGCAAGCCCATCGAGCAGGCCGGCCCGTCGATTCCGGTCGAAATCCTCGGTCTTTCCGATGTGCCTGCCGCCGGCGACGAGGCCATCGTCCTTGCCGACGAGAAGAAGGCGCGCGAGATTGCCCTGTTCCGCCAGGGCAAGTACCGCGACGTCAAACTCGCCAAGCAGCAGGCCGCGAAGCTCGAAACCATGCTCGAACAGATGGCCGAGGGCGAAGTCAAGACCCTGCCGCTGATCGTCAAGGCCGACGTGCAGGGCTCGCAGGAGGCGCTGGTGCAGTCGCTCAACAAGCTCTCCAACGACGAGGTGCGCGTCAACGTCATCCACGGTGCGGTGGGCGGCATCAGCGAATCCGACGTCAACCTCGCACAGGCCTCCGGCGCGGTGATCATCGGCTTCAACACCCGTGCCGATGCCGGTGCGCGCAAGCTGGCGGAGAGCTTCGGTGTCGACATCCGCTACTACAACATCATCTACGACGCCCTCGACGAGGTGAAGTCCGCGTTGTCCGGCATGCTGGCGCCCGAGAAGCGCGAAGAGGTCATCGGCCTGGTGGAGATCCGCCAGGTGTTCACCATCTCCCGCGTCGGCTCGGTGGCGGGTTGCTACGTCCTCGAAGGTGTCGTCAAACGGGGTTCCTCCGCCCGTCTGCTGCGCAACAACGTGGTGCAATGGACCGGCGAGCTCGACTCCCTGAAGCGCTTCAAGGACGACGTCAAGGAAGTCAAGTTCGGCTACGAGTGCGGTCTGCAGCTGAAGAACTACAACGACATCCAGGAAGGCGACCAGCTGGAGATCTTCGAAGTGCGTGAAGTGGCACGGACGCTCTGACCATGCCCAAGGAGTATTCACGCAGCCAGCGCGTGGTGGAGCAGATCCGCCGCGAGCTGGCCGAACTGATCCGGCTGGAAGTCAAGGATCCGCGCATCGGCATGATTTCGCTGACCGAAGTCGAGATCACCCCCGACTACGCGCATGCGAAGGTGTATTTCACCTCGCTGAAGGGCGAGGAGGGGCTGGACGACATCCTCTCCGGCCTCCAGCGTGCCAGCGGTTTCCTGCGCCGCGAGCTTGGTCGGCGGGTGCGTATCCACACCATTCCCGAGCTGCATTTCCACTACGACCGTTCGCTGGAGCAGGGCAGTCGCCTGTCCTCGCTCATCGATCAGGTGGTGCGCGAGGATCAGGCGCGCCACCGCGACGACGACTGATGTGCACCGGCGCCTGCCGCCCTGCGGGGCGGTGGCGCTGCGCGCAGTCCATTCCCGGATTCGTTCATGCAATTCCGTCACCAGCGCCGTCCGCTCGATGGCGTGCTGTTGCTCGACAAGCCCTGCGGCATGACCTCCAATGGCGCCCTGCAGGCTGCCCGCCGCGTGCTCAACGCTGCCAAGGCGGGGCATACCGGCACCCTCGATCCGCTGGCCAGCGGCCTGCTGCCGCTGACCTTTGGCGAGGCCACCAAGTTCTCGCAGATGCTGCTCGATGCCGACAAGACCTACGAGGCCCGCCTCCGTCTGGGCGCCGAAACCGATACCGGCGATGCCGAAGGCAGCGTTACCGCGCAGGCTGCAGTGACGGTCGACCGCGCGGCCCTGGAGGCGGTGCTGGAACGCTTCCGTGGCGCCATCGAGCAGGTGCCGCCGATCTTCTCTGCGCTCAAGCGCGACGGCCGGCCACTCTACGAGTATGCCCGCGCCGGTATCGATGTCGAGCTCGAGGCGCGCCCGGTGGTGATCCACGAGCTCAGCCTGGAAGGTTTTGACGGCGAGTTCGTCGATCTGCGGGTGAGCTGCAGCAAGGGGACCTACATCCGCAGCCTTGCCGTCGACATCGGTCGTGCGCTGGGCTGTGGCGCCCACCTCGCGGCGCTGCGCCGCACCCGTATCGGCGCCTTCGGGATTGCTGCCGCGGTGCCACTGGCGCAGCTGCAGTCCTGCCCGGAAGCCGAACGCGATGCATTGCTGGCGCCGGTCGATGCGCTGGTGGCGGCTTTCCCGTCTGCCGTGCTCGATCCGCAGCAGGCGCAGGCCCTGCTGCAGGGGCGTCAGCTCGACGGCATTGTCGCGCCGGCACCGGGTCTGCTGCGGGTGTATGCCGGAGAGCGCTTCCTGGGGCTTGCGGTACTCGGTGAGGATGGCAAACTGTCGCCAAAACGCCTCATCGCCACCGCCGCTTCCGGCGCTGCTGCATGATTTCGATTGAGTTTTCCGCGCGGCGTCAGCTATAATTCGCCGCTTCTGATTGACAGAAATAGACGAGTAAACACGCACATGGCTCTCGATACCACCACCAAGGCCCAAGTTGTTGCCGAATACCAGCGCGCCCAGGGCGATACCGGCTCGCCGGAAGTCCAGGTGGCCCTGCTGACCACCCGCATCAACGGTCTCACCGGCCACTTCAAGGCCAACGCCAAGGACCACCACTCCCGTCGTGGTCTGCTCAAGATGGTCAGCCGCCGTCGCAAGCTGCTGGACTACCTCAAGCGCACCAACGCCGACAGCTATCGCAACCTGATCGAGCGTCTGGGTCTGCGCAAGTAAGTCGTCGGTCGTGACACGTCCGACAGCGCCGGATTCGGCTAGCTAGGCCAGCAAAGCCGGGACGTGCCCTTGCGGGCAGTCCCGGCTTTGTCACTTTCGCGCGCGGACCTTCAACCTTGCAGTTGTTGTTTGCTGCACCTATCGAAAAAGGAAAATCCCTTGCCTACTTCCATCAAGAAAACGTTCGCCTACGGCGCCCATGCCGTCACCCTTGAAACCGGCGAGGTTGCTCGCCAGGCCGGCGGCGCCGTGATCGTCAATATGGACGACACCGTGGTGCTGGCCACCGTGGTCGCCGCCAAGGACGCCAAGCCGGGGCAGGACTTCTTCCCCCTCACCGTCGATTACGTCGAGAAGTTCTACGCCGCCGGGCGCATCCCGGGCGGCTTCTTCAAGCGCGAAGGCCGTCCCACCGAGAAGGAAACGCTGACTTCCCGCCTCATCGACCGCCCCATCCGTCCGCTCTTCCCGGAAGGTTTCTACAATGAAGTGCAGGTCATCGTCACCGTCCTGTCGCTGAACCCGGAAGTCGATTCCGACATCCCGGCGATGATCGGTGCCTCGGCCGCGCTGGCCATTTCCGGCATCCCCTTCAACGGTCCCATCGGCGCCGCGCGCGTGGGTTATGCCGACGGCCAGTATCTGCTCAACCCGACCACCACCGAACTGCAGACCAGCCAGCTCAACCTCGTCGTTGCCGGTACCGCAAGCGCCGTGCTGATGGTCGAGTCCGAAGCCAAGGAACTCTCCGAAGCGGTCATGCTGGGCGCCGTGGTGTATGGCCACGAGCAGATGCAGCACGCCATCCGCGCGATCAACGAACTGGTCGAAGTGGCCGGCAAACCGGAATGGAACTGGCAGGCACCGCCCGCCAACGAAGCGCTCATCGCCCGCATCAAGGAGCTTGCCGCTGCGGATCTGGAGCAGGCCTTCAACATCACCAGCAAGCAGGCGCGCAGCGAGCGTCTCAACGAGATCCGCAAGAGCGTCGTCGCTGCGGTCACCGAAGGCGTGGACAACCCGCCCTCGCTGAACGAAGTGAAGGACATCTTCCACGAACTCGAAGCCGGCATCGTGCGCAGCCGCATCCTCAACGGCGAGCCGCGCATCGACGGGCGCGACACCCGCACCGTGCGTCCGATCGACATCCGCGTCGGCGTGCTGCCGCGCACCCACGGCTCGGCTCTGTTCACCCGTGGCGAGACCCAGGCCCTGGTGGTGGCAACGCTCGGCACCGGTCGCGATGAGCAGATCATCGACGCCATCGCCGGCGAATACCGCGAAAACTTCATGCTGCACTACAACTTCCCGCCGTTCTGCACCGGCGAGACCGGCCGTTTCGGCGTCACCAAGCGTCGCGAGGTCGGCCACGGCCGTCTCGCCAAGCGTGCCCTGATCGCTGCCCTGCCGCCCGCCGAAGACTTCAGCTACACCGTCCGTCTGGTGTCGGAAATCACCGAATCCAACGGCTCCAGCTCGATGGCCTCGGTGTGCGGTGGTTCGCTGGCACTGATGGATGCCGGCGTGCCGATGAAGGCGCACGTCGCCGGCATCGCCATGGGTCTGATCAAGGACGGCAACCGCTTTGCCGTGCTCACCGACATCCTCGGTGACGAGGATCACCTCGGCGACATGGACTTCAAGGTCGCCGGTACCGAGAACGGTGTCACTGCGCTGCAGATGGACATCAAGATCCAGGGCATCACCAAGGAGATCATGCAGGTCGCGCTGGCGCAGGCCGGCGAAGGCCGCCTGCACATCCTCGCGCAGATGAAGCAGGCCCTTGCCTCGCACCGCGGCGAAGTCTCC
The DNA here is from genome assembly GCF_003034845.1 of Pseudothauera lacus. GTDB lineage: Bacteria > Pseudomonadota > Gammaproteobacteria > Burkholderiales > Rhodocyclaceae > Pseudothauera > Pseudothauera lacus. The sequence goes on along the minus strand of NZ_PZKC01000001.1, from coordinate 377,250 downwards.
GAGTTCGCCCCGCGCATGATCAACATGAAGATCAACCCCGAGAAGATCCGCGACGTGATCGGCAAGGGCGGTGCGGTGATCCGTGCGCTGCAGGAAGAGACCGGTACCGTCATCGAGATCGAGGACGACGGCAGCATCACCATCTCCTCGGTGAGCGCCGAAGGCGCACAGGCCGCCAAGGAGAAGATCGAGGCGATCACCGCCGAGGTCGAGATCGGCAAGGTCTACGAAGGCACCGTCCTGCGCCTGCTGGACTTCGGCGCCATCGTGAACATCCTGCCGGGCCGTGACGGCCTGCTGCACGTCTCGCAGATCGCCAACGAGCGCGTCAATAACGTCGGCGACTACGTCAAGGAAGGTCAGGTGGTGCGCGTCAAGGTGCTGGAAACCGACGAGCGCGGCAAGATCCGCCTGTCGATGAAGGCGCTGCTTGAACCGCAGAACGCTGGCTGAGCACGCCACGCCTGCACAGCAAAAAGGGACGCCGCGGCGTCCCTTTTTGCTGTCCTGAGGCGCTTACTTGCCCAGTTGGCGTTCGCGCATCTCTTCCAGGGTCTTGCAGTCGATGCACAGGTTTGCCGTCGGGCGGGCCTCCAGGCGCTTCAGACCGATCTCCACGCCACAGGAGTCGCAGTAGCCGTACTCGCCTTCGCTGAGGCGGGCGAGGGCTTCATCCACCTTCTTGATCAGCCGGCCTTCGCGATCGCGGTTGCGCAGTTCGAGAGCGAGGTCGGACTCCTGGCTGGCACGGTCATTGGGGTCTGCATAGCTGGTCGGCTCATCCTGCAGGGCATGGACGGTGCGTTCGATGTCCTCCATCAACTCGCGCTTGAGGGTTTCGAGCACGTTGCGGAAGTGATTCAGCTGCTTCTCGCTCATGTACTCCTCGCCCTTGCCGGGAACGTAGGGAGGAAACTGTTTGTGCAGGCTCTCTTCGGGCATGGTGGACACTATGGCGATGGTGTACGGACGACGTGTTGCGCGAACGCGTCGGGGAGCTCTTTAGATAGCAGAAACGCCCCTTGTCGGCAAGCTGCAAAGCCCGACGGGGAGCGGCTTCAGGCCTTTTTGCGGGGTGCGCGGAAAAGTGTCCGGCAGTGTTTGACGCGCCTGTGACTACTGTGTATTATTCGCGGCTCTCGGGGTGTAGCGCAGTCCGGTAGCGCGCTTGCTTTGGGAGCAAGATGTCGGGGGTTCGAATCCCTCCACCCCGACCAGCTCACCCCCGGTTGCCCGTGTGGAATCTGCCCGTAGCTCAATTGGATAGAGCACCGGCCTTCTAAGCCGGGGGTTGCAGGTTCGATCCCTGCCGGGCAGGCCAGAGACAGGTTTTGCGGAGCGCGTCGACAGACGGGTTCCAGAAAGTGGCGGCATTAGCTCAGTTGGTAGAGCGTTGGATTGTGGCTCCAAAGGTCACCGGTTCGAAACCGGTATGTCGCCCCACAAGATGCAAGAAGGCCAGTTCCGCGGAACTGGCCTTTTCACGATTACAGCCCGAGAATCCACTTCACCACGGCCTCGGCCTCCGCCTCGCTGATCTTCGGTGCCGCCGGCATCGGCGCTGCCCCCCAGACCTTGGCGTCCGAACCGTTCTTCACCCGCTCGGCAAGGACCGCGACGGCGCCGGCCTTGTCGTCAGCGTAGCGCGCGGCGATGTCGGCGTACGAAGGGCCGACCACGGTACGCCCGCTGATCAGGTGGCAGACCGTACAGTTGTTGTCCTTGAGCAATGCGGCGATTTCCGCCGGTGGTGCGGATGCCCACGCACAGGTGGCGGGGAGCAGGGCCGCGGCAGCGGCAATGGCGATCTTTCTCATCTCTACCTCCTCGTTGTTGTTGGACCGGTATCGCTTTCGTCAGAGTGTAGCGGACATGCTCGCGGTGGGCTACAGCAGACGGCATATGCCGGCGGGGAAGGAATTGATGCCTGTCAATCAGTTTCGGGATGGCTACCGCTAGCATGGGAAGCGTTGGCCGGTATCGCCGGCCACCCGCCCGACACAGAGGAGAAAGCAATGAACAAGCTGTCCTATCTGGCCGCCGCAAGCATGGCAGCCGTACTCGCTGCATGTGGCCAGGATGCTCCGCCGCCCGCACCTGCGGCGCCGCCGCCGCCGGTTGCAAGCGCACCGGCCCCTGCCGCGGCGCCGCAGAACACCGTCGGCGAGGGGGTCTATCGCAAGACCTGCGCGCTCTGTCACGCCGCCGGCGTGGCCGGTGCGCCGCGTCTGAAGGATGCTGCCGACTGGGGGCCGCGCATCGCGCAGGGTATCGACACCCTCTACCTGCACTCCCTCGAAGGCTATACCGGCGAGAAGGGCATGATGCCGGCGCGCGGTGGTGCCGCTGCGCTGAGCGATGAAGAGGTCAAGGCTGCGGTCGATTACATGGTCGCCAGCGTGCAGTAAGTGCCTCATGGCAACGAAGAACGGCGCCCAGGAGGCGCCGTTCTTCATTCTGCTCAGTGCGAGTGGTTGCTGTCGCGCAGGATGGCCAGCCGCTCACCGTCGATGGCCTCGAAGCGCAGCACTTCACCGCCATGTTCGGCGGCGAATGCGCCGGCGTCCTGCGCAGAGGCGAAGGCGGGCAGGTCGGCGCCGCGCATCGGGCCATGGACCCGCGAACCCCACACCAGCCAGGCCTCATCAGCGGGGATCCAGCCGCCACTGCGGTAATCGCTCAGGTAGCGCGCGGCGATGGTCGCGGACGCCCGTTCGGGGTCGTAGCGCGCGGGCTCGCTGGCAAACAGCAGCAGATCCACCGGCGAGTCGAAGAAGTGCGCGGCGCCGTCCTCGTAGATCAGCTGACTGGCCCAGCGTGGATAACGCGCGGGATACATCCCGCACACCGGGCAGCGTGCCTGCGGCGGCACCGCCCGCGCGGCGTGGCGGTCGAGGCCGGAGGCCGGATCCCACGGGGTCGCGGCCATGATGCGGGCCGGCGGGACGATGCAGATATCCTCGGCCGGAGGGTGGTAGTCCACTACGCCGTCCGGACTGCGCGGCCACAGCGCCAGCGCGCCGGCCAGCGCCGCGCACAGCGCCGCGCCGCCGACGAGGACGTGTGGCGAGCGCAGCAGTCGTGCGGTGGTGCCCATCAGCTCAGCGTTGTCCGCTCAGCCGCGGATCGAGCATCAGCGCGGCGAGAACGGCGTGCAGGTTCTCGTGCGCGGAGCGGCTGATCGAGGTCAGCGGGTCATGCACCACACGGCCGTCTTCGAGGTGCAGGTGCTGGGTAGCGCCGTCGAGGTGGCGGTGGCCGGGGGCGGTATCGATGCCCAGGGTGCTGCCGTCGCTGAGCGTCCAGTGCAGCGAATAGGCCACCGGGCTGGCATAACGCACGGTGAGTTCGGTGCCGTCGGGCAGGTCGATGAGCAGGGCGTCGTGCACCAGGCGCGGTGAGCAACTGATGGCCGTGCTGGTCAGCAAAGCCTCGTAGAGCTGCAGGTGAAGGGGGTGAGGGGGCTGATAGTCGTCGTCTTCCTTCAGGCGTGCCGCCATCAGCGTGCGCGCGGCGCTGCGCGTCTGGTCGAGAATGCACACCGCCAGGTAGTGCTCGTAGCAGGGGTGTTCGCTTTCGCCGGCGGCCGTGAGCGCGGCAACGCGTTCGAGCAACTCGCCAGCGTCATCGGTGGCGTAGTGTTCGAGGATCTCGCGGCGATGTTCTCGTGCTTCGTACATGACCCGCGCGAGTTGGGCGATTTCGCCGGCCTGCTCGGTGTCGAGGGCATCATAGAAGGGATCCATGGCTTACATCCTGTGATCGTGAAGGGCGCCGCCGTCGAGCACCACCATGTCGGGCTTGACGTCGGCAAAGCGCACGAGCGTGCCGCCAAACTCGGTAGCGAACTTCTGCGCCTCTTCCTGTGCGGCGAAAGAGGCCATGGTCGGACCCATCGCGCCGCGCCGGCTCGATCCATGCACGTACCAGGCATCGCGGGCCTCGATCCAGTGGCCCACCGGCTCGTCCCAGCTCGCCTTGCCCATGTCCTGGACGTAGATCGCACGAACCTTGCGGATCTGTTCCGGGCTCAGGTAGATGGAGAACATCTCCACGGTGTCGCAGAAGAAATCGGGCTCGGCCATGCCGTCATAGTGGATCTGTGCCTTGGGGCCGGGGTAGTCGGCGAGCAGCATGCCGTCGAGCGCGCAGGAGGTGCCGCGGTCGATCTCGACCGGCACCAGCGCGCCGCTGCCGGTGGTGGAGGACTGCCCGCAGGCGGCGAGCAGGCCGGTGGCCGCGCCCGCGAGCAGGAAGTGCCGGCGGCTGAAGCAGCGGTGATGGGTGCACATGGGTTTTCTCCTGTAATGCCGGCGTGTGCGCCGGTCTATTTGCCGAAGCGCCAGCTGGCGATGCCCAGCGGCGCGGCGATCCAGCCGAGCATGACGGCGGTCAGCAGCCAGGGCTCGGCCAGCGAGGGCGGGAACACGGTGGCCAGGCCGTACAGGGTGCGTACGTCGTCCAGCGTGAAGATGTTGAGGATGCGGAAGACGTCGGCCGGATTGAGCAGCAGCAGCCAGGGGAAGATGTCGCCGCCGTACTGCCCGCCGGTGACCACCAGGGCGCCGAGCAGCAGCAGGTCGAACACCAGCACGAAGAAGAACCACATCGCGATCGCCAGGCCGGAGGCGCGCGTGCGGTCGGCGGCGAGCACCGACAGCATCACCGCCAGGCTGAGGAAGGCCATGCCGAGCAGCACCGAGGAGGCCATGAAGCCGAAGTAGTGGAACAGCGCGTTGAGGTCGAGCTGGGCGGAGAGCACGAGCGCCACCAGGCCGAAGCCAGCCACGGTGGAGAAGGCCAGTGCGCCGGCCAGTCCGAGGTACTTGCCGAGGATGAGCTCGAAGCGGGTGATGGGCATGGACAGCAGCAGGTCGAGCGAGCCGCGTTCGCGTTCGCCGACGATGGCGTCGAAGCCCAGCACCAGGGCGATCAGCGGGATCAGGTAGATCACCAGGCTGACCAGGCTGGCGATGGTGACCTCGATGGAGCGGAAACCCACCGCACCCTGCTGGGCGGCGCCGAAGTAGGCGATGACCAGCGCGAAGACGGTGAATACCAGCGCCACGGCGAGCACCCAGCGGTTGCGGATGCGGTCCCAGAATTCCTTGCCGGCGATGGTGGCGACTTGCGAGAGTTCCATGAGCGTCTGCCCCTTCGTCAGTCCGAGAAACCGAAGAACACGTCTTCCAGCGACGGTTCGCGTACATGCAGGTCGAGCACGCGCTCGCCCAGCGTGGCCAGCGCGGCGAACACCGCCATCTTCGATTCGCGCCGCACCTGCACGGCCACCCGCCCGTCGTGTGCCTCGATGGCTGCCACCGGCAGGCTGCCCAGCGCGTCGCGCACCGCGGTGAAGTCGCTGTCGGCGACGCGCACGTCGAACCACAGCGGCAGGTCCATCGCCTCGCGCAGCGCCTGCACCGTGCCGAGCGCCTGCACCTTGCCGGCGGCCATGATGGCCAGGCGGTCCACGCGCTCCTGGATCTCGGCGAGGATGTGCGAGGTGATGATCACCGTCACCCCTTCGGCACGCAGGCCGCGCAGGATGACGTAGAACTCGCGGATCGCTTCCGGGTCCAGGCCGGTGGTCGGCTCGTCGAGGAAGAGGATCTGCGGGCGGCCGAGCAGGGCCTGCGCAAAGCCGAGACGCTGGCGCATGCCCTTGGAGTACTCGCGCACCCGGCGGCCGGCGGCATGCGCCAGCCCCACGCGCTCGAGCAGCGCACCGCAGCCGGCCGCCGGCACGCTCTTCAGCTTGGCGAAGAAGTGCAGGGTTTCCAGCCCGGTGAGGTTGTCGTACAGCACCACGTTTTCCGGCAGGTAGCCGATCTTGCGCCGCACCGCACGAAAGCCGCTGCCGCTGACCGGCGCGCCGTCGATGGCGATCTCGCCCGCGGTGGCCGGGATGAGGCCGAGCATCATCTTGAACAGGGTGCTTTTGCCGGCGCCGTTGTGGCCGATGAGGCCGAACAGTTCACCGCGCTGCACGGCGAGATCGACGCCGTCCACCGCGCGCACCGCGCCATAGTGCTTGCTTGCACCGCGTACACGGACCACCGCGCCGGCGCTCGCGGGGGCTTCAGCGGCTGCCTGGATAGTGCTTTCCACGCCAGTCTCTCCAGTTGTCGTGCTTGGGCTGCATGCGCGGGTTCGGGTCGACCACGCTGGGGGCACGCAGCAGGGGGAATTGCTGGCCTACGAGGCGCAGCGTCTGTATTGCCGGGCTGGCGAGCAGCAGCTTCATCAGGGGGTGGCGCCAGGACAGGCGGTCGACCATGTCGTTGGCTTCGTAGGGCACATCGCCGGTGCCGTCGCCGTTGCGGTCCCAGCCCAGGTAGTTGCTCCAGTGGTTGCCCTGCGCCTCGCCCCACACCATGTCGCGTGCGCCGACGTAGCGCACCTGCTCACGGTTGCCGACGAAGTCGTTCATCTCGACCTCGTTGTTCTTCGAGCCGGCCCACAGGTGCACGCCGACGATGTTGTCGGTGATCAGGTTGCCGCGCAGCACGTTGTACTCGGCGTCGTAGATGAAGAAGCCGCGTGCGTTGCCGGCGACGATGTTGTCTTCCACCACCGCATCCTGGATGGTGCGCAGCATGATGCCGTGGTCGGAGTTGGCCCACACGCGGTTGTTGCGCACGACCTGGTCGCGCACCTCCATCAGCGCCAGGCCGCCGCGGTTCATCCACACGTCGTTGTCTTCCCACAGGTTGCGGTAGGAGTTCATGTAGTGCGTGCCGTAGCGGCTGTGGTGCAGGCGGTTGCCGCGGAACACCGCGTCATGGCTGACATCGACGTAGAGCGCGTCGCGCACGAAGCTGACGTTGTTGCCGATGACCTGCGCACGGCGGGTGTTGTAGAGCTGGATGCCGTTGCCGCGCATCGGCGAGCGGTACTCGCGCTTGCCGGTGATCAGGTTGCCCTCGACCAGCACGTCGTTGGCCTGCTCGATCCACAGGCCGAACAGGCTGTAAGTGATGTCGCAGTTGCGGATCACCGCACGGTGCGAACCCGGCCAGATGTAGATGCCGGAGTTCTGCTCGCGCAGGCTGTCGCCGGAGTCCGAGACGATCAGCCCTTCGATGGTGACGTCCTCGGCGGTGACGCGGATGACGTCCCCCTTGAGTCCGCCGCTGATCGTCGGGCGGTCCACCCCGCGCAGGGTGAGCGGTTTCTCGATGCGCAGGTTCTCGACGTAGCGCGCGCGCTGCACTTCCACGGTGTCGCCGGCGGTGGCCGCGTCGATGGCGGCCTGGATGGATTCGCCCGGGCGCACCGTCCACACCGTGGCCGCTGCCGCAGGCAAGGCCGCCAGCGCACACAGCAGCAGGGCGAGTGCGCGCAGCGCGCGGTGGAGGGGGAACGGCATAGCCCTGGCGTCCCTTACAGCACCAGCAGGCCGGCGGACTTGAGCGCGATGAAGAGGGTGGCGCCGATCAGCAGGTTCTTGAAACCGACGTAGCACACCATGTCCATCAGGCCGGCCTTGCGGTAGCGCCGCCCCCACCACGGGCCTTCCTTGACGTAGGGCTTGGAGCCGAGGCGCACGATGACTTCGAACACGCTCCAGCCGAACCACCAGCCGATGATGGCGCCGGCTTCCAGGCGCCCCATCGCGGCCAGCACCCACATCAGCGTGGCGCCCGCGGCCAGCGCCAGGCCTGCCGCCTGAAGCGCGCGCCAGTGCGCCTTCTGCCCCGCAAAGGCAGCGCGGCTCCATGGCCACAGGTGGTCCCAGAGTTCGGCGGCGATCAGTCCCAGGGTGCCGCTGGCGGCGTAGGGCGGCTCGACCGGATCGGTGGGCATCGTCGGGTTGACCATGTCGGGTTCTCCTTGTCGTCTTCAGGCGGAGGCGGGCTTGGCGGCCGCCACCGGCTTGATCGGGATGTAGTAGCCGTCCGCGCCGATCGGGGTGAGCGGCAGGCCGGCCTTGGTGCGGCGCTTGCGTTCCTGGGCCAGCGGCGGGCAGCCGTGGTCATCGGTGTAGAGCACCATGCAGTCCAGGCACAGCAGGCATTCGCGCTGGTCGATGCGGCCATCCTTGTCGATGGCGAGCGAGCCGCAACCCACCGCGCAGGCCTTGCAGCTGTCGCATTCCTGCTTGCGCTTGAGGCCGAACCAGCGGAAGGTGCTGGGCATCGCCAGGGCGGCGCCGAGCGGGCACAGGTATTTGCAGAACGGCCGCTCGATGAAGATCGACAGGCCCAGCAGGCCGGCGGCAAACAGGGTGTACGGCCAGCTGCGGTTGAACAGGCCGACCAGGAAGGTGGTCTTGAACGGTTCCACTTCGGCGAGCATCTCGGCCAGCGTCATCGACAGTACGGAAACCGCCAGCAGACCGAAGAACACCGCGTACTTCACCCACTTCAGCTTGTCGTGCAGGGGCTTGGGCAGCTTGAACTGGTAGCGCTTCAGGCCCACCCAGCCACCGATCTTGTAGAGCAGCTCGGAGAGCGAGCCGAAGGGGCACAGCCAGCCGCAGAACAGGCCGCGGCCCCACAGGAAGACGGTGACGATGATGAAGATCCAGAACAGGAAGATGAACGGATCGGTGAGGAAGAGCTCCCAGGTCCATTGGAAGAGCAGGGCGTGGAACCAGGTCAGCACCTGGGTGATGGACGGTTGTGCCATCAGGTAGAAGCCCACGTAGCCGATGCTGATCACCCAGGCGGTGTACTTGAAGGCATTCACCGGCCACTTGTTCTTGTGCGTGGAGGCGCGCGTCAGGCGGTCGCGGTTGGCATACACCGCGGCCACCGTCACCAGCAGCGTGGCGAACAGACCGATCTCCAGCGCGCGCGTCTGCCACACCCGCAGCCAGGTCGGGGTCGGCTTCCTGATCACCGGGCGGCCGCCTTCCAGGTAGTGGGCGGGGATCCAGAACTCGGTGTCGAAGTTGGCAAAGCTGCGCTGGCCGGTGGCGCGGTCCACGCGGTTGCCGAGGAACACGAACTTCCACGGATAGGCGCCGGAGAAGCTCGCGCCCTGATGCTCGGGGCGCACGATGAAGATCGCCGACTCGCTGTAGGCCGGCGCGCCGGCGGCGGCGACGTTGTAGAGGTTGTAGTAGTCGAGGTCGCGGAAGGTGAAGGTGTCCGAGCCCTGGCGGATCTGCACGCGGTCGTAGAGACCGCCACGCACGAAGCCCGAACCCTTGAAGGATTCCTGCCCGCCGCTGCGGATCACGAAGATGGCGTGCTCGGTGTCGTCGAGCCGGGCCATCAGGTTGCGCCACGCGCCCTCGCCGAGGATGGCGCGGCCCACGTCGGGCTGGTTGAGATAGCCGAACCACAGGTCGATGAAGGGTTCGCCGCCGTCGCGCGGCAGGCCCACCTGTTCGGGGCGTACGGTCAGGCGCTTGACGCTGCCTTCCCTGACCAGCGTGGCCCAGTCGAGGGTGGCGCCGGTTTCCTTGAGGCGCGCCGGTTCGCGCACCACCGGCTCGAGAATGCCGACCTGGCGCGCCACTGCGGCGCCGGAGGTCATCATCACCTGGTTCTGTGCGATCACCGTGACGGTGGCGCCGGAGATCGCATCGAGGCCGATGACGTCCTCGCCCGGGCGGGTGCGGCCGACCTCGATGTTGCTGCCGACGAACTTGCCCAGGTACTGCTCGTTGAAGCGCACCATGGCCGATTCCGGGATGCCCAGCAGCAGGATGGGCTCGGAGTGCTTGAGGATCTTCACCCCGGCGAAGTGGCCCTGCGCGTCCATGCCGATCAGGGTGATCACCGGCTTGCCGGAATAGGCCGGGATGTCGGTGATGTCGGTGGACAGCATCACGTAGCCCACCAGTTCGCGCTTGCCCTCGCGCTCGGCGTAGCCCTCGACGTAGAAGGGACGGCCCTTGCGCTCGGTGAACGCGGTGGCGCCCGGCAGCACTTCGGCACAGGGGGCGTAGCTGCACAGGTCGGGGGCGCTGTTGATCTCGTCGGGCAGCCGGGCGTTGTAGGCGTCGGCGAGGACGGTGGGGGCGGCGAAGCTCAGCGCGATGGCAGTGCACAGGCTGCGCAGGAAGGACGGTATTGTCATTTTCATGTCGTCTGCGGGGTTGGCGTGCGGGGTGAAACCTTGGGGCCACTGTAGAAGCGATCCCTTAAGTTGTACTTGTCCCGAATCAATTCGGGTCGGCCGCCTTTGTGTTCATGCCGTAAGCACAAAAAAACGAGGGGCGCGCAGCCCCTCGAAGAGATCACCCGATCGATCCGCTCCTTGCGGGAGCGGCTTGCACGGGCCGGGGCTCGCGCCCTGGCCCGGTGCCTGGTGACGGAGTCGGTCTGTCGTCTGCGGCCTCAGGCCTCGACGATCATCCGGCTGCGCATTTCCAGGTGCAGGGCGTGGCAGAAGTGAGTGCAATAGCACCAGAACACGCCCGGCTTGTCGGCCTTGAAGGTGACCGACGCGGTTTCTTGCGGATTGACGATGAAGTTCACGTTGTACTTGGGGATGGCGAAGCCGTGCGTGAGGTCTTCGATACGGTCGAGGTTGGTGAGGATGATGGTGACCTCGTCGCCACGCTTGACCTTGAACTCGCGCGGCTCGAAGGCCGGTGCCAGCGAGGTGATCTTGACCGTGACCTTGTTGCCGTTGCGATACACGCCGGCGTCCTTCGGGTCGGTGATGGCGAGCGGGAAGTCGTCGTGCGAGTAGATCTTCTTCGGGTTGAGCAGCTCGCGCTTGAAGATGATGAAGTCGTGCGGTTCCGGGCGCACCGGGTGGTCGGCGACCAGCTTCATCTTCTCGCCGGAGATGTCCACCAGCTGCTCGGTTTCGGCGTGCAGCGGGCCGACCGGCAGGAAACGGTCCTTGGAGAACTTGCAGCCCACGCACAGCCACTTGCCGTCGGCGAACATGGTCTCGGACTGCGAGGCGTTGATGTGGCCCGGCTGGTAATGCACGTCAAGGCGGTCGACCACGTACTGCGCGCTGGTGTCACCGCTGTGGAACTTGATTGCGGCGTCAACGTTCCACTTGACGATCTGGCTGTCGAGGAAGAGCGTGGTGTAGGCGTTGCCGCGGCCGTCGAAGGCGGTGTGCAGGGGGCCGAGGCCCAGTTCCACTTCAGCAACGATGGTCTCGTCGGCGTCGTTCACCTTGCCGTCGAACCAGTCCAGCACCTTGGTCAGCTCGATGACGGTGGCGGTCGGCGACAGCTTGCCGGCGCAGATGAAATACTTGCCGTCCGGGCTGGCATTCACGCCGTGCGGGTTCTTCGGCACGGTGACATAGCACACCAGGGAGGTCGCCGGGTCGGTGTTGGCGGCCTTGGTGCCATCCACCACCGGTACCCTGGAGTCACCGTAGGTGCGGAACTTGCCGTCCTTCACGGCCTGCTCGATGCGGGCGATGTTGAAGAACAGGCAGGCGTCGCGCTCGGCCGACATCATGCCTTCGTAATGGTAGCCGCCTTCGGTGTTGTACTGGTTGGTGGCTGCCAGCTTGCCGTCGAAGGAGGTGGCGACGAGGTCGCAGTTGCCGTCGATCAGCACCTGCCAGCGCACCTCCATGGTTTCCGCATCGACGCAGGAGAACAGCGTGCGGTACTTCTCCGGTGCCTCCAGGTCGCGCCCGTCGTTGGGCAGCGGGGTGTGGAACTCGGCGCCGCAGAAGACGCGGGTGGTGTAGTTGATCGCCGGATCGACCGGGTCGCGCTTGTCCGGGAAGATGCCGTGGAAGCCCTGCACGTTGGGCAGGTCGGTGATCTTGTCGCAGATGAAGTAGTCGAGGCGGATGCGGGCGATGCGGCTGTTGATCTTGTCGTTGATCCAGGCGTAGCGGCCGTCGTAGTTGCCGTCCTTGTAGGAGGCGTGGGTGTGGTGGGTGTCACCCACGGTGTACTTCAGGCTGCCGTCGGGGCGGGTGCCCATGACCGCTTTCGACTCATTGGTGTGTCCCCAGCCCACCAGCGCATCGGGCACGAAGCACGGCACGCGATGCAGTTCGCGCCCCGAAGGCAGGCCGAGCACGCGGAAGTCGCCGGTGTGGCCGCCCGACCACAGGCCGTAGTAGGTGTCCAGTTCGCCCGGTTCGAGGTGATACTTGCCGGCACCGCCACTGCTCGCGGCGGCCGCTGCGCGCGGGGCGACACTGCCGGTGGCGGCGGGTGCGGCAGCCTGCTCCTGCTTGCAGGCCGACAGACCGACCGACAGGCCGGCGCCGGCAAGGCCGGCAAAGGCGGCGGTATTGAGGAACCGGCGGCGCCCCTGGTCGGGCTGGGTGTCCGGAGTAGTGTTGTTTTCCTGGCTCATGGCGTAGCTGCTCCCTGGTTCAGATGATGATCGGTGTGAAACTGCAAGCCTGTTTGCTGACCGCTGCCCTGTTCGTGACGCTGTAAGGGTGTGCGGCAAATTGACGCTGCGGCTAAATGTCGCACCCGAACTCTAGGCTTCGCCCCCGGGGGTTGCCTTGATCCAGGACAATTAGGAAAAATTGTTTCCCACCATCTGGCGCGGCTCTCAGCGCCCCTCGCCGTACCGTGCCGGGCGGTGGATAATCGCCGCATGACCTCCCCCGGCCCGGTACTTTCCGCCCAGCAACTGCTCAGCCATGGCCAGCTCGCGCGCCTGCTCCTGCTGCGCTGGCTGGCGGTGCTGTGCATGGTTCTGGCGGCATGGCTGATGCCCCTGGTGCTTGCCGTGAACCTGCCGCAGCGTGAGTTGCTGGCCGTGGCCGCGAGCCTGGCGGCGTTCAACCTGCTCACCCTGGCGTGGTCGTCGGCCCGGCGCACACCGTCGGCGCTGATGCTGTGGGGTCAATTGCTGGTCGACCTGCTGGCGTGGTCGGTCTTCGTCTATTTCAGTGGTGGTGCCACCAACCCGCTGATCTCGCTGCTGCTGCCCCTGGTCGCCATCGGGGCGGCAATCCTGCCTGCGGCGCTGGGCTGGGCGCTGGCCGTGCTTGCCGTGCTGGCCTACTCGCTGCTCTGGCAGTTCAATGTGCCGATCCGTTTTGTCGACCACGATGCGGCGATGCACTGGCACCTGGCCGGAATGTGGGTCACCTTCGTGATCTCCGCACTGGTCGTGGCCTGGTTCGTACTGCGTGCCGCCGGCGCCCTGCGGCGGCTGGAGCAGGAGCTGGCTGCAGCCCGCGAGGCGCACGCCCGCGATGAGCAGATCCTCGCACTCGGCAATCTTGCTGCATCTGCGGCGCACAAGCTCGGCACGCCGTTGGGAACCCTGCGCATTCTGGTCGACGAGGTCGCCGGCGGGGTGGCGGATGCCAGTCCGGCACAGGCAGACCTCGCCCTGATGCGCGAGCAGATCGAACACTGCAAGCAGATCCTCGGCGGCCTTACCGCGCGCGCGGGCAATCTGCGCGCCGAAGGCGGTGGTGCGCTGAGTGCGCAGACCTGGCTGGAGGGCGTGGCGGCACGCTGGCGCGCCTTGCGTCCGCACAGTTCGGTGCAGGTCCATTGTGCGCCGGCCTTGCGCAGCCTCGACATCGTCGCCGATGCTACCCTTGCCGAAGCCCTGCACACGCTCATCAACAACGCCGCCGACGCCTGTCCCGCGGGGGTGGAGCTGAGTGGCGGGTGCGAGGCCGACGAGCTGGTGGTGACGGTGGCCGATCGCGGCCCTGGCATCGACCCCGGTCTGGCGGCAAGCATCGGCCGCGAGCCACTGGGGGATTCCGCCACCGGCATGGGGATCGGCCTTTTCCTTGCGCAGGCTGCTGTGGCACGTGCCGGCGGCCGCCTGTTGCTGACCGCGCGCCCCGGTGGCGGTACGATGGCGATCATGAAACTGCCGCAGCAGAGGATACGCGCGTGAACGAGGAGCAAGCCCACCTGCTGGTGATCGACGACGATCAGACCTTCAACCGCGTCCTGTCACGCGCCTTGGCGCAGCGCGGCTTCACCGTCTTCAGTGCCCATGATCAGGCCCAGGCTCTGCAACTGGCCGATGCCCACGAGCCCGAGTACGTCGTCCTCGACCTCAATCTTGACGGCGCCTCCGGTCTGCGCCTGATCGAGCCGCTGCTGGAGATCAATCCCAACGCCCGCATCCTGGTGCTCACCGGCTATGCCAGCATCGCCACCGCGGTCAATGCGGTGAAGCTGGGGGCGACGCAGTACCTCGCCAAGCCTGCCGAGGTCGACGCCATCGTCAAGGCCCTGCGGGTGGACGAGGTCGATATCGAGAGCGCTATCGGCACGGCCACCATGTCGGTCGATGAACTGGAGTGGCAACACATCCAGCGCGTGCTGGGCGAGCATGACGGCAACATTTCCGCCACCGCCCGCGCCCTCAAGATGCACCGCCGCACCTTGCAGCGCAAGCTTGCCCGGGCTCCGCAGCGCGGTGCCTGAGTGAGGCTGCGCGCTGCTCAGTAGGCGTTGCGGTCGCGTACCACCAGCAGGGCAGTCTTGATGATGATCCACAGGTCGAGACCGAGCGACCAGTGGCGCAGGTACTCGAGGTCGTACTCGATGCGCTTTTCCATCTTGTCGACGGTCTCGGTTTCGCCGCGGTAGCCGTTGACCTGCGCCCAGCCGGTGATGCCGGGCTTGACCTTGTGGCGGACCATGTAGCCCTTGATCAGCTTGCGGTAGGTCTCGTTGTGGGCCACGGCGTGCGGGCGCGGCCCGACGATGCTCATGCGCCCCTGCAGCACGTTGAGGAACTGCGGCAGTTCGTCGAGCGAGGTGCGGCGGATGAAGGCCCCGAAAGGCGTGATGCGCTGATCGTTCTTTGTGGCCTGGCGGATCTCGTTGCCGTTGTCGCAGGTGGTCATCGAACGGAACTTGTAGACCAGGATTTCCTTGCCATCGAGGCCATAGCGGCGCTGCTTGAAGATGATCGGCCCTGGCGAGGACAGGCGCACGCCGATGGCCACGGCGAGCAGCACGGGAGAGAGCAGGAGCATGATCAGCAGTGACAGCACCACGTCGGCGCAGCGCTTGACCACGCCGTTGAAGCCGGTGAACGGGGTTTCGCACACGGCCACCACGGGCATGCCGCTGACGCTGTCGAGGCGCCCCTGGATGAGATCGGTGACGAAGATGTCGGGGACGAAATAGATCGACGCCGTGGTGTCCTTGAGGTCGTCGAGGAGCGCCAGGATGCGTGGCTGGGTGGCCATCGGCAGCGCCAGGTAGATGGCGTCGACGTGGTGTTCCTTGACGAAGGTGGCCAGCTCGGCGAGCCGTCCGCGGGTGGCGACAGGGAGGACGGTGGGCAGGCGGTCGGCGCTGCGGTCCTCGAAGAAGCCCAGCACGCGGGTGCCGAGGTAGGGGTTGAAGAGGAACTGCCTGGCCAGGCGCACGCCGATGTCATTGACCCCGGCGATCACCGCGCTGCGCTGGCTCTGGCTGATCACCCGCGGCAGCACGGCGCGCGCGCCAAGGTGGGCGCCGGCGAGGGCGAGCGGGGTGGCGAGCAGCCAGGTCAGCAGGACCTGCTCGGGAAAAACCTTGATGTAGCCGCTGGCGACGCCGAAGGCGCCCAGCACGGTAGCGAAGATCAGCCAGTTGGTGGCCACCTTGCGCAGCATGCGGCGTACCGCCTCATGCATGCCGATGTCGCCGGGGAAGGTCAGCGCAAAGGCCAGCGCACCGAGCACCAGATAGGGCGGTCCGATGGTGTCGCCGGCATGCGCCGCGGCGGCCAGCAGGACGCCGATGACCACCAGCGGATCGAGGAAGGCCTCGATGGCGGCGGGCAGGGTCAGGGCCTTGCGTTGCAGCATCTTCTGACGGTCAATGGCGGCGAACATTGTGCGGATATGCGCTCAGGTTTGACGGTTGGCAGGGTAGTGCAGACAAAAAACGGGCCGCGTGGCCCGCTGTGTGACAGGCGGCGACCCACCGCGAGGTGGGCCGCCACGGCGTCAACCAAGGCGACGACGACGGGCGACGGCACCGAGAAGGCCGAGGCCGCTGAGCATCATCAACAGGGTTTGCGGTTCCGGTACCGGCGCGGCAATCTGCTTCGCCGTCATCTTCAGTTCGTAACGGCCGCCGGCCCAGCCGGTGGCGTTGCCGCTTACCAGCAGGGAGTAGCTGTCGGCGACCAGGGTGCCGAGGCTGAACTTGAAATCCTTGCTGCTCAGGAAGCAGTCGTCGAAGTCCACCACCAGCGCGCCGCTGCTGGAAAAGAGCTGGGCGCTGAGGCTGCTGATGTTGTAGTGCAGGCCGAGCAGGCTGGGCAGGTCGAAGACCGCGCCGACGGTGAAGCTGTCACCGGCGAGGCTGAAATTCCAGGTGTCGCTGAAGGCGCCCTTGGCGGTCGTGACCGTGCTGGCGATCACGGAGATGCCGGAGAATTCGCCGAGGTCGTAGGTCGCGGCATTGGCCGCGCCGGTCATCGCCAGGCCGATGCCGAGGGCGACGAGGGTTTTCTTGAAGGTCATGAGCTTGTCCAGATGAGGTAATGGATACGATGACGGATGGAAGCGCCCGCCATCATATTCATTTGGATTTGCTCAGGCAAGCCATATGCATTGCATTGTGCCTTGCAGCATGAAGTTATGCCGCCGACAGCATTGCTGCCGGCGGCAGGGCGATCAGCCTTCGCGCTTCATGCGGCGACGCGCAACGGCACCGATCAGGCCAAGGCCGGCGAGCATCATGGCGTAGGTCTCGGGTTCGGGTACGGGCAGCGTGGTTACCGCGAACACGTATTGTCCACCGGCAGCGCCATCGGCGAAACCACTGATCGCGAAGTGATAGCCGGTGCCAACCTGGAACAGACCCGAACCGACCTTGATGTCGGCGGAGCTGCCCGGATCCAGATCGAGGTTGTAAAGCATGTTGCCCAGGCCGTCGTACAGTTGTGCGGACAGGTTGGAGATGTTGAGCAGGTTCAGGCTGGGAAGCTTGATCGACAGGTTGCTGACCGAGCCGGCGGAGAAAATATCTTCGACGACCGAGAAGGTCCAGGTGTCGGAAAAGTAGCCCTGGCTCTTCTGGATGACCTGAGAGAAGGTCTGGTTGGCGCCCACGGGGCCGAGATCCACGGTCAGGTTGTTGGAGGCGTAGGCCGTTGAGCCGAGGCTCAGTCCTGCGCACAGGGCGGTGGCGGCAAAGATCTTGCGCATGTGCAGACTCCTCTGTTGAGGGGGTTGAGTCGAAGGGTGAAATCCATGAACCCTGTTGGGGGGTGCATGCCGTCGCTATTAAGCAATAACTATGCCCATAAACTATTTCAGATAGATGAACGTTTGCACATCATGAGCTTATGCGAGCTCTCATGATGCTGCAAGGCGCAACGGTTGATTTGGCATGCCCAATGTGTAAAAAAAGTCGACGTTGAAAGGAAAATTCAATTTAAACAACATTATACAAAACTATGTATGTGTCCATTTTGTTAAGCTTTCAACATCATTGTGTTGCATTTGTTGCGATGCGGATATCGTGTTCTGTCATACAATTGCCGCGCAACTTCCAGTACACTTACGCTAATGAGCATCCCGAACCGGTGGGGCGACGCGCCCGTTTCCGCATCTGTCGCTGCGCCGCTGCCGCTTGTCGTGCTGCTCGGCGCGATGCTGTTTCCCTGCGCTGCGATGGCGGGCGAGGAGGGCTTTTCGGTGGGGCTTTCCCAGCTCATCCAGTACGACAGCAACCTCTACCGCCTGCCCGACGGTGCCGTGGCGCCGCGAGGAGAGCGTGGTGATCGCATCTCGCTGACCGGCGTGCAGCTCGGCTTCGATCGTACTGTCAGTCGCCAGCGTCTGCGTGCCGATCTTGACCTCAGTCACTCCGCCTATCGACATCATGACGATCTCGACTACACCGCCCCCGATGGGCGTCTGAGCTGGGACTGGGTGGCCGGGCGGCAGTGGTCGGGTACGCTGGTTCATCAGTACAGCGAAACCCTCGCCGGCTTCGATGATGTTGGTGGCACCGAGCAGGTGATACGGCGCTTCCGGCGCAGTGCCGGGCGGGCAGTGCTGCGCATCGATCCGCAGTGGGCGGTGGGGGTGGGGGTGGTGCACAGCCGCAGCTGGTACAAGGACGGCAGGCGCCCCTTGTCGGAGTTCGACGCCCGCACCGTGAATGCCGACCTCACGTGGATCACGCGTGCAGGCAATCGTCTGCAACTGAGCGTGCAGGAGGCCGATGGGCGCTATCCCAATCGCCTCGCCGTTGCGGGTTCCATCCGCGACTATCGCCAGCGCCAGTGGCGCGTGGGCATGGACTGGCAGCTCACTGCGGCCTTTGCCGTGAATGGCGAGCTCGGTCATACCTCGCGAACCTATGCGCTGGCGCCGGCGCGGGATTTCAGCGGCACCACCGGTCAGCTTGCGCTGCGCTGGGTGCCGACCGCCAAGCTTGCGCTCAATCTGCGCTGGCGGCGCGACATCGGAGCCGAGGAAGATCTCGTTGCCAACTATGCGCTTACCCGCGTACTCGCCTTCGAGCCGGTATGGGCGGCGACTTCGAAGATCTCCGCGGGTCTGATCGCCGAGCGTCGTGAGCGCGACTACGGCGGCGATCCCGAGCTTGGCTTCGGTGGCCTGGTGCCGCGGCGCGATGATCGCACCGAACGTTTCGGGCTATGGGCGCGTTACCAGGCGAGCGACTGGGCGAGTTTCCAGTTGCGTGCCGAGCGCCAGCGCCGCAGTTCGGCGCTGGTTTCGAGAAACTATGATGCCGACACTGTGTCAGTGTTTGCGAACTTCATTTTTTGATGCCAAAAGGTTATCCTTTCCGGTTGTTCCGGGTGCGGTAAGAAACATCGCCCTGTGAGCTTGACATGTCATATGACGGCCGTTATGTTGCATTGCGGTATGTTGCCTGCAACCCTTTTTCCACTTGCCAATCGATGGATGAACACATGCTCGTCAAGCTTCGCGTAGCTCCGCTCTCCCTGCTGCTGGTCGCCGCTCTGCTGGCGGGTTGTGGAGGGGATTCAGGCGGCAAGGCACCGTCCCAGGTGGCGGTGAAGGTCAACAAGGCCGAGATCACCGTCCATCAGCTCAATGAAATGCTGTCGCGCGCCGGCAACGTGCCCGCCGAGCAGATGGCGCAGGCCAGCAGCGCCGCGCTGGAGCGCCTCATCGACCAGGAACTGCTGGTCCAGCAGGCCATCGAGCGCAAGCTCGACCGCGATCCGCGTGTGCTGCAGAGCATCGACATGGCGCGCCGCGAGATCCTCGCCCGAGCCTATGCCGAGCAGGCCGTGGGTGCACCCGAGCGCCCCGGTGATGCGGAGATTGCCACCTTCTATACCGAGCATCCCGAGCTCTTTGCGCAGCGTCGCGTGTTCAACCTGCAGGAGGTCAACGTCCGCCTGCCGGCCGAGCGCTTCGAGGAGTTGCGCACGCAACTGGCTGCCGTGGGCAACATCCGCAACCTCACCGACTGGCTGACGGCGCAGAACATTCCCTTTACCGCCAACGCCGGCGTGCGTCCCGCCGAGCAATTGCCCATGGAGCTGCTCAAGGGTCTGCAGCGCATGGAGGCCGGTCAGGTTGCGGTCAGCCGCACGCCTACCGGCGCGCTGCTGATCTTCGTTGCCGGCGTGCGCGAGGAACCCATCGATCAGACCCGCGCGCGTCCCTTCATCGAGCAGTTCATCGCCAACAAGGCACGTACCGATCGCGCCGCTGCCGAGATCAAGCGCCTGCGTGAAGCCGCCGCCATCGAGTACGTCGGCGACTTCAGTGCCCCGGCCAGCGCTGCGGCGCCCGCGGCCAGTGCTGATGCCGCGCCCGCAGCCGCACCGGCGACCCCGGCCGGCGGCGAACCCAGCGTCTTCGAACGCGGTGCGGCCACCCTGCGCTGACCTGGCGCCCACAGCAACCGGATGAAGCGGATCAGCATGTTCAGAACCTCACTCCTGCGTTTCCTTGCCTGCCTGGCGCTCGCCATCGGCCTCTCCCAGGCCGGTGCGGCCACCGAGGAATACGTTCTTGGCGCCGGTGACATCGTGCGCATCACCGTCTTCCAGAACCCCGACCTGACCACCGAAACGCGGGTGGCCGAAACCGGAGCGCTGAGTTTTCCGCTGATCGGTTCGGTCAATGTCGGCGGCCTGACCCTCAGTGCGGCGGAGAATGCCATTGCCAGCCGGCTGCGTGATGGCGGTTTCGTCCTCCAGCCGCAGGTCAGCGTGCTGCCCATCCAGGTGCGCGGCAACCAGGTGGCGGTGCTCGGGCAGGTCAATCGCCCCGGGCGCTATCCGCTGGAAACCACCAATCTGCGCCTCACCGACATGCTGGCCATCGCCGGCGGCATCTCTCCCAACGGTGCCGACACCGTGGTGCTGATCGGCATGCGCAACGGCCGCCAGGAACGCCACGAGATCGACCTGCCCGGCCTGCTGCTCGGCGGCGATCTCGGCGGCGACCTGCCGCTCGCCGGCGGCGACCTCATCTACGTGCAGCGCGCACCGGTGTACTACATCTACGGTGAAGTGCAGCGCCCCGGCGCCTTCCGCCTGGAGCGCAGCATGAGCGTCATGCAGGGCCTGGCCACCGGCGGCGGCACCACCCTGCGCGGCACCACCCGCGGCCTGCGCATCCATCGCCGCCAGGCCGACGGCAGCGTGGAAGTGTTCCAGCCCGGCCTCGACGACCTCCTGCGCGCCGACGATGTCATCTTCGTGCGCGAAAGCCTGTTCTGATCCGGCGGAATCAAGTCATGACCTTCCAGCAATTCCTCCTCATCCTGCGCGCCCGGCTGTGGATCATCCTCGGCATCCTTGCCGTCGTCGTCACCACCACCGCCGTCGTCAGCATGCTGCTGCCGCGTCAGTACACCGCCACCACCTCGCTGGTGATCGACGCCAAGAGCGCCGATCCGCTGATGGGCGGCCTGCTTCCTGCGCAGATGATGCCCGGTTACCTTGCCACCCAGGTGGACATCATCTCCTCCGATCGCGTCGCCCAGCGCGTCGTGGCGCTCACCCGCATGGACCAACTGCCGGTCATTCAGCAGCAATGGCGCGAGGCCACCGACGGGCAGGGCAGCCTGCAGGTATGGCTGGCCGAGCTGCTGAAGAAGAACCTCGACGTCCGCCCCTCGCGCGAGAGCAGCGTGGTCAGCATCGGCTACACCGGCACCGATCCCCAGTTTGCCGCAGCCATCGCCAACGCCTTCGCGCAAGCCTACATGGAGACCAACCTCGAACTGCGCGTGGAGCCCGCCCGCCAGTACGCCGCGTGGTTCAACGAACGCACCGCCGGCCTGCGTACCGACCTCGAAAGCGCCCAGCGGCGTCTCTCCGAGTACGAACAACAGCACGGCATCATCGCTGGCGATGGCCGCTTTGACATGGAAAACGCCCGCCTCGCCGAACTCTCCAGCCAGCTCGTGGCCGTGCAGGGGCAGCGCGCCGACAGCCGCTCGCGCCAGAGCCAGGCGGGGGCTGCCGAATCCCTTCCCGAGGTGATGGCCAACCCCCTCATCAGCGGCCTCAAGGCCGATGCCGCCCGCCTCGACGCACAGCGCCAGCAGAGCCTCGGCCGCCTCGGCCCCAACCACCCCGACATCGCCCGCCTGGAAACCGAAATTGCTTCCCTGCAGCAACGCATCGCCGCGGAAACCCAGCGCGTCGCCAGCTCGCTGGGCACCACCACGCGCATCAGCACCGCGCGCGAAAGCGAAATCGCCGCGGCCGTCGAAGCCCAGAAGGAGCGTGTGCTCGAACTCAAGGCCCACCGCGACCAGATCGCCGTGCTTCAGCGCGACGTCGAGAACGCCCAGCGCGCCTACGACCTCGTCACCCAGCGTCTCGCCCAGACCAACCTGGAAAGCCAGACCCAGCAGACCAACATTGCCGTGCTCACCCCGGCCAGCGCACCGCTCCAGCACTCCAGCCCGCGCCTGCTGCTCAACCTGATCCTGGCAGTCTTCCTCGGTACCCTGCTCGGGCTCGGCGTGGCGCTGCTGCTTGAACTCATCGACCAGCGCGTGCGCGGTGCCGAAGACCTTGCCCAGCTCCCCGGTGTACCCGTGCTGGGCATGATTCCCGCCGCCGGCCGCACGCGCGGCCTCTTCCGCCGCCGCGCTGCCGCCTGAGGACATCCCATGAATGCACCTACCACCCAGGGCCTGAGCAACGCCGAGCGTTCCATCGGCGCCATCCTCATCGACGCCGGCCGCCTCAAGCCTGAAGAGGCCGAACGCATCCTGCGCGCCCAGCGCGAACTCAACCTGCGCTTCGGCGATGCTGCCATCCACCTCGGCCTGCTCAGTGAGGCCGATATCCGTCAGGCGCTCTCACGCCAGTTCGACTACCCCTATCTCGCGCGCGGCGAAGCAGCGCTCGCCGACGAGGTGCTCGCCGCCTACAACCCCTTTGCCCCTCAGGTCGAAGCCCTGCGGGCATTGCGCAGCCAACTCATGCTGCGCTGGTTCGATGGCGAAGACGAACGCCACTCCCTCGCCATCACCAGCCCCGGGCGTGGTGAAGGCCGCTCCTGGCTGACTGCCAACCTTGCCGTGGTGTTCTCGCAACTGGGTGAGCGCACCCTGGTCGTCGATGCCGACCTGCGTCACCCCCGCCAGCACCTGCTCTTTGGTGTGGACAATCGCAACGGCTTGTCCACCGTGCTTGCCGGGCGCGGCAGCCCCGAAGCCATCCAGCGCGTCTCCGCGCTTCGCGACCTTTCCGTACTGCCCGCCGGAGCCGTCCCGCCCAATCCGCAAGAGCTGCTCGCTCGGCCCATGTTCGCGCAACTGCTGCAGCAACTCGCCCAGCAGTTCGACGTCATCCTCATCGACACCCCCGCCGGTGCCCAGTACGCCGACGCCCACACCATTGCCGTGCGTGCCAGCGGTGCGCTCATCGTCGCGCAGAAGAACACCAGCCGGCTCGCCGCGCTGCGCGGCTTCGCCGACATGCTGCGCCAGGCCAGCGCGACGGTGGTGGGCACCGTGCTGAACGAGCGCTGAGTTCCCGGCAGGCGCCTTGCATGGGCGCCTCCGTCAACCCACCCATCCTCCCCATGACGGCTTCGACCACCAAAATGACCACCACGACACTCAGCCCACGCAGCGAGTTCACGCCGTGGCTGATCGTTCTTGCCGGTATCGCCTTCCTCTACGGTCCCAGCTTCATCGACCTCTTCCGGGGCCTCTGGAGTACCGACCAGCAGGCGCACGGCCCCATCGTGCTGGCCATTTCGCTGTGGCTGCTGTACCGCAAGTGGCCCGAGATGATGAGCGCCAGCGCCGGCCAACCGGCCTCATGGCTGGGCTGGCCGGTGCTGGTGGTGGGCTTGCTGCTCTATGCTCTCGGGCGCTCGCAGCACATCCTGCTGTTCGAGATCGGTTCGCTGATCTGGGTGCTGGTTGCCGTCGTGCTCCTTCTGCGCGGCACACGTGGCGCGAAGACGCTGTGGTTCGGCTTCTTCTTCATGCTGTTCATGATTCCGCTGCCGAGCGTGGTGGTCGATACCCTCACCATGCCGATGAAGATGGGGGTCTCTTATGCCGCGGAGCACATCCTCTACGCCTTTGGCTATCCCATCGCGCGTACCGGGGTGATCCTGCAGATCGGCCAGTATCAGTTGCTGGTGGCCGATGCCTGCGCCGGACTGCAGACGCTGTTCACGCTCGAAGCGCTCGGTCTGCTGTATCTCAACCTGGTACGTCACGAATCGCTGGCGCGCAATGTCACCCTGGCCATCCTGATCGTGCCGATCTCCTTTACCGCCAACATCATCCGCGTCATCGTGCTGACGCTGATCACCTACCACTTCGGTGACGAGGCGGGGCAGGGTTTCCTGCACGACTTTGCCGGCATGGTGCTCTTCCTCAGTGCCCTGCTGCTAATCATCCTGGTCGATACGCTGATCAGGCTCGGCATCCAGCGCTTCCAGCGTATCCGTGGCAAGGAGGTCAGGGCATGAACCGCCGTGCAATCATCATAGCCCTGCTGGCCTGCGTGACTGCCTTCGGCGCCCAGGCGATCACCCCGCGCATTGCCTTGAGCGATCAACTGCCTGCGCTCGACCTTGCCGCGCTGGTTCCGGAGCAGGCCGGTGAGTGGCGGGTAGACCCAAATGTCCCGGCTGCCGTGGTCAATCCGCAACAGGATTTCGCCATCCAGGCCATCTACAATCAGACCCTCAGTCGTACCTATGTGAATGCCCGTGGGGATCGCATCATGCTCTCCATCGCTTATGGCAGCGACCAGCGTGACGGCGTACAGGTTCACATGCCCGAGGTCTGCTATCCCGCGCAAGGTTTCCTGCTCAAGTCCGTCAGGATCGATTCACTTGCGCTTGCCGGTGGCGAGATCCCGGTGAAGCGTGTCGAGACCATGCACGGCAACGCACGCCCGGAGCCGGTCACCTACTGGATGACCGTCGGCGAGGACGTGGTGGTGAACGGCAAGCAGAAGAAGCTTGCCGAACTGCGCTATAGCATCCGCGGGGTTTATCCGGATGGCCTGCTGTTCAGAGTGTCGACGATCTCACGTGACTCCGCAGCCGCCTACCGGATGCAGGATGACTTCCTGCGCACCATCGTCGCGGCCATCGATCCTGAACACCGCCCGCGGTTTGCCGGGCGCGGCAGCATCGAATGAGGCGTCGTTTCGCAGTCGCTGCGAGTGGCGTGCCCGGGGGCTCCAGGCAGGTAATGAGCGTTTTGCAGGTCTTGCTGGTTGCGGGCTTGATCCTGCTCTCCGCAGTGATCATGGGGCTGGTCGCCGCATATGGTTCGGTGAAGTTTGCCGTGCTGCTGGCTGCAGCCCTGCTCGGTGCCGGCCTGCTCGCCCTGCCTGTGCCGATGCTCATGGGTGTGATGGTGTTTACCGCGTTTGTCGTGGTTGGCCAGTTGTTCTACTTTGCAGGCATGGGGCAGGCGGTCTGGATCGTCTTCGGTTTTGGGCTGCTGCTCTTCGTGAAGTGGCTGCTCCTCTCGTTCAACTCAGCGCAGCCGCTCAGGGTTGACGCTCTGAGTGCGCTGGTGTGGTTGTTCCTCCTGGCAGTGTTGCTGTCCGTCTTGCTCAACTTGCCACCGGTGTTGCAGGCCGTGGCTGGCGGCAAGAATCTCGTGGCGATCTGGGGGGTGTTCTTCATTGTCGCTGCCGGGTCGATGAGCACGCGGGCGATGTACCGTGTCTGGCAGGCCTTTTTCTGGTTGCTGTTGTTCCAGGTACCTCTGGTGCTGTACCAATACCTCGTCGTGGCGCCTTCGCGCACGCGCTTCGGCGCAACCACCGGGGGGGTGGAGTGGGATGCCGTAGTCGGTGGGTTTGGCGGTGATCCGGATGGCGGGGGGTACTCCGGTGGAATGACTTACTTCGTATGTGTGGCGATCGCCTTTGCGGTTGCAGGTTACCGGCGTGGGCTTATTGGCCCGCTCAGGCTTGCCGTCGCACTGCTCGCCGGTGCGCTGTGTGTCGGCCTTGCTGAGGTGAAGGTGGCTGCCGTGCTGTTGCCTGTTGCTGCGCTGGTGATGTTTGCCCCTGAACTCTTCAAACGCCCCCTCCTTGCCATCCTTGGCGTTCCGGCGTCCCTTGTTCTTGCGCTGGGAGTGCTGGTCGCCTATGAATCGGTTCATTACGGCAATTCCGGGCCGTCCTCGTCAAGTCCCGCAGAAATCGTTGAGCGGGCGTTTTCCTACAGTCTTGACCCGGACCAGATCAATTTCCGCAGCGGAGAGATGGGGCGTGTGGCCGCCGTCAAGCACTGGTGGATGGAGCACGACTGGAGCGACCCCGCGCGTTTGCTGCTCGGACATGGGCCAGGAGCAAGCCGGGGAACGAGCATTGTCGGAGCGGGTGAAGCCGCGCGCAGATATCCGTTCCTGATTGATCGTTCAGCAGCCACGCAGATCCTGTGGGACATCGGGTTGTTCGGCTTCCTTTGCTACTTTGGGTTGTGCGTCGTCGCCGCCATCAAGGCGCTGCGCTGGTCGCGTGTTCCGGGTCTGGCTGCGGAAGAGGCTGCGGTGCTGCAAGCCAGTGTTGCTGGTCTGGCGATGTTGCCCGTCATGCTGTTCTATGGGCGCGATCCGCTGGAGTTACCGGCCGTCTCTCTGCTGATCGCACTGATGCTCGGATTCGTCGCATGGCAGGGTAAGCGGCTGCGGTTGCCCGAGGGTGAGTCCAGCGCGGCATCCCGCGCTGTGGGGAGAGGGGGGAGCGCTGTCGTCAAGACACCAGCAGGGCGGAATAAGGCACTTCATTCGCGCGCCAACGACCAACCGGGTATCGCAGCGGAGCGTCTTCCGCGATGACTGCTTCGGCGTATTCAGCAGGGCAGGTGCGTCGCAGTCTGGTCCACTTCGCCTTCGGCAAGAGCGCCAGCGCCCTCATGGGTGTAGGCCTGCTGCTTCTGCTCGTGCGCGCGCTCGATGTTGCTGACTATGGCTTCTACTTGGCCTCCCAGGCTGCGCTCGAACTGGTCGCAATGTTCTCCTCGTTCGGCCTGATTGCGGTCGCGCAGCGTTACCTGCCGGAATTGCGCGCCCGGCAGCAGGGCCGCCAACTGGCGAGGCTCATCGCCGTGCTCTGTGTGGCGCGCCTGTTGACGCTTGCCGCGGTGTGCGTTGCGCTGTACTTCCTCGCGACGTGGCTGGCCGCCGCGCTCGGGCTCAACGCCTACACGGCTGCCATCCGGCTTTTCCTGCTGGTCATCGTCGTGGAAGGGCTGGCACGGTTTCTCGACGAGGTGTTCGATTCCCTGATGATGCAGGGTGTCGCGCAACTGTCGATCGTCTTGCGCACGGGCTTGCGGCTGGGGTTGGGTATCGCGCTGTTTGGAGCGGCGGATGCCACGCTGGCACTGGCGACATGGATCTTCATCGAGCTGGCCGCCTCCGCTGTTGCCTGCGTGGTGGCGCTGGTCTTGCTCACCCGGACGGCCCTGCGCATCCGGCGCAGTGTACCGGGTGAGGATGAACGCCTGCCTTTGCGGCGTTTCTTCAATTACGCGGCACCAACGTTTCTGGCTGGGTCGCTATACACCCTCTCCGGACCCAATGTGGTGAAACTCGTGGGTGCGCGCGTCCTGTCAGCGAGCCAGTTTGCCGCTTTTGGCTTTGCTGCGGCTTTTGCCGCGATGCTGCAGCGCTATCTGCCGATGTTCCTGCTCATCCGCATGGTCCGTCCACTGTTCGTGGCAGCCCGCCAGCGCGAGGATTACCGCCAGCGTCTGCCGGCAATGGGGGCATTGGTCTTCAAGCTCAATGCCTTTGCGCTGGTGCCGGTGGCTGCGTTCCTGGCTGTCGCCGGAGTCGAGACTGCCGTGGTGCTGACCGGCGGGCGCTACCCCGAAGCAGGGGCCTATCTGCTCGCCTTTCTGGTGGTTCTGCTGGCCCAGGCCTTGCGCGCGGTATCCAGCCTGATTGCGCAGGCCATGGAGAATGCCAGGGCGCCGCTGGTTGGCACCAGCCTGGGGCTGATCGGCCTGGCCCTTGGGGTGTTGTTGAGCGGCTCTCTGGGGGCGTACGGTCTGTGCGTCGGCCTGGTTGTCAGCGAAGCGGTCTTTGCGCTCTACGTCAGGCGCGCCTTGACCGCGTCGGGATTGTCGTTCGTCAGTGATGGCCGTGCCTATCTGCGCATGCTGATTTCTGCCGTTCTTGCCGCATTCTGCGGCCTGGTATTGATGCGTGTGTTACCGCCCGACGGCCCACTGGCACTCGGCGTAACTGCGCTGAGCGTTGCCGGCTCCTTCCTGGTTTTTGCGTTCTTCATCAAGCCCTTTACGCCGGAAGAGCGCGGTACCTTGAACCGGTTGCTCAAACGCGAGGTGTTCGTCTGGTGAATCCGATTTCTTCAGAGATGCCCGCTACGCAAGAGGTGATAGATGGTGGCTACTGCGTCGGCTGCGGGGCATGCGCAGCGCTGCCCGGTAGCGCGCATAGGATGGAGTTGACGGTACAAGGTGCCTACAGCGCGCGTATCGAGGGAGTGTCGGCCAACGCGGCTGCGGTTTCGCGGGTATGTCCGTTCAGCGATGAGGCCATCAGTGAGGATGCCATCGCCGCTGTGCGCTTCCCTCAAGCCAAGGCGCATCCAATGCTTGGGCGTATTCAGGGTGTATACGCCGCGCAGGTAGTGGAGGGGCAGTTCAGGCAGCGGGGAAGCTCCGGTGGCATGGGTAGCTGGCTGCTCGATCAATTGCTTGCCGGCGGCCATGTCGACGCCGTGGTGCATGTCGCGGCGCTGGACGCAGGTGCCGGAGAGGCGTTGTTTGGATATCGCATCTCGACCACGGCCGAGGAGATTCGCAGTGGTGCCAAGTCGCGTTATTACCCGGTCACTCTTGCCGATGTTCTGACCCGCGTCAGGGAGGTGCCGGGGCGTTACGCCTTCACCGGGGTGCCGTGCTTCATCAAGGCGCTGCGGCTGCTGGCGGCCGAGGACGAAACCATCGGCTCCCGGGTTGCCTTCTGCATCGGGTTGGTCTGCGGTCACCTCAAGAGCCGTGGCTTTGCCGAGTTTCTTGCCTGGCAGATGGGGGTTCCGCCGCAGTCGCTCACGGGCTTCGACTTCAGGGTGAAGGTCCCTGGACAGGCAGCCAACCACTATGGCGCCAAAGCGCTTGGGGTCGTCGATGGCATGCCGGTTGAGCGGATACAGACCATGCAGCAGCTGTATGGCCATGACTGGGGAATGGGGCTGTTCAAGCTCAAGGCCTGTGACTACTGCGACGATGTCGTCGCCGAGACGGCCGATGTCACTGTCGGCGATGCCTGGCTGCCGCAGTACGTCAGCGATGAACGGGGCACCAATCTCCTCATCGTGCGGCACCCCCAGCTTGCCGAGATCATTGCGGGTGGAGTTGCGCGCGGCAGCATTCATCTTGAGGAGCTGACGCCGGACGACGCGGTGCGCAGTCAGGCTTCAGGCTTCAGTCACCGCCGCGAGGGCTTGGCCTACAGGCTCTGGCGGGCCCGCGAGCGCGGAGAGTGGGCGCCGACCAAACGTGTCGTAACGCTGGAGCAGGCTGCGGACGAGTCGTTTGCGCAACGCCAGGACGCCCGCATGCGGGTAGCAGAGCTCAGCCATGCCGCCCTGCTGGAAGCAAAGCGCGCAGGCACGCTGGCGCCATTTTTCCAGCTTGTCGTCCCGGCTGCTGAGCACTACCGTGATTTTTCGCGCCCACTATGGCGCAGGGTGCTAGTCAGGTTGCGCCGCCTGCTGCGCGGCGATCCGCTCGTGCGCGAGGCCCTGCGGCGCTCACAGGCTGTCAGACGCTGATCGAGCGGACGGCAATCGGATGCGGTGAGGCGAGTGGCTAAGGATCAATCAGTTCAAGGAGTAAGCGTGCAGTTCTATCTTTCTGGTCAGACCACCTTTGGCAACAGAGGATGTGAAGCGCTGGTGCGCGGTACCGCTGCCATGCTGCAGGAGCGTCTTGGCGATGTGCAGCTGATGTGCCCGCTTGACAATCCCGCCGCCGAAGCGCGGCAGTGGCCGCAGGCCGCCGGGCAGGGAGTCCGTTTCACGTCCAGCCCGGTGTTTCCTGCCACGGCCCTGCGCTGGTGGGCGCGGGCAAACCGGCTGCTGCCGCTGGCGCGCATGGGCTTCCCGCGCTTTGCCGCGGACGCAGGTACGCGGGCGGCGTTCGAACAGTCAGCGGCTCTGATCATGACCGGTGGCGACATCCTCACGCTGGACTATGGCGTGATGTCGCTTTACCAGTGGTGCAGGCTCAATGAGGCAGCGATGGAGTCGGGTGTGCCTGCCGTTCTCTGGGCTGCCTCGGTGGGGCCGTTCAGTGCCCGGCCTGAGGTGGAGCGGGTTATGGCCGCACACCTGCGCAGGTATGCAGCGATCACCGTGCGTGAGACGGTCTCGCTGGAATACCTGCGCAGCATCGGTGTCGAGCATGCCGAGCTTGTCGCCGACCCTGCCTTTCACCTTGGGGTTGAGACATTCGACACCTCGGCACTCGACTTTGGCGGCAGCCGGCCGCTGTTGGGTTTTAATGTCAGCCCGTTGATTCGCCTGTTTCGTGGTGGCAAAGCCAGTGCGGAAGCAATGGACAGGGAGATCGTCGCTTTTCTGCGCAAGGTGACACAGGCTAGCGAGTTTGGTGTTGTGTTGATTCCGCACGTCGGGCCCCTTGATGGTGGTGACAACAATTCCGACTGGCACTACATGCAGGGGCTGCTGCGGCACCTCGACGACTGTCGTGAACGCATTGTGCTGGCCCCGCCCGACCTCAATGCTGCGCAACTGAAGTATCTCATCGGCTTGTGCCGCTACTTTATTGGCGCACGGACCCATTCAACCATTGCCGCGCTCTCGCAGGGTGTGCCGACGGTATCGATTGCGTACAGCACCAAAGCCAAGGGCATCAACAAGGACCTGTTCGGCCACCTCCGGTACGTCCTGGAAACCCCACGGGTTACCGCTGAGACGCTCGACGAGTCGCTGGTCTACCTGCAGAACGAGGAGGCGGATATGCGCGCGTTGCTGGCCGAGCGCCTGCCCGAGTGGCGTTCACGCGCGATGGGCTCGGTAGATGCATTGCTGCGCGTTGCGCGGAACTCTCGCCAATGAAGGTCAGCGTCATCATCAAGGCCCTGAATGAGGAGCGCAACATCGCCCGGGCCATTGAGTCGGCCCTGGCGGCAATCGCCGAGGTCGGTTCGGGGGAGGTCATTCTGGCCGATTCGTTGTCAACGGATCGTACCGTTGAACTCGCCCGGCAGTACCCAGTGCGTATCGTTCAGCTCACCGACCCGGCTGATCGCTGCTGCGGCGTCGGTGCGGAGATCGGTTACCGGATTGCGCAGGGAGAGTATCTGTACATACTCGACGCCGACATGGAATTGGACAGCGGGTTTCTGCTGGCTGCGACACGCGTTATGGATGATGACCCCAAAGTTGGTGGTGTGGGCGGTCTGGTGAAGGAGATGAACGTCGACAACGCCGAATTTCGTGGGCGGGCCGCGCAGCAACCGCCTTACATGCGCGCGGGAGAGGTTGATCGCTTGGATGGGGGGGGGATTTACCGGAAATGTGTGATTGATGCGCTGGGGTATCTGACCAATCGCAATCTCCATGCCTTCGAGGAATATGAGCTCGGAGTGCGGGTACGCGCAGCAGGCTTTCGCCTGTTGCGTCTGGACAAGGCGGCGGTGCGCCACTATGGCCACACCGATGACAGCTTCAAGTTGCTATGGCGGCGCTGGCGGTCTCGATATGCCTTTGGAACCGGCGAGCTGGTTCGCGAAGCGGTTGGCAAGAGCTATCTGTGGAGGGTGCTGAGGGAGGTCAGAATGTACAGGCAGTCTGTCCTGACCTACGGTTGGTGGTGCGCGATTGGCGCTCTTTCAGGTTTGGCTGCCGCAGGTGTGATCGGTTGGTTGCTGCCGTTGGCCCTGTTTTTGCTGCTGCCCGCCTTGGCTGCAGTTAAGCGTCGCTCGCTGCTGGATGGAATCTACGTGACTGCGTTCTGGAACGTTTATGCAGCAGGCCTGGTTGCAGGATTTTTTTCAAAGGGGCGCGGCCATCCAGGCGGAAAGTTCGGTTACCTCGTTTTACAGTGAGAAGCCTGCACATGTTTTTGCTCTGGTTTTCCGGATTGCTTCGCTCTTGGCGAGGTGGCGCATGACCGCTCGGGCATCGGCTATGAGTGGGGTGGAAAGTGCGTGCCTTGGTTCATGCCATGCTCGGTTTCGTAGCGCGTTTCGCTTGTTGGTGTTTACTTGCTTATACGGAGCCTTTTCGGCGCCAGCCTACCCGGGCGTCTGCAGCAATGGTGCGCCGGAGGTGGATGAAGCAGGGATTAATGATCGGGGTCGCGTGACGATCCGAAGAATGGCTCAGGTGGATGAAACCCGC
The DNA here is from genome assembly GCF_003034845.1 of Pseudothauera lacus. Taxonomy (GTDB): domain Bacteria; phylum Pseudomonadota; class Gammaproteobacteria; order Burkholderiales; family Rhodocyclaceae; genus Pseudothauera; species Pseudothauera lacus. The sequence goes on along the minus strand of NZ_PZKC01000001.1, from coordinate 345,541 downwards.
CCGGGTTTTTCCATTGGTTTCAACCTTGAATCGTTTTCTTTTGGCGGAGCGCATTATGCGCCCCAAGCCAGATCCGTTTCACAACCGCTGACGGAGGCGCTTGCTGCCCTGCCGGGGGTGTCGCTGCGCTATCCCGGTGGCAGCATTGCCGACCGCATCGACGTGATCGACACCGTAGGCGTCGCACGCAAGCCTTTGCGGCTGGCGGACTGGGCGCCGGTGCAGCCATTGAGCTTCGGCTTGCACGAATATGGCGACTTTGTCGGCCAGATCGGCGCGCGGGCGTGGCTGGTGCTCAATGTGATTGACGCCGATGGAAAAGCCCCGGCGGATGTGCTGGCCGAACGTAATGCGCGGGGGTTGAGGTCCTTGCTCGCCAGGCAGGCGGTCACGCATGTCGAACTCGGCAATGAGCCCTACATGCCAAGGCATGGGCTCAATGGCGAAGCGTATGGCCGGCGTTTGTTGCCGACCCTGCGTCGCCTGGAGCGTGACTTCCCTGGCATTCGACCGGTTGTGGCTGCGCTGGGGTTTACCAGGGTGCATCTGGTGGCTGAGGAGTTCAACCGTGGTTTGGTTGAAGCGATTGGCAATGCCGATGTTGATTTTGCCTTGCACTTCTATTACGACGGCCCGCCAGGCGGACCTCCGGTGGAGCGAGCTCTACGCACGCTGTGCGAGCGTGTCGAGCAGTTGCGCGCACTCACCGGAAGGCCTCCTGTGGTGTGGGTAACGGAGCACGGTCGCTGGCCCGGAGGGAGTGTTGGGGATGACGGCTGGCGAGAATTGTGGCCGAACACCTACAACATGGGGGCGGCGCTGTCGGTAGCCGAGTTCATCATTGGAGCCTCGCAGATTCCAGAGGTCCATGGAGTGCTCCTGCATTCATTGGGCTCCCCCAATGGCCCCTGGCCGATGTTCCATCGCGGCGAGCATGCCGACGATCTCTTCCCCAGTGCGACCCTGCTGGCGCAGTCGGTGCTTTATCCCCTTGCTCAGGGCCGTGTTAGCAGAACGCTGACGAGCCGGGTAGCCCACGGCGGAGTGAGGCAGTTAAGGGCAGCTTTCGTAGTAGGTGATGACGGCGGGCTGGGTTTGGCAGTGGTGCATCGCGGCACACAGGCGGCGGCTGCAGTGGTGCAGGTGCCGGAATTGGCCGGGCAGGAAGTGGCGTACCGTGCGCGTGCCGTGGTTGCGATGCATCTCGAAGCGTTCAATACAGCGTCGGCGCGCAGAGCGGTGCGTGTGGTGCCGCTGCAGGGCAGCGTGCGCTTTGATGAAGGGGGGCGGGCGACTTTGCCGCTGCCGGCGCAGGCGGTGGTGTTCTATGCCTTCGACGCGGTGGAGAGATGACCGCTATTCCGGCAGGGGCAGGCCAGGCTGTCCTTTCGGAGCACGCCAAAGGCGCACTGCGACAGAACGGCACCAGTGTGCCGGGCTTTTCATATTGCAGGAACGGATGATCGATGCAGCGTCTTTTATCACTGAATAGTTACCACTACCGGCGCGGCGGTTCCGACGTGGTGTACATGGAGCACGACGCCATGTTCCGTGGTCTGGGCTGGGATACGGCACAGATGTCGATGCACCACCCCAGGAACGTTGCGTCGCCGTGGAGCGATTACTTTGTCGACGAGATCGAGTTCGGCAACCAGTACGGCCTGCTCGAGAAAGTCGGTATGGCCGGCAAGGTGATCTACTCGCTGGAAGCGCAGCGCAAGTTGCGTGCATTGCTGGAGCGCTTTCCGGCCGACGTTGCGCACGTGCACTGCATCTATCACCACCTCTCGCCGTCGGTGTTGCCGGTGCTGCGCAAGCGCGGCATTCCCGTGGTGCTGACCGCTCACGATCTGAAGATTGCCTGCCCGGCGTACAAGATGCTCAACGCCGGTGGGATCTGCGAGCAGTGCAAGGGTGGCAGGGTCTGGAACGTGGTGCGCAACCGCTGCTTGCGCGGTGGCCTGGCGACCAGCGCGCTGGTGGGCGTGGAATCGGCGGTTCACAAGGTGTTGGGCGTGTACCGCAACAACCTCGCACGGGTGGTCGCCCCAAGCCGCTTCTACATGGACAAGCTGATGGAGTGGGGATGGCCGCGGGAGATGCTGAGCTACATCCCCAACTACGTGGATGCGCAGGTGCATCGGGCGGCTTTTGATGCCGGGGACTACTTCCTCTACTTTGGCCGGCTGGCGGTGGAGAAGGGTGTGCGCACACTAATCCGTGCGGCGGTGAAGGCGGGCGCGAGTGTGAAGGTCGTGGGTACCGGACCGCTGGAGGCGGAACTGCAGGCCGAGGCAGCTGGCACCCGCGTCGAGTTCATGGGTTTTCGCAGTGGCGACGAGTTGTGGGAACTGGTGCGCGGGGCGCGGGCGGTGGTGCTGCCTTCGGAGTGGTACGAGAACGCGCCGATGAGCGTGCTGGAGGCCTATGCCTGTGGTAAGCCGGTGATCGGTGCGCGCATTGGCGGCATCCCGGAGATGATCGTCGCGGACGAGACTGGCTGGCTTTTCGAAAGTGGCGATGTGGAGGGGCTGGCCGCAGAGCTGGAGGAGGTCGGGCGGGCACCCGGCGGACGCCTGGCAGAAATGGGGCGTGCGGCCAGGGAACTGGTTGAGCGCGATTTCACGCGTGATCGTTACCGGGATGAAATGCTTGCGCTGTATGGCAGTCTGGTAGGTGCGGCGCGTTGATGTGAATTGTCTGTAGCTAATTTCGATGCGACTACTTGCGCAGCAGGGTAGTAGATGTCTTGCGCATGTTTTTGGAATGTTCTTGATGAAGACGGCACGCTGGAGTGGGCGAATTGAGGGATAAGGTCGTTTCGATTCTGGGGATCCGGGGAGTTCCGGCTGCGCACGGCGGCTTCGAGACCTTCGCCGAACATCTCGCGCTTTACCTGCGGGGGCGGGGCTGGCAGGTTACGGTGTATTGCCAGGAGGAGGGCGAGGGTGCCGTTCATGAGGATGCCTGGGAGGGCATTCGCAGGGTGCACGTGCCGGTGCGCGGTGACGGCCCGGCCAGCACGGTGGTGTTCGACTGGAAGGCCACTGCGCTGGCGGCGCGCGAACGCAGGGGCACCATCCTGACTCTGGGCTACAACACCGCGGTGTTCTGCGCCCGCCTGCGCCTTGCCGGCCTGCACAACGTCATCAATATGGATGGCATCGAGTGGAAGCGGGCCAAGTGGGGGCCGGTGGCCAAGACCTGGTTCTGGCTCAACGACTGGGCGGGGTGCTGGCTCGGCAACCACCTTGTCGCGGATCATCCGCAGATCAAGGTGCATCTTTCGAGCCGGGTGCGGGAAGGCAAGATCACCGTGATTCCGTATGGCGCCGATGCAGTGGAGTCAGCAGATGAGGCGCCCGTGCGCGCACTGGGCCTGGAGCCAGGCCGTTTCGTGACGGTGATTGCGCGTGCCGAACCGGAGAATTCACTGCTGGAGATCGTAGACGGATTCTCGCGGCGGGCGCGTGGCATGCGTTTGGTAGTGCTCGGCAAGTATGACCCTGCGCATGCCTATCAGAGCCGGGTGCTGGCCGCCGCAGGTGAGGAGGTGAGCTTCGTCGGGGCGATCTACGACAAGCGTGTGGTGGCAGCACTGCGCTTTCATTCGGCGCTGTATGTGCACGGGCATCAGGTGGGAGGGACGAACCCGTCTCTTGTCGAGGCGTTGGGTGCGGGCAATGCGGTGCTTGCGCATGAAAACCGCTTCAACCGCTGGGTGGCGGGGGAGCAGGCAGCCTACTTTGATGGCGCCGACGGTGCCGCCGCCGCGTTCGACGTATTGCTGAACGATGAGGCCCGTCTTCAAGAAATGCGGCAGTTCAGTCGGAGGCGCCACGCCGATAACTTTACCTGGGAGAAGATCCTCGGAGCGTATGAGGATCTGCTGCTGAGATAAGGCGGATTCTGGATTGTTGAGGGCATCCGGAAGGCGAAGCCGTCAACGGAACACATGACCTGCCGGGTGCTGGCGGCGCCCGGCAGGTTGGCAGCCGTTTCAGGCGATTACGCCCCTTTCCCGCAATGCGTCAATCACCACCTCCGCAGCGCCTTCGAGCGTGAGCCGTGTGGTGTCGAGCCGTACTTCGGGGGCTTCGGGGGCTTCGTAGGGCGAGTCGATGCCGGTGAAGTTCTTCAGTTCGCCCTTGCGCGCTTTCTTGTAGAGCCCCTTGGGGTCGCGTTCTTCGGCAATTTCGAGCGGGGTGTCGACGAAGATTTCGAGGAATTCGCCTTCGGCGACCAGTCCGCGGGCCATGCGGCGTTCGGAGCGGAAGGGGGAGATGAAGGCGGTGATGACGATGAGGCCGGCGTCGGTCATCAGGCGGGCAACTTCGGCAACGCGGCGGATGTTTTCGACGCGGTCGGCATCGGTGAAGCCGAGATCCTTGTTGAGGCCGTGACGGACGTTGTCGCCGTCGAGCAGGTAGGTGTGGCGGCCGGCGGCGTGCAGCTTCTTCTCCACCAGGTTGGCAATGGTCGATTTGCCCGCGCCGGAGAGGCCGGTGAACCACAGTACGCAGGCTTTCTGGCCTTTCATGGCGCTGCGCGCGGCTTTATCCACATCCACATGCTGCATGTGGATGTTGTGGGCGCGGCGCAGGGCGAAGTGCAGCAGGCCGGCGCCAACGGTGTTGTTGCTGAGGCGGTCGATGAGGATGTAGCCGCCGGTGTCCTTGTTGTCAGCGTAGGGGTCGAAGGCGATCTGGCGGTCGAGCGAGATGTTGCACACGCCGATGGCGTTGAGCTCCAGTTTCTTCGCGGCGATGTGTTCCAGAGTGTTGACGTTGACCTGGTACTTGATGTCGGTGACGGTGGCGGTGACCGTCTTGGTGCCGATCTTGAGCAGATAGGGGCGGCCGGGGAGCAGCGGTTCCTCGTGCATCCACACTACGGTGGTTTCGAACTGGTCGGCGGAGCCGGCCGGGGCTGCGGCGGTGGAGATGACGTCGCCGCGCGAGATGTCGATTTCGTCACTGAGGGCGAGGGTGACCGACTGGCCGGCAACGGCGCGCGGGAGGTCGCCGTCGTAGGTGACGATGCGGGCGACGGTGCTTTCCTTGCCCGAGGGTTGCACGCGGATGCGGTCGCCGGGCTGGACGATGCCGCTGGCAATGGTGCCGGCGAAGCCGCGGAAGTCGAGGTTGGGGCGGTTGACCCACTGCACGGGCATGCGGAAGGGCAGTTGCTGCTGGCGGGTTTCGTCCACTTCGACGGTTTCGAGGTAGCCCATCAGGGTGGTGCCGTGGTACCAGGGCATGTTGTCGCTGGGGGCGGTGATGTTGTCGCCCTTGAACGCCGACATGGGGATGAAGGTGATGTCGGTGATGCCGATGCGCGCGGCGAATTCGCGGTAGTCCTCGACAATGCGGCGGAAGGTCTTCTCGGCGTAATCGACGAGATCCATCTTGTTGATGGCAACGACGATGTGGCGGATGCCGATCAGCGAGACGAGGTAGCTGTGACGGCGGGTCTGGGTGAGGATGCCCTTGCGCGCGTCGACCATGAGCACGGCGACGTCGGCAGTGGAGGCGCCGGTGACCATGTTGCGGGTGTATTGCTCGTGCCCGGGCGTGTCGGCAACGATGAACTTGCGCTTGTCGGTGGAGAAGAAGCGGTAGGCGACGTCGATGGTGATGCCTTGCTCGCGTTCGGCGGCGAGTCCGTCTACGAGCAGGGCGAAGTCGATGTTGTCGCCCTGGGTGCCGTATTTCTTCGAATCCGCCTCGACGGCGGCGAGCTGGTCTTCGAAGAGCATCTTGGATTCGTAGAGCAGGCGGCCGATGAGCGTGCTCTTGCCGTCATCGACGCTGCCGCAGGTGATGAAGCGCAGCAGGCTCTTGTGTTCGTGCTGGCGCAGGTACTGTTCGATGTCGGTGGCGATCAGGTCGGAGGTGTGCATTTTCTCTGGCTCGAAACTGGAGGTGGGAGGGGTGGGGGTATGGGTTCCTGCCGAGTTGCCTGGGGCACCTCAGAAGTACCCCTCCTGCTTTTTCTTTTCCATCGATGCGGCGGAATCGTGGTCGATGACGCGGCCCTGGCGTTCGGAGGTGCGGGTCAGCAGCATCTCCTGGATGATGGCCGGCAGGGTGTCGGCCGTGGATTCGATGGCGCCGGTGAGGGGGTAGCAGCCAAGGGTGCGGAAGCGCACTTTCTTCATCATCGGCACTTCACCGGGCTTCAGCGGCATGCGTTCGTCGTCGACCATGATCAGCGTGCCGTCGCGCTCGACCACCGGGCGCACCGCGGAGAGGTAGAGCGGCACGATGGGGATGTTCTCCAGGTAGATGTATTGCCAGATGTCCAGCTCTGTCCAGTTGGACAGCGGGAACACGCGGATCGACTCGCCCTTGTGCTTGCGGGCGTTGTAGAGCTTCCACAACTCCGGGCGCTGGTTCTTCGGGTCCCAGCGGTGCTGCGCGGAGCGGAAGGAGAAGACGCGTTCCTTGGCGCGGGATTTTTCCTCGTCGCGGCGTGCGCCTCCGAAGGCGGCATCGAAGCCGTACTGGTCGAGTGCCTGCTTGAGCCCTTCGGTCTTCATGATGTCGGTGTGGATGGCCGAGCCGTGGGTGAAGGGGTTGATGTTCTTCTCGATGCCCTCGGGGTTGATGTGCACCAGCAGATCCATGCCGGTTTCCTGCGCCATGCGGTCGCGGAAGGCGTACATGTCACGGAATTTCCAGCGCGTATCGACATGTAGCAGGGGGAAGGGCGGTACCGCGGGGTGAAAGGCCTTGCGTGCGAGATGGAGCATCACCGCGCTGTCCTTGCCGATGGAGTACAGCATGACGGGGTTGTCGGCTTCGGCGACGACCTCGCGCATGATGTGGATGCTCTCTGCCTCGAGGCGCTGCAGGTGGGTGAGGGTTTGCGCTGATTTCATGAGGGCTTGCCTTGCAATGCTCGTGGATGACGTGGGTTTGGTGACGGCCGCGGCCTTGTGCATGCCATCGGCGTCGGGCGCCCCGGGGCGCCCTTGCGGGGCCTGCGTGTGCGAGGAGGGTTGGTCGGCAGGGGCGGCGGCGGGCAGGGGGGGCAGCAGCGTGCGCGTTGATGGCAGCGGTGTGCTGTGCAGTGTGACGCCGGCCGGGAGGGCTGCAGGAGCGATGCGGGTGAGGTCGAAGCCGCTGAGGTGAATGTCGGCGGGGCGCTCGCCGGCCTGGGTGCGGTAGTGATCGGTCAGTCTGGCGAGGGCGTGCAGGGGTTGCTGCAGGTCGAGCGCGGTGAACGTCAGGCGGTTGCGACTGTCGCGCATGATCAGGAAACGCAGGGTTTCGCCGCCTGCTGCGTGTGGCGGGCCGCCTTGCCAGACGATTTCGTGTGCGCGGGCATGCAGCCGCAGGGTGGCGGGCGCGCTGACGCTCTCTTCGGGGCGCGCCGCGCTGCTCTTGATGCCCCAGCGGGTGAGCAGACGGCTGACGGTGCGTGCCGCGGCCTCAATGCCAAAGTGCGTGCGGATCAGCTCGCCGGTGCTGCTCTCCGTCCAGACTCCGGCGCTTTTCGCCAGGCTTTGCAGCAACTGGTGTTCGCGCTGCGGGCTGAGCAGCTTGCCGCTGCCTTCGTCACGCCCGCGTTGACGAACGGCGATGGCATCCCAGCCGCCGTTCTCGAAGGCACGCATGGCGGCGAGGACGGTGGGTACGCTTAGATCGGCAAGGCGTGCAACCTCGGCCAGGGTCTGTCCACTGAGACGCAAGCGCACTGCGAGCTTGCGGCGCTCGTTGAGGGCTTCAGGGCTGAGATGGCGGGCTCCGTGCGCCATTTTGACTAATCCATATCGGCTGATAAAGGTAAAACATATCGAGTCCTGGATTCAGGACTAAAACGTGCGAGTACAATACCACATCATTTTTTGCGATGTGTGTTCTGGAGAGACTGGATATGACGACGACGGGCTTCGATGACGCTTTGCTGGCGTCGTGCATGGCGGTTGCGCGGGATGCGGGTGCGGTGATCATGCAGGTGTATGCCACCGACTTTGCGGTGCGCGGAAAGGACGATGCGTCGCCGGTTACCGAGGCCGACGAGAAGGCTGAGGCGGTGATCCTTGCCGGCTTGCGGGGGCTCGCGGTACAGGCGCCGGTGGTCGCCGAGGAAGAGGTGGCAGCCGGGCGGGTGCCGGTTGTGGGCGATCGTTTCTGGCTGGTTGATCCGTTGGACGGTACCAAGGAGTTCATCGGCCGCAATGGCGAGTTCACCGTCAACATTGCGTTGATCGAGCGTGGCGAGCCGGTATTGGGGGTGGTGTATGCGCCGGCGCTGGGCCGTCTGTTTGCCGGTGTGGCGGGGCGTGGCGCCTTTGTCGAGGATGCCGATGGCCGGCGTCCGATCGGTTGCCGCGCGGTACCGGCGGCGGGGCTGTCGGTGGTGGCCAGTCGCTCTCATGGCGACGCGGCGGCGCTGGAGGCCTTTCTGGCCGGACGCCGGGTGGCGGAACTGAAGAGCGCGGGGTCTTCCCTGAAGCTGTGCCTGGTGGCCGCTGGCGAGGCCGATGTGTATCCGCGCCTGGGGCGCACCATGGAGTGGGATATCGCTGCCGGCCACGCTGTGCTGAGTGCTGCGGGTGGCCGGGTGGTGCGCGTCGACGACGGCAGCCCGCTGCGCTATGGCAAGCCTGGCTTCGACAATCCGCACTTTGCCGCCTGGGGGCTGGGCGAGTGAGTGGGCAACATCCCCCCGCGCTTGGGGTCTTGCGCAGTGCTCCGGCATGTGGACGGTGCCTGCGATGGGGCGTCGCGAGGCTTGCGGGCGGTGTTCTTGTGCTCTTTGCTGACGGGAAGCCGTAAATGACTGCGACGCTTGTGCTGTTGTCCATTGGTGTGCTGCTGGTGCTGCTCATCAGCGGCCGGGTTGCACCTGCACCGCTGTTTGTGAGCTGGGCGGTCGGCTTCCATCTGCTCGGGTTGGTCGATCAGCGTGCCTTGCTCGGCAGCTATACGAACTCTGCGCTGGCAACGCTGGTGCTGTTGCTGCTGGTGTCGCTGGCCTTGGAGCGCTCTCCCTTGCTGGACCGCCTGTCCGCCACCTTGCTGAAGGGGCGCCCGGGCTTTGCCGTGCTGAGGCTCTCGGGCCTTACGGCGATGCTGTCGGCCTTCCTCAACAACACGGCGGTGGTTGGGGCCTTGCTGGGGGTGGTTGCACGACAGAAGTTCATTTCTCCGTCACGCCTGCTGATTCCGCTGTCGTACGCTTCGGTGCTGGGCGGGGTGACGACGCTGGTCGGTACGTCGACCAATCTGGTGGTCAATTCCTTTGTGGTCGAGGCGGGTCTGCCGCCGATCCAGATGTTCGATCTGGCCTGGGCGGGCGTGCCGATTGCGCTGGGCTGCATCGTCGTGCTGGCACTGTCGAGCCGCTTGTTGCCTGCCCACGACGTCGATGTGCGGGAGGCGATCCAGCGCTACGTCCTGGAGGCGCGGGTCATGGAGGGGTCGCCGCTGGCCGGGAAGACCATCGAGGAGAACCGCATGCGGGGGCTGGAGGGCTTGTTCCTGCTGCAGATAGAGCGCCAGGGACATCTGATCTCTCCGGTCGGGCCGGATGAAATGCTGGAGGAGGGCGATCTGCTGATCTTCACCGGCGAGGTGGACAAGGTGTCGTCCTTGCGCCAGTTTGCCGGTCTGCAGTTCTTCGGCAATGGCGCGGAAAGCCTGTTGCGCTCCAACCTCGTCGAAGTGGTGGTGGTCGGTGAATCCGAGCTGATCAACAAGACCCTGCGGCAGGTCGACTTCCGCACCATGTTCGACGCCGGGGTGGTGGGCATCCGCCGTGGCGAGCAGCAGATTGGCGGGCAACTGGGGCGGGTGCAGATTCGTGCCGGAGACTGCCTGCTGCTGGCAGTGGGCAACGATTTTGCCCAGCATCGCAACCTTGACCGCAACTTCGTGCTGGTGAGCGGCGCGCCGATCCGCCCGCGGCTGACTGCTTTGCAGAGCAGGGTGACACTGTCGGGTTTTGCCGCCGTGGTGCTGTTTGCGACGCTGGGGTGGCTGCCGTTGTTCTCGGGTCTGTTGCTGTTTGCCGGCGGGCTCCTGCTCTCCGGCGTGCTGACGTTTGGTGAGGTCAGGCGGCGTTTTCCGTTCGAGCTGGTGCTGATCATCGGTTCGGCGCTTACCGTGGCGCGGGTGCTGGAGTCCTCCGGGGCGGCGCAGCTGGTGGCCGATGCGATCCAGTTCGTGTTTTCCGGCTACGGTGTCTGGGGGGCTTTCGTCGGCGTCTATCTGCTCACCTTGCTGCTGAGCGAAATCGTCACCAACAATGCGGCTGCCGCGTTGGCCTTTCCCATTGGGCTGGCCGCCGCGCGCGCATTCGGGGTAGATCCGACGCCCTTCATCCTCATCGTCTGCTACGGTGCCAGCGCGTGCTTCATGATTCCCTTCGGCTATCAGACGCATCTGATGGTCTTTTCGCCCGGGCGCTACAAGGTGCTGGACTTCGTCAGGGTGGGGGCGCCGGTCAGTCTCACCTATTCCCTTATTGCCCTTGTCACAGTGCCGTTCTTCTTTCCGTTCAATTAGCGAGAAGGATGTTGGTGCGTTGCAATAAAAAACTGCTCTTACTCGTTTAGAATGCGCCTCTTCACGCTTTGAGCATAAGGAGCTGGCTTTGGCAAAAGGAATGATCCTCGCCGCGGGGCAGGGCACGCGGGTGCGCCCGTTGACCAAGAACCTGCCCAAACCCATGGTGCCCATCCTCAACAAGCCAGTGATGGAGTACCTGATCGAGCATCTGGCGCGTTACGGGGTGCGCGAGATCATGGTCAATGTGGCGTTCAACCACTACAAGATCGAGAACTACTTTGGCGACGGGCATCGCTGGGGGGTGGAGATCGGGTATTCCTACGAGGGGCGCCGTGACTACGGCGAGATCGTGCCGAAGGCGCTGGGTTCGGCCGGCGGGATGCGCAAGATCCAGGATTTCGGTGGTTTCTTCGACGACACCACGCTGGTGATGTGTGGCGACGCCATCGTCGACCTGGACATCCGCGCGGCGCTCGATGAACACCGCCACAAGGGTGCGCTGGCCAGCGTGGTGACGCTGGACGTGCCGCGCGAGCAGGTCGGCAACTATGGCGTGGTGGTCGCCGACGAGGACGGGCGGGTGCGTGCCTTCCAGGAGAAGCCGGCGCCCGAGGCGGCGCTGTCCACGCTGGCGAGCACGGGCATCTACATTTTCGAGCCGGAGGTGATTGAGCTGATTCCTCCGGGGCGCGAGTTTGACATCGGCAGCGAGCTGTTCCCGATGCTGGTGGAGAAGGATCTGCCCTTCTATGCGCAGTCGCGCTTCTTCAACTGGATCGACATCGGCCGCCTTACCGACTACTGGGAAGTGCTGCAGCGTGTGCTGCGCGGCGAGGTGGCGCAGATGGAGATGCCCGGACGGGAGATCCGCCCGGGGGTGTGGGTGGGGCTCAACACCTCGATCGCCTGGGACAGCGTGCAGATCGTCGGGCCGTGCTACATCGGCTCGAACGTGCGCATCGACCCCGGGGTGTCGGTGATCGGGCCGACCTGGATTGGCCGTGGTTGCCACCTGCGCGCGGCCTCGCGCATCGAGCGCAGCGTGCTGTTCGACTACACGCGGGTGGGCGAGGGGCAGACGGTGTCGGAGAAGATCCTGTCCTTCAACTATTGTGTCGATCGCAGCGGTCAGGCGGTGTATGTGGGTGATGACACGACCAGTCTGCGCTGGGGGGATGCGCGCGGTTGAACACCCGCAGGGCTGGCGGCAGGCCATACAAAGGCCTGACAATGGCGGCCTGGGGGAAGCACTGATCAAATCCGTTCGGGCTGAGCCCTTGGGCTGCGCTCAGGGCAGGCAGTCGAAGGGCGTTTTTCGGCAGTGCCTCCGAATGGGCTTCGACCGGCTCAGCCCGGACGGTGCGGCAGGCTCAGCCCGGACGGTGGTGAGTTAAGCAGTGTTTCTCCAAGTCATCTTTAACGGTTCATGATTCGGAACAGGCATCAATGAGCAATCGCAAGGGCATCATCCTCGCCGGGGGGTCCGGCACCCGGCTGCATCCGGCAACGCTGGCGGTTTCCAAGCAGCTCCTGCCGGTGTACGACAAGCCGATGATCTATTACCCGCTGTGTACGCTGATGCTGGCCGGTATCCGCGACATCCTGATCATCTCCACGCCGCAGGATACGCCGCGTTTCCAGCAGTTGCTGGGCGACGGCGCGCAGTGGGGCGTGCGCCTGGAGTATGCCGTGCAGCCCAGCCCCGACGGGCTGGCGCAGGCCTTCCTGATCGGCGAGCGTTTCATCGACGGGGGGGCAAGTGCGTTGGTGCTGGGTGACAACCTCTTCTACGGCCACGACTTTGCCCGCGATCTGCGTACCGCCGGGGCGCGTGCGGAAGGGGCGACGGTGTTCGCCTATCCGGTGCATGATCCCGAGCGCTATGGCGTGGTGGAGTTCGACGAAGGCGGGCGGGCGGTGAGTCTGGAAGAGAAGCCGGCGCAGCCGAAGAGCCGCTACGCGGTGACCGGCCTGTACTTCTACGACCAGCGGGTGGTGGAGGTGGCGCGCGCGCTCAAACCGAGCCCGCGTGGCGAACTGGAGATCACCGACGTCAACCGGCAGTACCTTGAATGGGGTGCGCTGGATGTGCAGGTGATGGGGCGCGGTCATGCCTGGCTGGATACCGGCACTCACGAGAGCCTGCTGGAGGCGGGTCTGTTCATCCAGACCATCGAGAAGCGCCAGGGCCTGAAGATCGCCTGCCCGGAGGAGATCGCCTGGCGCAGTGGCTGGATCGATGCTGCAGCGCTGCGGGCGCTGGCGGCGCCGCTGGCGAAGAACGGTTACGGGCAGTACCTGCTGCGCGTACTTGAGGAACGGGTGTTCTGATGCAGGTGATTGCGACCGATATCGCCGAAGTGCTGATCCTCGAGCCGAAGGTGTTCGGCGACAGCCGCGGCTTCTTCATGGAAAGCTTCAATGCCCGCGGTTTCGCCGAGCTCAGCGGCGCCGACGTGGCTTTCGTGCAGGACAATCATTCACGCTCGGCGCGCGGCGTGCTGCGCGGCCTGCACTACCAGATCCGCCAGCCGCAGGGCAAGCTGGTGCGGGTGGTGCGCGGCAGGGTGTTCGATGTGGCTGTGGACATCCGCCGCAGCTCGCCCACCTTCGGGCGTTGGGTAGGCGCCGAACTGTCGGAAGAGAACAACCGTCAGATGTGGGTGCCGGCCGGCTTTGCACACGGTTTCGTGGTGCTCAGCGAGAGCGCTGATTTCCTCTACAAGACCACTGACTACTACGCACCCGAGCACGAGCGCGCAATTGCCTGGAACGATCCGCAGATCGGCATCCGCTGGCCTTTCGAGGGTGAGCCGCTGCTCTCGGCCAAGGACCGTCAGGCCAACTCGCTGGCTGCCGCCGAACTGTTCGACTGAGCGCGTCCCGTCGCCTGCGGCGGAGCGCGGGCTTGTATCCCGAAGTATCGCTGGTGCACACGGAAACAGTGGGAAGCAAGAAGCCCTCTGGCTGACAAACTGCCCATACATGCGCTTGCTTCAATGGCGACACACCCGCTTGGCGGGTTCGCCAGAGGAGCAGGATGATGCAGAACGTGAGCAAGGTGTTGATCGGCGCCGCAGTGATTGCGGCGCACATGCTGGGCATTGCTGCGCTGGTGCGCGCGGTGGACGGCCCGCTGGTCGCCGAGGGGGTCGTTGCCGAGTGGACGGGGGCGGACTGGCAGTTGCCCGAGGTAGTGGTCGTGGCGCATGCAGCAAAGCGGGGTGGCTTCCCGCGCTGAAGCGGGAACGATATCAGCAGTGCAGCAGGCCCCTGACCCTGCTGCAGGCCAACCCGTTTCACCCCTCGCTACGCCTGCATGCCCTTTGCGGCAAGCTGCACGGCGTACATTCGGTGTCCATCAATCTGTCGTACCGGATCACGCTGGAGCTGCTGATCGAGGAACAGCGGATCATCCCCATCAACGTCGGCGATCACGACAGCGTGTATTGAGCTTCGGTGGCCGTGCCCGAGGTCCGGCAGGGGCGCCTGCCTTGCTTGGTGGGTGCCCCGCAGACGCATGCATCGCCTCAGCGGCGTGCTTTCGGCGGCCTCGCAAGGGCAGCCCGCGCGGCCACTCTGGTCTGCTTGCGGTTACGTTTGCGCGCGGCTTCGTGGGCGTCCAGGACGAGTCTGTTCATCTCCAGGGCGATGCTGTCGCCGTCGGGGCCCATGTTGGCGAGCTTGATGCCGCTGCCGTTGTTCATCCGCACGAGGTGGTAGTAATAGCTCGGGGTGTACTGGGTTCCGGCACGGCGGACCAGTTCGATGCCGCTGACCTCTTCCATCTGCAAGGTCCTGCGTTCGCGGCGGCCCAGGCGTGGGTCCTCAAGGGTCAGCGTGCCATGTGCGGGACTGAAACTGGCGACATGGCCGACGAAGCGCAGGGCGTCGGTGGTGACAATGCGGACCATCGAGGCAAATGGCAGCATCAGCAGCGAGAGCATGAACATCAGCATGCCTTCGTTGATGTCGATGTCCCCCGGCACGAAGCAGAACAGCGCCATTCCGCTGACGTAGATGATCTTGAGAATGTTGCGCCCACGCTTTGCGCGCAGTACCTGCTCGTCGGAGAGGTAGTGAAAGCGCCAGGTGACGTCGCCGTGAGGCGTGCGGGTGACTTCGGGGGGATTGGGCAGACCTGTTGTCATCTCTCATTAGCCGGCCGTGGAGCGGCCGGGTGGATGGTGTTGGCAAGGGGCTCGAACCTGCACGGGGCTTACGTCGAGGGATTGTAAGCCAAATGTCATTGCCTGGCGCCGCGACATGTGACAAGGCAAGGCCACGCGCATCATGATCTTGCGTTGTTCCTGGTTGTTTCATGTTGCGTGGGTAGGCGCTGGCATGTGGTCGAATGTTACGCACGATCTACGCATGCAGTGGAGGGAACGGTACAATCGCCCCCGCTGCCCGGGTGATGAAATTGGTAACCATAGTGGACTTAAAATCCACCGCCGACAGGCTTACGGGTTCGAGTCCCGTCCCGGGCACCAGCGACGCGAGGCGCTACCTCTGTCTGCTGCAAGCATCATCTTTGATCGTGCGGCTGTCGATCTGTCACAGCCTTAAGCATGCAGGCCTTTGCCGGGATTTGCGTCGATCGCACACTTCGCGCCTGTCCGGTTCGGCGCCTTGCCGATCGTTTGAGCCTGGATCAAAAAGGCGCCGCGCGTCATGCGCGGCCTTGACTGGTGTAATCGAACGACTACAATCTCAGTCATGTACACGATTCGACAACTCCCAGAGTTCGTCGCCTGGTTGTCTGGCCTCAAGGACGGGATGACTCGGTTGCGCTTGGCGCGGCGGCTCGAGAAGGTTCAGCGGGGCAATCTGGGGGACGTGAAGCAGATTGGCGAGGGGGTGGGAGATGCGTGAGTTTTTCGGGCCAGGCTGGCGCATGTACTACGTGCAGCGCGGCGAGGTGTTGATCGTGATGCTCGGCGGCGGGGACAAGTCCACACAGGCCACCGATATCGCCAAGGCCATCAAATTGGCCACGAAGCTGGAGGCTTGAGTCATGAGCAAGAAAGTCAAGATGTCCGAACTGCCTGAATTCGATATGGCCGAGCATCTGGCGGATGAACGGGCCATTGCGGATTACCTGACCATCGTGCTCGAAGAGAACGATCCGGCGGCACTTGCGGATGCGCTGGGTACGGTTGCGCGCGCCCGTGGCATGACCGAGATCGCCAAGACTTCGGGAATTACGCGCGAAGCGTTGTACAAGGCACTGCGCCCCACCAGCCAGCCGCGTTTCGAGACTGTCAGCCGGGTGTGTGCGGCGCTGGGTGTGAAGCTGATCGCCGTGCCCGTGCATGGCGAAAGTGCGCATGCATAGTTCCACGGCGGGCGCTGACTCCTGCAGCGGCGCCCATGCCCCGGCAGAGGCCCGTGGTCAGCGGTTGCTTTCGGGCAGGACGATGTTGACTTCCAGAACCTCGTAGTTGTCCTGCTTCTCCAGTTGCACCTTGATGTCGTCGGGGTTGACGGCGACGTACTTGGAGATCACCTGGATGAGTTCCTGCTGGAGTGCGGGGAGGAAGTCGGGGCCGGCGGCAGCGCCGCTGCGCTCGTGGGCGATGAGCAGCGAGAGGCGGTTCTTGGCGATCTCCGCAGTCTTCTTCTTTTCGCCGAAGAGGCGGGCGAGAAGGGACATCTTACTTGCCTCCGAACAGACGCTTGATGATGCCGGGCTTCTCGTAGTTGACGAAGCGCATCTCGCGCTCTTCGCCGAGGAAGCGGGCGACCACGTCGGTGTAGGCTTCGGCGACGTCCGAGCCCTTGATGTGGATGGCCGGCATGCCCTGGTTGGAGGCGTGCAGTACCGATTCGGATTCCGGGATGACGCCGATCAGCGGCACGCGCAGCAGTTCCTGTACGTCCTTGAAGGAGAGCATCTCGCCGTCTTCGACGCGCTTGGGCGAGTAGCGGGTGACCAGCAGGTGTTCCTTGACTGCTTCGCGCCCATCGACGGCACGGCGGCTCTTGGACTGCAGGATGCCGAGGATGCGGTCGGAGTCGCGCACCGAGGAGACTTCCGGGTTGGTGGTGACGATGGCCTCGTCGGCGAAGGTGAGCGCCATCACGGCGCCGCGCTCGATGCCGGCGGGGGAGTCGCAGACGACGTATTCGAAGCCCATGTGTTCGAGCTCCTTGAGCACCGCTTCGACGCCTTCTTCGGTGAGGGCGTCCTTGTCACGGGTCTGCGAGGCCGGCAGCACGAAGAGGTTCTCGCAGTGCTTGTCCTTGATCAGCGCCTGGTTGAGCTTGGCTTCACCGTTGATGACGTTGACGAGGTCGTACACCACGCGGCGCTCGCAGCCCATGATGAGGTCGAGGTTGCGCAGGCCGACGTCGAAGTCGATCACCGCGGTCTTGTAGCCGCGCAGGGCGAGGCCGGAGGAGAAGGCTGCGCTGGTGGTGGTCTTGCCCACACCGCCCTTGCCGGAAGTAACGACGATGACTCTCACGGTATCCCCTTGAATGAATTAATCCAGCTGCAGTGGCTGGAGGTCGAGTTTCTGTTCGGTGCCGCCGCTGTCGAGGCGGACGAGGGCGGCGCGGCCGGCGATCGATTCCGGGATGCCTTTCTCGAAGGTGCGGTAGACACCGGCGATGGAGACCAGCTCGGGGCCGAAATTGCTTGCCACGATGCGTGCGGCGGCATTGCCCTGGGCGCCGGCGACGGCGCGCCCGCGCAGCGGGCCGTAGCAGTGGATGCTGCCATCGGCGATGACTTCGGCGCCATGGCTGACCCCGGCGAGGACCACGAGGTCGCCGCCGCGGGCATAGATCTGCTGGCCGGAGCGCAGTGGACGGTCGACGAACATGGTGCCGGCGTTGATCTGCGGCGGCGCTGGGGGTGCGGGCGGCGGGGGAGCGACGCGGGGCTGCGGGGCCGGGGCCGGGGCGGCGGTGGCCGGGCGGTCACGCAGCTCGGCGCTGTCGAGCACGGCGAGACCGGCGCGGCGGGCGCCGTCAAGATGTTCGGCGGGCAGGTTGCGCACCCCTACCGGTTGCAACTGGTAGCGCCGCAGCAGGCTGAGGAGGCCGGTCCAGTCGATGCGTGCCGGGGCCGCGGGCAGGGCGCCGAAGTCGAGCACTGCGGCTTCACCGCTGAAGAAGTCCGGCATGCCGCCGAGCATCTTGTGCAGGGCGTCGGCCAGGCCGGCGGGTTCGGTCTCGTGCAGCACGGCGATGGTGGCGCCGAGCGTGGCATTGCGAAACTCGATGGCGCGGGCGGTGGAGGAGGCGTTGGTCATCGGCGAGGCGTGCCTGGAAAATCCGTCAAGTCTACTGAGCGCAGGGGTTTCGGGCAAGGCGCGGATCGCCATATGCATGCCGATGCAGTGGCAGGCGCATACGCCATGTCTTGCGTTCTTCGGCAGTCCGGGGGTGAGGGTGCGCGCTGGCCCGTGTGCTCACTGGCCGTCCGTGGGTAGCGGCATCGGCAGCTCGTCGGCAAGCCGCCACCAGCCGCGTGCGACGCGATACACCACCCAGGCGGAGACCACCAGTACGGCGAGCAGGGCGAAGGGAATGCCGATGATGGTGATCACCAGCAGGGTGGCGATCAGCACCCAGCCAAGAGTCCACCAGAAGGTGCGGATCTGCCAGCGGAAGTGCGACTCCAGCCAGGTGCCGCGCACCGCGCCGCGGTTCCAGTAGTTGAGCACGACGGCGACGATGGAGGGCAGGCTGGCGATGAAGCTGAGGATGATGGTCGCCGAGCCGAGCAGCGCCGAGACCACTGCGAAGGCGTGCAGGCCGTAGATCAGGTGGGTGAGACGGACCATGCCGGGGGTGGGTGTGAGGGCACTGTTCATCCTGCGGCTCTCCTGTGTTCAGTGCAGCGTGGGGGGGCGGAAGAGGGCGTCGACGTCGTCGGCGTCGAAGCGGTAGCTGTGGTTGCCGAGATCGTCATGGATGAGGACTTCACCGTGCTCGGCGAGGATCTCGCGCACCTGGGATTCGCCCAGCCCGAGCAGCATGCCGGCGACCTTGTCGCGATCCGGTGGCCAGTGGTGGATCACTGCGCGCGGGGCGAAGAGGCGCACATCCTCTTCGACGAAGAGGCGGCGCAGCAGTTCATCGGCGGCCAGGCCGAGCAGTTCGTCGCTGCGCACGGTGGCGGCGAGCTGGTGGATGCGGTTCCAGCCGTCGGCGTCGCGTTCGTCGGCGCCAGGGAGCTTCTGCACGAAGAGGGCCGTCGCCGCGGTGTCGTCGGCGGCCAGCCAGAGGCCGGCGGGCTGCTGTTCGGACTGCGCGAGGTAGTGCTCGAAGGTGGCGGCGATGGTCTCGCCTTCGAGCGGCACCACGCTGCGGTAGGGTTGGTCGAGCCCTTCGATGTCGAGACTCAGCTGCAGGCGGCCGTCGCCGATCAGGGCCTGCACGCCCTTGCCCTCGACGGCGCCGTCGATGCGCGCGTAGGCGCGCAGGTTGAGATCGGCATTGCAGTCCACCACCAGCAGGCCGACCGGGCCGTGGCCCTGGATCTGGAAGGTCAGCCGCCCGGCCTGCTTGAGGTTGGCGGTGATCAGCGCGGCCACCGCGCACATCTGGCCAAGCAGTTCGGCCACCGCCGGGGGGTAGTCGCGGCCGTTGTGCACGGCCTGCCAGACGTCTTCGAGGCGCACCACGGCACCGCGGATGTCGAGGTGTTCGAGCAGGAAGCGCTGCACGAAGCTCTTCGGCGTGCTCATCGGGCGCTGTCCTCGGGCTTGATGAAGCTGGAAAAGATGGCCGGGTCGAAGCCCACCAGGAGGTGCCCGGAGGCGGTTTCCACCAGCGGGCGCTTGATCAGGCTGGTGTGTTCGGCCATCAGTTGCACCGCCGCGCTCTGGGTTTCTATGGTCTGCTGCTCGGCGCTGAGCTTGCGCCAGGTGGTGCCGCGCGTGTTGAGCAGCGTGCGCCAGCCCAGCACCTTGCTCCAGGCGTGGAGCTTGGCGGTGCTGATGCCGGCCTTCTTGTAGTCGTGGAAATCGTAGGCGATGCCGCGCTCGTCGAGCCAGGCAAAGGCCTTCTTCATGGTGTCGCAGTTCCTGATGCCGTAGATCACCGGTTTCATCTGTAGTGCTCCTGCAGGCTCATTTCTGTCTGGCGCGCGCGAAGGCTGCGGCCAGGGCGTTGTCGGCGGCGGGCGCGCGTTCGCGGCTGCTGCCGTGCTGGGCGCTGCGCCCGTCGCGCTGCGGCGGACGGCGCTCCTGCGGGCGCTCGTGGCGGGCTTCGCGCGGCTTCGGCGTGGCCTCGTCACCCATGCGCATGGTGAGCGCGATGCGCTGGCGCGGCAGGTCCACTTCCAGCACCTTGACCTTCACCACCTGGCCGGCCTTGACGATGCTGTGTGGATCCTTGACAAAGCGGTCGGCGAGCGCGGAGACATGCACCAGGCCGTCCTGGTGTACGCCGATATCGACGAAGGCGCCGAAGTTGGTGACGTTGGTGACCACGCCTTCGAGCATCATGCCGGGCACCAGATCCTTCAGCGTTTCCACGCCTTCGCGGAAGGTGGCGGTGCGGAACTCGGGACGCGGGTCGCGGCCGGGCTTTTCCAGCTCGGCGAGGATGTCCTGCACGGTGGGCAGGCCGAAGCGCTCGTCGGTGAATTCGGTGGGCTTCAGGCTCTTCAGGAAGCTGGCGTTGCCCATCAGTTCGCGCACGCTCTTCTGCACGCGGGCCAGGATGCGTTCGACGACCGGATAGGCTTCGGGGTGCACCGCGGAGGCATCGAGCGGGTTGTCGCCGGCGGGGATGCGCAGGAAGCCGGCAGCCTGTTCGAAGGTCTTGGGGCCGAGGCGCGGTACCGCCTTGAGCGCCTCGCGGCTCTTGAATGGGCCGTGACTGTCGCGGAATTCGAC
The DNA here is from genome assembly GCF_003034845.1 of Pseudothauera lacus. GTDB lineage: Bacteria > Pseudomonadota > Gammaproteobacteria > Burkholderiales > Rhodocyclaceae > Pseudothauera > Pseudothauera lacus. The sequence continues at coordinate 325,164 of NZ_PZKC01000001.1, read as the reverse complement.
GATGTTGGCGGCGAGCGTGCTGTTCAGGCCCGAGATGCGTGCCAGCAGGGGGGCGGAGGCGGTGTTGACGTCTACCCCGACGGCATTCACGCAGTCCTCTACCACCGCCTCCAGCCCCTTGGCCAGGCGCGACTGGTTCACATCATGCTGGTACTGGCCCACGCCGATGGACTTGGGGTCGATCTTCACCAGTTCGGCGAGCGGGTCCTGCAGGCGGCGGGCGATGGACACCGCGCCGCGCAGCGAGACGTCCACGTCGGGGAATTCGCGCGCGGCCAGTTCGGAGGCCGAATACACCGAGGCGCCGGCTTCCGACACCATGACCTTGGTGAGGCGCAGTTCGGGGTGGCGGCGGATCAGTTCGGCGGTGAGCGCGTCGGTTTCGCGCGAGGCGGTGCCGTTGCCGATGGCGACCAGCTCCACGCCGTGGCGCTTGGCCAGCGCGGCCAGGGTGGCGAGCGAGCCTTCGATGTCGCGGCGCGGCTCGAACGGGTACACGGTGGCGGTATCGAGCAGCTTGCCGGTGGTATCCACCACCGCAACCTTCACGCCGGTGCGGATGCCGGGGTCGAGGCCCATGGTGGGGCGCGCGCCGGCCGGGGCGGCGAGCAAGAGGTCCTTGAGGTTGCGCGCGAAGACGTGGATGGCCTCTTCCTCGGCGCGCTCGCGCAACTGGTTCATCAGTTCCAGTTCCAGGTGCAGCGAGATCTTCACGTTCCACGCCCAGCGTACCGTGTCGGCCAGCCAGCGGTCGGCCGCGCGGCCCTGGTCGCGGATCTGGAAGCGCGCGGCGATGCGCCGCTCGCAGGGGTGCGGGCCGGTCTCCGGGTCATGCGGCAGGGCAAGGGCGAGGCGCAGCACGCCTTCGTTACGCCCGCGCAGCAGGGCCAGCGCGCGGTGGGAGGGGATCCTGGCGATGGGTTCGCGGAAGTCGAACCAGTCGCGGAACTTCGCCCCTTCGTTCTCCTTGCCTTCGACCACCGAAGACACGACCTCGCCGTCGTCATGCAGCAGGCTGCGCAGGGTGCCGAGCAGTTCGGCATCCTCGGCGAACTGCTCGATGAGGATCTGGCGGGCGCCGTCGAGCACGCTCTTGGCGTCGGCGAAGCCGGCTTCCCCGTTGAGGTAGGCGGCGGCTTCGGCTTCCGGGTTCAGTGTCGGGTCGGCCAGCAGGGCCTCGGCCAGCGGGGCGATGCCGGCCTCGCGGGCGATCTGTGCCTTGGTGCGGCGCTTGGGCTTGTAGGGCAGGTAGAGGTCTTCCAGGCGCTGCTTGGTGTCGGCGTTCTCGACCTCGGCGCGCAGCGCGTCGGTGAGCTTGCCCTGTTCGTCGATGGAGGCGATCACCGTCGCGCGGCGCTCCTCCAGCTCGCGCAGGTAGCCCAGGCGTTCTTCCAGGTTGCGCAGCTGGGTGTCGTCGAGGCCGCCGGTGGCTTCCTTGCGGTAGCGCGCGACGAAGGGCACGGTGGCGCCTTCGTCGAGCAGGGCGACGGCGGCGAAGACCTGGCGGGGCTGGACGCCGAGTTCGGTGGCGATGCGGTGTTCGATGGGTGGCAGCATGGGTTGCGGCCCGCCGCGGACGGGCGGGTGGTTGGGGAAGGCGGAAAGGGCGGCGATGGTGCTACAAAGGGCGCCGCGCAGGCAAGGGCAGGGGGCTCAGAGGGTGACCAGGGTCTGCCGTCCGAACCAGGATTCGCCGGCGCCCAGTTCGATGCGGCGATGGGCGGCGGCGCCTTCGACACACAGCATGCGGCGGAAGTCTCCGGCCTTCATGTCGGCGATGCGGGCGTTGCCGTCTTCCCACGGATTCCAGACCACCACGTCGGGGAAGCCGTCGTGGTTGATGCCCAGCGCACGGGCGCTCTCGCGCAGCAGCAGGGGGCGGGTGACGTCATGGTAGATGCGGTCGACGGCGTCGTCGATGATGAGCGCATCGCCGGATTCGCGGCGCACCTCGCCGCCTTTCAGGGCGTCCTGGTAATTGAAGCCGTAGAGCCCTTCGAGCCGGCACTCCTCGACCTCGGCGACGCGCAGGTAGGTGTGCAGGGCGGCGTTGAAGGCGATCGGGGCGTGGCCGCTGTTGATCACTTCGAGCTCAAGGTCGAGGCGTTCGCCCTCGAGCGCCACGGTGAGTTCGAGGGTGAAGGGGTGCGGCCACAGGCTGCGGGTTTCCGGCGAATCGACGAGCTGCAGGGTGGCGAGGGCGAAATCGTCGCCGGTGCGTTGTTCGATCACCGACCACATTGCCGTACGCGCAAAGCCGTGGCGGGGCAGCGCGCCCTGTTCACCGAACTGCGGGAAGCACACCGGCACGCCGCCGCGCAGCGCGCTGCGGCCATCGACCTGCACGGCTTCGCTGAGGTAGATGCGCTCGTCGCCAGGGCGTGGTTGCCAGGACAGGACCTGGCCGCCGTACAGGCTGAGGGCGGCATTGGCGCCGCTGGCAGTACTCAGGCGCAGGGCGGGCAGGCCCCGCAGCTCGATGGTCTGGATGTTGCCGGGCATGGTGTTTCGTGGGCGTGGGGTGGGCTTGGCGGTGGCCCTATGATACTCCGCCCGGCCGTGCCGGTGCGCACGGCCGGGCGGGGCTTCAGTCCTGCAGCGAGAGCACGCCGAGCTTGACGGAGTTGTCCTCGGGGTCGTTGGAGAGCACGAAGCCCAGGCCCTGGACGAACTTCAGCATGCGTTCGTTGTTGGACAGGAAGACCCCGTTCATGTACGCCAGCCCCTTGTTGCGCGCGGTTTCGATGAGGATGCCCATCAGCCGGCGGGCGAGTCCGCGGTGCTGCCATTCGTCGGCGACGACGACGGCGAATTCGCACGATTCGCCGTCCGGGTTCACAGCATAGCGGCAGACGCCGATCTCCATTTCCTTGCCGTCTTCCTCGACGGTGGCGAGGAAGGCCATCTCGCGGTCGTAGTCGATCTGGGTGAGGCGGGCGACCATTGCCGGCGGCAGTTCGCGCATGGTGTTCATGAAGCGGAAGTACTTGGTCTCCGGCGACAGCTTGCGCACGAACTCGACTTCGAGGTCGGCGTCCTCGGGCTTGATCGGGCGGATGGTGACGGCGGTGCCGTCGGGAACCGTCCACTTGCTGATCAGGTGCGAGGGGTAGGGATGGATCGCCATGTGGTCGTAGCGATCCGCCGCCGGGGCGATGTTGTCGACGACGATGCGGGCATCGACGGCCACAGCGCCGTTCTCATCGACGATCAGCGGATTGATTTCGAGGTGGTGGATCCACGGCAGCTCGCAGACCATCTCGGAGACGCGCAGCAGCACCAGCTCCAGGGCGGCCATGTCGATCGCCGGCATGTTGCGGAACTCGTCGAGCAGCGGCGCGACGCGGCTGGAGCGGATCAGGTCCTGCACCAGGTAGTTGTTGAGCGGCGGCAGGGCGACGGCGAGGTCGCGGTTGGCCTCGACGCGGTTGCCGCCTTCGCCGAAGGTGATCACCGGGCCGAACACCGGGTCGCGCTTGACCCCGACCACCAGTTCGCGGCCGTTGCGCTTGAGGATCATCGGCTCGATGGCGACCCCGTTGATCATCGCGTCGGGCTTGTTCTTGCGCACTTCGTCGAGGATTTCCTGGTAGGCGGTGCGTACCGCCGCCAGGCTGCCGAGGTTGAGGCGCACGCCGCCCGAATCGCTCTTGTGGATGATGCTCGGCGAGTCGATCTTCATCACCACCGGCAGGCCGATCTCTTCGGCCAGCACCATGGCCTCGGTGGCCGAACGGGCCACCACGGTCTGTGCAATGGGGATGCGGAAGGCTGCCAGCAGGGCCTTCGATTCCATCTCGTTGAGGGCCTTGCGGCGCTCGGCGAGCGCGGTCTCGATGACCAGGCGGGCGCTCTCGATGGACGGCGGGTTGAGCTGCGACAGCGAACCCGGGGTCTGCATCAGCAGCTTCTGGTTGCGGTAATAGGCCGAAATGTGGCTGAACAGCTCGACGGCGGGCTCCGGCGTGCGGAAGGTCGGGATGCCGGCGGCGATGAACTTCTCGCGCGCCTCGCGCACCAGTTCCTCGCCCATCCAGCAGGTCACCACCGGCTTGTCGGCGTTCTTTTCCAGGTCGATGATGGCCTCGGCAACCGCGGTGGGCTCGGTCATTGCCTGCGGGGTGAGCATCACCAGCACGCCGTCGACCTTGGGCCCTTCGAGTACGGCCTGCACCGTCTTGCGGTAGCGCTCGACGTCGGCGTCGCCAAGGATGTCGACCGGGTTGCCGCGCGACCAGCCGGCGGGCAGCGCGGCGTTGAGCTTCTCCATGGTGCCTTCGGAGAACTCGGTGATGGGGATGTCGAGGTCGGCGCAGCGGTCGGCGGCCATGACGCCCGGGCCGCCGCCGTTGGTGATGATGGCGAGGCGGTTGCCGCGCGGGCGGAAGTGCGAGAACAGCGCGTTGGCGGCAGCGAAGAGCTGGCCCATGTTGTACAGGCGGATCACCCCGGCGCGGCGCAGCGCGGCGTCGAACACCGCGTCTTCGCCGGACTGTGCGCCGGTGTGCTGGAGGATGGCGCGCGAGGCGTTGGGGTGGCGGCCGACCTTGATCAGCAGCACCGGCTTGACGCGTGCGGCGCCGCGCAGCGCGCTCATGAAGCGGCGGGCGTCGCGGATGCCTTCGACGTAGAGGAAGATGCTCTCGGTGCGCGGGTCCGAGATCATGTATTCAAGGACCTCGCCGAAGTCGATGTCGGACGAGGAGCCCAGCGACACCACCGCGGAGAAGCCGACGTTGTTGGGCTTGGCCCAGTCGAGAATGGCGGCGCACAGTGCGCCGGACTGCGAAATCAGGCCGATGCTGCCCTTGTTGGCGGTGGCATGGGCGAAGGTGGCGTTGAGCCCCAGTTCCGGGCGCATGATGCCCAGGCAGTTGGGGCCGAGCAGGCGGATGCGGTGGCGGCGCGCGGCCTCCACCACCTGGCGCTCCAGTTTGGCGCCGCGTGGGCCGGTTTCCGAGAAACCCGCGGAGAGCACGATCACCGCCTTGACCCCGGCGCGTCCGCAGCTGTCGATGATGGCGGGTACCTTCTCCGCACGCACGGCGATGACGGCCAGGTCGAGACGGTGGGGGACCTCCTCGACCGACTTGTAACAGGGTACGCCGAGCACCGACTCGTGCTTCGGGTTGATCGCGAACAGGCGGCCCTTGAAGGCCGATTCCAGCATGTTGCGGATCAGCACGTTGCCCAGCGAGGACTCGCGTTCGCTGGCACCGATGACGCCGACCGAACGGGGCTCGAAGAGCGGGCTGAGATAGTGCTTTTCTTTCATGGCAGGGGGACCTGTTACGCTGTTTTCGTGCGGTACGGTGGCGGCGGTGGCCGGAAATCGGGGGCGGCGCTGCCCGGGTGGGGGGCGCCGCGTGCGGCATTATAGTGCGGTGCACCATGGAGATTGTGACACAGATCAACTACCGTGAAGGTGATCATCCTGCGTCTGTCCGTGATGCGCCGCACGCCCTTCATTGCCCCAGGGTGAAGTAGAAGCGTGCCCCCTCGCCGGGCCGCCCATGGGCCCAGATCAGGCCGCCGTGGCGCTGCACGATGCGTTGCACGGTGGCCAGGCCGATGCCGGTGCCGGGGAACTCGTTGCCGGGGTGGAGGCGGTGGAAGGGGCGGAAGAGGTTGCCGGCGAAGGCCATGTCGAAGCCGGCGCCGTCATCGCTGACGCAGAACACCCGCTGTTCGCCTTCGCGTTCGGCCTGCACCTGGATGTGGGCGTGCTCGCGGCGGGCGGTGAACTTCCAGGCGTTGCGCAGCAGGTTGTCGAGGACGACATGCATCAGGTTGCGGTCGGCGTTGACGGTGAGGCGCGGGGCGATGTCGACCTCCACCGTGCGCTGAGGCTCCTCCGCGCGCAGTTCGTCGATGATCTGGCGGGCCATGGCGGAGAGGTCCACGGTCTCGCGCTTGAGCGGGTGACGGGTCAGGCGGGCCAGTTCGATGAGGTCGTCGATGAGCTGCGACATGCGCTGGGTGGCGGCGCGGATGCGTCCGAGGTGGTTGCGGGCATCGTCGTCGAGGCGCTCATCGAGCTCTTCCTGGAGGATCTGCGCGAAGCCGTCGATGGCGCGCAACGGTGCGCGCAGGTCGTGCGACACCGAGTAGGAAAAGGCCTCCAGCTCGCGGTTGGAGGCCTCCAGCTCGGCGGTGCGCAGGCGCACCCGCGCTTCCAGTTCCTGGTTGATGTTGCGCAGGGTCAGTTCCGCCACCTTGCGTGCCGAGATGTCATCCAGCGTGCCGGCAAGGCCGGGCTGCTCGTCGAGATCGTCGGCGACGCGGCGGCCGACGGCCTCTACCCAGCGCACCTCGCCGCTGCGGGTCAGCAGGCGCAGCTCGCACTGGCATTCCGCCTGGGTGCCGTGAGTGACGGCCTGCAGGCGGGTGCGGGCGAGGATGTGGTCGTCGGGGTGGAGGAAGTCGGTCAGTTCGTGGCCGAGGCTGTCGGCCAGCGGATAGCCGGTGATGGTCTGCCAGGCGCCGTTGAGAAAACTCAGGCGGCCATCGCCATCGGTGCGGAAGATCACTTCGTTGACCGATTCCAGCACCGACTGGTAGCGCCTCTGGGTGCGCAGCAGGGCGCGCTCGGTGGCCTGCCGCCCGGCATCGCTGGCGAGGTGGCGGAGTCGGCGTTCCTGCAGGTCCCGCCAGATGTACAGCGACAGCGGAACGGCAAGGGCGAGCGCGGCAAAGACGATGGCGGCGGCCAGCCACGGTGCGCCTTGCGCAGTGGGCTGGGTCGCCTGTGCCGGCGCCGCAGCAAGGGCAGCCAGCACTGCCGGCAGCAGGGAAGGGGACGGCTTCACGAGCTTGGCGCCGTAAGACGGCATCTCCTGAATCGGGTCGTCCGCATCTATATCACATAAGCGGCATGGAATCGAGCCTGACGCACTGCCCGCCATGGGGACTGCGCCCTTCTCTGGCCTTTGTGATAGCGGTGCCGAAGATTGAGCGGGGCAATGGCGGGATTTTGCCGATTATTACTCAAGGATGACTGCGGTGCTGTCGTAAGATGCTCATGAGCATGGAATTAACTCATATATCCAGGAGGTAAGAGATGAGTCTCGGTATCAGAGCCCGGGTGGCACTGGGCATTGCAGCGATCATCGTGGTTGCGGGTGCCGCGCTCGCCGTTGCGCTGAGCCTGAAGGCGCGACTTGGCAACCAGCTGAGTACGATCAACGAGGTCATCCTGCCCAACGAGGTGGGCATGCGCGAGCTGCGCTTTCTTGGCGTTCAGGCTCAGGCCGGCTTGCGTTTCGTGGTCTTGCGCGCAAATGATCCTCAGGCGCTCAGAAATGCCGCCTCGTCACTGAACGGTTTCGCGGAAGTGGCCGAGCAGGTCGCCGCGCTGGCGCGCCGGCCCGAGGTGGCGGCGAAGGTTCGTGGCTGGGGTGAGAAATGGACCCGTGAGGTGGTGCCGGCGGCCGAGCGCATGATCCGTCTGGCCGAGGCAGGAGAAGAGGACCAGGCTCTGCAGGTCCTCGAGCGCGAGGTCACGCCGGCATGGCGTGGCATCCGCGCCGAGCTCGAACCGATGGTCGAGCAACGTTACCAGAACAACCGCGCCGAGATGGCGGCCATTCTCGCCGAGGCGCAGCGTGGCGATCGCTGGGTGATGGCGCTGGCGGCGCTGGCGCTGGCGCTGGGAGTGGGGCTTGCGCTCGGCATCGACCGCATGATGCGCGTGCGCCTGCAAATGGCCAGCGGTGTGGTGCACCGGATTGCCGAAGAGCGCGATCTGTCGGTCGCGGTGCCAGCCGTCGGCAGCGACGAACTCGGCCGCATGATTGCTGCGCTGGGAGGGCTGCAGGAGAACCTCCGTGCCGTCATTGCCGAGCAGTTTGGCGCCTTTGCGGAAGTGCGTGGCGGTGCCGAAGGGCAGGCTGCGGACAGCCACAAGTCGCTCGCCCTGGCAAGTGAGAATGCCGAGCGTGCGGAGCGCATGGCGGCGGCGGTGGAGCAGTTGTCCACCAGCATCGACCAGTTGCGCGATCAGGCACAGGAGGTCGATGCCCAGGCCAGCGCGGCCCAGGCCCAGGCCCAGCTCGACGGGCAGCGGGTGGCGGCCACGGCGCAGGAGATCGAGTCCATCGCCCAGCTCACCGAGGAGGCTGCGGTCTCCCTGGAAGAACTGGTTGCCAAGACCAACGAGATCGCCGGCATTGCCGAGGTGATCAAGGAAATCGCCGATCAGACCAACCTGCTTGCGCTCAACGCTGCCATCGAGGCGGCGCGCGCCGGTGAGCAGGGGCGCGGCTTTGCCGTGGTTGCCGACGAGGTCAGGAAGCTTGCCGAGCGTACCGCACAGTCCACTGGCCAGATCCATGGCGTCATCGCCCAGGTGCGCGGGCAGTCCGAGGCGACCACGACGCACATGCAGCAGGCCCGCACCCGTGCCCGTGACGGTGAAGAACATGCCGTTGAACTGCGCCAGTCGATGGCCCAGATCGCTGCGCAGATCGATGCCGCCCGCGAGGCCGTGGCGTCGATGCGCCATGGCGTTACGGAACAGGCGCAGGCCGCGCAACTGCTCGCCGAAGAGGTCGAGCAGGTTGCCCGCACTGCGGAAAGCAACGCCCATCAGGCCGGCGTGTCGGAGCGCGCTGCGGATGCGCTGGCGGCCCTTGCAGGCAGGGCCGAGCAGAACCTGAAGGGGGCGTTCAAGCTCTGAGCGGCGCCTGCCGCGCCGCCGGCGTGGCAGGGCGAGCCTTGCTGACCGCCACCGCCGTTGGCCATGAGCGGGTGGCCGGTAACCCGGCAACGAAATGCGCTACCCGTTCGCCCTGTCGAAAGGCGTTCGTGTCGACTGGGCTTCGACAGGCCGAACGGTATTTGATTGCCGGGTTAATAGCGTGTGCGGCGGGGGCGGGGGTGAAAGTACGCCCCAGCTTGGGGCTACAATTGCCCTCCTGCGTACACCCGAGCAAGGCGAGCACCATGACCGACATCACCGCTTCCCGTCTTTTCCGTCAACAGGCGCTGATCGGCGGCCACTGGTGTGCCGCCGACAATGGGGCCGTACTTGAGGTCGATGACCCGGCCAGCGGGCGCATCATCGGCAGTGTGCCGATGATGGGTGGGGGCGAGGCCCGGCGGGCGATTGCCGCGGCTGATGCGGCATGGCCGCAATGGCGCCGGCGCACCGCGCGCGAGCGCGGGCAAGTACTGAGGCGCTGGTACGAGCTGATTCTTGCCCACGCCGACGAGCTCGCGCTGCTGATGACCACCGAGCAGGGCAAGCCGCTCGCCGAGGCGCGTGGCGAGGTGCTCTACGCGGCGTCCTTCGTCGAGTGGTTCGCCGAGGAGGCGCGCCGCGTCGATGGCGAGGTGATCCCGACCACTGCCGCGGATCGCCGTCTGCTGGCCATCCGCCAGCCGGTGGGGGTGTGCGCGATGATCACGCCGTGGAACTTCCCCGCCGCGATGATCACCCGCAAGGTCGCCCCGGCGCTGGCCGCCGGCTGCACGGCGGTGGTCAAGCCTGCCGAGCAGACGCCATTCACCGCGCTGGCGCTGGCGGTGCTGGCGGAGGAGGCGGGCATTCCCGCCGGGGTGCTGAACGTGCTCACCGGCGACGCGGTGGCCATCGGTGCCGAGCTGACTGCCAGCGCGGCGGTGCGCAAGCTGTCCTTCACGGGCTCCACCGAGGTGGGACGGCTGCTGATGGCGCAGTGCGCGCCCACGCTCAAGAAGCTGTCGCTGGAACTCGGCGGCAATGCTCCCTTCATCGTTTTCGACGATGCCGACCTCGACGCCGCAGTGGACGGGGCGCTGGCCTCCAAGTATCGCAACGCCGGACAGACCTGCGTGTGCGCCAACCGCATCCTGGTGCAGTCCGGCATCCACGACCGCTTTGCGGAGCGCCTGGCCGGGGCGCTGGAGCGTTTCAAGGTCGGACGCGGCACCGAGGACGGGGTGAGCATCGGCCCGCTGATCGACCATGCGGCGCTTGCCAAGGTCGAGGAACTGGTCGCCGACGCGCTCGGCAAGGGTGCGCAGGCGCTCGCCGGCGGCGCCCGTCATGAACTTGGCGGCAGCTTCTACCGGCCCACGGTGCTGACCGGCGTGACGCCGGCGATGCGGGTGGCGCGCGAGGAGATCTTCGGTCCGGTGGCGCCGCTGTTCCGCTTCGACAGCGAGGAGGAGGCGCTGCAGATGGCCAACGACACCGAGTTCGGCCTCGCAGCCTATTTCTACGCCCGCGACGTTGGGCGCATCTTCCGCGTCGCCGAGGGACTGGAATACGGCATGGTGGGCATCAATACCGGCATCCTGTCGAACGAGGTGTCGCCCTTCGGCGGCGTCAAGCAGTCGGGCCTGGGGCGCGAGGGTTCGCGCCACGGCATCGACGAATACCTTGAGATCAAGGCCCTGCATCTGGCCGGCATCGATGTCTGAGAGCGTGCCCGGCGATCCCGCCCCTTCGCCGTGGGTGACCCGCTTTGCGGCGCTGCTGCCGGCGCACGGGCGGGTGCTCGATCTCGCCTGTGGCGGCGGACGGCATGCGCGCTGGCTGGCGGCGCAGGGCTGGCAGGTCGAGGCGGTTGACCGCGACGCCGCCGCTATCGCCGCGTTGTCCGCGGTGAGCGGCGTGCGTGCGCGCCAGCTCGATCTGGAAACGCCGTCGTGGGCGCTGGCCGGCGAGCGCTATGATGGCATCGTGGTCACCAATTACCTGCACCGCGCGCATTTCTCCGCCTTGCTGGATTGCCTGTTGCCCGCAGGGGTGCTGATCTACGAGACCTTCATGGTCGGCAACGAGCGCTTCGGCAAGCCCTCCAGCGCCGCTTTCCTGCTGCAACCGCAGGAGTTGCTCGAGCGCGTGCGCGGACGCTGCACGGTGGTGGCCTTCGAACAGGGCATCGTCACCACCCCGCGCGCCGCTGCGCTGCAGCGCCTGTGTGCGCTCGCCGGTGAAGCGCCGCCTTGCGGCCTGCCCGCGGCATGAGCAGGCTGTGGCGCGGGCTTGCGGCGCTGCTGGTGGGCGCCTTGGTGCTCACCGCGCGGGCTGACGGCGGCGGCGAGTTGTGGACGCTCGACGCCTATCTGCGCGCCCATCCCGGCCAGCAGGCGGTGGCGGCGCGCTTTGCCGCGCGTGTCGACGGTGAGGCGGCGGCGCCAGTACAGGCGGTGGCGCCGCTGCGCATCGCGGTCATCTACCCGGGCATGCAGGTCTCCGATTACTGGCGGCGCAGTGTCAGCGTGCTGGGTGCGCGCCTGAACGAGCTCGGCGTCCCGTATGCGCTCGATACCCATTTCAGTGGCCCGGATGCTGCCGACGTCGATGTGCAGCTCGCACAGCTGCGCCGCGCGCTCGACGGCGACCCCGATTACCTCATCTATACCGTGGCCTCGCCCACCCAGCGTGCCCTCGTCGAACGTGTGCTGATGCGCGGTCGACCGCGGGTGATCCTGCAGAACCTTACTACCCCGCTGCGTGCCTGGGCGGGCATGCAGCCCTTGCTCTACGTCGGTTTCGATCACGCCGAGGGCAGCCGCATGCTGGCTGCCCATCTGCGTTCTCAGGGCGTGTCGGGAGACTACGTGGTGCTGATGCCCGACCGCGAGCTGCTCGGCAAGATGCGCGGCGAGACCTTCATCGCCGCCGTCGATGGCGAAGCGCTGCATCTGCGCGGGGTCTACCTCACCGGTCTGAACATGGCGCGTGCGCGTGCCGCGGCTGCCGATGCGCTGCAGCGTCACCCCGGCTTGCGGCTGATCTACGCCGCCGCCACCGACATTGCCCTGGGCGCCGCGGAGGCCGCGGCCACGCACGGCGAGGGGCGACCGCTGATCAACGGCTGGGGCGGCGGCAGCAGCGAGCTGCAGGCCTTGCGCGAGGGGCGCATCGATTTCACCGTGATGCGTATCAACGACGACAACGGCGTGGCCATGGCCGAGGCCATTGCGCTCGATGCCCAGGGGCGCGCCGCCGAGGTGCCGACGGTGTATTCCGGCCGCCTCGCGGTGGTCGCACGCGACAGCGCCGAGGACGTCGTGGATGCCCTGGTCGCGCGTGCCTTCCGCTATTCGGGCGTGCCGGAGGCCTTGCGATGAGGGTGGCGCGCAACCTCACCACGCGTCTCGGCGTGGCGCTCGGTGCAGCGGTACTGGCGCTCGGCGTGTTCGCCCTGGTGCTGGCCATCGATGGCGCGCGTACGCAGGTCGAGCGCGAGAGCGCGCGCAGCTTCGACAGTGCGGCAGCGGTGGCGGCGCTGGTGCTGCAGCAGGATTTCGCCACCGTCGAGCGCACCCTGGGCGAGATGCTGCTCAGTACCACCCTGGTCGACGCCATTCTCGGCGGTGACCGCGATGGTGCCACCGCACAGCTACGTCGCCTGCGCGGGCTCGACAAGCGCGGCCTCTTCGACCTCCTGGTGGTTGCGCGCGAGGATGCGCCGACGTGGATTGCCGCCGGGCTGGCGCTGCAGCCGGCGCCGGGAATGGAGCGTCTCGGCGGGGGCGCGCTGGCGCGTGAATGGGACTTGCTCGATGATGGGCAGCATATCGTGCTGGTGCATTCGCTGCCGATTGCCGACCCGGCCAGCGGGCGGGTGGTGGGCCACCTGCGCGGCGGCATGCAGCTCGACGGCAATCTGCCGCTGCTCAACCGCATCCGCACTGCAGCCGGTCTCGAAGCGGCCGGTCTGCTCTTCAACGACCGTTTGATTGCCGCGGTGCCACCGGATGCGGCGGCGGCGCTGGAGGGCAACGGCTCTGCAGGGCTGCGTGTGGCGCGGCGTCCGGCAGCGCTGCCGGGCACTCATGGCGCCCTGCAGGTGGTGATGGCCTTGCCCGCCGGGGCGCAGGCGACGTGGACCTTCAGCGGACGCATCGCCCTCTTCGCGGTGGCGGTGGCGGCGGTCCTGCTGGGCCTGTTCACCCTGCTCGCCCGCCAGGTCACGGTGCCCTTGAATGCACTCGCCCGCGAGGCCCGGGCGATCACCGCAGCGCCCGAGCAGGGGCTGGCGGTGCCGCGCGGACACGCCGAGGACGAGATCGGCAGTCTGGTTGCCTCCTTCAATCAACTGGTCGGCTCGATCACCACCAGCGAGCGGCGCTTTCGCGCAGCCTTCGAGCAGGGTTTCCTGCTCACCGGCCTGCTCGCCCGCGACGGTACCCTGCTGGAGGTCAATCGCGCCGCTTTGGAGGTGGCCGGGGCGCGTGCTGCCGAGGTGCTCGGCAAGCCGCTTGCCGACGGCCCCTGGTGGCGGGACAACGCGCCTCAGCGCCAGCGTCTGCTGGCGGCCCTGGAGGCGGCCGCGGATGGTCACAGCTGCTGTTTCGAGGCCACCCATCCGAGCGCCGGCGGCGGTGTCGTCACCGTGCTGTTCAGCGTCACCCCGGTGGAACTGGGCGCGCAGCGCCAGATTCTTGCCGCCGCGCTCGACATCAGCGACCGCGTGCGCGCCGAGGAGGCGCTCAGGCGCCAGAGTGCGCTGCTTGCCAGCCTGCTTGATTCGCTCCCCGATCTGGTCTTCTTCAAGGACACCAGCGGCGTCTACATGGGCTGCAATCCCGAGTTCTGCCGCTTTGTCGGGCGCACTCGCGAGGAAGTGGTCGGACAGCGCGCCGCGGCCGTCTTCGATGCGGCAACGGCGCATGCGCACTGCAGCAACGACGATGAGGTGTTGCGCGACGGGCAATGGCGGCGGAAGGAAGACTGGTTTGTCGATGCCGACGGCCAGCGCCGCCTGATCGAGACCCTGAAGGCGCCGATGCGCGACCCCGACGGCCGCCTGGTGGGGCTGGTCGGGGTCGGGCGCGACATCACCGAGCGTCATCTGGCCGAGGCGCGCATCCACAGCCTGGCCTATTACGACGCCCTCACCGGGCTGCCCAACCGCCGCCTGCTCGGCGAGCGCCTGACCCTGCTCTGCGAAGGCGATCAACGGGTGGTCGGCCATGCCGCGTTGCTGTTGATCGATCTCGACTACTTCAAGCTGCTCAACGACACCCAGGGTCATCACGTCGGCGACCGCCTGCTCGTCGAGGTCGCTGCACGCCTGCGCGTGCATGCCCGCGAAGGCGACACCGTGGCCCGTCTCGGCGGTGACGAGTTCGTCGTTCTCGCTCACGGCCTCGGCGACAATGCGCAGACGGCTGCAGCGAGTGCCGAACGCATTGCCGAAGAGATCCGCAGCGCGCTGGGTGTGCCCTATCCGCTCGGCGGGCGCGAATACCACGGCAGTCCGAGCATCGGGGTGTGCGTTTTCGAGGCCGGCGAGGCCGTCGCCGAGGAGCTGCTCAAACGCGCCGAGGTGGCCATGTATGCGGCCAAGGCGGGCGGGCGCAATGCGGTGTGCACCTTCGATCCGCAGATGCAGGCCAGCCTCAGCACCCGCGCGGATGTGGAGTCCGAACTGCGCGCGGCGCTGCGCGACGACCAGTTGCGGGTCTACTTCCAGCCTCAGGTGCAGGGTGGGCGGCTGATCGGCGCCGAGGCGCTGGTGCGCTGGGAGCATCCGCAGCGCGGTCTGGTGGGGCCGGCGGAGTTCATTCCGGTGGCCGAGGAAAGCGGGCTGATCGTGCCGATCGGCGAGCGCGTGCTGGAGGTGGCCTGCATCTGGGCGCAGCGCTGGCAGGTGCTGGGCGGCGCGCAGGCGCCGGTGGTGGCGGTGAATGTGAGCGCCAGACAGTTCCGCGCCGCCACCTTCGTGCCTTCGGTGGCGGCGGCACTGGCGCAGTCGGGTGTGGATCCGGGAAGGATCAAGCTCGAACTTACCGAGACCGTGGTGCTGGAGAACGTTGACGATTCGATCGCCCGCATGCAGGCGCTGAAGGCGCTCGGCGTCGGGCTGTCGATGGACGATTTCGGCACCGGCTATTCGTCGCTGACCTACCTGAAGCGCCTGCCGGTCGATCAGATCAAGATCGACCGCAGTTTCGTGCGCGACCTTCCCGATGATCAGAACGATGCCGTGATCGTGCGCGCGATCATCGCCATGGCCGCCAGCCTCGGTCTCGAAGTGCTCGCCGAGGGGGTCGAGACCTCCGCGCAGCAGGCCTTCCTGGAAGCGGCCGGATGCGTGCGCATGCAGGGCTACCTGCACGGTCGCCCGATGCCGCCGGAGGCGCTTGAGGCGCTGCTCGGCAGCGACTGAGCGGGGCCCTCAGGGGCTGGCGAGAATCGCTTCGGCGAGGGCGTCGATGGCCGCGTCGTCGAGAGTGGCGGTGGATAGGCTGATGGCCTTGCCGAGCGCGCTGTAGTTCTGCGCCTGCGAACGCCGGTAGAGGGGGTCGTAGTGCATGTCGATGAGTTCGGCGAAAAGTTCGTCGAGCGCACCGCTGCCGGCCCAGTCGTGCCAGCGCGCCAGGGTCTCCCTGCTCTGCAGGCCGTGCAGGCGGGCCAGGGCGTTCTGCAGGTGGGCGCTGTCGTCGCCCAGCCAGGCATAGTCGCGCAGCAGATAGTCGAGGCGCGCGTTGCGCGGTGCGTCGATGACCATGCAGGGGCTGGCACGCATGCGCTCGATGAGTGCCGCGGGCAGATGGATCAGGCCGATCTTGCGGCTTTCCGCCTCGACGTACACCGGGCGCCCGGCGTCGAAGCTGCGCAAGCGGGTGAATAGTGCCGTTTCGAAGGACTTCTGCGTCGGCTGCGGTCGTCCCGGCAGGCTGCCGAGCACCGAGCCACGGTGGGCGGCAAGGCCTTCAAGGTCGAGCACCTGGGCGCCGCGCCGCGCCAGCGCCGCGAGCACCGCGGTCTTGGCGCTGCCGGTGGGGCCGGCGACCACCCGCCACGACAGTCCGCGCGGCAGTGTTTCAAGTTCCTGCACCACCATGCGGCGCCAGTTCTTGTAGCCGCCTTCGAGTTGGTGGGCGTCCCAGCCCACCATGCGCAGCCAGGTGACGAAGGCGCCGCTGCGCTGTCCGCCGCGCCAGCAGTACACCAGCGGGCGCCAGCTCTTCGGTTTGTCGGCGAGCACGCCGGCGAGGTGGCGGGCTATGTTCTCCGCCACCATGGCACCGCCGATGCGGCGTGCCTCGAAGGCGGAGCGCTGCTTGTAGGTGGTGCCGACGACGATGCGCTGCTCATTGTCCAGCACCGGCAGGTTGAGTGCGCCGGGCAGGTGATCCTCGGCGAACTCGGCCGGGGTGCGGGCGTCGATGATCTCGTCAAAGTCGGTGTGCTGTGCTACGGTCGCGAGGCCTTTCTTCATTGCGTGCGGCACCCGCCGGGCGCCTTTTCCCCTTCCAGGTTACATGGACCAGATCAGACTCACCCAATTCTCCCACGGCGGCGGATGTGGCTGCAAAATTGCCCCCGCCGTGCTCTCCGGCCTGCTCGGCAGGATGCCCGCCGGCCTGCTGCCGCCGGAACTGCTGGTCGGCACCGAGCATGCCGACGACGCGGCGGTGTATCGGCTCAATGAACGCCAGGCGGTGGTGGCGACCACCGACTTCTTCACCCCCATCGTCGACGATCCCTACGACTTCGGCCGCATTGCCGCGACCAACGCGCTGTCGGACGTGTATGCAATGGGTGCCCGCCCCATCCTTGCGCTGGCGGTGGTCGGCATGCCGGTCGACAAGCTGCCCGCAGAGGTCATCGGCCGGGTGCTCGAAGGTGGTGCGGCGGTGTGCCGCGAGGCCGGCATTCCGCTTGCCGGCGGGCATTCCATCGACGTGCTGGAGCCGATCTACGGCCTCGTCGGCCTTGGCCTCGTCGATCCGGCGCAGGTCAAGACCAACGCCGGGGCAGTGGCCGGCGACGTGCTGGTACTGAGCAAGCCGCTGGGTGTCGGCATCCTCTCCGCGGCGCTGAAGAAAGGGCAGCTCTCTGCCGCCGGCTACGCCGAGATGCTGCGCTGGACCACCACCCTCAACCGCGTTGGCGAACGCCTCGCGGCGCTGGACGGGGTGCATGCGATGACCGATGTCACCGGGTTCGGCCTGGCCGGTCATCTGCTCGAGATCTGCCGCGCCTCGCAACTGGGTGCCCAGGTGAATCTCGCCGACCTGCCGCTCATCGACGAGGCCGCCGCGCTGGTGCGCGACGGCATTGCCACCGGCGCGTCGACGCGCAACTGGAACAGTTACGGTGCCGAGGTCGATCTGCCCGCGGACGCGGCGGAGTGGCAGCGCAAGGTGATCACCGATCCGCAGACCAGCGGCGGCCTGCTGGTGGCCTGCGCGCCGCACTGCGTCGATGAGGTGCTGGCTGCGGTGAGCGAGGTGCAGGGCAACGCGGCACGGGTGATCGGCACGCTGCTCGGTGGCGTGAGCGGCCTGCGCCTGCGCTGAGCAGGGGGCGTTTCAGCGTTTCAGCAGGGGTTGCAGTTGTGCCCAGACGTTGTCGAGGATGAGCGGCTGGGCCTCGGCGTTGGGGTGGATGCCGTCGGCGAGGAACATCTCCGGACGCTCGGCGAAGCCGTCGAGAAGGAAGGGCAGCAGGGCGACCTGACGGGCGGCGGCGACTTCGGTGAAGGTCGCGGCGAAGCGGCGGGTGTAGGCCGGGCCGTAGTTGGGCGGCATCTGCATGCCGATCAGCAGTACGCGGGCGCCGGCGCCCCTGGCGGCGTCGACCATGGCGCCGAGGTTCTCCGCAAGCAGGCGCGGGGCCAGTCCGCGCAGGCCGTCGTTGGCGCCCAGTTCGAGGATCACGATGGCCGGGCGGTGGCGTTCGAGCGCTGCCGGCAGGCGCGACAGGCCACCGGCGGAGGTTTCGCCGCTGACGCTGCCGTTGACCACGCGATGGGGGAACCCTTCGCTGGCCAGGCGCGTCTGCAGCAGGGTGGGCCAGGCTTCGCCGTCGCGCAGGCCGTAGCCGGCCGAGAGGCTGTCGCCCCACACCAGGATGGTTGCCGCCTGTGCGGTGCCCGACAACAGGACGAACAAGAAGGTCACCATGGATCGAAGCGGCATCGGAAGCGGTTCTCCAGTCATTGAGGTGAGTGCGCTGGGCAAGTCGGTGAGCAGCGCCGGGGGTGAGTTGCACATTCTGCGCGAGATCAGCTTTGCCGTGGGCGCGGGCGAATCGGTCGCCATCGTCGGGGCCAGCGGTTCGGGCAAATCGACCCTGCTGGGATTGCTCGCCGGCCTGGATGTTCCCAGCAGTGGCAGCGTGCGCCTGCTCGGGCGCGATCTCTTCGCCCTCGACGAGGATGCGCGCGCGGCCTTGCGCGGCGAGGCGCTGGGCTTCGTCTTCCAGTCCTTCCAGCTGCTGCCGGCGCTGACCGCGCTGGAAAACGTCATGCTGCCGCTGGAGCTCGCTGCCGTTGCCGACGCGCGGGCGATCGCCATGCGCTGGCTGGAGCGCGTCGGTCTGGGCGGGCGCACCACCCATTACCCCAAGCATCTGTCCGGCGGCGAACAGCAGCGCGTCGCGCTGGCGCGGGCCTTTGCGACCTCGCCGCAGTTGCTCCTCGCCGACGAGCCGACCGGCAATCTCGACGCCGCAACCGGCGCGGCGATCATCGAGCTGATCTTCGAGCTCAACCGCGAAGCCGGCACCACGTTGATCCTCGTCACCCATGACGACGCTCTCGCGGCACGCTGCGCGCGCCGCCTGCGCATGCACGGCGGTACCCTCGATGCGGAGGCCGCGCTGCCCGCCTGAACGTGCGCGGCGGCGGTGTTGGTGGCAGGATGATGGCTGGCCGTACAACGCAGGGGAGGGCGCGATGGCACTGGCAGGACTGAAGCTGGCCGAGCTTATCAGTGCGCTCAGCCACGCCCTCGACATTACCGAAGGGCAGCCCGAGGGGCATTGCGTGCGCTGCTGCTGGGTGGGCATGCAGCTCGGGCGCGAGATCGGCCTTTCCGAGCATGCGCAGTGGGAGCTGTACTACACCCTGCTGCTCAAGGATCTCGGCTGCAGCAGCAACGCCGCACGCATCTGTGAGCTCTATCTCACCGACGACCGTGGTTTCAAGCGCGATTTCAAGAGCGTCGATGGCTCGCTCGCCCAGGTGCTGCGCTTCGTCGTCGACCACACCGGTCTGCAGGCCAGCACTGCCGAGCGCTTCGGCGCCATGCTGCGCATCTTCCGCCATGGCGACGAGCTCGCCCAGGAGCTTATCCAGACGCGCTGCCAGCGTGGCGCGGAAATTTCCCGCCAGCTGCGTTTCCCCGACGGCGTCGCGCGTGGCATCCATGCGCTCGACGAGCACTGGGACGGCAGCGGCCGCCCCGAGCGTCTGAGTGGCGACGCCATTCCGGTCTATGCGCGCATTGCGCTGCTTGCCCAGGTCGTCGATGTCTTTCATTCCGTCGGCGGCGCGCAGGCGGCGCTTGCGGAGGTGCGCGGGCGGCGCGGGGGGTGGTTCGATCCGCTGCTGGTGGATGCCTTCGAGCGGGTCAGCGGGCGTCCCGGGTTCTGGACCACGCTGGCTGCCGACGACATCGCCGAAGCCGTGTATGCGCTCGAACCGGGGCGCTACGAGGTGCCGCTCGACGACGACTACATGGACGAGATCGCCGCCGCCTTCGGTCAGGTGGTCGATGCCAAGAGCCCCTATACCGCCGGCCACAGCACCCGGGTGGCGCTGTACACCGAGCTGGTGGCCTGCGAGCTGGGCATCCCCGAGACGCGGCGGCGCTGGTTGCGGCGCGGTGCGCTGCTGCACGACGTCGGCAAGCTGGGGGTCAGCAACATGGTGCTGGACAAGCCCGGCAAGCTCGAGGCCGACGAGTGGGAGGCGGTCAAGCTGCACGCGGTGTATACCGAATCCATCCTCGCGCGCATCGCGCCCTTTGCCGAACTGGCTCGCGTCTCCGCCGCCCACCACGAGCGCCTCGATGGCGGGGGCTACCCGCGCGGCCTGAAGGCCGACGAGATCGCCCTGGAGACGCGCATCATCACCGTTGCCGACATCTTCGATGCGATCACCGCCGAGCGCCCCTACCGCGGCGCCACGCCGGTGCCGAAGACGCTGGCGATGATGCGCGAGCATGTCGGTACGGCGATCGACGAGCGCTGCTTTGCCGCCCTCGAGCGCGCCCTTGCGCAGTTGCCGGAACAACCGCACTGATTCATGCCGGTACTGCCGGCGCGGTTTGCACCTGCCGGCGGCTGCGGCGACAATGGCGCCCTTTGCCACGGATTCCAGACCATGACTTCGTCCTCTGCGGTGCTGCCCGCCGATGCACTCGCCGGCCTTGCCGATGCCGATACCCAGCGCCGTGCCGCACTGCTGGTGCAGGACGCCTTTGCGCAGGTCTTCCGCCTCACCGTCGATGGCGATGACGCCGCCGCCGGCGAAGGGGTGGCACAGCTCGGCAACGCGCTCGGCAACTGGTCCGCGGCCGCGGACGATGGCGATGGCCGTGTGCTGCGTCTGGCGCTTCTGCTCAGCGGGCTCGACCAGTGGGGGCTGGCCTACTGCCAGGCCTTCGGCCTGCAGGGCCTGCCGGCGCTGAGTGCGCTGCTCGGTACGCTGCGTGGCGGTCTCGATGCCACGGACGACAGCCGCCTGCAGCGCCACTACGCCAGCATCGGTGCTGCCGAGGGCAATGCCATCGATTTCAAGGTCGACGTGCGACGTGCCATCCACCTTGCTCTCTGGCACGGTGCGGTGGCGAGCGAGGAGCGCGACGAGGCCCTGCGTCTGGCCGCCCAGCTGGGTGGCATGCTGGTGGCGCTGACCCGCGAGATGCCCGAACTCGGCTGGCGCCTGGTGGCCGATGCGCTGGCCCACATCCAGATCCAGTGCCTGGCCCACGGCCTGGCTGCCGAAGGGTTGGCGCGCGAGGCCACCGAGGCCCTGTTTGCGGCGCTGGCGCGCGAGCTGCCGGCGAGCTGCCGCGACGAGGTGATGGCCACCTCGGCGCGGGTGGTGATGAACTGGCAGCAGGCCCGCCGCCCGCACTGAGCGTGCAGCGGGCCGGGGCGGCAGTGCTCAGGCGATCGCGGCGATCTGCGCCTCGGCCTCGGCAAAGCCCTGGGCGGCGCGCGCTTCGCCCATGTTGAGGCCCTCGGCGTAGATGAAGTCGATGTCGCTCAAGCCCAGGAAGCCGAGAATGGTCTTCAGGTAGGGGACCTGCGAATCGGCTGGCGTGTCGCGGTAGATGCCGCCGCGGGCAAGCGCGGCATAGACCTTCTTGCCGCCAAGCAGGCCTTCCGGGCCGTTCTCGGTGTAGCGGAAGGTGACCCCGGCGCGCGCGATGGCGTCGAGCCAGGCCTTGAGCTGCACGGAAACGCCGAAGTTGTACATCGGCACCCCGAGGACAATGACGTCGGCGCCCTGCACCTCGGCGATCAGCGCATCGTCAAGGGCGACGCGCCGGGCCTGTTCGGCGCTGCGCTGCTCTGCGGGGGTGAACAGCGCGCCGAGGGCGGCGGCGTCAAGGGGTGGATGCGGGTCGCTGGCGAGGTCGCGGCGCGCGATGCTGGCGCCGGGATGGAGGGCGAGCAGGCGCGCGCTGACGGCGTCGGCGAGGCGGGTGGAGTTGGCGCCGCTGGGGCGGGCGCTGGCGTTGATCTGCAGGATCTTCATCGATGTTTCCTCATCAGGGGGCAGGGCAGTGGCGCTGCGCGCAGGCGGTGGCCTGCGCTCAGCTGGAAAGGTGGGCGAGTTCGTTGGGGCGCAGGTCGAAGAGCAGTACTTCGGCATCTTCGCCGTCGCTCAGTTCAATGCTGCCGGGATCGCGCAGTTTCAGCGCATCGCCGGCGTGCAGGCGCTGGCCGTTGACCACCAGGGTGCCGCGGGCGAGGTGCACGTAGGCGTAACGCTTGCCTGCCAGTTCGAAACGCTGGTGCTCGGCACCGTCGAAGAGGCCGGCATGCACGCGGGCGTCCTGGTTGATGGTGAGCGCGCCGTGTTCACCGCCGGGGGCGAGGATCAGGCACAGCCGGCCGCGCTTTGCGGCGGCGTCGAAGTGGCGTTGCTGGTAGCCCGGGGTCAGGTTCTTGTGTGCCGGCACGATCCAGATCTGCAGCAGATGCACCTGCTCCGTGCGCGAGGCGTTGTATTCACTGTGGCGCACGCCGCTGCCGGCACTCATCACCTGTACGTCGCCGGGGCGGATCACCGAACCATTGCCCATCGAGTCGCGGTGTTCGAGGGCTCCGTCGAGAACGTAGGTGAAGATCTCCATGTCGCGGTGGCCGTGGGTGTCGAAGCCGCGTGCCGGGCGGATGTAGTCTTCATTGATCACCAGCAGGTCGGAAAAGCCGACGTGCTCGGGGTCGTAGTAGTGGCCGAAGGAAAAGCTGTGCTGCGACTGCAGCCAGCCGAGACTGACCTGGCCGCGCGCGGCGGCGGGGCGCAGTTCGGTGCGTTGTGCTGTCATGGCCGTTCTCCTGAGTGGCGGGCGATGGGCGTACTGTACGCACTCGATTGATGGCGAAATAGCTCACAATGGCGAACTCACCATTGCTGGAAACGCAACAATGAACCGCTTCGACGCGATGAGCCTGTTCGTTGCCGTGGCCGATCTGGGCAGTTTCGCTGCCGCTGCCAACCACACCGGGGTGGCGCGCTCGGTGGTGACCCGCCAGATCGCCGCGCTGGAGGCCCACCTGGGAGTGAAGTTGATCGTGCGCACCACCCGCCGGCTGACGCTGACCTCGGCCGGACGCGCCTACCTGCGCAAATGCCGCAGCATCCTCGACCTCGTCGACGCCGCCGAGGCCGAGGTCATGGAGGAGCGCCTGACCCCGCGCGGCAGCGTGCGCATCGGCCTGCCGCTGAGCTTTGGCCTGAAACGCATCGCCCCGCTGCTGCCGGAGTTCCTGCGCCGTCATGCGGAGATCACCCTGGCGGTGGATTACACCGACCGCCAGATCGATCTCATCGACGAGGGAGTGGATCTCACCGTGCGCATCGCCGCGCAGCTGCAGCCCGGCGACGTCGCCCGCAGGCTGGGCAGCTGCCGTCTGCTGGCGGTGGCCGCGCCGGCCTACCTTGCCGCCCACGGCACGCCCGCCCATCCCGCCGAACTCGCCGCCCACGCCTGCCTGGGCTATTCGACCAAGGCTGGCAACCGCCCGCTGGCCTTTGTCGTCGATGGCCGCGTCGAACGCTTTCATTTTTCCTGGCGCATGCTGGCCAACAACGGCGACGCGCTCGCCGAGGCCGCCGCCCGCGGGCTGGGCATCGCCGTGCTGCCTGATTTCATCGTTGCCGACTACCACGCCCGTGGGGAGCTGGTGACCCTCCTGGAGGCCTTCGAGCCGCCGGCGCTGGGCATCCATGCCTTGCTTCCCGACAACCGCTACATCCCCCACCGCGTCCGCGTGCTGATCGACTTTCTGGCCGAGTCGATCGAGAGTGCCGCGCCGAGCTGAACGGGGCAGCTTGCCAATGGCGTGCCATTGGGGTCGCGAGCGTCGCCAAAAAAAAGTATAAATGCGTTATCCGGTGCATTGCGCCGCTTTGTCGGGCGATTTCGCATGCAGCTAGCGCGGCCGTTGATTCTTGCCCTGTTGAGTGCCGCCCTGGCGCTGGCTGCAGTGCTGGGCTGGCGGGCGTATTCCGGCACCGGGGAGGCGCAGCGGGTGGTGCTGGTGGGCCTGTATGAGAATGCCCCGAAGGTCTATACCCGCGCCGACGGTCGTCCGGCCGGTCTTTTCATCGAACTGCTCGAAGAAATCGCCCGTCTCGAAGGCTGGCGGCTGCAGTACGTTCCCTGCCGCTGGTCGGAGTGTCTCGAAAAGCTCGAACTGGCGCACCTCGACCTCATGCCGGATGTCGCCTTCACCGCCGAGCGCAGCCAGCGCTACGACTTCCATACCGTTTCGGTGGCCAACAGCTGGTCGCAGGTCTATAGCGCTCCGGATCTGCGCATCACCGCGCTGGCCAATCTCGCCGGGCGCCGTGTGGCGATGCTGGAGGGCGGCGTCCAGCAGCGCTTCTTCGCCCAGCTGATGGCATCGGGCGATTACGGTTACCACCCGGTGCTGGTGCAATCATTGACCGAGGCCTACGAGGCGGTGGTGGCAGGCGAGGCTGACGCGGTGGTCAGCAACAGCTTCTTCGCCGCCCACAATGGCAGCCGCTACCGCCTGCAGGAGACGCCGCTGGTGTTTCTTCCCAGCAGCCTCTACTTTGCCACCGGCATCGGCCGCAACGGTGATCTGCTGAAGCGCATCGACGGGCATCTCACGGCCTGGCGCAATGATCCCGATTCCCTCTATTACGACGCCCTCAAGCGCAGCATGGCGCTGCCGCCGGAGGTGCTGGTGCCGTCCTGGGTGGGGCGCGCGCTGGCGGCGCTGGGGGCCTCGCTGCTGCTGCTCGGCGGGGTGGTGTATCTGCTGCGGCGCGTGGTTGCCCAGCGTACCGCCGCGCTGCTGGCGACCACGCGCGAACTGGAGGCCGAGCGCGCCAATCTCGAGCATCAGGTTGCTGCGCGCACCGGCGAGCTGCTCGCCGCCAAGGAGGAGGCCGAACGCCTGACGCGGGTAAAGAGCGACTTCCTCGCCAACATGAGTCACGAGATCCGCACGCCGATGAATGCCATCCTCGGCATGCTCTACCTGGCCCTGCGCACCGAGTTGCCGCCGGCCGTGCACAACCAGCTCGCCAAGGCGCAGGGGGCTGCCCATGCGCTGCTCGGCATCATCAACGACATCCTCGACCTGTCGAAGATCGAGGCCGGCAAGCTGGAGATCGAGGCGGTCGAGTTCGGCCTCGACGGGGTGCTCGAACAGCTTGCCGATGCGGTGAGCTTCCAGGCCGAGCGCAAGGATGTCGAGTTCCTCATTCGCTACGATGCGGCGATTCCGGCGCGCCTGATCGGTGATCCGCTGCGCCTCGGGCAGGTGCTGCTGAACCTGTGCGGCAATGCAGTGAAGTTTACCGAGCACGGCGAGGTGGAGCTGTCCTTCCAGGGCATCGACATCGGCGAAGAGAGCATGACGCTGGAGGTGAGCGTGCGCGACACCGGCATCGGCATGTCCGAGGAGGTCCAGCAGCACCTCTTCGAGAAGTTCACCCAGGCCGATCAGAGCACCACCCGCCGTTTCGGCGGCACCGGCCTGGGATTGTCGATCAGCCGCAATCTGGTCGAACTGATGGGCGGGCGGATGTGGATCGCCACCTCGGCACCGGGCATGGGTACCACCATGCGGTGTACCGTGCCGCTGCGCATTGCCGCCAACGCGCAGGCCCGCCAGCGCCAGCTGGTGGAGCAGGCCGGCCCGCTGCTGCAGGGGGTGCGGGTGCTGGTGGTCGACGACAACGAGGCCGCGCGCGAGATCCTTGCCGAGATGCTGCGTTACTTCCATGTCGAGGTCAGCACTGCGGCCAGCGGCAGCGATGCCCTCGCGGCCTTGCATGCGGCGCCCGCGGGAAGCCCGGATCTGGTGCTGCTCGACTGGCGGATGCCGGGCATGAACGGTGACGAGGTGGCCCGGCGCATCCGCGGCGACGCAGCGCTGACGATCAAGCCGCGCATCGTCATGGTTACCGCCTATGGGCGTGAGGACGTCATCCGTCTCGCCGACCAGGCCGGTGTGGATGGCTTCCTGGTCAAGCCGGTGTCGCCGTCGACGATTCTCGACACCTTGCTGTCGGTACTCGGCCGCGGGCGCATCCTCGGCAGCGAGGGCGCCCGCCGCAAGGCCGTGCCGGCCACTCTGGGCGGCGGCGAACTGGCCGGTACGCGGGTGCTGCTGGTCGAGGACAACGCCATCAACCGCGAGTTTGCCTGCGAGCTCTTACGCAGTGAAGGCATCGAGGTGGAGGAGGCCGCAAATGGCGAGGAGGCCCTTGCCATGGTCACCCAGCGGCCCTACGACGCGGTGCTGATGGACATCCAGATGCCGGTGATGGATGGCCTGGAGGCCGCCCGCCGCATCCGCGCGCTTGGCCAGCAACCACAGGGGCGCCATCTCGCCACCTTGCCGATCATCGCCATGACCGCGCTGGCGATGGCCAGCGATGCGCAAAGCAGCGCGGCGGCAGGGATGAACGACCACGTCACCAAGCCGGTCGCCCCGGACCGCCTGATCGCCGCACTGGCGCGCTGGGTCAAGGGCGGGGGGGCACAGCACCTTCCGCGCCAGGTGCTGGCGCCCTTGCCTGATGACCTGCGCCAGCTCGCCGGTGTCGATACCGGCGAGGGGGTGCGGCGCATCGGTGGCAATGTCGACGCCTACCGCCGCCAGTTGCGCCGCTTTGCCGAGCACTACGGCGGCGCGGCGGCCGAACTGCGCCGCCTCGTCGCCAGCGGCAGCACGCAGGCGGCAGAGGAATACTGCCATGCGCTGAAAGGCGTCGCCGGCAATATCGGCGCGCGCGAGCTGTTCGACCGCCTGGCCGAAGTCGACGCCCTGTTGCGCCACGGACGCCTGCCCGCGGAGGCCTTGCTGGCCGATATCGACAGTCGTCTGGCGGCACTGCTCGGGGGCATCGAGGCGCTCGGCGGGATGCGCGCCGCGGCACCCGAGGCGGCGCCCGTGGCCGTCGATGCAGCGACCTTGCGCGCGGACTTGCGCAGCCTCGCAGAGTCCCTGCAATATGATCTGGGCGCTGCCGAGGGCCTGCTCGAGCGCGTGCGGGTGGCGCTGGCCGGCAGCCCACTGGCAGAGAAGGTGGAGCGGGTCGCCGCGCATGTCGAGGTGTTCGAGATCGACACCGCGCTGGCGATCCTCGATCAACTGGAAAAGGCGGTGGCCGAGCAACAGTGATGAGCGAGTACGCACAACAGGAGGACAGGGGCCAGCGTCCGCGGGTGCTGATCGTCGACGACGTGCCCGAGAACCTGCATGCGCTGAAGGGCATCCTCGGCGACGAGTTCGCCCTCTCCGCCGCCACCAGCGGCGAGAAGGCGCTGGAACTGGCGCGCCGCGTGCCGCCGCCCGAGCTCATCCTGCTCGACATCCGCATGCCCGGCATGGACGGCTACTCGGTGCTCTCGGCGCTGAAGGTGGATGCGGCCACCGCCGACATCCCGGTGATCTTCGTCACCGCCCTCGACGATGCCGCCGACGAGGCGCGCGGTCTGCAGCTGGGCGTTGCCGACTACATCACCAAGCCGGTCAATCCCGGCCTGCTCAAGGCGCGCATGCGCAACCTGCTGGAGCTGCGCCGCTACCGCTCCCATCCGCTGCTGCTCGACGTCAGCGCCCGCCTGCGTCCGGGCGAGCCGCCGGCGCTGCTGGTGGTGGACGACGTCCCCGAGAACATCCATGGCCTGATCGAGGTACTCAAGGACGAGTACCGCATCATGGTGGCGCGCTCCGGAGCGCGGGCGCTGGAGATCGTTCATGGTGAGACGCCGCCGGATCTGGTCCTCCTCGACGTGGTGATGCCGGAGATGGACGGCTACGAAGTCTGCCGCCGCATCAAGGAGACGGTGGGCGGCAACCGTATTCCGGTGCTCTTCGTCACTGTCATCGACGCCCCGGCCGACAAGGTGCGCGGCTTTGAACTGGGGGCGGCGGACTTCATCAGCAAGCCCTTCGACATCGATGAGGTACGGGCACGCATCCGCACCCATCTGGAGCTTTCCCGCCTGCGTCGCTTCCTTGAGGATCTGCTCGCCCAGCGTACCGCGATGCTGCAGGTCAGCGAGGAGAAGTACCGCTTCCTGACCTATCGCGACGCCCTTACCGGCCTCCCCAACCGTGTCCTCTTCGGCGAGATCCTCGCCCACGAACTGATGCTCGCCGAGCGCAACGACAGTGGCGGGCTGGCGCTGCTGTACGTGGATGTGGACAACTTCACGACCATCAACGAGAGCTTCGGCCATCGCTGTGGAGACACCCTGCTTGGCGGGATCGGCAAGCGCCTGAAGGCGCTGGTTCCCGACGGTGACGCCATTGCCCGCATCGGCGGCGACGAGTTCGCCATCGTCGTCCAGCTCGGCGAGGGGCTGGCGCCGGACCTGCTGGCGCAGCGCATGATCGACGAGCTGGCGGTACCTTTCGCCATCGACGGGCATACGGTGTATGTCGGCGCCAGTGTCGGCGTGGCCCTCTATCCGGCCGACGGGCGCAGCGTCGAAACCCTGCAGAGCAGTGCCGAGGCGGCATTGCGCGAGGCCAAGGCCCAGGGGCGGGGCGGTCTGCGCTTCTTTGCCCCGGAGATCACCGCGCGTGCGCGCGGCCGCCTGCGTCTGGAGGCGGGCCTGCGCGAGGCCCTGGCAGAGGGGCAGCTGGCCCTCCATTACCAGCCCCAGGTCGACCTCTGCAGCGGTGCCCTGGTCGGCCTGGAGGCACTGGCGCGCTGGCAGCACCCGCAGCTTGGCAGCGTCTCTCCGGCGGAGTTCATTCCACTGGCCGAAGACAGCGGTCTCATCGTGCCGCTCGGCGAGTGGGTGATCCACGAAGCCTGCCGGCAGGTGCGCGCCTGGCTCGATGCCGGCTTGCAGGCGCCGCGGGTGGCGGTGAATGTCTCCGCCGTACAGTTCAGCCGCGGGCAGGTCGCCAGCGCGGTGGGCGCAGCGCTGACGGCCAGCGGCATCCCGGCAACGCTGCTTGAAGTGGAGATCACCGAGAGCGTGCTGCTTGCCGAGCGCGCGCAGGCCCTGCAGGCGCTTGCCGAACTCAAGGGGCAGGGTATCGGGCTGTCGATCGACGACTTCGGCACCGGCTACTCCTCGCTGTCCTATCTGCAGCAGATCGACGTGGACCGCCTGAAAGTCGATATGTCCTTCGTCCGCGGCATGCTCAGCAGCACCGGCAGCGCCTCCATCGTCAAGGCGGTCATCGCCCTCGGACACGGGCTGGGGCTGGAGGTGGTTGCCGAGGGGGTCGAGGAAGACGGCCAGGCCGCCATGCTGCGCAGCTTCGGCTGCGATGCCATCCAGGGTTACCTGATCAGCCGCCCATTGCCGGCCGCGGAGATGGGCGACTACCTGCAGGCCTTCAAGGCCCGTCCACCTGGCGGTGAAGCATCCTGAAGAATAGAGTTCTCAGTTATAAGGAAATCAATAAACAGTCTTGGACTGTATAAAGGGCTGAGGCTATCTTTTGTGCGCCGCACCGTGGCGGCGCCAACGGACATGCCTGCCCCCGATGCTCCCCGATTCCTACGCGCTGCCTTTTGTCGTGCTGGTGATAGTCGCCGTGCTGGTGGCTTTCCTGCGCGAAAAGCGCAGCCCCGACGTGGTGGCCGGCGCTGCCGTGGCCGCGTTGCTGGCGGCCCAGTTGCTGACCCCCGCCGAGGTGCTGTCGGTACTCTCCAACCCGGCGCCGCTGACCATCGCCTGCATGTTCGTGCTTTCCGCCGCGCTGGAGCGCACCGGCTGCGTCGAGGTGCTCGGCAACTGGCTGGCGCGCCTGGTCGGTGACAGCCCGGTGCGCCTGCTGGGCGGGCTGATGCTGGTGGCGATCCTGATCTCCACCTTCATCAACAACACCCCGGTGGTGGTCATCCTCACGCCGGTGGCGATCGCCCTGGCGCGGCGCTCGGATACCTTGCCCTCCAAGCTGCTGATCCCGCTCTCCTACGCGACGATCCTCGGCGGCACGCTGACCATGATCGGCACCTCGAC
The DNA here is from genome assembly GCF_003034845.1 of Pseudothauera lacus. Taxonomy (GTDB): domain Bacteria; phylum Pseudomonadota; class Gammaproteobacteria; order Burkholderiales; family Rhodocyclaceae; genus Pseudothauera; species Pseudothauera lacus. The sequence continues at coordinate 295,773 of NZ_PZKC01000001.1, read as the reverse complement.
CAACATTCTCGTCGATGGCGTGGCGCGCAAGCAGGGTCTGGAACCCTTCGGGATGTTCGAGATCACCCTGGCCGGGCTGGCGCTGGCCACCACCGGCTTCCTCTTCATCATGCTGTTCGGTCAGCGCCTGCTGCCGGCGCGCGACACCCTGTCGCGCACCCTGCGTCCCAACCTCGCGCGCACCTTCATGAGCGAGCTGCTGGTGCCGCGGGATTCGCCGATGGCCGGGAGGAGCATCGCCGACGCCAACCTCAACGGCAAGGCCGGCCTGCAGGTGCTGAAGCTGTTCCGCGGCGACGAGGTGATCACCGAGCCGCCCAACACCACCTTGCTGGAAGCCGGCGACCGCCTGGTGCTGCACACCACCGTGCGCGACGTGGTGGAGCTGCGTGAATCGGGCAAGCTCGAGTTTTCGCGCGGTCATGCCTTCGAGACCATAGCGATGCGCGACGTCATGCTGGTGGAGGCCATCGTCGGGCGCAACTCGCGCTATGTGCACCGCCCGATGCGCGACCTCGACCTCACCGCGCGCTACGGCATCGCGGTGCTGGCGGTGCACCGCCAGGACGAGAACATCCAGAGCAACCTCGACGACTTCCAGCTTCAGTTCGGCGACGTGATGCTGGTCGAAGGCACCGCCGGGCAGATCAAGCGCTTTGCCGACAACGGCGACCTGATCAGCCTCAATGACGTGCAGGAACGCGCCTACCGGCGCGACAAGGCGCCGATCGCCATCGTCGCCACGCTGTCGGTGATGCTGCTCGCCGCGCTGAAGGTGATGCCCATCGAAGGCCTCGCGCTGATCGCTGCCGCGGTGGTGCTGGTGAGCAACTGCCTGGACGTCGAGGATGCCTACAAGGCCGTGGACTGGAAGATCCTGTCGCTGATCTTCGGCATGCTGGCGATCAGCATCGCCATGGACAAGGTCGGCCTGGTGAGCCTGATCGTCGGCAGCGTGACCACTGCCGCGCCGTGGGCCACGCCGCTGATGATGCTGGCCTTCATCTACCTGTTCACCTCGGTGCTCACCGAGGTGTTGTCGAACAACGCCGTGGCGGTGCTGATCACGCCGATCGCCATCGGCCTGGCGCTGCAGCTCGGCGTCGATCCGCGCCCCTTCGTGGTGGCGGTGATGTTCGCCGCCAGTGCGAGCTTCGCCACCCCGATCGGCTACCAGACCAACACCTTCGTGTACAACGCCGGGGGCTACCGCTTCACCGACTTCCTGCGCATCGGCATCCCCCTCAACCTGCTCATGTGGGTGGTGGCGGTGGCTGTGATTCCGCTGATCTGGCCGTTCTGAGGATCATTCCCCGGCGGGTGGGGCGATGAGTCGTTCCATACGCTGGATCAGACCACTCATGCGCTTCATGTCCTCCCACATGGAGTGGTCCATGCGCATCTTGCGATAGGTGGCGGTAACCAGCGGCACCAGCACCTTGTCGAAGGTTTCGTGCATCTCGCGCAGAGCGGTGGCGAATTCGCTCGTATCCGGCGCTGCGACCTCAATGCGCGGTTGCAGCGCGCGCAGCCCCTTGCTGATTTCCTCCAGTCCCGCGCGCAGGCTGTCTTCCATCGCCGGACCCTGGCGCAGCCCTTCGACCGCACGGGCGATGTCGATCAGGGTGCCGGCGATGCGGGTGCTGCCGTCGGCATCGTCGCCGCCCAGCTTGCGACGGCGCACGAACTCTTCCTTGATCTCCTGCCAGCGCGCGGTTTCGTCCGGGGTCTGGCTGCCGAGCAGGTCGGCGAGCTTGAGGAGGTTCTCCTCGGCACCGCTGGTCAGCGTCTGCGCTTCGCCGCGGTAGTGGTCGCGCAACAGGGCGTCGAGCTCGTCGTCGCGCATCAAGGGAGTGATGGCAGTGGCGAGCTTGGTCATGTTGCGGTAGCTGCCCTGGAGCTTGAAGGGCGGCTCGTTGCGGTAGGCGTCGTCCTGCGCGGCGGATTCGATGTAGGCGAGGTTGACCTTGAGCAGCAGGTCGCGGGCACGGAACAGGCGGCGGACGAGATTGGCCAGTTCGTTGAGTTCGGCCGTGCTGTATCCGTGGCTGAAGGCGCTGTCCGCGATGTCCTCGCCTTCGGCCATGCGCACCAGACGGTGCACGTCGGCCGGATCGCGGGACGACAGCGGCAGCAGCAGCGGGTTGGAGGTCAGGCAGTTCTCGATGTAGGACAGCGCGAAGAGGTCTTCACGCCCGGCCAGCACGTCGCCGAGGTTGTAGATGTCGGCGCGGTTGGCGAGCATGTCGGGAATGCGGAAGACGTCGCCGGACTCGGTGTAGGGGTTACCCGCCATCACCACCGCGAAGCGCTTGCCACGGAGGTCGGCGGTCCAGGGTTCGCCGTTGCGCACCGCCTCGATGCGGCGGGTACCGTCGGCCAGCGCGATGAACTTCTGCAGGAACTCCGGATTGGTGTGCTGGATGTCGTCCAGGTAGAGCATGACGTTGTTGCCCATCGCCAGGCCGAGGTTGAGCTTTTCCAGCTCCTGGCGGGCGGCACTGTGGGTGGCGCCGGCCGGGTCGATGGCGGTGACGTCATGGCCGAGCGCGGGGCAGTTGATGCGCACGAAGATCATGCCGAGGCGGTCGGCAACATACTCCATCAGCGTGGTCTTGCCGTAGCCGGGCGGCGAGATCAGCAGCAGGAGACCGGAGCGGTCGCTGCGGTTGGCATCGCCGGCGGCGCCGATCTGGCGCGCGAGGTTGTTGCCGATGATGGGCAGATAGACCTCGTCGATGAGCCGGTTGCGCACAAAGCTCGACAGCGGACGGGCGCGGAACTGGTCGAGATGCAGGCGGCGTTTCTCGCTGTCGACGATCTCCAGGCGCAGCGCCTGCAGGCGTTCGAAGGCCGGCACCTGGACGCTGCGATGACGGCGCAGGCGTTGCCAGAAGTCGTTGAGGTTGAGGGTGAGGCGGCCGTCGGCAAGGCGCGGGTGTTCGCCGCGCAGACCCTCGACCACCGCGTCGAGCTCGACGTTGACGCGCTGGCGTTCGCCGTCGCTCAACAAGGCGGTGGCGGCGTCGGCCTCCCAGGCCAGCGCGCCGTCCTGCCCAGCGGCGAAGGCGGCCGTCCATTGGCGGGCGAGCCGCCAGCGCTCGGGCGGCGCCGCGGCCGCGAGGTCGGCGTGCAGGGTGGCGAGCTGGCCGTGACGCTCGAGCTGGCGCTGCAGGTCTTCGGCGAGGGTGGCGCCGGCACCGGAGATAACCCAGGCCTCGGCGCCGCGCGGCTCGGCGAGCTGGCGGACGAGATACTGGGCGGCCTCGCCGACCAGCGCGGCATCGTCGGCAAAGCCGAACTTTGGCGCGAAAACAGCGAGCGTCTGCGCGGCGTCGTGTTCGGCGCGCGCCAGCGCCTCGCGGTGGGCGAAGAGCGCATTCATCTGCACCGCCGCGCGGGCCAGCCGGAGCAGGCTCGCACGCTCGTCCTCGAAGGCGCCGAAGTGCCACCAGCAGAAGGCCAGGGCGCGGGCCTGCGGCCCGTGGGCGAGCAGTTGCGCGCCGGCCTGCATGCCGATCAGGGCCTGCAGGATGAGGGTGGCATCGTGGTCATGAACGCCGCGCTGATAGCCTTCCTGGTAGCGGCTCGCGCTGCTGCGCCGGACCAGATCGGCAAGCGGCTGGCCATCCTCGGCCGCGGCGAGCGCCTGCAGTTGGGCCCAGTCCTGCTCGCCATGCCCGTCGAGGGCGTCGGCCAGCAACGTGCCGGCGAGGTATTCGGCGCGGTAGAGGGTGTCGCTCTCCGACACCAGCGGCACGTCCCACCAGGCCTTGAGGGTGTCCAGCCGGGGGTCGTCGAGCGGCGCGAAGTAGTCGGTGCCGGTGAGGTGGTAGGCCAGCCCGCCCTGCCGCGGGACCAGGGTGAGGTCGAGCGTCTGACGGTTGACGGTGAAGGCGTGGCGGCCAAAGCGCAGGGTGTTGCCGTCCTCGGCGATGAGCTCGCGGCGGTCGCGTACCGCACGCACCGCCTGGTCGCGCGCAGCACGCAGGCGGGTGTCGAGATCGTCGGCGGCGACGTTGGCGCCCAGCGCGCGCAGTTCGTCGATCTGGCTGCGCAGCTTGGCGAGCAGCGGATCACCGGCGAAATAGCTGTGCACCTGCGGCAGATCGTTGAACTGGGCGACCCGGCGCGGAACGCCGTCGAGTACGCGCGAGGCGGCATCGACCAGCGCCTGGCTGCGGCGCTGGCGGGCCTCGGTGAGGGTCTGGCGGCGTGCCGCCACCGCTTCGACCACCGACTCGCGCTTGTTGGCCAGGGTCTCGATGAAGGCGTCCTGGTCGGCGAAGCGGGCTTCGATGTCCTCGAGCTGGCCGAGCAGGCGGGTGAGGGCGTCGTCGCACTTTTCCGGCGTATCGGCCAGTTCCAGCGCGTTCTCGACGGCCTGTCCGAAGAGCTGGATCTGCGCGCCGAACTCGGCCGCGGCCTCGACGCTGCCAAGCGCGCGGGCGCGGCTGCGGGCCTCGGCGCGCAGGCGGTTGACCTCGGCATACACGCCGCCGATGCCGTCGAGGATGCGGGTGCGGATGACGGCATCGCCGCCCGGCAGGTTGCCCAGTTGTTCGGTGAGCAGGTCGAGGCCGGCACCGGTGCTGTCGAGCGCCTTGACCTGCTCGGCGATCTCCGTGCTGTTGGTGGCGTGCGGCAGGGCGGCGGCGATCTCGTCGAGCGACTTGCGGTAGCCGTCGAAGGCGTGCTCGTCGGCAAGGAAGTTCAGCGCGCGCTCGGAGACCCGCCCCTGCTCCTCGTCGACGGTGGCTTCGAGCTCGCCGATGCGCGTCAGATCGGCGTAGCGCAGCTCGCGCATGGCCTGCAGGCGGCCGCGCTGCTCGCGCAGGCGACCGAGCGCCCGCACGAAGTCGTCGGGCGCGTGCCACATCATGCTGGCGATGTCGGTCATCAGCTCGCGCTGGCGCAGCTCGGCCTCGCTCAGTGCCTGGGCGGTGTCGCGGCGGATGCTCTCGATCTTCTCGAATTCGTCGAGGGTGTGGCGCGCGCCTTCCATGATGGCGCGGATGTCTTCGTCGAGCTTGCCGGCCTCGTCCGAATCGAGCCAGAAGTAGGCATCGAGCGCCCGCCCGCACTGGCGGATGAGGGCTTCGTAGGCATTGCGCGTGGGGGTCTGCTCGGCGACCGCGCGGGTGATGCCGGTCAGCTCGGCAATGCCGCGTACCAGTTCGGGATTGCCGATGCGGCCGAAAAAGCCCTGGACCTCCTGGTGGGCGGCGGCATGCTCGTCGCTGGCAAACGGCGTCTGCCACAGCTGCATCGGATGGTTGCGGGTCGGCTCCGGCCCCTCGGCCTGGAAGACCAGCATGCGCCCGTCGTCGAAGCGCGCATAGCCATTGCACAGAATCGGCGTGGACAGCGACTTCTCGATCAGGTTGTAGGAGAACAGCGCGTAGTGGCCAAGCCCGGGCTGGTAGAAGACGTAGAGCACGTCCTCGCCGTTGGGCGAGCGCTGCATGCGCTTGAAGCGCAGGCCGTCGCGCATCTCGGCGGGCAGGTCGAAGCGTTTGGTTTCGCCGGACTGCAGATAGTAGCCGCCCGGAAAGATGATGCCGTGGTCTTCGGGCAACTGGATGCACGAGCGTCCGATGGCGTCGATGCGGGTGGCGCTGAGGGTGCGGGTGTTGAACACCAGGTAGCGCTCGTCGCGCTCGCGGTAGGGGCGGATGCGCAGCAGGATCAGCGAACCGATGCGCGCGTAGGCGACCTCGGCGTCGGTGAGCGACTGGCTCTTGTCCTCGACCGGCTCGGAGTAGATGCCCAGCCCGCTCTCGGTGTTGTTCTCGATCTTGATCGTGAGATCGCCGCCGACGGTCTCGACGAAGACGGTGTCGAGAATGTTGATGTGCGGGTGACGACCGCCGACATGGTTCTCGCGGGTGGTCTGGGTCCACTCGAAGTCGTGGGTCGCGGGCAGCGCGATGTCGCGCTCGCCGCGGTTGTCGATGTAGCTCAGCATGCCGTCCGGCCCGATGTTCCAGCGGAACACCCGCAGGTCGGTGGCCTGCTGGCCGATCTGGAAGGCCGCCAGCAGCTTGTGCTGGTGCACCCGCAACTGGATCAGGCTGGCCTGGCGGTAGTAGGTATAGAGCTCGCGGAAATCGGCGGTGAAGCGCGCGTCGTCGAGAAAGCTGCCCTCCAGCGCCACCGCTTCGAGATCGCCCTCGCCGTCCTCGCCGAGGCGATACAGGCCGAAGACATCGGCGACCGCGGTCTCCTTGCGCAGGCCGATGAAGACGTTGTAGCCGAACAGCAGCACGTCGCCGATGCGCACCAGGTCGCGGGCGATGCAGTTGTTCTCGGTGCGCGCGCGGGTGCGCGCGATGAGCGCCTGCTCGGCACGGCCGAACTCGGCGAGGCGGGCGTCGTTGAGCGCCCGCGTCTTGCGTTGCAGATGACCGCCCAGGTCGGACAGTCGCCGCTTGAGCAGCTCGTAACTGCTGCTCTCGGCAACCAGGGCCTCGGTTGCGTCGGGGCCTTGAGCGTGCTCGGACATATCGGGTTCTCCCGGCCACCCGCGGGTGGCCGCCAGGGTCAGCGTGCGCTGGAGATCAGTGCGAGAAGTTCGTCAGGCGTGGCACGCCCTGCCCGGCAGGCCCGGTGAGCCGCGCGGTCAGGAGCATGCCGGCAAGGCTCAAGCCTTGGCGCCGCGGAAACCGTCGAGCAGGGTCTGCAGGGCGGCTTTCTGGCTGTCGTTGCCGTCGCGCAGGACCTTGGTGAGCAGCGCGGCCACCGACAGGTTCTGCAATTCCCCTGAGGCACTGCCCAGCGCGCCGACGACGTCGCGAACGTCGCTGACCATGTCGCGCTTGCCGGTGAGGTGGTCCTTCAGCCCGACCTGCAGGGTGTTGCTCTTGGCGATGGCGCCGTCGATGCCCTTGCCGACCGAGAGCGCGTTGACGAAGCGGTCGAAGTAGTCGCCTTCTCCGCCGACGATGTCGATACGGGCGTTGCCCAGCGCGACGCCAAGCACGTCGGCCTGTTCGCGGGCGATCGAGGTCTGTGCTTCGATGGCCTTGATGGTTTCGATGTGGGCGTTCTCCAGGCGCATGCGGAATTCCTCATGCGCGCGGGTGTCCTCGCTCATCGCCTTCATGGCTTCGAACTTCTCGCGCAGGCCCTTGGCCTCGGCGTTGAAGCGGGCTTCGATGACCTGGGCTTCGGCCAGGCCCATCTTCACCGCGGCATCGGCGTCGGCGGTCTTGACGCCGACGTCGGCCAGACCCATGCGCTCCTTGCCGTCGGCTTCGGCAGTCAGGCGCGCCTGCAGCGCCTCGGCCTCGGCCTGACCATACTTGGCCACCGCCTCGGCTTCGGCGATGCGCACCTTGGCCTCGACCATGCCCTGCTTCTCCTTGGCGTCGGCGGCGACCATCTGCACGCGGGCTTCGGCCAGGCCGTTGGCGGCGGCGATGGCTTCCATGCCCTCGGCTTCGCGCTTCTTGGCCTCGGCGTGGCGTTCGGCCACCTTGAGGCGTGCGTCGGCAAGCGTAAGCTCTTCGGCGGCGGCGTGACGCGCACGGCGCTCACGGGCTTCGGCGGCCTTGATCTCCATGATCATGTTCTCTTCTGCGGTGCCTTCCGCGGTGATCACGGTGGCCTTCTTCTTGCGGTCGGCTTCGGCGACCACGCGCAGTTCCTTGATGGCCTCTTCCTGCTCGGCCACGGTGCGTTCGACAACAATGCGCTCGCGCACGACGTCGGCGATGGCCTTCTTCTGCACTTCCACGGCGCGGTCCTTGTCGATGCGCTGCAGGGTGACCTCCTTCTCGCGGTCGACCACTTCCAGCTCACGGGCGCGCTTGACCTTTTCTTCCTCGATGGCCACCGCGCGCAGGCGGTTGTTCTCGGCCACTTCCTTCTCGCGCAGGACGTTTTCCTGCTGCACGCTGATGGCCTGTTCGGTCTGCAGACGGGCGAGCTCGGCCTTGGCGTGCTCCTCGGAACGGATGCGCGCGGTCTCGGCCTGCTCGCGCGCCTTTACCGATTCGACCTCGCGCAGCTGGCGTGCTTCGGCGTCGGCCTGCTGGCGCTCGAGTTCGAGCAGCGCCTCGCGGGTCTCGACGTCCTTCTTCTTGATCTGCATTTCCTCGTTGCGGCGCAGATCGTTGGTGCGCACGTTCTCGGCCGCGGTGAGCTCGGTGATCTTCTTGATGCCCTGGGCGTCGAGGATGTTGCTGGGGTCGAGCTTGGAGAGCGGGGTCTGCTCGAGGTAGTCGATGGCGGCATCCTCGAGGACGTAGCCGGAGAGGTCGTCACCGATCTGCGCAATGATCTCGTCGCGGAAGCGGTCGCGGGCCTGGTAGAGCTCGACGAAGTCCATCGACTTGCCGACGGTCTTGAGCGCTTCGGAGAACTTCGCGGAGAACAGTTCCTCCAGCGTTTCCGGGTTCGATGCGCGGGCGCAGCCGATGCCCTGGGCGACCTTGAGGACGTCCTCGGCGGTCTTGTTCACGCGGACGAAGAACTTCACCTTGATGTCGGCGCGGATGTTGTCCTGGCAGATCAGGCCGTCGTGCCCGGTACGGTCGATTTCCACCGTCTTGAGGGCGATGTCCATCATCTCGGCCTTGTGGATGATGGGGTACACCATGCGGCCGGTGAAGGTGACGTCGGGCTCGCTGTTCAGCGTGTTGACGATCATGGCGTAGCCCTGTTCGACCTTGCGGTAGAACTTGGCCAGCATGGCGAACATACTGAAGATCAAAAACGCCAGAATGCCGATGGCGATCAAAATGGGTTCCATGGTTTCCTCTGAGCAATGGCCGGGTGGATGGAGAGTCGGAAGGGGAGTAACGGAAGGCTCACTCGATCGCCTGAACGCGATAGCGGGCGCTGTCGGGGTCGTAGTCGATGATCATCGCGGTGGCACCGCGCACCAGCGTGTTGGGCGTGTCGGCGACGACGCGGATGTTGTAGCTGGCGCCACGGCGGGCCACTTCGGCGCGGCCGAAGGTCTCGCTGACGGTGCCGGTGACGATCTTGCAGGTCTGGCCGACGAGCGCGGCGTTGCGCACCGCGCCGTGGGTGACGAAGAGACCGCGCAGGGGACGGATGGCAATGGCGGTGAACGGGATGGCCACTACCGCGGCGAGGACGAGCACGACGGCGCCGGCGGCGAGCGCGAGGATGCCCGGGAGCAGAGGCAGCACCCACATCGCCGCGAGGCTGGAGAGGGTCCACGCGATCAGCACCAGCAGGCTGACAACGACCGAGAACGGCACCCCGCCAAGGCCGAAGGCCACCATGCGCTGGGCCAGCGAGCCGACCTCGACGCCGTCGGCGTCGAGTTCCAGATCAAGATCGAGATCCGGTCCGGTGTTCTCGAAATCGACCAGGCCGAACAGGGCCAGCAGCCAGTACAGCAGCACCACGCCGAGCAGCGTGGTGTAGATGGCGGTCGGGAAGGAAGTCAGCGTGCCACCGAAGTCGCCCATGTCTGTTCTCAGGTGAAGGAGGCCTGTGCCGCTGCGGCTGCCTGCATGCTCATTGATCGTCGGCGAAATCGATCAGCTCGCCGGCCGCGCGTTCCTTGATGGCAAGCAGGTCGTCGGCCGGCAGGCCATAGCGTGCGGCCAGCATCTGGTAGTCCGCAGGGGTCAGCGAGACGGTCAGGCGCGGCCGCTTGGGGCGGTGCGTGACCGGCAGCCCCAGCAGGTTGCGCACCTGATCCGGCATCGACAGGTTGTTCTCGAAGGCGGCGCGTCGCACCGCCTCGAGAACCCGGGCTTCGACATCGAAGGCCACCTGAACGGCGCGCAGTGCGTCGTCGGAGTCCTTCCAGCGCGCCGGCTTGCCGGTCGTCTTCATGCGTCCTTGTGCGCGGCCGCCTGGCGCGCACGGATGCGCTCCATGGTTGCCCGGCGGCGCTCGGCGTCGCCGCCGATGCCGGCTTCGGCGAGGCGCTGTTCGAGCCCGCGGGTGCTGGTCTCCTTGTCGAGCGCTTCGGCGGCGGCCATGCGGTCGGCGAGGTCCTCGTGGCGGCGCTTGATGCGCTCCAGCGATTCGCGCGCACTGACCAGCTTGGAGCCGGTGGCACCGATGTTGTCGGAGATCGAGCGGGTGGCGCGGTAGACGCTCTCGGTGGTGCGTGCCATGGCCACCTCGCGCTCATGCTCGCGCACCTTGCCCTCGGCGGCCTTGATCAGCTCCTTGAGCTTGCCGACCTGCAGCGCGTAGTTGGCGTGGGCGCGACTCTGCTCCTCGAGTTCTGCCTCGCAGGCGGCGACCTTGCCGGCGACTTCCTCGGCAAGCGCGTCCTCGCCCTTGTCGAGCGCTTCGACGGCGAGATTCTCGAGGCGGATCATTTCCTTGCGCAGGCGCTCGATCTCGCGTGCGCTCTGCATTTCCTTGGCCATCACGCCGGTAAGCTCGCTCTTGGCCTTCATGATGGCGTTGCGGGCGTCGACGATTTCCTGTTCGTAGATGCGGGTGGCGTTGGCATCGACCACGCTCTCGCCGATTTCACGCGCGCTGCCGCGCACCAGGGTGAGGATCTTTCCAATCACGCTCATGGTGATGTCTCCTTCAGACGAGGTAGGCGGAGAGGGCTTCGAGGGCGTCCAGGGCGTTGTCGCTGAGGGCGATGACGTCCTGGGCGACATCCTCGACGCGGGCGTCGCTGGCCAGCGCGCCGAACAGCACGAAGCGCTTGTCGATGCGGCCGAAGGCCGACAGCGGGATGGACGGATTGAGGGCGAGCAGGGTCTCGAGCAGCTCGGCGCGCTTGTCGGCGCGCACCTCCTCGTCGCTCCACAGATAGCAGATGCACAGCACCTGCGTTTCCGAGGCGGTGATGAAGATGGGCAGCTCCTCGCGCCCGCCGATGACAACCTGAATCACCGGCACCGAGCCGGGGATGGGTTGCAGGCTGACGGCGGTGCCACCGAGGCGCGCACTCAGCACGTCGTCCAAGCCTGCGATCTGTTCCTGCAGCGATTTCATCCGCGACTCCTTCAAGGGTTGTGTCGATGACATGTGCAATGTATGCTTCGCGACATAAAATGTCAAAGCTTTTCTTCGCTCCTGCGAGCGGAGTCTGCGGTGGCCAGCAGCGCATGCGCAAGAATCTCTCTTCAGGGCCGTTCTGCGGCCGTCCCGTGGATGCGGGATCGGTGCCGTGAAATGACCATGGCCTGCAGGGGTGGGGGGCCGGCGAGATGATCGGGCGCCGCCCGCAAGGGCGACAGTGTGTGCGGCGGGCGCATCTTTTTCGACCGGAGCTGCGCGCTCCCTTACAGGTCCTGCTTGATCGATGAAGTTCAATTCGCTTGCCTTTGTTGCCGGAGGAGTGGCGTGGACCATTGCGCTGTCCGCCCTGGTGCTGTGGTTTCTCGCCAGCCTCGGGGTGGCGCCGCAAGGCACTCAAGACGTTGTTGCCGGCGTTGAAGAGAAGGTTGATGCCGTCCCTGTCAGCGTAGGGCTGATCGATCACACGCAGCGCCTGCCCGTCGATCCAGTACGGCTCCGGCAGCTCGTCAGCGCCGCGCGCGAAGGACGGGAGGCGCTGGCCGAGAGCGATCTGAGCACCCTGGCAGAGGTCGGCGGCGCGCTTGGAGATATCGGCGATGCTGCCCTGTTCGCCCTGCTGAGGACGCTTGCCGATGCAGCCATACCGGAGGGGGCGGTGCAGCGCGATGGTGCGGAAATGGCGCCGACGCGGCTGGAGTTTGCGCTGCTCAATGCTGCTGCGGGCTATCGACAGGCGCGGGCAAGCGCGGTGGCGGCAGAAGCTGCGCTGGTCGGTGCGGCGCTCGCCGCCGGGCAGTTCGACGAGGCCCTTGCGGCTTCGCAAGGGCTGCTCGCCCATTCCTTGCGCGACCCCGCTGCCGATCCAGCCCGGACGAGCCCCGTGCTGCGCCTGCACGGCGAACTGCTCCTTGCCATGCTCCGCCATGACGAGGCGCTGCAGCTCTTCGAGCGCGCCGCGCAGCACGCCGAGCGCGATGGGCTGGGCGGGCTGGCAGCGAGCTACCGCTGGCGCGCCGCCAATGCCCTCCACGTGCGCGCGCTGCTCCACGACGAGGCGTGGGCGTTCGATGGCGCCGGTGAGCGTTATCGTGCGCTCATCGAACAGTGGCCGTCCGGCTGGGCGCCGGATGAAGGTGCGGCGGTCGCGCATCAGGCCGGCGTGTTGCTGGCCTGGCGGGGCGACCTTGGCGGTGCCCGGCCATTGCTGCGTACGGCACTGGCCGGGCGCAGCCGTTCGGGCGCGCCCGAAGCGCTGGCGGAAACCCGCTTCATGCTGGGGGCCGTCTTGCGCAGCGCGGCCGTGGAGGGTGCCGGTGGCGTGCACGGGGAACAGGCGGTTGCGTATCTCGACGAGGCCGTCGGGCTGCTCCGTGCCGCGGGCGAGCACACCGCGCGCGCGCAGGCCCCCCTGCGCTGGCTGGCCGTGCATGGCGAGCTGGCCAGGGCCTTGAGCAGCGCAGGGGCAATGAGCGATGGCGCGGACGCGGACGCGGACGGTGCCATCGCCCACCTTGACGAGGGCATAGCCCTGTACCGTGAGCTGCTCGCCGAACCAGCCCTGCTGCGCCGGACGGTCGACTGGGGCGACGCGCAACGGGCGCTGGGGATGGCGCTGCTGGCCAGGGCCGGGCTCATGCAGCGTCGGCAAGCTTGCGATTCATGCCTGGTCGAGGCGCTCCCGGAAGCGCTCGCAAGCCTGGAGAGCGCGCTCCAGGCCTACAAGCTTGGCGGAGCAGGGGCGCAGCGGATGGACAGTCTCAGGCAGCTCATCGAGGCGCTGCACGCACCGCAGCAGCCGGGCATCGCCGGGGCTGCAGGCCGCGGCTGAAGTTTGGCGCCGGGCCCGGCTCCTGAGAGAATGCGGCTCCACGCAATGGAAACGCCCTCATGGCCCTCAAGGCAACCATCTACAAGGCCGAGTTGCAGATCGCCGACATGGATCGCAACTACTACGCCACCCATAACCTCACCCTGGCGCGCCACCCGTCGGAGACCGACGAACGCATGATGGTGCGCCTGCTCGCCTTTGCGCTGTTCGCCGAGGAAGGCCTGGCCTCCGGCAAGGGTTTGTGCGTCGACGACGAGCCCGATCTCTGGCTGCGCGACCTGACCGGCGACATCCTGTGCTGGATCGACGTCGGCCAGCCCGACGAGAAATGGATCCGCAAGGCCTGCGGGCGCTCGCAGCGCGTGGTGATCGTCAGCTACGGGCGCGCGGCGGACATCTGGTGGCAGGGCGTGCGCGACAAGCTGGCGCGCCAGGACAAGCTCACCGTGCTCAACCTGGTGCCCGAGGCGGCGCCCGAACTCGCCCGTCTGACTGCGCGCAGCATGCGCCTGCAGTTCACCATCCAGGACGGTCACGTATGGGTGGGGGACGGCGAGCGCAGCGTGGAGGTGGTGCCGCACTGCCTGCAGCGCCCGCCGGGCTGATCAGTGTCCGGCCTGAGCACGCCGCCAGCGCGCGGTGGTGGCAAGCAGGTTGATGAGCAGCCAGGTGAATTCGGCGGCCAGCAGGGTCCCGGCGACGCCTCCGGCCAGCGCGTTGCCGCTGGCGGCGGCGAGCAGGGCGGGCAGGGTGAGGGCGTGGAGGAGCAGCTGGCGGCGCACGGGGCTATCCGGTGAGAGCCTCTTCATGTTGGGGGCCTTGATTCTGGCCTGGGTGAGGTGCAGCCAGGCCAGGAAGGGCACGATCTTGTAGAGCATGGCGCTGATGGCGCTGACGAAGCCGCCGTGCAGCACCAGCACGCCGGCGCCCATCGCCCACCATGGCTGCGCACTGATGCTGGCGATGACGGCGCACAGGGCGCCGCCGAGAAAGGCTGCCATCGCCAGCTGCAGGGTGCGGAAGCTGGCATCGGGGCTGGCGCGGCGGGTGCGGCGCAGCAGGCCCAGGGTGGCCAGTGCGAGGGCCGCGGCAGACCCCGCCAGCAGTGTCGTGCCGGCCCACTGCGGGGCGTCTGCGGCAAGGGCGGCGATGCTCCACAGTATCAGCAGGGCGAAGCTCAGCGCGGCCCAGTAACGTTTCAGCCCGGGCGGGTAGGGCGGGGTGATCTGGAACATCGGTACCACCACCCAGCTGGTCGCCGCGAGCAGGATGCCACCCCAGCCCAGCCAGCCCCAGGCCGCATGCAGGTTGGTGGTCTGCAGTATCGGCACGGCGAGGCCGCGGCTCAGTGCGAGCACCAGCATCACCCCGAGCGCCGTGGTGATGGCAAGCCCGATCAGTGCCAGGCGCAGATCGCGTGTGCTGCCTGCGCCATCCGCGCAGCCCCGCGATCCCCACCCCGCGAGCGCCAGAAAGACGGCGATGGCCGCAGCCAGCAGGCCGCCGCCGGCCTGCATGAACAGGGTGCTGGCGGTGCCCAGCCCCCAGCTCAGGCTCGCCGCGCCGCTGCCGCACAGAACGAGGACGGCAGGCGCCACGCGGCCCGCGGCAGGGAGGCGGGCGCCGACGACGACGGGGAGCACCTGGAAGAGGGCGCCCAGCATCACCAAGAGCATGAAGCCGGTGGTGATGAGGTGGGTCATTGCCAGCGCCGCGGGTGTCCAGCGCGAGACCAGGGCGCGGGGCTCGATCACCAGCAGCACGCCGGCGGCGATGCCGAACAGGCAGGCGAGCAGGAAGAACGACAGCGGTACGCGAAACGGCGGCGTGGCCTCGTAGCTGAGGGTGGGGTTCATGCGCTGCCGATGTGCACTTCGACCACCGCATCCTCACGGATGAGGTGGCGGTGGGCGATGCCGTCGCGTTCCAGCAGGCGCAGCAGCGGCCACGGGACGCGGTCGAGGAGGAGGCTGAGGCCGCCGCCGGGGGGCAGGTCGGCGAGGGCTTCCATGGCCTGTTCGAAGGGTTGCGGAGGTTCCAGGCCACGCAGGTCGAGCAGCCGCACGCTCATTGCGGAACACCTTCCAGGCGGTGGCCGATGCTCAGGCCCAGGTGCTCGCGCTCGCCGTGCAGATGGCGGTCGCACAGCGGATAGAGGATGTTCTCTTCCTTCATGTTGTGCTGCTGCATCAGGATCAGCAGGGTTTCCGCCTCGCCACCGTACTCCTCGGCATCGTGGGCGGCCAGCGCGGCGGCCATGCGCGCGAGGGCGGCGCGCATTTCGCGGTGTTCCTCGCGCATCACCGCGGTGGGGCCCTGAGTCATGCCGGTGGCCTCTTCGAAGCGCGGAAAGAGGATCTCTTCCTCGGCGCCGAAATGGCTTTCGAGGGCGCGCCCGAAAGCGGCCAGGGCGTTGTCCGCGGCGGCCCAGTCGGGTTGGCGGAGATGATGCTCGATGCTGGCGAAGGCGGCATCGCACTGGCGGTGGTCGTGGGTCAGCAGGTCGGTCAATGTGCTCATCGTGGCGGGGCTCCTGTACGTGCCCCTGAGTCTTGTGATTTGTCCCGGCGCCTTCCTTGACCCGTATCAAGTTCGCCAAGTGCCTGGGGCCTGTTTTCATTCGCGCTGGCGGACCGCCATGGCGAATGAGAACAGGACCTGGAAATAAGGGTTTCCGGTAATGGGCGATGCACCGATGTGGGGCACAATGCCGCCTTCGATGATCATGGATCGCAGCATGTCGACGCGTCTCGTTTCGCCGGGCTGGGGGCAGATCTTTCTGCCCTTTGCCCTCGGCTACTACCTTTCCTATCTGCTGCGCACCGTCAATGCGGTGATCTCGCCGGCGCTGACCGGTGAACTGGGGCTCTCCGCGGCGCAATTGGGCTTGCTCACCAGCACCTATTTCCTCGCCTTCGGTCTGGCGCAGATACCGGTCGGCATCGCCCTCGACCGCTACGGCCCACGGCGGGTGGAGGGGGCGCTGCTGATCCTCACCGCGCTCGGTGCCGCAGCCTTTGCGCTCGGCGAGTCACTGGGCGGACTGGGGCTGGCGCGCGCGCTCATCGGTCTGGGGGTGTCGGCCTGCCTGATGGGGGCGCTGAAAGGCTTTGCGATGTGGTACCCGCCGGAGCGGCAGAGTTCGATGACCGGCTTCATCATGGCTGCGGGCGCACTCGGTGCGCTCACCGCCAGCGCACCGGTGGAGGCCATGCTGCCGCTGCTGGGCTGGCGCGGGGTGTTCTGGCTGATTGCGGTGATGGCGGTGGCGATCGCGCTGTGGATCTTCCTCTCCCTGCCCGACGAGGCCAGTGCCGGCACGCGCGATACCCTTGGCGGCGCGCTGCGCTCGGTAGCGGGCATCTACGCCTCATGGGGTTTCCTGCGCTTTGCCGCCTCGGCAGCCTTCTTTACCGGCGGTTTCATGGCCCTGCAAAGCCTGTGGGCGGTGCCCTGGCTGATGAACGTAAACGGGCTCGAACTGGCCCAGGCGGCATCGCTGCTGCTGGTGCTGAACTTCGGCATGCTCGCCGGTCAACTCGGCATCGGCGTACTTGGCACGCGCCTGGCGCGCAGCGGCGTGCGCCCGGTCAATCTGATGCAGGGCGGGTTTGCCGGCATGCTCGCGGTGCAGGTGCTGATCCTCTTCGGCTGGGGGCCACTGGCGCCCCTGTGGTTCCTGCTCGGCATGCTGTCGGCGGTCAATTCGCAGGCCTATCTGGCTTCCGCAGGGTATTTCCCGCGTGAGGTCTTCGCGCGCGTGAGCACGGCGATCAACCTGATGGCCTTCATGGGGGCCTTCGTGGTGCAGTGGGGGCTGGGTGGGGCGCTCGACGGGCTGCTTGCCGCCGGTCACGACATGGCTGCGGCGCTGTCGATCGCCTTCGCCGGGCTGATCGTGCTGCAGGCGCTCAGCTACGTGCCCTTGTTGCCGATGTTCGAGCGCCGCAGGATGAACTGAGCGGCGAGCGGGTGTTCGAGGGCCTCGCTCTCCTCTGGCATCTCTTCCACCGGCGCGGCCGTAGCGAGTGCGCTGCGGCCGCGCCACTCGACCAGCTCCAGGCGGCCATCGACGTGTTCGACGATGGCCGTGCAGCTATCCACCCAGTCGCCGCAATTGACGTAGGTCAGGCCGTCCACCTCGCGCACCGTGGCCCAGTGGATGTGGCCGCAGATCACCCCGTCGACGCCGCGCTCGCGGGCGCCGTGGATCACCGAATCCTCGAAGTCGAAGATGAAGTTCACCGCCGTCTTGACCTTGCGCTTGGCGTAGCCGGCGAGCGACCAGTAGCCGGAGATGCCCAGCCGCCGGCGTGCCCATGACAGCCAGCCGTTGATGCGCACGAGGGCGTTGTAGGCAACGTCGCCGATTACCGCCACCCAGCGGTGGTAGCGCGTCACCTGGTCGTACTCGTCGCCATGCAGGAGCAGATAGCGGCGACCGTCGGCGGTACGGTGGATGTAGTCGTGCTCGAGGCGGATGTCGCCGAAGGTGATGCCGACGTATTCGCGCAGGGCTTCGTCATGGTTGCCGGGGACGAAGATCACCTGGGTGCCCTTGCGTGCGGCGCGCAACACCTTCTGCACCACGGTGTTCTGCGCCGCGGTCCAGTGGATGCCGCGGCTCATCGCCCAGAAATCGACGATGTCGCCGATCAGGAACATGTGTTCGGCTTCGTGGTGGCGGAGGAAATCGAGCAGGCGGTCCGCCTGGCAGCCACGCGTGCCGAGGTGGATGTCGGAGAGGAAGATCGAGCGTACCTGCAGGGGCTCGACGGCAGTGTCGGCGCTGTTCATACGGCGCCAAGGCTATTGCGGCGCCGTGACAGGGCGATGACAGGGCAGCCGTGCGCTCTGCGCGCGATCTGCCTGCGCGCATGGGGACAGGTTTCAGACGAACTGCCCCGCGGCGTGCCCGGAGGACCATGCCCACTGGAAGTTGTAGCCGCCGAGGTGGCCGGTGACATCCATCACTTCGCCGACGAAATACAGCCCCGGGCAGGCGTTTGCTTCCATCGTCCGCGAGGACAGCGCGCGGGTGTCGACGCCGCCGAGGGTGACCTCGGCCTTGGCATAGCCCTGGGTGCCGGAAGGTGCGAGCGGCCAGGCCTGCAGTGTGTCGGCGACGCTGTCCAGTTCGGCACTGCGGAACTGGTTGAGGGGACGGCTCCAGCCGTGCAGCTCGCACCAGGCTTGGGCAAAGCGCTTCGGCAGACGCTCGGCGAGCAGGTTGGGCAGGAGGCTGCGGGCATGGGCATGTTGCTGCAGCCAGGCGTGGACATCGGTGCCAGGCAGCAGGTCAAGGGTGACCGGTGCCCGCGCGCCGCCGTCGTAGGCCTGGGCCTGCCAATAGCTGGAGATCTGCAGGATGGCGGGGCCGGAAAGCCCGCGATGGGTGACCAGCGCGGCCTCGCGGAAGCTGCCGCCGGCGCAGCTGGCTTCGACCTCGAGCGAGATCCCGGCCAGCGTGGAGAGTCGCTGCAGGGTCTCCGGGGGCAGGGTCAGGGGCACCAGTGCGGGCAGCGGGGCGACTATGGGCAGGCCGAACTGCTCGGCGATGCGGTAACCGAAGGGTGAGGCGCCGATCTTGGGGATCGACAGGCCGCCGCTGGCGATCACCAGGCTGGCGCAGCAGGCCGTGCCTGTGGCGCAGTGCACGCGGAAGCGCGGCGCGCCGCTGGTGGTGTCAGCGGGCAGGCGTTCGATGCGCTCGACGGTCACCGGCATGGCCCAGTCGACGCCGCCGTCGGCGCACTCGCTGCGCAGCATGTCGATGATGTCCTGCGCGGAGTGGTCGCAGAACAGCTGGCCGTGCTCGCGCTCGTGCCAGGCGATGCGATGGCGATCGACCAGTTCGATGAACTCGCGCGAGCCGTAGCGCGCCAGCGCCGAGCGCACGAAGTGGGGGTTGCGCGACAGGTAGTTGTCGGCGGTTACGCGCAGGTTGGTGAAGTTGCACCGCCCGCCGCCGGAGATGCGGATCTTCTCGGCGAGCTGCGCAGCGTGGTCGATGAGGAGCACGCGGCGGCCGCGCTGACCGGCCTGGGCGGCGCACATCATGCCCGCCGCTCCGGCGCCGATGACGATCACATCGTAGTCCTGCCACCGCACTGCTGCTACCCCGCAAGCTGATCAACCGGCGAGCTTACGCGGGCGGCAGCGTGTTCGCAAACATTTACGCCAATGCAGCGCACGAACGTCGCGCGGCCTGATAAGTTGACGCACTGCGCGGCCCGGCAGCGCCCTGCCGGCTGTGCTGATGAACCGTTCGCCCCTGCTGCGTCACACGCCTGCGTGAGGCGCCATTCCGGAGCTTTGCAGATGTCTTCTTCCGTCGCCGCGCGCGCCTTTCTCCGGCGCTTCGGGCGTCCCTTCGCCGCCTTGCTTGCCGTCCTGACGGCTTACGCGCTGTTCGGCCATTTCGGCGTACCAGCGCTGGTGCGCCACTATCTGCCGGTGATGGGCAGCGAGGCGCTGGGGCGGAGCGTCGGCGTCGATGCGGTGCGTTTCCATCCCTTCCGTCTGGTGCTTGAGCTCGACGGTCTGCGTGTGGCCACTGCCGCGGGCGACGGCGATGCGCTGCAGGTGGCGAGCATCCACGCCAACCTGGAGCTTGCCTCCATCGTGCAGCGCGCACCGGTGCTGCACGAACTGCGCATCGACGCGCCGCGATTGATGCTTGTGCGCGACGAGGACGGTGCGCTGAGCTGGGCCGACGTCATTGCGCGCTTCAACAGCGGCGAGGAGGGCGAGGGCGGGCGCTTCTCGGTGGGCAACATCCAGCTCAGCGACGGCGCGCTGAGTTTCGACGACCGCCTCGCCGGGGTGCATCATCGTATCGACGGCCTGCGCGTGAACCTGCCGTTTGTTTCCAATCTGCCGGTAAAGGTCGATGTGTTCGTCGAACCCGCCCTGTCGGCGTCGGTGAACGGCACGCCGTTCAGCCTCGCGGGCAAGACGCGGCCGTTTGCCGAACGCCGCGAGACGATGCTGGAGTTCAACGTCGTCGATCAGCAGATCGCCCCCTATCTCGCCTACCTGCCTTTCCAGCCGGCGTTTCGCGTCGCCGCGGGCGAGCTCGACGCGCTGGTCGAGCTGTCGTTCTCGCATGACGCCGACGGCAGCCCGCGGCTGGCGGTGAACGGCGAGCTGAGCCTGAATGGCGTGGAGTTGGTCGGCGCCGATGGGCCGCTGCTGAAGCTGGAGCAGATCGCCGTCGATATGGTCGACCTGCAGCCGCTGGCGGGCAAGTGGCAGTTCTCCCGCCTGCGCATCAACAGTCCCGAGCTGCATCTGCTGCGCCTGGCCGACGGTCGTATCAATCTTGCTGCGCTGCTGCCGCCCGCGACCGCCTCGGCGGGGCCTGCGGGCCGTGCGGCGGCGGTGGATTTCCTGCTCGCCAGCGCACGCCTGCGCGATGGCGTGGTGCATTTCGAGGACCGCAGCACGAGCCCGCCGCTGCGCCTGAGCGCCAGCGGCATCAATGCCGATCTGCGCGACCTCGCCAACCGTCACGAGGTCATCGCCACGCTGCGCGGGGACTTGCTGTTCGACGAGCTGACGCGCATCGACTTCCATCACGAACTGCGTCTTGCGCCGCTGCAACTGGAAGGCAGCGTCAACGTCGATGGCCTGCGCGCGGGCCGCCTGCAGCCCTATTACGCTGCAACACTCAAGGGCGGCGAGGTCCGCGACGGCGTTGTCGATGCCCTCCTTGCGCTGCGCTACACGGCGGCCACTGGCGGTGCCGGGGCGGTCTTCGAGGCCGACCTGCAGCGTCTGCAACTGCGCGATCTCGCCTTTGGCCTGCGTGGGCAAACAGGCAATGCGCTGGCGCTGGCGGCGCTGACCGTCGAGGATGCACGCATCCGTCCGGCCACGCGCAGCGTTGACCTTGCCGCACTCCAGCTCCAGGGCCTGCAGCTGAGCACCGTGCGCGGCGCCGACGGGCGCTTCGATCTGGCCACCATGCTGCCCGCAGGGGGGGGCGGTGGGCGTGGTGCCGAGGCGCCGTGGCGGTTCACCGTTGCGGCGCTCAGTGCCGAGGACGGCACCCTGCGTTACGAGGATCGTGGCGCCGGCGTGCGCCTCACCGCCGACCAGCTGGCGCTGCGCATCGACGGCCTGAGCAGCGCCGCCGGCAGCCGTGCCACCATTGACCTGCGCAGCCGCATCAACCAGCGCGGACGTGCCGCGGTGCGCGGCCAGCTGCAGTGGCAGCCCGCCCTGTGGGCTGACCTGCAGGTCGACCTGCGCAGCGTCGATCTCGCCCCCATCCATCCCTATCTGCTTGCCGGAACGCGGTTGGCGCTGGCGCGTGGCAACCTTACTGCCGCCGGGCGGGTGGAAGTGGCCCAGCAAGGTGACGGCGGCCTGCAGGGCCGTTTCCGTGGTGATCTCGGCATCGCCAACCTTGCTGCCGTGGAGCGCGCCAGTGCTGCCGAGCTGCTGCGCTGGCGCACCCTGCGGGTGGCCGGCGTGGATGCGGCGCTGCAGCCACCGGCGCTGCAGGTGCGCGAGCTCAATGTCAGCGAACTGCATGCCCACCTGCTCCTCGACAGCGCCGGACAGTTGAACCTGCGTGCCTTGCGCGAAGGCGACGGGCCCGCGGAGGAGGGCAGCAGCGTGCCTGTGGCCGCCGCCGATGATGCCCCGGCCGCGGCGGCGCCACGCCCTGCGGTGGCGATCGGACGGATTGTCGTCGATCGCGCCTCGGCGCACTTCAGCGACCGCTTCATCCGCCCGCATTACGACGCCCGTATCACGGCGCTGAGCGGCGAGTTGAGTGGCCTGTCGACGCAGGACGGCACGCCGGCGCAGGTCCGCCTGGAGGGCAAGGTCGACGGCAACGCGGCGTTGTCGATCAGTGGCACCGTGCAGCCCTTCGGTGACGCGCTGACGCTCGACATCGCGGCGGCGGTGAAGGATTTCGAACTGAGCTCGGTGAGCGCCTACTCGGGGCGCTACGTCGGCTACGGTATCGAACGCGGCAAGCTCTCGGCAGAGCTCGCCTACCGCGTCGCCGACGGCCAGCTCAGCGCCAGCAACCGCGTCTTTCTCGATCAGCTGGTGTTTGGCGCACCGGTGGACAGCCCGGACGCCATCAAGGCGCCGGTGCTGCTGGCCGTCGCCCTGCTGAAGAACCGTCGTGGCGAGATCGACATCAACCTGCCCATCCGCGGCACCCTCGACGATCCCCAGTTCAGTGTCGGCGGTCTGGTGTTTCGGGCAATCATGAACCTCCTCGGCAAGGCCATCACCTCGCCGTTCTCGCTGATCGGCTCGATGTTCGGTGCGGGCGAAGAGCTTTCCCGGGTCGAGTTCGCCGCTGGCCTCGGCACGCCAGATGAGCTTGCGCGCGAGCGCCTGCGTACGCTTGCCAGCGCGCTCGATGATCGCCCTGCGCTGCGCCTGGAGGTTACCGGGGTGGCCAGTCCGACGTTCGACCCCGAGGGGCTGCGGCGGGCACGCATGATGGATGCGGTGCGTGCGCTCAAGGTGCGCGAGCTGGTGGGCGCGGGCCAGGAGGCCCCGGAAGACCTGGCGGTCGACGCCGCGGAATACGAGCAGTTGCTGCGCCGGGTCTATCGCGCGGGGGATTTCCCCAAGGCGCGCAACCTCATCGGCATGGTGCGCGATCTGCCGGTGGCGGAGATGGAGGCGGTGATTCTCGCCCACACCGCGGTCAGTGCCGACGAACTGGCGGCGCTCGCCCAGCAGCGCGCGCAGGCGGTGCGCAACTGGCTGGTGGAGGAGGGTGGGGTGGCGCAGGAGCGTGTCTTCCTGCTGGCACCGAAGGTCGAAGAGGCCAGCGGCGAGGGTGAACAGGCCGCGTGCACCGCCTGCGTGCGCTTCTCGCTGCGCTGATGGGGGGGCGGGGCAGGCATGGTGCCTGCCCCGGTGCGTTGCGCTCAGACCGCGGCGAGGGCCTGGTCGAGGTCGGCGATGATGTCGTCGATGTGCTCGATGCCGATGGACAGGCGCACCATGTCTTCGGAGACGCCGGCCTTCGCCAGTTCCGCCGGCGACAACTGGCGGTGGGTGGTGGACGCCGGGTGGCAGGCCAGTGACTTGGCGTCGCCGATGTTCACCAGGCGGGTGACCAGCTTCAGCGCATCCTGGAAGCGCGCGCCCGCGGCGCTGCCACCGCGCACGCCGAAGGAGAGGATGCCCGAGGCGCGACCACCCATGTACTTCTGCACCAGCGCGTGGTCGGCATGGTCGGCGAGGCCGGCGTAATTGACCCATGCGACCTTGGCGTGGGTCTTCAGGAACTCGGCTACCTTGCTGGTGTTGGTGCAGATGCGGTCCATGCGCAGGGTCACGGTTTCGATGCCCTGCAGGATCAGGAAGGCATTGAAGGGCGACAGCGCCGCGCCGGTGTTGCGCAGCGGTACCACGCGGGCGCGGGCGATGTAGGCCGCCGCGCCGAGGGCTTCGGTGTACACCACGCCATGGTAGGAAACGTCCGGTTCGTTGAGGCGGCGGAAGCGCGTCTTGTGCTCTGCCCACGGAAACTTGCCGGAGTCGACGATGATGCCGCCGATGGAGTTGCCGTGGCCGCCCAGATACTTGGTCAGCGCGTGCACGACGATGTCGGCGCCGTGCTCGAAAGGCCGGCACAGATAGGGGGTGGGCACGGTGTTGTCGACGATCAGCGGCACGCCGGCGCGGTGGGCGACCTCGGCGAGCGCGGCGATGTCGGTGACGTTGCCCAGCGGGTTGCCTACCGATTCGCAGAAGATGGCCTTGGTGCGCTCATCGATCAGTGTCGCGAAGCTCTCCGGTTTGCGGTAGTCGGCAAAGCGCACCTCGATGCCCAGTTGCGGCATGGTGTGGGCGAAAAGGTTGTAGGTGCCGCCGTACAGCGTGGACGCGGAAATGATGTTGTCGCCGGCTTCGGCGATGGTCTGGATGGCGTAGGTGATCGCCGACATGCCGGAAGCCACCGCCAGTGCGCCGATGCCGCCTTCCATTGCGGCCACGCGCTGTTCGAGCACCGCGGTGGTCGGATTCATGATGCGGGTGTAGATGTTGCCCTGCACCTTGAGGTCGAAGAGGTCGGCACCGTGCTGGGTGTCGTCGAAAGCGTAGGAAGTGGTCTGGTAGATCGGTACCGCGACGGCCTTGGTGGTCGGGTCGGGCTGGTAGCCGCCATGTACGGCGAGGGTTTCGAGTTTCACGCGGGCGTCCTCCTCAGGATGGGTGGCGAAGTATAGCGAGCGCCGTCAGGCATAAGGAAATAACCGTCGCCAGGTCTTTTCCATGCACTGCCCGGACTGGGTATCCCGGTTCGCGGTTCTGTCTTGCTAAAAACCCGAAGGTGTCAATAATTGAAAGTTCACGGGCAATCTGAATTGCCGTGCATATAATGACAAATAAATTACGGGACTTGGAGGAGAGATCATGGAGCATGCAGGCAATCCGCAGGCAGGGACGCGCGTTGCAACCTGGCTGGAACTGGCGGTGGCGCCGGAGTGGCGCAGGCAGCAGTGCGCGGTGCGCATCCATGCCATGGGAACGGAACACTCGGGCTGCTATGCGCTGTCAATGGACGGGCGCTGGATCTGCAGCGGTGACGGTCGGCTGACGGTGTTCCGCGGCTTCGATGCGGCGCTGCGCTTCCTGCGTGCGCTGCGCGTGGAGGAGGTCGAACGCGGCGCCGCGCTGACCGACGACGTGACCTGCGATGGCCGCCATTACTGCCTGTGCGTCGGTCGTGACGATTGTCTGGCGCAATGCGCGGACGGCTGCCGGCGCAAGAAGCTCGACTCCTGAACGGGCTGATGTCGACGCCGTCCGCGGCTGTTGCGGGCGGCGTCGGTCGTTCATGCGGCCTCAGTCGGTTGCCGGCAGCACCTGCCGCGCAGGGCGGCCGATGTGATAGCCCTGGGCGTAGTCGATGCCCAAGGTGCGCAGGTCGGCGAGCACCTCCTCCGATTCGACGAATTCGGCCACCACCTGGATGTCGAGCGACTTGGCCAGTGCGGTGATGCTCTGCACGAAGATGCGGTCGCGCTCGCTGTTGAGCATGTTGGCGATGAAGTCGCCCTCGATCTTGAGAAAGTCGAAGGGGAAGCGGCGCAGATAGTGGAAGGAGGAGAAGCCGGAGCCGAAATCGTCGATGGCCAGGCCGAAGCCTTCCGATTTCAGTTCGGTGATGAAGCGTTCGAGCAGTGAGAGGTTCTTCACCGTGTCGCGCTCGGTGATCTCGAAGACGATACGTTGCGGGGCGATGCCCGAGGCCTTGACCACGGTGCGCAGGGTGCGCGCGAACTCGGCCAGCACCAGCGCCCGCGGGGAGAGGTTGAAGAAGATGTAGCCGTCGAAATCCGATGCTGCGACCTGGGCCAGCGCGGCCTCGATGACGATGTTGTCGAGGCGATGGATGATGCCGATCTTCTCGGCGATCTCGATGAACTGGTCGGCGCGCATCAGCTCGCCGTTGACCTCCAGGCGCGAGAGCACCTCGACGGCGGCGATGCGTCCGTCGCCGACCGCCATGATGGGCTGGAAGAAGGGGATCACGCGGCGCTCGTTGACCGCCGCGAGGACCGCCACGCCCATCTCCGAGACGTCGCGGAAAACTGCCATCACGTCCTCTTCGGAGGGCAGCGAGACGCGCTCCTTACCCTCCGCCTTGGCGCGGTACATCATGTTGTCGGCGAACAGGAAGAGGTCCTTGCCGTCGCTGGCGTGGTCGGGGAAGGTGGCCAGGCCGATCGATACCGCGCCGTGGATGATGTCGCCGCCGGGGCTGGCCTCGACGGCCATCGCGCGGGTCGCGGCGATGATCTTCTGTGCGGCGCCGTAGCCCTGTTCGACCCCGGTCTCGGGCAGCACGATGACGAATTCGTCACCACCGTAGCGGGCGAGGATGTCGCCGTTGCGCAGCGTCGAGCGCAATGTGGCGGCGAACTGTTGCAGGAAGCGGTCACCGGTGGCGTGGCCGTAATGGTCATTGACCAGCTTGAAGTTGTCGAGATCGATCAGCAGCAGCGTGCAGCGGTCGTCGTGGCGCTGGCTGCGACCGATCTCGTAGCCCAGCATTTCCCAGAACACGCGCTGGTTGTAGAGATCGGTGAGGGGGTCGCGGGTGGCGTAGTACTCGAGGTCGCGGGTGTATTTGTGGATGGCCTTGATCGAGCCGACGACGTTGAGCAGGGTGGACAGGATGCTGTCGAGCACCAGGCTGTGGGTGTGGTCGGCCAGTGCAGCGGACTGCACGCCGATGCCGACGATGCTGCCGATGCGCGGGCGGTCGACGAAGAAGGACTTCACCCGCAGCACCATCTGGTCGCGCTCCAGCGCGCTGAGCGCGCCGACGTCGTCGGGGGCGTGGTGGTGGACGTTGAGGGTGGCCGGTTCGCAGAAGCGCTCATCGGCCTTCAGGGCGTCGCGGATGGCATCCTCGATCAGTCTGCGCGCCTCGGTGTCGGGCTGGCGGTACCAGAAGATCTCGATGTCGAAGAGTTCGTTGTCGATCTGGAAGACCGAGAACAGCACGTGGGCGTCGATGATGGTGTTGATGTCCACCAGCAGGCGGCCGACGTAGATGCGCCAGTCGCGGATCACCTCCGAGGTGATGACGAATTTCTCCAGCAGGCCGATCTCGAACAGCAGGATGTCCTTGTCCACCGCCACGGTGCGCAGGCGTGCGGCCAGGGTGATGATGGATGCGTGTACCTGGTGGAATTCGTCGAAGGTGTGGCGGTCCTCGTCGACGGCGAGATGGCGGAGGTCCTTGAAACTGTTGATCGAAGCCAGGCTGTGCTCGACCTCCTCGACACTGCGGCCGATGCGTCGACTCACCCACCACACCGCGCCGAGTGCCACCAGCAGGCCGAACAGCAGGCTGGGCAGGGCGCTGAGGTAGAAGCCGGCACGGACGTCGGCGCGCAGAGTTTCGTAGGGCTGCTGTACCTCGATGACGCCGAGTACGTCACCGACCGCGACGTTGTCGTGGCAGGCCAGGCAGCGCGCTTCCGCTTTCAGCGCGAAGCTGCGGCGAAAGACGCCGCCGCCGACCGATTCGGCGTCCTCGCCGCTGCGCAGGGTGCCGGCCGCAAGGGCGCCGGGCTCGGGTTGGTCGATCTCGCCATAGCGCGCGACCACTGCCGGGGCGCGGTAGATGAGTACGCGCAGGCTGTCCGCGCCGCCCTCGCGGTCATGGATGCCGGCGAGGAAGCGCTCGGCTTCCTCGCGCGTCCAGCCGCGACTCATGATTTCGTACATCGCTCCGAAGGTCAGCGCTGCGACATCGTCGGCCTGGCGGCGGGCGTGTTCGCTGAAGGCCTCGTCGAAGCCGCGGCTCACTGCCCACCAGCTGCCGCCGAGGAACACCGCGCCGACGGCGATCGAGGTGGCAAGGATGAAACTGCGTATCTTCATGGTTGCGGCGGAAGGCGGAAACGGGGGGCAAAATACCATCTGTGACATTCTTCCGCCACGGCGGACAGACGCGCAGTGTGATCGATTTGCCATCGGCATGATGGCGGGTGCTTGCAACGATCGCACTGCTGGTTGGATAATAAAGTATTACGCAATCGGAGGTGTCGATGAGCAAGCCGCGGATGATCGCCCTGATCTCGCAGAAGGGCGGTGCTGGCAAGACCACCGTGACCATGCAGCTTGCTGCCGGTCTCGCCGAGATCGGCCATCGCGTTGCGGTGGCCGATCTCGATCCGCAGGAAAGCGCGCTGCGCTGGGCGGAGGCTGCCAGCGCCGAGGCGCCGCAGCCCGAGAGGGTGTTCGCGGTCACTGCGGCAGACGAGCAGATGCTCGCCGCCGCGCTGGAAGCCGAAGGGCGCGGGCAGGACTTCATTCTTCTCGATTGTCCGCCATCGATCGAACACCCTCACACCCGCGCGGCGCTGGCGAGGGTGCAGCTGGCCATCGTGCCGGTGGTGCCCGGGCCCACCGACCTGTGGTCGACGCGTGCCGTCGAGCGCCTCATCCTGCTCGCCCAGCAACAGCGCCCGGCGCTGCGCGCAGCGCTGCTGCCCAACCGTGTGCAGCGCACCGCGCTGGCCGGCGACGTGCTCGAAGTGATGCGCGAGTTCACTTTGCCGGTGCTGCCGGCGGTGCTCTCGCAGCGCAACGCCTATGCGCAGAGCGCGGTCGAGGGCGGTTCGGTGTTCCACCTTGGGCGCGCGGCGGAAGCCGCGCGCGACGAAGTACGGCGGTTGGTTGCCGCAGTACTCAACTTGTCTGGAGAGAAGTGACGATGAATGCCACCCGCAAGACCCAGTCCGCGCTGCGCGCCGCGCTGCGCCAGGAGGACGCCGCGCTGGTCGAGCGCCTGCCGCAGGATGCGGGCGCGGCTTCTGCGCCCGCACCGGCGGCGGCTGCCGCCGGTGCGGCGCAGAAGCCTGCCGCGAAGCCTGCCGCGAAGCCTGCCGCGAAGCCTGCCGCGAAGCCTGCCGCGAAGCCTGCCGCGAAGCCTGCCGCGAAGCCTGCCGCGAAGCCTGCCGCGAAGCCTGCCGCGAAGCCT
>NZ_PZKC01000001.1:0-267462 GCF_003034845.1 Pseudothauera lacus | reverse complement strand
AGCCTGCCGCGAAGCCTGCCGCGAAGCCTGCCGCGAAGCCTGCCGCGAAGCCTGCCGCGAAGCCTGCCGCGAAGCCTGCCGCGAAGCCTGCCGCGAAGCCTGCCGCGAAGCCTGCCGCGAAGCCTGCCGCGAAGCCTGCCGCGAAGCCTGCCGCGGAACAGGTGGTGCGCAAGGAGAAGCGCGAGAAGGTGGTGCGCGATTCCTTCTCCATGCCGAAGAGCGAGCATGCGCGCATCAAGACCATGCGCACCGATCTGGCTCGCAGCGGACGCATCTGCAGCAAGTCGGAACTGCTGCGTGCGGCGCTGCAACTGCTGGCGACGCAGCCGCTGACGGCCGTTCAGGAAGCGCTGGAGGCCCTGCCGCGCGTGCCCAAGGGCAAGGGCAAGAAGTAAGCGACTGGCTGCGCCCTGAGCGGGCGCAGCCAGTCAGGCATCGACGACCTGCACCTGCGTCATGCCGCGCAGGGCATTGCCGACGAAGACTGCGCGGGCGGCAGCGAGATCGGCGCGGTGCAGGACGCGCTCCCGTGCGCGTCCTTCGTCGAGCATCAGGCGCCGCCAGACGCCGTCGAGCAGGCCGCAGTGCAGCGGCGGTGTGCATAGCGTGCCGTCGATATCGACGAATACGCTGCTGCGCGCCCCTTCGCACAACTCCCCGCGTTCGTTGAAGAACAGGGTGTCGAAATGCCCTTTCTCCATTGCTTCGGCGAGGGCGCGGTCATAAAGCGTACGCGCGGTGGTCTTGTGCCGCAGGAGCAGGTCGCCGGAGTCGAGCACGCTGTCGTTGAGGGTCACCGTGGCGCCTTGCGGGGTCTCGCCGAGCGGTGTGCTGGCGAGGTCGAACTGACCGTCGGCGTGCACTTCGATGCGTACCCGCAAGACCTCGGCATGCGCCGTCGTGGCGATCTGCGCCAGCGCCGCACGCAGGGCAGCCTCCTGGAGTTCGAAACCGAAGCAGCGCGCCGATTGGCGCAGGCGGTGGAGGTGGCGTTCGAGCAGTCCGTAGGGGGTGGCTGAGGCGGGTTCGCAGCGCAGCGTCTCGATGAGCCCGAAGCCTCCTCCGGCTTCACGCAGGAAGCGCGCCTTGAGCAGGCATTCACGCCACTCCTCGGCAGCGGTGGAGTCAGCGACGATGCCGCTGCCGACGCCCAGCGTGGCGTTGCCTGCGGCATCGACGACGACGGTGCGGATGGGGACGCTGAAGCGGAAATCGCCATCCGGCGCCAGCCAGCCGAGGGCGCCGCAGTACAGGCCGCGGGGGTTCTCTTCGAGCTCGCGGATGATCTCCATGGCACGGATGCGTGGCGCGCCGGTCACCGAGCCGCAGGGGAAGAGGGCACACAGGATATCGAGCAGGTCGGCATCGACCGGTGCGGCGCTGACCGTGGAAGTCATCTGCCAGACGCTCGGATAGGCTTCGACCTCGCACAGCGCCTCCACGCGCACACCACCGGCGGGGGCCAGGCGGCCGAGGTCATTGCGGATCAGATCCACGATCATGACGTTCTCGGCGCGGTTCTTCGCCGATGCCGACAGCTCATGCGCCGGGCGGTTGCGCGCGGCGGTGCCCTTCATCGGCCGGCAGCGCAGTTGGCGGCCGTGGCGTTCGACGAAGAGCTCCGGCGAGCGCGAGAGGATCTGTTCGCTGCCGTCATGTACCCAGGCGCCGTAGCGCACCGGCTGGGCGTTGCGCAGGCGCCGGTAGAGCGCCGTCGTGCTGCCGTATGCGCGCCCATGGCAGGGGAAGGTGTAGTTCACCTGGTAGCAGTCGCCGGCATGGATCAGCGCGCGTACCCGCTCTACGGCGGCGTGGTAGGCCTCCTCGCCGAGCCCCGGGTGAAGGTTGCAAACGCCGGCGAGGGCTTCGTGCTCGTCGAGTGTCGACACCGCGCGGTCGAAATCCGCCGAGGTGCGCGCGGCGTCCTGGCGGTGAGCATGGGAGAACACCCAGGCGGTGAGCAGCGGGCGGGCGCCGGGCGATGGTCGGGCGCAGGCGCGCAGGCGCGTTTCGAGCAGATGGCCGAATTCGTAGTCGATGGCGATCGCCACCCACAGCCCCTTGCGCCGCGCCGCGTCGATGGCGGCAAAGGTGGCGGCGATTTCGTCGACGGCGTGGCAGCGCAGGGTTTGCTGCAGTCCGTGCAGCAAGAGGTCGCCTGCGTCGGAGAGATTGTCGTCGAAGAGGGCGAAGGGCGGGGGCGGCAGCATGCGCGGGTGGCGGTGAACGGGGGACGAATGCGGATGGTAGCGCACACGGGCATGGTGACGGCGTGCCATACGCAGGCTGTTTATCCACTGTTTGAAAATGGTTTTATGGCAAAGCCCTGATGCGGTAGTCAATTTCAATTGCCGCTGGCATCGAACAACAGGCATCATATGCAGTTGGCTTCGCCGCGCAGGACCGTGGCTCGCCCCTTTTTCTCCCTTTCCGCACGCTGGCTGGTTCTCCCTAATGCATCTCTCCGTTCGACAGCAGCTTCTGCTCGCGGCCGCGTTAACGGTGACTGTGGTGTATGTCGCGGCCGGATGGCTCCTGCTGGGCGAACTCGACGAGGGCGCTGCACGCGATCCCCGGCTGTTCCTTGCCGTGGGGGCGGCGGTCGTGGTGCTGGGTACCGTGCTGATGGCGTGGATCGTCCATCCGCTTGCCGAAGCGATCACCCGCCTGCACCGCGTTGCGCAGGCGGCCAGTAGCGGACGTCTGCTCGAATTGCCGCCATTGCCGGTGCGTCGCGACGAGATCGGCGCGCTGGCGGACGCCCTGGCCACCATCTTCGTGCGCCTGTACAGCCACACGCACGCGCTGGAGCAGCGTGTGGACGAACGCACAGCGGAACTGCAGCGCCGCGAGGCCGAGTTGCGCACCTACAAGGCGGCGGTGGATGCCGCTTCGGTGGCAATCATGATCACCGCCCGCGATGGCCGCATCGAATACGTCAATGACGCCTTCGTCGCTGCCACCGGCTATGCCGTGCACGAGGCCGTCGGGCAGTCGCCCAGCCTGCTCAAGTCCGGGCAGACGCCTGCGGTGGTGTATCGCGAGTTGTGGCAGGCGTTGATGGCCGGCGAGACCTGGCGGGGCGAGATGATCAACCGGCGCAAGAACGGCACCGAATACTGGGAGTACAAGGTGATCTCTCCGGTGCGCGACGAGAACGGCCACTTTGCCCGCTTCGTCGCCGTTGGCGAGGACATCAGCGGCCGCAAGCAGCGCGAGGAGGGCTTGCGCCGCCTGGCCAGCATCGATGCACTCACCGGCGTGGGCAACCGCCGCCATCTGATGGAGTGTGCGGAACTGGAGTGGCGCCGTGCAGCGCGTTTCAACCTGCCGCTGGCGCTGCTGATGCTCGACATCGACCACTTCAAGCCCATCAACGATGCCTACGGTCATGCTGCCGGCGACCGTGCCATCCGGCTGCTTGCCGAGCTCTGCCTGGAGACGGTGCGCGACATTGACATCGTCGGCCGTTTCGGTGGCGAGGAGTTCGTCATCGTCCTGCCCGGCACGGCCACTGCCGGTGCGCGTGAAGTGGCCGAGCGCGTACGTACGCGGGTAGCCGAAGCGCGCTTCGCCGCCGACGACGGCAGCCTGCTGGGAATGACGGTGAGCATCGGTCTGACCGCCTTCAACCGCGGCGACAGCCTGGAGAACCTCCTTGCCGCTGCCGATGCCGCGCTCTATCGGGCGAAGAGCGAAGGGCGCAACCGCGTCGTCGCGGTCGACGATCTGCCAGGTCTGGGCGCTACGGCGGAGCCTGAAGACGCCGGCGCCGGGCCGGGAAAGCGCGGCTGACCACGCACCGGATGCACAGCCGGGCACGCCCAGGCGGGCGCTGCAGCTCAATGAAAATCACGGCTGCGCGCGGCGAGCGCGCCGAGCAGTGCGGACTGGTCGACCACGCGGCCGGCCACCAGGTGTACGACCGTACCGCTGCGGCTGATCTGGCCGAACACGCCGAGCAGGCGGGCGCCGAGCAGCTCGCTGCGCTGACGCTCGAACAGGGGCGGATGGACGATGACGTTGATCAGCCCGGTCTCGTCTTCGAGGGTGATGAACAGCGTGCCCCTGGCGGTGCCGGGGCGCTGGCGGCAGGTGACCAGGCCGGCGGCGCGGGCCAGCGCACGGTCGGCGGTCGTGGCAATGGCGCTGGCGGGAATGAAGCGCTGTGCCTGCAGGCGCTGGCGCAGCAGGGCGAGGGGGTGGCGGCCGAGGGTGAAGCCCTGCTGGCGGTAGTCGCTGAGAATCTCTTCGGCCTCGCTGGCTGCCGGCAGGGCAGGGGGCGTTTCCGGGATCCTGGTGGTGGCCAGCAGCGCCGTCTGCGGCTGTGCGCCGGCCGCCTGCCAGAGCGCCTGACGGCGCCCGCCGGCCAGTGTTGCCAGCGCTCCGCCGGCGGCGAGGGCCTGCAGCTGGCTGCGTTCAAGGCCGGCGCGGCGGCCCAGGTCGTCCACGTCAGCAAAGGCGGCCGCGGCGCGCGCCGCAACGATGCGCGCCGCGGCCGCGGCGCTGCTACCGCGCAGCAGGCCAAGGCCGAGACGCACGGTGGTGGGGGTTTCCAGCGTGCTCTCCCAGTCGCTGTGGCAGACGTCGGCAGGGCGGACCTCGACGCCGTGGCGGCGGGCATCCTGGATGAGCTGCGCGGGGGCGTAGAAACCCATCGGCTGGCTGTTGAGCAGCGCGCACAGGAACAGGGCGGGGTGGTGGCATTTGAACCAGGCGGAGAAATACACCAGCAGGGCGAAGCTGGCCGCGTGCGATTCCGGGAAACCGTAGCTGCCGAAACCTTCGATCTGGCGGCACAGGCGTTCGGCGAAGCCGGCGTCGTAGCCGCGCGCGGCCATGCCGTCGAGCAGTTGCCGGCGGTAGCGTTCGAGCTCGCCGGGACGCCGCCAGGCGCCCATCGCACGGCGCAGCTGGTCGGCCTCTCCGGGGCTGAAGCCGGCGGCGACCACCGCCAGTTGCATGACCTGTTCCTGGAAGATGGGCACGCCGAGGGTGCGGCTGAGCACTGCGCGGACTTCCGTGCGTACGCCGGCGAGGGGGTCTTCGCCACGGCGCCGGGAGGCGCGGGCGTGCAGATAGGGATGGACCATGCCGCCCTGGATGGGGCCGGGGCGGACGATGGCGACCTCCACCACCAGGTCGTAGAACTGGGCGGGCTGCAGGCGCGGCAGCATGCCGAGCTGGGCGCGTGATTCGACCTGGAAGACGCCGATGGCGTCGGCTGCGCTGAGCATGCGATAGACCGCCGCATCCTCGCGCGGGATGTCGGCCAGGGTGAGGCGGCGGGCCTGCTGGCGGCCGAGCAGGTCGAGGCAGCGGCGCAGTGCGGAGAGCATGCCGAGGGCGAGCACGTCGACTTTCAGCAGACCCATGGTGTCGAGATCGTCCTTGTCCCACTGGATCACCGTGCGACCGTCCATGGCGGCGTTTTCCACCGGTACCAGCTCGTCGATGCGTCCGCGGGCGATGACGAAGCCGCCGACATGCTGCGAGAGGTGACGGGGGAAACCGCGCAGGGTGGCGCTCAGCGCCAGCCAGCGGCACACCAGTGGCGATTGCGGATCGAGGCCGGCAGCGTGCAGGCGGCCCGCGTCGACGTGGCCGTCGTCGATGCTGACGCGTTCGGCGCACAGGCGCTCGATGCGTGCGGCGTCGATGCCCAGCGCGCGGCCGACGTCGCGCAGGGCGCTGCGCGTGCGCCAGGTGATCACCGCGGCGGCCAGTGCGGCGTGCTCACGCCCGTACTTGCGGTACAGGTACTGGATGACCTCCTCGCGGCGTTCGTGCTCGAAATCGACGTCGATGTCGGGTGGTTCCTGGCGTTCGCGCGAGATGAAGCGTTCGAAGAGCATGATGCCTTGCTCGGGATGCACCTCGGTGATCCCCAGTGCCCAGCATACCGCCGAGTTGGCCGCCGAGCCGCGGCCCTGGCAGAGGATGCCGGCGGCGCGGGCGAAGGCGACGATGTCGTGCACGGTGAGGAAGTAGGGTTCGTAGCCGAGCTCGCTGATCAGCGCGAGTTCGTCTTCGATCAGTGTCCGTACCGGCGGCGGGGCGGGATCGGCGCAGGGCGGGGGGCGCCCGGGCGGGCCTGGCGGTGGGGGGAAAACCGCCCCGGCAGGTGTGTGGTAGCGCCACTGCAGTCCGCCTTCGACCAGCCGGCGCAGCCAGCGCGCCGCAGTCTCTCCCGCAGGTACGAGGCCGGCAGGGTATTCGTAGCGCAGTTCGTCGAGCGTGAAGGTGCAGGCTGCGGCCACCTTCAGGGTCTCCGCCAGCCATGCCGCCGGCACCCGGCGGCCGAGTTCGGCACGGGTGTGCAGTCGCCGTTCGCCGTTGGCTGCAAGGGCATAGCCGCATTGCGCCAAGGGGGTGCGCAGGCGGATCGCACACAGGGTGTCGGCCACTTCACGGCGGCTGGCGTCGTGCATCAGCACGCCACTGGCAGCGGCCACCGGCAGGGCACTGGCTGCTGCCAGTGTGGCGAGCTGGTGGTGGCGGCCGGCAAGGCGGGGGCCGTGTGTGGGGGCGGCCAGCCAGCAGCGTGAGGGAAAGCGGCCGGCCAGCCAGTGTGCCTGGGCAAGGCCTGCAGAATAGTCGTCGGGCGGCAGCAGGAGGGCCAGGCAGTCGTCGACGGCGTCTGCCGTGAAGGCGTCGCGGCCGAGGCTGTATGTTCCCTTCGCTGCGGCGCGGCGTGCGCTGCTGATGAGGCGGGAAAGCTGGGCATAGCCACGGCGGCTGCGGGCGAGCAGGATCAGGGTGGGGCCATCGTGCACGCGCAGTTCGCTGCCGATGATGAGGTGCAGCGGCAACTGGCGGTTGCGGATTTCGCGGTGCGCGCGCACCACGCCGGCCAGCGAGCATTCGTCGGTGATGGCCAGCGCGCGGTATCCCAGCGCCGCGGCGGTGGCGGCCAGCTCTTCGGGATGGGAAGCGCCGCGCATGAAACTGAAGCACGACAGGCAGTGGAGCTCGGCGTAGTCTGGAATCTGCATGGTGTAACTATATACAGTTTTACGGGTTTCCAGAACGCGCCGCAGGGCATCAGGTCACGGCTGGCGGCGATGTGCGGTTGACACCATGGCGGGCTTAGGGTCTATTGCGGGAAAAGAAGAAAACACCGCAATACGGGGGTTGTGATGGGCAAGTTTTTTTCTCGGGGGGGCGCTGCCGTCTTGGCCGCGACTGGATTTCTGTTGTCCACTCCCGGCGATGTGCAGGCGCAGCAGCCGATGCCGCGCTGGGTAGTCGGTTTTGCCCAGGATACGCTTGGCAACGACTGGCGGCGGGCGCAGACCGAAGGGCTGGCGGCGGCCTTTGCGCACCATCCCGAGGTGCGCTTCATCCACACCGACGCCGGCGGCAACACCGCCCAGCAGGTGCAGGACATCCAGAGCCTGGTCAGTGAAGGGGTCGATGTACTGATCACCAGTCCGCGTGATGCCGAACTGATGGCGCCGGTCATCGAGCGGGTGCGCGCGCAGGGCATCCCCGTGGTGCTGCTCAGCCGCCGCACCAGCAGTGATGCCCACACCAGCTTCATCCGCGCCGACAACCGCGAGATCGCCCGTCAGGCGGCGCGTCATCTCGCCGAGCGCCTGAAGGGGCAGGGCAGCATCCTGGTGCTGCAGCACATCCCCACCACCTCGGTGGCCATGGAGCGTACCGAAGGTTTCTTCGAGGAACTGAAGAAGTATCCCGGCCTCAGCGTGGTGGCCATGAAGCGGGCCGATTCGCTGCGCGACAAGGCCATTCTCGCCATCGAGGAGGCACTTGCCGAAGGGCTGCGTTTCGATGCCATCTACGCCCAGAGCGACAGCATGGCGTCGGGTGCGCGTGCAGCCCTGCGCCGTGCCGGCATTGATCCCGGAAGTCTGCCCATCGTCGGCATCGACTACATCGCCGAGGCGCGTGAGGCGATCCGCAAGGGCGAGCAGGATGCCAGCTTCCGCTATCCCACCTTTGCCGAGGAGGGCGCCGAGATTACCCTGCGCATCCTCCGCGGCGAGGCGGTGCCGCATGAGGTGGTCGTCGACTCCGTCAAGGTGACGCGCGACAACGTCGAGCGCATCGCGCCGATTTTCTGATCCAGCATGGCACGCCTGTTCCGCCTCACCCAGCGCCTGCTGCTGCTGTGGTTCATCTCGGTGGCCGCGGTGCTGGCGGTGACGGGCTTTGCCTATCTGCTGTTCGAAAGCCATCAGGTCGAGGTCGAGCGCCGCTCGCGCATCGAGACGGCCTTCACCACCCTGCAGAACCACGTCGACCAGCGCGCGGCCTTGCTCGCCGGTTCTGCCCAGGCCATGGCAGAGCGCCGCAACGTGGTGGCGACGGTGGAGCTGTTTGCCAACTATTTCGATCCCGAAGCCGCCAATGTCGCCCTCTTCGATCCGCCGGCGCGCGAGCTGGCACGGGACCTGGCCGACCTGGCGCGCGCGACCACCGCCGACTGGGCGGTGATCGTCGGCCCGCAGGGGCCGATCGGCGCCTGGTGGCGTTACGGCGACGAGGACTTCAAGGCCTATTTCTCGCGCCACAGCGCTGGCGAAGAGGTCCAGGTGATGCGTGAGGGCGACGCCACCTTCGGCCCCGCCGGCTCCCTGCAGCCGTTCGTCACCCGGGTGGCTGCCGGCAGCACCATCGGTACCGGGGAGTGGCCGGTGGTGATGCCCTGCGCCACCAATGGCGGTCCGGCCTTGTTTGCCAGCCGTGCGGTGGTGGTGCGCACGACCACCGGGATGCGCGAGATGGGGCGGGTGATGCTGGGCTCCTGTCTGGATGCGGAGTTTGTCGAACGCGTGGCCGCGCAGACCGGCACGGCCTTCGGCATCGTCGGCGAGCGCAAGCTGTTCAGCCACAGCATGCCCGACATCATCCCGCCGGCCGCCGCGGCAGCGACCAGTGCCATCGACGAACGCGGCGCGGTCAAGCTGGCGGCGATCCGCTGGCATGTGGACGATACCCATGTGCTCGGCGCCGGCGACTGGCTGCTTGGCGACGGCAGCCGCAACACGGCGATGTTCGTACTCAGCCGCCAGCAGCTCGCCGAGCAGCGCGATGCGCTGTTCTCCGCCGGCCTGGCTGGTCTCGCACTCGCGGCACTGGTGGTTTTCGTGATCGGTCTGCTGTACCTGCGGCGCAGCGTCACCCTGCCGCTGGAGCGCCTCCACGAGGCCGTGGGCAACATGCGCCTGGGGCGTTACCAGCGTATCGAAGGGGTGCGGCGCGGCGACGAGATCGGCGACCTCATCGATACCTTCAACGACATGAGCACGCAGATCTACGATCGCGAGATGCAGCTGCGCCGCCTGTCGTCGGCGGTCGAGCAGAGTCCGGCGACGGTCGTCATCACCGCCCCCGACGGCACCATCGAGTACGTCAATCCGCGCTTTACCGAGGTTACCGGCTATGCCGCCGAGGAGGTGCTGGGGCGCAATCCGGGCATGCTCAAGAGCGGCAAGGTGCCGCCCGAGGTGTATGCCGAGCTGTGGTCCACCATCCAGTCCGGCAAGGTCTGGCGGGGCGAGTTCATCAACCGCACGCGCAATGGCGATCTTATCTACGAGCAGGCCTCGATCTCGCCGATCTTCGACGAGAACCGGCAGATCATCTACTACGTCGCGGTGAAGGAGGACGTCACCGAGCGCAAGCAGGCCGAGGCCCACATCAACCACCTCGCCTACCACGACGCGCTCACCGACCTGCCCAACCGCCGTCTCTTCCGCGACCGCCTCAACCAGGCCCTGCGCCAGTACGCCCGCCACGGCACGCCCTTTGCGTTGCTGATCCTCGATCTCGACCACTTCAAGGACGTCAATGACAGCCTCGGTCATTCGGTCGGCGACGAGCTCCTGCGCCAGGTCGCCGGACGGCTGCGCGGGCTGCTGCGCGAGACCGATACGCTGAGCCGGCTGGGCGGGGACGAATTTGCCATCCTGCAGGTCGGCATCAATGCGCCGGCCGATGCCGCGGTGCTTGCCGAGAAGATCCTGCTGAGCTTCCGCGAGTCCTTCGAGATCGGCCTGATGCGCCTGCACAGCAATACCAGCATCGGCATCGTCATGCCCGGCCGCGACGTCACCGATGTCGAGGACCTCATCAGCCGCGCCGACATCGCGCTGTACAAGGCCAAGGGTGCCGGGCGGGCGAGCTACGTGTACTTCGACGATTCGATGACCGCGCAGGTGCAGAACGACGCCGAACTGATTCACGATCTGGCCCGCGCCGCCGAGCTTTCCCAGCTCAAGCTGGTCTATCAGCCGCAGATCGATCTCGGCAGCGGGCGCCTGGTCGGCGTCGAGGCGCTGCTGCGCTGGGAGCATCCCAAGCTCGGCCTGATCCCGCCGCTGCGTTTCATTCCCTTGGCGGAGAGCCGTGGCCTGATGGGCGAGATCGGCCTCTGGGTGCTCACCGAATCCTGCCGTCAGTGGGCGCGCTGGCATGAACGCGGGCTCGACGTCGGGCGCGTGGCGATCAACGTCTCGGCCACCCAGTTCCGCGGTGGTCGCGGGCTGGAGCAGATGACCGAGATCATCGACAGCGGCATTGCCCAGCCGGCGGCGCTGGAGATCGAGTTCACCGAGTCCGCCTTCGTCGATGCCGGCCAGGAGACCCTGGCGTGGATCGCCGCGCTGCGCGAACGCGGGGTGCACTTTGCCATCGACGATTTCGGTACCGGCTACTCCTCGCTGATCATGTTGCGCCAGATCCAGGCCGACAAACTCAAGGTCGACCGCGAGTTCGTCAAGGACATGCTCACCGACCCCAACGACGCCGCCATCGTCCACGCCACCGTGTCGCTGGCCAAGACGCTGGGCATGGTGGTGGTGGCCGAGGGCATCGAGGAGGCCGAGCAGGCCGACTACCTGCGCGTGATCGGCTGCGACGTCGGCCAGGGCTATCATTTCGCCCGCCCGATGGACGCGGAGGAAATCCTCGCACGCTATGCATCGGGTCCGTCCTCATGACAGACCCCATGGTGCCGGCGCGGCGTTTTGGTGCGATCATCGCTGCGTTGCTGCCCCGCTGAAGGGGCAGCGTTCCAACGCACAGCCCAAGGAGCACCATTCAGCATGACCGTCCCCAGCCGCGCCCTCGATGCCGGGCGCCTGCGCACGCCCTGCGATCCCGGCCGCCTGCCGTTTGCCAGCACCGACGAACTCGAAGAACTGCCCGGCAGCCTGGGCCAGGCCCGCGCCGACGAGGCGTTGCGCTTCGGCCTCGGCATGAACCACCGCGGCTACAACGTCTTCGTCCTCGGTGCGCCCGGCACCGGGCGCCATGCCACCACCCTGCGCGTGCTGCGCGAGATGGCCGCCAGTCGTCCGCAGCCTGCGGACCTGTGCTACGTCCATGACTTCGATCATCCGCTCAGCCCGCGTCTGTTGACCCTGCCGGCCGGTCGCGGCGCCGCCCTGCGCGCGGACATGCAGACCTTCATCCGCGAGTTGCGTCCGGCGATCGAGGCTGCGCTCGACAGCGACACCCACAGCAAGCGTATCGAAGCCCTCCAGGAAGCCCATCAGGACCGCGAGGAACGCGCCTTGCAGGAGATCGGCCATGCCTGCGCCGCCGATGGCCTGGCCTTGCTGCGCACGCCACAGGGCTTCGTCTTCGCCCCCAGCCGCAACGGTGAGCCGCTCAGTCCGGAAGCTTTCGAGGCCCTGCCGGCGGAAGACCGCAAGGCCTGCGAGACCCTCGTTGACGTGTGGAGCGACCGCCTCGCCGATCTGCTCGACCAGTTCCCGGGCTGGCGCAAGAGCCTGCACGAGGCCATCGTGCGTGCCGGGCGCGATGCGCTGGCACCAGTGGTCGCCCACCTGATGCGCGAGGTCCGTGCCCGCCATGCCGACCTGCCGGAAGTCGGCCGCCTGCTCGACGCCATTGCCGCCGATCTCCTCGACAGCGGCACGGTGTGGCGGCGCGGCGACGAGGATGACGACGGCGACGACGACGAGGAGGGCGTCAGCGGCTTCCACCGCTACCAGGTCAACGTGCTCGTCGACAACGCTGCCACCTGCGGCGCGCCGGTGATCAGCGAGGACAACCCGGCGGTCGCCAGACTCGTCGGGCGCATCGAACATCTGGCACAGATGGGTACGGTGACCACCAACTTCACCCTCATCCGTGCCGGTGCGCTGCAGCGTGCCGCCGGGGGCTACCTGGTGCTCGACGCCGAGCGCCTGCTCAGCCATCCCTATGCCTGGGAGGCCCTCAAGCGCGTCCTGCGCAGTGGCGAGGTGCGTATCGAGCCGCCTTCCGAGGCGCAGGGCTGGAATGCCCCGTTGACCCTCGAGCCGCAGCCGGTGCCGTGCGAGCTGAAGGTGGTGCTGATCGGCGAGCGCGAGCTGTTCTATCTTCTCAACGAGAACGACAGCGATTTTCCCGAGCTCTTCAAGGTGGCGGCCGACTTCGACGAGGATCTGCCGCGCAACCCCGCCAGCGAACTGCAGTTCGCCCGCCTGCTCGCCGGCATGGCGCGCAAGTCTGCGCTGCAGCCATTCGGCGGCGCTGCGGTGGCGCGGCTGGTCGAGCACGCCGCGCGGGTGGCCGAGGACAGCGGCCGCCTCACCCTGCAGCTGCGCCTGCTCGCCGACGTGATGCGTGAAGCCGATCTGCTCGCCCGTCAGGGCGCTGTGGCGCAGGTCGAGCGGGCCCACGTCGACCAGGCCATCGCCGCGCGCGCGCGGCGTTTCGGGCGCTACGCCGAGCGTGTGCGCGAAAGCATGCTCGACGGCACCACGCTGATCGATACCGCAGGTGCGCGTTCCGGGCAGATCAACGGCCTGGTGGTGGTCGAGCTGGGCGGCGAGCGCTTCGGCCATCCGATGCGGATCACCGCGACGGTGCGCCTGGGGGACGGCGACGTGGTCGACATCGAGCGCGAAACCGAACTCGGTGGCGCCATCCACTCCAAGGGCGTGCTGATCCTGTCGGCCTTCCTCGCCAGCCGTTACGCCCGTCACCAGCCGCTGTCGCTGTCCGCCAGTCTGGTGTTCGAGCAGTCCTATGCCCCGGTGGAGGGCGATTCAGCCTCCCTCGCCGAGCTGTGCGCGCTGCTTTCCGCCCTTTCCGGGGTGCCCATCCGCCAGTCGCTGGCGATCACCGGATCGATCAACCAGTTCGGTGGCGTGCAGGCCATCGGCGGGGTGAACGAGAAGATCGAGGGTTTCTACGACCTCTGCGTCGCGCGCGGGCTGAGCGGCGAGCAGGGCGTGGTGATTCCGCAGGCCTGCGTGCGCCATCTCATGCTGCGCGAGGACGTCGTTGCCGCAGTGGCGGCCGGACGCTTTGCCATCCATGCGGTGGACAGTGTCGATCAGGCCATGGAGGTGCTCACCGGCATGCCCGCCGGGGTTGCCGACGCCAAGGGCATCCTGCCGCGCGGCACGCTCAACGAACGCGTCGCCGGGGCGCTGGCGGAAATGACCGCAGCGCGCCACGCCGCCGGCGAGCAGCATCCGCGTGCGCCGCGCCGCACGCGCCAGCATTCACGGGAGTAGGGCCTGCTCCCGGCGTCCCCGGCGATCCGCGGCGCGGATGCCGGGAGCGCGCCCGGGGTGGAGATCTATCCCCATCCAGCGTGGACAGGCCTGTGGACAAGTTGTGGGGCCCTTGCGCAGGTGACTGAGGCAAAGGCGTTTTGCGGCACTGCCCAATTCTTGTGCAGTGCCGCGGGCGGGAGGCGCAAAGGACGTAGAATCGCTCCCTTCCGTCCTCCGTCTCCGGCCATGACCGCTCCACTCCAGTACCGCATCTGCGCGCTCGACCCTGCCGCCCACCTTTTCGCCGTCACCTGCACGGTTGCCGGCCCGGCTGCGGGCGGGCAGCTCTTCAGTCTGCCGGCCTGGATACCCGGCAGCTACATGATCCGCGACTTCGCCCGGCACATCGTCGCCATCCGTGCCGAAGCGGGTGGCCGTGCGGTGGCCCTGGAGAAACTCGACAAGCAGACCTGGCGCGCGGCGCCGGTGCCCGGCGGGCAGGCCCTGAGTGTGCATTGCGAGGTCTATGCGTGGGATCTCTCGGTGCGCAGCGCTCATCTTGACCGCACGCACGGCTTCTTCAACGGCAGCAGCGTCTTCCTGCGCGTCCATGGGCAGGAGCACTGTCCCTGCGAGGTGGACATCCTGCCGCCCGCGGACGCGGAGCTTGCCGACTGGCGGGTGATCACCGCGATGCCGCCGGCCGGCGGGGTGCGCTCCCATGCCTTCGGGCGTTACCGCGCCGCCGATTACGAGGAGCTGATCGACCACCCGGTGGAGATGGGGCGCTTCACCGTGTACGCTTTCGAGGCCGCCGGGGTCGCCCACGAAATCGCCCTCAGTGGCCGCCACGACTGCGATGGCGAGCGCCTGTGCGCCGATCTGGCACGCATCTGCCAGTGGCAGATCGACCTCTTCGGTGCGCCACCGCCGATGGACTACTACGCCTTCCTGACCATGGTGGTGGGCGAGGGCTATGGCGGGCTGGAGCATCGCGCCTCCACCGCGTTGCTGACCAGCCGCGCCGATCTGCCCTGGCAGGGGATGAAGGTGCCCACCGACGGCTACCGCCAGTTTCTCGGCCTGTGCAGCCATGAGTACTTCCATACCTGGAACGTCAAGCGCATCAAGCCGGCGGCCTTCGTGCCCTATGATCTGAGCCGTGAAAACCACACTGCACTGCTGTGGGCTTTCGAAGGCTTCACCTCCTATTACGACGATCTCGCCCTGGTGCGCAGCGGGGTGATCGGCGTCGATGACTATCTCGGCCTGCTCGGCAAGAGCATCTCCGCGGTCCTGCGCGGGCCCGGGCGCAAGCGCCAGAGCCTGGCGGAGTCGAGCTTCGATGCGTGGACCAAGTACTACCGCCAGGACGAGAACACCCCCAA
This sequence comes from Pseudothauera lacus, assembly GCF_003034845.1. Taxonomy (GTDB): domain Bacteria; phylum Pseudomonadota; class Gammaproteobacteria; order Burkholderiales; family Rhodocyclaceae; genus Pseudothauera; species Pseudothauera lacus. Next base: position 252,590 of record NZ_PZKC01000001.1, on the reverse strand, counting down.
CGAGGTGGTGAGCTACTACGCCAAGGGCGCCCTGGTGGCGCTCGCCCTCGACCTGCAACTGCGCGCAGCAGGGCAGGGAGGCAGTCTCGACGAGGTCATGCGCGTGCTGTGGCGGCGCCATGGCAGCGGAACGCCGGGGGTGCCCGAGGATGGCATTTTTGCCGCCGTCGCCGAGGTGGGCGGTACGGCGCTGGCGCGCTGGCTGCGGCGCGCCGTCGAGGGTACCGCTGATCTGCCGCTGGCGCGCCTGCTGAAGCCTTTCGGCATTGGCTGGCGGGCGGCTGCGGCGGCAGCGCTGCCGTGGCTGGGGGTGAAGTTCGCCAGCGGCGCTGCTGAGGCCCGCCTGGCAACGGTATACAGCGACGCCCCGGCACAGCGCGCCGGCCTGGCGGCCGGTGATGTGCTGGTCGCCATCGACGGCCTGAAAGCTGCTACTGCCAATGCCGTTGATGCCCTGCTGGGCCGCCGCCGGCCCGGCGAACGGGTGCAGGTGCACGCCTTCCGGCGCGACGAACTGATGTGTTTCGAGGTCGAGCTGGGGGTGCCGCCGGCCGATCAGGTCACGCTGGCGGCGCTGCCGCGCGCCAGCGTGGCGGCGCAGCAGCTGCGTCGCGCCTGGCTGGGGCAGTGAGCCGCGCTCAGGCGTTCTCGCTGTGGCGCCCGGGGAACAGTCGCGGTGCCCAGTAACGCGAGGCGAGGAAGGCGAACAGGCCGGCCATGATCAGCCAGAATCCCACCCCTTGCCAGAAGGCGGTGGGGTCGGTGGCGAGGAAGTAGTCGCGCGGCGGGCGCACGAAGTGGATGCGGCCGCTGAGCATGGCCTGCACTGCGGCGCCAACGGCCGCCAGCGCCGGCGCGAACCATACCAGCAGGCCGAGGGTGACGATGATGCGGTCGGCCAGCGGCGTGCTGCGTGCCCGCGGCCGGTATACGCTTTCCACGCCATACCACAGGCTGAGGATGAAGCCGACCACGGCGACGATGGGCAGCACCGCCATGACACCGCCGAGCAGGGTGGCGGTGAGCATGAAGGTGGCACCTTCGAGTGGCATCACCTGGGCCCAGATCTCCGGCAGGCGCAGGAACAGCCAGGTTGACGTGGCGACCCCGAAGAGCAGGGCAAGCAGCGCGTAAGCGGCGCAGCGGCGCGCGTAGTCGCCGGGCAGTTCGTGTTCGCGGGGCTGGGGCAGCAGGGGCATGGTCGGTGTCGCGGCTAAAAGGGCCAAGTGTACAGGGAATCGCCCCCGCCCGGCAGTTCAGCCATGCAGCCCATGCACATACCATTGCCCGGGCTGGTCGAGATCCTCGAACACCCAGCACAGCGCGCAGCGGCTGTCGCGGGCAAGGTAGTAGTCGCGCCGCACCGGCGCGCCGTCCCACCACCCCGATTCGATGCGCTCGGGGCCTTCGAGCAGGGTCAGCGTTGCCCGTCCGACCTGCCGTGGCGCCTGTGCCAGCCACAGCGGACGGGGGGCGGCGGGCAGACTGTCGCAGTTGCCGCGGCGGCCTGCGGCGGTGATGCCCCAGGCCCTCTCGGGGCGGTGATCGGCATGCAGGCACAGGCTGCCGACCCGTTCCGCGCCCAGGCGTGCACGCAGGCGGTCGGCGAGCAGGGCGGCATCCCCGTCCTTGCCGCCGGCTGGGCCGAAGAGATCGCCGCTGCGCTGTGCGGCGCGCTGCGCTGGACCGCTTTCCAGGGCCATCGCCACGACCGCTGCAGGCAGGGTGAGGGTGGCCAGGTGCTCGCGGGCGAGGACGAGCAATTGCGTCTGCGCGCGCGTCGGCGTGGTGCTGTGGATGTCGACGATGGTGGGCGGATGGTGTTCATGTTCGAGCACCAGGCGGCAGTCTTCCAGCACTGCCTGGTGTGCCCACAGCCAGCCTTCGAGCGCGGCGAAGAGACGGCTGACGGCGAACAGCAGGGGCTCGATGCGGGTGCTCGGGTGAGGCAGCAGCAAGTGGCCGCGATGGCGTTCGGGAGGCTGGTAGGACAGGCGCGGGTCGGCGACCTCGCCGCATGCCTGGGCAAGCAGCGCATGCACTGCGGCGCCCTGGCGGCGGGCCAGCCCGGCGCGTGGCAGGCGGCGGGCCTGGCCGAGGCTGCGGATGCCGAGGGTGGCGAGCAGCTCGAGCACGGCGGTGCTGACGCCGGCGCCGGCGAGCAGGTCGACGGGCAACTCGTCGAGGACTTCCTGCCAGCCGTGTGTGCCGTCGATCAGGCATCCCGGACGGTGCTGTGCCAGCCATTGTGCGGCGCGTGGGGTGGGTGCCACGGCGTGGTGGACGTGCAGGCCGAGTGCGGCGACGGCGCTGCCGATCTCACCCGCCAGCATCTGCAGGCCGCCGAACAGGCGCAGGCTGGCGGCAATGTCGAGCAGGACGGTGTCCGGGGCGGCGATGCTGAGCTGCGGCGTGTAGCGCCCGGCCCAGGCGGCAAGTTCCTCCAGGGTGGCCTGTTCGAGTTCCGGGCGTCGTGCATGGAGGACGATCTGCGGCGCCATTGCCAGGGCGGCGGCAATGCTGCAGCCGGGGTGCACGCCGCGCGCACGTGCGCTGGCGCTGACGGCAATGACCTGTGCACGCGGCTGGTGCACGGTGACTGCAGTGGCAGCGTCGTCAGGCGCAGCGCGGGTAAATACCTGCAGGGGCAGATCGGGCAGGTGCAGGGCAAGCCACAGCATGGGGCGGCGCAGTGGTATCGGTGCGGGCGGGCAGGCGCAGGTGCAGGGCTGCGCTGGCGGCCGGGCCGCGGCGTTTGAGGATGTGGATGCTGACTCCGCCAGGGGCGGCGCTCAGCTGCAGGCGCAGGACGGCTGGCGAGGCTTGGGCGGCAGCTGCCGGGGGGCGGAAGAGGAAGAGCGGGGTGGCCGATGCCTCTGCGGCCAGCTGCAGGCGGCGCAGGGAGGCGTTGTCGGTTTGCGCCGGCCAGGCCAGCACTGCACTGCAGGCGCCCGAGGAACAGGCCTGGCGGATCGCCCACTGGGTCTGCGCGGCATCGCCGTTGCGCACCAGCAGCACGCGTTCGAGGGGGACGCCCGCTGCATGCAGGGCTGGTGCGTAGGGCAGCAGCGGCGGGGCGATGAAGGCCAGCCACTGCTGCGCGCCGGTGCGCCGCATCAGCGGCAGCAGCAGGCTCAGCTCACCGATGCCGGGAGTCGTGGCAATGAGTTCGGTGAGCGCACCCCCCGGCCAGCCCCCGCCCGGCAGTTCGGCGTCGAGTTCGGCAAAACCGGTGGGGTGGGCAGGGCGGCTGGCGGCAGCAAGCTGGTTGCCCTGCCAGACCAGCCCGGCAGGCAGGCTGGCAAGTGCGGCGGATGGTGCGCCCATGGCTCACTCCTGTTTTCCGGTGGGCGCGGTGGGGGCGGGCTCAGCCGTTGCGGATGAGGCCGACCATGATGCCCTCGATGCTCAGCGCGGCGCTGCCGGCACCGAGCACGATGGGGGCGAAGTCGGGGTTGGCGGGGAGCAGTTCGACCTGTGCGCCACGGCGCCGGAAGGTCTTCACGGTGACTTCGTCATCGACGCGGGCGACGACGATCTGGCCGTTGCGCGCTTCTTGCTGCCGGTGTACGGCGATGAGGTCGCCTTCGAGGATGCCGGCGTCGCGCATGCTCATGCCGCGCACGCGCAGCAGGTAATCGGCACGCGGGGTGAACAGCCCGGGATCGAGCTGGAAACGCGCTTCGACGTGTTCAGTGGCGAGGATGGGGCTGCCTGCGGCCACCCGGCCAACCAGTGGCAGACCGCTGCCGCCGGGCAGGCGGATGCCGCGTGCGCGCCCTTCGTCGAGTTCGATGGCGCCCTTGGCAGCCAGTGCGCGCAGGTGCGATTCGGCTGCATTGGGGGAGCGGAAGCCGAAGGCTGCACACAGTTCGAGGCGGGTGGGCGGACGGCCGCTGTCATCGACGGTGCTGCGGATGAAGTCGAGGATTTCCAGCTGGCGGGCGGTGAGGTCGGTGGTGTGCGGCGGCATGGCGGCTGTTCCGGCTGAGATGGCGGCAGGGCGGTCTGTGGCTTTGTGCTTGCTCGGTGTAAGTTTAAACAGTTGATGTGCCGCCGTCGAGTCTTGCGCCGGGAAAGCCTTGGGTGCCGTGCCGGCACGAACGCCCGACGCCGACAGTCTGCTAGAATCGTCCGCACGTCAGGGAGGAGCCCATGCTGCAGAGCGGAGACATCGCACCACCATTCGCACTGCCGGATGCGGACATGGAAATGTTCGAACTGGCCGCCGAGCGCGGCCGGCATCATGTGGTGCTTTATTTCTATCCACGCGACAACACGCCGGGCTGCACGCTGCAGGCCGCCGATTTCGGCGACCATGAAGGCGATTTTGCCCGTCATGACTGCATCGTGGTGGGCGTCAGCCCCGACGACTGTCTCACCCACGCCGAGTTCCGCGATCAGCACGGACTGTCGGTGCGCCTGCTGTCGGATCCCGATACCGAGGTGTGCAGGCTGTACGACGTCTGGCAGCAGAAGGAGGTCGACGGTGTGAAGAAGATGGGCGTGCGGCGGACGACCTTCGTCATCGACAAACAGGGCGTGATCCGCCACGCGCTCCACGATGTCACGCCCCGCGGCCATGCCGCCGCGGTCTTTGAACTGGTCAAGGAACTGGAAACCCAATCATGCAAGCGCAAATCGCCAAGAACACCGTCGTAACCCTCAACTACACCGTGCGTGACCCGGACGGCAACATGATCGACGACGGCGCCCACCCCCTGGTCTACCTGCACGGCGGCTACGACGGCATCTTCCCGGTGCTCGAAGAGGTGCTGCAGGGCAAGCCGGTGGGCGAGCAGTTCCAGGTCAAGCTGCAGCCCGAGGACGCCTTCGGGCCCTACGAGGAAGAACTGGTGCTGATCGAGGACGCTGCGCTGTTCCCCGACAACATCGAGATCGGCATGTCCTTCGAGCGCGTCACCGATGACGGCGAGGAAGAGATGCTCTACCGCATTACCGACATCGCCGACGGCAAGGTAGTGGTCGACGGCAATCACCCGCTGGCCGGGATGGCGCTGGTGTTCGACATTACCGTCGCTGAAGTGCGCCCGGCCAGTGCCGAGGAAATCGCCCACGGCCACGTCCATGGCGAGGGTGGCCATCACCACTGAGCCACGCCCGCAGCACGAGCCCGCTCCCCCCTTGCTGGCGGTGAGCGGGTTGCGGGTGCGCATCCGCACCCGCGACGCCCTGCTGACACCGGTGGCAGGGGTCGATTTCACCCTTCATGGCGGCGAGACCCTGGCCCTGCTCGGCGAATCGGGCTGTGGCAAGTCGATGACCGCGCTGGCCATCGCCCGCCTGCTGCCCGACAGCGCAGGCCTGGAGGCGCAGGCCTTGCAGCTTGGTGGCGAGGATCTGCTCGCATGCAGCGAGGCCGCCATGCGTGCGGTGCGCGGCGGGCGCATCGGCATGGTCTTCCAGGAGCCGGGCACCAGCCTCAACCCGGTGATGACGGTACATGCCCAGATCGCCGAGGTGCTCGCCCGTCACCGCGCCCTGCGTGGTGCCGCAGCACGCGCCGAAGCGCGCCGCCTGCTTGAGGCGGTGGGTATCGCCGATGCCGGGCGGCGCCTCGACGATTACCCCTTCCAGTTCTCCGGCGGCATGAAGCAGCGCGTGATGATTGCCATGGCGCTGGCCGGCGACCCCGAACTGCTCATTGCCGACGAGCCCACCACCGCGCTCGATGTCACCATCCAGGTCCAGGTGCTCGACCTGCTTGCCAGGCTGCAGGCCGAACGCGGCATGGGCATGCTGCTGATCACCCACGATCTGGGCGTGGTCGCGCGCATGGCCCACCGCGTCGGCGTGATGTATGCCGGCGAACTGGTGGAGAGCGCGCCGCGCGCGGACTTCTTCGCCGCGCCGCTGCACCCCTATGCGCGCAAGCTCTTTGCCGCCTTGCCCGATGCCGCACAGCGCGAGCGCCCGCTCGATGCCCTCGGCGGCAGCGTCCCGGGGCTCGACCAGGCTTTCGCCGGTTGCCGCTTTGCCGGACGCTGCCCGCAGGTGATGGCCCTCTGCCGCACTCAGGCGCCGGCGTGGCAGCAGCGTGGCACGCGCGCGGTGCGCTGCCATCTGTATGCCGACAATGCCTCCGCCGCGGTGCTGGCGAGCGCATTGCCAGCGCCGTTTCCGCCGGCTACGCCGGGTACGCCGCAGGCCGTCCTCAGCGTGCGCGACCTGCAGGTCCATTTCCCCGTGCGCAAGGGTTTGTTGCGCCGTGCCGTGGGCCAGGTGCGCGCCGTCGATGGGGTCAGCCTGGATCTGCACCGCGGGCGCACCCTGGCCCTGGTCGGCGAATCGGGCTGTGGCAAGACCACCGTCGGCAAGGCGCTGCTGCAACTGATCGCCGCCAACGCCGGCAGCGTGCGCCTGGATGGCGAGGAACTGGCCGGGCGCACGGCGGCGCAACTGCTGCCGATGCGCCGCGCGATGCAAATGGTGTTCCAGGATCCCTTTGCCTCGCTCAACCCGCGCATGAGCATCGGCGCCATCATCGAAGAGGGCATGCAGGCGCTCGGAGTCGGCGCCGACGATGGCGAGCGCCGCCGCCGCGCCGATGCGCTGCTCGAACGCATCGGCCTGAGTGCCGCGATGCGCAACCGCTATCCGCACGAATTCTCCGGCGGCCAGCGCCAGCGCATCGCCATTGCCCGCGCCCTGGCGGTATCGCCACGGGTGCTGGTGTGCGACGAGCCGACCAGCGCGCTGGACGTTTCGGTGCAGGCGCAACTGCTCAACCTGATGCGCGAACTGCAGCGCGAGATGGGGCTGGCCTACCTGTTCATCACCCATAACCTGGCCGTGGTCGAATACCTCGCCGACGAAGTCGCGGTGATGTACCTCGGTCGCATCGTCGAGAGCGGTAGCGCCGCGCAGGTGCTCGGTGCGCCCGCCCATCCCTACACCCGCATGCTGCGTGCGGCGATTCCGCGCATCGACGCCGCCGCGCCGGCGCCAGCCACGGCCGCGCCCGCCGCTGAACTGCCCTCGGCGCTGGCGCCGCCGTCCGGCTGTCATTTCCATCCGCGCTGCCCTCATGCCGACGAGCTCTGCCGCCGCAGCTATCCGCCTCCGCGCGCACTGGCCGGCGGCCATCTGCTGCATTGCCACCATCCGCTGGGCGCAGAGGCGCCGCGGGCGTGAATAAGTGCGCGCTGATGTTCAAATCGTCACGCTCGTTCAGCTTTCATTCATGACGTCCGCGCCTGCTGCCGCTATCCTCGTGCAATCATCCTAGAAACCGCAGTTGATCGCTCCAAATGACCTCGAATGCCATACATGGCTTGGAATGTGTGCTGATGACGACTTTCACCCGGTGGGTGAGTCCGCTACGTGTCCGATTGCACGCCTGGCGAGCCGCCTGGCTGCGTTGCTCCTCCTTGCAGGGGCGGAGGCGGGGTTTCGCGGCGCATGCGCCGCGCCGCCGGAGCCGGTCGGATGTGCAAATCCGGCCGTGGAAGACCATGCCGAGTCGTCTCGCCTTGCCAGACGGCTCGCCAGACGCACACTCGAACACGTCCAACTGCGGTTTCTAGGATCATCAATTTCCCGCTGAGGAGTCCGTCTTGGCAATCTTCTGGCGCAAGCAGCTGGCCATCGGCCATCCGGAGATCGACGCCGATCACCAGTTGCTGATCTATCTCGTCAACACCGTAGAACTGGTCCTGCGCCATCCCGAACACATCGAACAGCTTTCGATGGCCTTCGATGAACTCGAACGCTACGCCCACGAGCATTTCGAACGCGAGGAGAAGATCCAGGTCGCCTGGGGCTATCGCCACCTCGACGAGCACAAGGGCGAGCACCGCAAGCTGCTCGACAGCCTGAAACTGCTGCGCAAGACCGTCGAGCAGGCCATCGTCGACAGCGACGATCCACAGGCTGCGGTGCGCCAGCACAGCGAGCACGTCAGCCAGTTTCTGCGCTCCTGGCTGCTCGATCACGTCGTCAAGGTCGATACGGGCATGCGCGAGCTGTTTATCAAGAGCAAGGTATTCTGAAACAGGCGTCTTGAGGCAGATCTCCCCGCCAGGTTGCGGTGGGACAGGGAACTGGACAGATGAAGGGCGAAGAGCGGGTACCCCAGGCAGTACCGCAAGCGTGCATCCTCATCGTCGAGGACGACACGGCACTGTATGAGGTGATGCGTGAGTATCTGGCACTGGCCGGATACCGCGTCAGGGGAGCCGTCAACGGCGGCGAGTTTCGCGCCGCCATCGCAGAGTCCTCCTTCGACCTCATCCTCCTCGACCTCAATCTGCCCGACTGTGACGGACTCGATCTGCTCGCCGCCCTGCGACAGCGTGCGGACACCTTGCTCTTCGTTGTTTCCGGGCGCGAGGACGGCTTCAGCCGCGAGCGTTCGCTGGAGATCGGCGCCGACGACTACATCGCCAAGCCCTTCAGCGCCAGGGAACTGGAATTGCGCATCCGCAACGCGCTGCGCCGCCGCCGGCCGCAGGTGGAATATCTTGGCGCGGGCGCGCTGCCGGCGTTCTGCGGCTGGCGTATCGACGAAGCGTTGCGTGCCGTCGTGCATGCCGATGGACACAGAATCCAGCTGACCCGCGCCGAGTACGAACTCCTCCATATGCTGGCCAGCGCGCGCGCGGGCGTGGTGAGCCGTGACCGCCTCCTCGACCGTCTTGCTGAGGTCGCCCGGGTGAGCAATCCGGAGACGGTCACCGCACTGGTTTATCGGTTGCGCAGGAAGCTTGCGCAGCACGGTCAACCCGACCCCATCGTCACCCTTTCCGGCGTCGGCTACCGCCTGCAGTGCTGTAGTGCTGGGGATTTATGGGCTGTGGCGGATGCGGCAAATCTGAAATAGATACTGATCAGAATGTAGAAAAACTCGGCATCCTGTTAATTTGTGAAAATGCTGACTAAAATGACAAAAACAGCAAAATGCCTTGGGGGGTTTCATCCCAGAAACTCCCCGGGGAAAACGACAGGATCAGGATGCCTGACATGAGAGCCCGCCTTCGTCCCTTGCCACTTGCCGCGCTGCTCAGCGGTGCGCTGGCGCTCGCCTGCCTGCCGGCAACGGGGGCCGGCGAGCGGGTGGGGATGCAGGTGGCGATGCTGGCGCCTCATCAGCTCGCGCCGGTGGAAGAGCCTGAAGCGCTGCCGGGACGCCGCGAGCTGCGCTCGGCGGCGCTGATGGCGCTGCATGCGGTCGATGCCGAAGCAGCGTTCGGGCTGCTCGACAGCGCCCGCGAGGTGATAAGCGCTGCGCGTGGCGGCGATGTCGAGGCGATGGCGGCGCTCGGCGCACTGTATGAGTTTGGTGTGGTCAGTCTGGCTGACATGGGTGCGGCAGCGGTGTGGTACGGCAAGGCTGCGGAGGCCGGGCATGTCGCCAGCCAGCTACGCATGGCCGCACTGCATGCCGACGGCCTCGGTGTGCGGCGGGATGCCCGGCGGGCGCTAGACTGGTTGCTGCGTGCGATCGACGATGGGGGTCTGGCGGTGCTGAAGGACAGCGCGCAGAGCGCCCGCCGTCTGCTGCCCAATGTACGCATCCGCGCCGCAACCGCCAATCTGCGCAGCGAGCCCGATACCGCTGCCGGCATTGCCGCGCAGGCGCGGGCAGGCGAGACCCTGGAAGTGCTGGAACGCCGCGACGACTGGTTCCGCGTCATTTACCCCGACAGTGATCGACCCGTATGGGTGAGTGCCCTGGTCGCCGTGCCACTTGATGATTGAGTGCGGCTTCTGAGCGAGTCAGCGCCTTCTTTGCGTTGCTGCAGCGCGTACCTGCAGGGGAATGGTGCTGGCTGCGGCGAGGGCGCCGCGCGGATCGGCGCCGTCGGGGACGAGCAGGGCGTGGCCGGTGGTGACACGCACACGACTGCCAAGGCCGTTGAGCTCCCGTAGCTGGGTGAGCGTAAGGCGGTGGCGGCGGGCAACGCTTTCCAGGCTTTCACCACGCTTGAGGCGGTAGGTCGTCCATCCCGGGGCGGATTCGGCAAGGGTCTGCAGGCGCTCGACGAAACGTTCGGAGACGCTGACCGGTACCACCAGTTGATGGCCGGCGCGGGTGATCACGGGGCGGTTGAAAGACGGGTTGAGGGCGACAAAATCCTCGATGGACATCTCCGCGAGATGTGCAGCGGTGGCCAGATCAACGCCGACCGGGGATTCCACGGTGACGAAGTGCGGGCGGTTGGGCACGTAGGGCAGCTCGAAGCCGAAGCGCTCGGGGTTGAGGACGATGTTCTTCAGCGCCTGCAGCTTGGGCACGTAGTTGGCCGTCTCGCTGGGCATGCGCAGGTCGCGGTACTCGGTCGGCAGACCGGCGCTCTCGTTGCGCTGCCGGGCGCGCCCGACCGCACCTTCTCCCCAGTTGTAGGAGGCCAGGGCGAGGTGCCAGTCGCCATGCATCTCGTAGATGTGCTGCAGATAGCTGAGCGCGGCATCGGTGGAGGCGACGATGTCGCGGCGTTCGTCCACCCATTTGTCCTGGGTCAGGCTGTAGTGACGGCCGGTGGACGGAATGAACTGCCAGAGGCCCGAAGCATGGGCGCGGGAGTAGGCGAGCGGGTTGTAGTTGCTCTCCACCATCGGCAGCAGCGCTAGTTCGGCCGGCAGGCCGCGCTGTTCGAGCTCGTTGATGATGTGGTAGAGGTAGCGTCCGCCGCGGGTGAATACCTGTTGCAGGAAGCGCGGACGTTCGAGGTAGAACTGCTCGTAATGGGCCACTCGCTCGCTGTCGAGGTCGGCCATGGCGAAGCCGCGGCGGATGCGGTCCCAGATGTCGTTGGCGTCGCGGGTGAGGTCAAGCGTCAGCACGCGCGGCAGGGGCGTGACCAGGTCGACGGCTGCTGCGGAGCCAGGCTGTGCAGGGATTTGGGCGTTCAGGCCATGGCCCAGCATGGCAAGCTGGGTGGGGGCAGCGGGCGTGTCGCCGGCGAAACCCGTTCCGGCCTGCACGAGGCTGAGGGCAAGGGCGATGCGGACGACGGTTGGCGCCATGGATGAGATGCTTTTGGCCAAAACAGGACGGCAGTCTAACGAGTGTCGTGGATATAGGTCAAATTATGCGTGCGAGAGGCCCTGAAACTAACAACGATGCGGGGTTCACCTGCTACGATTACGCCCTTAGCACGACTGCGGAAAGTGCCTGTTCATGAAGGCTCTGGTCATCGAGGATACGCTCACCAGTGCGACCCTGGTCTGCCACCAGCTTGGCAAGATGGGGTTGGAGGCGGTGCATGCGCGCGATGGTGAGTCCGGCATCGAGGCTTTCAAGCGCGAGCGTCCGGATCTCGTCCTGCTCGACATCATCATGCCCGGACTGGATGGCTTCGAGGTCGCCCAGCGCCTGCGCCAGCTCGAACGCGACGGCGAGTGGACCCCCATCCTCTTCCTCACCGCGCGCACCAGTGATGAAGACCTGCAGCGCGGCATCGAGGTCGGCGGTGACGATTACCTCATCAAACCGGTCTCCGAGGTGGTGCTGAAGGCCAAGGTACGCGCCATGCAGCGTATCGCGCAGATGCGCTACTCGCTGCTGGTGCTGACCCGCAAGCTCGATGAGGCCAATCGCGAGCTCACCCGCCTGTCCTCGGCCGATGGCCTCACCGGCATCGCCAACCGCCGCCGCTTCGACGAGACCCTGCTGAAGGAATGGCGGCGCTGCGCGCGCGACGGCCGGCCGCTGACCTTGTTGCTGATGGACGTGGATTTCTTCAAGCCCTTCAACGACAACTACGGGCATCAGGTCGGCGACGAGTGCCTGAAGGCCGTCGCCCGCACGCTGGCCGAAACCCTGCATCGGCCTTCCGACATGGTGGCGCGCTATGGCGGCGAGGAGTTCGCCGCCATCCTTCCCGATACCGACCAGACTGGTGCGCGGGCGGTTGCCGAGGCGCTGCGCGAGGCCGTCCAGGGGCTGGCCATCACCCACCGCTTCTCGGCGGTGTCGCGGGTGGTGACGCTGAGCCTCGGCCTGGCCTGTGAGTACCCCGCCCGTGGCGACGACAACGGCTTTGTTCGCCTGCTCAAGAGTGCCGATGCGGCGCTCTACGAGGCCAAGAAGAATGGCCGCAACCGCGTCGAGGTCGCTGCCGCCGCCGCAGCGTCGACCTGAAATGTGCCATCAATCTGCTGCGCGTGACGCCGGCAGCGTTGTGCGGTGCGCGCTCCTTCGCCTGTCGATCTGACATGCCTCGGCTGTTGTGCGCCGCACGCCTTGCCATCGACCCGCTGGCGACGATTTCTTCACACATTCCGAGCGGGCGGATCTTCAGAAGCTGTCCTTCCAGCGTCGCAGTTCGGCAAAACACTCCGCATCGTCCGCCGGTGTGCGTCCGCAGTGGGCTGCCACGGCTGCGCGTACGGCCGCCTCGGAGGTGCGCAGGAAGGGGTTGATGCGTTTCTCCACGGCGATCTGCGAGGGCAGGGTGGGCAGGCCGTGGGCACGCCGTTGCGCGCACTGCGCGGCATGGGCGTCACGCGCCGGATTGTGCGCTTCCACCGCACGCGCGAAGGCCAGGTTGGCCAGCGTGTACTCATGGGCGCAGTAAATCGCGGTATCGTCCGGAAGATCGGCAAGACGGCGCAGCGAGGCGTGCAGTTGTGCGGCGCTGCCGCCGAGCAGGCGTCCACAGCCGGCCGAGAACAGCGTGTCGCCGCAGAACAGCGCCTTGCCGTGCAGCCAGGCGATATGGCCGCTGGTGTGCCCCGGCACCTCCAGCACCGTGAAACCGTCGGCAAAGCCGTCGATGCGTACGCAGTCGCCCTCGTGCCGGGGGTGGCCAACGGTGGCGATGGCCTCGCCCGCCGGGCCGTAGACCGCGGCGCCGTGGCGATCGCGCAGTGCGGCAATGCCGCCGGTGTGGTCGGCGTGGTGGTGGGTGACCAGGATGGCGGCCAGGCTCAGGCCGTGGGCGGCAAGGGCGGCATCGACCACCGCGGCCTCTCCCGGATCCACCACCACCGCACGGGTGCCGGCGCGCAGCAGCCAGATATAGTTATCGCGCAGGGCGGGAAGGGCGATAATGTCCATGCCCGGATTCTGAAGCGTGCGCTGCCCATGTCAATCCTCAGTCTCTCCGACTGGCTGCAAACACCTCTCGGCCGCCATCTGATGGCCTGGGAACAGGCCAGTTTCGACCATGCGGTGAGCGACATCTTCGGCTATCACGCCGTCCAGATCGGTCTCCCGGAGATCGACCTGCTGCGTGCCAACCGCATGCCCTTCCGCCTGCGCAGTGGGCGCCTGGGAGAGGTTGGGGTGATCAACCGTGCCGAGGCGCTGCCGTTTGCCAGTGCCAGCCTGGACCTCGTCGTACTGCCCCATGTGCTGGAGTTCTCGCCCTTCCCCCACCAGGTCCTGCGCGAGGTCGAGCGCGTGCTGGTGCCCGAGGGCAGCGTCATCGTCAGTTCGTTCAATCCATACAGCCTGTGGGGTCTGCGCCGCCTGCTGGCGCGCCAGGGGCGTGCCTTTCCGTGGCGCGGACAGTATCTTTCGCCGCTGCGCGTGCGTGACTGGATGACCCTGCTGGGGATGGAGAACGAGGCCATCATGTTCGGTTGCTACGTTCCCGCCGTGCGCAGCCAGCGCTGGCTGGAGCGCTGGCTGCGCATCGAAGCCGTCGGCGCTCGCTGGTGGCCGGTGTGTGGTGCGGCCTACCTGATGCACGGGGTCAAGCGCACCCACGGGATGCGCCTGATCACCCCCAACTGGCGCGATCAGCGCGCGTCTGCGCGGCGGGCGGCGCCGGTCACCCAGCGCCCGGCCTCGCGCAGTGGCCGCGGCGAGGCTTAGGGCCTGTTCTCATTCGCCATGACGATCCGCCAGCGCGAATGAGAACAGGCCCCAGGCCTTGTGGTGGTGCGGCTTTGGTGTATGGTTCAGCCCCCGGCAGTGATGAACAGGATCGAGCGATGAGCGAAGTGGTGGATATCTTTACCGACGGTGCCTGCAGCGGCAATCCCGGCCCCGGCGGCTGGGGGGCGATCCTGCGTGCGGGCAGCCACGAGAAGGAGATCTGGGGCGGTGAGCCGCAGACCACCAACAACCGCATGGAGCTGCTCGCGGTGATCCGTGCGCTGGGCCTGCTCAAGCGCCCCGTGCATGCGCGTGTGCACACCGACAGCCAGTACGTGCAGAAGGGCATCTCGGAGTGGATACATGGCTGGAAGGCACGCGGCTGGAAGACGGCCGCCAAGGAGCCGGTGAAGAACGCCGACCTGTGGATGGCGCTCGACAAGGCCGCCAGCCAGCACAGCGTGGACTGGATCTGGGTGCGCGGCCATGCCGGCCACGTGGACAACGAGCGTGCCGACGCACTGGCGCGGCGCGGCGTCGATGCCGTGCGCAGGACCCGCAGTGCCGTCGATTGTTTTGAGGAAGGGCAATGAGACAGATCGTTCTCGATACCGAAACCACCGGACTGGACTGGCGCAATGGCGATCGTGTGATCGAGATCGGCTGCGTGGAACTGCTCAACCGCTCGCTCACCGGTCGCCACTACCACGTCTACCTCAACCCCGAGCGTGGCATCGACGCCGAGGCCGAGGCAGTGCATGGCATCACTGCCGAGTTCCTCGCCGACAAACCGCGCTTCCGCGATGTCGCGGTGGAGTTCGAGGACTTCGTGCGCGACGCCGAACTGGTCATCCACAACGCCGCCTTTGACGTCGGCTTCCTCAACCACGAACTGTCACTGCTCGGCCGCGCGCGGCTGGACGTGCTGTGCAGCGGGGTGGTCGATACCCTGAAGATGGCCAAGGAGCAGAACCCCGGCAAGAAGGCCTCGCTGGATGCGCTGTGCGAGCGCTACCAGGTCGACAACGGCCGCCGCACCCTGCACGGTGCGCTGCTCGATGCCGAGATCCTCGCCGAGGTCTATCTGGCGATGACCCGCGGGCAGGAGAGCCTGATGATCGGCCTCGACGACGTCGAGGCGGCGATCGATCACGGCGGTGAGCTGGTTCCTGTCGAGCGCCCGGAGCTGCGTGTGCTGCGTGCCAGCGCCGCGGAGGAGGCCGCTCATGCCGACCTGCTGGCGGGCATCGCGAAGGCCAACAAGGGCCTCTGTCTGTGGCTGCCGGCGGCCGCGGATGAGGCGCCGGCCGCCTGAGCGACGATGTTCAGTTTCGTGCCAGTGCGGCGACCTGCTCGGCAATCGCCAGCGCGGCGGTGAGTCCGGGGGATTCGATACCGAACAGGTTCACCAGTCCGGGCACGCCATGGACGGCCGCGCCGTCGATGCGGAAATCTGCCGCAGCCTCGTCGCGGGCGTTGATCTTCGGGCGGATGCCGGCATAGTCCGCGTGCAGCGCGCCGGCGGGCAAGGCCGGCCAGTAGCGGCGGATGGCGATTTCGAAGGCGTCGGCACGGCCTGGGTCGACGCGATAGTCGAAGTCGCTGCAGTGCGCCGGCAGGTCGAGCCACTCGACGTCGGGGCCGAAGCGTGCACGCCCTTGCAGGTCGAGGGTGAGATGCACGCCGAGGCCGGCAGCCTCGGGGAGCGGGTAGATCAGCCGGGAGAAGGGCGCGCGCGTGTCGAGGGCGAAGTAGTTGCCCTTGGCGAAGCGGCCGATGGGCAGCTGCTTGGGGTCGAGGCCGGCGATGCGGGCGGCCAGTGCGGGGGCGCCAAGGCCGGCGGCATTGATCACCGTGCGTGCGCGCAGCTGCAGCGGTTCGGCGCCGCCGGTGGCGATGACCACGCCGTCGGCAAGCGCGCGGCCACCCGTCACCGGGCTGTTGAGCGCCAGCACCGCGCCGTGGGCTTCGGCATCGCCGAGGAGGTTGAGCATCAGGGTGTGGGCGTCGACGATGCCGGTCGATGGCGACAGCAAGGCGGCCGTGCACTGCAGGGCCGGCTCCAGCGCGCGCGCCTGGCCACCGTCCAGCCACTGCAGGTCATCGACGCCGTTGCCGGCGGCATGGCGGGCGAGCGCGGCCAGATCGTCTTCCTGGGCGGCCGAGGTGGCTACCAGCAATTTGCCGCAGCGCCGGTGGGGAATGCCGCGGCTTGCGCAGTAGTCGTAGAGCAGATGACGGCCGCGCACGCACAATGCCGCCTTCAGCGAACCGTGAGGGTAGTACAGGCCGGCGTGGATGACTTCGCTGTTGCGGCTCGAGGTGACGCTGCCGAAGCGGTTTGCCGCCTCGATGAGCAGTACCTCGCGGCCATCGAGGGCGAGCGCCCGCGCGCAGGCGAGACCGACGACACCGGCGCCGATGACGACGCAGTCGACTTCATCCATGTCGGGAGCTGAAGCCCTGCGCGGGCCCGCAGGGCTTCAGCGGCGCAGCTTTTCCATCGCCCGCAGGACGTCGCGGCGGGCGATCTGGCCGACGACGCGCTCGTCGTCGACCACCGGCAGACAGCGGTAGGGCTTGGAGATGAAGATCTCGATGGCGTCGACGAGATTCGCCTCGGCGCTCAGGGAAACCACCTCGCGGGCCATGAAGTCCTGCACCATGCCGCCACGGCCGTCGAAGTAGGAAGCATTGACGGCGATCTTCAGACAGTCCTTTTCGGACAGGAAGCCGACCAGGCGGCCGCTCTCGTCGGTGACCGGGGCACCGCTGAGGTGGTGCTGCAGCAGCTGATGAATGGCGTCGAGCACGTTGGTGTCGGGCCGGAAGGCGAGATGATCGCCGATCATGTAATCCTTGACTTGCATCGACTGCAGCATGCGTGTTCCTCCCTCTTATTGTTTGGTGGCTTCCGCTGCGAGGCGGGCCTCTTCGGCCGCCTTCTGGCGTGCCAGACGCTTCTCGCACGGATTCTCACAGCCCATCTCGCATTCCAGGCCCAGCTTGCCCAGGCCGCCACAGCTGCCGGCAATGGGTTTGCGCCCGACCATGACGCCCACCGCCATGGCGACGATGAGCAGGGCAACGATGATGAAAGTCAGCAGGTAGATGGTCATGTTCGTGCTCCTCTGGGCCACGCGCGGGCAGTGCGTGGCTGCAACGGGGGGAATGATACAAGTCTGTTGGCCGCTGGCCCAGTCCTGGCCCGCTTTTCCCGCCCCATCCGTGCTGCGGGTGGCGGGGCGGGAAAGGCGCGGGCGACGCTTTACAGCAGCAGTTTGCCGCCGGGCAGGCTGCCGGCCTCTTCGAGGCGGCTGACCGTGGGCAGCAGGTCGATGCCGGTTCGATCCTTCAAGGCGTGCGCGCGTTCCCGCATCTCCGCGAGGCTGAGGCTGAGCGCATCGCCGCCCGCGCCGAAGGCCACGACGTTGCCACTGTCGCAGGACGGAAAAGCCAGCGCGCGGTCCTCGAAAGCCGTGATGATGCGCTCCAGGCTGGCGCGAAAGCCGCGCGAGCGGCCGAACAGGTTGACCGCCATCAGCCCCGTGTCGGACAGGCGGCTGCGCACCGCCTGGTAGAAGGGCAGGGTGTCGAGCACACCGGCGCGGGCGTTGCGGTCATAGCCATCGACGAGGATGTAGTCGAAGCGGCGTTGCGTGTTCAGCACGTAATCCGCGCCACAGCCGATGTGGATGGCGAGCCGCGCGTCTTCGTCCGGCAGGCGGAAGAACTGGTGCGCGGCGGCGACCACGCGCGGCTCGATCTCCACCACCTGGATGCGCAGCTGCGGGCAGTGGTGGTAGAGGAACTTGGTCACCGAGGCGGCACCCAGGCCGATCACCAATGCGGTCTTCGGCCAGATGTCGGCATCGCGCAGCAGCAGGCCGGCCATCATCTCGCGGGTGTAGGCCAGCTCCAGCGCATTGGGCTTGCGGATGCGCATCGCGCCCTGGATCCACTCGGAGCCGAAGTGCAGGTAGCGCACGCCGGCCTCTTCGCTGATGTCGATGGGCGTGCTCACGAGGCCAGCCTCTTCAGCTGGTACAGGCGTTCCAGCGCCTCGCGCGGGCTGAGGGCATCGGGGTCGATGTCCGCCAGTTCGGTGAGCACCGGGTGGGAAGGCGGTTCCGGGTCGGTGTCCGGCAGGCTGGCGAACAGGTCGGCCTGCGGCCCGGCGGTGATCTCGCGGTTCTCCAGCGCGCGCAGGCGGCGCTTGGCATCGCGGATCACCGCCGCGGGAATGCCGGCCAGCGCGGCCACCTCGATGCCGTAGCTCTGACTCGCCGGGCCTTCTTCCAGCGCGTGCAGGAAGACGATGCGGTGGGCGTGCTCGACCGCGTCCAGGTGCACGTTGGCGCACTCCGGGTAGTCAGTGTTGAGCCGCGTGAGTTCGAAGTAGTGGGTGGAAAACAGCGTCAGGCAGCGGTTCTTTTCCAGCAACTGGCGGGCAATGGCGAAGGCCAGCGCGAGACCGTCGAAGGTCGAGGTGCCGCGGCCGATTTCGTCCATCAGCACCAGACTGTGTTCGGTGGCGCCATGCAGGATGGCCGAGGCTTCGGTCATCTCCACCATGAAGGTGGAGCGCCCGGAGGCGAGGTCGTCGGAGGCGCCGATGCGGGTGAAGATGCCGTCCAGCGGGCCGATGCGCGCCGCAGCAGCCGGCACGAAGCTGCCCACGTGGGCGAGCAGGCAGATCAGCGCCACCTGGCGCATGAAGGTGGATTTACCACCCATGTTGGGGCCGGTGATCATCAGCATGCGGCGGGTGGGGGCCAGCACGCAGTCGTTGGCGATGAAGTTCTCCACTTGGCGCTCGACCACCGGATGGCGTCCGCCGGCGATTTCCAGCCCGGGGTGGTCGGAGAACACAGGCTGCACGTAGCCGTAGCGCAGCGCCGCTTCGCCCAGCGCGCCCAGGCCGTCGAGCAGCGCCAGCGCGCGGGCGATGCGCTGCAGCGCCGGGATCTGCGCGGCGAGCGTCTCCAGCAGCTCGTCGTAGAGCAGCTTCTCGCGCGCCAGCGCGCGCTCCTGCGCGGACAGCGCCTTGTCCTCGAAGGCCTTCAGCTCGGGCGTGATGTAGCGCTCGGCGTTCTTCAGCGTCTGGCGGCGGCGGTAGTCGTCCGGCACCTTTTCGGCGTTGGCACGGCTCACTTCGATGTAGAAGCCATGCACCTTGTTGAACTCGACCTTCAGGTTGGCGATGCCGCTGCGCTCGCGCTCGCGCGCTTCCAGCGCCATCAGGAACTCGCCGCAATTGGTCTGGATGCCGCGCAGCTCGTCGAGTTCGGCGTCGAAGCCGGGGGCGATTACGCCGCCGTCGCGCAAGGCCGCAGCCGGCTCGGGCGCCACCGCGCGGATCAGCAGATCGAGGAGGTCGACCGGGATGTCGAGCTGTGCACGCAGCGTGCCGAGCAGTTCATCGGCCGGCGTACCGAGCGCGCCGTGCAGTTCCGGCAGGCGGGCGAGGCTGTCGCGCAGCGCGGCGAGATCGCGCGGGCGGGCCGAACGCAGCGCCACGCGGGCAGTGATGCGGTCTACGTCGGCAATGCCGCGCAGCGCGCTGCGCAGGCTGCCGAGCACGCGGCCGTCGCCTTCACCGAGCAGTTCGGCGATGGCGCCGTGGCGGCGGGCCGCCTCGAAGCGGTCGCGCAGCGGGTGGTGCAGGGCGTGGCGCAGCCAGCGCGAGCCCATGCTGGTGGCGCAGTGGTCGAGCAGCGAGAGCAGGGTGGGGGCGGGTTCGCCGCGCAGCGTCTCGGTGATCTCCAGATTGCGCCGGGTGGCCGCGTCCAGGCGCAGGTACTCGGTTTCGCGCTCCACGCGCAGGCCGGTGACGTGCTCCAGGCTCTGGCGCTGGGTGGCCTTGGCGTAGTCGAACAGTGCCGCGGCCGCGCCCAGCGCCACCGGCATCTCCTCGACGCCGAATCCGACCAGGTCGCGGGTGCCGAAATGGCCAGTCAGCAGGCGTTCGCCGGTTTCGCCGTCGAACTGCCAGTCCGCCAGCTTGCGCAGCACCGGGGCGAGCTGCTGCAGCAAGGGCAGGGCAAGGCCATCGGGCGCCAGCACCTCGGCCGGGCGCAGGCGCTCGAACTGGGTCTGCAGCGCTTCGCTGGGGCACTGCATGATGCGCAGGTCGCCGTTGGCCAGGTTCAGCCAGGCCAGGCCCAGGGTGCCGCGGTGCAGATTCACCGCCATCAGCAGCGAATCGCTGCGGTCGTCCAGCAGCGCCGCGTCGGTGAGCGTGCCGGGGGTGACGATGCGGCTCACCGCACGCTCCATCGGCCCCTTGGTCGCACCCGGTTCGCCCACCTGCTCGGCAATCACCACCGATTCGCCCAGCTTCACCAGGCGCGCCAGGTACTGCTCGACGGCATGGAAGGGCACCCCGGCCATCTTGATCGGCGTGCCGGCCGACTGCCCGCGCGTGGTCAGCGTGATGTCGAGCAGGCGCGCGGCCTTCTCGGCATCTTCGAAGAACAGCTCGTAGAAGTCACCCATGCGGTAGAACAGCAGCGTGTCCGGGTGCTGCGCCTTGAGGCGCAGGTACTGCTGCATCATGGGGGTGTGCTGCTGGAATTGGGCCTCGTCCATGTTCGCCGGGAAGGGTGCGTTCATCCTTCGCCAGCTCAGGCCTGCAGCGTGGCCGGCCGCCAGGCCTGGATGATGGGCAGCAGTTGGGTGAAGATCTTCGGGGTGCCGGCGACGACGTTGCCGGTGGTCATGTAGTCACTCTCGCCGGCGAGGTCGGAGACCAGCCCGCCAGCTTCCTGGATCAGCAGCACGCCGGCAGCCATGTCCCACGGCGACAGGCCCATTTCCCAGAAGCCGTCGATGCGCCCGCAGGCCAGCCAGGCGAGGTCGAGGGCGGCGGAGCCGGGACGACGGATGCCGGCGGTCTTCTGGGTGAGCTCCCTGAACATCGCCAGATAGGCGTCGACGTGGTCGAACTGACGGAAGGGGAAGCCGGTGCCGATCAGCGATTCGTTGAGACGGATGCGCTTGGAGACGCGGATGCGGCGGTCGTTGAGGAAGGCGCCACGCCCCTTGGAGGCGGTGAACAGCTCGTTGCGGGTGGGGTCGTAGACCACCGCCTGTTCGAGCACGCCGTTCTTCGCCAGGGCAATGGAGACGGCGTACTGCGGGAAACCGTGGATGAAGTTGGTGGTGCCGTCGAGGGGGTCGATGATCCACTGGTATTCGCAGTTGGCGGTGTCGCCGGACTCGCCGGACTCCTCTGCTAGAATGCCGTGCTCCGGGTAGGCCTCGCGCAGCACCTCGATGATGGCGGCTTCCGCGGCACGGTCGATTTCGGTGACGAAGTCGTTGGGCGACTTGGCGTGAACCTTCAGCAGATCGACATCCACGGATGCGCGGTTGATGATGCTGGCGGCCCGGCGGGCGGCCTTCACGGCGATGTTCAGGGTGGGGTGCATGCGCGTCGGTCTCTTGAGGGAAGCGGTCGCTGGCGACGGCTTCCGCTGGAATGAAAACTAAAAACGTTGAATTTTAATATGAACGGCGCCGCAGCGCTTGACCGTATCCGCATCGTACTTTCCCGCACTTCGCACCCGGGCAACATCGGCGCCGCGGCGCGGGCGATGAAGACCATGGGCCTGAGCAAGCTCTGGCTGGTGGCGCCGCAGGAGCATCCCAGCCGCGAGGCGTGGGCGCGGGCCTCCGGCGCCATCGACATCCTCGACGCCGCGCAGGTGGTGCCGCGCCTGGAAGATGCGCTGGCCGGCACCGTCCTGGCTGCTGCGCTCACCGCACGCCGCCGCGAGCTGTCCTTGCCGCGCATGCATGCCCGTGAGGCCGCCACCGAGTTGCTGCGTCACTGCGCAGCGGGCGAGGTGGCGCTGGTGTTCGGCAACGAGACCAGCGGCCTCACCAACGAGGAAGTGGCCTTGTGCGGGATGCCGGTAAGCATTCCAGCTAACCCCGAGTACTCCTCGCTGAACCTCGGTGCCGCGGTGCAACTGCTGTGCTACGAACTGCGCATGGCGGCGCTGGCACCGCAACCACCGGCCGATCCGCTGCCCGCGCCGGCCACTCACGACGAGGTCGAAGGCTTCTTCGCGCATCTGGAACGGGTCAGCACGCAGAGCGGCTTTCACGATCCGGCCAATCCCAAGCGCCTGCTGCCGCGCCTGCGCCGCCTGTTCGGGCGGGCGCGCCTGGAGCGCGAGGAAGTGAGCATCCTGCGCGGTTTGCTCACTAGCGTCGAGCGCAAAGTCGATTAAAATAGTCGGAAATAGACCGGCAGTCCGTTTCTGGAGAGCAGTACCCATGTTCAAGCATCTGCGTGAAGACCTGGCCAGTGTTCGCGAGCGCGATCCGGCCGCGCGTTCGACATGGGAAGTGCTGACCTGCTACCCCGGCGTGCATGCGCTGATTTTTCACCGCATCGCCCATGCGGCGTGGAATCGACGGCTGTTCTGGGTGGGGCGCTTCGTCAGCCACATCGGCCGTTTCCTTACCGGCATCGAGATCCATCCCGGCGCCGTGATCGGACGGCGGGTGTTCATCGATCACGGCATGGGCGTGGTGATCGGCGAGACGGCGGTGATCGGCGACGACTGCACCATCTACCAGGCCGTCACCCTTGGTGGCACCTCGCTGTACCGCGGCACCAAACGCCACCCGACGCTGGAGCGCGGCGTGGTGGTGGGGGCGGGCGCCAAGGTGCTGGGCGGCTTCACGGTCGGCGAGGGAGCCAAGATCGGTTCCAATGCGGTGGTCGTCAAGCCGGTGCCGGCGGGCGCCACGGCGGTCGGCAACCCGGCACGCATCATCGATTCCGAGCGTGACAGCGCGCGTGAGCAGAAGGCCGAGCAGATGGGCTTCTCCGCCTACGGGGTGACGCGCGACATGGATGATCCGGTATCGAAGGCCCTGCATGGTCTGCTCGATCACGCTGTCGACACCGACCGCCGCCTGCATGCGCTGGTCGAGCGCCTGGAGGCTGCCGGCCTGAAACTCGACGGTGAGATGAAGCCGGCCGATGAGTTCGATCCGGGCAAGCTGTCGCGCATGGTCGATTGAGCCCGTGCATCGCGCTTATTAGTTGACCGTTTTTGTCGGGAAAGATATAGTTGAGCGAAACGTTCGGGTATTGCCCGGCGGCCACCCCCGAGAGCGCGAGGAGCAATCATGAGACTGACCACCAAAGGACGATTTGCCGTCACGGCGATGATCGATCTGGCAGCCCGGCAGGGCGGCGGACCGGTCACCCTCGCCGGTATCGCGGAGCGTCAGAACATTTCCCTGTCCTACCTTGAGCAGCTGTTCGGCAAGTTGCGCCGCTACAAGCTGGTTTCGAGCGTGCGCGGCCCCGGCGGCGGCTATCGTCTGGCGCGCGACATGAAGGACATCACCGTCGCCGACATCATCGTTGCCGTCGATGAGCCGCTCGACGCCACGCAGTGCGGCGGCAAGCAGAACTGCCACGACGAGCACGTCTGCCTTACCCACGATCTGTGGACCAACCTCAACAAGCGCATGTACGAGTACCTCGCCTCGGTCACCCTGAGTGCGCTGGTGCATCGCGAGATCAAGCCCGACCCCGATGTCGGCGTGATCGTCGACGTGCGTCGCCGCGCCATGGTGGCGCTGCGTGAAGCGGCGGTCTCCGCGGCCTGAGTCCGACTGCCATGTTTGCCCCCGTCTACCTCGACTGGAACGCCACCGCCCCGCTTGACGCGACGGTGCGCGAGGCCATGCTGCCGTGGCTGGGGACGCGTTTCGGCAATGCCTCCAGTCGCCACGAGTATGGCCGTCAGGCACGCGCGGCGGTCGACGAAGCGCGCGCGCGGGTGGCTGCGGCGGTGGGGGCGCACGCCAGTGAGGTGGTGTTCACCAGCGGCGGATCGGAAGCCAACAACCTTTTCCTCAAGGGCGCCGCAGCCTTGCGCAAACCCGCCGTGGTCGCCGTGAGCGCCATCGAACATCCCTGCGTGCGCGAACCGGCACGACAGCTGCGCCGCCAGGGATGGACGCTGCGCGAGATTGCCGTCGATGGCGAGGGCCGCATCGATGCCGCCGACTGGCAGCGCACGCTGGCCGAACGCCCGGCGCTGGTCTCGGCAATGCTGGCCAACAATGAAACCGGTGTGCTGCAGGACATCGCCGCGCTGGCCGCCGACGTGCGCCGCAGCGGCGGCTGGCTGCACAGCGACGCGGTGCAGGCGCTGGGCAAGGTGGCGGTGGATTTCCGCGCCCTCGGCGTACATGCGTTGAGCCTGTCGGCGCACAAGATCGGCGGACCGCTGGGCGCTGGCGCCCTGGTGGTGGACAAGCGCGTCGAACTGGCGCCGCTGATTGCCGGTGGCGGGCAGGAGCGCGGCTTGCGCTCGGGCACCGAGAACGTCGCCGCGATCGTCGGCTTTGGCGTCGCCTGCGAGCTCGCCGTGGCCCGCCTTGCGGACGAGCAGAGCCGGCTCGCGGCGCTGCGCGACGAACTTCAGGAGGCGCTCGGCGCGCTCGGTGCCACGGTGTTTTCCGCGGCTGCCGCACGCCTGCCGAACACCGTATTCTTCGCCCTCGACGGCATCGACGGCGAAACCCTGGTGGGCCGTCTGGACCGCGCCGGCTTTGCCTGCGCCAGCGGCTCGGCCTGCTCCAGCGCCAACCCGGAGCCCTCGCACACCCTGCTGGCGATGGGCGTTGCGCCCGAACGCGCACGCGGCGCCCTGCGGGTCAGCCTGGGGCGCGACAGCAGCGCCGCGGAACTGCGTCGTTTCGTCGAAACGCTGGCCGCACAGGCGCAGGAACTCAGGAATCTGGCCGCGCTGGCGGCCTGAAGCAACAACACGAACGATCTGCGGAGAAACGCAATGCTCAAGTTCCCCATCTACCTCGACTACTCGGCGACCACGCCGGTCGATCCGCGTGTGGCGGCGAAGATGATCCCCTGGCTGACCGAGCATTTCGGCAATCCGGCGAGCCGCTCGCATGCCTATGGCTGGGAGGCCGAAAAGGCCGTCGAGGAGGCGCGCGAGCAGGTTGCCGCGCTGGTCAATGCCGACCCCAAGGAGATCATCTGGACCTCCGGCGCCACCGAGTCGAACAACCTCGCCATCAAGGGCGCGGCGCAGTTCTACAAGGGCAAGGGCAAGCACATCATCACCCTCAAGACCGAACACAAGGCGGTACTCGACACCGTGCGCGAACTCGAGCGCCAGGGCTTCGAGGCCACCTATCTCGACGTCCAGGAAAACGGCCTGGTCGATCTGCAGGTGCTGAAGGCGGCGATCCGGCCCGACACCATCGTCATCTCGGTGATGTACGTGAACAACGAGGTCGGCGTCATCCAGCCGATCGCCGAGATCGGCGAGCTGTGCCGCGAGAAGGGCATCGTCTTCCACGTCGACGCGGCCCAGGCCACCGGCAAGGTGGAGATCGATCTGGCCACGCTGAAGGTGGACCTGATGTCCTTCTCGGCGCACAAGACCTACGGGCCCAAGGGCATCGGTGCGCTCTACGTGCGGCGCAAACCGCGGGTGCGCCTGGAGGCGCAGATGCACGGCGGCGGCCATGAGCGCGGCCTGCGCTCGGGCACCCTGGCCACCCACCAGATCATCGGCATGGGCGAGGCCTTCCGTATCGCCCGCGAGGAGATGGCGGCGGAGAACGGCCGCATCCGTGCGCTGCGCGACAAGCTGCTGAAGGGCCTGCAGGACATCGAGGCGACCTATGTGAACGGCGACGTCGAGCAGCGCGTGCCGCACAACCTCAACATCTCCTTCGCCTACGTCGAAGGCGAATCGCTGATCATGGCGATCAAGGATGTCGCCGTCTCCAGCGGTTCGGCATGCACCTCGGCGAGCCTGGAACCGTCCTACGTGCTGCGCGCGCTGGGGCGCAACGATGAGCTCGCCCACAGTTCGATCCGTTTCACCATCGGGCGCTTCACCACCGAGGAAGAGATCGATTACACCATCGCCCTGCTGCACAGGAAGATCGGCAAGCTGCGCGAACTGTCGCCGCTGTGGGAAATGGTGCAGGAAGGCGTCGATCTGGATACCGTGCAGTGGGCCGCGCACTGAGCGCCCAGTAACAGGAGCAAGCAAAAATGGCATACAGCGAAAAGGTCCTCGACCACTACGAGAATCCCCGCAACGTCGGTTCCTTCGCCAAGGAAGAGGAAGGCGTCGCCACCGGCATGGTGGGCGCCCCTGCCTGTGGCGACGTGATGAAGCTGCAGATCAAGGTTGGCAAGGACGGCGTCATCGAGGACGCCAAGTTCAAGACCTACGGCTGCGGCTCGGCGATCGCTTCCAGCTCGCTGGTCACCGAATGGGTGAAGGGCAAGACCATCGATCAGGCGCTGGAGATCAAGAACACCCAGATCGCCGAGGAACTGGCACTGCCGCCGGTGAAGATCCACTGCTCGATCCTCGCCGAAGACGCGATCAAGGCGGCGGTGGCCGATTACAAGAAGAAGCACGAAGGCTGACAACGGAGGTCTGCATCATGGCTGTGACGCTGAGCGAAAGCGCTGCCCGCCACGTCTCCAACTTCATTGCCAAGCGTGGCAAGGGCTACGGCATCCGTCTCGGGGTGCGTACCTCGGGTTGTTCGGGAATGGCCTACAAGCTCGAGTTCGTCGACGCCACCGAAGACCAGGACCTGGTCTTCGAGAGCCATGGCGTGAAGGTAGTGGTGGATCCCAAGAGCCTGCCCTACATCGACGGCACCGAGCTCGACTTCGTCCGCGAAGGGCTCAACGAGGGCTTCAAGTTCAACAACCCCAACGTCAAGGATGCCTGCGGCTGCGGCGAGAGCTTCAACGTCTGAGCCCGGCCTGCACAACACCTTATGAGCATTGACCTGCAGCAGGACTACTTCGCCCTGTTTGGCCTGCCGCGCCGCTTCGACATCGACGAGGGGGCGCTGGAGGCGGCTTTCCACGCCCTGCAGGGTGAGGTGCACCCGGATCGCCACGCCCACCTGCCCGACGCCGACCGCCGCCGCGCGATGCAGTGGGCGACGCGGGTCAACGAAGCCTTCCGTACCCTGCGCAAGCCGCTTGCGCGTGCCCTCTACCTGCTTGAAGTGCGCGGTGTGGACAGCGGCCTGGAGACCAATACCGCGATGTCGGCGGCCTTCCTGATGGAACAGATGGAATGGCGCGAGGCGGTGGAGGAGGCGCGCGCCGGTGGCGAAGTCGGCGAGCTCGAGCACCTTCACCAGCGCCTGCGCCAGCATGGTCGCAGCGTGCTCGCCGAACTGCAGGCGCAGTTCGCTGCCGACGACCTGCAGGCCGCGGCCGATACGGCGCGGCGGATGATGTTCATCGAAAAACTGCAGAACGACATTGACGAGGCCCTGGAGGCACTGGAAAGCTGATGGCACTGTTGCAGATCGCCGAACCCGGCATGTCCGCCGAACCGCACAAGCATCGTCTTGCCGCCGGTATCGACCTGGGTACGACGAATTCCCTGGTGGCCACCGTGCGCAACGGCATCGCCGTCTGCCTCGCCGACGAGGAAGGGCGCACCATGCTGCCCTCTGTGGTCCGTTACCATGCCGACGGCCGTATCGAATGCGGGTGTGCCGCCATGCAGGCGCAGGCACGCGACCCCAAGAACACCATCGTCTCGGTGAAGCGTTTCATGGGCCGCGGGCTGAAGGACGTCGCCCACGTCGAATCCAGCCCCTATGACTTCATCGACGCTCCGGGCATGGTGCGCCTGCGCACGGTGCAGGGGGTGAAGAGTCCGGTGGAAGTCTCGGCGGAGATCCTCAGGGCCTTGCGCCGGCGAGCCGAAGCCTCGCTGGGCGGCGAGCTCACCGGGGTGGTGATCACCGTGCCGGCCTATTTCGACGATGCCCAGCGGCAGGCCACCAAGGATGCGGCCACCCTTGCCGGGCTGAATGTCCTGCGGCTGCTCAACGAACCCACCGCGGCAGCGGTGGCCTATGGCCTCGACAATGCCTCCGAGGGTGTCTATGCGGTGTATGACCTCGGCGGCGGCACCTTCGATCTTTCCATCCTCAAGCTCTCGCGCGGCATCTTCGAGGTGCTGGCCACCAACGGCGATGCCGCCCTCGGTGGGGACGACTTCGATCATCGCCTGTTCTGCTGGATCCTCGATCAGGCCTGCATCGAGCCGCCGTCCTCGGAGGACGCCCGCCTGCTGCAGATGAAGGCCCGCGAAACCAAGGAGCTGCTCACCTCCTGTGCCGAGGCGCCGATTCACGTGCGTCTGGGCAGCGGTGAGGAGATCAGCCTCAGCATCAGCCGTGAGCAGTTCGAGGACATCACCGCACATCTGGTACGCAAGACCCTGGCGCCGATGCGCAAGGCGCTGCGCGATGCCGGACTCGACGCCGAAGCGGTGAAGGGCGTGGTGATGGTCGGCGGCGCCACCCGCATGCCGCAGATCCAGCGCTCGGTGGCGGAGTTCTTCGGCCAGGAGCCGCTCACCAACCTCGACCCCGACAAGGTGGTGGCGCTCGGCGCGGCCATCCAGGCCAACGTGCTGGCCGGCAACCGCAAGGACGAGGACGACTGGCTGCTGCTCGACGTCATCCCGCTGTCGCTCGGTCTGGAAACCATGGGCGGGCTGACCGAGAAGCTGGTGCCGCGCAATTCCACCCTGCCGATCGCCCGTGCGCAGGAGTTCACCACCTTCAAGGATGGGCAGACGGCGATGGCCTTCCATGTCGTCCAGGGCGAGCGCGAGCTGGTGTCCGACTGCCGCTCGCTGGCGCGCTTCGAACTGCGCGGCATCCCGCCGATGGTGGCCGGCGCGGCGCGCATCCGGGTGACCTTCCAGGTCGATGCCGATGGCCTGCTGTCGGTGTCGGCGCGCGAGATGTCCTCGGGCGTGGAGGCCAGCGTACTGGTCAAGCCGTCCTACGGTCTCACCGACGACGAGATTGCCGGCATGCTGCGTGCTGGCGTGGATCATGCCAACGACGACATGCGCGCCCGTGCGCTGCGCGAACAGCAGGTCGAAGGTCAGCGCCTGATCGAGGCCACCGAACACGCGCTGGGCGAGGACGGCGACCTCCTCGACGGCGAGGAGCGCGCGGCGATTGCCGCCGCCATCAACGAACTGCGCGCGGCCTGCGGTGCCAGCGATCACCACCGCATCCGCCGCCTGATCGACGAGCTCGCGCGCGCTACTGCAGATTTCGCCGCGCGGCGCATGGACCGCAGCGTGCGGGCCGCACTGGCCGGCCACAAGGTAGACGAGATTCCGCTATGACCCAGGTTATCGTGCTTCCCCACGTCGAACTGTGCCCGGAAGGCACGGTGATCGACGCCCGTCCCGGCGACTCGCTGTGCGACGCGCTGCTCGCCAGCGGCATCGAGATCGAGCATGCGTGCGAGAAGTCGTGCGCGTGCACGA
The DNA here is from genome assembly GCF_003034845.1 of Pseudothauera lacus. Taxonomy (GTDB): domain Bacteria; phylum Pseudomonadota; class Gammaproteobacteria; order Burkholderiales; family Rhodocyclaceae; genus Pseudothauera; species Pseudothauera lacus. The sequence continues at coordinate 223,442 of NZ_PZKC01000001.1, read as the reverse complement.
CCTGCCACGTCATCGTCCGCGAGGGTTTCGACAGTCTTGGCGAGGCCAGCGAGGACGAGGAAGACCTTCTCGACAAGGCCTGGGGCCTGGAGCCGCAGTCACGTCTGTCCTGTCAGACGGTGGTCGGCAGCACGCCGCTGGTGGTCGAGATTCCGCGCTACACCATCAACATGGCCCGGGAGGGCAAGCACTGATGAAGTGGACAGAAGTCGAGGAGATCGCCATCCAGCTCAGCGACGCCCACCCGGACGTTGACCCGCTGAAGGTCAATTTCGTCGATCTGATGCGCTGGGTGATGGCCTTGCCGGAATTCGACGACGACCCTGCGCGCTGCGGCGAGCGCATCCTCGAAGCCATCCAGCAGGCCTGGATCGACGAGGTCGCCTGAGCCCGCGCTCAGTAGCCGTAGGCGCCGTGCTCCGCGGCTTCGTTGAGCGACAGCCAGTACACGCCGAGCTGGCCGACCGCTTCGATGAAGCGTTCGAAATCCACCGGTTTGCGGATGTAGCTGTTGGCGCCGAGGCGGTAGGCCTCGCGGATGTCCTGCACCTCGCGTGAAGTGGTCAGCACCACCACGGGAATCAGCTCGGTACGTTCGTCGGCGCGGATGCGACGCAAGACCTCAAGGCCATCGATGCGCGGCAGCTTGAGATCGAGCAGGATCACAGCCGGCATCTGCGAGGTGTCGCGGCCCTGGTGGCCACCGGTGCCGAACAGGTAGTCGATCGCTTCCACGCCGTCGTGCGCCACGACGACGCGATTCTGGATGTGATTCTTGCCGAAGGCCCGCAGGGTGAGGGCTTCATCGTCGGGATTGTCCTCGACGAGCAGGATCGGGCGACCGTCTGCCATGCGCTCAGCTCCTTCAGTTGAGATCTTCCCGGCGCACCACGAAGACCATGTCCTCACCGCCGCGGGTGGACAGCCAGGTCAGTGGCAGGTTGGGGAAGGCTTCTTCGACCAGGGCACGGTTGTGCCCCACCTCTACGGCCAGTATACCGCCAGGATTGAGATGTTCGCGCGCTTCGGCGAGCAGCCTGCGCACCACGTCGAGGCCGTCTTCACCGGCACCCAGGGCCATCTGCGGCTCGTGGAGGTATTCGGCGGGCAGGGCGGCCACCGCCGCCGCGGTGACATAGGGCGGGTTGCTGATGATGAGGTCGAAGCGTCGCCCCGCGAGACCTCCGAAGACGTCGCTGCGCACCAGCTCGATGCGCTCGTCGAGGCCGTAGTCGGCGACGTTGCGAGCAGCCACCTCAAGGGCATCGGTGGAGAGGTCGGCGGCGACGATTCCGGCCTGCGGGAAGGCATGGGCCATCAGCACTGCCAGGCAGCCCGATCCGGTACACAGGTCGAGCGCGCTGCCGACGGCTTCGGGATCATCGACCCAGGGGGCAAAGCCGTCTTCGAGCAGTTCGGCGAAGAAGGAGCGCGGTACGATGACGCGCTCGTCGACATAGAAGCGGAATTCGCCCAGCCAGGCCTCATTGACCAGGTAGGCGGTGGGGACGCGTTCATCGACGCGGCGGTTGATGCGGGCGAAGAGCTCGTCGCGCTCCTCGGAGGTGATGCAGGCGTCGAGGAAGGGTTCGAGACGCTCCAGGGGCAGCGCCAGGGTGGCCATCAGCAGCCAGGCGGCCTCGTCGTAGGCGTCCGTGCAACCATGGCCGAAGAACACGCCGCCGCGGTTGAAGCGCGTCACCGCGTAGCGCAGCCAGTCGCGCAGGGTGACCAGCTCGGCGAGCGGGCCGTGCTCGTGTTCATGCTCATCGTGGTGTTCGTTGACGTCGTTCATCGTGGGCTCAGGCGGGCGTGTCCAGCAGAAGGTTTTCCAGGGTGCGGCGGTAGATTTCGGCGAGCGCTTCGACGGCATCCACCGCGACGCACTCGTTGACCTTGTGGATGGTGGCATTGACCGGCCCGCATTCGACCACTTCGGCGCAGATGTCGGCGATGAAGCGGCCATCGGAGGTGCCCCCGGTGGTCGACAGCTCGGTGTCCACGCCCGTGGTGCTGCGGATCGCCGCGCTCACCGCGGCGACCAGACGGCCGCGCCCGGTGATGAAGGGCTTGCCGGAGAGCTGCCAGTCGAGCTGGTAGTCGAGGCCGTGGCGGTCGAGCACGGCATGGGTACGCGCCTTCAGCTCGTCGGCAGTGCTCGCCGAGGAGAAGCGGAAGTTGAACAGCACCTCGCACTCGCCGGGGATGATGTTGGTGGCCCCGGTGCCGCCGCGGATGTTGGAGACCTGCAAGGTGGTGGGCGGGAAGAACTCGTTGCCCTCGTCCCAGCGCGTGGCGGCCAGTTCGGCGAGGGCCGGGGCGAGCTCATGAATGGGGTTGCGCGCCAGCTGCGGATAGGCGACATGGCCCTGTATGCCGCGCACCCGCAGGGTGCCGGAAAGCGAGCCGCGGCGGCCGTTCTTGATCATGTCGCCAAGGGTGTTGACCGAGGTCGGCTCGCCGACCACGCACCAGTCGAGGCGCTCGCCGCGTGCGGCGAGGGTTTCGACTACCTTCACGGTGCCATCGGTGGCCGGGCCTTCCTCGTCGGAGGTCAGCAGCACGGCGATGGAGCCGGGATGGTCGGGGTGGGCGGCGACGAAGGTCTCGATGGCGGTGACGAAGGCGGCCAGTGAGGTCTTCATGTCGGCGGCGCCGCGACCGTAGAGGAAGCCGTCGCGCAGCGCGGGAATGAAGGGCTGGCTGTTCCAGGCCTCCAGCGGTCCGGTGGGGACGACGTCGGTGTGGCCGGCGAAGCACAGCACCGGGGCGCTGCGCCCGCGGCGCGCCCACAGGTTGCTGACGCCCTTGCTGTCGATGCGTTCGAGCTCGAAGCCGAGCGGGGCGAGGCGTGCGCCGATCAGCTCAAGGCAGCCGGCATCTTCGGGGGTCACGGAGGGGCGGGCGATGAGCTCGCTCGCCAGCGCCAGGGTGGGGGTGGTGCTGGGGGTCGACATGAAAATCCGGTGAAAGGTGGTGCCCAGGGCGCGCCGGCGGCTCAGTTGCCGCTGTCGTCGTCCATGTGCAGGGTGAATTCGCGGAACGAGGTGCCGTCGGGCTGGGTGCGTTCGAAGTCGATGACCGGATCGGGGCCTTTCTGGCGTGCCTGTTGCGCGGGCGTGCTTTCGAACTGGGCGTTGTTGATCATCCAGTGCAGGTTGGTCGGCGAGTCGGCGTTGGCCAGTGCCTCGTCGAGGGTGATGACCTTCTCGTGATAGAGGCGGAAGAGGTCATGCTCGAAGGTCTGCGAGCCGGGCGCGAGGCTCTGCTCCATGGCCTCCTTGACCGCGTTGAGTTCGCCGCGCTCGACCAGTTCGGCGACGTGGCGGGTGTTCATAAGCATTTCCACCGCCGGGATGCGCTTGCCGTCGGGCTTGCGCACCAGACGCTGGGAAATGACGCACCTGAGCGCCACCGCCAGATCGAGATAGAGCAGCGGGCGGTTTTCCAGCGGGAAGAAGTTAACGATGCGGTTCAGCGCATGGTAGGCGTTGTTGGCGTGCAGCGTGGCCAGGCACAGGTGGCCGGTCTGCGAATAGGCCAGCGCGGCCTGCATGGTCTCGCGGTCGCGGATCTCGCCGATCAGGATGCAGTCCGGCGCCTGTCGCATGGCGTTGCGCAGCGCTTCGTGCCAGCTGTGGGTGTCGATGCCCACTTCACGCTGGTTGACGACCGACTTGCGGTGCTTGAAGAGATACTCGATGGGGTCTTCGACGGTGAGGATGTGCCCGGACTTGTTGCGGTTGCGGTGGTCGATCATCGACGCCAGCGTGGTCGACTTGCCCGAACCGGTGGCGCCGACGACGAGGATCAGGCCACGTTTCTCCATCACCACGTCGGCCAGCGTATTGGGCAGGCCGAGCAGATCGAGGGTGGGGATGTCGCCCTGGATGTAGCGCACCACGATGCCGACGCTGTTGCGCTGCCAGAACACGTTGACGCGGAAGTTGCCCAGATCGCGGCGTCCGAAGGAGAGGTTGAGCTCCTTGTCGCGCTCGAAGCGTTCGATCTGCTCCGGGTTCATCATCTCGTACACCATGCGCTTGATCATGGGTGGCTCCATGACCTGCTGGTTGATCGGCATGGTGTGGCCCTGGATCTTGATGTGGATGGGCGCACCCGCCGAGATGAAGATGTCTGAGGCCTGCTTGTCGGCCATCAGCTGAAACAGCTTGTCGAACATCATCGGCGGGGGCTCCGGTTCAGGGCAGGGCAGGGGCGGGGCAGCGCTCAGGCGCCGCGCAGCAGGTCGTTGATGGCGGTCTTGGCGCGCGTCTGGGCGTCCACCTTCTTGACGATCACCGCGCAGTACAGGCTGTACTTGCCGTCGGCCGAGGGCAGGCTGCCCGGCACCACCACCGAGCCGGCGGGTACGCGGCCGTAGTGGACCTCGCCGGTCTCGCGGTCGTAGATCTTGGTGCTCATGCCGATGTACACGCCCATCGACAGCACCGCGTTCTCTTCGATGATGACGCCTTCCACGACTTCCGAGCGCGCACCGACGAAGACGTTGTCCTCGATGATCACCGGACCGGCCTGCACCGGCTCCAGCACGCCACCGATGCCCACGCCACCGGAGAGGTGCACGTTCTTGCCGATCTGCGCGCAGGAGCCCACGGTGGCCCAGGTGTCGACCATGCTGCCTTCATCCACATAGGCGCCGATGTTCACGTAGGACGGCATCAGCACCACGTTCCTGGCGATGAAGCTGCCCTTGCGCGCCACCGCCGGCGGCACCACGCGGAAGCCACCCTGCTGGAACTGCTCCGGGGTGTAGTCGCCGAACTTGGTCGGCACCTTGTCGAAGAAGTTCAGGCTGCCGGCGTTCATCACCTCGTTGTCGCGCAGGCGGAAGGAGATCAGCACCGCCTTCTTGATCCATTGATTGACCACCCACTGGCCGTCCTTCTTCTCGGCCACCCGCAGGGTGCCGGCGTCCAGCCCGGCGATCACCTCGGCGACCGCGTCGCGCACCTCGGCAGGGGCGGCGGCGGGCGACAGGCTGGCACGGTTTTCGAAGGCGTCGTCGATGATCTTTTGCAATGCGTGCATGGGGAGGTATCCGTTGTTCAGAGTTTTTGACAGAAGGCGGCGATGCGCTCGGCCGCTTCCAGGCATTCACCGGGTTCGGCCACCAGCGCGATGCGCACGTAGCGCTCGCCGGGGTTGATGCCGGCGGCCTCGCGGGCGAGGAAGCTGCCGGGCAGGACGGTCACATTATATTCAGCCTGCAGCCGGCGGGCGAACTCGGTGTCGGCGATGGGCGTGCGTGCCCACAGGTAGAAGCCCGCGTCGGGGCGTTCGACTTCCAGCCAGGGGGCGAGCAGCGGGGTGATGCGGGCAAACTTCTCGCGGTACAGGCGGCGGTTTTCCAGCACGTGCGCTTCATCGTTCCACGCCGCCACCGAAGCGGCCTGCACCGCCGGACTCATCGCGCAACCGTGGTAGGTGCGGTAGCGCAGGAAGTCCTTCAGCACCGCCGCATCGCCGGCGACGAAGCCCGAGCGCATGCCCGGCACGTTGGAACGCTTGGACAGGCTGGAGAACATCACGATGTTGCGGAAGTCGCCGCGCCCCAACTGCTGCGCAGCCTGCAGGGCGCCGAGCGGCGGGGCGGTCTCGTCGAAGTAGATCTCCGAATAGCACTCGTCGGCGGCGATCACGAAGCCGTGGCGGTCGGACAGATCGAAGAGCTGGCGCCACTCCTCCAGGGTCAGTACGCGGCCGGTGGGATTGCCCGGCGAACACACGAACACCAGTTGCACGTCGCGCCACACGGATTCCGGCAGGCTGTCGAAGTTCGGTCCGAAGCGGTCGCCGGCAGCGGTGTTGTTGAGGAACACCGGTTCGGCACCGCCCAGCAGGGCGGCCCCTTCATAGATCTGGTAGAAGGGGTTGGGCGACACCACCTTTGCGCCCGGCTTGCTGCCATCGAGCACGCACTGGGCGAAGGCGAACAGCGCCTCGCGCGAACCATTCACCGGCAGCACCTGGCTGGCTGCATCGATCGCCGGCAGGGCGTAGCGGCGCATCAGCCAGCCGGCGATGGCCTCGCGCAGCGCATCGCTGCCCTGCGTGGTGGGGTAGGTGGCCATGCCGCCGAGATTGTCGGCGAGCGCCTGCAGGATGAAGGCCGGGGTGGTGTGCTGCGGCTCGCCGATCGACAGGCGGATCGGCTTCAGCCCGGCGGGCGCCTCGATGCCCTGGAAGAGGGTGCGCAGTTTTTCGAACGGGTAGGGATGCAGACGGGAGAGATTCGGATTCACGGCGATGTTCGCTTGCGATGCTGATCGGGCGCCAGGGGCAGGCAGGGCGTCGGCGGAGCCGGCATTCCGCGCAGGGCGGAAGGGCGAAGATGTTATCATGGCGCGCCCTTGGCCGATGCCCGGCACCACCTCCGCAACGCCTGCTGCAGCCGTAACCGACCCTGACCCGACGTGCGTCTTTCCAAGCTCAAACTCTCCGGTTTCAAGACCTTCGTCGATCCGACCACCGTGCTCACCCCGGGCAATCTGGTCGGCGTGGTCGGCCCCAACGGCTGCGGCAAGTCCAACATCATCGATGCGGTGCGCTGGGTGCTGGGCGAGACGCGTGCATCCGCCTTGCGCGGCGAGTCGATGCAGGACGTCATCTTCAACGGCTCCACCACCCGCAAGGCGGTATCGCGCGCCAGCGTCGAACTGGTCTTCGACAACGCCGAGGGCAAGGCCGCCGGCCAGTGGTCGCGCTACGCGGAGATCTCGGTCAAGCGCGTGCTTGACCGCAGCGGCGAGTCCACCTACTACCTCAACAACGTCCATGTGCGCCGCAAGGACGTCATCGACCTCTTCCTCGGCACCGGCCTGGGGCCACGCGCCTACGCGATCATCGAGCAGGGCATGATCTCGCGCATCATCGAGGCACGCCCCGAGGAGGTGCGCGGCTTTCTCGAAGAGGCCGCGGGGGTTACCAAGTACCGCGAGCGCCGCAAGGAAACCGAGGGACGTCTGGCCGACGCGCGCGACAACCTTACCCGTCTCGAAGACATCCGCATGGAGCTGGGCGAGCGCATCGAGCGCCTGCGCGTGCAGGCCGAGATCGCTGAGCGCTACCGCGCCCTGAATGCCGCCCATGTGCAGAAGCAGCAACTGCTGTGGCTGCTCAAGCGCAACGAGGCGCGTGCCGAGCACGCGCGCGTGGGCGAGGCGCTCAACGAAGCGAGTCGCCGCATCGAATCCGACAGCGCCCGCCTGCAGGAGCTGGAAAGCGCCGTGGAGGACGCCCGCACGGCGCAGTCGGCAGCTTCCGAAGCCGTTCATCAGGCGCAGACCGACCTTTTCACGGTGAGTGCGGAGGTCAGCCGCCTGGAAGCGGAACTGCAGCATCTGGGCGACACCCGCAAGCGTCTTGAGGCGCGTCTCGTCCAGCTCGACAGCGATCACGCCCACTGGCTGCAGCGCCGCGAAGCGCTTGCCGCGGAGCGCGAGCGCTGGTCGGAATTGCAGGACAATGCCGCGATGCGTGCGGAGCAGGCCGAGGCGCGCCACGAAGAGGTTGCCGGGCGCCTGCCGGAGGCCGAGTCCGCCCGTCAGGCGGCGGACGCCACGGTATCCGCGGTGCGCCGCGAGCTCGCCCAGGCCGAGCAGCAGTTGCGCGTCCAGGAAGCCAACCGCAGCAGCGCCAACCGCGCCCTCGAAGGTCTGGCGCAGCGCCGGGTCCGCCTCGAAGGGGAGGGCGCCGCCATCCAGGGCCCCGACGAGGGCGCGCTGGCCGAAGGCGAGGCGCGCCTCGAGACCCTGCGCGAAGCCCTCGCCGCCCTCGAACAGGAGCTGCATGCCGTACAAGCGGCGCAGCCTGCGGCGCAGGCCGCGCTGAAGGCCGCACTCGATCACGAACGCCAGACCCAGCGCCAGCTTACCGAACTGCGCGCGCGCCGCGACGCCCTTGTTCAGTTGCAGGCGCGGGTGCAGTCGCAGGGTGAGCTCGGCGACTGGCTGCGTCGCCATGGCCTTGCCGATGCGGCGCCGCTGTGGCGCGCCCTGCGCGTCGACGCGGGCTGGGAGACTGCCGTCGAAGCAGTGCTGCGCGAGCGGCTGGCTGCCCTCGGCGGCCTCTCTGCCACCGACGCCCGCATCATGCTGGATACACCACCGCCGGGCTCGCTCGCGATGGTGCTCGCGGCACCGCCGGCAGCCAGCGCCGCCGCCGCACTGCCTGCCGGGCTGGTTGCGCTCGCCACCCATGTCGAACTTGTCGATCCGGCGCTGGCCGCCATTGTCGGCGAGTGGCTGGGCGGCTGCGCCGCCGTTGATGATCTTGCCGCATGGTTGCCGCGTCACGCCGAACTGCCCGCGGGGGTGATGCTGGTGTCGCGCGACGGGCAAGTGCTGAGCCGTGACTGCCTGACCCATTACAGCCCGGACAACCGCACCCACGGGGTAATGGAGCGCCAGCGCGAGATCGACGAACTGAGTGCGCGCCAGCAGACGCTCGACGACGATGCGCGGATGGCCCACGATGCCTTGCTGACCGCCGAGGCGCGCGCCGCGGAACTGCACGAGCGCAGCGGCCACCTGCGCCGCGAGGTGCAGAACCTGCAGAACCAGGTTCACGGCGTGCAGGTCGAGGTTCTCAAGCTCACCCAGGCGCGCAGTCGTGCCGAGGAGCGGCGCCAGCAGATCGAGCGCGATCTGGCCGACGTGCTGCGCCTGGAAGAGAGCGAGCGCGAACACCTCGCCCGTGCCGATCTCGAATATGGCCGTGCCGCCGAACTCGCTGAACTGCAGCACCAGCGCCTCGATGCGGCCATGGAGGTGCTCGACGAGCGCGACCAGAGCCTGCGCAATACCCGTGCGCTGGAGCAGGCCACCGCACGCGAACTGCAGGAGGCGCGTTTCTCCGCGCGCGAGTGTGTCGGCAAGCTCGATGACCTGGCGCGCAACCTGCAACTCGCCGCCGAACAGCTCGAACGCATCGCCGCCGAACAGCAGCAGCGCACGCAGGAGCTCGAAGCCACCGCCACCGTCCGCAGTGCCGCCGCACTGCAGGATGCGCTGGCGCTGCGCAGCGCCCGCGAGACCGCACTGGGCGGGCGTCGCGATGCCCTCGAAGAGGCCAGTGCGGTGCTGCGCCAGCGCGAGGAGATGCGTCTGCGCACCGAACAGGAGGCGGCGCCGCTGCGCGAGCGGGTCGCCGAGCTGCGCCTGGCGGTGCAGGCCGCGGAGCTGGCCTGCGCGCAGTTCGACGAACGCCTGCGCGAGGCCGCTGCCGACGAGGATGCGCTGGCCCCGCTGCTCACCGCCGAGCTGCGCGAGACCGCGCTGCAGCGTGAAGTGGCGCGACTGGCGCGCGAGATCGCCGAGCTTGGCGCGGTCAACCTCGCCGCGCTCGACGAACTCCGCAGCGCAGACGAACGCAAGGGCTATCTCGACGCCCAGGCCGACGACCTCAATCAGGCCATTGACACGCTCGAGGATGCCATCCGGCGCATCGACCGCGAGACCCGCGAGCAGCTGCAGGACACCTACAACACCGTCAACGGGCATTTCGGCACGCTTTTTCCGCAGCTCTTCGGCGGAGGACAGGCACGCCTCGAACTCACCGGCGAGGAAATCCTCGATGCCGGCATCCAGATCGTCGCCCAGCCACCGGGCAAGAAGAACAGCTCCATCCACCTGCTTTCCGGCGGCGAGAAGGCGCTCACCGCGATCGCGCTGGTGTTCTCCATGTTCCAGCTCAACCCGGCACCGTTCTGCATGCTTGACGAGGTTGATGCGCCGCTTGACGATACCAACACCGAACGTTACGGTCGGATGGTCAAACGCATGTCATCGCAGACGCAGTTCATCTTCATCACCCACAGCAAGATCACCATGGAGATCGCCCAGCAGCTGGTGGGGGTGACGATGCAGGAACAGGGCGCCTCGCGCGTGGTCGAGGTGGATATCGACGAAGCCATGCGCATGGCCGAGAGCGTGGTGGCCTGAGTCGTATACAGTATTGGACGGCGTGCCGCTGCCGGCACACCCAGCTCTACAACGGGACGGTTTATGGACAGCGAACTTCAGATCGGATTGATTGCCGCGGGTGCCGCGGTGGTGGTGCTCATCCTCGCCTACAACAAATGGCAGGAGCGCAAGCACAGCAGCAAGGTCGACAAGGCCTTCCGTTCCGAGCACCGCGACGTCCTGCTGGAGCCCCGCGACGGCTCCGCGAGCACGGATGACGAGCCCGCCGAACTGCCCGAGACCCTGACCCCGCCCCCTGAACCGGTGCCGGCTGCGCGCGCGGTCAGCGAGGGCGCCAGCCGTCGCGCCACCCCCGAGGCACCCGATACGGTCGATGCGCGGGCCGACTGCATCGTGCGCATCGAGTCCTTCGAGCTGCTCGACGTGCCGCGCCTGTGGAGCGCCCAGCACGCCATCCTGCAGGACTTCGGGCGCAGCGTGCGCTGGTTTGCCTTCGACGACGGCCGCAACCTGTGGCGGGAAATCGGCCCCAACAGCGCCGGCGCCCACCACTGGTTCTGCGCCGCGCTGCAGCTGGTGGATCGCCGCGGCCCCATCGGCGAGGCCGACTACAGCCGCTTCGCCGACGGTGTGCAGCAGGTTGCCGAACAGTTCCTCGCCGTCCCCGCCGGCCTTCCCGCACGCGCCGAAACCCTGGCCCGGGCGGCCGAACTCGACCGCTTCTGCGCCGAGGTGGACGTGCAGATCGGCGTCAACGTGATCAGCCAGAACCAGCCCTTTGTCGGCACCAAGCTGCGCGGCCTGGCCGAAGCCCAGGGCCTGGTGCTTGGCGACGATGGCAGCTTCCATGCCCAGGACGATGATGGCAACACGCTGTTTACGCTGGGTAATCTGGAACCGACGCTGTTCTCCGCGGAGTCCCTGCGCAGCCTGCAGAGTGCCGGCATCACCCTGGTCATCGACGTCCCGCGCGTGCTCAACGGTGCGCAGGCCTTTGATCGCATGATGCAGTGTGCCAACCTGCTTGCCGATGCCCTCGGTGGGGTGGTCGTGGACGACAACCGTCACCCCTTTGGCAGCGAGGCGGCGAGCATGATCCGCAGCCAGATTGCCCAGTTCCATGCCCACATGGGCAAACATGAGATTCCTGCCGGCGGTGCGCTGGCACTGCGCCTGTTCTCCGCCTGATGACTGCACAGCAAGACCCCGCCGGGCGCATTGCCCGGCTGCAGGCGGAAATCCGCCGCCACGATCACGCCTACTACGTTCTCGACGCCCCCACCGTACCGGATGCCGAGTACGACCGTCTGTTCCGCGAACTGCAGGCCCTCGAAGCCGCCCATCCCGAACTCGCCAGCGCCGATTCGCCGACGCGCCGTGTCGGCGGTGCTGCACTGCCCGAGCTCGCCGCGGTACGCCACGCGGTGCCAATGCTGTCCATCCGCACCGAAACTGACACCACCACGCAGGGCGTGCGCAACTTCGATGCACGGGTGCGCAACGCGCTCGGCCTGGATCTCGCCGATGCGCCGGTGGAGTACCTCGGCGAACTGAAGTTCGACGGCCTGGCGATCAGCCTGCGCTATGAGCACGGCGCGCTGGTGCGCGCCGCGACGCGCGGCGACGGTGAAACCGGCGAGGACGTCACCCACAACGTGCGCACCATCCGCCAGATTCCCCTGCAGCTCACCGGCGCTGCACCCGCGGTGCTGGAAGTGCGCGGCGAGATCTACATGCGCCGCGACGACTTCGAGGCCCTAAACGCCCGCCAGCGCGCAGCAGCCGAGAAAGTCTTCGTCAATCCGCGCAATGCCGCGGCCGGCGCGGTGCGCCAGCTCGACCCGCGCATCGCCGCCCGCCGTCCGCTGTCCTTCTTCGCCTACGGCATCGGCGAGCATGTGGGTTTCGCGCTGCCGGAGACCCAGGCCGGCCTGCTCGAGTGCCTCGCCGCCTTCGGCGTGCCGGTGTGCGAGCACCGTTGCGTGTCGGCCGGCCCGGACGGCCTGATCGCCTTCCATGCGCACATCGCCGCCTTGCGCGACACGCTGCCCTACGACATCGACGGCGTGGTGTACAAGGTCAATCGCGCGGATCTGCAGCGCGAACTGGGCTTCGTCACCCGCGAGCCGCGCTGGGCGGTGGCGCACAAGTACCCCGCGCAGGAGGAAATCACCCGCCTGCTGGCCATCGACGTGCAGGTTGGCCGTACCGGTGCGCTGACTCCGGTGGCCCGCCTGGAGCCAGTGTTCGTCGGCGGCGTCACGGTGACCAACGCCACCCTGCACAACCAGGACGAGATCGACCGCAAGGACGTGCGCATCGGCGACTGGGTCATCGTGCGCAGGGCAGGGGACGTGATCCCCGAGGTGGTCGGCCCGGTGCTCGAACGTCGCGAGGGCGAGCTGCCGCGCTACGACCTGCTGGCGGCCTACCCCAGCTGTCCGGTGTGCGGCTCGCATGTGGTGCGCGGTGAGGACGAGGCGGTGGCGCGCTGCACCGGCGGGCTGTTCTGCCCGGCGCAGCGCAAGCAGGCCCTGCTGCATTTCGCCGGCCGCCGGGCGATGGACATCGAGGGCCTGGGCGACAAACTGGTCGATCAGCTGGTCGATGCGGCCATCGTCAAGAGCCCGGTGGATCTCTACCGTCTCGGTCTGCTCGCGCTCGCCAATCTGGAGCGCATGGGCGAGAAGTCGGCGCAGAACCTGCTGGCGGCGATCGACAAGAGCCGTAACACCACGCTGGCACGCTTCATCTTTGCGCTCGGCATCCGCAACGTCGGCGAGGCCACTGCACGCGATCTGGCACGCCACTTCGGCCAGCTCGACGCGCTGCTGGCTGCCGACCTGGAGGCCCTGCAGCAGGTGCCGGACGTCGGTCCGGTGGTGGCGCAGTGCATCGTCGACTTCCTCGCCGAGCCGCATAACCGCGAGGTCATCGAACAGCTGCGCGCAGCCGGCGTGCGCTGGGAGGAGGGCGAGCCAGCCGCACCCGCGGGCCATCTGCTCGGCAAGACCTTCGTGCTCACCGGCACCTTGCCGAACCTGAGCCGTGATGAAGCGAAGGCGCTGATCGAGGCGGCCGGCGGCAAGGTCAGCGGCTCGGTATCGAAGAAGACCGACTGGGTGGTGGCCGGCGCCGAGGCCGGTTCGAAGCTCGACAAGGCCCAGGCGCTGGGCGTGGACATCGTCGACGAGGAAGGCCTGCGTCGGCTGCTGGAACAGGGGCAGGGCCCCGCAATGGATACAGGAGAGGAACAGGCATGAAGAAGGTCACCAAGGCAGTATTCCCGGTCGCCGGCATGGGCACCCGTTTCCTGCCCGCCACCAAGGCGAGCCCGAAGGAGATGCTGCCCATCGTGGACAAGCCCTTGATCCAGTATGCGGTGGAAGAGGCGGTGGCCGCCGGCGTCACCGACCTGATCTTCATCACCGGGCGCACCAAGCGCTCGATCGAGGACCACTTCGACAAGGCCTACGAGCTGGAAACCGAGCTTGAGGCACGCGGCAAGACTGCCTTGCTGGAGCTGGTGCGCAAGACTGTGCCCCAGGGCGTGAACTGCGTCTATATCCGCCAGCCCGAGGCGTTGGGCCTGGGACATGCGGTGCTGTGCGCCTCGCATGTGATCGGCGACGAGGCCTTTGCGGTGATGCTCGCCGACGACCTGCTCGACAACCCGGGGGCGACCCCGGTGATGAAGCAGATGGTGGATGTGTTCAATTATCATCGCTGCTCGGTGCTCGGCACCATGAACGTGCCGCGCGAGGAAACCCGCAGCTACGGTATCGTCAGCACCGAGGGCGACTCCGGCAAGGTGCAGCGCATGACCGGCATCGTCGAAAAGCCCAGGCCCGAGGATGCACCGTCCACCCAGGCGGTGGTCGGGCGTTACATCCTCACTCCGCGCATCTTCGACCACATCCGCGCGCTCAGGCCCGGCGCCGGTGGCGAGCTGCAACTGACCGACGCCATTGCCTCGCTGCTCAAGGAGGAAGCGGTACTGTCCTACCAGTACGACGGCGTGCGCTTCGATTGCGGCTCCAAGCTCGGCTATCTGAAGGCCACGGTGGAGCTCGCCCTGCGCCATCCGGAAGTGGCCGAGGAGTTCTCCGCCTGGCTGGCCGGGCGCAACGGATAAGCGCGAGTGAGTGTGTCCATGCTTGGAAAACCTGTTGCACCCGCCCCGAAGAGGCGTGGCAAGAAGGCAGGCACAGCACGCCTGTCGCCCCGCAGGGTGCCGGAAGGCATGCAAGCCGAGGAATGGCAACGCCAGCTGCGGCGCCAGTTCGGGCGCGAACAGGACTTTGCACTGGAAAACCTGGGGGACGACCCCCTGTTTTCCGAGTTCAGGGTCGCCAATGCGGCATCGGGACGCGCCTATCGAGTGCTGATCCGCGGCACCGCGCCGGGCGACAACCGCTGCACCTGCCCGGATTTCGCCACCAACGAGTTGGGAACCTGCAAGCACATCGAGTTCGTGCTCGCCAGGCTGGAGCGCAAACGCGGCGCGAAGGCGGCTCTCAGGCGCGGTTTTCAGCCCGCCGGCAGCGAGCTCGTCCTTCACCCGGGCAATCCGCGCACCCTGCGCTTTCGGCCGGGCAGCGACGCCCCGGAGGGAGTGATCGACCTCGCGCGCGGGATCTTCCGCGTCGAGACCGACAAGGACGGGACGCGCTACGTCCTCAAACCGCACAAGTTCGGACGCATCGAGACCCTGATCAAGGGCTGCGCCCACTTCGACCACCCCTTGCATATCGACGACGCCGCGCGCGACCACCTGGCGAGCCTGCGCGATGCCGAGCGCCGCCGCGAGACCCTCGAGAAAGCGTTTCCCGACGGTGCAAGCAGCCCGACCCTGGCCCAACTCGTCAAGGTTCCTCTCTACCCCTATCAGGCGGAAGGGGCCTTGTTTGCAGTGCATGCCGGCCGTGCCTTGATCGGCGACGACATGGGGCTCGGCAAGACCATCCAGGCGATTACCGCGGCCGAGATCTTCGCCCGATACTTCGGCGTGAGGCGGGTGCTGGTGATTTGCCCGACCTCGCTCAAGTATCAATGGCAGCGCGAGATCGCGCGCTTCGCCGGGCGCGAGGCACGGGTGGTCGAGGGCGGGCGCCCCGCGCGGCGCGACATCTTCGCCGCCGACGACTTCTGCAAGATCACCAACTACGAGAAGCTGCGTAGCGACCTCGACCTGATCCAGGAGTGGGCGCCGGAGCTGGTCATCGTCGATGAGGCCCAGCGCGTCAAGAACTGGAACACCATTGCCGCGCGCGCCATCAAGCGCATCGACAGCCCTTACGCCATCGTGCTCACCGGCACGCCGCTGGAGAACAAGCTTGAGGAGCTCATCTCCATCGTCCAGTTCGTAGACCAGCACCGCCTGGGGCCCACCTGGAAGCTGCTGCACGAGCACAGCCAGCGCGACGACAGCGGGCGGGTCACCGGCTACGTCGGCCTCGACCGTATCGGACAAACGCTCGCGCCCATCCTGATCCGGCGCCGCAAGGCGCAGGTGCTGACCCAGTTGCCGGCGCGCACCGACCAGCAGGTGCTGGTGCCGATGACAGAGCTGCAGGCCGCGCTGCACGAAGACAACGCCCAGGTCGCCGCGCGCATCGTGCAGCGCTGGCGGGCGAGCGGCTTTTTGTCCGACACCGACCAGCGGCGGCTCACCTGCGCACTGCAGAACATGCGCATGGCCTGCGACAGCAGCTACCTGCTCGACCAGGAGAGCGACCACGGCGTGAAGGCGGACGAACTCGCCGCCCTGCTCGACGAACTGTTCGCCGATCCTGACGAGAAGGTGGTGATCTTCAGCCAGTGGCTGCGCATGCACGAAGTGCTGATCCGGCGTTTCGAGGCGCGCGGCTGGGGCTACGTGCTGTTCCACGGCAGCGTGCCCTCGAACAAGCGCCAGGCGCTGGTCGACCGCTTCCGCGACGACCCGGCGTGTCGGCTCTTTCTTGCCACCGACGCCGGCAGCACCGGCCTCAACCTGCAGCACGCCGCCACGCTGGTGAACATGGACCTGCCGTGGAACCCCGCGGTGCTCGAGCAACGCGTCGCGCGCATCCACCGCCTCGGCCAGCAGCGTCCGATCCGGGTGGTGAACTTCGTCGCCCGCGGCACCATCGAGGAGGGCATGCTGTCAGTGCTGGCGTTCAAGCGCTCGCTCGCGGCGGGCATTCTCGACGGCGGCGGCGCCGACATCTCGCTCGAGGGCACCCGTCTGTCGCGCTTCATGAAGGAGGTCGAGGCAGTTACTGGCGCAGTCGCACCGGGCGAACCGATCACCCCCACCGAAGAGGCACCGGCCACCCAGACCGACGATCCCGAGCGCGATACGGAGAGCCCCCCACGGGAAGACGGTGAGGCCCAAGGCGAGCCCGCCGGGCGCGCACCGGCTTCATCCAGTCCCGCTCACGACGGCGATCGGGATGGCGACCCGTGGGCCGCACTGCTCGGCGTCGGCACCCAGCTCGTCGAGGCACTGGCGGTTGCCAGCCAGCCCCAGGGCACCGGGGCAAAGCACCCGTGGGTAGTACGCGACGAAACCACCGGGCAGTCCCACCTCAAGCTGCCGCTGCCGGAACCCGAGACGGTTGGCCGCATCGCCGGCGTGCTCGCCGGCCTGGCCAGCGCGCTCGCCAAGCGCCGCTGAGCATCACCGATGGCGCTCGACTACGCCACCGCGCCGTCACCATCCGGCGTGGCTGCTGCTGCTCGCCGACTCCGCGCCGCTGGTGGCGAGCTTTCTCGCCCGCGTGTTCGTGCGTCATGGCGCAGGTCGACCTGGTCGAGGCGCTGGAAGGCGAGGGATACCGCGAGGAAAAGCGCGCCTATACACAGGCGGCGACGATGGGTGCGTGAAAGCGCCGGGCTTGACTTTTCCTGTCGGCGGGCTAGCATACGCCGTATGACAACCCTTGCCGCAGGAGTGCACCATGCGGATCAACGCCCGACTCGACGATAGCTACGCCGAAAAGCTGGAGTTCCTGCAGTCGGCCACCCGTTTGTCGCTCTCCGACATCGTGCGCGACTCGGTCGACCGCTATTACGAAGCCGTGCTCGCCGAGCAAAAGCGCAAGCGCGCCAGCCTCGACAAACTCGTCGGCGCCTTTTCCGGCGGCCCGCCCGACGGCTCGACCCGCTACAAGCAAGACGTGCTCGACCACGTCGCTGGCAAGCACGCGTGATCATTGCCGACGCGGGCTTCTGGATCGCCTTGCTGCATCGCGACGACCGCTGGCACCCCCGCGCCCGCACGTGCTACGAGGCGCTGACCGAGCGCCTGATCACCACCTGGCCGGTGCTCACCGAAGCCTGTCACTTTCTCCAGCGCCGCGTTGGTGAAGCCGCCAAGCAGGGGCTACTCGATGCGCTGGGCGACGGCGCCTACGAGGTCTTCCAGCTCGAAGCCCGGCACGCGCCACACGTGGTGGAGTTGATGCGCCGCTACACCGCCTTGCCGATGGATCTGGCCGATGCTTCGCTGGTGGTGCTGGCCGAACACCTTGGACACGGCCGCATCCTGTCCACCGACCTGCGCGACTTCGGTACCTACCGCTGGAAGAACCGCGAACCCTTCAGCAATCTCCTGATGCCGGAGTGAGAATCGGGGGCCAAGGCCTGCTTGAAGCTGCAGGATCAAACATCTGAATTGGCGCATGGGGGAACTCAGCCGTACGGGAGCGCTGTGTCAAGTGGGCAAGCAGCTGACTGCGAGACGCGGCTCCCAGGAGTCAAGTAGATGCGACCGCCAAAAGCCAGATGGCGCCCCTGAGGGCGCCATCTGCATTGATCAACCGGGCACAAACAGGGGGCGGGGCGGCGATCAGGCCGCGTCGGCCTTGGCCGCGCGCTTGCGGTCGGTTTCCTTCAGGTGACGCTTGCGCAGGCGGATGTTCTTCGGGGTGATCTCCACCAGCTCGTCGTCGGCGATGAACTCGATGGCGGATTCCAGGGTGAGCTGGATCGGCGGGGTGAGGCGGACCGCCTCGTCGGTACCGGAAGCGCGCACGTTGGTGAGCTGCTTGCCCTTGATCGGGTTCACCACCAGATCGTTGTCGCGGGTGTGGATGCCGATGATCATGCCTTCGTACAGCGCTTCGCCCGGGCTGACGAACATGCGGCCGCGGTCCTGCAGGTTCCACAGCGCGTAGGCCACGGCCTCGCCGTCGTTCTGCGAGATCAGCACGCCGTTGCGGCGTTCGGCCATCGTGCCGGCCATCGGGCCGTAGTCGTCGAACACGTGGGAGGCCAGGCCGGTCCCGCGGGTCATGGTGAGGAACTCGCCCTGGAAGCCGATCAGGCCACGCGCCGGAATGCGGTATTCCAGGCGCACGCGGCCCTTGCCGTCGGGCTGCATGTCCTGCAGCTCGCCGCGGCGGCGGCCGAGTTCTTCCATCACGCCGCCCTGGTGGTCTTCCTCGACGTCCACGGTGAGCATTTCGTAGGGCTCGCACTTCACCCCGTCGATTTCCTTGAACACCACGCGCGGACGGCCGACGGCCAGCTCATAGCCTTCGCGACGCATGTTTTCCAGCAGGATGGTGAGGTGCAGTTCGCCACGGCCGGAGACTTCGAAAGTGTCCGAGTCGCTGGTGAAGTTCACCCGCAGGGCGACGTTCTTCAGCAGTTCCTTTTCCAGGCGCTCGCGGATCTGGCGGCTGGTGACGAACTTGCCTTCGCGCCCGGCCAGCGGGGAGGTGTTGACCATGAAGTTCATGGTCAGCGTCGGTTCGTCCACGGCGATCGGCTTCATGCCCTCGAGGCATTCCGGGTCGCACAGGGTGACGCCGATGTTGACCTGCTGGATGCCGGCGATCAGCACGATGTCGCCCGCTTCCGCGAACTCGGCGGGGGAGCGCTCGAGGCCCTTGAAGGTCAGCACCTGGCTGACCTTGCCCTTGCCACGGTTCTCTTCGCCGTACATCACCACCACTTCCTGGTTGGGCTTGACGCGACCGCGCTTGATGCGGCCGATGCCCATCTGGCCCATGTAGGTGGAGTAGTCGAGCGAGCAGACCTGCATCTGCAGCGGGCCGTCGGCATCCACTTCGGGCGCCGGCACGTGCTTGAGGATGGCTTCGAACAGCGGGCGCATGTCCTTGCGCTCGTCTTCCAGGTTTTCCATCGCGAAGCCGTTCAGGCCGGAGGCGTAGATCACCGGGAAATCGAGCTGCTCGTCGGTGGCGCCGAGCTTGTCGAAGAGGTCGAAGGTGTGGTTGATCACCCAGTCCGGACGGGCGCCGGGGCGGTCGATCTTGTTCACCACCACGATGGGCTTCAGGCCCAGGGCCAGCGCCTTGCGGGTGACGAAGCGGGTCTGCGGCATCGGGCCTTCCTGCGCATCGACCAGCAGCAGCACGCTGTCGACCATGGACAGTACGCGCTCGACCTCGCCGCCGAAGTCGGCGTGTCCCGGGGTGTCCACGATGTTGATGTGGGTGTCGCCGTACTGAATCGCACAGTTCTTCGACAGGATGGTGATGCCGCGTTCCTTCTCGATGTCGCCCGAGTCCATGATGCGTTCGGCAACCTGCTGGTTTTCGCGGAAGGTGCCGGACTGGCGGAGAAGTTGGTCAACCAGGGTGGTCTTGCCGTGGTCGACGTGGGCGATGATGGCGATGTTGCGGATGGCGCGGGACATGGGGAGGCCGGAAGTCTTTGAAAAGGCGCGGATTCTAACACGCACTGCGGCGGCGCAGCATGAAAAACTGCAGGGCAGGGTGGTGGTGGGGCACGGCGCCGGGGGGCTGCGGGGCTGCATGCTAGAATCGGCGCCGATTCACAAAGGAGAAAGGCAGCATGCTGGCAATCATCGGCGGTAGCGGACTCACTCAGTTGTCCACCCTGGAGATCGTGCGCAGGGAGGTCGCCCGCACCCCGTACGGCGAACCGTCGGGGGCGCTGACCTTTGGCGAACTGTGCGGCACGCCGGTGGTTTTCCTTGCCCGTCACGGTTACGGCCATACCATTGCGCCGCACCAGGTCAATTACCGCGCCAACCTCTGGGCGCTCAAGCAGGCACGCGCCAGCGCGGTGATTTCCGTGGCCTCGGTCGGCGGCATACGTGCGGACTTCGCGCCAGGCACGCTGGTCGTACCCGATCAGATCATCGATTACACCTGGGGGCGCAAGAGCACCTTCTTCGAGGGGGCCGACGAAGTGGTGCATCACATCGATTTCACCGAACCCTACGATCAGGCCTTGCGGGAGCGCTTGCTGGCGGCCGCGAAGGCGGCCGGCCATGCAGTGTTCGATGGTGGTGTCTACGCCGCCACGCAGGGGCCGAGGCTGGAAACCGCTGCCGAGGTGCTGCGCATGGAACGTGACGGCGCCGACCTCGTCGGCATGACCGGCATGCCTGAGGCTGCGCTGGCCCGCGAACTCGATCTGCCGTACGCAGCCATCAACGTCGTCGCCAACCACGCCGCCGGCAAGGCATCGAGTGCGCGCAGCATCCGCTTCGACAGCATAGAGGAAGTACTTCAGGAGGCGATGATCCGCGTGAGGGGTGTCCTGGAGCAGTTGTGCAGGCAGACCGGAGCGTAAGCCACCTTGGGCTTGAGAGCCGCGCAGGTCAGGAAGGGGCCGATGGGGCCCCTTCATCTTCATCGTAGAAATAGCCATAATTTGTATTATGTAAACATCGATACTCATGCATGCGTCCGGATACCCCGCTCAGCGCGGATCCATCTCTGCACACGCCAGTTCCGACAGCCTCGCCTTGGTGTTGCGCCGTTGTTCCGTGAGGCTGGCGGTCGAGCGCAGGCGGGCCTGGGCATCGATGTGGCGGATGCGTTGGCGCAGGCCCGCGCATGAAGGGTGTTCGCGCGCCGGTGCGGGCTCCGCGGCGCGTGATGCGGGCGTAACGCCCCTTGCCGTGGGGGCCGGCGGTTGCTTCCCTGCATAAACCGATACCCGGTCCTCGATTGCCCGGGACTGGGCGGGATCGCTGCACGGACGCTGCTGATAGATGGTCCTGCCCTCATGCTCGCAGCGATACACCTGGGCTTGGGCTGCGCCGATGGCTGCGGCGCACAGGCAGGTGGCGGCAAGAGCCTGTTTCATCCGTCGAGCTCACGCACGCGGTCGAGGGCCTCCTCGATGCGGTCCACGGCGATCACCTGCAGGCCGTCGATGTCTTGCCGCGGTGCGTTGGCGCGCGGCACGATGGCCACCGTGAAGCCGAGCTTGGCGGCTTCCTTGAGGCGCTCCTGGCCGCGCGGTGCCGGACGGATCTCGCCGGCGAGACCGACTTCGCCGAAGACGGCGAGTTCGCGCGGCAGTGCCCTGCTGCGCAGCGATGAGACGATGGCGAGCAGGACGGCCAGGTCGGCGGCCGGTTCGGTGATCTTGACGCCGCCGACGGCATTGACGAAAACGTCCTGATCGAAGCAGGCGACGCCGGCATGGCGGTGGGCGACCGCCAGCAGCATCGCCAGGCGGTTCTGTTCCAGGCCTACCGAAAGGCGCCGGGGATTGGGACTGTGGCTGCTGTCCACCAGGGCCTGGATCTCCACCAGCAACGGCCGCGTGCCTTCCTGGGTGACCAGCACGCAACTGCCGGAAACCTGCTGGGGGTGCTGGGAGAGGAAGATCGCCGAGGGGTTGCTGACGCCCTTCAGCCCGCGGTCGGTCATTGCGAACACGCCAAGTTCATTGACGGCGCCGAAGCGGTTCTTGAAGGCGCGCACGAGGCGGAAGCTGGAATGCGTGTCGCCCTCGAAATAGAGGACGGTGTCGACGATGTGTTCGAGCACGCGTGGCCCGGCCAGGGTGCCGTCCTTGGTGACGTGGCCGACGACGATCAGCGCCGTACCGCTCTGCTTGGCGTAGCGCGTGAGCTGCGCGGCGCATTCGCGCACCTGGGCGACCGAACCGGGGGCCGACTGCAGGGCTTCGGAGTACACCGTCTGGATGGAGTCGATGACGACGATCTTCGGCTGTGCGTCCTTGAGAGTGGCGAGGATGCGTTCGAGATTGATCTCGGCGAGCAGTTGCAGCGGCGTGCTGCCCAGTTGCAGGCGCTGCGCACGCAATGCCACCTGTTCGCCGGACTCTTCGCCGCTGACATAGACCGCGGCATGGCTGACCGCGAGCTGGGAGAGGGCCTGCAGCAGCAAGGTGGATTTGCCGATGCCGGGGTCGCCGCCGATCAGCACCACGCCACCGGCAACCAGGCCGCCACCCAGCACGCGGTCGAACTCGCCCATGCCGGTGGGGATGCGCGGCTGCTCGCGCGCTTCCAGCGCCGCCAACGGTTGCAGACGGCTGCTCTGCCCGGCCAGTGCGGCAAAACGGCTGGTGGCCGCCCCGCCCTGCTCCACGACCGTTTCGACCAGCGTGTTCCACGCCGAGCATTGCGGGCACTGGCCCTGCCAGCGCAGGCTTTGCGCACCGCATTCGGTGCAGATGTAGGCGGTCCTGGTCTTGGCCATCAGTGCTGTCTGAGCGGTGTGGTAGCCATGCGCGCAAGCGCATCGGTGGCGAAATCGGCGAAGGTGGTGATCAGGCGCGAGCGGAACTTGTCACGCGGCAGGATCACTTCCAGCGGGGTGTATAGCGGCGGATCGAGCGGCACGCCGACCAGCCGCCCTTCGCGCAGGTCGCGACGGATCGCGGCGCTGGAGGCAATGGCGTAACCCAGCCCTTCGGCGGCGAGATGCTTGACGGTGGCCAGGCTGCCCAGCTCCGCACATACTGGAATCTCGTCGAGTCCGACGCCGCCGGCATGCAGGAACTGGTCGGCGAGGACGCGGATGGCGTTGCCGGGATCACGGGTGATGAAGGGGTGGCCGGCGAGATCCTGGGCTTTCAGCGCCTTGGCCCGGGCCAGCGGGTGCGCAGGGTGACAGATCACCAGCAGCTCGTCGCGGGCGGCGCTGCGCCGCTCGATGGCCGGCTGGTCGGAGACGATCTCGATCAATGCGACATCGAGTTCGCGGGCGACGACGCGGTCTTCGGTGAGCTGGGAGTTGCCCACCACTACCCGCGGCACCACCCGCGGATAGCGGCGCTTGAACCCTTCCAGAAGCTGCGGCAGCCAGTAGGCGGCGATGGTGGTGCTGGTGCCGATGCTGATCACCCCGGTGAGTTCGTCGGTGAGCTCGGCGACGCGTGCTTCGAGTTCGTCGCTGAGCCCGAGGATGCGCTCGGCGTAGGCGAAGACGATCTCTCCTGCCGCCGTCAGTGCAACCTTGCCGTGGCCGCGATCGAGCAGACGGGTGTTGAAGTGCTCCTCAAGCTGCTTGATCTGGAAGGTCACCGCTGGCTGCGTCATGAACAGATGTTCGGCAGCGCGGGTGAACGAGCCGTGACGGGCTACGGCGTGAAAGACCTGGAGTCTGCGGTCGGCCATGATTCCGATAAATAATACTTATCTGGGCAATTACAGCACAAATTTCCTCTGCCGGGTGGTGCCGGCGACTGCCCGCTGGGGACTCTGTAACGAAAGTCTTCGCTTCGTGATATAAACCGCACTCCTCCCTGTCGCGATGGCGCCCCGTACGATGCCGCTCGGCTTCTACATCATCATGGCGGCGCAGTTCTTTTCTGCGCTGGCCGACAATGCCCTGCTCATCATCGCCATCGCGCTGCTGCGCGACATGTCCGCCCCGCCGGAATTCGAGCCGCTGCTGAAGCTGGTATTCACCGTGTCCTACGTGGCGCTGGCGGCCTTCGTCGGCGCCTTTGCCGACTCCATGCCGAAATGGCGGGTGATGCTGATCAGCAACACCATCAAGATCGGCGGCTGCCTGATGCTCTTCCTCGGCAGTCATCCCCTGCTCGCCTACGCGGTGATCGGACTCGGCGCCGCGGCCTACTCGCCGGCCAAGTACGGCATCCTCACCGAGTACCTGCCGCACCGCCTGCTGGTGGTGGCCAATGGCTGGATCGAAGGCCTCACCGTCGGCGCAATCATCCTCGGCACCCTCATCGGCGGCCTGCTGATCCGCCCCGACGTTGCCGGCTGGTTCATCGACCTCGGTGTTCCGGCGGTCGATACCGCGCTCGAGGCCACCATCCTGGTGGTCGGCACCCTCTACCTGCTGGCGGCGCTGTTCAACCTCTACATCCCCGATACCGGGGTCGACCACAAGCCGCTGAAGAACAACCCGCTCTACCTCTTTCACGACTTCAACCACTGTCTGAAGCTGCTCTGGCGCGACAAGCTGGGGCAGATCTCGCTGGCGGTGACCACGCTGTTCTGGGGGGCGGGTGCCACCCTCCAGTTCATCGTCATCAAGTGGGCGGAGTACAACCTCGGCTTCGATCTCTCGCAGGCTTCGATGCTTCAGGGGGTGGTGGCGATCGGCATCGCCGCCGGCTCGGTGATGGCCGCACGGATGGTCACCCTGCGCGGCTCGGTGCGGGTGATTCCGCTGGGCATTGCGATGGGGCTGGTGGTGCTGCTGATGACCGTCGTGCGCGAAACCTGGGTGGCGATGGTGCTGATGGTGCTGGTGGGCGGACTGGCGGGTTTCTTCGTCGTGCCGATGAACGCCCTCCTCCAGCACCGCGGTCACATCCTGATGGGCGCAGGCCACTCCATAGCGGTGCAGAACTTCAACGAGAACCTCTCCATCCTGGTGATGACCGGACTCTACGCCCTGCTGATCATGAGTGGCATGTCGATCAACACGGTGATCATGCTGTTCGGACTATTCGTCGCGGTCACCATGGTCTTCGTGCGCATCCGCCACCAGCAGAACCAGCGCGAGTTCGACAACGTCGCGCTCCTTGATGACCGCCGCCACTGAGCGCAGCAGCAGTCCTCAGTCGTTTCCGCTGCGGCTCTCGAGGGCGCGTTGCGCCAGGCAGAGGTCTTCCCAGGCCTTGGCCTTGTCGGCGAGGTTGCGCAGCAGGTAGGCGGGGTGGTAGGTGACCACGACAGGCAACTCGCCATGTGCGTGCAGGCGGCCGCGTGCCGCGCCGATGCGCACTTCGCCGCCGAGCAGGGCCTGCGCCGCCGGGCGGCCAAGGGCTACCGCCAGGCGGGGTTGCAGGAGGGCGATCTGGCGTTCGAGAAAGGGCAGGCAGGCGGCGATCTCGTCCGCTTCGGGGGTGCGGTTGTGCGGTGGCCGGCATTTCACCGCATTGGCGATGTAGACCCCTTCGCCACGCTTCAGGCCGATGGCCGCCAGCATGTTGTCGAGCAGACGTCCGGCGGCACCGACGAAAGGTTCGCCGCGCTGGTCTTCTTCTGCCCCCGGACCTTCGCCGACGAACAGCCACTGCGCGCGGCGGTCGCCGACCCCGGGTACCGCCTGCTTGCGTTTCTCGCACAGGCGGCAGGCCCGGCAGCTGCGGATTTCAGCTTCCAGCGCGTCCCAGTCCAGCGTGGCGATGCGTGCCAGGCGCGCAGGATCGACCGCTTGCGGTGAGGCGCTGTGCGCCGGGGGCGCCGGTGGCACGGGCGGAGCGGGCTCGGTCGTGCGTGGGGAGGGCACGGTGGCAGTGGCTGGCGGGCGTCGTTCAGGACGAGAGGTGACGGGGGCGGTGGACGCAGAGGGCGGCTGCGCAGCGGGCAGCGGTGCCCGATCGAGGACGGCTGCGCCACCCTCTTCTTCCCGGGATTGCGTGCGTGCACGGGCTCGCAGCTGCCACAACGGCCCCAGGCCCATTTCGCGCAGGATGGCGTCGCGGCGGGTATCGATCACAGCGGCAGGCTCATTACGATGGCGTCCTCGCGCCCTTCGAGTGCGGGGTAGTAGCCTTTGCGGCGGCCGATCTCGGCAAAGCCGGCACGGCGGTACAAGGCCAGCGCAGCGGTGTTGGAGGGGCGCACTTCGAGGAACATCTGCGTCGCTCCTGCGGCGCGTGCGCGCTCGCACAGGTGATCGAGCAGCGCCCGCCCGCAGCCACGGTTCTGCGCGCTGCGTACGACGCTGAGATCGAGCAGGTGGGCTTCATCGACGACCAGCAGCATCAGCGCGTAGGCGCAGGGCTGCTCGCCGTCGTACTGCAGCCAGGCGGAGTACCCGGCCTGCAGGGCGTCGCTGAAGTTGCCCGCGGTCCACGGAAAAAGGTGCAGCTCGCGTTCCTGCTCTGCCACCCAGGCGATGTCACCCTCGCGCATCGGCCGATAGGCGAGCCCCGACACCGTTGCGGCGCCAGCGGCGCTCATGCGCGCCCGCCACGCGCCAGGCGCTCTGCAGTGGTCAGGGCGACCTTGTCGCGCACGTACAGGGGGGCGGCGAGCTCGGCAGGCAGCAGTCGCCCCGCGCGGACCTGGTGGCGTGCCAGCAGGGCGACCTGAGCAGCGCGTGGCACGGCATCGGCATCCCAGCCGGCAAGCTTGGGAGCGAAGCGCTCGATGAGTGCGGGATACGCCCTCAGCGCAGAACCGAGGACCCGCCAGGGGCCGCCCGCGACTGGCAGCTCGAGGGCTTCCGGGGGAACGCAGTGCGGTGCGGCGACTTCCACCAGGGCGTTCTCGGTACGCCGGTAGGCTGCGCCATAGACTTCGCCCATGCGCGCGTCGGTGGCCGCCAGCAGCCATTCGCCCTCCCCTTGCTCGGCGAGAGCGGCAAGGCTGCATACCGGCGCCACACCGAGGCCACTGCCGAGCGCCAGCCCCTGGGCCACGGCGCAGGCCAGGCGCAGGCCGGTGAAGGCGCCCGGACCGCTGCCGAAGGCGATCGCATCGAGTCCGCGCAGCTTCATGCCGCCTTCGGCAAGCAGGGCGCGAATCTCGCCGAGCAGACGTTCGGAATGGGCGCCCTGCCCTTCGAGGGTGCGCTGACGCACACATTCGTCGGCCAGCAGCGCCACACTGGCGTGTTCGCAGGAGGTTTCGATGGCGAGGATCTTCATGGCCGCACCATTTTACCGGCTGCGGCGGCCGCACAGGAAATCGCCGCGTCAGTGCGGGGCGTCGCCGTCGCTGCCGTAGGCACTGCGCAGGGCGCGGCGCAACTCCAGATGCAATGCCGAACGCTCCTCGGCGCTGAGCTGGCGGCGTTGCGGGCGGCTGTCGAAAAGGTCGTCGTCGGCGAGCAGTGCGCGCCTGACTTCAAGCTGCCGCGGAGGTGCCGGTGTCTGGGGGTACTCGAGCACCACTTCCTCTTCCTGAAGCGGAATCTCGGCGCTCTCCTCCTCCGCCCACGCCGGCATCGCCAGCACTGCGCACAGCGCCGCTGCGGCGCAACTGCGCAGCACGGAGAGCCTGGCGGAGAAAGTACAGGGCTGGAGCGTCATGGACGGAATTATATTTGGCGAAGCGGATCGCAGGGCACGCCTGCATGCTCAAGATAGCCCCTAATCGCCTTCTTGCGTGGATTGCGTCACGCTTCCGGGAACCGTTTTGTAAGGGGATATTGCCCCGGCGGGGGTGCCTTACGAAGCGTTACCGGGGCCGTCGTCGATGCACCGCCGGGTGCTGGCTTTCGGCCTATGCCTCGCGTTAGGATGCCGCACATGAATACCAAGATCCGATACCGTGTGTTGCTGGTGGACGACGATGCGCGCCTGCGCGAACTGTTGTCCCGTTACCTGCAGGAACAGGGGTTCACCGTCAAGGCGGTGGTCGATGCGGCGGCGATGGATCGCGCGCTGCACCGCGAGCATTTCGATCTCATGGTGCTCGACCTGATGCTGCCGGGCGAGGATGGCCTGTCGATCTGCCGCCGCCTGCGTGCGGCCGACAACGCCATGCCCATCATCATGCTCACCGCCAAGGGCGATGACGTCGATCGCATCGTCGGCCTGGAAATGGGGGCCGACGACTACCTGCCCAAGCCCTTCAATCCGCGCGAACTGGTCGCCCGCATCCATGCGGTGATGCGGCGGCGCCCGCCGGCGCTGCCCGGTGCGCCGACGACCGAGGACGAAGTGGTGAGCTGCGGCCGCGTGCGGGTGAATCTTGGCACCCGCACCCTGACCCGCGACGGTGAGGAGATACCCCTTACCACTGGCGAATTCTCGCTGCTCAAGGTGCTCCTCCAGCATCCGCGCCAGCCGCTGTCGCGCGACAAGCTGATGGAGCTGGCGCGCGGACGTGAGTACGGTGTCTTCGACCGCGCCATTGATGTGCAGGTCTCGCGCCTGCGCAAGCTGGTCGAGGACGACCCCACCAAGCCGCGCTACATCCAGACCGTGTGGGGCTTCGGCTACGTCTTCGTACCCGACGAACCAAAGGCCGCAGCCGAGGCCTGAGGCGCGCGTGACGCGCTCCACGCTCCGTCTGCTCGCGCGCATGCTGGCACGCTGGCGGCCACGCACGCTGCTATGGCAGACCTTCCTGCTGGTGGCCATGCTGCTCAGCCTGTCGCTGGCGGCGTGGTCGCAGATCTTCCGCTACTTCGAGGAGCCTGCGCGTGCCCGCGACCTGGCGCAGATGGTCGCCAGCGTGGTCAATCTCACCCGCACCGCGCTGCTCAATGCCGAACCGCGCCTGCGCACCGAGATGCTCATCGATCTCGCCGCCCTTGAAGGCATCCGCATCTATCCGGCCGAGCGCAGCGATCCGCTGCTCGATCTTCCCGATACCCGTCCGATGCGCCTGCTGATGCACGAGACCCGCCGCCAGCTTGGCGATCACACCCGCTTTGCGATGCGCTGGAAGACCCTCGACGGCTTCTGGGTGAGCTTCCGCCTGCATCCCGACGACGAGGACGAGTACTGGGTGATGCTGCCGCGCGAGCGCCTGCAGAAGCACCAGGCCCTCGAATGGCTGGCCTGGGGCAGTGCAGCGATGATCGCCGCACTGCTCGGGGCCTTTCTCATCGTCTCGCGCATCAGCGCGCCACTGCGCAGCCTGGCGCGTGCCGCGCGCATGGTGGGCAGCGGTCAGAGCCCGCCGCGACAGGAGGAAAGCGGCCCGCTGGAAATCGCCCTGGTGTCCCACGCCTTCAACCAGATGGCCGGCGACCTGGCGCGTGCCGATGCCGACCGGGCGCTGATCCTCGCCGGCGTCTCGCACGACCTGCGCACGCCGCTGGCCCGTCTGCGCCTCGGAGTGGAGATGTCCGGCGCACCCGACGACGAGGTCACCGCGATGGTCGCCGACATCGAGGAGATGGACCGCATCATCGGCCAGTTCCTCGACTTCGGACGTGGCGACCCGCAGGAGCCCATGCACGACGTCGATGTCGTCGAGCTGGTGGTCGGCCTTGCGGAACCCTACCGCCTGCGCGGCGTCCCAATCGAGTTCGCCCTGCCCGAGAAGCTCGCCGTGCCTGCCCGCGCCCTGCCCCTGCGCCGCGCCATTGCCAATCTCATCGACAATGCCATCCGTTACGCCGGCAGCACCCAGCCCATCCTCATCGCTGCGCGCAGCAATGGCCCGATGGTGGAGATCGAGGTCGCCGATCGCGGTCCGGGCATCCCCGAGAGCGAAACCGAGCGCTTGCGCCGTCCATTTACCCGCCTGGAGAACGCGCGCAGCAACACCAAGGGCGCCGGTCTTGGGCTGGCCATCGTCGACCGCGTGCTGCGCGCCCACAATGGCGCTCTCGAACTGCTGCCGCGCGAGGGAGGCGGCCTGCGCGCCCTGCTGCGCCTGCCGCGTGCGCAGCCGCGCTGAGCAAGGAAGCCGAAGCCGTCATGCCAATTACGTTGTCGTGCTCTAGAATCTGCCCGATTGTCCGTCGGAGAACCGCATGAACATCGTCTTTCGCCAACTGTTCGATGAGCACAGTGCCACCCTCACCTACCTGCTTGCCGATCCGGTGAGCGGCGATGCCGTACTCATCGACACCGTGCGCGAGCATACCGGGCGCTACCTGACCGAACTGCAGGAAATGAACCTGCAACTGCTGTGGGTGCTGGAAACGCACGTCCACGCCGACCACATCACTGGTGCTGCAGGGCTCAGGGAGGTCACCGGCGCGCGCACCGTGACCAGTGCCGCGGCCGGCGCCAGTTGTGCCGACGTGCAGGTCGGCGATGGCGACACCATCGTCTTCGGCAGCGAAGTCATCCGCGTCATTCCCACCCCCGGGCACACCCCGGGTTGCGTCACCTATCAGTGGCGCGACCGCCTGTTTACCGGTGACGCACTGCTCATCGGTGCATGCGGGCGTACCGACTTCCAGGGCGGCGATGCCGGCCGGCTCTACGACAGCGTGACCAGCCGCCTGTTCACGCTGCATGACGAGACCCTGGTCTACCCCGGTCACGACTACAATGGCCGGCGTGTTTCCTGCATCGGCCAGGAGCGTGCCACCAATACCCGCCTGGCGGGGCGCACGCGCGAGGAGTTCATCGCCCTCATGAACAGCCTCGAACTGCCGCCGCCGCGGCGCATCGACGAAGCCCTGCCCGCCAACATGCAATGCGGGCGCGACCCCATCACGGACATCCATGCAGCCTGACGACAACACCCTGCCGGTCCTCACCCCCTATCAGCAGATCGGCGGCGAAGAGGCCGTGCGCGCCCTGGTGCGCCGCTTCTATGCCCTGATGGATAACCTGCCCGAGGCCTGGGACGTGCGCCGCATGCACGGCGAGGATCTCTCCGGTTCGGAAGAGAAACTCTTCCTCTTCCTCTCCGGCTGGTTCGGCGGCCCCAATCTCTACGTCGAGCGCTTCGGACCGCCCTTCCTGCGCGCCCGCCACCTGCCCTTCGCGATTGGCTCGGCCGAACGCGACCAGTGGCTGCTGTGCATGCGCCAGGCGCTCGACGAGCAGGTTGCCGACGAGGACCTGCGCGGCCGCCTGCTGCAGTCCTTTTCCGCACTCGCCGACCACATGCGCAACCGCGCCGATGTGGCCAGCCCAGCCGCCTCCGTTCAACAGCTATAATTCCCGCGCATGAAATTCCTTTTCGATCTCCTTCCGGTCATCCTCTTCTTCGGCGTCTACAAGTTTGCCGGCGCGGACGAGGCCTCCGCCCATGCCTTCGCCTCGCAGTGGCTCGGCGACGGCATCATGCCTTCCCAGGCGCCCATCCTCCTTGCCACCGCAGTGGCCATTCTGGCCACCTTCGGGCAGATCGCCTGGGTTTGGCTGCGCCACCGCAAGGTAGACAGGATGCTGTGGGTCAGCCTGATCATCATCGTGCTCTTCGGTGGTGCCACGCTGGTGTTCCACAACCCCACCTTCATCAAGTGGAAACCCACTGCGCTGTACTGGCTGTTCGCCGCCGTGCTGGCGCTGTCGGCGCTGGTCTTTGGCAAGAACCTGATCCGCAAGATGCTCGAAGCGCAGATCCAGCTTCCCGGTCCGGTGTGGGAGCGCCTCAACCTGGCCTGGGCGGCCTTCTTCGTCCTCATGGGCGTGCTCAACATCTATGTTGCCTACAGCTTCTCCGAAGAGACCTGGGTGAATTTCAAGCTCTTCGGTGGCATGGGCTTGATGCTCGCCTTCGTGCTCGGTCAGGGTTTCTACCTCTCCCGCCACCTCGAAGAGGATCCCCAGCAATGATGTTCTACGCCATGATCGGCGAAGATGCCCCCGATACGCTGGCCGCGCGCATGGCGGCACGGCCGGCCCACCTCGCCCGCCTCGAGGCCCTGCGCGATGCCGGACGTCTGCTGATCGCCGGTCCGATGCCGGCCATCGATGCCCCCGACCCCGGCCCCGCCGGCTTTGCCGGCAGCCTGGTGGTGGCCGAGTTCCCCTCCCTTGCCGACGCCGAGCAGTGGCTGAGCGAAGACCCGTACGTCAAGCAGGGCGTGTTCGCACGTACCACGGTGCACCCCTTCCGCAAGGTTCTGCCGTGAACACTGTCGAGCGCATCCGTACACGCCTGGACGACGCCTTCGCCCCCCTCCGCCTGGACATCGCCGATGACAGCGCGCAGCACGCCGGCCACGCCGGCGCACGCAGCGGCGGTGGGCACTACCGCCTCGACATCGTTGCCGAGGCCTTTGCCGGAAAACCCACGGTGGCCCGCCACCGGATGATTTATGCAGCATTGGACGAGATGATGCGGGGCGAGATCCACGCCCTCGCGATTCGCGCCCGAACGGCCGCCGAGGCCAGTCAACAACCCACCCCTAAGGAAACTCGATGAAAGCATTTCCCAGCCGCCTCGCCCTTTGCCTGATGGCCGGCCTGGCCAGCTTTTCGGTGCACGCCAGCGGCACCACCGCCACCGTCAATGGCAAGGCCATCCCCTCCGCCCGCATGGAGGTGATGATGGCCGAGCAGCGCGCCCAGGGTGCGCCGGAGAGCCCGCAGCTGCGCGAAGCGGTGCGTGAGGAGCTGATCCGCCGCGAGATCCTCGCCCAGGAAGCCGGCAAGCGCGGCCTTGAGCGGCAGGCCGAAGTACAGGCGCAGATGGATCTTGCCCGCCAGGCGATCCTCATCCGTGCCTACCTGCAGGACTGGGTGAAGAGCAACCCGATCAGCGAGGCCGATGTCCGCAAGCAGTACGACGAAATCGTTGCCGGCATGGGTGGCAAGGAATACAACCCCCGCCACATCCTGGTCGAGACCGAGGACGCCGCCAAGGCCATCATCGCCAAGCTGCGCGGTGGTGCGAGCTTCGAATCGCTCGCCAGCGAGTCGCTCGACCCTGGTTCCCGCGACCGTGGCGGCGACCTTGGCTGGAGCAACCCGGGCATGTTCGTGCAGCCTTTCGCCGAAGCCATGGTGAAGCTCGAGAAAGGTCAGTACACCGCTGCCCCGGTGAAGAGCGACTTCGGCTACCACGTCATCCAGATGCAGGATATCCGTCCGCTCACCCCGCCGCCCTTTGCCGAGGTGAAGCCGCAGCTCGAACAGCGCATCCAGCAGGAGCGCGTCGAGGCGCACATCATGGAACTGCGTGGCAAGGCCCGCGTGCAGTAAGCGCCGGCGGACCACAAGACAAAGCCGACCCGCGGGTCGGCTTTGTCGTTCACGCCATCGCTTGCGGACTTTGCGCCCGCAAGCGATGGGGGTCAGAACTGCTCTTCGCTCAGCGCCAGCGCACCCGCCGCACCATTGACCACGGTGTAGGCAAGTCCGGGGGCCTGCGGCAGGACGTGGTCGGCGTAGAAGCGTGCGCTGACGATCTTGCTGCGATAGAAGACCTCGTCGCCACCGCCTTCGCCGAGGCGCTGGCGGGCGATCAGCGCCGCGCGCGCCATCTGCCAGCCGCCTGCGACGATGCCGAAGAGCCTCAGGAAGGGCACCGAGCCGACGTGGGCGGCCTTGATGTCCTGTCCATAGGTAGCGACGATGTACTCCGCGCCTTCCTCCAGCGCCTTGATGCCGCTGTCCAGGCTGCGCGCGATGGCGGCGAAGGCTTCATCCTGCACGCCGCCGACCTCGGCCAGCACCGCACGCATTTCGGCAATCACCGCCTTGATGGTGGCGCCACCTTCGCGGGCGATCTTGCGGCCGATCAGGTCGTTGGCCTGGATCGCCGTGGTGCCCTCGTAGATCGGCGTGATGCGGGCGTCACGCAGATGCTGGGCGGCGCCGGTTTCCTCGATGAAGCCCATGCCGCCGTGCACCTGCACGCCGGTGGAGGCGATGTCCACCGAGTTTTCCGTGCACCAGCCCTTGACCACCGGAATCATCAGATCGACAAAGGCCTGGTTGCGCGCACGCACGGCGTCGTCCGGGTGCAGGTGGGCCATGTCGGTCGCCGCGCCGACGACGTAGGCCAGCGCGCGCATGGCTTCGGTCTGGCTCCTCATGGACATCAGCATGCGACGCACGTCGGGGTGGTGAAGGATGTTCACCTTGGGGCCGCCGCGCACGCCCAGCTCCGTACCCTGGATGCGGTCCTTGGCGTACTGCAGGGCGTGCTGATAGGCACGTTCGGAGAGCGCCAGGCCTTCCATGCCGACGGCGAAGCGGGCCTCGTTCATCATGATGAACATGTACTCGAGGCCGCGGTTCGGTTCGCCGACCAGGGTGCCGATGGCGCCGCCATGGTCACCGAAGGCGAGTACCGCGGTGGGGCTGGCATGGATGCCGAGCTTGTGCTCGATGGACACGCAATGCACGTCGTTGCGCGCGCCCGGGGTGCCGTCGGCGTTGAGAAGGAACTTCGGCACCACGAACAGCGAGATGCCCTTCACCCCTTCCGGCGCGTCCGGCAGGCGGGCCAGCACGAGGTGGATGATGTTGTCGGTGAGGTCGTGCTCGCCATAGGTGATGAAAATCTTCTGGCCGAAGATCCTGTAGGTGCCATCGCCCACCGGTTCGGCGCGCGTGCGCACCGCGGCGAGGTCGGAGCCGGCCTGCGGCTCGGTGAGGTTCATGGTGCCGGTCCATTCGCCGCTCACCATCTTCGGCAGGTACATGTCCTTCTGTTCGTCGGTGCCGCGCAGCATCAGTGCCTCGATGGCACCGGTGGTCAGCATCGGGCACAGCGAGAAGGCCATGTTGGCCGACTTCCACATCTCCATCACCGCGGTGGAGATCAGCTTCGGCAGGCCCTGGCCGCCATACTGCGGATCGCAGGCCAGCGCCGTCCAGCCCGATTCGGCGAACTGGTTGTATGCCTCCTTCCAGCCGCTGGCGGTCGTCACCTCGCCGTTGTTCCACTTCGCCCCTTCCTGGTCGCCCGACCAGTTCAGCGGTGCCAGCACGCCGCCGGCGAACTTGCCGGCTTCTTCGAGGATGGCATCGACGAGGTCGGCGGAAACCTCCTCGCACCCCGGCAGGGCGGCAACGGCGTCGAGACCGGCCAGTTCGCGCATGACGAACTGCATGTCACGGATCGGTGCAATGTATTGACTCATCGGTTTGTTCGCTCCACTTCTTCAGTTGGTTATCACTGCGGCCCCCTGCAGCCGCAGCCGTGCGCCCGGACCACGGACGCCTTCACTTCTTGCCCAGGTAACGGCGGTCGTCGAACCCCATCACCCATTCGGGCCGGTACACCACCATCAAGGTGATCGTTCCCCCGCTGATCCAGCCTTCGGAAAAACCCAGCAGGAGAAAGTACGGCAGATAGTCGCTGGCCAGGTAGGCGGGTTCGTAGGCACCCGCTGCGGCCATCGCCGCAGAGGCCAGCAGCCCTTGCAGCATTACCGTGAACGCCGCACCGAAGAAGCCGGCGACGAACACGAAGACGAAGAAATGCGCCGGCAGCAGGCGCTCGATGAGGCGCTGGATGCGGTGCGCGATGAGCACCGGGACCACCGCCATGAGAATCAGATTGATCGGCCAGGCCTGCCATTCGATGGTGCCGTTGATCATGATGCCGGTGAGCGCGAGGGCCATCGCGATGATCGCGAACTGCGGCCCCAGCGCCAGCGTGGCGGCCATTGCGCCGAGCATGTGGAGGGTGAGGCCGGGCTTGATCCCGGCCTTCAGGCTCCACATCAGCATCAGGCCCACGGCAAAGCCCAGCATCACGTTCAGATGCGGGCCCTCGCGCAGGCGCGCCCATGGCGCGCTGCGCACCACCCAGGCCGCAACGAGCACGCACAGCACCACCGCCAGCCAGTGCCATGACAGGGGAAACAGCGCCGCCGACAGGTTCATCGTGCGCGCCCGGCGTGCTCAGCGGTCCCGTCTCATCCCAGCGCCGCGGTCAGTTCCGGCACGACCTGGAAGAGGTCGGCAACCAGCCCGTAGTCGGCAACCTGGAAGATCGGTGCCTCCGGATCCTTGTTGATCGCCACGATCACCTTGGAGTCCTTCATCCCGGCGAGGTGCTGGATGGCCCCGGAAATGCCCACCGCGATGTAGAGCTGCGGCGCGACGATCTTGCCGGTCTGACCGACCTGGTAGTCGTTGGGCACATAGCCGGCATCCACTGCCGCGCGGCTGGCGCCGAGCGCGGCGCCGAGCTTGTCGGCGAGCGGTTCGAGCAGGGCATGGTAGTTCTCGCCGCTGCCGAGGCCGCGGCCACCGGAGACGATGACCTTGGCGGCGCCCAGTTCGGGACGCTCGGACTTGGTCAGCTCGCGTCCGACCAGCTTGGAGAGGCCCAGATCCGCCGCCGCGGCGATCGCCTCGACCGGCGCGCTGCCACCGCTGCCGACAGCCTCGAAGGCAGTGGTACGCACGGTGATGACCTTCACCGCGTCGGCGCTCTTGACCTTTGCCATGGCGTTGCCGGCATAGATCGGCCGCACGAAGGTATCCGCCGCCTCGACAGCGACGATGTCGGAGATCTGTGCCACGTCGAGCAGCGCGGCGACGCGCGGGAGCACGTTCTTGCCCAGCGAGGTGGCGGGGGCAAGGATGTGGGTGTAGCCGGCGGCGTGGGCCACCACCAGCGCGGCGAGATTCTCCGCGAGCTGGGCTTCATAGTGCGGCGCCGCGGCGCACAGCACCTTGCTGACCCCGGTCAGCGCGGCTGCTGCTGCACAAGCTGCATCGCAGCCGTTGCCGGCAACCAGCACATGGATGTCACCGCCAATCTTCTGCGCGGCGGCAACGGTATTGAGGGTGGCAGCCTTGAGGCTGGCGTTGTCGTGTTCGGCAAGTACCAGGATCGCCATCTCAGATCACCTTTGCAACGTTCTTGAGCTTGTCCATCAGCTGGGCGACGTCCGCCACCCGCTCCCCTGCGCTGCGCTTGGGCGGCTCGGCCACCGAAAGCGTGGTCAGGCGCGGTGCCACATCGACGCCGAGGGCGTCGGGAGTGAGGGTATCGAGCGGCTTCTTCTTCGCCTTCATGATGTTCGGCAGGGTGGCGTAGCGCGGCTCGTTGAGGCGCAGGTCGGTGGTGATCACCGCCGGCAGGCTGAGTTCGAGGGTCTCCAGACCGCCGTCGATCTCGCGCGTCACCGTTGCCTTGCCGTCAGCCAGCGCAACCTTGGAGGCGAAGGTGGCCTGCGGCCAGCCCATCAGCGCGGCGAGCATCTGGCCCGTCTGGTTGGCGTCGTCGTCGATCGCCTGTTTGCCGCAGATCACCGCCTGCGGGCCTTCCTTCTCGCACAGCGCCTTGAGCAGCTTGGCCACCGCCAGCGGCTGCAGCTCGGCATCGGTGTCCACCAGGATGCCGCGGTCGGCACCGATGGCCATCGCCGCGCGCAGGGTTTCCTGGCAGGCCGCAACGCCGCAGCTCACCGCCACCACCTCGGTGGCCACTCCGGCTTCCTTGAGGCGCACGGCCTCTTCCACGGCGATTTCGTCAAAGGGGTTCATCGACATCTTGACGTTGGCGATATCCACCCCGGTACCGTCGCTCTTGACCCGCACCTTGACGTTGTAATCGACCACACGCTTGACTGGCACCAGTATCTTCAAAGCCGCGCTCCTCTCTCGTGCATCGTTGTTTGAACTGCCTTTTCGCGAACGCCCATTATGTCACCGTCGAAAACCGTTTGACACCTGCTGCGCCCGTCCGGAGAATCGTTTCCATACGCTCCGGTATGGTGGCGTACGGTAGCGTATGGTCGGACATTCGTCAATACTACGGCGTATGGAGAAGGAAGCTTTGAAACAACGCGTGCAACTCGACCGCGAAGCCTGGGTGCAATCCGCCATTGAGGTCCTTGCCGAAGAAGGTGTGGCGGGCCTGCGCGTGGAAGTGCTGGCCAAACGCCTGAAGGTCACCAAGGGCAGTTTCTACTGGCACTTCCAGGACCGCCGCGACCTTCTGCTGGCGGTGCTGCATTACTGGAAGGAAGGGCGCATCCGCGACATCGTCAAGCAGACCCGGGCGCAGCCTGGCGAGGAACTGGCGCAGATCTACCACGTCATCGACGTCTATTCCACCACGCGCAGCCGCCGCGGCATGATGATCGAACTGGCGGTGCGCGACTGGGCGCGTCGCGACCCGGAATGCGCTGCCATCGTCGCCGAGGTGGACGACACCCGCCTGCGCTGCGCGCGCGAGCTCTTCCTCGCCTGCGGCGTGCCGATGGAGGAAGCCTCCAGCCGCTGCATGCTGTTGTATGCCTACGTCTTCGGGCTGTCGCTGATGGTGTACGACCGTTTCGACAGCGACACCGCGCGCATCAAGCGCGATATCGCCGAACTCATCGCCCGCTCGGCGGCGATGAAGAGCCAGGCCCCGCCGCCCGCCTGATCCCCCCGGCGCGGCCCTGCCCGGCTATCATCACGCCTTCGCGGCCGCGTGGCCGGACCTCCATTCACCCACGATGAACCTGCTCCGGGCACTCGCCACCGTCAGCGGCATGACGCTCCTGTCGCGCATCCTCGGCTTCGTGCGCGACTTCGTCATTGCCCGCACTTTCGGTGCCGGGATGATGACCGACGCCTTCTTCGTCGCCTTCCGTCTGCCCAACCTGTTGCGCCGCATGTTCGCCGAGGGCGCCTTCTCGCAGGCCTTCGTGCCCATCCTGGCGGAGTACAAGAACCGTCAGGGCGAAGACGCCACCCGCACCCTGATCAACCGCACCGCCACCCTGCTGGCGCTCGCCGTGGCCGTGGTGGCACTGCTGGGCATCATCGCCGCCCCGCTGATCATCTACATCTCGGCCCCCGGCTTCTCGGCGGACGCCGACAAGTTCGCGCTCACCGTCGAACTCACCCGTATCACCTTCCCCTACATCCTCTTCATGGCGCTGGTGGCGCTCGCCGGCGGCATCCTCAACACCTGGAGCCGCTTCGCCATCCCCGCCTTCACCCCGGTGCTGCTCAACCTCAGCTTCATCGGCATGGCGCTGTTCGCCGCACCCTGGTTCGACCCGCCGGTGCTGGCACTGGCCTGGGCGGTGTTTCTCGGCGGCATCCTGCAACTGGCACTGCAACTGCGCCCGCTGAAGAAGCTCGGCATGCTGCCGCGCTTCGACCTCAACCTGCAGGACCCCGGCGTACGGCGCATCCTGAAGCTGATGGCGCCCGCCCTGCTGGGCGTGTCGGTGAGCCAGATCTCGCTGCTGATCAACACCATCTTCGCCTCCTTCCTGCAAAGCGGCAGCGTCTCCTGGCTGTACTACGCCGACCGCCTGATGGAATTCCCCGCCGGCCTGCTCGGCGTGGCGCTGGGCACCATCCTGCTGCCCAGCCTTGCCAAGCTGCACGCCGACGAACGCCGCGAGGACTTCTCCAGCCTGCTCGACTGGGGCCTGCGGCTGACCCTGCTGCTCACCCTGCCCGCCGCGCTGGCGCTGATGCTGCTGGCCGTGCCGCTGGTCGCCACGCTGTTCAACTACGGCGCCTTCACCGCCTCAGACGTGATGCACACCCGCCAGGCCCTGGTGGCCTACAGCGTCGGCCTCACCGGGCTGATCCTGGTGAAGGTGCTCGCACCGGCTTTCTACGCCCGCCAGGACATCCGCACCCCGGTGAAGATCGCCCTCATCACCCTGGCCGCCACCCAGTTGATGAACCTCGCCTTCATCGTGCCGCTCAAGCATGCCGGCCTGGCGCTCTCCATCGGCCTCGCCGCACTGCTCAACGCCGCCCTGCTCTACCGCGGCCTGCGCCGCCGCGGCGTGTACATGCCGCAACCGGGTTGGGCGCGCTTCTTCGTCAAGCTGCTGGTGGCCATGGCGGTGATGGGTGCGGTGCTGTGGTTCGCCGCCGGCAGCGACGCGCTGTGGGTGGAGGAAGGCGGCATCGCCCGCGTGCTGCGCCTGAGCGGCGTGGTCGCCGCTGGCGGCCTGGCCTACTTCGCCACCCTGTTTGCGCTCGGCTTCCGCATCAAGGACTTCCGCCGCCGCGCAGCGGGCTGACGCAGGCTAGAATCTCCTTTCCATACCGATAAAAGGAGACCCGCCGATGAAACTCACCAGCCAGAGCTTTGCCGACGGCGCCCGCATCCCGGGCGAATTCGCCTTCTGCATCCCGGCTGCCGAAGGCCACGTCTGCCTCGGCGCCAACCACAACCCGCATCTGGCCTGGAGCAAGGTGCCGGCCGGCACCAAGTCGTTCGCACTGATCTGCCACGACCCCGACGTCCCCAGCCGCGGCGACGACGTCAACCAGGAAGGCCGCAGCGTGCCGGCCAGTCTGCCGCGGGTGGATTTCTTCCACTGGGTGATGGTGGACCTGCCCGCCGGACTGCGCGAAATCCCCGCGGGCAGCTTCTCGCAGGAAGTGGTGCCGGCCGGCAAGCCCGGGCCCGACACCCTGCACGGCGCCCGCCAC
The DNA here is from genome assembly GCF_003034845.1 of Pseudothauera lacus. Taxonomy (GTDB): domain Bacteria; phylum Pseudomonadota; class Gammaproteobacteria; order Burkholderiales; family Rhodocyclaceae; genus Pseudothauera; species Pseudothauera lacus. Next base: position 183,585 of record NZ_PZKC01000001.1, on the reverse strand, counting down.
GGCATCAACGACTACACCGCCTGGTTTGCCGGCGACGACTCCATGGGCGGCGACTACCACGGCTACGACGGCCCCTGCCCGCCGTGGAACGACGAACTGCTGCACCACTACGTGTTCACGCTGTACGCGCTGGACGTCGAGCGCTGCGCGGTCGAGGGCAAGTTCGGCGGCGCCGACGTGCGCCGCGCCATCGCAGACCATGTGCTGGCGCAGGCCTGCATCACCGCTACCTATACGCTGAATCCGGCGCTCGGCGGCTGAGCGCGGGCAGCAAGGCAGGCTGCCCGGCGCTGCCGGGCAGCGTACCCGCCAGCCCGATACGGTTTACAACCTGAAGCCCGACAGCAGGCGTTCGGTGTTGTCGGCAACCCTGCTCATTTCCAGCAGTGCTGCACGCGCACTCTGCAGGGCCGAGTCGGCGGCATAGAGTCGGGCATTCATCTGTTCGGTGCTTTGTGCCATCACCGTGGTTGCATTGGTCTGTTCGCGGGTCGACAGCGCAATCTCGCCGACACGCTCTATCACCGTGGCGAGTTCGCTCTGGATGCCCCTGATCTGCGCCGCTGCGGCGCGGCTGAGGTCGACGCTGGTGCGCACCTCGGCGGTGGTGGCGCCCATGCCGCGCGCGGCGTTGCCGGTCTCCTCGCGCACTTCGTTGATCGTTCCGGCAATCTCCAGTGTTGCCGAGGAGGTCCGCTCGGCAAGCTTGCGCACTTCGTCGGCAACAACCGCGAAGCCGCGCCCCTGTTCGCCGGCGCGGGCGGCCTCGATGGCCGCATTGAGTGCGAGCAGGTTGGTCTGATCGGCGATTTCCTTGATTACATTGACCACGCCGCTGATCCGTGAGGAGTTCGCCTCCAGGCGTTCGAGAATGGAGGATAGCGCTTCGACCTCGCTCATGGTGCGCTCGGCATTGCTTGCGGCGTTGCCGACACGTGCGGCGCCGTCTTCGGAAAGACGGCCGATCTCGTGCATGAGACGGTCGGCGTCGCCAGCGTTTTCGGCAATATGTGCCACGGCGACGGTAATCTGCTCGATGGTGGCGGCGTTGGCGCTGGAAGTGTCGGACAGTTGTTCCGACTCCGCGGCGATGGTCTGCATCGTACCCTCAAGTTCGCGCACCCCGCCGGCAAGGCGTGCCGCTTCGGCATTCAATGAGCTGAACATCGTGTGCAGGCGCTCGATGAAGGTGTTGAAGGCGCTGGCGACCTGGCCGATCTCGTCTTCGCGGCCGACCGGCAGGCGACTGCTCAGGTCGCCCTTGCCGGCGGCGATCTCGCGCAGGGCGTCGCGCACCCGCATCAGCCCCTGCAGCATGCGCGACAGTACGGCGGAGGCCAGCGTGGCTGCAACGACGATGATCACCGCGATCCCCGCCAGCAGTGCGAGCAGGAGGCTGCGCAGCGGAGCCATCACCACGTCGCGCTGCATCGCCGTGGCAAAGATCCACTCGCTGTCCGCCACCGCACTGGCGACGACGAAGTAGCCTGTGCCATCGATCTCGACCTCGATCATCCTGTTGCCGGCCTCCAGCAGCGTGGTCGCCGCCAGGCCGCTGGAGAGTTCGGTGACCGGCTTGAAGACGAAGCGGCTGTCGGGGTGGGCGAGGATGGTGCCGTCGCGGTGAAGCAGGAAGGCCACACCGTCTCCGGGCACTTGCGCGCGCAGCAGTTCGTCGATGAGCTTGCTCATTGACACGTCGCTGCCGATGACCGCCATCACCCTGCCGCCCTGACGGACTGCCGCGGCCAGGGAGACCACCAGTTCGCCGGAGCCGACATCGACATAGGGTTTGGTGACGAAGGCTCGATCCCCCGCTGCAACCGCGCCTTCGTACCAGGGACGGCGGGTCGGATCGTAATCGGCGGGCAGATTGATCGGCGTGCTGGAGATGAAGCGTCGGTCGGGGTAGCCGATGAACACCAGATCGAAGCCTCCGCCTTCGGCCGCGACCTGCAGCCAGGGCACGACTTCCTCTTCCAGGGCGACGGGCCGCAGCGCCGCGGTCTGGCGCATGCGGGTGCCAAGCCATTCGGCGACCGTCTGCGCATAGCCTTGGACCCGGCCCTTGGCCTCGGCGTGCAGTCCTTCGAGCAGGAGGCTCTTGAGCTGTACGTAGGCCACCCCGCCACAGATGATCGCGGTCAGTACGATGGCCGCCGAGACCAGTGCAATCAGACGTGACTTCAGGCTCTTCATGGCGTCTGCCTCCGTGACGAAGGAAACCTGCGGAGCCGGACAGCCTCGGCCAGGTCAGGCGCGAGGTGCCGTGGCCGAAGCCGGCAAGTTCTTCATTTATAGTACGAAGGAGATATCTTCCAAGAACAACATTACAGCACTTGGCGGGGGTCTCAGTACCCCGCTGCAACGCCCTCGCGGCGCGGATCGGCGGCACCGGTCCAGCCGCCCTGCCCGCTGCGCACGATGAGCGCGAGGCCGCTGGTGAGGTCGCGCAGCACCACATCGTGGCCGAACATCTGCAGACGGCGGGCGAGGTCGTGGCCGGCGGCGGTGTCTTCCACCTCGGTCGGGCCATTGCGGCTGCCGGCGTGGGGGCGGGCAAGGACAAGGTCCGGCGGCAGCTGCCAGTCGAGCACGCCGATCAGGGTGGCGGCAACGTAGTTGATGATTGCACTGCCGCCCGGGGAGCCGAGCACTGCGTGCAGGCTGCCGTCGGCGGCGAACACCAGCGTGGGCGCCATCGAGCTGCGCGGGCGCTTGCCGGGGCCGGCGCGGTTGGGGTGGTGGCCGTGCGCATCCTGCGGCTGGAAGGAGAAATCGGTGAGCTGGTTGTTGAGCAGGAAGCCATGCACCATGCGGCGGCTGCCGAAGGCGTCCTCGATCGACGCGGTGAGCGCGACGGCGTTGCCGGCAGCGTCGACGATGGAGATGTGGGTGGTGGCCGCGCGTTCCGGGTGTTGCGCTGCGACGTGGCTGAGGCTGTCCGCCGGCGTGCCCGCTTCGGCACGGGTCATGCTGCGGCGCAGGTCGATCTGTGCGGCACGCCCGGCCAGATAGTCGCGGCCGAGCAGTTGCTGCGGGGTCAGCGGCATGGCGCGCGGGTCGGCATACCAGGCGTCGCGGTCGGCAAAGGCAAGGCGGCCGGCCTCGGCGAAGAGATGGGTGGCGAAGGCCGAATCCGTGGCCACTTCGGGTAGCGGAAAACCCTGCAGGATACCCAGCATGGCCAGCACCGTGCCGCCCCCCGAACTTGGCGGCGGCATGCCGCAGACGGTCCATTGCCGGTAAGGGGCGCACAAGGCTTCGCGCTTGAGCGGGCGCCAGTCGGCAAGGTCGCGCAGCGACAGGGTGCCCGGATTGGGCGCGCGGGCCACCGCGGCGACGATGTCGGCGGCCAGCGCGCCATGGTAGAAGACCTCTGCGCCCTCCTCCGCGACCGCGCGCAACACGGCGGCCAGGGCCGGGTTGGTGAACCTGGAGCCGACGGCGAGCGCTTCACCGGCGGCGTCGTAGAACAGTGCGCGGGCCGCGGGGTCGGTGTACAGGAAACGGTCGCGGGCAATCAGTGCGTGCAGGCGGGGCGACACGGCAAATCCGCCCTCGGCCAGGTCGATGGCGGGCTGCAGCAGTTGCGCCCATGGCAGGCGGCCGTGCTCGGCATGGACGGCCGCGAGCAGGCGCAGCAAGCCCGGCGCGCCGACCGCGCGACCGCCGACGGCGGCGTCGTGAAAACCCATGCGCTCGCCGTCCTCTTTCAGGAAGAGCGTTTCATCGACCGCCGCCGGCGCGCTTTCGCGTCCGTCCCAGGCCTGCAGGCTGCCCTCGTCCGCGCGGTAGTGGAGCAGGAAGGCGCCTCCACCGATGCCGGAGGATTGCGGCTCGACGACATTGAGCACCAGCACCGCAGCGATGGCCGCGTCACTGGCCGAGCCGCCGGCGCGCAGGATGGCAAGCGCTGCCGCCGTGGCGTGCGGGTTGGCGCTCACCACCATGGCGGTGGGCGCATCAACCGCGGGGCGGGCGACGAAGCCGCTGGCGGCCTCGGGCTGGTGCGGGGTCTGTGCGCTGGCCGGCAGCAGCCAGCAGGCACACAGCAATGCGGCGAAGCGCAGGGAGGCGGACAGGGCGATGACCGGGAGCTGCGTCATGAGGCTGGTGCCTTGCTTGTGGGCATGCCCGCAGTGCTCACTGTGCAGGCAGCTTGCGCGCCAGCGCCGGCAACTGCGGTGTCGGGTAGTAAGGCAGGCCGTTGCGGTAGGGGCGGATCACCTCGCCTTCGACCAGCGGGCGCAGGTAGTCAAGCGCGGCCGGGGTTACGTGGAGGCCGTCGGCGCGGATGAAGTGAGCCGGCACGACACGTTCCAGATTGGCGATCGCATGCACGTCGACGGCGTCCACCGACCAGCGGTAGGGGGCGTCGCCGTCACGGCGGATGGCTGGCATCACCGCGTCGCGCCCGCCGAGGGCGAACTCCACCGCGGCCTGGCCGACAGCGCGTGCCTGGGCAAGATCGGTGGCGGAAACGAGATGGCCGGCAGCACGCTGCAGGTAGTCGGGGATCGCCCAGTGGTGCTTGTAGCCCAGGCGCTCGTGTACCAGACGGGCGATGAACTGCCCTGCCCCGCCAAGCTGCACATGCCCGCGCGCATCGTGATGCTGCTCCATGACCAGGCTGCCGTCGGGACGGCGGATGCCCTCGGAGACGGTGACGGTGCAGTAGCCGAGGCGGTCGACGACAGCCCGCACGCGTTCGAGGAAGGGCTCTTCGACGAAAGGCACCTCGGGCAGCAGGATGAGGTGCGGGGGCTCGTCCTCGCCCTCGCCCGCCAGCGCGGTGGCGGCAGCCAGCCAGCCGGCGTTGCGGCCCATCACCTCCATGACGAAGATGCGCCCGGTACGCCCGGACATGGCGATGAGGTCGAGGCTGGTTTCCAGCATCGCAGTAGCGACGTACTTGGCTGCCGAACCGAAGCCGGGTGAGCAGTCTGTGCCCTCAAGATCGTTGTCCACGGTCTTCGGCACGCCAATGCAGACCAGCGGGTAGCCACGCTGGCGGGCGGCCTGGGAGAGCTTGGCCACCGTGTCCATCGAGCCGTTGCCGCCGTTGTAGAGGAAGTAGCCGATGTCGTGGGCGGCGAAGACGGCGAACAGGCGGTCGTACTGTGCGGGGTTGTCGGCCGGGGCGTCGATGTCGAAACGGCAGGAACCGAAGGCGCCGCCGGGGGTCAGCGCCAGACTGGTGAGCGCGGCGGCATCGAGCGCGGCGGTATCGACGAGGTCCTCGGCAAGAACGCCGAGGATGCCGTGACGGGCACCGTACACCGCGCCAATGCGTTCCGGGTGACGGCGTGCGGTCTCGATGACGGCGGCGGCGGAAGCATTGATGACTGCGGTCACGCCGCCGGATTGTGCGTAGAGCAGATTGCGCCGCGTCATGTGAGCTCCTGATCAAACTGCAAGCGGCCGGTGCCGGGCAATGCCGGCAGCGGCCGCAGGATGATGCCGACGCTGTGTTACTTGAGCGCGTCGAAGGCGCGCGCGGTGATCTCGTTTACGGCACCGAGGCCGGTGATCTTGCGCACCTTGGGGGCGGCGGCGTCGCCGGAGGCTGCCCAGTCAGTGTAGTACTTGACCAGCGGCTTGGTCTGCGAATGATAGACGTCGAGACGCTTCTTGACCGTCTCTTCCTTGTCGTCGTCACGCTGGACGAGGTCTTCGCCGGTGACGTCGTCCTTGCCCGCGACCTTCGGCGGGTTGTACTTGACGTGGTAGGTGCGCCCGGAGGGCAGATGGGCGCGGCGCCCGCTCATGCGTTCGACGATCTCGCTGTCGGGAACGTCGATCTCGAGCACGAAGTCGATCGGTACGCCGGCATCCTTCATCGCGTCCGCCTGCGGGATGGTGCGCGGGAAACCGTCGAACATGTAGCCGGCCTTGCAGTCGTCCTGCTGCAGGCGATCCTTGACCAGGCCGATGATGATCTCGTCGGAGACCAGGCCGCCGGCGTCCATCACCTTCTTCGCTTCCAGACCCAGCGGGGTGCCGGCCTTCACCGCGGCACGCAGCATGTCGCCGGTGGAAATCTGCGGAATGCCGAACTTCTCCTTGATGAAGTTGGCCTGGGTTCCCTTGCCCGCTCCCGGCGGTCCCAACAGAATGAGTCGCATACACCCTCTCCGGTTATCGGCCTGAACGCAGCCGACTAGTTATGAAAAGATCGAACTTACTTGAGCATCCCGGGCGGCGCAAGCCGCCTCAATCGGGCCCGCCGCGGGCGAAGACCTGGCGCACGCGGGCGAGATCTTCCTCGGTATCGACACCGGCCGGCGGCGCTGCGGTGACCTCCAGGACCTGGATGCGATAGCCGTGCCACAGCGCGCGCAGCTGTTCGAGCGCCTCCCAGTGCTCCAGCGGCGAAGGCGCGAGCGCGGCGTAACGGCGCAGGAAGGACACCCGGTAGGCGTAGATGCCGACGTGGCGCAGCACCGGCAGGCCGGCCGGCAGGCTGTCACGGCTGCTGGCAAAGGCGTCGCGTGCCCACGGCAGCGGCGCGCGGGAGAAGTACAGCGCCTGCCCGGCGGCGTTGCACACCACCTTGACGACGTTGGGGTTGAACATCTCCACCGCACTGTGCAGCGCATGCGCCGCAGTGGCGATGGCGGCCTGCGGGTCCTCGCGCAGGGCGTGGGCAACGGCGGAGATCAGCGCGGGGTCGATGAGGGGCTCGTCGCCCTGCACGTTGACGACGATGTCGCTGTCGTCCCAGCCCAGACGCTCGACCACTTCGGCAAGGCGGTCGGTGCCGCTGGGGTGGTCGCTGCGCGTCATCAGCGCCTGGCCGCCGGCAGCGCGCACGGCGTCGAAGACTTCCTGATGGTCGGTGGCGACCCAGATCTCCGGCGCCCCGGCGAGCTCGGCGCGCTCGATCACGCGCACCACCATGGGCTTGCCGCAGATGTCGGCGAGCGGCTTGCCGGGCAGGCGGGTGGAGGCGAAACGGGCGGGAATGACGACTCTGAAGGGATGCATCGTGGATGGTGCCCGCTTCAGCGCAGGGCGTCGGCTTCTTCGGCGCTCAGAGCGGCCGCTTCCTCTTCGAGCATCACCGGGATGCCGTCACGGATCGGAAAGGCCAGCCGGTCGGCCTTGCAGACCAGATCCTGCTTGTCCTTGCGGTAGTCGAGCGGGCCCTTGCACAGCGGGCAGACGAGGATGTCAAGCAGTCGGGCGTCCATGCCTCAGTTTCTCCATGATGTGGGCGGCGGCGGCATCGTCGATGCGCGCCGTCACCGGCAGTTCCCAGAACTCGGCCGATGCGAAAGGCGCGCATTTTACCGCATCCTTGCTGGTCAACAGGCAGGGGGCGTCGCCGGCGACGGAAAAGTCGGCGGCGCTGAAGCGGTGGTGGTCGGCAAAGGGATGACCGACGACGTCCAGCCCGAGCGCGCGCAGGTGGTCGAAGAAGCGCTGCGGGCGGCCGATGCCGGCAAAGGCATGGACCTTGCGCCCGCGCAGCTCGGCGGCGTCGATGCGCCCCCCGGCACCGCCGAGTTGGCGCAGCTCACGCCCTTCGAGCGTCATCGAGTACACCGGGGTGCTGCCCAGCGCCGCGTCCAGTGCCGGCGACAGCGGGCCGTGGGCGAGAACGAGATCGACCTGGCGCAGGCGGCCCAGCCCCTCGCGCAGGGGGCCGGCAGGCAGCAACAGGCGGTTGCCGAGCACACTCTCATCGACCACGGCAACCTCCACCGTGCGCCCCAGGCGGTAGTGCTGGAGGCCGTCGTCACTGATCAGCACGTCGCATTCGGGATGGGCATCCAGCAGTGCCCGGCCAGCCGCCGGGCGGTCCCTGCCGATCGCCAGCGGGCAGCCGGTGAGACGCGCCAGCAGCACCGGTTCGTCGCCGTGGCGGGCGGGGTCGCCGTCGCCGGCGATGACTTCGACGCCTTCCACCCGGCCGCCATAGCCGCGGCTGACTATGCCTGGCCGATGCCCGGCGGCACGCAGCGCATCGGCCAGCCAGGCAACCACCGGTGTCTTGCCGCTGCCGCCGACGGCGATGTTGCCGACCACCACCACCGGCACCGGCAGGGTCTGGCAACGCAGCAGGCGATGGCGGTAAAGCAGGCGGCGTACGCCGGCGACGATGCCGAAGAGCAGCGCCAGCGGCAGCAGGCAGAGGGCGAGCGCCCCGCGCCGGTGCCAGTGTCCGGGCGCCTGCCGGCTCATCGGCGCTGCGGCGAGGCCCCGCCGTTCAATCAGGGCTCCTGCGACTGGATGGCGAAGGTGATGTGGGCGAGGCCGACACGCTGCGCGGCCTGCATGACGTCCACCACGCTCTGGTGTGCGGCGCGCGCGTCGGCGTTGATGATCACCACGCGCTGGCTGCCGTCGGCCGGCGCAGCCTTGCCCAGCGCGGCAGCAATCGCATCCACTTCGCGGGCACCCACCGGCTGACGGTTGACAAGGATGTCGCCGGCGGCGGTGACGGCAACGACGATCTCTTCGGTCTTGCTCTCGGTGGCTCCGCCGGCAGCGGTGGGCAGATTGATCTCCAGTCCGGAAACCTTGGAGAAGGTGGTGGTGAGCATCAGGAAGATGATGATCACCAGCACCACGTCGATCAGCGGGATGAGACTGACTTCGGGCTCCTGCTGGCTGCGGCTGCTGCGGCGGAAATCCATCTCCGCGGCCTCAGGCGACGCGCTCGCCGTGCACCACCTCGACCAGCTCGATGGCCTGCTGCTCCATGTCGATCACGAAACTGTCGATGAGGGCGCGGAAATGGCGCCAGAAAATGGTCGCCGGAATGGCGATGATCAACCCCAGGCCGGTGGTGTACAAGGCAATCGAAATGCCCTGTGCGAGCTGTTGCGGATTGGCGCCGTGGACGCCCTGGGAGGCGAAGATGTCGATCATGCCGATGATGGTGCCGAACAATCCCAGCAGCGGCGAGATCGCGGCAATGGTGCCGAGGGTGGTAAGAAAGCGTTCGAGTTCGTGCAGGACCGCGCGACCGGCGTCCTCGATCGACTCCTTCATCACCTCGCGTGAGCTGGCGACGTTGCGCAGCCCGGCCGCAAGCACACGGCCAAGCGGGGAATGACGGGCGACGCGGGTGATCATTTCGGGCGCTGCACCGTGCGCACGGTAGTCGGCAATGACCTTCTCGAGCAGATCGTAGGGCACCACGCGCGCACGGCGCAGGCTCAGCGAGCGTTCGATGATCAGCGCGACGGCGATGACGGATGCCAGCAACAAAGGCCAGATCGGCCAGCCCACGGCCTGGATGATCGCAAACACGCGCCCGTACTCCCGAATGCTGAAAGGCGTGACTCTAGCGCCCGCGGCCGGTGAGGGCAAGCCATCGCCGCTACCCGCTGTGCATTGCCAGCAGGCACAAGGGCTTGCGCGGAGAATCCACAAAAGCTGTGGATAACTTTGTGGACGAAATGCAGATACGGCGCGCAAGTGGCGTCACTACAGGCGTTGAGGCACTCTGATTAAAAAATGTGCAACAAAATAGTCTCGTAAAAACAATGCTTTGCAAAAGACCATGCATAGACCATGGATAATGCGACAAACCCTTGACAAGCCCGTAAAGCTGTGGATTTCCGCTACAATCCGCGCCCATGAACAGCACCTCAATGCCCTCCTCCGGCGCTGCCGCCCAGGTCGTGCCGGTGTCGGCTCTCAACCGGCTGGCCCGCGAAACCCTGGAACGCAGCTTTCCGCTGATGTGGATAGGCGGAGAGATCTCCAACCTGGTGCGGGCGCCGTCCGGCCATATCTATTTCACCCTCAAGGATGACAGCGCCCAGGTACGCTGCACGATGTGGCGCAACCGTGCTCAGGCACTGGGTTTCCTGCCGGCCAACGGCATGCACGTGGACGTCCGCGCGCTGGTTACGCTGTACGAAGCCAGGGGCGACTTCCAGCTCAACGTCGAGGCCATGCGCGAAGGTGGCGCCGGGCGGCTGTACGAAGCCTTCATGCGACTGCGCGAACGCCTGGCCGCCGAAGGCCTCTTCGATGCCACCGCCAAGCGCCCCCTGCCCCGCTATCCGCGCGCCATCGCGGTGGTTACCTCAACCGCCGCGGCCGCGCTCGGCGACGTGCTGGCGGCCTTGCGTCGGCGCGCGCCTGGCGTGCCGGTGGTGATCTATCCGGCTGCCGTGCAGGGCGCCGAGGCTGCGGCGGCGCTGTGCGCGGCGATCGACACCGCCGCGCGGCGGCAGCAGCAGGACGGTAGCGATCTGCTTCTGCTGGTACGTGGCGGGGGCAGCATGGAAGATCTCTGGCCCTTCAACGACGAGACTCTCGCCCGGCGCATCCGTGCCTGCCCGATTCCTGTGGTCAGCGGCGTCGGCCACGAGACCGACGTCACCATCGCCGATTTCGCCGCCGACGTGCGTGCCGCCACCCCCACCGCCGCAGCCGAACTGGCCAGTGCCGGCTATCATGCGGCCAGCGAGGCCCTCGCAGGCAGCGCCTTGCGCCTGCAGCGCGCCATGGCGCAGATGCACGGGGCCTGGACGCAGCGCGTGGATCGCGCCGCGCTGCGCCTGGTACACCCCCGTCAGCGCCTGGCGACGGCAGGCGAGCAGCTCGGCGTCCGAGGCCAGCGCCTGCAGGGCGCGTGGCAAAAGCAACTGGAGCGCCATCAGCAGCAGCTGGAAAAGCTTGCGCTGCGCCTGCACGCCGCCCGCCCCGCGCTGCGTCCGGCCCGTGAGCGTGTCGATGGCACTGCTCACGCCCTGCAACGCGCCATGCACGCCCAACTGCAGCGCTGTGGAGACCGCCTCGACACCCTTGGCGGCCACCTGCGCCATCTGGACCCGCAGGCCGTGCTGCAGCGCGGTTACGGCATCGTCCGCGATGCCCGCGGGCAGATCCTGCGCGACAGCGTCCAGGCTCCTGCCGGCAGCGCCATCGTCGTGCAACTCGCCCGTGGTACGCTGAGCGCCGAGGTCACCGCTGCCGACAGCGGCGCTCCGCCGTTGCGCGGGCCGGCCATTCCCGACTAGAATAGTCGGGCTTTGTTCCCCAACATTATATCTGCCATCAGCAAGGAGAGACACATGGAACACACCCTGCCGCAACTGCCGTACGCCAAGGACGCCCTCGCCCCGCACATCTCCGCCGAGACGCTGGAGTTCCACCACGGCAAGCACCACCAGGCCTACGTCACCAACCTCAACAACCTGATCAAGGGCACCGAGTTCGAGAATCTCGACCTCGAAGCCATCGTCAAGAAGGCGCCGGCCGGCGGCGTGTACAACAACGCTGCGCAGGTGTGGAACCACACCTTCTTCTGGAGCAGCATGAAGCCCAACGGTGGCGGCGAGCCGAATGGCACCCTGGGTGAGGCGATCAAGGCCAAGTGGGGATCCTTCGAGGACTTCAAGAAGGCCTTTCAGGCTTCCGCCGTGGGCAACTTCGGTTCGGGCTGGACCTGGCTGGTGAAGAAGGCCGACGGCAGCGTCGACATCGTCAACATGGGCGCCGCAGGCACCCCGCTGACCACCGGCGACACCGCCCTGCTCTGTGTCGACGTGTGGGAGCACGCCTATTACATCGACTACCGCAACCGTCGTCCGGACTTCGTTGCCACCTTCCTCGACAAGCTGGCCAACTGGGACTTCGCTGCAGCCAATTTTGCGGCCTGAACCCTGGCGGCGCTGAGCCGCGCGTGAGTTTAAAAGGCACCTGCGGGTGCCTTTTTTCATTGCCATCGCCAACCATCCGGCACTTTCCGCAAGACTGCCGCTCTCATACTGCTAAAGTCTGAGTCAGCATTTCCGTTGAAGAACGAGTGTCCCGTGCGCGGGACAGCAGTCAGAGATGGACCAACCGGGGGGTAGGAAGATGGGTATCGTCGATAATCTGAGCATGCGGGCCAAGCTGTTCTGTTTCTCGGCCCTGTCGGGTGGCGTGCTGCTGCTGGCGGTGGCCTATACCCTCTACGAGGTCCGGGTGATCGGCAACGACGCCGCCTTCATGGCCGAGCAAGGTCTTCCGGGGGTCAAGGCAGCGGCGGCGATCAGCCAGTTGCGGCTGCGTTACCGGGTACGCAGTCTGGAGTATCTGCTCCCCGATCCGCCGGAAAACGCGGCCCGCATCGAGCGCTCGCTGGATAGCCTGAATGGCGAACTGATGCAGGCCATCGAAGCCTACCGCCCGCTCGCCGACACCCCTGCGGAGCAGGCCATGCTGGGTGAGATCAGCAAGGCGATCGAGGCCTACCATGCGGTGGTCGGCCAGGCTCGCGAACGCCTGCGCAACGGCGACGAAGACGGTGCCCAGGAGCTGCGCCGCACGGTCTGGGTGGAACGCGCCAATGCCGTGCGCGACGCCGTCGATGCGCTGGTTGACTACAACACCGAAGCGTCGAGGGCCGCCGCCCAGCACGCCGAGGAGGAAGTGCAGATCACGCTGCGCGCCGGACTCATTGCCGCCGCGCTCGCACTGGTGTTGACGGTAGTGCTGACGCTGGCTTTTGCGGCCCGCATTGGACAGCGCCTGCAAGCTGCGGTGCACGCCCTGCGGGCGATTGCCGGCGGCGACCTGAAGGCGCCGTTGCCCGAACCCAGCGCTGACGAGATCGGGGCGCTGGCGGTCGCCATGGCGGACATGCAGGGGGCACTGCGTGAGGCCATGACCTCAACCCGTGAAAGTGCCACCCAGGTTGCTTCCGCCTCCGCCCAGCTGAAGGAGAGTGCCGCCCAGGTGGGTCTCAGCACCGCAGCGCAGAGCAATGCCGCCTCCGCCATCGCAGCCAGCGTGGAGGAACTCACGGTGTCGATCTCGCACGTCTCCGAGCGCACTGCCGATGCCGCCCGTGTCGCCGGAGAATCGGATACCCAGGCGCGTTCGGGACGGCAGACCGTCGATCAGTTGATCGGCAACATGAGTCAGGTGGGCAGCGTGGTCGGTGAGGCTGCGCAGCAGATCGCCGGGCTGGAGGCGCAGTCGGAGAGCATCTCGCAGATCGTCGGGGTGATTCGCGACATTGCCGAGCAGACCAACCTGCTCGCCCTCAATGCCGCCATCGAAGCGGCCCGTGCCGGCGACACCGGGCGTGGCTTTGCCGTGGTTGCCGACGAGGTGCGCAAGCTCTCCGAGCGCACCGCCAAGGCAACCGGCGAAATCGCCGAGGTCGTCGCCAAGGTGCAGGCTTCCACGCGTGACGTGGTGCTGGGTATCGAGCGCGGCGTAAAGGCGGTGCATGACAGCAGCGCGCAGGCAAGCTCCGCCGGCGCGGTGATCGGCAGCCTGCAGGAGATGTCCCAGCAGGTCGCGGTGATCGTCGCCGAGCTCAACGACGCCTTGCGCGAGCAGTCGATGGCCTCTTCCGAAGTCGCCCGCCGTATCGAGGAAATCGCCCAGCAGGCTGAAGAGACCAACAGCGCCACCGACCAGTCGGCGGCCGCCGCTGAATCGCTCAACGGTGTGGCCGGCGAGATGCTCGCGGCGGTGCAACGCTTCCGCGTCTGAGGGCTGTGCTCAGCCGGGCAGGCCCGGCAGTGCCAGGCGTGCGTTGGCGGCGGTGGCGGCGATCAGATCGGCCACCGCCATGCCGCGCAGTTCGGCCAGTATCGCCGCGTAGGCCGGCAGTGCGGCGGGCGTGTTGCGGGTGCGTGGAGCCCAGGCCGGCGCCATGTCGGGGGCGTCGGTTTCCAGCACGAGGGCGTCCAGCGGCAGGGTAGCGGCCAGTTCGCGGATGCGCCGTGAGCCCGGGTAGCTCATCGCTCCACCAAAACCAAGCTTGAAACCGAGGGCGATGAAGGCCTCTGCCTGCTGTCGGCTGCCGTTGAAGGCGTGGGCAATGCCGCCACGTACCGGCAGGCGGCGGAGGTGCTTGAGGATGTCGTCCTGGGCGCGGCGGATGTGCAGGATCACCGGCAGGTCGTGGCGCCGCGCCAGGCGCAGCTGGGCGGTGAACAGCCCGGTCTGACGGTTGCGATCGACACCGTCGACATAGTAATCGAGGCCGATCTCCCCTACCGCCAGCGCATCGCCCGCAGCCAGGCGGGCGTCGAGCACGGCGAGGTCGTCATCCGTGGCGCCGTCGACGTACAGCGGGTGGATGCCCCAGGCCACATGGATGTCGTCGTGGGCGCGGCGCAGCGCGTCGATACGCGCGAAGCCCGCACGCTCCACCGCCGGCACGACGAAGGCGGCGACGCCGGCGCGGCGTGCGCCGGCCAGCACTGCCTCGCGGTCGCCGTCGAACTCGGCGGCGTCGAGATGGCAGTGGGTGTCGATCAGCATGCCGTGAAGCGCTTCAGCGCCCCTTCCACTCCGGCTTGCGTTTGGCGATGAAGGCGTCGATGCCTTCGGCGGCGTCCTCGCACATGGCGTTGCAGGCCATGGTCTCCGCGGCGAGCTGGTAGGCGGCGTCGAGACCCATTTCGAGCTGGCGGTAGAACATCTGCTTGCCCATGGCGATGGCTGCGGGCGATTTGGCGACGATGGCGGCCGCCAGGCGGTCCACCTCCTCGTCGAGGTCCTGCGCAGCGACGACACGATTGACCAGACCGCGCCGGCAGGCCTCGTGGGCGTCGATGAAGTCGCCGGTGACCAGCATCTCGAAGGCCTCCTTGCGCCCCATGTTGCGCGACAGGCCGACGCTCGGGGTGGCGCAGAAGAGGCCGACGTTGATCCCCGAAACGGCGAAGCGGGCGACATCGGCGGCGACGGCAAGGTCGCACATCGACACCAGCTGGCAGCCCGCGGCGGTGGCAATGCCATGCACGCGCGCGATCACCGGCTGCGGCATCTCGGTGAGGCGGGTCATGAAGCGGCCGCAGAGGCGGAAGAGCTCCTGCTGGAAGGCCAGGGTGTGGTTGGCACGCATCTCCTTGAGATCGTGCCCGGCGCAGAAGGCCTTGCCCTCCCCGGCCAGCACCACCACGCGCACTGACGGATCGGCGGCGATGTCATCGATGGCGGCGATCAGCGTTTCCAGCATCGCCTGGGAGAGCGCGTTGAACTGCAGCGGCCGGTTGAGCGTCAGGCGGGTGACGCCGCCAGCGTCGGCGCGCAGCAGCATGGCTTGGTCGGTAGTGGCGGGTACGGCACTCATCGGGGCTCCTCCGGTGGGGTGTTGTTGTCAGGTGACACCATACAAGGATCGGCGCCTTCTTGCAGCGCCTCGCCCCTATGGATTCCGGCAGGCGGCGCCGTTGGCGGCGCTGAGCTGCAGCCATGCAGCCAGTTCCTCGCTGAGGTGGACCACCAGTTCACGCCAGGCGGCGACCCCGGCGCGCGCATCGGCACCGTCTGCGGGGGTCTCGAGAACCAGGGCGTGAGCAGCGAGCGCGCGTTCGCTGCGCGGCGGCATCAGGCTGGCGCGTGCGGCGAGGAGGACGCGGCTGTCGGCGCCGTTGTCGAAGACCTGCACCATCTCGTCGATCTCCACCCGCAGCCGGCAGCCGCCTTCGTCGGCGGCGGCACCGCGCAGACTGCGCTCCAGGGCCAGCCGCAACATCTCCGCGGGCTGGGCCGCCCAGCGGCTCTCGGCAAACAGATGGCGGCGCTGCGGATCGTCGTAGGCCAGACGGTACTGCATGGCCGGAGTGGCCAGCCAGGATGGCGTGCGCACCTCGATGGCCGCCGGACGCAGGCTGGCATCGAGGCTGCCGACGGCGGGCAGGCCGAGGTCGTACACGGCGAGGTTGGGCGGCGGATTGCCCAGTCCGGCGCAGCCTCCCAGGGCGGCGGCAAGAAGGGCGATGAGGGTGCTGGTGCGCAAGGTCGGCATCGTCGGGTTCCTGTGCTCAGTGGGCCGGGGGCTGCTGGAAGCCCTTCTCGCCGGGGCCGGGTTGCTGGTTGCGGCGCCCGGTGAGAAGGATCTGCGGTGCGGCCTCGACCTCATCGACAAGGCGGCCGAGGCGGCGCGACACCGAGACGAGTTCGCCGAGCAGTTCGTTGAGCTGCGGCAGGGTGTCGTCAAGCAGACCGTCGCTGGCGGCGCCGGCGGCATCGTCGAGGCGCTCGGCCATGCCCGACAGGCGCGCCATCAGGGTGCGCATCTCGACCACCGCCGGGGTGGCCTCGCCGCTGGCCGCCTCGAGGTTCTCCAGTACCGTGGAGAAGCGCTGCATGTTCTGCGGGCTGAGGGTGTCGCGGATGGCAGTAAAGGCCTCCGGGGCGACGCTGAAGGTGCGGTCGACGCCTTCGGCGGCGGATTCCAGGCGCTGCAGGGTATTGCGGAAGCGCTCCAGGTTGGCCTCATCGAAGAACACCGCGCTGCGTTCGGCGAACTCGCGGAAACGGCTCATGGCTTCCATCGCGGCATCGGTGAGCTGGTCCATCAGACCTGCCTCGAGGGCGATGCGGGGCAGGTTGCCGGGTTCGCCGGCAAGCGGCACGGGATCCTCGCCGCGGTCGTCAAGCTGTACGAAGGCCAGCCCGGTGACGCCCTGGTAGCCCAGCGTGGCGCGCGTGCCACGGGTGACCGGAAGGTTCTCGCGGATGCGGATGGTGACCAGAATGTTACGCACGTCGGCGGGATCGACGCGGATGTCGGTGACCTTGCCGGCAGCTATGCCGCGGTAGCGTACCTGGGCCTGGACATTGAGCCCGGTAACGCTGCCGGTGGACACCAGCAGATAGTCGCGGGTCGGTTCGCGGCCGTCCGAGAACCACCACAGCGCGGCGATCAGGGCGGTGCCCAGAAAGAGCGCGAACAGTCCCGCGGCGAGGGCGTGGGCGCGATTTTCCATCTCAGGGTTCTCCGTTGGCGCGGGCCAGGGCCCGGCGCCCGTGTTCGCCGTGGAAGAAGCGGCGGATGAAGGGGTGCTCGACTGCCAGGGTGTCCTGCAGGCTGGCGTAGCTGAGGATGCGGCGTTCGCCGAGCACGGCGACGCGGGTGGCCAGTGCGGCAAGGGTGTCGACGTCGTGGGTGACCAGCACCACGGTGAGGCCGAGGCGGCGCTGCAGGGTGCGGATGAGCTGCACGAAGGCCGCGCTGCGGTCGGGGTCGAGCCCCGCGGTGGGTTCGTCGAGCAGCAGCAGTTCGGGCTCCAGCGCCAGCGCGCGGGCAAGCGCGACGCGCTTGACCATGCCGCCGGAGAGCTCGGCCGGCATCAGCAGGGCGTGTTCCGGTTCGAGCTCCACCATCGCCAGCTTGAGCGCGACCAGATCGCGGATCTCCGCCGCGTTCGCCACCCGGCTCTCGCGCAGCGGAAAGGCGATGTTGTCGGCGACGTTGAAGGCCGAGAACAGCGCGCCCTGCTGGAAGAGCACGCCGAAGCGGCGTTGCAGTGCGGCGCGCCGGGCGCCGTCGGCGGCCAGAAGATCCTCGCCGAACAGCGCCACACTGCCCGCTGCCGGACGGGTGAGGCCAATGATGTGGCGCAGCAGGGTGGTCTTGCCGCTGCCCGAGCCGCCGACCAGGGCAACGATCTCGCCAGCGGCAATGGCAAGATCGATGCCGTCGTGCACCAGATTGCTGCCGAAGCGCGTGACGATGCCGCGCATGTCCACCACCGGCGTGCTCACAGCGGCACCCCGATGGAGCGGGTGGCGATGGCGAACACCGCATCGACGAGGATCACCAGGGTGATCGCGGTGACCACCGAGGCGGTGGTGTTGGCCGACAGGCTCTCGGTGTTGGGGGCCACGCGCAGGCCGAAGTGGCAGGCCACCAGCGCGATCAGCAGGCCGAACACCGCCCCCTTGGCGAGGCCGATGTAGACGTTGGCGATGGGCACCACACGCGGCAGGGTCTCAAGGAAGAAGCCGAAGGAGAGATCGAGCTGCAGCCAGGCCGAGACCATGCCGCCAAACAACGCCACCGATGAAGTCCACAGCACCAGCAGTGGCATCGCCAGGGTCAGCGCAACCACTTTCGGCAGCACCAGGCGCAGGCTGCGCGAGACCCCCATGGCAGAAAGTGCGTCGACCTCTTCGGTGACGCGCATGACACCGAGCTGGGCGGTCATCGCCGAGCCCGAGCGCCCTGCCACCAGCACCGAGACCAGCACCGGACCGAGCTCGCGGATGATGCCGAGACCGAGGATGTTGACGATGAAGATGTCGGCGCCGAAGGCCTTCAGCTGCAGCGCCGAGAGGTAGGACAGCACCACGCCGATGAGAAAGCCGACCAGCGCGGTGACCGGCATCGCCTTCACCCCCACCTTGTGGAGGTTGGCGGAGATCTCCAGCAGCGGCCAGCTCCGCGGCTGGCGCAGGACGGTGTACAGATCGCCCACCAGGGTCCCCAGCAGGCGGACGAAGTCAGTCAGGTGGCGGAGGAAGAGGAGCAGCGTGCCGCCCAGCAGGGCGATCAGATCGAGCACGCCGAAGGGGCGTGGCCGTGGCAGCGGGCGGGCGCCGGCACGCGCCAGTTCGTCAATGATCTGCCGGTGTTCGGCGGCGATGTCGAGGTGCTGCGGCCAGCGCTGCCCCCAGGCATGCCAGAGCAGTGCGGCACCGAAGCTGTCCAGACGCTCTACGGCCGCCAGCGTCCACTGCGCTGCCGGTGGCACTGCTGCCAGCCGGCTGCGCAGCACGGCGGCGTCGGTGCTGAGATCGCGCAGGGTCCACGACCCACTCAGCACCGCCCTGCCCTCACCGGCCTGTTCGAAGACGAGTGCGGGCGCTGTTGCCATGCTCTCAGGCGCGCGCCGCGGCCTTGCGCGTGCGCACTGCCAGCGCACGCCCCACCGACAGCCACTGGCGTTGCTCTTCTTCCAGGGCGGCAGCGGTGAGGGGATGGGCATGCAGCCATTCGTGGGCGGCCACCAGCACCAGACTGCGGCCCTCGCGGGTCACCGTCAGCGGTGGAATGCCGCGTGCGTCGCGCGCCCGATGCACGACCACGGCCAGCCGCAGACAGGCGATCAGCAGCCAGTCCGGGCTCGCCGGATCGAGCCCGGCAACGCGTTCGAGCTTGCCGCGATGGGCCAGCACGATGCGCGCGAGGCGACCCTGGTCCATGCGCGAGTAGCCCGGCATGTCGGCGTTGGCGAGGATGTAGGCGCTGTGCTTGTGATAGCTCGAATGGGCCACCGAGATGCCGATCTCGTGCAGCATCGCCGCCCAGCGCAGGAAGCGGCGGTCGAGGTTGTCCTCGACAGCGGCTTCGGGTTGCAGCTGTTCGAGCAGGTGGCAGGCAGTGTCGGCAACCTGCACCGCCTGCCGGCGGTCGACGCCATAACGGGTGGAGAAGGCCGCCACGGTGGCATCGCGCAGATCGTGGTGATGGTAGCGCCCGAGCAGGTCGTAGAGCACACCGAGGCGCAAGGCGCCCTCGGAGAACACCATGCGCTGGAGACCGAACTCCTTGAACACCGCGCTCATGATCGAGAAGCCGCCAAGCAGCACCGGCAGGCGGTCGCCACGCAGGCCGGCGAGATCGAGGCGATCGATGTTGCCGGCGCGCAGCAGCGCGCTGCGCAGCCGGTCGAGGCCTTCGAGGGTGATGCCGCCGTCGGCAAAGCCATTCTGCTGAAGAATCTCGACGAGCGCCTTGGCCGAGCCGCTGGAACCCACCGCAAGCTCCCAGCCGGCTTCACGGTAGGGTGTGGCGATGGCCTGCAGCTCGCGCCGGGCGGCCATCTCGGCCTCCTTGAGGTTGCGCCGGTCGATGCGCCCGTCGGGGAAATAGTTCAGGCTGTAACTCACGCAGCCCATGTAGAGCGATTCGAGCAGGATGGGCTCAAAGCTCTCGCCGATGATGAACTCGGTGGAACCGCCGCCGATGTCGACCACCAGCTGGCGGCGGTGGGGGTCCGGCAGGGTGTGGGCGACGCCGACATAGATCAGGCGGGCCTCCTCGCGCCCGGCGATGACCTCGATCGGAAAACCGAGGGTTTCTTCGGCCTGGCGGAGGAACTCGGGGGCGTTCTTCGCCACCCGCAGGGTGTTGGTGGCCACCGCACGCACCGCATCGGGGGCGAAGCCCTTCAGACGTTCGTTGAAACGCCCCAGCGCTGCCAGCCCGCGCCCTTGCGCGGCGTCGTCGAGCATCTTGCCGGGGCCGAGCCCGGCAGCCAGGCGTACGGCCTCCTTGAGGCCGTCGAGCGGATAGATCTGGTCGTTGACGATGCGCCCGACCTGCAGGCGGAAGCTGTTGGAACCCAGGTCGATCGCGGCGATCAGTTCTTGCATGCTGTTTGCGGCCCACTGGCCGCCTGCGTAGGAGTCGGCGCATTCTACCGCATGGGCGCGGCGCACTGAGGGCGATCGAATGGTGGCAATCTGCTTTGCCACAACGCTGCGCCGCGTCATCCAATTGCAAAGCGTTTGTCACATAATCAGGATATCGAACCCCCGGGCAGACGAGGCATGCATACGTTTTCCAGCAAGAAGAACTATCCCACCGAACATTTTTTCAACCGCGAACTGTCGCTGCTGCGCTTCCAGCGCCGGGTGCTGGCGCAGGCCGCCGATGACGAAGTGCCGCTGCTCGAGCGCCTGCGCTTCCTGTGCATCGTGTCGAGCAACCTCGACGAGTTCTTCGAGATCCGCGTCTCCGGCATCAAGGAACAGATCCGCCTCGGCAGCCGGGTGGCCGGCAACGACGGCCTGCCACCGGCGGAGCTGCTCGAACTGGTCAGCCAGGAGGTGCACGAGATCATCGCCGAGCAGTACGCCCTGCTCAACGACGACATCCTGCCCGCACTGGAAGCCGAAGGGGTAACCTTCCTGCGCCGCAGCCTGTGGACAGAGGCGCAGCGCGACTGGATCCGCGAGTACTTCCATCGGGAGGTAATGCCGGTCCTCACCCCCATCGGTCTTGACCCCGCCCACCCCTTCCCGCGCGTGCTCAACAAGAGCCTCAACTTCGCTGTCGAACTGGAAGGGCGCGACGCCTTCGGGCGCAGTTCCGGGGCCGCCATCGTGCAGGCGCCGCGTGCGCTGCCGCGGGTGATCCGCCTGCCGCGCGAGATCTGCGAACAGGAATACACCTTCGTCTTCCTCTCCTCCATCCTCCACGACCACGTCGGCGAGCTGTTTTCCGGCATGGAGGTGAAGGGCTGCTATCAGTTCCGCGTCACGCGCAATTCCGACCTCTTCGTCGACGAGGAAGAGGTCAAGGATCTGCGCGCCTCGCTGAAGGGCGAACTGCAGCAGCGCCACTTCGGCGACGCGGTGCGCCTGGAGGTGGCCGACAACTGCTCCGAGGAGATGGCTGACTTCCTGCTGCAGCACTTCCGCCTCGGTCGCAGCGATCTCTACCAGACCCCGGGCATCGTCAATCTGGTGCGCCTGATGCAGGTGCCCGACTGGGTGGACCGCCCGGCGCTGAAATACGCCCCTTTCCTGCCGGCGCTGCCCAAGGTGCTCGACAAGCGCCGCGACGTCTTCGCTGCCATCCGCAGCGGCGACATCCTCCTCCACCATCCCTTCCAGAGCTTCAATCCGGTCATCGACCTGCTGCGCGCGGCGGCCGATGATCCGCAGGTGCTGGCGATCAAGATGACGGTGTATCGCACCGGCACCGATTCGGTGCTGATGGAACACCTCGCCCGCGCCTCGCAGAAGGGCAAGGAGGTCACCGTAGTGCTGGAACTGATGGCGCGCTTCGACGAGGAGGCCAACATCACCTGGGCAAACCGCCTCGAAGAGGTCGGCGTGCATGTGGTGTATGGCGTGTTCGGCTACAAGACCCATGCCAAGCTGCTCATGCTGGTGCGTCGCGAGGAAGGCGGGCTGCGCCGCTATGTGCATCTGGGAACCGGCAACTATCACCCGCGCACGACGCGCTTCTATACCGATTTCGGCCTGCTGACTTGCAATGCCGAGATCGGCGACGACGTTGCCGAGGTCTTCAAGCAGATCACCGGCCTGGGCAAGGCGAGTGCCCTCAAGCACCTCTGGCAGGCGCCGTTCGCATTGCAGCCCAACGTCGTCGCGGCGATCCAGGCCGAAGCGGAAAACGCCCGCCAGGGCGGCAAGGGCCGCATCATCGCCAAGATGAACGCCCTGCTCGAACCGGAAACCATCGAGGCGCTCTACGAGGCCTCGCAGGCCGGCGTCGAGATCGACCTCATCGTGCGCGGTCCCTGCGCCCTCAAGCCGCGCGTGCCCGGCCTCTCCGACAACATCCGGGTGCGTTCGGTGGTCGGCCGCTTCCTCGAACACCACCGCATCTTCTACTTCCACGCCGGCGGCAAGGAGAAGATGTATCTGTCGAGCGCCGACTGGATGGACCGCAACTTCTTCCGCCGCATCGAGATTGCCTTCCCGGTGCTCGATGCGCGCCTGAAGCGCAGGGTGATGAAGGAAGGTCTGCGTGCCTACCTGCTCGACAACTGCCAGGCCTGGGAGATGCAGCCCGACGGCGGCTACCGCCGCAAGCATCCGCGCGGCACCCGCCGCACGGCGCAGATGATCCTGCTCTCCGAACTCGCCGGGGTGAGCTGAAAAGCCATGATGCCGGCGCGCAGCGCGCGCCGGCTCAGCGCCGGCGGGCCTCGAAGACCCCCGGCACCTCGCTGATCAGCTTCACCACGCGCTGCAGCAGTGCCACGCTGCCCACCTCCATGGTGAAGCGCATGTGGGCGATGCCCTTCTTGGTCAGCGTGTTGACGCCGGTGACATTGAGCTTCTCGCGCGACAGCACCTCGGAGATGTCGCGCAGCAGGCCCTGGCGATCACTGGCCTGCACCGCGATGTCCACCGGAAAGACCGCCTGACGGTTGTTGTAGGCCTGATCGCCCCACTCCGCCTGGATGATGCGCTCGGGGTGCTGGCGCACCAGTTGCTGGAAGTCCGGGCAGTCGACGCGGTGGATGGAAATGCCGTGGCCGCGGGTGACGAAGCCTTCGATGGCATCCGGCGGCGCCGGCTTGCAGCAGCGCGACAGCGAGGTCAGCAGTTTGCCGACACCGACGATCAGCACCTTGTCGCTGTTGTCGCCGCTGCGGCTGCGGCCGACGACGATCTGCGGTTCGGCATCCACGGCCGCCGCGGGTTCGGCCTCGCGCAGCGCCATGTGCACCGAACGCGGCCCCACCTCGCCGCGCCCGGCGGCCATGTAGAGGGCGTCGGCATTCTTGAAGCCGAGCTTGCCGGCCAGTTCGTCGATGTTGGCCTGCGGGTGGCCGTCACGGTGCATCTCGCGGGTGACGAAGCTGCGCCCGCGGGCGAGCAGCTCCTCTTCTTCGAGCTGGCTGAAGTACTGCTTGATCTTGTTGCGCGCGCGGCTGGTGGCGACATATCCCTGGCGCGGGTCGAGCCAGTCGCGCGACGGCGCGCCCTCCTTGGCGGCGCTGATCTCCACCGTCTGGCCGTTCTTCAGCGGCGTGTTGAGCGGCACCAGCTGGCCGTCGATCTTGGCGCCGCGGCAGCGGTGGCCGAGATCGGTATGCACGCGGTAGGCGAAGTCCAGCGCGGTGGCGCCGTTGGGCAGATCCACCACGCGGCCCTGCGGGGTCAGCACATAGAGGGTGTCGTCGAGCGAGGCGCGTTTGAAGCGCTCCACCCAGTCGGCCGAGTCGGCCACCTCGTCGCGCCACGACAGCAGGCTGCGCAGCAGGGCGATCTTCTCGTCGTAGTCGCCGGCATTCTTGCTGCCTTCCTTGTAGCGCCAGTGCGCGGCCACACCCAGCTCGGCGTGGCGGTGCATCTCGTGGGTGCGGATCTGCACCTCCAGCGCCCGTCCGTCGCCGGCGAGCACGGCGGTATGCAGGGACTGGTAGTTGTTGCCCTTGGGCTTGGAGATGTAGTCGTCGTATTCCTTGGCGATCGGCTGCCACATCTGGTGCACGATGCCGAGCACGGTGTAGCAGTCGCGGACCTCGGCAACCAGCACGCGCAGCGCCCGGATGTCGTAGACCTGCGAGAAGTCGAGGTCCTTCTTGCGCATCTTGTTGTAGATGCTGTAGATGTGCTTGGGCCGTCCGCTGATCTCGGCATCGACGATGCCCACCGCGGCGATCTCGGCGCGCAGGCGTTCGATGGCATTGCGGATGAAGTCCTCGCGCTCCACCCGCCGCTCGTCGAGCATCCGGGCAATGCGCTTGTAGGTCTCCGGTTCGAGGAAACGGAAGGAGAGATCCTCGAGTTCCCATTTCAGCTGCCAGACGCCCAGACGGTTGGCCAGCGGCGCGTAGATGTCGAGACTCTCGCGGGCGACATCGAGGCGCGCATCGACCGGGTGCTCGGTGAAAAAGCGCAGGGTCTGCGTGCGCGAAGCCAGGCGCAGCAGGACGACGCGAATATCCTGCACCATGGCGAGCAGCATCTTGCGCAGCACCTCGGCCTGGGTGCGCACCTCCGGTGCGCTGGCGCTGGCGGTCATGCGGGTGATCAGGCGCAGGCCGTTGAGACGGCGCAGGCCATCGACCAGCGCGGCCACCGGTTCGCCGAACTGTACCGCCAGCGGCGCCACCCCATCGGCGAGATCATCGGCAGCGGCGAACAGCAGCGCAGCGCAGCGGGTTTCGGCATCCAGGCGCAGCGCGGCGCAGATCAACGCCATGCCGAGGGCGTGAGGCCACACCGCCTCGCCGGTGCCGAGCAGGCGGTCGCGGTAGAGTTCGCGGGCCTGCGCCGCGGCGGCGGCCACCTGGGCCTGCTCGGCAGCACCCAGCCCCTCGCAGAGCGTTTCGAGGGGCAGCGCGGCATCGTTCTTGGGGAGGGCGTGGGTGACGGAAACCATGGCGCGGATTATCCCATATCGAAGGCCCGGCAAGCGCGCATGGCGCGCGTCCATGGGCGTTTTCCCCCACCCCAAAGGAGGCGGCGCTGTGCCATCATCGCCCCTCGCCACAGATCCCCGCGCACGCAATGAAGCGACTGTATGCCTACCCCTATCTGCTGCTCACCCTGACCGCACTGTTCTGGTCCGGCAACATGGTCATCGGTCGCGGCCTGCGCGAAGCCGTGCCGCCCATCTCGCTGGCCTTCTGGCGCTGGGTGATCGCGCTGCTGCTGGTGCTGCCCTTCGCCCTCCCCCATCTGCGTGCGCAATGGCCCATCCTGCGCCGCCACTGGGCGGCGATGCTGGCGCTCGGGCTGCTCGGCGTGGGCTGCTACAACACCTTCGCCTACATCGCCCTGCAGTACACCACGGCGACCAATGCCACGCTGCTCAATTCCTTCATTCCCATCGCCACCATCGCCCTCGCCTTCATGCTGCTGGGCAAGCGCCTGAGCGGCGCCGAGGCACTTGGCGTACTGGTCTCGCTGCTCGGTGTGACGATCATCGTCGGTCGTGGCGACATCGACGTCCTGCTTGCCTTCAGCCTCAACACCGGTGATCTGTGGATGCTCGCCGCAGTGGCGGTGTGGGGCCTGTATACCGTCGGGCTGCACTGGCGTCCGCAGGGCCTCGACCCGATGGTGATGCTGTTCGCGTTCACCGTCGTCGGTGTCAGCGCACTGGCGCCCTTCTATGCCTGGGAGGCACTGGTCGCCGGGCGCCAGATCGATCTCCATGGCGCTGCGCTCGCCGGCATCCTGTACACCGGCATCTTTCCGGGTTTCCTCGGCTATGTGTTCTACAACGCCGGCGTTGCCGCGGTGGGCCCCAGCCGCGGTGCCCTGTTCATCCACCTGATGCCGGTGTTCGGCACCCTGCTGGCGGCGATCTTCCTCGGCGAACGGCCCTATGGCTACCACTTCGCCGGCATCGCGCTGGTATTCGCCGGCATCTACCTGACCATGCGTCGGCGCAGCAACTGATGCTCGCCTGGCTGCACGCTCTGCTCGGCTCCCGCCACCGGACGCCGCAAGTCGATGGGGCGACCTGGCAGGCGGTGGAGCAGCGCCTGCCCTTTCTCGACTTCCTCGACGACGGGCAGCGCCGCCGCCTGCGCGCGATGGCCCTCGACTTCCTCGCCGACAAGCAGTTCCACGGCGCCCACGGGCTGGTGCTGCACGACCGCATGATGCTCGCCATTGCCCTGCAGGCCTGCCTGCCGGTGCTCAACATCGGCCTGCAGGCCTACCGCGGCTGGGTTGGCATCGTGGTCTATCCGGGCGATTTCATCATCCCGCGCCAGATCGTCGACGACGACGGCGTGGTCCATGAATACGACGAGGAGGTGCTCGGCGAAGCCTGGGATGGCGGCCCGGTGCTGGTGTCGTGGTTCGAGGAGGACGAGGCCCCCGAAGGCGTGAATGTGGTGATCCACGAGTTCGCCCACAAGCTCGACATGGAGAACGGCGGCGCCGACGGCTTTCCGCCGCTGCCGGCGCAGATGTCGCGCAAGGGCTGGGCGGAGGCCTTCGGCAGCGCCTACGAGGACTTCTGTACCCGCGTCGATGGCGGCGACGAGGATCTCGCCATCGATCCCTACGGCGCCGAGCATCCGGCGGAGTTCTTCGCCGTCAGCGCGGAGAGCTTCTTCCTCGACCCCGAGGGACTGGCCGCGCTGTATCCCGAAGTCTATCGCCAGTTGGCCAGCTACTTCGGTCTGGATCCGCGCCGGCGCTGCGTGCGCGGGGATCGCTGAAACCCGTTTTCACTGGGCGCAACAAGCCGTCCTTGGCAAGCGGAGAAGGGGCTGTCTAAGCTGGAATGGCCGTTCCGGCAAACCCGTTCATCCCAACCTCGGAGGGTGTCACATGGCCATCACCTGGATTCTTGTTGCCAACGCCAGCCTGTGCAAGCTGTACGCCAATCTCGGTCCCAACAAGGGCCTCAGGCTGGTCAAGGAACTGATCCACCCGGAAAGCAGGCAGAAGAACTCCGATCTGGTCACCGACCGCCCGGGCAGCATGGCAGGCAGTGGCAGTGGCGCCGGCTCCAAGCAGCCGCAGACTCTGCCGAAGGAACACGAAGCACACGTCTTTGCCCAGGAAATCGCTCAGGAACTCTACCTCGGCCGCGCCAAGAACGCCTTCCGGCGCGCCATTCTGGTCGCCCCGCCGGCCTTCATGGGGATGCTTAACGCCGTCATCGACCGCCCCACCGCTCAACTGGTCTCCGACCGCTTCGAGAAGGACTACACCAAGACGCCCGAACCGCTGCTGGCGCAACGCCTGGCCGGCTGCATCTATCTCTGACGCCTCTCTTCAGGAGGTGACGGGCGGATCCGCCGTGATCCGCCCCGAGAGCCGCGGGGCGCTTGGCGCCCCGCTTTTCATTGGGCCGCGAGGAAGGGCAGCACACGTTCCAGCAGGGCCTCCGGCGCTTCCTCGGCGATGTAGTGGCCACAACGCAGGGGGCCGCCCTCGACCACACGGGCAACGCGCTGCCAGGCCTCCAGCGGGCGGAAGCAGCGATGCACCGCGCCCTGCTCCCCCCACAGCGCCAGTACGGGCATCTCCAGCATGCGGCCGGCTGCACGGTCGGCGCGATCATGATCGAGATCGATGCCTGCAGCAGCGCGGTAATCCTCGCACAGTGCGTGGGCGCTGCCCGGCTGCGCCAGGCAGCGCTGATACTCGGCCAGCGCAAGGGGGTGGAAGGGGGCCAGCCCGGCACTGCGCCGCCCCATCACGTCGCGCACATAGGCGGCTGGATCGGCCTCGATGAGGCGCTCGGGCAGTGGCGCCGGCTGGATGAGGAAGAACCAGTGCCAGTAGGCGCGCGCGAAGGCCTCGCCGGTGTGCTCGTACATTTCCAGTGTTGGCGCGACGTCGAGCAGCACCAGCCGGCGCACGGCCTGCGGGTGATCGGCGGCAAGGCGGTGGGCGACACGCGCGCCGCGATCGTGGGCGATGATGTCGAAGCGCGCGTGACCAAGCGCCTCCATCACCGCGAGCATGTCCGCGGCCATCGTGCGCTTGGCGTAGCTGGCATGATCGACTCCGCCCGCCGGCTTGGCGGAGTCACCGTAGCCGCGCAGGTCGCACAGCACCAGGGTATGGCTGAGTGCCAGTTGCGGCGCGACCTTGTGCCAGATGGCGTGGGTCTGGGGGTGGCCGTGGAGCATCAGCAGCGGCGGGCCGCTGCCGCCGACGCGCAAGTTGATGTGCACCCCGGCGGCGACCTGCCGCCGTTCATGGCGAAAGCCCGGAAAGAGCGTCGCCGTGGCGCTGTCGCTCACCGCGCGTTGCGCACCAGGCGGACCAGCACGGTATCGCGACGGTTGCCGACGCCGGTAACGCCGCTGGTGAAGGCCACGCCCCAGGCGGCGAAGGACTGCGAAGCCGGGGTGCCGGTCCAGAACTTGTCCTGCGGGGTGGCGGGGAAGACCTCGGCGAGGATGGGGGGGCGGCGGAAGTCGCCGGCGCAGGCCCCGCCCGAGCCTTCCGGGTCGGTGTCGTAGCGCTGCCCGGAAGAACACCAGACCAGTCCGAAGAGTTCGTCGCGGGTGGGCAGGCGCCAGTCACGGTAGCCGCCGAGATCGGCGTTCGCCGCCAGCTCGCCAGCGCGCTCCCAGTTGTAGCGTGCCGCCGTTCCCGCGCAGGTGCCGTCGCGCCACTCCTGGCCGGCGCTGCAGCGCATCCACATCAGTCCGCTGACGGTATCGGTGACGGTGCCGGGAAACTCCTCCACGAAGCGTGCCACGGCCACCCGCTCGCGCTCGGCGAGAACGGCCTGACGGGCTTCGTGGCGGGTCTCGCCGGCTGCGGTGAAACGCGGGCGCAGCTCCAGCACCAGCGTCGGCAAGGGCTGCTCGCCCACCGCGAGGCCATCGTGACGGGCAAAGAGCTCGGTGAATTCGTCCACCTCCAGCACTGCCTCAATGGTGTGGGTGCCGGGCGGCAGCGGGATCGCCAGCACTTCACCAGTACCCGCAGGGGTGTTGCCATGGGGTTCGCCATTGACGCTCACGCGGGCGCCGCCGGGAACGCTGGCGAGCAGCAGCTCACCGGCACGGCCACTCTGCGGCAACGGCGGCGGACGGTCATCAGGGGCGCAGGCGGCAAGCACGATGGCACTGCCGAGCACGGCGAGAAAGCGGCGAAGACGGTCTGCAGACATGAATCGTTCCGGTACGGTCATCTGGGGCGGCCATTCTGGCCCCTTTTCGCGCCGGCGCAAACCCGCAGCGCGAGCGCCGGCATTCAGGGACGCCACAGCAGGGCACTGACCTGGGCGGCGATGCCCTCGCCGCGCCCGGTAAAGCCCAGTCGTTCGGTGGTCTTGCCCTTGATGTTGATGAGTTCGGCAGCAACGCCGAGGTCGGCGGCGATGTTGGCAATCATCGCCGGAGCATGCGGGAGTATCTTCGGCGCCCGGCAGATCAGCGTGGCATCGACGTTGCCGAGTTGCCAGCCGGCGGCCTCCACGCGCTGCCACGCAGTGCGCAGCAGCACACGGCTGTCGGCGCCGGCGTGTGCGGGGTCAGTGTCGGGAAACAGCCGGCCGATGTCGCCCAGGCCGGCAGCGCCGAGGAGCGCATCGGTGAGCGCGTGGAGCAGCACGTCGGCGTCGGAATGGCCGAGCAGACCGCGCTCGAACGGAATGCGCACGCCGCCCAGGATCAGCGCGCGGCCGGGCACCAGGGCATGGACGTCAAAGCCCTGGCCGATGCGGAAGGGAGGGTTCATCGCCGCTGCTCCATTCATTGGTTGCGGTTCTTCAGTATCCACTCGGCCAGATGCAGGTCGAGCGGATAGGTGACCTTGAGGTTGGTGGCATCGCCTTCGATGAGGCGCGGATGCAGGCCGGCCGCTTCGATGGCGCTGGCCTCGTCGGTGACGCCGTGGGCGCTTTCCAGCGCGCGGCGCAGCATCACGTAGCGGAACATCTGCGGCGTCTGCGCCTGCCACAGGCTGTCGCGCGGCACCGTGCGGTGCACGCGGCGGTGGCCATCGGCATGCTTGAGGGTGTCGGCCACCGGCACGGCGAGCAGGCCTCCGACCTCGTCATGGGCCAGCTCGCGGATCAGCCTGTCCACGTGCCAGGGCGCCAGGCATGGGCGCGCCGCATCATGCACCAGCACCCAGTCGCTCTGCGCCACCTCGCCCGAGATCGCCCGCAGCCCGCCCAGCACGCTGTCGGCGCGGGTGGCGCCACCGCAGAACAGCGGTACCAGCTTGGGGCCGAGATCCTGCCAGTCGTGACGAGCCCATTCGGCGTCGCCGACGGAGAGCACGACGAAGACCTTGTCGATCTCGGGAGCGGCGCACAGCACCGCAAGGGCGTGATGAATCAATGGACGGCCGAGCAGCGGCAGATACTGCTTGGGCGTCTCGGCAGCCATGCGGCTGCCGCTGCCGGCGGCCGGCACGATGGCGAAATGGCGGGGATGAAAGGTCTGCATGGCGGCGGATTCTAGCAGCCTGGCGCTGCCGTTCATTGCGCAGTGCATGATCGACGTGCCGCGATCCATGCAATACAGTATTACGCACTCCTTCTGACGTCCTGCGACCGGAGCCCGCGCATGCCCTTCTCAGTGCCCTTCGATACCGCTCACGGCGAGGCCTTCCTGATCGCCATCGGCATCGGCCTGCTGATCGGCCTCGAACGCGAACGCGTGGCCTCGGCGCGCGCCGGCCTGCGCACCTTCGGCCTGGTGGCGATGTTCGGTGCGCTGGCTGCCCTGCTTGGCCAGCACCTCGACAGCATCGCGCCGCTGGCGGTGGGCATGGCGGTGATCGGGACGATGATCATTGCCGCCTATCTGCGCCACCCCGACCCCACCGATCCGGGCACCACCTCGGTGGCCGCACTGCTGGTGTGCTTCTGCCTCGGTGCAGCGGTGTGGTACGGCTACGCCAAACTGGCGGTGATGCTGGCGGTGGGAACCACGGTGCTGCTGTACTTCAAGGCCCAGCTGCGCGGCATCGCCAATCGCCTCGGCCCGCGCGACTGGATCTCCATCCTCCAGTTCGGCGTGCTCTCGCTTGTCATCCTGCCCATCCTGCCCAACCAGGAGTTCGGCCCCTACGACGCCCTCAACCCTTACCAGGTGTGGTGGATGGTGGTGCTCATCTCCGGGGTCAGCCTGGCCGGTTACGCTGCGCTGCAGATCGTCGGCGCACGCTATGGGGCCGCCTTCGTCGGTGTTTTCGGCGGTCTTGCGTCGAGTACCGCAACCACCATGGTGTACGCACGCAACGCCCGCGCCGCACCGGCGATGTCGTCGATGGCGGCACTGGTGATCGTGCTTGCCAACCTGGTAATGGTGCTGCGGGTGACGGTGATCGCTGCGGTGGTCGCTCCCGGGGTGGTCGCCCAGCTGCTCTTCGTCGTCGTGCCGGCGCTGGCACTGGGCGCTGTGGCGATGCTGTGGAACTGGCGACGCCTGAGCACGGGCGGTGAAGTGGTGCTGCCGGAGACCAGCAATCCGACGGAACTGAAGACCGCGCTGGGCTTCGGCGCACTTTACGCAGTGGTGCTGTTCATTGCCGCATGGATGTCGGAAGTCGTCGGCCACAGCGGTCTCTACGTGCTGGCGGTGGTTTCCGGGCTGACCGACATCGATGCCATTGCGCTGTCCAGCCTGCGCCTGTTCTCCCTCGACAAGCTCGCCCTGCAGCCCACGGTGATCGTCATCGGACTGGGGATGATTGCCAACCTCGCCTTCAAGACCACACTGGCTGTGGTCATCGGCGGGCGCGCGCTGGGTCTCAAGGTGCTCAGCGGCATGGGCGCGGTAGCCATCGGCCTGGCCGCCGGCATGGCGTGGAGCGCCCTGGCTGCGACCGGTCTATACTGATTACCGGATGTCCTCTCCGGAGCCCCCGCCAATGGCAAGCGCTGCGCCCAGACCTCCCGCCGTGGCCGGGCAGTTCTACCCCGCCGACCCCTTGGTGCTGCGTGCGCAGATCGACGAACTGCTCGCCTGCGCCCTCGGCGTGGACGAGGTGGTGGCGCCCAAGGCGCTCATCGTGCCTCACGCCGGCTACATCTATTCCGGCGCGGTGGCGGCCTGCGCCTATGCCACCCTGACCGCATGTGCACCGCGCATCCGGCGGGTGATCATGCTGGGACCGACCCACCGCGTGGCGGTGAACGGCTTTGCCCTCCCCGCCGCACGCGGCTTCGCCACACCGCTGGGCACGGTGGCGGTGGCCCACGATGACTGGCTGGCCGTGCAGCGGCGCGGCGACGTCATCGTCGACGACCGCCCGCATGCCGCGGAACACTGCCTGGAGGTCCAGCTGCCCTTTCTGCAGCGCCTGCTGGGCGCGTTCGAGGTGTTGCCGCTGCTCGTCGGCAATGCGCAGAGCGAGGCCGTGGCCGAGGTGCTCGACGCGCTGTGGGGCGGCGACGAGACCCTGGTGGTGGTCAGTTCAGACCTTTCCCACTACCTCAGCTATCCGCAGTCCTGCCGCTACGACCGCGCCACCGTCGACGAGATCCTCCACCTCCACGCCACCCTCGACCACCACCAGGCCTGCGGCGCGACGCCGATCAACGGCCTGCTGCGGGTCGCCGCACGGCGCGGACTGCAAGCCCACCTGCTCGATCTGCGCAACTCCGGCGATACCGCCGGCGACCGCAACCGCGTGGTTGGCTATGCCGCGCTGGCATTCTGCAAGGGCAACGCTCATGAACGCTTCTGCCACTGAAGAGGAAGCTCTCGGCACCTTGTTGCTGGCGCGCGCCCGCGCCGCGCTGCGGCGTGCGCTGTGCGCGGACCCCGCCCCCCTGCCCGACGGCGAGGCCCTCGCAGGGCGTGGCGCGACCTTCGTCACCCTGCACCGCCAGGGACGGCTGCGCGGCTGCATCGGCAGCCTGCGCCCGCAGCGCAGCCTGGCCGAGGACGTTGCCGCCAACGCCGTTGCCGCGGCCACCCGCGATCCGCGTTTTGCCCCGCTGCAGTGCGACGAGCTCGACAGCGTGGACATCGAGGTCTCGCTGCTTTCGCCCGCCGAGTTCATCGACTTCGCTGACGAGGACGCACTGCTGCGCCAGTTGCGCCCTCACACGGACGGCCTGATGCTCTTCGCCGGTTGCCGCAGCGCCACCTTCCTGCCCCAGGTGTGGGACGAACTGCCGGCGCCGGCGGATTTTCTCGCTGCCCTCAGAAACAAGGCCGGACTGCCTCCCGGACGCAGCGTGGACGGCCTCATGGCGGCCCGTTACACCGTGCGCAAGTGGCACGAAGAGCGCCCCTGAAACCATGAGCGGGACCGACTGGCCTGCGCGCTACTGGCACCGTCTCGACGACGGACGCCTGCAGTGCGATCTCTGTCCGCGCTATTGCCACCTCCATGAAGGCCAGCGCGGCGCCTGCTTCGTGCGCCAGCGCGTCGGCGACATCCTGGTGCTGACCACCTACGGGCGCAGCTCGGGGTTCTGCATCGACCCCATCGAGAAGAAGCCGCTCAACCACTTCCATCCCGGCTCGGCGGTGTTCTCCTTCGGTACTGCGGGCTGCAATCTGGCCTGCAAGTTCTGCCAGAACTGGGACATCTCCAAGTCGCGCGACATGGACCGCCTGATGGATGCCGCAGCGCCCGCGGAGATTGCCGCAACGGCGGCGCACTGGGGCTGTCGCAGCGTTGCCTTCACCTACAACGACCCGGTGATCTTCGCCGAGTACGCCATCGACACCGCGGCGGCCTGTCACGCCTGCGGGCTGCACACCGTGGCGGTCACCGCCGGCTACATCGATGCCGGCGCGCGCGCCGAGTTCTTCGCTGCCATGGACGCCGCCAATGTCGATCTGAAGGCCTTCAGCGACGACTTCTACCGCGAACTGTGCGGTGCCCGTCTGCAGCCCGTGCTCGACACCCTGCAGTGGCTGGTTCACGAGAGCAAGGTGTGGGTGGAACTGACCACCCTGCTGATTCCCGGGCGCAACGACAGCGATGCCGAACTCACCGCACTGGCGCGCTGGGTGGCGACCGAGCTGCGCCCCGACGTACCGCTGCACTTCACCGCCTTCCACCCCGACTTCAAGCTCACCGAACTGCCGCCCACTCCGCTCGCCACCCTCCAGCGCGCCCGCAACATCGCCCGTGCGGCCGGTCTGCACCACGTCTACACCGGCAACGTCCACGATCGCGCCGGCGGCACCACATGCTGCAGCGCCTGCGGCGCGACGCTTATCGTCCGCGACTGGTACGAAATCCTCGACTACCGTGTCGACGCCGACGGACGCTGCCCGGCCTGCGCCACCCCGCTGGCCGGGCGTTTCGGCACTTTCGAAACACCCTTTGGCGCCCGCCGCATCCCGGTCGCCATCCATCGCCATTCGTGACGCAGGCGACTTGTCGCACTCCCACCCGTGTGCGATGCTCGCCCAACCCCGTCCAGCGAGTGCATCGTGTTCCTCCGCCATACCCTGATCGGCATCCCCACCGCCGAAACCTGGCTCGACGCCCTGCTTTGCCACGCCCCCGACGTGCACAGCCTGGTGATCATCCTGCACCCGACGTCCACGCCTGCCGAAGCCAGCCGCGA
Organism: Pseudothauera lacus; assembly: GCF_003034845.1. Taxonomy (GTDB): domain Bacteria; phylum Pseudomonadota; class Gammaproteobacteria; order Burkholderiales; family Rhodocyclaceae; genus Pseudothauera; species Pseudothauera lacus. Next base: position 149,408 of record NZ_PZKC01000001.1, on the reverse strand, counting down.
GGATGCGCTGAGTGCCGCACTGCATGCGGCCGGCCATGCCACGCTCGCCGTTGACCTGCTCACCGCCCACGAAGCCGCGCGCGATCCGGATACCGCCTTCAACATGGCCGCACTTGCCAACCGCATCGCCGGTGTGCGCGACTGGATCGCCCACCAGCCCTTCCTGCGCACCCACCCGGTGGCGGCCATTGCCCTTGGCACCGCCTGTGGTGCCGCCGTGCGTGCGCTTGCTCGCGATGCGCAGGGGTGGTCAGCGCTGACCTGCGCCGGCGGACGCCCCGACCTCGCCGGCGCCGCCCCCCTGCGTGCGTTGCGCGTACCCACCCGCTTCATCGCCGCCAGCGGCGCCGGACTGCTCGCCATGCAGCGCCAGGCCCACGCCATGCTGCAAGGCGAGGATCACGACTGGCAGGAGATCGCCGGCGATGAAGAGGTGTTTGCCACCGTGCAGGGCCTTGCCCTGGTCGGCGAACATGCGCTCGCCTGGATGGCACGCCACCCCGAAGCTCCACCGCCGCCGGTGGAGGACGACCCCGAGCGATGAACGTCTCACCGGCAAGCGCCGCCTATCCCTCAGCGCTGCGCCCGGAGGGCACAGCGGCGCTGCGCGGGCGCGAGCAGGAGGACAGCCCACGGCCCGCCGCGCGCGTGGTGAATGGCCAGGAACTGAGCGCCGAGCAGTTGCGCCTGCTCGACGAACTGCAACGCCGCGACCGCGAAGTGCGGGCCCACGAGGCCGCCCATGTCGCTGCCGGCGCAGGACTGGTGCGCGGCGGCGCGAGCTATACCTATCAGGTCGGCCCCGATGGCCGGCGCTATGCAGTGGGCGGCGAAGTGCGCATTGACACCTCCGCGGGCGCCACACCCGCGGAAACCCTCGCCAAGGCCGAACGCATCCGCGCTGCTGCGCTGGCACCCGCCAACCCGTCGGCGCAGGACTACGCCGTCGCTGCCGAAGCCGCGCGTCTGGCGCAGGAGGCGCGGGCCGAACTTGCCGCCGCTCGCCAGGGCGACGGCGAAGAGCGCACGGAGGGCAGGAACCGCCTCATCGGCGCCTACGACGACGCGGCCCTGCAACCGGCGCGCGCGGGCCGGCTGATCGATACGCAGGCTTGAGTTCGCCCGAAGCGCAGTCTTTCCAGGATAATTGCCCCCCGGTCGCCGTTTGGCGACGCTGCCGTTTACTGCCGCATGTCCGCTTCAGAATCCCCTCCCCTGCCCGCCCTGCTCGCCGAACTCCCGGTGTTGAGCGCCGTCCGTCCCGGTCAGCGCATCGAACTGGCACCCCTGCACGGCTCCGCCGACGCCCTCGCGCTGGCCCAGCTGGCGCAGCCGGGGCGTACGCTGGCGGTGGTCAGCGCCGACCCGCTGGACGCCCAGCGCCTGCACGAGGAGCTCGCCTGGCTGGCCCCGGCGTTGCGCGTGCATGTGCTGCCGGACTGGGAAACCCTGCCCTACGACGCCTTCTCGCCGCATCAGGATCTGGTCTCCGAACGCCTGTCCACGCTCTACGCGATCAGCCGCGGTGAAGCCGACGTGGTGCTGGTACCGGCCACCACCGCGCTCTACCGCATGGCGCCGCCGGCCTTCCTGGCCGCCTACACCTTCTTCCTCAAGCAGGGCGAACGCCTCGACGTCGACCAGCTGCGCGCGCAGATGGCGCTTGCCGGCTACGCCCATGTCACCCAGGTGGTCAGCCCGGGGGAGTTCTCGGTGCGCGGCGGCCTGGTCGACCTCTACCCGATGGGTTCCGCACTGCCTTACCGCATCGATCTCTTCGACGACGAGATCGAGAGCATCAAGACCTTCGATCCCGACACCCAGCGCACCGTCTATCCGGTCAACGAAATCCGTCTCCTGCCGGCACGCGAGTTTCCGTTCGACGACAAGGCCCGCGCGCGTTTCCGCAGCCGCTTCCGCGAGAGCTTCGAAGGCGACCCGACGCGTTGCGCGGTGTACAAGGACGTCTCCAACGGCATTGCCCCGGCCGGCATCGAGTACTACCTGCCGCTGTTCTTCGACGACACTGCAAGCCTCTTCGACTATCTGCCCGCCGACGCCGCGGTGCTCCTGCACCGCGACGTGCCCGCAGCCATCGCCGAGTTCTGGCGTGACACACATTCCCGCCACGATCTCCTCAAGGGCGACCGCAGCCGCCCGGTAATGAGCCCGGAGAGCCTCTTCCTCAGTGCGGAGGCCTTCTTCATCGCTCTCAAGGAGCGCCCCCGCCTGCAGTTTCCCGGCAGTGCCGCCGCCACCGTCGCCCAGCCCCTGCCGGCGGTCAGCGTGGATGGCAAGGCAAGCGATCCGCTGCACCGCTTGAAGGCCTTCTGCGCCGGCTTCGACGGGCGGGTACTGATCCTCGCCGACTCGGCCGGACGGCGCGAGACCATGGCCGAGTACTTCGCCGAATACGCGCTCGCCTTTGCCCCGAGCACCGACCTCGCCGCCTTCGTCGCCGGCGATGCCGTGCTGGGGCTGGCGGTGGGGCCGCTGGCGGCGGGCTTCATGCTGCCCGCCGCGCGGCTCGCAGTGGTCACCGAAGCGGAACTCTACGCCGCCACCGCGCGTACCCGCGGGCGCCGCGACAATCGCCGCGCCTCGACCATGGAGGGCTGGCTGCGCGATCTCTCCGAGCTCAAGCCGGGCGATCCGGTGGTGCACGTCTCGCACGGCATCGGCCGCTACATCGGTCTGATACACATGGATCTCGGCGAAGGCGACACCGAGTTCCTGCATCTCGAATACAACGGCGGCGACAAGCTCTACGTACCGGTGGCCCAGCTGCACGTCATCACGCGCTACGCCGGTGCCGACCCCGAGGCCGTTGATCTCCACCGCCTCGGCTCCGGGCAATGGGAAAAGGCCAAGCGCAAGGCCGCCCAGCAGGTCCGCGACACGGCCGCGGAACTGCTTGCGCTCTATGCCCAGCGTGCCGCGCGCGCCGGCCACCGCTTCGACTTCAAGCAGCATGACCTCGACGCCTTCGCCGAAGGCTTCGGCTTCGAGACCACCCCCGACCAGCAGGCCGCCATCGACGCGGTGATCGCCGACATGCGCTCGGGCCGTCCGATGGATCGCCTGGTGTGCGGCGACGTCGGCTTCGGCAAGACCGAAGTGGCGCTGCGCGCGGCCTTCGTCGCGGTCGCCGACGGCAAGCAGGTGGCGGTACTGTGCCCCACCACCCTGCTCGCCGAGCAGCACTGGCAGACCTTCTCCGACCGCTTCGCCGACTGGCCGGTCAAGGTCGCCGAACTGTCGCGCTTCCGCAGCGCCAAGGAGCAGGGCGAGGCCCTCGCGCAGCTCGCCGAGGGCAAGGTGGACATCCTCATCGGCACCCACCGCCTGCTGCAGAAGGACGTCAGCTTCAAGCGCCTCGGGCTGGTCATCATCGACGAGGAGCACCGCTTCGGGGTTCGCCAGAAGGAGGCGCTGAAGGCGCTCCGCAGCGAGGTGGACATCCTCACCCTGACCGCTACGCCGATCCCGCGCACGCTGGGGCTGGCCCTCGAAGGCATGCGCGAGTTCTCCGTCATCGCCACCGCGCCCTCGCGCCGCCTGGCGATCAAGACCTTCGTGCAGCGCTGGTCGAAAGGCATCGTGCGCGAGGCCGTGCTGCGCGAGTTCAAGCGCGGCGGCCAGGTGTACTTCCTCCACAACGAGGTCGATACCATCGAGAACATGCGCAACAGCCTCACCGAGCTGCTCCCCGAGGCGCGCATCGTCGTCGGCCACGGACAGATGCCCGAACGCGAGCTGGAGCGGGTGATGCGCGACTTCACGCAGAAGCGCGCCAACCTGCTGCTGTGCACCACCATCATCGAGACCGGCATCGACAACCCCAGCGCCAACACCATCATCATCAACCGTGCCGACCGCTTCGGCCTCGCCCAGCTCCACCAGCTGCGCGGCCGCGTCGGGCGCAGCCACCACCAGGCCTACGCCTACCTGCTCACCGACGCCGACGCCAAGCCCAGCGCGCAGGCGCAGAAGCGCCTGGAGGCCATCACCATGATGGAAGACCTCGGTTCCGGCTTCTATCTGGCGATGCATGACCTGGAGATCCGCGGCGCCGGCGAGGTGCTCGGCGAAAACCAGTCCGGCGAGATCCAGCAGGTCGGCTTCAGCCTGTACACCGAGATGCTCAAGCGCGCCGTGCGCGACCTGCAGGAAGGCCGCGAACCCGACCTTTCGCAGCCGCTGGAGGTGGTCTCCGAGATCAACCTGCACACCCCGGCACTGCTGCCCTCCGACTACTGCCCGGACGTGCAGGAGCGTCTGACGCTCTACAAGCGCCTCGCCAACTGCGACAACGACGACGATCTGCGCGCCCTGCAGGAAGAGCTCATCGACCGCTTCGGCGAACTGCCGCCGCAGACCCAGGCACTGCTCGAAACACACCGCCTGCGCCTGCTGGTGAAGCCCTACGGGGTGGCCAAGCTCGACGCCTCGGAGGCGCAGATCAGCGTGCATTTCGGCCCCAATCCGGCGATCGACCCCGGCAAGGTCATCCTGCTCATCCAGAAGGATCGCAACACCCGCATGGCCGGGCCCGACCGCCTGATCCGCAAGGTCGCGCTGCCCGGGCTCAGGCAGCGCGCGCAGGCGGTCAAGGAGTTGCTGGAGGCGGTACGCGCCTGACGCTGGTGCGACACAGAAATTTAAGCGCCGCGCCTGTGCGCATCACCCGTGCAGCGGCTATGCTGCGGTCACGGCATGCCGCCGGCAACCGCATGGGGCGGACGCACGGATGCGGCAGCCAACTCTGCGGGAGTGGGATGATGGCGAACTACAAGATCGAGGACATCGAAGGCATCGGCGAAGTGATCGGCACCAAGCTGCGCGAGGCCGGCGTCAAGGACACCGACAGCCTGCTGGCAGCCTGTGGCACCGTCAAGCAGCGTGCGGAGCTGGCGGAAAAGTCCGGGCTCAGCACCAAGCAGGTGCTCAAGTTCGCCAACATGGCGGACCTCTACCGCATCAGCGGCGTCGGTTCCGAGTACGCCGAACTCCTCGAAGCCGCCGGCGTCGATACCGTGCCGGAACTGGCCCAGCGCAACGCTGCCAACCTCACCAAGGCGATGGCGGAAGTCAATGAACAGCGCAAGCTCACCCGCCGCCTCCCCACCGAAACCGAGGTGGCGAAATGGGTCGAGCAGGCCAAGACCCTGCCGCGCGCCCTGCACTACTGAGCCACACCCGCGCCAGCCCGTCCTTGCGCGGGTTGGCGCAAAGCGCGAAAAAATCACCACGGCACGAAAAAACCGTGTATCTTGCGCCTGCAGTCGATTCAAGCAGTATGTTCAGGTGGTTTTCTGGCAGTACGTTCCCTAGCGGACGGTTTCGGTTCGAATTCCCTCGCACGTTTCTTGATCGTTCCTGCATCCGGGCGCTTTTGCCCAACAATCTTCATTTATGGAACGCACAACTCATGAGCACCAAGACCGGTACCGTCAAGTGGTTCAACGACTCCAAGGGCTTCGGCTTCATCACCCCGGAAGGCGGCGGTGACGACCTGTTCGCCCACTTCAGCGAAATTCAAGGTTCGGGTTTCAAGACCCTGGCCGAAAACCAGCGCGTCGAATTCGAAGTCAAGACCGGCCCGAAGGGCCTGCAGGCTGCGAACATCCGCGCCCTCTGAGCCTTCGCGCTCCGGCAAAAACGCGGCTTCGGCCGCGTTTTTGTTTTTCTGCCCCCCATTCCCGCCAGCCCGCCCGAACTCGCGCTTTCGCTCGACCGCGGCACTTGCCATACTGAAACCCTGACCGTTCTGCAGTCCTTCGCCCATGACCACCACGCCCGCCAGTTTCAGCGACCTCGACCTGCCCGCCGCGCTGCTCACCGCGCTCACGGAAGTCGGCTACGAGAACCCGTCGCCCATCCAGGCTGCCTGCATTCCGCCGCTGCTGGCCGGGCATGACCTCCTCGGCGAAGCCCAGACCGGCACCGGCAAGACCGCCGCCTTTGCGCTCCCGGCGCTGGCCCGTCTCGACCTGGCGCAGTGCCGTCCGCAGGTGCTGGTGCTCACCCCCACCCGCGAACTCGCCATCCAGGTCGCCGAAGCCTTCCAGAAGTACGCCCACCACCTGCCCGGTTTCCATGTTCTGCCGGTGTATGGCGGCCAGAGCATGGTGGTGCAGCTGCGCCAGTTGAAGCGCGGCGCCCACATCATCGTCGGCACGCCGGGGCGGGTCATGGACCACCTCGAACGGGGCAGCCTGGTGCTCGACGGCCTGCGCACCCTGGTGCTCGATGAAGCCGACGAAATGCTGCGCATGGGCTTCATCGACGACGTCGAGTGGATCCTCGAACACACCCCGGCGGAACGCCAGACGGCGCTCTTCTCCGCCACCATGCCGGAACCCATCCGCCGCGTCGCCCACCGCCACCTGCGCGAACCGCAGGAAGTCAAGATTCGTGCGGCGACCAGCACCGTGGCGACGATCCGCCAGCGCTACTGGCTGGTGCGCGGGGTAGACAAGCTCGACGCACTGACCCGCATTCTCGAAGTCGAGGACGATTTCGACGCCGCCATCGTCTTCGTGCGCACCAAGACCGCCACCGTCGAACTCGCCGAACGCCTCGAGGCCCGCGGCCATGCAGCGGCCGCGCTCAACGGCGACATGACCCAGGGGCTGCGCGAACAGGTCATCGAGCGCCTCAAGAACGGCGCCCTCGACATCGTCGTGGCCACCGACGTTGCCGCGCGCGGCATCGACGTGCCGCGCATCAGTCACGTCATCAACTACGACATTCCCTACGACACCGAAGCCTACGTGCACCGCATTGGCCGCACCGGCCGCGCCGGTCGCCAGGGCACCGCCATCCTCTTCGTCGCACCGCGCGAGACGCGCATGCTGAAGGCCATCGAGCGCGCCACCCGCCAGCCCATCGAGTCGATTGCACTGCCCAGTCGCGACGCTGTCGCCGATCGCCGCATCGCCCAGTTCCGCCTGCAGGTAGTGGAAACCCTGAAGAACGAGGATCTGGGCTTCTTCATGGACGTGGTGAACCGCATCGAAGAGGAAGAGTCCTTCAGCACCCACGAGATCGCCGCCGCGCTGGCCTTCCTGGCCCAACGCGAGCGCCCCCTGCAGATCGAGGAAAGCGGCCGTGGCTGGGACATCGCCACCGCCGCCGCGGCGGCCCCCGGCGCCAAGGCCGAACGCGCGCCGCGTGAGAACCGCGACGAGATCCTTGCCCGTCGCCGCGCCTTTTCAGAGGGGATGCTGATGCGCTACCGCATCGAGGTCGGCCGCGAGCATGGCGCCAACCCGAAGGAGATCGTCGGGGCCATCGCCAACGAGGGCGGCATCGAAGGCCGCTACATCGGCCAGATTCACCTCTTCGACGACTACAGCACGGTGGAGCTGCCGCGCGACCTGCCCGCCGATCTGCTCGGCGCCATGAAACGCATCCGCGTGCGCCAGCGTGCGCTGCAGATCCGTCCGCTCAGCGAGGCCGAAGCCGCCGCCCTGCCCCAGCGCCGTCCGCCTGCGGCGCGCGACACCCGTCCGCGCAACGATGAGCGCGCGGCACCGCGCAAGCACGGCAAAGCCCCGGCAGGCAAAGGCTTTGGCGACCGCAAGGCCGCCGGCCAGTTTCCGCCGCGGAGGAAGCGCGGGGAGTGACCGCCGCCAGACGACCCACCTGTCGCGGAATCAGCGCCTTGGCGCACTCAGGCGCAGCAATGCAGAGCCTTCACGCGGCGGCATGACAATCAGGGGCCTGACGAGCGGTCGACGGCTGCTTGCCGGGGAAACGCTCAGCGGCGGTCGTCACCCCAGCGGCCGTCATGCCCGCCGTGCTCGAACTGCGGATAGTTGAAGTCGTGCTCCATGAGCAGCTTCATGATGGTCATCGCGTGCTCGGGTGGAAAGCCCTGACGGCCGCCGCCGCGGGTATCGGTCATCAGCGCGAAGATGAAGTTGCGGCATTCACGCGAGCCCCACAGCAGCTCAATCTTGCGTAAATGCGGAAAACGCTGAAAAAGCGCAGAAGTATCGGTTTCCGTGGGGCAACCGGGCGTCATGGCGTTCATGTCATTGGTTTTGAAGTATTTGATGTTTATTTGATTTTATAGCCAAAGGAATAGTTCCGGGCAAGTCGTGTAACTACTTACTGCAGTGCTCGGCAAGCACTGGGGTACCCCTTCAGGGCGACTTGCCGGCACTGGGCCGGGTGCCCATAATCGCTCCCATCCCCTCGCGCTCCATCCCCGCCCATGAAAGTCATCCCCATCCGCAGCACAGGCCTTCCGGCGCCAGGGCGCACGCTGGCACCGGGCGAGGCGCTGGTCGATGCGCGCGGACGGGCAGTGCGCGACCTGCGCATCTCGGTGACCGACCGCTGCAACTTCCGCTGCATCTACTGCATGCCGCGTGCGGTGTTCGGCAAGGACTACCCCTTCCTGCCGCGTCGCGAGCTGCTCAGCTTCGAGGAGATCGTCCGCGTCGCGCGCCTCTTCGTTGCCCGCGGGGTGCGCAAGATCCGCATCACCGGGGGCGAGCCGTTGCTGCGCAAGAACATCGAGCGTCTGGTCGGCATGCTCGCCGGACTCGACGGCGTGGAGCTGACCCTGACCACCAACGGCGTACTCCTCCCCCGTCTGGCGCGACCGCTGGCGGAGGCCGGACTGCACCGGGTGACGGTAAGCCTGGATGGGCTCGACGACGCCACCTTCCGGCGCATGAACGACGTCGATTTCCCGGTCAGCAGCGTGCTCGACGGTATCGCCGCGGCCGAAGCCGCCGGGCTGCCGCTGAAGGTGAACATGGTGGTCAAGCGCGGCACCAACGACCACGGCATCATCGACATGGCCCGCCACTTCCGCGGCAGCGGCCACATCCTGCGCTTCATCGAGTTCATGGACGTGGGCAGCTCGAACGGCTGGAAGATGGACGAGGTGCTGCCCTCGCGCGAGGTGGTGGAACGCATCAACGCGGTCTTTCCGCTCGCCCCGGTCGATCCGAACTACACCGGCGAGGTCGCCGAGCGCTGGCGCTATGTGGACGGCGGCGGCGAGATCGGCGTCATCTCCTCGGTCACCCAGGCCTTCTGCAGCACCTGTACGCGGATGCGCCTGTCCACCGAGGGGCGGCTATACACCTGCCTGTTCGCCCAGCACGGCCACGACCTGCGTGAGCTGCTGCGCAGCGATGGCGGAGATGCCGCCATCGGCGCGGCGATCGACGGCGTGTGGATGGCGCGCGAGGACCGCTATTCGGAAATCCGCAGCGCCCACACGGCCGCCCGGCGCAAGATCGAGATGTCCTACATCGGCGGCTGAGGCGCCGGCGGCAGTTCATCGACGCGCGCCGCTTCGATCTTCTCGAACTGGGCGCTGATGCGCCGGCTCGAGGTATGCACCTCCTGCACGTCGCGACCGGCCTGCTCGATGTGACGGGCAAGCGCCGCCATGCGTTCGTCGAAGCGATGAAAGTCCTTCGCCAGGCGGCCGAGGGCATCCTTGATGACATGGATCTGCTGGCGCGTCTCGACGTCCTTGAGCACCGCCCGCGCGGTATTGAGCACCGCCATCAGGGTCGTCGGCGAGACGATCCAGACGCGCCGCACCTGCGCATGAGCGACCACCTCGGGATGGTAGGCGTGGACTTCGGCAAACACCGCCTCGGCCGGCAGGAACATCAGCGCGCCATCGGCGGTGACGCCGGGCAGGATGTACTTGTCGGCAATGGCGTCAACGTGACGGCGGATGTCGGCGCGGAAAGCGCTGCGCGCGCTGCGGCGGTCGCCTTCGGCGAGCTCGCGGTCGAACATGCGGTGGTAGTTCTCCAGCGGAAACTTGGCATCCACAGCCACCGTGCCGGTAGGCGGCGGCAGGCGCAGCAGGCAGTCGGCACGGCTGCCGTTGGGCAAGGTGGCCTGGAACTCGCAGGCCGTGGCGGGCATCAGGTTGCGCACCAGGGCTTCGAGCTGCACCTCGCCAAAGGCGCCGCGGGCACGTTTGTCGCCGAGCAGTTCCTGCAGGCTGACGACATTGGTGGTGAGGCCATCGATCTTCTTCTGCGCTTCGTCGATGGTCGCCAGTCGCGCCATGACGCTGGCGAAGGTCTCGTTGGTCTTGCGGAAGCCTTCGTCCAGGCGCATGCCGACCTGACTGCCGATGCGTTCGAGACGCTCATCGACGCTGCGGCCGAGGGCCTCGACGCTGCCGGCGAGCTGGGTGCCGGCATGGCGCATGCTCGTTTCGAGCAGTTCACGGTCGGCGCGCGCGTGTTCGCCAAGTGCCTTCAAGGTGTGGCCAAGCAGGTCGCTGCGCAGGCGCTCCTGGGCCAGCGCCTGCGCAGCGCCGTGCTCGGCGAGGCGCAGGGCGAGATCCTCGCGTTGCAGCGCCAGGCGCTCGCGGATTTCCTGCTGCACCGCATGGCGGGCCTCGTCCTCGGCGGCGGCAATGGCCGCCGGCAGCTCGCGCTGCAGACGGCGCACGGACCACCCCAGCCAGAGCACCGCGAGGACCAGCACGACGAGCGGGAGATGCTGCAGATAGGCTTCCATACCCCTTCCACGGGCGAAAATCATGCGCAAGTATAGCGTTTGGGGTATCGTTTCCGCCCTGCAGCATCCGTTTTCCCCGCCGCCTTCCCCCCCGCCGTCGCGATGCCCGATTTTCCTTCCCCTGCCCTCTCAGGCCGTCCCATCGGCGATTTTGCCACCATCGATGCTGCACTGCAGCGCGACGGCGGGCCGCTGACCCTGGCCTGGGCGGAGTTCTCGCTGCGCAGCCACCTGCAACCCATCGTCAGTTTCAGCCACCGCAGCGTGGTCGGCCACGAGGGCCTGGTGCGCGCGCGTCTTGCCGACGGCACCGCGGTGGCTCCGTACACCCTGCTGCGCGAGGCCGACAGCGCGGCCGAACTGATCGAACTCGACCGCTGCTGCCGTCTGCTGCACATTGCCCAGACGGCGGCCTGGGGGTGCGACGGCTATCTGTTCCTGAACATGCATCCGCTGGCCTTCGCCAGTCTTGCCGCCACCGATTGCGCCACCTTCATGCGCGAAGCCTGCGCGACACTGGGCCTGCCGGCCGAACGCATCGTCATCGAGATCACCGAGGATGTGCTCACCGACGATTCGGCCTTCGAATCCAGCGTCGCCTACCTGCGCGAACTGGGCTGCCGCATCGCCCTCGACGACTTCGGCGCCGGCCATTCCAACTTCGACCGCGTGTGGCGGCTGAAGCCCGACATCGTCAAGCTCGACCGCGACTTCGCCACCCGCGCAGCCAGCGACGAGGCCGCCCGGCGGCTGTTGCCGCAGATCGTCGAACTGCTCCACGAAGCGGGTTCGCTGGTGCTGTTGGAAGGCATCGAGAACGCCGAGCAGGCGCGCATCGCGATGGCCGCCGACGTCGATTTCGCCCAGGGCTTCTACTTCGGCCACCCTTCCGGGGAGGCACCGCAGGCGGAGCTGGTGGTAGCGGCCATCGACCGGGTGTGGACGGACTACGACACCACCCAGGCCGATGACGCGCGGCGCTACCGCGAGCGCATCGGCGACTACGTCAACGCCATCGGCCACGCCGCCACCCTGCTCGCCGACCGGCGCAGCATGGACGAGGCGCTGGCGCTGTTCCTCAGCCAGCCCGGCGCGCTGCGCTGCTTCCTGCTCGACGAGCAGGGTTTCCAGATCAGCCGCAACATCCCCGCCCACGGTGAACGCCTGGCCCACGGCATCACTCCTGAGGTAGACGCCGCACGCTCGCGCTGGTCACGGCGGCCCTACTTCCGCCGCGCCCTCGACACCCCCGGACGGGTCTGCGTCACCCGCCCCTATCTGTGCATTTCCAGCGCCGTGCTGTGCGTCACCGTGTCGATCAGCTTCATGCTCGCCGGGCAGCGCCGCGTGCTCTGCGGCGACGTGGCCTGGGGCTGAGCGCTTTCTCATGAAGCGCCTGCTGCTTGCCCTTGCGCTGCTGTGGACGGCTTCGCTGGCGGCGGGTGCGCACGGCAACAGCTTCGAGCTTGCCGCCGGCAGCCGCTTCGGCCAGGCCCTCGATGCCCATGTCGAGATACTCGCCGATCCCTCGCGCAACCTCGACATCGAGGCCGTGGCGGCCGCTGACGCGGCCTTCGAGCCCAGCTCCGGCAAGCTCGCCTTCGGCTTCGTCAACGAGGCGCGCTGGATACGTGCCACCGTACGCCGCCCCGCCGGCGCGCCGCACGACTGGCTGCTGGAGATACCCTTCCCTTCCCTCGACGACGTACGCGTGTATGTGCCCGATAGCAGCGGAGGCTGGCACGAATACGTCACCGGCGACCACTACCCCTTCGCCCAGCGCCCGCTGCCCTATCGCCACTTCGTCTTCCCGCTCGTGCTCGCCGACGAGGCACCGCTGAGCTTCTACGTGCGCGTCGATACCGCCGACAGCATGGCGATACCCCTGCGCATGTGGAGCGGTGAAGCCTTCTTCGCCCACCTCGCGCAGGCCGAGATCGTCCTCGCCCTGTACTACGGCGTGATCATCGCCATGGTGATCTACAACGCCTTCCTCGGCATCGCGCTGCGCGACCGTACCTACATCTATTACATCGGCGCGGCACTGGCGATCCTGCTCACGGTGATGGAACTCAACGGCCACGCCTTCCAGTGGCTGTGGCCAAACTGGCAGTGGATGGCCGACAACCAGCATGTGCTGCTGCCCGCGCTGCACTTCTGTGCCGCGGCGCTATGGACCCGCGCCTTCCTGCAGACCCGCGTCCACACCCCGCGCGCCGACCGCGCCCTGAGCCTGCTGATCGGCCTCTGCGCCGTGCTGGTGGCACTCAGTCTGGCCGGCCATTACCCGCTCGCCAACCAGCTGGTGATGGTGGTCGGCATGCTCGGCGTGGTGATCTACCTGAGCTGCGGTATTGGCGCCATCCGTGCCGGCTACGCGCCGGCGCGCATCTTCCTGCTCGCCCAGCTTGCCCTGCTCGCCGGCGGGCTGGCGGTGGTGCTGCGCGGCCTCGGCCTGATGGCACCCAACCTGCTCTCCGAATACGGCCTGCAGGCCGGCGCCGCGGCGGAGGTGATCCTCTTCTCCATCGCCCTCGCACAGCGCGTCGATCTGCTCCGTGGCGAACGCGCCGCAGCCCTGCACATGGCCCACAACGACGCCCTCACCGGGCTCGGCAACCGCCTCGGCCTCGATCTGCGTCTCGCCGAGCTGCTCCGCCAGCATGCCGTAAGCCGCCAGCCTTTTGCACTGCTGGTGGTCGATCTGGACGAGTTCAAGCCGGTCAACGACAGCTGGGGGCACGCAGTGGGCGATGCCCTGCTGGTGGAGGTCGGCCGCCGCCTGCAGTCCTGCGTGCGCGCCAGCGATCTGGTTGCCCGCCGTGGCGGCGACGAGTTCGTCGTCCTCATGCCGGGAATGGGGCGCAGCGCAGCGCTGGAAGAATGCGCCGCCAAGATCGTCGCCGCACTGGCCGCACCCTGCGTCATCGAAGGCCACACCCTGCGCGTCAGTGCCAGCGTCGGTGTCGCCAGCTGTCCCGACGACGGCGCCGATCCGCTGGAGCTGTTCAAGCGCGCCGACCGCGCGATGTATGTTGCCAAGGCGCACGGGCGCAACCGCTACGAACTTGCCGCCAGGACCCCGGCTTCAGCGTAGTGGCGGCGGGAAGAACAGGCCGCCGTCGCGCCACAGGCGGTTGTGGCCGCGCTCCAGGCGCAGCGGGCTGTCGCGACCGACGGTGCGCTCGAAGATCTGTGCGTAGTTACCAACCTGGCTGACGACATTGAACGCCCAGCGCGGGCTCAGTCCGGGCAGGCTGCTGTCGTCCTCGCTGCGCCCGCCCAGCAGGCGGACTTCGGCCGGAGCACCGTCACCGACCTGGCCCACGCGCGCGGCGGTGAGCCCATGCACCTCGGCCACCAGGGTGGCGTTGATCACCCAGCGCACGATGGTGAACCACTGCTCGTCAGCAGCAGCCACGTAGGGCCCCAGCGGTTCACGCGACAGCGTTTCGTCAAGAATGCGCCAGCGCGCCGGATCGGGCGTGCGGGTAGCGCGCAGCGAGGCCAGTTCGGCGCGGTCGCCACTGATCAGCTCGCACTCGCGGCGCAGGAAGCGGTTCAGACGCTCCTCGGAACTGCCGGTGGCCACCAGCGTGAGTTCCAGGTCGTACTGGCGGGAGACGTCGTCGAGATTGTCCGCTGAAGTGGTGCCACCCTGCACGCAGACCCGCCGTCCACGGGCATCGCCAAGACGGTTGATGGCGCTGTCGGCCCACACCATCAGGGCCTGGCCGTCATGGAAGATCGGCGTGACGAAACGTACCCCCATGGTGGCGTCGCGCCGCAAGGTTCCGGTGGCCATGCCGAAAGCGATATCGATCTCGCCACGCGCGAGGGCGCCGAACTTGTTCGCGGTGTTGATGCGCTCGAGCTCCACCGCATCCGCATCGCCCAGCGTCGCAGCAGCCACTGCACGGCAGAATTCGACATCGAGCCCGCTCGGCCGGCCGTCCTGGCCCAAGCCGCCGAAGCCGGCGGTGCCGTCGATGGCGCAACGCACGCTGCCGCGTGCGCGAACCTCGTCGAGCGTTGCCGCGGCGGCCAGACCAGGCAACAGCATGCACCCAAGGGCGATCCCCGCCATCAGCTTTCTCATCGCAGCAACTCCCTCACCAGTCTGGGTGGCGCAAGCACCCGGAATACTGGCAAGCATAGCTCCAAAGGCATAGCATGTGAGAACATCGGCAGCTGTTCCATCAAGCCATTCCCCTCCCCCTTTCGAGCAAGCATGTCCGCCAGTCGGCCCGCGCAGGCCCCCGTCGCCACCATACGCAGGCGCTTCCTGCGTTTTTCCTCCCTGCTGACGGCGATCATCGTCGCCCTGCTGGCGGCCCTGCTGGCCCTGCAGGTCAGCGCGCAGCGCCAGGTGCGTGAACTTGAGCGCACGGTGCTGCCAAGCTGGCGTGCTGCCCTGCAGCTGAGTGCCGACGTGCGCACCGTCAACGTCCAGGCCGCGCGCCTGCCGCTGGCACTGAGCGAAGGCGAACTGTACACCGTGCGCAGCCTCGTCGATGCCGCCAAGGCGCTGCTGCTGGACAGCTTCGAGGCCAGTGCGCCCGGCCTCTCGCCCACCGACGAACAGTCCTTGCGGCGTACCCTGGAAGAGATCGGTACTGCAGTCGATCTGGCCACTGACCTGGCTGTCCGTCGCATTGGCCTCGCCGCCCAGGAAGGCAGTGCGCCAGGCGTTGGCGAGCAGGTACTGTCTCTCGAGCGGCGGGTCCTGCTGCGCCAGGAACGCGATCTTTCACGTCGTATCGACGACCTCCACCTGACGCTGGCCAGCCACATCGCCATCGTCGCCGCCGACAACGAGCGCCAGCTCGATGAGCAACGTACGCGCATCACCCGCCTGCGCGAGCTCCAGACCGTGCTGCTGGTCGTCGCCGGGGTGTTGATGGCGGCGGTGATGTTCGCCCAGTTCCGCCTCGTCGACCGCCATCTGCTGCGTCGCCTGGAAAACCTGCGGCGCAGCATGGCCGAAGGCATGGTGGCACCGCAGCTGATCAGCCGCGGTCCGCCGCGTGACGAGCTCGACGCCATGCTGGTCGAACTCGCCGCACTGCTCGAACGCCTCGCCGACCAGGCCCAGGAGCTGCAGAAGCTCGCCACCAGCGATCCTCTCACCACACAGGCCAACCGTCGCAGCCTGTTCGAAAGACTGGCCCATGAAGTGGAACGCGCGCGCCGTTACCGGCGCCCGCTGTCGGCGCTGATGATCGACATCGATCACTTCAAGCCGATCAACGACACCTGGGGCCATGCCGCCGGCGACCGCGTCCTGCGCAGCGTCGCCGACGTGCTCGCCGCCACCGTGCGCCAGAGCGATCTGCTGGCGCGTTACGGCGGCGAGGAGTTCGTCGTGCTGCTGCCCGAAACCGATGCCGTGGACGCCAGCCGGCTTGGTGAGCTGATGCGCTCGCGGGTCGCCGAAACGGTGCAGCAGGTCGGCGGCGGGCACACCGCGCAGGTCACCGTGTCGATAGGCTGTGCCACCCTGCGCGGCGACGAGAGCGCCGACGCCTTCATCGAGCGCGCCGATGAGGCGGTCTATCGTGCCAAGGGGCGCGGACGCAACTGCGTGGAATGCGCGCCCTGAGGGGAAGGAGTCACCCCAGTGCGTGCAGAGGTCCGCGACTTGTAGGGCCATTCAACGCGATGTCCGAGCTTCCAGCATTTGAATGATTGCCGTCCGACCGGCGTCGGGGTACTCCTGCTGGACCTTGCGCGCACGATCCAGCGGAGTCATGCCGCTCGCATCAATCGCATCGGGATCGGCGCCATGCTCAAGCAGCAGTTCCACCTGCCACAGCGTCGCATCCATGGCAGCGAGATGCAGCGGCGTAAAGCGCGCTGACGAGTCCTGATCAACGGCGTTTACATCTACTCCGTGACTGACGAGGATGCGCAGCATCTCCCTTCCCGCAACCTCATTGCTCAGCATGACCGGAAAACGCGCCGCGCCGTGCTTGTTCAGCAACGCGACGTTCTCGGCTGAACGCAGCTTGACGACAAGAACCTTTTTGCACATCCACGCAATCGGGGTCTGCGCCGAACCGTAACAGCTGATCAGGCCATTGACTGTGTCCTGGCTCAACTCATGAACCAGCTTGCCGCCGGCGCCGACGACGACCAGCGCGGCAAGGCCAACAGCCAGCCCGATCTTTGACTTCCTGCTCATGCGCTCACCGGGCTGTTCAGGTGGATCAACCGAATCTGCCGGGCAAGAGGCAGTCCGTTTGCGACCTCCCAGAAACGTTCGCGCAAGCTTCCGGCCAGCTCGATACGAACCACCTCATAGATCTCGACATCCTCAAGATCACGGCTTCTGGCATGTTTGAAATGGTGCCGCAGTGCTCCTTGAGCGAACTTTCTGGCGATGAGCTTGATGGCGGCATTGGGGCGAGCGCTGGCCAAGAATATCGACTTGACGAACCCCATCGCGTAACTCCCGTCGATTGCGGCAATCAATGCGCTCTGGGCAAGCCGCCGTGCATCGTGATTCATTTCCATCGAGTGAATTCTGCTTGATGAGTGGGGCCAGAAGAACCGGAGGACAAGTCTTGATTCGTTCTCGTCCATCATCAGTTCTTCGTTACTGAACCACTTGACGGATAGCAGCAGTTGGGAACTCATCGTAACTCCTCCGCTCTTCATGCAAAACGGGAATCATAGATGAACTCAATTCCAAATGCATTACCTCGGTCGCTTGCGGCGCCGCTCGGCTCGACCTCTGAATGTTATGAACATCGCCGCTTTGCAGAGCGAATGGGCTGACCCATCAACGCCACGGGACTTCAGGCGAGCAGCAGCTCTTACAGAGCCCGCAGGCTGGCCAGCGGCGGGCGCGCCAGCAGCCCGCGCACGCCCAGCCAGCCGCCGCCGAGCACGGCCAGCATGCCGGCCAGCACGGCACCCAGCACCGGCAACAGCGCGGGGACATAGCTGATGTTGAAGACCTGCCCGGCAAGCACCCAGCCGATGGCGCTGGCGCCGATGCCGGCGAGCAGGCCGGCAACCGCACCGAGGGCGAGGAACTCGGCGAGCAGCGCGTGGCGCACCTGATGGTTGCGCGCGCCCAGGGTGCGCAGCATGGCCAGTTCGTATTCGCGCTCGTCGTGGGTGGCCTGCAGCGCGGCATACAGCACCACCAGACCGGCGGCGAGCGAGAAGCCGAAGACGAACTGCACGACGACGATGAGCTTCTCCATCATGCCCTGTACCTGCGCCAGCACTGCGGCGATGTCGATCACCGTAACGTTGGGGAAGGCGTTCACCAGCCGGGTGATCACCGCCTGCTCGCCGGGCGGCAGGTGGAAGCTGGTGATCAGGCTGGCGGGATGGTCGGCGAGCGTCGCCGGCGTGCCGATGAAGAAGAAGTTGACCCGCATCGAATCCCACTCGAGGCGGCGCACGCTGCTGACTTCGCCACTCACCGCGTTGCCGGCGACGATGAAGCTGACTTCGTCGCCGACGGCGATGCCGAAGGTCTGCGCCAGCCCCTCCTCGATGGAGAACTGCGGGCGCGCCTCATCGCCGTGCCAGCGTCCGCCGACGATGCTGTTGCCGGCGGGCAGGCGGGTGCCGTAGGAAAGGTTGAATTCGCGCTCGGCGAGCCGCCGGCTGCGGTCGTCGGTGTACTCGGCGACCTTGATCGGTGCGCCGTTGATGTGGCTCAGGCGGCCGCGGATCATCGGTTGCAGGTCGGGCTCGGCGAGACCGGCAGCGCCGAACAGCGCACGCACGCCATCGGCCTGATGCGGCTGGATGTTGATGACGAAGCGGTTGGGGGCATCAGCCGGGGTGCTCTGGCGCCAGTTGTCGAGCAGGTCAGCGCGGATGAGGGTCAGCAGCAGCAGGGCAGTGAGGCCGATGCCCAGCGCGCTGGCCTGGATCACGCTGCCCCCCATGCGCCGCGCCAGTGCCGCAAGGCCGTAGCGCCAGCCCCCCGCCGGGCTGCCGGCGCGCAGACGCGCCGCGGCCCCCAGCAGGACGCGCGCGGCGAGCGCGAAGAGGCCCAGCGCCAGTGCGAAGCCGCCGGCGACCATGGCGCCGAGGCGCAGATCGGCGGCAATCCAGAAGATCACCGCGAGCAGCGCCAGCGCTCCCGCACCCCAGGCAAGACCGGCGACGGGCTCCACCGCACCGAGTTCGCGGCGCAGCACACGCAGCGTCGGTACCCGCCCGAGGCGCAGCAGTTGCGGCAGGGAAAAGCCCACCAGCAGCACCAGCCCGACGGCCAGGCCGTGCGCCAGAGGCAGTAGCGAGGGGGCCGGCAGCGAGGTCGCGACGACGTCGGCGACGATGGCGGCCAGCGCGAACTGGGTGAGCCAGCCCAGCGCGGCGCCGGCCAGCGCGGCGAGGCTGGCGAAGATGACGAACTCGCTGATGAACAGGCGCAGCACCTGCCCCTGGGCCGCCCCCAGGCAGCGCATCACGGCGCAACCATCGAGATGGCGCTGCATGAAGCGGCGCGACGACAGCCCCACGGCGACGGCGGCAAGAATCACTGCGAGCAGTGCGGCAAGGCGCAGGAAGCGCTGCGCCTGGTCGAGTGCCGCACGCACCTCGGGACGGGCGTTGGCGATGGTTTCCACGGCCTGCCCGCGCCCCAGGCGCGTGCGCGCCCAGCGCTCGTAGTCGTCCACCGCAGCAGGGCTGCCCGCGAGGTGCAGGCGCCAGGTGGCGCGACTGCCCTCGACAAGGAGGCCGGTGGCGTCGAGGTCGGCGGTGTTGAACAGGGCGCGCGGCAGCACGCTGAAGAAGTTGGCCCCGCGATCGGCCTCGAAGCTGATCATGGCGCCGACGCGGAATTCGACCAGGCCAAGGCCGACGAGGTCGCCAACCTGCACGCCCAGTTCGGCGAACAGGCGCTCGTCCAGCCACAGTTCGCCGCGCTCGGGCACCCGCCCGGCTTCGGCGT
Organism: Pseudothauera lacus; assembly: GCF_003034845.1. Taxonomy (GTDB): domain Bacteria; phylum Pseudomonadota; class Gammaproteobacteria; order Burkholderiales; family Rhodocyclaceae; genus Pseudothauera; species Pseudothauera lacus. Next base: position 129,964 of record NZ_PZKC01000001.1, on the reverse strand, counting down.
CGGGCTGGTTGGGGCCAGGGGCAATACGGATCGCACCGCGCAGGGGGTAACCGGCATCGACAGCCTTGACCCCGGCCAGTGCAGCACCCTCCTCGGTGCTAGCCATGCTGGTGAACAGCACCGTACGTGCACTGCTCAGTCCACGGCGCTGCGCCTCGGCGGTGAATTCGTCGGCCCACGGGTGGTCGGCACGCAGCAGCAGATCGCCGCCAAGCAGTTGGTTGGCCTCGCGATCGAGGCCGCGGGCGACGCGATCGGCAAGAAAGCCGACGCTGGTGAGGCTGGCCACCGCAATCAGGATGGCCAGCCCGAGCAGGTGCAGCTCGCCGGCGCGCAGGTCGCGCAGCATCATGCGCAGGGCGAGTCGGAAAAAGGCGGGCATGGCTCAGTCCTGTTGTCGGCGGTGCGATTCCGAGTCGTCGCGCGTCGCGATGGTTCCTGCGGTAGTGTTCAGCGCGGCGCGCGTCCGAGTATCTCGCGCACCAGCTCCACCCAGTAGCTGACGCCGAGCGGGATGGCTTCGTCGTTGAAGTCGTAGGCCGGGTTGTGCAGCGTGCATCCTCCCTCCCCCGGGCCGTTGCCGATCCACACATAGCAGCCCGGCTTCTTCTGCAGGAAATAGGCGAAATCCTCGGCGCCCATGCTGGCGCGCGCGGCGGTGTCCACTGCCTCCTCGCCGGCCACCCGGCGCGCCACTGCGGCGCACAGCGCGGCTTCGGCAACGCTGTTGATGGTCGGCGGATAGCCGCGGCGGTAGCTGAGCTCGATGTGTACGCCGAAGGCAGCGGCGATGCCGGCGGTCAGTTCGCCCAGGCGGCGCTCGACGCAGTCCTGCACGGAGGTGGAAAAGGCGCGCACGGTACCGCTCAGCTGCGCACGCTCGGGAATGACGTTGTAGGCATCGCCGGCGTGGAACTGGGTCACCGAGACCACTGCGGCATCGAGCGGGTCGAGGGTGCGCGCGACGATGGTCTGCACCGCCTGCACCAGCGCGGCGCCGGCGGCCACCGGGTCGCGCCCGAGGTGGGGCATGGCGGCATGACCGCCGTGGCCGACGATGTCAATGTCAAAGCGGTCGGCGCTGGCCATCACCGGGCCGGCGTGTACGGCAAAGCGCCCCAGCGCCATCCCCGGCCAGTTGTGCATGCCGAACACCGCCTCCATCGGGAAGCGCTCGAAAAGGCCATCCTCGATCATCGCCCGCGCTCCGCCCTCGCCTTCCTCGGCGGGCTGGAAGATCAGGTATACGGTGCCGTCGAAGTCGTCGCTGGCCGCGAGCAGCTCGGCGGCACCGAGCAGCATGGTGGTGTGGCCGTCATGCCCGCAGGCGTGCATGCAGCCGGCGTGGCGCGACCTGTGGGCGAAGTCGTTGCGCTCCTGGATGGGCAGCGCGTCCATGTCGGCACGCAGGCCGATGGCGCGCAGGCCCTTGCCACGACGGATGACACCGACCACACCGGTGCGGCCGATGCCGCGATGCGTTTCGATACCCAGCGCCTGCAGGTGATCGGCAACCAGCGCGGCGGTGCGGTGCTCGGCAAAGGCGAGCTCGGGGTGGGCGTGGATGTCGCGGCGGATGGCGGTCAGCTTCTGGTGGCTGGCGCGCGCACGGTCGATGACGCTCATGTTCTTCTACCTGTTGTAATGTTGCTCTGCTGGAGTGCCTTATTACACCACGGCAGGCAGGGCGCGCACAGGCCATCCTGGTGCGCACCAGTGCGGGGCATGCACGCTTGCGGTGCGCGCCATCGCCGGCCGCGTACGGATCCCGTTGGCAATGAGCCGTGCCACGGCATGGCGCGGGAATTGCTGATCAGCGCACAACCCTTTCCGCAAAGGAAGCATCCATGTCGATCCATGTAGCCCTGCATCACCTCACCCGCTACCGCTACGACCGCCCGATCAATCTTGGCCCGCAGATCGTCCGCCTGCGTCCGGCGCCGCACAGCCGCACGCGCATCCTGTCGTACTCGCTGAAGGTGCAGCCCGCAGGGCACTTCATCAACTGGCAGCAGGACCCGCAGTCCAACTATCTGGCCCGCCTGGTGTTTCCGGAGCAGACCACGCATTTCGACATCGAGGTCGATCTGGTTGCCGAAATGGCGGTGATCAACCCCTTTGATTTCTTCCTCGAACCGCATGCGGAGAACTTTCCCTTCGAGTACGAGGCCTGGCAGCGCGAGGAGCTCGCACCCTACTTCAAGACCCTGCCGCTGACCCCGAAGTTCAAGGCCTACCTCGATGCCGTGCCGCGCAACAAGAAGCAGAGCGTGAACTTCCTGGTCGATCTGAACCGCGAACTCTACGAGCACATCCGTTACCTGATCCGTCTCGAACCGGGCGTGCAGACGCCCGAGGAGACGCTGGACAAGCAGTCCGGCTCCTGCCGCGACTCTGCCTGGCTGCTGGTGCAGCTGGCGCGCCATCTGGGCCTGGCCGCACGCTTCGTGTCCGGCTATCTGATCCAGCTCACCGCGGACGTCAAATCGCTCGACGGTCCCTCCGGCCCGGAGGCCGACTTCACCGACCTGCATGCCTGGTGCGAGGTGTATCTGCCCGGGGCGGGCTGGATCGGCCTCGACCCCACCTCCGGTCTGTTCGCCGGCGAAGGACACATTCCCTTGTCGTGCACCCCCGAGCCCGGTTCGGCGGCGCCGGTCACCGGGGTGCTCGACGAATGCGAGGTCGAGTTCGAGCACCACATGAAGGTCACCCGCATCTGGGAGGCGCCGCGCGTCACCAAGCCCTACACCGAGGCGCAGTGGATGGAGATCGAGGCCCTCGGCCACGCCATCGACGCCGAACTGCAGGTCAATGACGTACGCCTCACCCAGGGTGGCGAGCCGACCTTCGTGTCGGTGGACGACCCCGACGGCGCGGAATGGAACACCGCGGCCCTCGGCCCCGACAAGAAACGCCTTTCCGCCGAGCTTTTCCACCGCCTGCGGCAGAAGTACGCGCCGCGCGGGCTGGTGCATTTCGGCCAGGGCAAGTGGTACCCCGGCGAACAGCTGCCACGCTGGTCGCTGAACTGCTTCTGGCGCAAGGACGGTGAACCGCTCTGGGAGGACGCCCTGCTGATCGCCGACGAACATGGCAGCGGCGGCGCCGACGAGAAGATCGCCGGGCAGTTCCTGCGCACGCTCGCCCAGCGCCTACAGGTGGATGCCCAGCATGTCTTCCCGGCCTATGAGGATGCCTTCTACTACCTCTGGCGCGAGCGCCGCCTGCCGGTCAACGTCGACCCCTTCGACGCCCGCCTCGACGACCCGCTGGAGCGCGCCCGGCTGGCGCAGGTGTTCAGCCGCGGGCTGGACAGCGTCATCGGCCACGTCCTGCCGCTGGCCCGCAGCGCCGACGGCGCGGCCTGGCAGAGCGGGGCATGGTTCCTGCGCAGCGAGCGCTGCTACCTGATACCGGGCGACTCGGCGCTGGGCTACCGCCTGCCGCTCGACTCGCAGCCCTGGGTGGCCGAGGGCGATTACCCGTGGATCCATCAACCCGATCCCTTCGACCACTACCCCGCGCTGGCTCCGCATGCCGCGCTGCGCCGCCAGTTCGCCACCGGCGAGGTACGCGCCCCGGCGGTGAGCACCGCCGCCGCGCGTGGCGGACGGGGGCAGACAGCCGCCACCACAGCCGCACAGGCGCCACTCAGCAAGCAGTCGGCGGCGTCGATCACCCGCACGGCGCTGTGCGCCGAGGCACGCGAGGGCACCCTGTACCTGTTCATGCCGCCGCTGGCACGCCTGGAGGACTACCTCGAACTGGTCGCCGCCATCGAGGCCACCGCCGCCGAGTTCGGCCAGCCGGTGCTGCTGGAAGGCTACGAGCCGCCGCGTGATCCGCGCCTGGCGCACTTCCGCATCACCCCCGACCCCGGGGTCGTCGAGGTGAACATCCATCCGGCGTCGTCGTGGGACGAACTCGTCGACCAGACCACCCATCTGTATGACGCGGCCCATTATTCGCGCCTGAGCACCGAGAAGTTCATGCTCGACGGCCGCCACACCGGCACCGGCGGCGGCAACCACTTCGTGCTCGGCGGCGCCACGCCGGCCGATTCGCCTTTCCTGCGCCGCCCCGACCTGCTGAAGAGCCTGATCGCCTACTGGCACAACCACCCCTCCTTGTCCTACCTGTTCTCGGGGATGTTCATCGGCCCTACCTCGCAGGCCCCGCGCATCGATGAGGCACGCAACGATTCGGTGTACGAGATCGAGCTGGCCTTCCGCGAGATGGAGCGCATCTGCGCCCAGGGGACGAACGGCTGCCCGCCGTGGATGGTGGACCGTCTGCTGCGCAACCTGCTCATCGACGTCACCGGCAATACCCATCGTGCCGAATTCTGCGTCGACAAGCTGTATTCGCCCGACGGACCCACCGGGCGTCTTGGCCTGCTCGAACTGCGCGCCTTCGAGATGCCCCCGCACGCACGCATGAGCCTCACCCAGCAGCTGCTGCTGCGCGCGCTGGTGGCACGCTTCTGGAAGACACCCTACGAGCCGCCACAACTGGTGCGCTGGGGCACCGAACTGCACGACCGCTTCCTGCTGCCGCACTTCGTCTGGCAGGACTTCTGCGACGTCATCGACGACCTGCAGCGCGCCGGCTACCCGCTGCGCGCCGAATGGTTCGCCCCGCACCAGGAATTCCGCTTCCCCAAGTACGGCGACTTCGCCGTCAAGGGCATGACCCTGGAGCTGCGCGCCGCGCTTGAACCCTGGCATGTGATGGGCGAGGAAGGCGCCATCGGCGGCACCGTGCGCTATGTCGATTCCTCCGTCGAGCGCCTGCAGGTCAAGCTCAGCGGGGCGCCGCCGGCGCGCTACCGCGTCACCTGCAACGGCGAGACCGTACCGCTGGTATCCACCGGCACAGTCGGCGAGTTCGTCGCCGGGGTACGCTACCGCGCCTGGCAGCCGCCGTCCTGCCTGCATCCGACCATCGGCGTGGACAGCCCGCTGGTGTTCGACCTCGTCGACACCTGGAACGACCGCAGCCTGGGTGGCTGCCAGTACCATGTGGCGCACCCCGGAGGGCGCAACTTCGACACCTTCCCGGTGAACGCCTTCGAGGCCGAAAGCCGCCGCCTGGCGCGCTTCTTCCGCATGGGGCACACCCCCGGCGGGCTGCACGCAGGGGAAGCCCGGATAAACCCCGAGTTTCCGTTCACGCTAGACTTGCGGCAGTCCTGACGCCGTTCCGCCGCTCCGCGGAGCGGCATTACTTTTGGTGGATCCCGCCCGCTCATGCCTCCCGGCCTCATCGCAAGCTATCCGCACGCCGCCGACCGCTACGACGAAATGCTCGCCGCGCCCGGCCAGCCGCGGCCGCACTGGCAGCCCTTCGCCGAGCGTCTGGCGCGCTTCCCGGAATCCATCCTCGGCCACCGCGCGGATTTCGTGCGCGGCGCCATCGAAGCCGACGGCGTCACCTACAACGTGTACACCGACCCCAAGGGCACCAAGCGCCCATGGGAACTCGACATGCTGCCGCTCATCGTCGGCAGCGAGGAATGGGAGGAGCTGGGCAGCGCTGTCGCGCAGCGCGCGCGCCTGCTCAACGCCATTCTCGCCGACCTCTACGGCGCCCGCAGCCTGCTCACCGAGGGCCTGCTGCCGCCGGCGCTGGTATTCGGCCAGCACGGCTACAAGTGGCCATGCCAGGGCGTGCTGCCGCCGGCGGGAATCTGGCTGCACAGCTACGCGGTGGATCTCGCCCGCGCCCCGGACGGCAAGTGGTGGGCGATCGCCGACCGCACCCAGGGCCCGTCGGGGGCCGGCTACGCGCTGCAGAACCGCATCATCGTCTCGCGTACCTTTCCCGATGCCTTCCGCGAGCTGCACGTGCAGCCGCTGGCGAGCTTCTTCCGTGCCATCCAGGACAGCCTCGCGCGCCTGGCACCGCACGACGGCGAAGCCCCTCTGGCGGTACTGCTCACCCCCGGACCATACAACGAGACCTACTTCGAGCACGCCTTTCTTGCCCGCTACCTCGGTTTCCCGCTCGTCGAGGGGCAGGATCTCACCGTCCGCGACGACACCGTCTATCTCAAGACCCTGCGCGGTCTGCGCCGCGTTCACGCGATCCTGCGCCGCCTCGACGACGACTTCTGCGATCCGCTGGAGCTGCGTGCCGATTCGGCCCTGGGCATTCCCGGGCTGATGGGGGCGATCCGTGCCGGGCGCGTGCTGATGGCCAACCAGCTCGGCAGCGGCGTGCTCGAATCGGCCGCCCTGCTCGGTTTCCTGCCGGCAATCTGCGAGCGCCTGCTCGGCGAAACGCTGCTGATGCCGTCGGTGGCAACGTGGTGGTGCGGCGAGGAGCCGGCGCTCGAATACGTCCTCGAACACCTCGACGACCTGGTGATCAAGCCGGCTTTCTCGTCGATGCGCATGGAGGCGGTATTCGGCCACGAGCTGAAGGGTGACTCGCGCCGTCGCATGATCGAGCGCATCGTCGCCCAGCCCCATGCCTACGTTGGCCAGGAATGGGTGCGCCTGTCGCAGGCGCCGGTGTGGAACCGCAAGCTGATGCCGCGCTCGGTCGGCATGCGGGTGTTTGCCGCGGCCACTCCCGACGGCTACACGGTGATGCCCGGCGCCCTCGGCCGTGTGGCGCCGCGCGCCGGCATGGAGGTAATCTCCATGCAGCGCGGCGGCCTCTCCAAGGACACCTGGGTGCGTGCCGAAGCACCGGTGGTGCGCACCAGCCTGCTGAAGCGCCGCCTGGGGGTGATCGACCTGGTCTGCGGCGGCGCCGACATCCCCTCCCGCGTCGGCGAGAACCTGTTCTGGATGGGGCGTTACGCCGAGCGCTGCGAAGCCAGTGCACGCCTGCTGCGCGCCGCGCTGGTGCGTGTGTCGAGTTCCGACCCGGAAACGGAGCTGCGTCTCTCCGGGCTCCTCGACGCTGCCCGCCGCAGCGGCGTGCTGCCGCCCGACGAGGACGGCAAGGAAGACCCGCGTCCGCTCGAAGAGGCCCTTACCGCCGCCCTCGTCGACGCCGATCAGCCCGGTTCTGTGGCCGCCAACCTGCGTGCATTGGCCTATGCTGCCGGGCACGTCAAGGAGCGCCTGTCCTCGGACAACTGGCACGCCCTCAACCACCTCGAGCAACTGCTCTCACGCCCGGTGGCAACGGTGGACCAGGCCCTTTCGGCGCTCGATCAGGTGATGCTGTCGTGCATCTCGCTGGCCGGCTTCGCCTTCGACGACATGACCCGTGACGAGGGCTGGCGCTTCCTCATCCTCGGCCGCCGCATCGAACGCCTGTACGGCCTGTCCACGCTGATCATGCGCCCGCTGGCGGAGGGCGTGCGCGAGCGCGAGCGGATGTTCGAATGGCTGCTCGAAGCGGCCAACTCCATCGTCACCTACCGTGCGCGCTACCGCCGCGTACCGGAACTGCTGCCCCTCGCCCACCTGCTCGTGTTCGACGGCAGCAACCCGCATTCGGTGGCTTTCCAGGTCGAAGCCCTGCAGAACGAACTGGCCCGCACCGCGCGCGATCTCGGCCACCCCTACCCTTCACTGATGATAGACCCGCTCGCCCGCCGCCTCGCCGACTTCGACCTCACCCGTTTCGAAGCCGAGGACTGCGAACTGGCCGTGCGCACCCTGCGCACCCTGCTGGCCGAAGCCGAGGATGCCGCCGGCAACCTCTCCGAAGAGGTGCACCGGCGCTTCTTCATCCATACCGTGCGTCCCATGCATCTGCGGAGGGTGGCGTGAACCAGGCCGTACCTGCCATCGTGCGCTATCACATCCGTCACGACACCCGTTACCGCTACGACCAGCCGGTCGGCGAATCGCGCCAGCTGCTGCGCCTCACCCCGCGCGAGCTGCCCTGGCAGCACACCTGCGCGCATCGCCTCGACATCGCCCCCGAACCGGCACGCCGGCAGGCCTTCGTCGACGGCCTCGGCAACCTCGTCGAGACCCTGCACTTCGAACGCGACCACGACGCCCTCTTCATCCGCGCCGAGAGCTGGGTCGAGCTCAGGCAGCGCGACCTCCCCGCACTGGCCGATTCGCCACCCTGGGAGACAGTCCGCGAGATGCTCGAGTACCGTGCCGGACGCGGTTTCGACGAAGCCCGGCTGGAGGCCTGCGGCTATCTCTTCGAATCCCGCCACGTCCGCGTCAAGCGCGAGTTCGCCGACTACGCCGCCGCCGACTTTGCCGCCGGCGCGCCGCTGCTGGTGGGGGTGAACCGCCTGATGCGGCGCATCTTCGACGAATTCACCTTCGACCCCGAAGCCACCGACGTGTCCACGCCGGTCACCGAAGTCTTCGAGCACCGCCGCGGGGTGTGCCAGGACTTTGCCCACTTCATGCTCTCCTGCCTGCGCTCGCTGGGGCTGCCGGCGCGCTACGTCAGCGGCTATCTGCTCACCCGGCCGCCGCCGGGCAAGGCCCGCCTGATCGGCGCCGATGCCACCCACGCCTGGGTGGCGGTGTATTGCCCCGGCCATGGCTGGGTGGATTTCGATCCCACCAATGCGCTGATGCCCGACCTCGAACACATCACCATCGGCTGGGGGCACGATTTCGCCGACGTCTCGCCGCTGCGCGGCGTCATTCTCGGTGGCGGCGAGCATGAGCCGGAGATCGCCGTCACGGTGGTTCCCGAGGACGAGTTCCACACCCTCTACGGCAGTGCCGAACTGCCCGGCCTGCAGCCGGCCTGAAGACCCCTGACGGCAACGCCCGCGTGGCGATGAAGCTCTTCCACACCGACCATTTCGCCCTCCCGCTGCCGCCCGGGCATCGCTTCCCGATGGAGAAGTACGCCCGCCTGCGCATGCGCATCGCCAGCAGTCCGATGTTTGCCCCTGAGGCCCTGCGCGAACCGGCGGCGGCCGACGATATCGCCCTGCTGCGTGCCCACGACGCCAGCTATGTGAGGCAGGTGTGCGAGGGCAGCCTCGACGCTGCGGCACTGCGGCGCATCGGTTTCCCGTGGTCGGCGGCGATGGTCGAGCGTTCGCGGCGCTCCGCCGGCGCCACCCTGGCAGCCTGCCGGGCCGCGCTGGAGGATGGCTGTGCAGCCAGCCTGGCCGGTGGCACCCATCACGCCCATCGCGATTTCGGCTCCGGCTTCTGCGTCTTCAACGACGCCGCAGTCGCAGCACTGGCGATGCTCGCCGAAGGGCGCGCGCAACGCGTCGCGGTGGTCGATTGCGATGTTCACCAGGGTGACGGTACCGCCACCATCCTCGCCGGCCATCCGGCGACCTTCACCTTCAGCATCCACGGCGCGAAGAACTTCCCTTTCCGCAAGGCGCACAGCGACCTCGACATCGAGCTGCCCGACGGCACCACCGACGCACCCTACCTCGCCGCCCTCGACCGCGGCCTGGAGGCGGTCTTCGACGGCTTCGCCCCCGATCTGGTGATCTATCTCGCCGGCGCCGACCCCTATGCCGACGACCGTCTCGGGCGGCTGGCGCTCAGCATGGCGGGACTTGCCGAACGCGACCGCCGCGTGCTCGACGCCTGCCGCAGGCGCGGCAGCGCCCTGGCCATCGCGATGGCCGGCGGCTACGCCCGCAACATCGACGACACCGTCGCCATCCACGCCGCCACCCTCGAACTGGCGGCGCACCAGCGCTGAGCTCCGGAACCACGGGCGCGGCTGCTCCGTCAATACGACCACGGTCCAGTGCGCCAGGCCTCTTTGTTAGGCTATCGTGAACCAGTGCTCGGGCCGGGCAGACGTTCCCATGCACGCCGGCAAAGCTTCCAGTACTATTACTATCGAAATAGCCACACAACGCCGCGGCAGTTCCGTCTGCGGCATGCTTCAGCGAGTCCCAAACTGCGCGCCTCAGCCTTCCTGTCCGCCCTGCGTCTGCCCACCCCCGCCGCCCGCGCCCGCCTGCTCGTCCTCGCCGGCGTGCTGACCTTTACCGCAGTGTTGACCGCCTCCGCTGCGCTGGCGCGCAAGGACCTGCTCTCCAGCCTGTTCCTTCAGCACACCGCGGTGATGCTGTTCATCGATCCGGCCAGCGGCCGCATCATCGACGCCAACGCCGCTGCCGGGCGCTTCTACGGCCTCCCCGGTGGTGAGCTGATCGGGCGCAGCATCGATGAGTTCAATACCCTGGGCGCCGACGAGGTCGCTGCCGAGCGCGCCCGCGCACAGCGCGAGGAACGCAACTACTTCATCTTCCCGCACCGTGTCGCGGGGGGCGGGATCCGCACCGTAGAGGTGTACTCCTCACCGGTGCGGCTGGAGGATGGCCGCCAGGTGCTGTTCTCCATCATCCATGACGTCACCGACAAGAGCATCGGCGAAGCCGAGTTGCTGGCCTACAAGGACAGGCTGGAGGAGCTCGTGGACCAGCGCACCCGCGAGGTCGGAGCAGCCGAAGAGCGCGTGCGCACTCTGATGATCGCTGCCCTCCTCGTGCAATTGCTGCTCATCGTGCTGCTGGTCGCCAACGTTCTCAGCCGCCGGCGTACCAACAACCGCCTCGCCCATCGCGAAGAGGAGCTCGCCACCCTGCTCGACGCCCTCCCCGACATTGTCCGCTTCAAGGATGGCCAGGGACGCTGGCAGCAGGCCAACCGCTACACCGTCGAGCTGTTCGGTCTGCAGGGGGTGGATTTCCGCGGCTGCAGCGATGCCGAACTGGCCTTCAGCCAGGGCGCCTCGCGACGTGCCCTGCTCGGCCACGAGCAGCCCGACGAACCGGCGTGGGCGCAGCGCGGCGCGCTGCGCACCGAGGAGCACATCCCTACCGTCAACGGCCAGACCATGGTGGTCGATACCATCAAGGTACCCCTGTTCAATCCCGACGGCAGCCGCAAGGGTCTGGTAAGCATCGGCCGCGACGTCACCGACCGCCGCCACGCAGAATCCGAGATCGCCCGCCTGGCCTACTTCGACTCGCTGACCGGGCTGCCCAACCGCCGCCTGCTCCTCGACCGCCTCGAACACGCTCTGGCAGTGGCGCGCCGCTCAGGCCACTTCGGCGCCTTGTTGCTGATCGATCTGGATTACTTCAAGACCCTCAACGACGCCCGCGGGCACGAGATGGGCGACCGCCTGCTGAAGGCCATCGCCGAACGCCTGCAGCGCGACCTGCGCGAGAGCGACACCCTGTCGCGCTTCGGTGGCGACGAGTTTGTCCTCCTGCTGCCGGAAATCTCCCCACTCGAACAGCTCGCGGCCGACATGGCGCGCAGCGTTGCCGAGAAACTGCGTGAAGGGCTCGCCCAGCCCTTCGTGCTCGCCGGCGAGTCACTCTCCATCGGCGCCAGCATCGGCGTGGCGATCTTCCCGCCCAGCGGTGGCGGCAGTGTTTCCGAGTTGCTCAAGCAGGCCGATACGGCGATGTACCAGGCCAAGGCCGCAGGCCGCAACGTGGTGCGCTTCTTCGAACCGGAGATGCAGGCCCGCGCGGAAATGCGCTTCATGCTCGAAAGCGAGCTGCGGCGCGCCGTCGAGCAGGAAGAACTGCGCCTCTTCCTGCAGGCCCAGGTCGATGCACGCGGCGCCATCCGCGGGGCCGAGGTGCTGTTGCGCTGGCACCACCCGCGACGCGGCCTGGTACCACCGGCAAGCTTCATTCCCATCGCCGAGGAAACCGGCCTGATCGTCGAACTCGGCGACTGGGTGCTGCGCCGCGGCTGTGCCCTGCTCACCCATCCGGAGATCGCCGCAAACTCACTGCGCATCTCCATCAACGTCAGCCCGCGCCAGTTCCACCATGCCGGCTTCGTCGGCAGAGTGCGCGACATCCTCACCGAAACCGGTGCCGATCCCAGCCGCCTGACCCTGGAGGTTACCGAAGGGCTGGTGATCGACAAGGTGCACCAGACCGCCGCGACGATGTCCGAACTGAGTGCGCTGGGCATTCACTTCTCCATCGACGATTTCGGCACCGGCTACTCGTCGCTGGCCTATCTGAAGCGCCTGCCCATCAACGAGCTGAAGATCGACCGCAGCTTCATTCAGGACGCTCCCGAGGATCCCAGCGACGCTGCGCTGGTGGACACCATTCTGGCAATGGCCGCGCACCTGCGCCTCAGCGTCGTTGCCGAAGGGGTGGAAACGCAGGCCCATGCCGACTTCCTCGCCGCGCGTGCGGAGATGCTCTACCAGGGCTATCTGTACGGGCGCCCGGCACCGGCAGAAGTATTCATCGCCTCGCTGGCGCAGCACCGCGACTGATCCGGAGTCCGGCGAATTTGCTGCAATGCAGCAGCGTTGTTACAATCGACACCCTCTGCCAAACAACCGCAGCCAGTCCCTTGTAAGCCAGCGCTCTCTATCGTGCCGACTGCAGGCACTCTTTTCATGCCGTAGCGCGACAACGTCACCCCCAGCGCGGGGGACGTCGTTGCTCCATCCGCCCCCCCAGCCAGCGCGCATCCTCAAGACGCGGAACGGCCTCAGAGAGCTGTAGCACAAGAAATGAAGAACATCCGTCAGGACTGGCTTTCCAACGTCCGCAACGACCTGCTGGCCGGCCTCGTGGTCGCGCTGGCGCTGATCCCCGAGGCGATCGCCTTCTCCATCATTGCCGGCGTCGATCCCAAGGTCGGCCTCTACGCCTCGTTCTCCATCGCCACCATCATCGCCTTCACCGGCGGGCGACCCGGCATGATCTCGGCCGCCACCGGCGCCATGGCGCTGGTCATGGTCACGCTGGTCAAGGAACACGGACTGGAGTACCTGCTCGCCGCCACCGTGCTCACCGGCGTCCTGCAGATCATCGCCGGCTGGGTGCGCCTGGGGGTGCTGATGCGCTTCGTCTCGCGCTCGGTGGTCACCGGCTTCGTCAATGCGCTGGCGATCCTGATCTTCATGGCGCAGCTGCCCGAGCTGACCAACGTCAGCTGGCATGTGTACGCGATGACCGCGGCCGGCCTCGGCATCATCTATCTCCTGCCCCGGCTCACCAAGGCGGTGCCCTCGCCGCTGGTCACCATCGTGGTACTCACCGCGGTGGCGATCGCGCTCGATCTGGACATCCGTACCGTCGGCGACATGGGTGAGCTGCCCAACAGCCTGCCGGTGTTCCTGATCCCGGACGTGCCGCTCAACCTGGAAACGCTGGCGATCATCCTGCCCTACTCGCTCACGCTGATGGTGGTCGGCCTGCTGGAGTCGCTGATGACCGCCACCATCGTGGACGACCTCACCGACACCAGGAGCGACAAGAACCGCGAATGCGTCGGCCAGGGCGTCGCCAACGTGGCTACCGGCTTCATCGGCGGCATGGCCGGCTGCGCGATGATCGGCCAGTCGGTGATCAACGTGAAGTCCGGCGGCCGTGGGCGGCTGTCCACCCTGACCGCAGGCGTGGTGCTGCTGATCCTGGTGGTCTTCCTCGGCGACTGGGTGAGCCGCATCCCGATGGCCGCGCTGGTGGCGGTGATGATCATGGTCTCCATCGGTACCTTCAACTGGGGCTCGATCCGCAACCTGCGCGAGCACCCGAAGAGCTCCAGCGTGGTGATGCTGGCCACCGTGGCGGTCACCGTGCTCACCCACGACCTGGCCAAGGGCGTGCTGGTCGGCGTGCTGCTCTCCGGTTTCTTCTTCGCCCACAAGGTGGGCATGGTGCTGCACATCGGCTCCAAGGCGGAGAACGAAGGCCGCACCCGTCGCTACCGCGTCTTCGGCCAGGTGTTCTTCGCCTCGGCGGACCGCTTCGTCGCCGCCTTCGACTTCAAGGAAGTGATCGAGAAGGTGGTCATCGACGTCTCGCGCGCGCACTTCTGGGACATCACCGCGATCAGCGCACTCGACAAGGTGGTGGTGAAATTCCGCCGCGAAGGCACCGAGGTGGAGATCATCGGCCTCAACGAAGCCAGCGCAACCATGATCGACCGCTTCGCGGTGCACGACAAACCCGACGCCGTCGAACGGCTGATGGGCCACTGAGCGGAGAAGCGAAATGAACAGCAAGATCAACGCCGACAACAAGGTGCTGGCCTGCGTGGACCGCTCCCACTTTGCCGACTACGTCACCGACTACGCTGCCTGGGCCGCCCAGCGCATGAGCGCACCGCTTGAACTGCTGCACGTCATCGACCGCCATCCTGAAATCGGCTCCGGCGAGGATCACAGCGGCGCGATCGGCTTCGACGCTCAGGAGTTGTTGCTCACCCAGCTCTCCGAACGCGACGCCGAACGCGCCCGCGATGCGCGCGAGGCCGGTCGCGTCTTCCTCAACCGCCTGCGCCAGCGCGCCATCGACGCCGGCGTACCCGCCCCGGACATGCGCCAGCGCCACGGCGAACTGGGCGAAACCCTGGCCGAGCACGAGGCCGGCGTGCGCCTCTTCGTCCTCGGCAGGCGCGGCGAAGCGGCCGAAACCACCCAGCGCGACCTCGGGCGCAACGTGGAACACGTCGTGCGCGCGCTGCACAAGCCCATCCTCACGGTTACCGAAGGCTTCCGGGAACCCAGACGCGTGCTGATCGCCTACGATGGCAGCGCCGTCACCCGGCGCGGTGTCGAGATGGTCGCCGCCAGCCCGTTGTTCCGCGGCCTGCCGGTGCACCTGCTGATGTCCGGCAAGGTCCCCCAGGACGGCCCCAAGCAGATCGGATGGGCACAGAAGACGCTACAGGACGCCGGCTTCGAGGCTACCGCGCAGATCATCCCGGGCGACCCGGAGAGCGTCATCGCGCGTACGGTCAAGGACCAGGAAATCGACATCCTGGTGATGGGCGCCTACGCCCACTCAGCGCTGCGCAGCCTGCTGTTCGGCAGCAAGACCACCGACCTGCTGCGCTCGTCGAAGATTCCCACACTGCTGTTGCGTTGAAGCCGGCCAGTTACTTCGCTGCCGGGTCAATGAAGTGCGACACTGCACTGGCAGCGCGAATTCAGATCATCCCCAGCGTGTCGTTGAGGATGTTGAAGCTCCACGCCACCGCCATGAAGGCCTCCTCGCCGCTGGCGCGCGCTGAGAGCCCGCCGGCGCCGGGCACCGCGACAATGGTGCGCTGGCCGTCGTCATAGCGATAGACGCCGGCGATGTGGATGGCTTCCTTGTCGCTGACGAAGCTGTAGCAGGTATTGGCGATGATCGGTTCAGGGTTCACCGCCCGCCCGGCAAAATGCGCCGCAATGGCCGCCGCGCAGACCTTGGCCTGCTGGTTGGCCATGTGCGCCGACTTGGGCGTGCCGGGGGCGGAGGCAATGGCATCGCCGATCACATGCACGGCGGGCACGAGGCGCGACTCGTAGGAGAGGAAATCGACCTCGCACCATCCCTGACCACCGCCGAGACCGGCCTGCAGGGCGAGTTCGCCGGCACGCTGCGGGGGGATGACGTTCCAGACGTCGGCGCGTACCTTGCCGTGCACGTCGAAGCTCAGCTCTCCGCTGGCAGCGTCGATGGCTTCGAAGCCGGCATTGGGGACGTACTCGATCATGCCCTTGTAGCGGTTGGCAAAGGCGTCGGCGAACAGTTCGCGCTTGGCGAGGATACCCGGATTGGCATCGAACACCAGCACCTTGGCGGTGGGGTTGCTGCGCCGCAGCGCACTGGCGACCAGGCAGGCGCGCTCGTAAGGCCCCGGCGGGCAGCGCAAGGGCGCCTTGGGGATGTGCATGGCGAACACGCCGCCCTGCGGCATGGCGCCGATGCGCCGACGCAGTTCGTGGGTCTGCGGGCCGGCCTTCCAGGCATGGGGAACGCGCTCCTGCGCTGCGGCGCTGTTCAACCCGGGCAGGGCCGCATAGTCGAAGGCGATGCCGGGCGCGATGACCAGGCGATCGTACGGCAGCGCACTGCCGCCGGCCAGGGTGATCTGGCGGGTAGCCGGGTCGATGGCGGTGACGGTGTCGTTGATCACGCGCACCCCGTGACGGCTGGCGAGGCCGTCGTAGCGCCGGGTAAGGTCACGGATGCTCATCGTGCCGCCGATGACGCGATTGCTCATCGGGCAGGAGACGAACTCGCGCGCCGCCTCCACCAGGGTGACGCTCGCCCCCGGCGCCCACAGGCGCAGATAGCGTGCGCACGCGGCGCCGGCAAAGCCGCCACCGACCACCACCACGCGGGCACCGCGGCCGACCTGGGCGCGCGCCGCAGCGGGCACTGCAGCAAGCGCGGCAAGGGCGGCGGAGTGACGGAGAAACTGTCGACGTTGCATGGCTGGCCTCCGCTTCAGTTCGGACGCCGGCCGAGGATGTCGGCGATGCGGCGCAACTGTTCTTCGGTATACCCTTTGGCGTGGTGATGCATCACCGTGGGATTGCGCTTGCCATTGCGGAAGTCGATCAGCATGGCGTACATGCCGTCGGCGGTCTGCCCTGCCAGCGAGGGCATGCCGCCGTCCGAACGCCCCTCGGGGCCATGGCAGGCAAAGCAGGCCGCAGCCCATTGCACCGCCTGATGATCTTCGCTGGCCAGCGCGGCGCTGCCCGGCATCCAGGCCGCAACTGCGGCCAGGGTCAACAACGCGCTCCTGAGCATGGCGTGGTCTCCACGACGTTCGTCATAGGGCGAATGCTACCCCGATGAGGCCGCCGAGGGAACCCGCAGCCGGCAGAGCGCCGTCCGGTGCGCCGTTCAGCGAATTTCCAGACGCACTGTTCCGGCTCGCCGGGCCTGCTCGGCGTCGATCAGATCGGCGATCACGGTATTGCCGACCTGGCGCGCCCAGGTTGCCGCGTCGATGCCGCGATCATTGACCAGGGCGGTATCCGCGCCTGCGGCGAGCAGGGTGCGGACGACCTCGATGTGGCCGTTGCGGGCGGCGAGCATCAGTGCGGTGGAGCGGTTGGGTGCCAGCGCATCGATATCGGCGCCACGCTGGAGAAATTTCTGCAGCAGCCCCAGGCGCCCTTCGAAGGCGGCGTAGAGCAAGGGGTTCCAACCCTCATGGTTGAGTTCGGCGCCGGCTTCGAGGAGGGCGTCGGCAACCGCTTCATGGCCACCGAGGGTGGCCAGCATCAGTGCCGAGTCACCGGCCAGGTTGCGCTGCGAGACGCGCGGGCGGTATTGCAGGATGGCCTGCACGGTGCTCAGCATGCCCTCGCGGGCGGCGAGGATGAGCAGGGTATTGCCCTGCAGATCGACGGTATCGGCGTCGAGGCCGCGATTGAGCAGGCCGACGAGCTGGCGGGTATCGCCCAGACGCGCCGAGCTGAGCGCGGCTTCGTAGGTGCCTTGCGCCTGCGCCGGCACCGCAACGAAGGCGGCGGCGCACAGGGCGAGGATGGCGGCGGCACGGGACAGGCGGTCAGCGCAGGGCATGGCGGAAGAGTCCGAAGAAGTTGGCGGTGGTGGCTGCGGCGATCTGCGCCAGCGGGAGTTCGCGCAGGCGGGCGATCTCCTCGGCGACGTGGACGACGTAGGCCGGTTCGTTGGTCTTGCCGCGGTGCGGAACGGGGGCCAGATACGGCGCATCGGTCTCGATCAGGAGGCGGTCAAGCGGCACGCGACGGGCGACTTCCTTGAGTTCGCGCGCACTCTTGAAGGTGACGATGCCGGAAAACGAGATATGGAAGCCAAGCTCCAGTGCGGCGTCGGCGACGGCCTGCGATTCGGTGAAGCAGTGCATGACGCCACCGACGGCATCGGCGCCCTCCTCGCGCATGATGCGCAGGGTATCTGCGGCGGCCTCGCGGGTGTGGATGATCAGCGGCTTGCCGGCGGCACGGGCGGCTCGGATGTGGGTGCGGAAACGCTCGCGCTGCCACTCCGGGGCATCCTTGTGCCAGTGGTAGTCGAGACCGGTCTCGCCGATCGCCACCACCCGCGGGTGTGCGGCGAGCGCCACCAGGCGGGCGACATCGGGCTCCTCGCAGCCGGCGTTGTCGGGATGCACGCCCACCGAGGCGTAGAGACCCGGATGACGCTCGGCGAGCCCCAGCACGGCAGGAAAGTCCTCGAGCTTGACGCCCACGCAGAGCGCGTGGCTCACCCCGTTGGCGTGCATCGCGGCAAGGATCTCGTCCTCACGCGCGCGCAGGTCTGGAAAATCGAGGTGGCAGTGGGAGTCAACGTACATGCGGGGTTCCGGGAGGCGGTCAACGCAACGGCGGCCGCGGCCGTCATGCGACAGACCGCAGCCGCCGCGAGGGGTTCAGATGGTGTGCGTGGGGCGCGAGGAGCCGAGGTGGCCGGCGAGGATCTGCTCGATGCGGTGCCGGACCGTCTTGCCGGCCTCGTCATCGCTGAAATGCACGCCCACGCCCTGCGTCTTGCCGCCCTGGGCGCCATGCGGCGTCACCCACACCACGCTGCCGGCCACCGGATGCTTGGTGGGGTCGTCCATCAACTGCAGCAGCATGAACACCTCGTCGCCGAGGGTGTGGCTCTTGGGCGTCGGCACGAAGATGCCGCCATTGAGCAGGAAGGGCATGTACGCGGCGTACAGCGCCGACTTGGAGTTGATGTTCAGCGACAGCACGCTGGGGCGTGCCACGGCGGGCCTGACGGGTTCACTCATCGTTGCGATCCGGTAAACGTGCGGGCATAGCGCATCAGCATGTCTTCGAGCATCAGGCGGGCATTCAGCGGGTGCTGGGCGACCCGGCGGATACGGACGAACTCATTGTAACAGTTGCTTGCCGCCGCAATGCTGCAGCGCTTGGCCAGCGCCTGCAACTGGGTGCTGCGCGCAGGGAAGAAACGCACCCGTCCGCCGAGGCGCACGCTGACCAGGTCCGCCACCCAACGCTGCAGCCAATCCACCAGCATCACCATGCCGAAACCGGCGGCGATCGCTTCCTTCGACTTCAGCCAGCTCTCCCACTGCCCGGCCAGGCGCAGCACGTCACCATCGGGCAATTGCCCGAGATCGCGCACGAAACGTTCGTGAAAGGCCTTGCCGCCCTGCGCCGCGAGGCGCTCGGCGGCCAGCGGCAGGCCGCCGCAGAGGGCCAGCAGTTCTGCCGCGCCGGCGTCGCGGGCCGCCGACCAGCGCGCCAGTGCCGCACTGTCGGGGGCGCTGAAGCTCCACTGCTGGCAGCGGCTGCGCAGAGT
Organism: Pseudothauera lacus; assembly: GCF_003034845.1. Lineage (GTDB taxonomy): Bacteria > Pseudomonadota > Gammaproteobacteria > Burkholderiales > Rhodocyclaceae > Pseudothauera > Pseudothauera lacus. The sequence continues at coordinate 110,994 of NZ_PZKC01000001.1, read as the reverse complement.
CGGCAGCAGGCGCCGCGGCGCCGATGAAACCAGCACGAAGAAGCAGTCTGCCGGGGGCTCTTCGAGCAGTTTGAGGAGGGCATTGGCGGTGAATACGTTCATCGCCTCGGCCGGGTCGACGATCACCGCGCGGCGGTGATGGTGGGCACTGACCTCCAGCCCCTCCTGCAGGGCACGCACCTGCTCGATGACGATCTGTGCCGACTTCGCCTTGCCGCCGTCGGCGCCACCGTCGTCGCTGCCTGCGGTGGCCTCGTCGGCGGCGGGAATCAGCCGCTGGAGGTCGGGATGATTGCCCGACAGCCGCCACTGGCAGGGGGTACATTGCCCGCAGGCGTGGCCGTCGGCAGCCGGGGCGTCGCACAGCAGGCGCGCCGCAAGCGCTTCGGCAAGGTCGCGCTTGCCGAGCCCCGGGGGGCCGGCAAACAGCAAGGCGTGGGGCAGACGCTCGCCCAGTGTGCACAGACGGGTCCAGGTGGCGGCCTGCCAGGGATGGATCATCGCGGACACAGCGCCCCGACCAGCGCCTCGACTTCGGCACGGATGCGCTCCGGCGTCTGTCCGGCATCGATGACGCGGATGCGTGCCGGCGCCGCTTGCGCGCGCTGCAGGTAGGCCGCCCGCACACGCTCGAAGAAGGCGCCCTGCTCGCGTTCGAAACGGTCGGGCGCATGGCCGGTGGAGGCCACGCGCGCAGCGGCGATGGCGGGAGGGAGGTCGAAGAGGATGGTCAGGTCGGGTTGCAGGCCGGGATGCACCCACTGCTCCAGCGCAGCGAACTTGGCCGCGCTGAGACCGCGCCCGCCGACCTGATAGGCATAGGTGGCATCCGAGAAGCGGTCGCAGACCACCCAGCGACCGGCTGCCAGCGCCGGCTCGATGCGTGCGGCGAGATGCTCGCGGCGCGCCGCGAACATCAGCATCGCCTCGGTCTCCAGATCCATTGCCTCATGCAGCAGCAACTCGCGCAGACGTTCGCCGAGGGCGGTGCCGCCGGGTTCGCGGCTCTGCTCGACGACGATGCCGCGTTGCTGCAGCAAGGCTACGGCAGCGGCGATCTGACTGCTCTTGCCGGCGCCGTCGATGCCCTCGAAGGTGATGAAGCGCCCGCGCGCAAGACTCTGGTTCAACTGCCGCCTCCCCCGCGCTGATAACGATTGACCGCCCGGTTGTGATCGGCAAGGTTGCGCGAGAACTGGCTGCTGCCATCGCCGCGGGCGACAAAGTAGAAATACTCGCTGGGTGGCGGCCGCAGCGCCGCAGCCAGGGCGTCCGGTCCCGGCAGGGCGATCGGCGTCGGCGGCAGGCCGGCCCGGGTATAGGTATTCCAGGGGTGGTCGGTATCGAGGTGGCGACGGCGCAGGCGGCCCTCGAACTCCTCGCCGTAGCCGTAGATCACCGTCGGGTCGGTCTGCAGGCGCATGCCGATGCGCAGGCGGTTGATGAACACCGAGGCGACCAGACCGCGCTCGTCCGCGCGTCCGGTTTCCTTCTCGATGATGGAGGCCAGGATCAGCGCCTCGTAAGGGTTGCGCAGCGGCAGTTGCGGATGGCGCTCCTCCCAGGCCGCCAGCAGGCGTTCCTGCATCGCCAGGTAAGCGCGCCGATAGACCGCCAGCGCGCTGGAGTGCTTGTCGAAAAGATAGGTATCGGGAAAGAACAGGCCTTCGGGGTGGCTTTCGCTGGCGCCGATGCGCTGCAGCAGTTCGCTGTCGCTCAGCGCCGCGGTGTCCTGCAGGAGATGGGGGTGGGCATCGATGAGGGCGCGCATCTGGCGGAAGTTCCAGCCTTCGACTACGGTCAGTGCGCTCTGCGAGACGTCGCCATTGGAGAGCTTGAGGAGCAACTGCCAGAGGGTCAGCCCCTGATGCACCTCGTAGCTGCCGGCAATGATGCGCTCGGCCTTGCCGCTGGCGCGCGCCACCCAGTACAGCACCGCGGGGTCGACGCCGACGCCGGCACGGTGGATGAGTTGCGCGGCCTGACGCATGTTGGCGCCGCGCTGTACGGTGAAATCGATTTGCGCCGCATCCAGCGGCAAGGGGCGTTCGAGCACCCACCATGCCGCTGCCCCACCGACACCGGCAAGGAAGAGGACGAAGAGCAGGAAGCGCAACAGGAAGGCTTTCATGGGCACGAAGGTCAGAGGAACGCGGCGCGGCACGCCTCGGCGGCCGACGTTTGCCTGAGCGCTGCCACACGGACAGCGCTTCGGGGTGAGAAATGCGGGCTGGCCGACCGGGGGCCCTATAATACTGCATCGCCAGCCTGTCACACTCCCTCAACGCGACCGCCAAGAAGCCTTGTGATGACCACTCCCCACTGGACCGAATTCCTCGCCCCCCAGGGCGCCCGTCTTGATGACGGACAGATCGATTTTGCCGACCAGCCTTCGCCCGACGCCACCGTGCTGGTGCCCCTCGTGCATCTGGGCCTGATCCGCAGCAGCGGCGAGGACGCTGCCAGCTTCCTGCACAACCTGCTCTCCAACGACCTCAACAAGCTCCCCGGCGAGCGTGCCCAGCTTTCCAGCTTCAACTCCCCCAAGGGACGCATGCTGGCCAGCCTGCTGATCTGGCGCGACGGCGGCGACGTGGTGCTGGCTCTGTCCGCCGACATCCACGCCGCCATGCTGAAGAAGCTGTCGATGTACATCCTGCGCAGCAAGGCCAGGCTCAGCGATGCCAGTGCCGAACTGGCGCTGTTCGGCATCAGTGGCGCAGACAGCGCCGCCGTGCTTGCCAGCGCCGGCCTGCCCTGCCCCGCAGAGATCATGCAGCAGGTCGCCGCCGGCGCCCTGCGGGTGATCCGCGTCAGCGCCGACAGCCTCGTCGTCGCCGTACCGGCCGCCGAGGCCCCTGCCCTCTTCGACACGCTGCGCGGCGCCGGCGCGCAGCCGGCGGGCAGTGCGCGGTGGACGCTGGCGATGATCCGCGCCGGTGTGCCGCTGATCACCGCCGCCACCCAGGAAGCCTTCGTCGCACAGATGCTCAACTTCGAGATCATCGGCGGAGTGAGCTTCCAGAAAGGCTGCTATCCGGGCCAGGAGATCGTCGCCCGTACGCAGTATCTCGGCAAGCTCAAGAAGCGCATGTATCGCGCCCACATCGACACCACAACGCCTCCGGTTGCGGGTACCGACCTCTACGCCGCCGACTTTGGCGAGCAGTCAGCCGGCCAGTTGGTCAACGTCGCCCCCGCCCCGCAGGGCGGTTTCGAGGCCCTTGCGGTGCTGCAGACCAGCAGCCACGACAGCGGCGAAGTCCGCCTCGGCGCGCCCGACGGCCCTGTGCTGCGCTTTCTCGACCTGCCCTACGCCCTGCCGTGAGCGCCGTGGCGGGCGACGCCGGCAGCCTGTCCCTGTATGTCTACTACCGCCTCGCCGCAGACTGCGACCGCGCGGCGGCAATGACCGCGGTACGCGCCATGCAGGCCGTGCTGGCGCACCGCAGCGGCGTGTGCGGCGAACTCCAGCAGCGCCGTGACGACGCGCTGACGTGGATGGAGGTCTATAGCGGGATCGCCGACGGCGCCGCCTTCGAGGCCGCGCTTGCCGACGCCGTTGTCAGCCACCGCATCGCCGCGCTTACCGGCAGCGCCGAGCGCCATCTCGAACGCTTCGTGCGATGTGCCTGATCGTGCTGTCGTGGCGCCAGCATGCGGACTATCCGCTGATGCTGGCCGCCAACCGCGACGAGTACCACGCCCGCCCGGCGCTGGCCGCGGCGTGGTGGGCGGACTACCCCGACATCCTCGCCGGCCGCGACCTCGAAGGCGGCGGCACCTGGCTGGGGATGAGCCGGCATGGGCGGCTGGCCGCGCTGACCAACTATCGCGACCCCTCGCGCCATCGCCCGGGGGCGCCGTCGCGCGGCCTGCTGGTGCGCGACAGCCTGCTCGCCGGCACTGCGGTACCCACCACACTCCACCATCTCGCCGCGCACAGCGGGCATTACGTGCCCTTCAACCTGCTGCTGTGGGACGGCGACAGCCTCGGCGTGTTCGAACACAGCACAGGCCGCGTGCGCATCCTGCCGCCTGGCGTGTACGGCCTCTCCAATCACCTCCTCGATACCCCCTGGCCCAAGCTCGCGCGCCTGCGCGAACGCTTTGCCGAGCACACCCGCAACGGTCCCGATGAGGCTGCCATCCTCGGCGAACTCACAGATCGCGGCTGCTACGCTGCCGAGCTGCTGCCCGACACCGGCATCGACGCGCAATGGGAGCACTGGCTGTCGGCGGCATTCGTGCAGGCACCGGGCTACGGCACGCGCTGCTCTACCCTGCTCAGCGTGCGCCGCGACGGCGAGGTGTCATTCACCGAATGGAGCTGGGACGCGGAAGGCGCCCTGAGCGGCGAATGCCGCCATGCCTTCAGCCTCGTGCGCTGAGCACCCGGCGCATCGCCACGTGTTCGATGCCCGCATCCATGAAGATCTCGCCATAGGCCGTGAAACCCTGCCGGCGGTAGAAGTCCACCGCCTGTAACTGGGCGTTGAGCACCACCTCGCTCATCCCCGCCGCACGGGCGGCGTCGACCAGAGTGTTCAGCACCCGCGCACCGATGCCGCGCCCGCGCCAGGCCGCCGCTACCGCCATGCGGCCGATGTGGCCGTCAGGCAGCAGGCGTCCGGTGCCGACCACCTCGGCACCGGCAGTGCAGGCCAGCGCGTGGCGGCTGCAGGCATCCCACTCGTCGGCCTCAAGTTCCGCCGGCACCCCCTGCTCGACGACGAAGACGCGCTCGCGCAGGGGCATCGCCAGCGCCGCGGCCTGTGCCCAGTCGACAACGCGGACGACGATGGCGGAAGCAGCCTCGGCACTCATTCGCGGATCTCGACGATGGTGCCCGCCGGCACCAGTTCGAACAGTTCGGCAACCTCGGCGTTGCGCATGCGGATGCAGCCGTGCGAGCGCGCCTCGCCCATCGGCTGGTCGTCGGGCGTGCCGTGGATGTAGATGTAACGGCGCATGCTGTCGACCTTGCCGAGCCTGTTGCGGCCGGGTTCGCAGCCGCACAACCAGAGGATGCGGGTCAGTATCCAGTCGCGTCCCGGATGTGCCGCGGCAAACGCCGGCGTACATAGCTCACCGGTTGCCCGCCGGCCGCGGAACACCGCTCCCAGCGGCGCGCCGGCGCCGATGCGCGCGCGCACGTAATGCCGGCCGCGCGGCGTGCGGCCGCTGTCGACCTGCTCGCCGGCGCCGTTGGCGGCAGTCGATACCGCATAGCGGCGGATGCGGGCACCGTCCGCGGCAAAGAGATCGAGGTACTGCCCGGCAAGGCTGATCTCGATGCGCATCTCAGGCGCTCAGGGTACGCCCGCGACGGGCGGCGAAGAAGGACGACAGCAGCGCGCCGCAGGCATCGGCGAGCACGCCGCCGCTGATCTGCGCGTGGTGATTGAGGCGGCGCTCGGCATACAGGTCGAGCACGCTGCCGGCCACCCCGGTCTTGGGATCGCGGGCGCCGAACACCACCCGCGCGATGCGCGCATGCATGATCGCGCCGCTGCACATCGCACACGGTTCAAGGGTGACGAACAGTTCACAACCCGGCAGGCGGTAGTTGCCCAGGCGGCTGGCGGCATCACGCAGCGCCATCACCTCGGCGTGGGCAGTAGGGTCGTGCCGGCCAATCGGCTGATTGAAGCCGCGGCCGATGATCTCGCCCTCGCAGACCACCACCGCGCCTACCGGCACCTCTCCGCAACTGCCCGCCAGATGCGCCTGTTCGAGCGCCGCGCGCATGTAATCCTCGTCCGTCATACCCACATCCGTCTCAACATCAGGCGTCAGTGTAGCGCAGCACGCGCGGAGCCCGGATGGGTATACCCCAGTGCGGCAAACCCCCATGGTGCGGGCCTGCCCACCGTAATACTTTTGTGCCATGCAAGAGGGCCCTTCAGCAACTTCGCCGGACCTCGCCGGCAGCAGGCGCCGCAAACGCCTGCGCCGGGTTGCCGCCTGCCTGGCGATTGCCCTGCTGTGGCCCCTGCTGGCGGACCTGCTGATCGCCACCGCCGGCCTCGACAAGACCCTGCGCCCCTGGCTGTGGCTGTGGGGATACGTGCTGCTCACCCTGCCCTGGCTGTTCCGCGGCAGGCGCATCGACGACGTCCCGCCCCGCGTCGACGAGGAATCCAGTGCGGCCAGCGAACGCCTGCACGAAGCCGAGAGCATGCTGCAGGAGAGCGAGAGCCGCTACGCCCTGGCGATGCGCGGCACCAACGAAGGGCTGTGGGACTGGAACCCGGTCACCCACTCGCTCTTCCTCTCCAGCCGCCTGCTCAGCCTGCTCGGCGAAGAACGCGACCATCTGCGCACCACCAGCGACGAGTGGCTGCGGCTGATCCACGTCGCCGACCGGCCGCGCTTCCAGTCCATGCTCATCGCCCACCTGAAGGGCGAAACGCCGCACTTCGAATGCGAGTACCGCGTTTTCGACCAGCACGGCGAATTCCGCTGGGTGCTTGCCCGCGGTCTGGCCCTGCGCAACCCCGAAGGCAAGGCCTACCGCATGGTGGGTTCGATCGGCGACATCACCGAGCGCAAGCGCGCCGAGGTACGTCTGAAGAACGAACTGCAGTTCACCCGCAGCCTCATCGACAGCCTGCCGGTGGCACTGGTGGTGCTGGACAGGAACGGCCAGCTGTCGATGTGGAACCGCCACTTCAGCCACATCGTCGGCCTTGCCGACGAAGCACTCGACGGTCGTGCGCTGCGCTCGCTGGTCGCCAACGGCGACCGTGCCCATCTCGAACACGCCCTCGACACCGCCCTGGCAAGCGGCGAAGCCCACGCCCGCGTCCACCTGGGCATGCGCGACGGCAACGACGTGCCCTTCGACCTGCTCACCCGCAGCGTCGAACTCGATGGCGAGCTGCGCGTGCTCGGCATCGCCTCGGACATTTCCGAGCGTCTGGCCACCGAAGCCAGCATGCGCGACCTCAACCGCGAGCTCGAGAACCGTGTCGCCGAGCGCACCGCCCAGCTGAGCAGCGCCCTGAAGGAACTCGAAGCCTTCAGCTACTCGGTGTCCCATGACCTGCGCGCACCGCTGCGCGCCATCGATGGCTACAGCGTGATCCTCGCCAGCGAATACGACGCTGCCTTCGACGACGAAGCCCGCCAGCTCTTCCAGCGCATGCGCGCCGCGGTGCAGCGCATGGGCGTGCTGATCGACGATCTCCTCAACCTTGCCCGCGTCTCGCGCCACGAGCTCGGTCGCCAGCCGCTCGACCTCAGCGCGCTGGCCGGGGAGATCGCCGGCGCACTCACCGAAGCCGAGCCGGCACGCGCGGTCAGCTGGGACATCGAGCCCGGCATGCTCACCGACGCCGACCCCAGCCTGATGCGCATCGCACTGGAAAACCTGCTCGGCAACGCGTGGAAGTTCACCGCCCGCCGCAGCGCCGCCCGGATCCGCTTCGGCCGCACCGCCAACGCCGCCGGCGAGGAAGTGTTCTGTGTCGAGGACAACGGCGCCGGCTTCGACATGCGCTACGTGGGCAAGCTCTTCGGCGCCTTCCAGCGCCTGCACCACGAACGCGATTTCCAGGGCACCGGTATTGGCCTGGCCACAGTCGCCCGTATCGTCCAGCGCCATGGCGGGCGCATCTGGGCGGAAGGCGAAGCCGACGCGGGAGCGCGCTTCAGCTTTACGCTGAATGACGCTGCAACGATCGAGAACTCATCTTTCGTGGTAGCAAACGGGCCCTGATAGAATAGCTCCGCGCCACGCCCTCGACATGTGGCGCAGGAGCGCCGCATGACCGCCACGCCGCCACCGCCAGCCCAGGGAAACAGTGATGATCCCCGGCTCGCCTTCATGCATCGCCTGCAGGCGGTGAGCAACAGGATTCACGGCACCCGCGATGCCTACGAGCTGATGCTCGAGCTTTCCGGCGAGATCTGCGCGCTGTTCCGCGCCGACCGCCTCACGCTTTACGCGCTCACCGAAGACCGCAGCAACATCATCTCCCGCGTCAAGACCGGACTGGGTGGGTTCAAGGACCTGCGGCTTCCGGTCGGTCCGCGCAGCATAGCCGGCTACTGTGCAATGACCCGGCGCACGGTAAACATCCATGACGCCCACGACGACGACGAGTTGCGCCGCATCTATCCGGAGTTGCGCTTTCTCAGCCAGGTCGACGAACGCACCGGCTACCGCAGCAGGGAGGTCCTCGCCGTCGCGTGTACCGACTCGCACAACGATCTGCAGGGTGTGCTGCAGTTGATCAACACGCTCGACGGTGGTCCGTTCAGCGACATCGTCACCGAGGGGGCGGAAATACTCGCCCGCAGCCTGGGCGTGGCCCTGGCACTGCGTCCGCCGGGGGCTGGCCTCTTTCGCAGCAAGTATGACGGGCTTGTTGCCGAGGGCGTGCTCTCGGCTGGCGAGCTCGACCTGGCGCGCCGCAGCGCGCGGCGCAAGGGCAAGGATATCGAGGACGTCCTGCACGGCGAGTTCCAGGTTCCACTGGCGGCATTGGGCCGTGCCCTGGCAGCCTTCTTCGACCTGCCTTACGAGCCCTTCCGTGGCGACCGCATCCGGCCGGTGCATCTGCTGCGCAGCCTGAAACGGGAGTTCGTCGAAGCCAACCAGTGGCTGCCCGTGGAAGAGAGCGAGGACGGCGTCGTGGTGATCAGCACCGACGCCGAGCGCGTGCGCACCAGCCGCAGCGTGCAGAACGTTCTCGCTGCCGATCGCGTCGCTTTCCGGGTCACCACGGGTGAGGAATTCCGCCGCACGGTCGACCAGTTCTACTGCGTGGATGACGCCGACAAGGTCAGTGAATTGCTCTCCTCGATGGATGACGAGGAGCAGGACAGCGAGGCTGGAGACGCGGTCAGCGCTGCCGCCGACAATGAACTCGTGCGACTGGTCAACAAGATCATCATCGATGCCTTCGAGCAGAAGGCATCAGACATCCACATCGAGCCCTACCCCGGCAGGCAGAAGACGGTGGTGCGCTTTCGCAAGGATGGCGAATTGCGCAACTACATTGAAGTGCCCGCCAGCTATCGCAACGCGCTTGTCACCCGCATCAAGATCATGTGCGACCTCGACATCTCCGAGCGTCGCAAACCGCAGGATGGCAAGATCCGCTTTCGCAAGTTCGGTCCGCTGGACATCGAGCTGCGAGTCGCCACCCTGCCTTCGGCGAACGGCCTCGAAGACGTCGTCATGCGCGTGCTGGCATCCGGCGAACCGATTGCCCTCGACAGGCTGGGCCTCAGCACCCACAACGCCAGCCGTCTGCGCGCAGTCATAGACAAGCCCTATGGCATCTTCTTCGTCTGCGGCCCGACCGGCTCGGGCAAGACCACCACGCTGCACTCCATCCTCGGCCACCTCAACACCCCCGAACGCAAGATCTGGACCGCGGAAGACCCCGTCGAAATCACCCAGCGCGGGCTGCGTCAGGTACAGATCAACCGCAAGGCCGGGATGGACTTCGCCACCGTGATGCGGGCCTTCCTGCGCGCCGACCCGGATGTCATCATGGTCGGCGAGATGCGCGACCATGAGACGGTCAGCATCGGCATCGAGGCTTCCTTGACCGGCCATCTGGTGCTGTCAACCCTGCACACCAACAGTGCCCCGGAATCGGTCATCCGCCTGCTCGACATGGGGATGGACCCGTTCAACTTCTCCGACGCCCTGCTCGGCGTGCTTGCCCAGCGCCTGGCACGCCGCCTGTGCCCATCCTGTCGCGAACCCTACCTCGCCGACGAGACCGAGATCGACGAACTGTGTGCCGAGTACGCCAGTGAACTGCATAACACTGTGGCCTGGCGGAATGATCCGCAGGCCGCGATGGCGGCCCTGCGGGCACGACTGCTGGACGGCCAGGGCGGCGCGGCGGAGCGCATCACCCTGTACCGCGCGCGCGGCTGCCCTGCCTGCGGCGGTTGCGGCTACGCCGGGCGCATCGGCCTGCACGAGCTGATGATCGGCAGCGACGCCTGCAAGCAGCGCATCCTGCGTCGCGCCCCGGTGGACGAACTGCTCGCAAGTGCGCTCGACGACGGCATGCGCACGCTGAAGATGGACGGCATCGAGAAGGTGCTGGCGGGGCTGACCGACATGCGCCAGGTGCGTCAGGTCTGCATCAAGTAGGAAGGGATCATGGACAAGCACAGCGACCTCAGCCAGCAACTCGCCTATCTCAACCAGATCGGCATCGAACTGTCGCGCGAACAGAAGATCGACCGTCTGCTCGAACACATCCTGCAGGCCGCGCAGACCATCACCAACGCCGACGGCGGCACCCTCTACCTGATGAACGAAGCCCGCGACGGTCTGCGCTTCGCCATCCTGCGCACGGCCTCGCTCGGCATTGCCTACGGCGGCACGACGGGCAAACCGGCCAGCTGGCCGGAGATACCGCTGCGCAACGAGGACGGCAGCGAAAACCACAGTCTGGTGGTTGCCCACACCGCCCTCACCGGCAATACCATCAACATCGAGGACGTCCGCCACGCCGAAGGCTTCGACTTCTCTGGCACACGGCGCTTCGATGCCGCCAACGGCTACAGCTCGCGCTCCTTCCTGTCGGTGCCGATGCAGGACCATCAGGGCGAAATCATCGGCGTACTGCAGATGATCAACGCACTCGATCCCGACAGCGGGCAGATCTGCCGCTTCAGCGGTGCACACGAAGGACTGGTTGCCTCACTCGCCTCACAGGCCGCCGTGGCGCTCACCAACCGCATGCTGATCGAACAGATGAGGACGCTGTTCGTCGCCTTTACCCGCCTCATCAACCAGGCCATCGACGAAAAGTCCCCCCATACCGGTGGCCACTGCCAGCGCGTCCCGGTGCTCACCATGCTGATCGCCGAAGCCCTGCACGACAACGATGCAGGGCCGCTGGCCGGGTTCTCGATGAGCGAGCAGGATCGCGAGGAACTGGAGATCGCCGGCCTGCTGCATGACTGCGGCAAGATCACGACGCCGGTGCATGTGGTGGACAAGGCCACCAAGCTCGAAACCATCTTCGATCGCATCCGCCTGGTCGACTGCCGCTTCGAGATCATCCTGCGGGACGCCGAGCTGGAGATGCTGCGCGCCTGCCGTGGCGGAGAAGATGCGCTGGCCGCAGAACAGGCCCTGGCGGACTTCCGCGCCCGCGTGGCAGCAGACCGCACCTTCCTGCACCGCGCCAATGTCGGCTCGGAAGCGATGGAAGAAGCCGATCAGCAGCGCGTGCGGGAGATTGCCACGCGTTACCGCTGGCATGCCGTCGATGGCAGCACGCACCCGCTCCTCGACAGCGACGAGGTCGCCAATCTGTGCATACGTGCCGGCACCTTGACGGCCGCGGAGCGCGAGATCATCAACCACCACGTGGTATCCACCCAGCGCATGCTCGAAGCGCTGCCCTGGCCACGCCACCTTGCGCGAGTGCCGGAATACGCCGGCAATCACCATGAGCGCATGGACGGCAGGGGCTATCCACGCGGCCTGACCCGCGTGGACATGAGCGTACAGGCGCGCATCATGTGCATCGCCGACATCTTCGAAGCCCTGACCGCCAGCGACCGCCCCTACAAGAAGCCAATGACCCTGTCGACTGCCCTCGGCATCCTTGCCCGCATGGCGGGCAGCGGCCACGTTGATCCCGACATCTTCGAGGTCTTCCTGCGCAGCAAGGCCTACCATCGCTACGCAGAACGCTTCCTTGCCGCCGGCCAGATCGACGTCGTGGATGAGGCAGCGATCCTCGCCGCCAGCCGGCCCGAGTGCGTCGCTCAGGCCTGAATCAGCGCAGCCACTGGCTGCCGCTCAGGCTGCGCAGGATACGCAAGCTGCCGTCAACCAGCCCGAGCTCCTCGACGACTTCCGAGCTCTCCTCGTGTCGCAGGCGCTGGCGCTGGTTCTCCCCGACGATGCGCACGCTGTAGCTCACCCGCAAGCGTCCGCCATCCGCAGCCTCGACCGAAAAGCCGGTGATGCGGTACTGGATGCGATCGAACACCCTGAAGGAGTTGCTCAGGTAGTTCTCCACGTCGCGCACCGATGATCCGTCGCTGCCTCGCCAGCCAGGCGCAAGAAACTGCAGCAAGGCGCGCTGATCGCCACGTCCGTAGGCATCGATGAACTCCTGATAGAAGGCATGGACCTGCTCCAGGGTCACATCCGAGGCGCCTTGCGTGGATCCTTCACGCGGCCATAGCCAGGAAGGGAAGCGCGTGCCGTCGCCCACCACGAAGCGCTGCATCAGGGCGCCACGATCGCTCGCATACCCCCACTGCCCGGCGCTCAACTCGATGACGCCGCCTTCGTTGGCGAAGCTCACCGCCCCCTCGTCGACCTCGACGAAGACAGCGTTCTCACGCAGCACGATGCTTCCCGGCAAGCCCTCCGCGCCGCGCCGCAGGCAGTCGTCGATACCGCACAGGATGGCGGTAAAACGCGTACCGCGAATGCCGATGGTGCCGGCCGGCGCCTCCAGCCGGAAGGCATCGCTGTCACCGCGCTTGCCGATTGCGCCGGTAACCACCCTGAGCCCCCCGGCGAGCAGGGATGCATGCAGCCGGTCCTGAGCCGGTTTGTCGGGATCGTAGCGATGCAGGTCGATGCGCAGCCGCGTTCCGCCGCGCAGGCTCACCTGTGCCCCGTCGGCGAACTGCAGTGTAGCCGACCCCGCCGCCTCCACCTCGACGATATCGCCCTGTTCCAGCCGCCCCCCTGCCTCCACCCGCAGCCGCGCGCCACTGGCCTTGCGCACGTTGAGCACGCCATCACTGGCCACCACGGTGATGGCGTTCTGCGCCTGCGCCTGCGCCTGCGCACGCCCCGGGAGCAGGGCAAGCGCACAGAGCAGCAGCGCAAGGGCGACGATCAGCGTCGCAGCGTTATGTTTGGCAGTCATTGCGCAAGGGTTAGAATCCGGTGATTGCGACAGTATGCCAAAAAGCGCGGTGGCGGGGCTCCTTAGAGGTGCGGCGCTTCGCCAGTGCGGCGCCTCCTTCACTCAATGACCTCCTCGCGGCTGATCCGACTGTGCGCCTTCCTCCTCGTCGGCGCTCTGAGCATGGCTCACGTACTCGGTGTGCTGAGGCTGGGTTTCGTCGAGCGCATCGAAACCCTCAGCTACGACCTGCGGCTCAAGCTCGGTGCTGCCACAGGACAGGACCCACGCATCGTCATCATCGACATCGACGAACGCAGCCTCGCCGAGCAGGGCCGCTGGCCGTGGCCGCGTGACCGCCTGGCGCGCCTGGTCGACGAACTGAGCCTGCGCCAGGGTGTCGCCGTGATCGGCTTCGACGTCGTTTTCTCCGAGCCTGACACCAGCTCGGGTCTGCAGGTCCTGCGCGAGCTCGCCGCCGGTCCCCTGGCCGATATCGACGCATTCTCCCGGCAGCTCGACCTCCTCTCCCCGACGCTCGACTTCGATCAGCGCTTCGCCGCCGCGCTCGCCCGCAGTCCGGTCATCCTCGGCTACTACTTCACCACGTCGGCAACGCCAACCAGCAGTGGCCTCCTCCCCGCCCCGCTGTTCTTCGCCAGCGACTTCGCCGGCCACGACGACCGCCTCATGCGCGCCACAGGCTTCGGTGCGAACATCGAATCACTGCAGGTTGCCTCGCGTGGCGCAGGCCATTTCACCCCCATCTTCGACGCCGACGGCCAGACCCGCAGGGTGCCGCTGCTGATCGAATACGACGGCGAGTACTATGAAGCCCTTGCGCTCGCCGTGGCCAGGCACTTCCTCAACGCCCCGCTGCCCCAGCTCGGTTTTCCGCAGGCCTCGCAAGCCTACGGCGCCCTCGAGTGGCTGCAACTCGGTGAACGCGTCATTCCCGTTGATCTGCAGGCTGCCGCGTTGATTCCGTATCGAGGGCGGCAAGGCAGCTTCATCTACCTTTCCGCCACCGACGTGCTCGAGGGCCGCCTGCCTGAAGGCGAGCTCGACGGACGCATCGCGCTGGTCGGCACCTCCGCCCCGGGGCTGATGGACCTGCGTTCCACCCCGGTGGGCAATGCCTTCCCCGGGGTGGAGATCCACGCCAACATGATCGCCGGCATCATCGATGGCAGCATCCGCCACCGCCCCGCATGGACGCTGGGCTACGAGGCCGTCTGCGTCGCCGCGCTGTGGGCACTGCTGAGCAGCTTCCTGTTCCGTGCGGGCCCCGCGCCCTCACTCGCCGCCATCGCCCTGGTCACCGTACTGACCTGGTGGGGAACACTGCAGGCCTGGCTCACCTGGCACCTCGTACTGCCGGTCGCCACGCTGCTGTGCATGAGTCTCGCACTCTATGCCGTGCATACGGTCATCAGCCTGTTCGTCGAGGCGCGCGCGAAAAAGCAGATCGCCGGCCTGTTCGGCCAGTACGTACCACCTGCCGTCGTCGAGGAACTGGCCGCCAACCCCGCGCTCGCCAGCATGGAGGGCGACAGTCGCGAAATGAGCGTGCTGTTCTCCGACATCAGAGGCTTCACCTCGATCTCGGAAGGCATGCCGCCCCAGGAACTCACCCGCCTCATCAACCGCTACCTTTCGGAGATGACGGAATCCATACAGATGCATGGCGGCACCGTGGACAAGTACATCGGTGATGCCATCATGGCCTTCTGGGGAGCACCGATTCCCAGCCCCGACCATGCGCGCAATGCCGTGCTCGCCGCGCTCGACATGCAGCGCCGGGCCGAACGCCTGCGCCACGAATTTGCTCTCCACGGCTGGCCGCAGCTGCATATCGGCATCGGTCTGAGCACCGGCATGATGACAGTCGGCAACATGGGGTCGGTGTTCAGGCGGGCCTATACGGTAATGGGTGACGCGGTGAATCTGGGTTCGCGGCTGGAATCCCTGACCAAGCAGTACGGCGCCCTCGTCCTTGCCAGCGAACGCACCAGGGAAAGCGCCGGCGCCGGCATCTGCTGGCAGGAACTCGACCGCATCCGGGTCAAGGGCAAGGATGTGGCCGTGACCATCCACGAGGCAGTGGCCGACGCGACCTCCACCGGCAACCCGGAAGAGGCCCACGACCTCTTCGCGGCGATGCTGGATGCCTACCGCCACACCCACTGGGATACCGCCCTCGACCTGCTGGACAGGCTCGAGGCCGCCGGCGAGCGCAGCGCCCTGGTCACCCTGTATCGCGCGCGCATCGCGCACTTCAGGGAAAACCCGCCAGCTGCAGACTGGGACGGCGTGTTTACCTTCGACAGCAAGTGAAGATCAGCGTCCGACTCACTCCCACTCGATGGTCGCCGGCGGCTTGCCGGAGATGTCGTATACCACCCGGTTGATGCCGCGCACCTCGTTGATGATGCGGTTGCTGACCTTGCCGAGCAGGCTGTGCGGCAGTTCCGCCCAGTGCGCGGTCATGAAATCCTGCGTCTGCACGGCGCGCAGCGCGACGACGTATTCGTAGGTGCGGCCGTCGCCCATCACGCCGACGCTCTTCACCGGCAGGAAGACGGCGAAGGCCTGGCTGGTCTTGTCGTACCAGTCGGCGGCGCGCAGTTCGTCGATGAAGATGGCGTCGGCGCGGCGCAGCAGGTCGGCGTACTCCTGCTTCACTTCGCCGAGGATGCGCACCCCCAGGCCGGGACCGGGGAAGGGATGGCGGTACACCATGTCGTGCGGCAGGCCGAGGGCCACGCCGAGTTCGCGCACTTCGTCCTTGAACAGCTCGCGCAGCGGTTCGAGCAGCTTCAGGCCGAGGGTCTCCGGCAGGCCGCCGACGTTGTGGTGGCTCTTGATGGTGTGGGCCTTCTTGTTCTTGGCGCCACCGGACTCGATCACGTCGGGGTAGATGGTGCCTTGCGCCAGCCACTTCGCACGGGGCAGCTTTGCGGCCTCGGCCTGGAAGACCTCGACGAACTCACGGCCGATGATTTTGCGCTTCTGCTCGGGGTCGGTAACGCCCTTGAGGTGACCCATGAACTGCTCGGTGGCATCGACGTGGACGACCTTCGCATGCAGACGGCCGGCGAACATCTCCATCACCATCCTGCCTTCATTGAGGCGCAGCAGGCCGTGGTCGACAAACACGCAGGTGAGCTGATCGCCGATGGCACGGTGAATCAGCGCGGCGGCCACCGAGGAGTCGACGCCACCGGAGAGCCCGAGGATGACCTCCTCGTCGCCGACCTGCTCGCGGATCCGTTGCACGGCCTCGGCGATGTAGTCGGGCATGTTCCAGTCGTGCCCGCAGCCGCAGATCTCATGCACGAAGCGCGCGATCATCTCGCGCCCCTTGATGGTGTGGGTGACCTCGGGGTGGAACTGCACGCCGTAGAACCCGCGTGCTTCATCGGCCATCGCGGCGATCGGGGTAGCCTCATTGCTGCCGATGACCTTGAAGCCTGGCGGCAGTTCGGTGACCTTGTCACCGTGGCTCATCCACACTTCCAGCAGGCCGTGGCCTTCTTCATTGCTGCGATCCTCGATGCCGTCGAAGAGCCGGGAGTGGCCGCGGGCACGCATCTCCGCATAGCCGAACTCGCGCGTCGCGGAGCTCTCCACCTTGCCACCCAGCTGCGTGGCCATGGTCTGCATGCCGTAGCAGATGCCCAGCACGGGTACGCCGAGTTCGAACACGGCCTGAGGTGCGCGCCAGTCTTCGGCCTCGTAGACGGAGTTGGGACCACCGGAGAGGATGACCCCCTGGGCGCCGAAGTTGCGCACGAACTCGTCGGAAACGTCGTAGGGGTGCAGTTCGCAGTACACCTGCTGCTCGCGCACGCGACGGGCGATGAGCTGGGTGACCTGGGAGCCGAAATCAAGGATGAGGATTTTCTGATGAGCCATGGCGCGAGGGTCTCGAGCGTCAAAAAAGGAAAGGCGGCTTCTCAGCCGCCTGGAAATGACCGGATTGCCTGATCAGCTGATCTGGTAGTTGGGCGCTTCCTTGGTGATCTGCACATCGTGCACGTGCGACTCGCGCATGCCGGCCGAACTGATCTCGACGAACTGCGCCTTGGCGTGCAGGGTGGGGATGTCGATCGCCCCCAGGTAACCCATCGAAGCGCGCAGGCCGCCGGTGAGCTGGTGGATGACGGCAGTTACCGCGCCCTTGTAGGGCACGCGGCCTTCGATGCCTTCGGGGACAAGCTTGTCGATGTTGCCGGAATTCTCGTCCTGGAAGTAACGGTCGGCTGCGCCCTTCTGCATCGCCCCCAGCGAACCCATGCCGCGGTAGGACTTGTAGGAGCGCCCCTGAAAGAGCACGGTCTCGCCGGGCGCCTCTTCGGTGCCGGCAAACAGGCCGCCGAGCATCACGCAGTTGGCGCCGGCGGCAATGGCCTTGGCGATGTCGCCGGAGAAGCGGATGCCGCCATCGGCGATCATCGGCACACCGGAACCAGCCAGCGCACTGGAGACGTTCTCGATGGCGGTGATCTGCGGCACGCCGACGCCGGCAACGATGCGGGTGGTGCAGATCGACCCCGGACCGATGCCCACCTTGACGCCATCGGCACCGACGTCGACGAGGGCGCGGGCCGCTTCGGCAGTGGCGATGTTGCCGCCAACCACCTCGATCTGCGGGAAGCGCTTCTTCACCCAGCTGACGCGGTCGAGCACGCCCTGCGAGTGTCCGTGGGCGGTATCGACGACGATCATGTCCACGCCGGCCTCGGCAAGCAGTTCGGCACGCTCCTCGGTGCCCTCGCCCACGCCGATCGCCGCGGCCACGCGCAGGCGGCCGTGTTCATCCTTGGCGGCGAGCGGGTGCTCGGTGGACTTCATCATGTCCTTGACGGTGATCAGGCCGCACAGCTCACCGGCATCGTTGAGCACCAGCACCCGTTCGAGGCGATGCACGCGCAGCAGCTCGCGTGCCTCATCGAGGCTGGCCCCTTCACGCACCGTGACCAGGCGCTCCTGCGGCGTCATGATCTCGCTCACGAGCTGGTCGAGATTGGTCTCGAAGCGGGTGTCGCGGTTGGTGACGATGCCCACCACCCTGCCGGCATTGACCACCGGCACGCCGGAGAAGCGGTGCTGGCGCTGCAGGGCGATGACCTCACCGACGGTCATCGTCGGTGGAATGGTGATGGGATCCTTGAGGATGCCGGACTCGTGGCGCTTGACCTTGTGCACCTCGGCAGCCTGCTCGCGGGCGCTGAGGTTCTTGTGCACCACGCCGATACCGCCCTCCTGGGCCAGGGCAATGGCCAGGCGGCTCTCGGTGACGGTATCCATGGCCGCGGATACCAGTGGTATATTCAGGCTGATGCGGCGAGTCACCTGGCATTTCAGGCTCACGTCGCGCGGCAGCACCGTGGAGTGGGCGGGAACAAGAAGGACGTCATCGAAGGTCAGCGCCTTCTGAATCACTCGCATGGCTTCTATCCTTTCGACCAAATCCGTATTATACAGACCACCTCCCTGCCATGTAAGCAGCGCAATCACTACGGAGTTTCACGCACCATGGCCCAGCACCGCCCCCTCTTCCTGCGCAGCGCGACGCTGTTCGCCGCCCTTGCCGCCATCGCCCTCGCCCATCCTGCGGTGGCACAGATCTACAGCTGGAAGGACAAGGACGGCCGCGTGCATTACTCCGACACCCCGCCGGCAAGCGGCGACGTCAAGCTCATCGGCCCGGCGCGCCGCGCACCGCCCCCCGCCGCCGAAGGCGAAGACGGTGCCGCACCCGCAGCGCCGGAGGCGACACCGCAGCAGACCCTCGCCGAGCGCGAACTGGAATTCCGCCAGCGCCGCGCGGCAGCCGCCGAAGCGGCCGCCAAGGCGGCCGAAGAGCGCGAACGCGCCGAGCATCGCCAGCGCGTCTGCAGCGAATCGCGCGGCCAGCTCGCCGCCCTGCAGGGCGGCCAACGCATGGCGCGCTTCAACGAAGCGGGAGAGCGGGAGTTCCTCGACGACGCCGCCCGCAGCGCCGAAATCGAGCGCCTCCAGCAGTTCCTCAGCCGCGAGTGCAACTGAGCGGCGGCTGAACGGCCATCGTCCGGCCGATCCCGCCTGGCGGGCTTGCCGGAGCGGCGCTCAGCCTTCGTCGGCGCCGCCTCCGCCCTTCTTCATCACCTTGCCCTCGTCGGCGCGCTTCTTGCGCACTGCCTTGGGATCGGCGATCAGCGGACGGTAGATCTCCACCCGGTCACGATCACGCAGCACCGCGTCGGGCTTGGTCAGCTTGGCGTAGATGCCGAGCTTGTTGGCTCCGCCCGGATCGATCTCCGGATACTTGGCGAGCAGTCCGGAGGCCGCGATGGCCTCGCTCACCGTGGCGCCCGCCGCCAGACTGACGCGGATCAGCTCCTGACGGTGCGGCAGGGCGTAGCTCACTTCGACGTTGATGCGTTCACTCACGTTCAGCCCTTTGAATAAACCTGCGCAGCGCGCTTTACGAAGGAATCGACGAAGGTGTTGGCGATGTGGTTGAACACCGGCCCGAGCACCTTCTCCAGCAGGCGGCTGGAAAACTGGTAGTGCAGGCGGAACTCGACCTTGCAAGCGGTCTCGCCGAGTGCGGTGAAGCGCCAGCTGCCGTCCAGATGGGTGAAAGGTCCGTCTTTCAGGCGGATGAACATCTCGTTCGGCGCGCGCTTGTCGTTTTCGGTGCTGAAGTGCGCGCGGATGCCGTGGTAGTTGATGTGGATGGTCGCCGCAGTGAGGGTTTCGGTGCGCGCGTGCAGCTCGGTGCCGCCGCACCACGGCAGGAACAGCGGATAGTCCTCGCAGCGGTCGACCAGTTCGAACATCTGCGCGGGGGTGAACTCGATCAGCACGAGCTTGTTGACTTCGGCCATGGGGTAGCGGGTCGGGGACCTGAGCGTACTGCTAGAATGGCGGATTCTAACGCAAAGCCGGCGCCACCGATGGCGGGCGCGGCGACACGGCGACAGCAGCGCACATGAGCATCATCGACAATCGCAAGGCCTTCCACGATTACTTCATCGAGGAAAAGCACGAAGCCGGCATCGTCCTCGAAGGCTGGGAGGTGAAGGCCATCCGCGCCGGAAGGGCCAACATCAAGGAGTCCTATGTGGTCATCCGCGATGGTGAGATCTTCATCTTCGGCATGCACATCACCCCGCTCACCAGCGCCTCCACCCATGTGCGCACCGATCCCACGCGCACCCGCAAGCTGCTCCTTCACGCCCACGAGATCGACAAGCTGATCGGCAAGGTCGAGCGCGCCGGCTTCACCCTGGTGCCGCTCGACCTGCACTACAGCAAGGGCCGGGTGAAGGCCACCATCGGCCTGGCGAAGGGCAAGAAGCAGTACGACAAGCGTGAGGACGACAAGAAGCGCGACTGGGAACGCGAGAAGCAGCGCCTGATGCGCGTCAAGGCCTGAAGGCGCTTGTCAGGGAGGCGTCGCGAACGGGCGCACGACCGCTTGCCGCGCCAGCCCTGAGTGCGGCGCTCAAGAGCTGCACGACAGCATCGAACAGCCGGCCTTGCGCCGCGCCCAGTCCGGACGCCGGGCGGCAAAGGCCTCGCGACCGGGCTGCACCTCATAGGGTCGGCGCAGCACTTCCAGGGTTTGTTCGATGACACTGGTGTCGCCCTGCTCGGCAGCGTCAATGGCCTGCTGGGCGAGATAGTTGCGCAGCACGTAGCATGGATTGGCGGCATTCATCTGCGCCCGCCGCTGCCCGGCCGGGCGCCCCTCCTGACGCAGGCGGGCGGCGTAGGTGTCGAGCCAGGCCTGCAGCGCCTCGCCATGCGCGGCACGGCCCGTAGCGCTGTAGAAGGCCCCCTCGAAGGGTGCCAGCGTGGGAGCCTCGACGTCGATGTCGGCGAGCGCACGGAAGAACAGGGTCATGTCGATCTCGGCGCGCGCCAGCAGACGGTGCAGGACGTCGAGCTCTTCAAGCTCGGCGTCTCCCAGCGCCACCAGCCCGAGCTTGTCGGCCTGCATGCGCCGGCTGTCGCGGTCATAGGCCGCGACGTAGCGTTCCAGGCCGTCCTGCAACGGGCCTTGATCGCGGAACAGCGGGTACAGCGCATTGGCCAACTGCAGCAGGTTCCAGTGCGCAATCCGCGGCTGGTGGCCGAAACGGTAGCGCCGCCCTTCGGCATCGGTGGTATTGGGCGTCCACCCGGGGTCGAAGTTGTCCACCCAGCCATAGGGGCCGTAATCGATGGTGAGCCCGAGGATGGACATGTTGTCGGTGTTCATCACGCCATGCACGAAACCCACCCGCATCCAGTGCGCCATCAGCGTCGCGGTACGCTCGCAGACCTCGGCGAACCAGGCGCTGCGACGCTCGCCGGGGCTACCCTCGAGCCACGGGAAGTCCCGCGCGATGGTGAAGTCAACCAGCTTTTCGAGGACGCTGAGCTCGCCGCGCGCGGCGAAGATCTCGAAATTGCCGAAGCGGATGAAGGACGGCGCCACCCGGCACACCACCGCACCCGGTTCGAGACGGGGGTTGCCGTCGTAGAACATGTCGCGCAGCACCCCCTCGCCGGTGGCCACCAGCGACAACGCCCGCGTGGTGGGCACGCCGAGGTGATGCATGGCCTCGCTGCAGAGGAACTCGCGCACCGAGGAGCGCAACACCGCGCGACCGTCGGCACGGCGCGAGTACGGCGTCGGCCCGGCCCCCTTGAGCTGGACCTCGAAGCGCTCGCCGCGTGCATTGACGATCTCGCCAAGATTGATGGCCCGCCCGTCGCCGAGCTGGCCAGCCCAGTTGCCGAACTGATGACCGCCATAACAGGCTGCGTGGGGCGACATTCCGTCCAGCATGCGGTTGCCGCCGAAGACCTCGGCAAAGCGCGGATCGGCGATGTCGGCTTCGCCCAGATCGAGCATCTGTGCCACCTCGCGCGACCACGCCAGCAGCGCGGGAGCGGCAACCGGCGTAGGCCGGACCCGTGAGTAACAGGCTCCATGCACCTGGCGCACACCCGCAGCGTCGAGCGGGTCAGCCGGCAGTTCACGGACGAAACGGTTGTCGAAGCGCAGGTGGTCCATCGGTCGGGGGGAACGTCCTGATCATTGTTGTGGTACTGAGAGCCGCAACAGCCGCCGCAAGTTTCAACGGCGCGGGTCGAAGGCGTCACGCACGGCGTCGGCGAACAGGTTGGCGGCCAGCACCAGCACGAACATGAAGCAGAACGCCGCGACCAGCGACCACCACACCATCGGCTCGCGGGCCAGTTCGGCGCGCGCCATGTTGATCATGGTGCCGAAGCTGATCATGGTCGGATCCACCCCGATGCCGATGTAGGACAGCACCGCCTCGGCCAGCACCAGGCCAGAGAAATCCATCACCAGCGCGATCAGCACGATGTGCATGACGTTGGGCAGCACGTGGCGGCGCAGGATGGCCGGGGTGCGCACACCGAAGGCGCGCGCGGCCTGCACGTATTCGAGTTCGCGCAGCTTCAGCGTTTCGCCGCGCAGCAGGCGGCACAGGCCGGTCCAGCTGGTGATCCCGAGGATCAGGCAGAGCGCCAGCAGGCGCGCGTCGGCGCGCTCGGCGGCGGTGGCGAACCACTGCGGATGGGTGTCGATGATGACCTGCATCATCAGCACCGCGGCGGCGATCAGCAGCACGCCGGGGATGGCGTTGAGCACGGTGTAGAGGTACTGGATCACGTCATCCACCCAGCCGCCCAGGTAACCCGCCATCACCCCCAGGGTGACCGCGAAGGGCAGCATCACCAGGGTGGTCAGGGTGCCGATCACCAGCGCGGTGCGCACGCTCTTCAGCGCCAGGTAGAAGACGTCCTGCCCGACCTTGTCGGTGCCGAAGATGTGGTACCAGGGCGCCAGCGCCGCGGCGACCGAGGCCAGCAGCAGGATCGCGCCCAGGGTGAGCAGCACCGCGCGCCAGGCGATCGCCGTCTCGCCGCGCGCCAGCCGGCGCAGGCCCTGCGCAAAGCCGACCCCGGCGCGGCGCGCCACCCCGGCGGCCACCAGCGCCACCGGCAGCAGCCACAGCAGCACCGCCAGCATGGCACCGCCCGCCGCCTTGCGGGCAATGTCCGCGGCGCGCTCGGCGGCCGGATCGGCCAGGTGGGCCGCGCCATGCAGCAGGCGAGGATGGATGCGGGCCTGACCGCCTTCGGGCAGTTCCACCGTCTCGCGCACGTAGAGGCGGTCGGCAAAGGGCGCTGAATAGGTCTTCTCGTTGCGCGTGCGCAGCTTGGCGAGCAGCACGTCGAGCGCGGAGAGCACTTCGGAGGAATATACCGGCGCGGCATCGGCGGGGGCGCCCTCGACCGCCGGCAGCTGCGGACGGAAATGCAGGCTGTCCACCACCCCGACCAGCAGGAAGGTGAGCAACACGGTGGCCGCGGCCATGCCGGTGGGACGCCGGCCGACCTTGCGCCAGGCGGCACGCAGCGGCTCGTTGCGCCGCACGTGCAGCACGGTGGCCAGCGCCACCAGCAGCAGGGCGAAGAACAGCAGGTCGGTCCACAGCAACACCGGCTGGAAGTTCATCGCCCTACTCCAGCCGTACCCTGGGATCGACCAGGGTGTAGGAGATGTCGGTGAGGATCAGGCCGACGATGTAGAGCACCGAACCGATGAACACCATGGCGCGCACCACGGCGAAGTCCTGCGCGTTGATGGCGTCGATGGTGTAGCTGCCCAGGCCGGGAATGCCGAAGAAGGACTCCACCAGCAGGCTGCCCATGAACAGCAGCGGGATCACCACCACCACCCCGGTGAGGATGGGGATCATGGCGTTCTTGAGCACATGGCGGAACAGCACGGCGAGCTCCGACAGGCCCTTGGCGCGCGCGGTGCGCACGTAGTCGCGCGAGATTTCCTCGAGGAAGATGGTGCGGTACCAGCGCACGCTGGAACCCACCCCGGCGAGCACGCTGATCAGCACCGGCAGCACCAGGAAGCGCGCCGCGTCGAGCCCCGGCGCGTAGCCGGAGATCGGCACCAGCGCCCACACCTTGGATACCAGCCACTGCCCGCCGATGATGTAGAACAGGCTGGAGATGGACATCATCGCCACGCAGATCACCACCCCCCAGAAGTCCAGGTAGGTGGCGCGGAAGAACACCAGCAGCAGGGCGAAGGAGACCGACACGAGGAGCCCGAGCAGAAAGGTCGGCAGCGCAATCGCCAGCGACGGCCCCATGCGGTCGCGGATCTCGCGGCCGATGTCGCGGCCGTCGTCGGCGCGGCCGAAGTCGAAGGCGAACATGCGCAGCGACTTGTCGAAGAAGACGGTCTCGGTGAGCCGCCCTGCCCCGTCGGCCTGGGCGTTCCAGAAGGTCGGCTTGTCGTAGCCGCGTTCGGCCTTCCAACGCTCGATGCCCTCCGCACTGGCGTGGCGCGCGCCCAGGTGCATGCGCGCCATGTCGTCGGGCGAATTGACCACGAAGAACAGCACGAAGGTGAGCAGGTTCACGCCGATCAGGATGGGTACGGCATAGATCAGGCGGCGGAGGACGTAGGCGAACATCAGCGCCCTCCTGCCGCGGTGGCGCGCTCATGACGACGCCAGTGCGCCACGGCAGGCGCCACCATGGCAAAGAACAGCACCGCGACCAGCACCAGCGGCCACAGCACCGGGCGATTCCATTCCGCGCGCGCGGCTTCGCGCGCAGCGGTATCGACACGCTGGTACTTCAGCGTGCCACGCACGATGTTGCCGGGCTTGCGGTTGTACACCCAGCCGTGCTGCAGGGAGTAGGACTTGGGGTGGAAACCGAACAGCCAGGGGGCATCGTGCTGGGCAATGGCCACCATGCGGTCGATGATGGCCTGACGCTCGGGGCCGTCAGGCATGGCCTTCATCTTGCCGAACAGGCGGTCGTATTCGTCGTTCTGGTAGTTGGCAGCGTTCTGCCCGGAGAACTTCACCTTGCCCTGTGAGCCGTGAAGCAGGAAGAGCAGGTTCTCGGGATCGGGGTAGTCGGCGTTCCAGCCCAGGAAGAAGAGTTGCGCATTGCCGTTGCGCAGCTTCTCCTGAAAACGGTTCCAGTCGGTGGCACGCACCACGAACTGCACGCCGAGCTCGCGGAACTGCTTGGCCAGCCAGTCCGAGCGCGCCTTGTCACCCAGCCCGCCAGGGGTGGTGTCGAGGTTGATGATCAGCGCTTCGCCGGTCTGCGCATTGCGCCCGTTGGGCCACCCGGCCTCGGCCAGCAGACGGCGTGCGACGTCCTTGCCGCGCCGCACTGCTTCGCCGTTGCGCCATTCGAAGACGACCGGATTGATGCCCGCCTCGCCCTCGCGGGCGCCAAAGATGCCCGGCGGAATCGGATGCATCGCCGGCACGCCGCGCCCGTTGAGGAAGATCGACACGAACTCCTCCATGTCGAGCGCAATCGAGATCGCCTGGCGCAACTTGCGCGCGCGCTCCGCGCCCTCCGGGGTGCCGTCGCCGCCGACCAGCGGGTCGAGCATGTTGAAGCCCATGTAGAAGATCGATGGCGACACCGCGGTGATCAGGCGGATGCCGCGCGCAGCCATGTCGTCGGAGAGGGTCACCTCGCCCTGGCTGGTCAGGCTCACCGCCTGGTCGAAGTTGTCCGAGGATACCCCGGAGGCATCGTAGTAGCCCTGCAGGAACTTGTTCCAGTACGGGATGCCCTCCCGCTCGCGGGTAAACACCACGCGGTCGATGAAAGGCAGCGGCCTGCCGCAGTCGGCCAGCAGGCCGGCGGCATGATCGTCCGCTTCGCCCTCGCAGGGGTAGGTGTCGCCGCGGTAGTTGGGATTCCGCGCCAGCACCATGCGGGCGTTGGGATTGTTCTCCACCAGCATGTAAGGCCCGGTGCCCACCGGCCACCAGTCCAGGGTGAGGTTGCGCTCGGCCATCCCGGGCTGACCGAAGAAGCGGTCCACCTCGGGTGGCACCGGCGAGAAGAAGGGCATGGTCAGCCAGTAGATGAACTGCGGGTAGCTGCCCTGCAGGGTGATGCGCCAGGTGCGCTCATCGACCACCTCCACGCCGGGCAGCTCGAAGCGGGTGAGATCGAGCCAGCCGGGGTTGTCACGGGCCGCTTCGGCGAGCTCGCCCTGCAGGGTCTTGAGACCCGGGAGATACTGGGCGATGAGCTCGAAGATCGGCGAATGCAGGCGGGGATGCGCCAGACGCTTGATCTGGTGGACGAAATCGGCGGCCTGAAGCTCGCGACTGCCGGTTTCGGCGAAGTCGCCAAGGCCGCGCACTCCGCGCAGCGCGTCGGCCTGCAGGTCCATATAGCGCGGCGTGCCATCGGCACTGCGGGCGAAAGCCGGATGCGGCTGGTAGCGGATACCCGGCAGCACGCTCAGTTCATAGACGCTTGTAGCCACCTGTGCTGCATCGGCATCCGGTGGCAGCAGGCGCCCTTCGGCGTCGTAGAGGCGGATGACCGGCATCGCCGCCGAGCCCGGGCGCAGCACGTAGGGGCGCTTGAGGTAGTGGTATTCGAGCGGCGGCTCGACGATCTGGTACAGAAAGGTGGCCTCGTCCTCGCTGTAGGACTGCACCGGGTCGAGGTGTTTGGGGCGCTCGGTGAAGGCGGTATACAGGATGTTCTGCCCGCTCTCGACGGCCGGATAGGGGTCGTTCCACGCCCCGCTGCAGGCGGACAGGAGAAGGACGGCGGGAAGAAGCGCGGCCAGGCTGCGGATCATGAGGCAGGATTCTATCCCGCCTTGCCGGCGGCGATGCGCCTGCGTGCGCCACACGGAGGCATTTCCCTGCTCGCGCATCGGCTATAATCGCGCGCTTGAACCAACGGAGAACATCGAACAATGGGCTTTCTTGCTGGCAAGCGCATTCTGATCACCGGGCTGCTGAGCAATCGTTCGATTGCCTACGGCATTGCCAAGGCCATGCACCGTGAAGGCGCGGAGCTGGCCTTCACCTACCAGAACGAGCGCTTTGAAGAGCGTGTCGCCAAGATGGCGGCCGATTTCGGCTCTACCCTGATCATGCCCTGCGACGTCCAGAACGACGAGGAGATCGCCGCCCTCTTCGCCCGTCTCGGCGAACACTGGGACGGTCTCGACGGCCTCGTACACTCCATCGCCTACGCACCCACCGACGCCCTCGAAGGCGATTTCCTCGACGGCTTCTCGCGCGAGGCCTTCCGCGTCTCGCAGGAAGTGTCGGCGTACAGCTTTCCGGCACTGGCCAAGGCCGCCCGCCCGCTGATGAAGGGTCGCAACGGCGCGCTGCTGACCCTCTCCTACCTGGGTGCGGTGCGCACCATGCCGAACTACAACATCATGGGTCTGGCAAAGGCCAGCCTGGAGGCCTCGGTGCGCTATCTGGCGGCCTGCATGGGTCCCGAAGGCACGCGCGTGAACGCCATCTCGGCCGGCCCGATCAAGACTCTGGCGGCCTCCGGCATCGGCAGCTTCGGCAAGCTGCTGTCCTTCAACGAACGCAATGCCCCGCTGCGTCGCAACGTCACCATCGAGGAAGTCGGCAACGCTGCCGCCTTCATGTGCTCCGATCTGGCCAGCGGCATCACCGGCGAGATCATGTACGTCGACGGCGGCTTCAACACCACCGCCCTGGGCAATCCCGACCAGGGCTGAACGCCCGGGCGGTGATGGCACAACAAAAAACCCGGCGCTGCCGGGTTTTTTGTTGTCCGCGCGCCGCGCTGCCTTACTGCTGCTGCGGGCGGATCGCCGCTTCGCGCACGCTGACCTTGTAGCGTTCGCGCAAGGCGCTGATGAAGGCGCTGAAGTCGCGCTCGCCGAGCAGTTGACCGTACTGCCCGGTCATCGCCGCCAGACGGGGATCGTCGCCGGCCAGCTCGGGGCGCCGCACCGCCTCGATGCGGTACACCGCATAGCCTTCGCCGCCCATGCTGACACCGGCATAGGCCGGCAGCGTGGCGGTCGAAGCCGAGAACACCGCCTGCATGGCCTCCGGAGCCAGCAGGGGCGCACCGCGCTGCACGGTGGCAGCGTCGCTCCAGCGCCCATCGACGCTCTCGCCACGCTGCAGCGCGGCAAGAGCCGCCTCGCCTGCGGCAACGGCCCTGGTGGCCGCTTCGCGCAGACGCAGCTCGTTCTCGATGCCGGCCTTAACCTCCTCAAAGGGGCGCCGCTGTGCAGCCTGGTGTTCAAGCACGCGGGCCGCCACCAGGGTGTTGTTACCCACATCCTCGGCATCGACGTTGCGCCCTTCGGTCAGTGCATCGTGGCCGAACAGCGCATCGACCAGTCCTTCGTTGCGGTGCGGGCCAATGGCCGCGCTGCCACGCGGAATCCAGTCACTGACCTGGATCTGCAGGCCGAACTGCTCGGCGGCCGGCGCCAGGCTGTCGGCCTGTTCGTAAACGGTGTTGGCAAACTGCTCGGCAAGCTCGGCAAAACGCTGCCCGCCGGTGCGGCTCTTCAGCTCCGCCGCAAGTTCGTCACGCACCTCCTCGAAGGGGCGCAGCGCCGCGGCGCGGATTTCGGTGACCTCGATGACGTGGAAGCCGTAGTCGGACTGCACCGGCTCCGCCACCAGACCGGGCTGAGCGCCGAACACGGCTTCCTCGAAGGGCTGCACCATCACACCACGGGCGAAGAAGCCGAGATCGCCGCCACGCGCTGCGGAGCCCGGATCGGCAGAGCGCTCGCGCGCCAGTGCCGCAAAGGCGGTCGGCTCGGCACGCAGGCGCTCGATCAGCGCCACCGCCTCGGCACGCACCGCTTCGGTGTCGGCGGCATCGCTCACTTCGAGCAGGATGTGACGCGCACGACGCTCTTCGGGCACGCCAAAGCGCTCCGCGCTGGCCTCGTAGAAGGCGCGCACTTCGGCTTCGGAAACGTTGACGCCGGCAAGCACGGCGGCCTGATCGAAGACCACGTATTCGGCGCGCACCCGCGCGGGCAGCTCGAAGCGCTGGGTATTGGCGTCGTAGAACGCCTGCGCGGCACCTTCGTCGAGACTCACTCCGGCAACATGGTCGGCGGCGGAGAAGGCCAGCTCGCGCACCTCGCGCTCTTCAAGCTGGGCAAGGAGGAAGCGGCGCGCCGACTCTTCGGCGGCAAAAGCCCCTTCACCCACGGCCAGCGCCAGTTGCTGGATACGGATATCCTGGCTGAGACGGGCTTCGAAACCGGCCGGGCTCATGCCCTGGGCGCGCAGCAGGGCCTCGTAGCGCTCCATGGAAAAACGCCCGTTGTCCTGGAAGGCAGGCACTTCGGCGATGGTCTCCGCCAGTTGCTGCTGGGTGACAACGAGACGGTTTTCCGCCGCATACAGGGCCAGCAGACGCTGATTGACAAGGTTTTCGATCACCGCGCGGCGCAGTTCGAGCGAATCGAGCATCGCGCGATCGACCTGAGCACCCATGGCTTCGCGCAGACGGGTCTGCTGCTCGCGCAGAGCGTCCTCGAACTCCACCGCGTAGATCTTCGAATCGCCCACGGTGGCCACTTCGTTGCCCGCGGGACCGTCGGTGAAATAGGCGTCCATGCCGAAGAAGGCAAAGGGTACGATCAGGATGGCCAGAACGACCTGGGCAAAGCGTTTGTTGCTGCGGACTGCCTCGAACATCTCGATTCCCGTATAAACCGTGAAAGTTGCCCGCGACCGGAAACGCCGCACGGCATAAAGTGGCGGATTATCGCATCCCCGCGCATGCGAGGCCAGCAGCACGGCCTGCAACGCTTTCGGAACACTGGATGAGCTCGACCCTGCGTCTCCTTGCACTGATTGCCGTGGCCTACGCCCTGACCGGCTGGCTGGCACTGCACTTCGCCGTCCCGCCCGGTTACGCGGCACCCATCTTTCCGCCGGCCGGCATCGCGCTCGGCGCCGCCATCATCTACGGCCCCCGCGTGTTTCCGGCCGTCGTCCTCGGCTCGGTAGCCGTACAGGCTTTCGCTGCCTGGCAAACCGGCCACCAGCCCTTCAGCCACTGGGCGCCACTGGCGATCGCACTCTTTGCCGGAGTGCAAGCACTCTGGGGCGCCTGGCTGGCACAGCGTCTGGTGGGCTTTCCCAATGCGCTCGACACCCCGGCGTCGGTGCTGCGCCTGATCGCCATCGTCGCCCCCCTCGGCTGCCTGCCCGCGGCCAGCATGGCCATTCCCGTGCTGTTGCAAGCGGGCTTCGTGCCGCCGGGCGATGGGCTGTTCAACTGGTGGAACTGGTGGGTGGGCGACACCCTTGGCGCCGTCATCGCGCTGCCTCTGATGTTCGTCCTGCTTGGTCAGCCGCGCGAGGACTGGCGTGAGCGCAAGTTCGGCGTCGGGCTGCCGATGGCGCTGGCCATCCTGCTGGTAGCCAGCGCCCTGTTGCAGGTGCGCAACTGGGAGGCGCAACGTATCGAGGCCCAGTTCGACCGCGACAGCGAACATCTTTCCAGCCTGATCCGCAAACGCCTCGACGCCCAGATCGACATGACCCTCGCCGTGCAGCACTTCATGGCGGTCGCCACCGACATCGACCGGCAGAAGTTCCGCGCCTTCGTCAGTCCATGGCTGCAACGCTACCCGGGCACGCAGAACTTCGGCTGGAGTCCGCTCGTCCGGGAGGAGATGCGGCAGGGTTTCGAGCGCGCCGTGCGGGGGCAGCACGGCGACGATTACCGCATCCTCGACCGCGACACCAGCGGACGCACCTTTCCCGCTGCGCTGGCCGCGGAGTACCTGCCGATCACCCTCGTCGAACCTTTCTCGCGCAACCGCGCGGCGTATGGCCTCAACCCGCTGTCCTTGCCGGCCACGGCGAGCGCCATCGAGCGCAGCCGCGCCACCGGCATGGCAGTGGTCACCGAGGGCTTCCGCCTGGTCCAGGAAGATGGCAGCCAGCGCGGCGTAGTGGTCTATCAGGCCGTTTTCGAAGGCGGCGCGGCGGACCGCCAAGGCCCTCTGAAGGGCGTGGTCTCGGCAGTCTTCCGGATGGACGACACCCTCGACGCGATCATCGGTCCGACTCACAGCGAAGGAATCGAGCTCTGCCTGATCGACACCGAAGCGGCACTGGCCAACCGCCGCCTCTACGGCCCGGAGGGCTGCGAGCGTCGCGACTGGCTGCCACCCCACGGCGCGCATACCGCCGCCCTGCGATTTGCCGAACGCAACTGGGAAATCCGCCTGCGTGCCACCAGTGCCTACACCCATGCCCAACGCAGCTGGGCGGCATGGGCAACGATCGTCTTCGGACTGGCCACCGTAGGCATGCTGGGCGGCTTCCTGCTCATCGCCAGCGGCCACACCCGGCGCATCTCGCTACTGGTCGCGCGCCGCACAGCCGAGCTTGCGACCCTTACCAAACGCCTGGATGCACAGGGCCAGGCACTCAACCGCGCCCAGCGCATCGCCCGCCTGGGAAGCTGGGAATGCAACGCCGACGGCAGCGCGCTGCACTGTTCGGACGAACTGCAGAAGCTGCTCGGCCTGCCCCGGGCAGCGACCCGCGCACTGCGCGACCTCTATCCCTTCATCCACGAGGATGACCGCGAGGCGCTGCGCGAGGCCATCAACGCAGTCCTCTTCCGCCCCCAGGAGCGCGCGCTCGACTGCCGCAGTGCCGCCAACCCGGGGCTGATCACACGCTTCCAGATCGAGAGCGAATGGCTCGACGGCCGCCCCCACCGCCTGCGCGGCACGGTGCAGGACGTCACCGCCTCGCGCAAGGCCGAAGCCCACATCCAGTACCTCGCCCACTATGACGCCCTCACCGGCCTGCCCAACCGCAGCCTGTGGCTCAGCCACGCCCGCGCCGCAGTGCAGGGAGCCGAGCGCCACGGGCACAGCGCGGCAGTGCTGTTCCTCGATCTCGACAAGTTCAAGACCATCAACGATTCGCTCGGCCATCCAGTTGGCGACCGCCTGCTCGCCATCGTCGCCGGCCGTCTGGCCGCCTGCCTGCGCGACGACGACATCCTCGCCCGTCTCGGCGGCGACGAGTTCGTCGCCCTGCTGCCGCGCCTCGAGCACCCCGAGGACGCCGCCGTGGTGGCACGCAAGATGATCGCCGCGCTGTCCGCACCGGTGAGTGTCGAGGGCCATGAACTGAGCCCCACGGTAAGCATCGGCATCGCCCTCTGTCCGGCCGACGGACGCGACGTCGACACCCTGCTCAAGCACGCCGACACCGCCATGTATGGCGCCAAGGAGGCCGGACGCAACGGCTTCCAGTTCTTCGTCGCCGACATGAACGTACGCGCCTTCGAACGCCTGATGCTGGAGAACGCCCTGCGCCGGGCCATCGAGCAGGACGAACTGAGCCTGCATTACCAGCCGCAGATCCGCGTTGCCGACGGCCAGGTGTGCGGTTGCGAGGCGCTGGTGCGCTGGCAGCACCCGGAGATGGGGATGATCATGCCGGCACAGTTCATCCCCGTCGCCGAAGACTCCGGCCTCATCGTCGCCCTTGGCGACTGGGTGCTCGAACAGGCCTGCCGGCAGCAGGCCCTGTGCGCACGCGCCGGCCGGCTGCTGACCATCGCGGTCAACATCTCCGCGCTGCAGTTCCGCCGTGCCGATTTCGTCGACCGCGTCGCCGACATTCTCGCGCGCACCGGAGCCAACCCGCGCCTGATCGAACTGGAAATCACCGAAAGCGCGCTGATGCAGCCCTCCGACGCCCTGCACGAGCGTCTGCAGCGCCTGGGGGGACTCGGCCTTGGCCTTGCCCTCGACGACTTCGGCACCGGCTACTCAAGCCTCGCCTACCTCAAACGCCTGCCGATCAGCCGCCTCAAGATCGACCGCTCCTTCGTGCGCGACCTGCCGGGCGACGCCGAAGACGTCGCCGTGGCCTCCGCCACCCTCTCGCTGGCCCGCGATCTTGGCCTTGAGGTCGTCGCCGAAGGCGTCGAGAACGCCGCCCAGCTTGAGTGGCTGAAGGCGCGCGACTGCCAGATCGTGCAGGGCTTCCTGTTTGCCCCGGCGCTGCCGGCGGCGGACTTCCTCGCCTGGCTGCAGGCATGCGGCGCGCAGCCAGCCGGCACAACGGACTGAGGCGCTTCGCCGGCAAGGCGGGAACGGGGCCACGAAACCCCTGCCGCAGAAAACAAAAAACCCGCCGAAGCGGGTTCAAGTCTTTGTTTTTACTGGAGGCGCGACTCGGAATCGAACCGGGGTACACGGCTTTGCAGGCCGCTGCATAACCACTCTGCCATCGCGCCGTTGTGCTTTACGGCTGGCCCGACTGCCTCCATCGGGTCTTGCCGGATGCGGCAGCCGCCACATCCTGAAAACTGGAGCGGGAAACGAGTCTCGAACTCGCGACCTCAACCTTGGCAAGGTTGCGCTCTACCAACTGAGCTATTCCCGCTGGAAAGATCGCCATTATAGACGCCACTTCGATCTTGTCAACCACGAGCTGCATTGCTGCCATCCTTCAACGATGCTCGCGCAGCAAGGGCATCGCGCGGTGCAGATAGTAGCCCATCGACCACAGCGTGAGACCGGCGGCAACGTAGATCAGCCATTCGCCGAGCACCCGCATGTCCATACCGAGGAAGGGGGCGTTGAAGAGCAGCATCGGGATGGCAACCATCTGCGCCGCGGTCTTCAGCTTGCCGACATAGGCCACCGCCACACTGGCCGATTTGCCGACCTGCGCCATCCATTCACGCAGTGCGGAGATGGTGATCTCGCGCCCGATGATGATCACCGCGAAGATGGCATCGGTACGCCCGAGCTGGACCAGCAGGATCAGCGCCGCGGCCACCATCAGCTTGTCGGCGACCGGATCGAGGAAGGCCCCGAAAGCCGAGGTCTGGCCAAGGCTGCGCGCAAGATAGCCATCGAACCAGTCGGTGACCGCGGCAACGATGAAGATCGCGGTGGACACCAGGTTCTTGTGCGTGCCGGAAAGCACACCATCGGGGAGATAGAACACGCCGACGAAGATCGGGATGAGGGCGATCCGCGCCCAGGTCAGCGTATTGGGAATGTTCAGCGGCATCGCGCGGCCCTCGTCGGCCGGAAGTGTTCTGGCAAGGCGTAGTATAGCTGCTCCCCGCCCGCTTTCAGCGCGCGCGCATGCACCCGGGGCCACCGTATACTGCAGGCTTTGCCACCCTTGGCGGCCCCACTGCCGCCGCAACCGCCGCGATGCTGCAAGCCTGCGCCGAGCGCCTGCTGCGCTCCCTGTCGCCGATCGGCCTGATCCTCGGCACACTGTTCTTCGCCGTCTCGCTCACGCCCAGCCTGGTGCCGCGTCCATTCGTGATGCAGGGCCTGCTCTCCGGCGTGGCGCTGGCAGCCGGTTACGGCATCGGCGTGTTCGGACGCTGGCTGTGGCATTACCTCGAACTGCCGGTGGTACACGGGCGTTCGCGCTGGGTCCTGAAAGGCTTGCTCGGCCTGTTCTGCCTTGGCGTGGCGGTGGCTTTCCTGCTGCAGGCCTCGGCCTGGCAGGATTCGGTGCGTACGCTGATGCAGATGCCGCCGGTTGAAAGCAGCCGCCCTCTGTCGGTCGGCCTCATCGCCAGCGCGGTATTCGCCGTACTGCTGGCCCTGGCGCGCCTGTTCGGGCTGTGCGCACGCCTGGTGTCGCGCTGGATGAACCGCCTGGTACCGCGACGGATCTCCGCGATGGCTGGCCTGCTGACCGCCCTCCTGCTGTTCTGGTCGGTGATCGACGGCGTCTTCGCACGCTTCGTGATGAACGCCTTCGACACCTCCTTCGCACAGCTCGATGCACTGATCGAGGACGAAGTCGAGCCGCCGCAGGACGCCCTCGTCACCGGCAGCCCGGCCTCACTGATCGCCTGGAAGGATCTCGGCCGCCAGGGGCGCCGCTTCGTCGCGCGGGCACCGTCGGCCGACGAGCTCGCACGTTTTGGCGACGCCCCGGTGCAACAGCCGCTGCGGGTCTATGCCGGGCTCAATTCGGCCGACAGCATCGCCGGACGTGTCGAGCTGGCATTCCAGGAGCTGTTGCGCAGCGGCGGCTTCGAGCGCGCGGTGCTGGTCATCGTTACGCCCACCGGCACTGGCTGGATCGACCCCGGGGCAATCACCAGCCTCGAATACCTGCACCGCGGCGACGTCGCCAGCGTTGCCGTGCAGTACTCCTATCTGCCCAGCTGGCTGTCGCTGCTCGCCCAGCCGGACTACGGCGCCGACACGGCGCGTGCCCTCTTCCAGCGCGTCTACGGGCACTGGCAGGGCCTGCCGGCAGCGCAGCGACCACGCCTCTACCTGCACGGACTGAGCCTCGGCGCGCTGAACTCGCAGCGTTCCGCCGAAGCCTGGGAGATCGTCGGCAACCCCCTGCACGGCGCACTGTGGAGCGGCCCGCCCTTCCGCAGCACCAACTGGCAGTGGCTCACCGCCAACCGCAATCCGGGATCGCCGGCCTGGCTGCCGCGTTTCCGCGACGGCGCACTGGTGCGTTTCGCCAACCAGGACGGCACGCTGGAAGACTTCGATGCCCCCTGGGGGCCGCTGCGCATCGTCTACCTGCAGTACGCCAGCGATCCGGTGAGCTTTTTCGACCCGCTGGCCTTCCTGCGCGAACCGGAATGGCTGTCCGGCCCCCGTGGCCCGGACGTCTCCCCTGCGCTGCGCTGGTTTCCGGTGGTGACCATGCTGCAGCTGGCGGTTGACATCGCCGCCGGCGACAAGGCGCCGGCAGGCTACGGCCACGTTTACGCCACCGAGCATTACATCGACGCCTGGCTGGCGGTGAGCGCCCCCACAGGCTGGAGCGCAGCCGAGATCGACCGTCTCAAGGCCACCATCGGCAACCTCGGCCGCCTGCCGCAGTAAGGCCGCCCGCCGCGCGCTTCAGCCGCGCAACTGGTCGTGGATGCGCTGCGCCAGTGCGGCGCTGATGCCTTCGACCCGGCACAGGTCCTCGACGGTGGCGTTACGCACCCCATCGATGCCACCAAAGGTGGCGAGCAGGTTGCGCCGCCGGCTCGGCCCGACCCCGGGAATATCTTCCAGCCGCGAACCGATGCGCGCCTTGGCACGGCGTGCGCGGTGGCCGGTGATGGCGAAGCGGTGGGCCTCGTCGCGGATTTCCTGGATCAGGTGCAGGGCCGCGGCCGACGGCTCCAGGTGCAGGGCCTCGCGCCCGTCGGGAAAGATCAGCGACTCCAGCCCGGGCTTGCGCCCTTCGCCCTTGGCCACGCCGACCATGGCCACCGACTCCAGGCCGACTTCGGCAAGGATGGCGCGCGCCGCACTCACCTGACCCTTGCCGCCGTCGATCAGGATCAGGTCGGGGCACAGGCCCTCCCCCGCCGCCACCTTGCCGTAGCGCCGCTCCAGCACCTGGCGCATGGCGGCGAAGTCGTCGCCGCCGGTGATGCCGGCGATGTTGTAGCGGCGGTACTCGGCATTCTTCATCGCCCCATCCACGCACACCACGCAGGACGCCACGGTGGCCTCACCCATGGTGTGGCTGATGTCGAAGCATTCGATGCGGCGTGGCGGCTCAGGCAGCTCGAGCGCCTCGCGCAACGCTTCCAGGCGCTGCTCGCTGCGTCCGGTGTCGCGCGCGCGCGTCTGGATGGCGAGCTGTGCGTTCTTGTGCGCCATTTCCAGCCAGGCCTTCTCCGCGGCAAAGCGCGGTGCGGCGAGCGCGCAGGGGGTGTCGGACAGTTCGCCGAGGAGCTCGCGCAGCGCGGCGGAAGGGTTCGCCACCAGCAGGCGGGCGGGCATCGGATGCACCGCGTAGTGCTGTTCGACGAAAGCCAGCAGCGCATCGTCGGCCGCGCAGCCGGCGGCATTGCTGGGGAACTGCGGGCGGTCGCCAAGGTGGCGGCCGCCGCGCACCATGGCGATGTTCACGCAGGCCACCCCGCCCTCTTCCGCCGCGGCGAGGATATCCACGTCCTCGTCCTTGCGGCTGTCCACGAACTGGCGGTGCAGCACGGCCTGCAGCACGCGCACCTGATCGCGGCAGGCGGCGGCCTCCTCGAAGGCGAGGCGTTCGGCTGCGTCGTGCATGCGCGCGCTGAGGTCGTCGATGACCTCGCTGGCGCGTCCGTCGAGGAAACGCGCGGCGAGCTTCACATCGGCGGCGTAGGCGTCGTGTCCGATGGCACCGACGCAGGGCGCGGTGCAGCGCTTGATCTGGTGCAGCAGGCAGGGCCGCGAGCGGTTCTGGAACACCGAGTTCTCGCAGGTGCGCAGCTGAAAGGTCTTCTGCAGCAGGTGGATGCTCTCGCGCACCGCCCAGGCGTTGGGAAAGGGGCCGAAGTAGCGCGCGCCCCTGGCGAAGGCGCCGCGGTGGTAGGCCAGGCGCGGAAAGTCGTCGGCGGAGAGCTCGATGTAGGGGTAGGACTTGTCGTCGCGGAAGAGGATGTTGTAGCGCGGCGCCAGGCTCTTGATGAGGTTGTTCTCGAGCAGCAGGGCCTCGGCCTCGGAGCGCGTCGGGGTGACGTCGACGCGCTCGATCTGCGCCACCATCATGGCGATGCGCGGGCTGGAGAGGGTCTTCTGGAAGTAGCTGGAAACTCGGCGTTTGAGGTTCTTGGCCTTGCCGACGTAAAGCACGCGCTCCTCGGCGCCGATCATGCGATAGACGCCGGGCTCCTCCGGCACCGTCCTGAGAAAAGTGCGCGCGTCGAAGGCCGGTGCTGCGGTGCCGCCCATGGTCTCAGGCCGGCGTGGCGTCGCCGCTGGTGCCGGCGGCCATCATCGGCGCGGTGGCGTCGTGCTCGGCCAGCGTGCGCACAACCTCGCGCGCCTGCGCATAGCGCGGCGCGAGTTCCAGCGCGAAAGGGTCGGCGTGGCGCGCCTGACCGCGCAGCGCGGCGATGCGGCGCAGGCCTTCGGGGTCAGGTGCCGGCACCCAGCGGTCGAGCAGTTCAGCGGCCAGATCAGGACGGTTGCACACCAGCACCATGTCGCAGCCCGCCTCATGCGCGGCGCGGGCACGGCCGACGATGTCGCCGGCGACCAGCGCGCCTTCCATGTTGAGGTCGTCGCTGAAGATCGCCCCGCAGAAGCCGACCCGGCCGCGCAGCACATCCTGCAGCCAGAAACGCGAGAAGCCCGCGGGATTCGGATCGGCCGCCGGATAGATGACGTGCGCCGGCATCACCCCACCAAGCTGGCGGCCCAGGCGGTGGCGGTAGGGGGCGATGTCCTGCGCCCAGATGTCGTCGAAGCTGCGCGCATCGACCGGCACGTCGACATGGGAGTCGGCCTCCACGTAACCATGCCCGGGGAAATGCTTGCCCACGCTCTTCATGCCCGCTTCCGCCATGCCGGCGACCAGGGCCTGGGCGAGCGCGGCGGTGGTTGCAGGGTCACGATGGAAGGCGCGGTTGCCGATCGCCCGGCTGCAGCCGTAGTCCAGGTCGAGCACCGGGGTGAAGCTCAGGTCCACCCCATGCGCAAGCAGCTCGGCGGCCAGCACGTAGCCGGTGTCGCGCGCTGCATCCAGTGCGGCCAGATGGTCCTTCTCCCACAGTGCGCCGAGCGCACGCATCGAGGGCAGCCGGGTGAAGCCGGCGTTGCGGAAGCGCTGCACCCGCCCGCCTTCGTGATCCACCGCGATCAGCAGGGGCGGATTGCGCAGCGCGCGGATCTCCGCGGTGAGCGCGGAGAGCTGCTCGGAGTCACTGAAGTTGCGTGCAAACAGGATCA
Organism: Pseudothauera lacus; assembly: GCF_003034845.1. Lineage (GTDB taxonomy): Bacteria > Pseudomonadota > Gammaproteobacteria > Burkholderiales > Rhodocyclaceae > Pseudothauera > Pseudothauera lacus. The sequence goes on along the minus strand of NZ_PZKC01000001.1, from coordinate 72,561 downwards.
CCCCGCCGACCAGCGGGTCCTGCAGGCGCTCGCGCTCCTCGTCGCTGAGCGTGGTGCCGGCGACGTCGAGCATCACCGGGCCGAGCGGCAGGTGTATGGCGGGAAGGTTCATGCGCGTTCGATCAGGGCAAAGGCGACGACGTGGTCCACCTCGTCGGCCAGACTGAGATGGGCGGAGAGGCCGTGTCCGGCCATGTGAGCGGCGAGGCGCTGGTCGAACTCGTACAGCGGCTTGCCCAGCGCATCGTGCCCCACGGCAACCGCATGAAGGGTGGCGGGCACCGCGACGCCGGTGCCGAGCGCCTTGCCGAAGGCCTCCTTGGCGGCGAAACGCTTCGCCAGGAAGCGCGCCGGGTCGCGACTGGCAGCCCAGGCGGCGCGCTCGCCGGCGGCGAGGATGCGGACGGCGAAACGCTCGCCATGGCGTTCCAGCGCCGTGCGCATGCGCGCGACGTGGACGATGTCAGTGCCGATGCCGTGGATCATGCGTGCGGGCCGGCCGCCTCGCGCATCAGGCGCTTCATCTCGCCGACCGCTTCGCGCAAGCCGACGAACACCGCGCGACTGACGATGGCGTGACCGATGTGCAGTTCGCGCACCCCGGGCAGGCGGGAGATGGGCTGAACGTTGTAGTAGTTGAGCGCGTGACCGGCGTTGAAGCGCATGCCCAGCGCGCGGATGGCCTCGCCGGCCACCGCAATGCGGCGGATCTCGGCGAGCACCGCGGGCGCTTCGGCATCGCGTCCGGCACTGTGGAAGGCGTGGGCATACGGGCCGGTGTGCACCTCGCAGACCCGTGCACCGATGCGCGCGGCGGCATCGATCTGCGCCAGGTCGGCATCGATGAAGACGCTGGTGAGGATGCCGGCATCGGCCAGCCGGGAGACCACGTCTTTCAGCATCGCCTCGTTGGCGAGGATGTCCAGCCCGCCTTCGGTGGTCACCTCAAGCCGCCCCTCGGGCACCAGCATGGCCATCTCCGGCTTCACCCGGCAGGCAATGGCGACCATCTCGTCGGTCGCTGCCATTTCCAGGTTGAGCTTGACCTGGGTGAGCTCGCGCAGGCGGCGCACGTCCTCGTCATTGATGTGACGACGGTCCTCGCGCAGATGGATGGTGATGCCGTCCGCACCGCCGAGATGCGCCTCCACCGCCGCCCACACGGGGTCGGGCTCCCAGGTGCGGCGCGCCTGGCGCAGCGTGGCGACGTGGTCGATATTGACGCCGAGTTCGATCACAGTTCCTGCAACTCCTTCAACACCCGGCGCGACTGCAGCGGCTGGCCGCCCAGGTAGTGGTTGATGATGGCGCGCAGCAGGGTCTTGCTCTGCGCCAGGGTCTCGGCGGCGGAAAAATCGCCTGCCGCCATCGCCAGCAGGCTGCGTCCGCTGATCACCGGCTGCTCCGCATCCGCCGCTGCGTGGGTGGCCAGCGGCAGCGGTCCGCGTTCGATTATATAGAGGTAGTCCTGCGCCGGCCGCACCGCCTCGCCGCTGTCGGCCTCGACGTCGAGGCCGGCGCCGTAGCCCAGCTCGTTGAGCAGGGCGAGCTCGAAGCGGCGCAGCACGGGTGCGAGGGCATCGCCGCGGGCGAACTCACGCAACGCATCGGCATACGCGGCGAAGAGCACCGGATGCGCGTCTTCGCGTGCGCTCAGGCGCACCAGCAGTTCGTTGAGGTAGTAGCCGCAGAGCAGCGCGCGGCCGCCGAGCAAGGGCTGGCCGCCCTGCCATTCGGCGCGCACCAGGGTCTTCACCTCGCCGCCGCCGGACCAGTCCACCAGCAAGGGCTGGAAGGCCATCAGCACGCCGCGCAGCGGCGACTGCGGGCGCCGCGCACCCTTCGCCACCAGTGCGACGCGGCCATGGTCACGCGAAAAGATCTCCGCGATCAGGCTGGTTTCACGCCATGGATAGGTGTGCAGCACGAAGGACGGCTGCTGTTCGATGCGCTGCTTGGGGCTCACGCCGCACCGCCGGGCCGGTTATTCGTAGCCGAGGCTCTTCAGCGCACGCTCGTCGTCCGCCCAGCCGCTCTTGACCTTCACCCAGACCTCGAGGAAGACCTTGCCGTCGAACAGTTTCTCCAGCTCCACGCGCGCTTCCGAGGCGATGCGCTTCAGGCGCTCGCCGCCCTTGCCGATGACGATGCCCTTGTGCCCGGGCTTGTCGACGATCACCGCGGCATGAATGCGGCGCAGGCGGCCTTCGACCTCGAACTTCTCGATCTCCACCGCCATGCCGTAAGGCAGCTCGTCGCCGAGGAGGCGGAAGAGCTTCTCGCGCAGGAATTCGGAAGCGAGAAAGCGCTCGCTGCGATCGGTGATCTCGTCCTCGCCGAACATCGGACTGCCTTCGGGCAGCAGCGGCGTGGCGGCGCGTACCAGCTCATCGACATTGGTGCCGCGTTCAGCCGACAGCGGCACGATCTCGGCAAACGGATACACCGCGCTCATCTCCTGGATGAAGGGCAGCAGGCGGCGCTTGTCCTCCAGGCGGTCGACCTTGTTGATCACCAGCACCACGCGGGCATCGGCGGGCAGCACCTCGACCACCTTGCGGTCGTCCTCGCCGAAGCGCCCGGCCTCGACCACCAGGAAGACCAGATCGACGTCCTTCAGCACCTGGGTGACGGTGCGGTTCATCGAGCGGTTGAGGGCGTTGCGGTGCTGGGTCTGGAAGCCCGGCGTGTCGACAAAGACAAACTGCGCGGCCGCGTCGCTACGGATGCCGGTGACGCGGTGGCGGGTGGTCTGCGCCTTGCTGGAGACGATGCTGATCTTCTGCCCGATCAGGCGGTTCAACAAGGTGGACTTGCCGACGTTGGGCCGCCCGACGATGGCGACGAAGCCGGTGCGAAAAGGCGTTGCAGCGGGCGCACCCGCGGTGGAATCGTTCATTTCTTTCTCAGTTGTGCCAGCGCAAGTTCCGCCGACTGCTGTTCTGCCGCGCGGCGACTGGGGCCGCGACCGATGGTGGGGGCCGGCAGCGCATCGATGGTGCAGGCAACCTCGAATTCCTGCGCATGGGCTTCGCCGAGCACCTGCACCATCTCGTAACGCGGCAGCTTCATGCGCCGCCCCTGCAGCCATTCCTGCAGGGCGGTCTTGGGATCCTTGGTCGGCGCACCGGGATTGACGGCGTCGATGTGCGGGCCATAGAGGCGGTCGATGAGCGCCTTCGCGGTGGCAAAGCCGGCATCCAGGAAGACCGCCGCAAAGACCGCCTCAAGCGCATCGGCAAGGATGGAGGGGCGACGGAAGCCGCCCGACTTCATCTCGCCCTCGCCGAGGTTGAGATGATCGCCAAGCTGGAGTTCGACGGCGATGCGGTGCAATGCATCCTGGCGCACCAGCGAAGCGCGCAGGCGCGACAGCTCACCTTCGCGCAACTGACCAAAGCGCTCAAAGAGCGCCATCGACACCACGCAGTTGAGGATGCTGTCGCCGAGAAATTCCAGGCGCTCGTTGTTGGGCAGGCCGTGGCTGCGGTGGGTCAGTGCCTGCCGCAGCAGCGCCTGGTCGGCAAACTCGTGCCCGAGGGCGCGCTGCAGGTGTTGCAGGGTCATCCGCGCTCAGCGCACATTCGAGACGTCGAAGTCGATCAGCAGGCTGACGTTGCCCGCCACCGGCACCGCGCGCCCATACTGCACCTCGACCACCGTCTGCCCGCCGACCTTGGAAATGGCCAGATCGAGGCTGCGCACCGACTCGACGTTGTCGACGCTGGCGCGGCGGTCGAAGCTGCGCCGCATCTCGGTCACCGAGGCACCATTGTCGCCTTCCTCAGCGATGGCCTGGACGGCCTTCTTGACCGCAAGGTATTCGGTCACTGCCGGCACGGTGCGGAAACCGATCAGCAGGACGAAGGCGAAGAAGGCTCCAAGGATCAGCACGCTGACCAGGCTGAGGCCGGATTGCTTGTTGTGCATGCGAAGAACCCCCTAGTTCAGTGGAAGCGGCCAATGCGCTTCATGTCGCTGAAATTGAACCAGATGAAGAAGGCGCGACCGACGATGTTGCGGTCCGGCACGAAGCCCCACACCCGGCTGTCGCTGCTCGCGTCGCGGTTGTCACCAAGAACGAAGTAATGCCCTTCGGGTACCGTACAACGAAAGCCGGCACTAGTATAGGTGCAGTTCTGGCGGAACGGAAAATCCATCACCTGGGAAACGAAGGCCGGCGCATCCTGTTCGATGAGCAGTTGATGACTGCGCTCGCCGAGCTGTTCGACGTAACGCGGCGAATAGTACAGACGGTCGGTGTGCAGGTATTCACCGTCGGCACGCAGGGGCACCTCTTCACCATTGATGCGCAGGCGCTTGTCGAGGTACTCGACGCGGTCGCCAGGCACGCCGACGACGCGCTTGATGAAATCAAGCGAGGGGTCGGCCGGATAGCGGAAGACCATCACGTCGCCGCGCTGCGGGTCGTTGATGGAGATGATCTTCTTGTTGATTACCGGCAGGCGGATGCCGTAGGTCCACTTGTTGACGAGGATGTAGTCGCCCACCAGCAGCGTCGGGATCATCGAACCGGAGGGAATCTTGAACGGCTCGACGAGGAAGGAACGCAGCACGAAGACGATCAGGATGACCGGGAAGAAGCTCGCGCCGTACTCCACCCACCATGGCGCCGGCGCCCCGGGAGCACGGCGCTTGCGTGCGTAGAAGCGGTCGACAGCCCACAGCAGCGCGGTGATGGCGAGCAGCAGGAACAGTATGAGGGCGAAATTCACGTCTTAAATCCCTTCTCGGGGCCGGCCACAGAAGCCGCAGCGGAGACTCACTTGCCGTCCTCGACGCGCAGCACGGCAAGGAAGGCTTCCTGCGGAATTTCCACGTTGCCGACCTGCTTCATGCGCTTCTTGCCTTCCTTCTGCTTCTCGAGCAGCTTCTTCTTGCGGGTGATGTCGCCACCGTAGCACTTGGCGAGCACGTTCTTGCGCAGCGCCTTGATGGTCTCGCGGGCGATGATGTGCGAACCGATCGCCGCCTGCACGGCAACATCGAACATCTGCCGCGGGATCAGCCCGCGCAGCTTCGATGCCAGTTCCCGTCCGCGGTACTGGGCGCTGGCGCGGTGCACGATGACGGAGAGTGCGTCGACCTTCTCGCCGCCGACCATCATGTCGAGCTTGACCAGGTCGGCGCTGCGGTACTCCTTGAACTCGTAGTCGAGCGAGGCGTAACCGCGCGACACCGACTTGAGCTTGTCGAAGAAATCCATCACCACTTCGTTCATCGGCAGATCGTAGATCAGCTGTACCTGACGGCCGTGGTAGCGCATGTCCACCTGCACACCGCGCTTCTGGTTGCACAGCGTGATCACCGGGCCGACGTAGTCCTGCGGCAGGAAGATGGTGGCGGTGATGATGGGTTCGCGGATGTCCTGGTACTTGCCGGGCTCGGGCAGCTTGGCGGGATTCTCGACATGGATGACCTCGCCGTCGTTGAGCACCACCTCATACACCACTGTCGGCGCGGTGGTGATGAGGTCCATGTCGAACTCGCGCTCCAGACGCTCCTGCACGATGTCCATGTGCAGCAGGCCGAGGAAGCCGCAGCGGAAGCCGAAGCCCAGCGCCTGCGAGACTTCGGGCTCGAACTGCAGCGAGGCGTCATTGAGGCGCAGCTTCTCCAGCGAGTCGCGCAACTGGTCGTATTCCGAGGACTCCACCGGATAGAGGCCGGCGAAGACCTGCGGCTTGATCTCCTTGAAACCCGGCAGGGGCTCCGCCGCGGGGCGATTGACCAGGGTGATGGTGTCGCCAACCTTGGCGGCATCGATTTCCTTGATGCCGGCAATCACGAAACCGACGCTGCCGGCGGCGAGCACATCGCGGCTCACCGACTTGGGGGTGAACACGCCGACCTGTTCGCACAGGTACTGCGCGCCGGACGACATGAAGCGGATCTTGTCCTTCGGGCGCAGCGCGCCATCGACCACGCGCACCAGCATCACCACGCCGACGTAGTTATCGAACCAGGAATCGATGATCAGCGCCTTCAGCGCCGCGTCGTCGTTGCCGCGCGGTGCCGGCACGCGCTGCACGATGGCCTCCAGCACCTCCTCGATGCCGAGACCGGTCTTGGCCGAACACAGGATGGCATTGGAGGCATCGACGCCGATGACATCCTCGATCTCGGCACGGGCGTTGTCGGGGTCAGCCGCCGGCAGGTCGATCTTGTTGAGCACCGGCACCACCTCGACATCCTGATCGAGCGCGGTGTAACAGTTGGCCACCGTCTGGGCTTCCACACCCTGCGAGGCATCGACCACCAGCAGTGCCCCCTCGCAGGCCGCCAGCGAGCGGCTGACCTCGTAGGAAAAGTCCACGTGCCCCGGCGTATCGATGAGATTCAGGTTGTACACCTGGCCATCGCGCGCCTTGTACTGCAACGCTGCGGTCTGAGCCTTGATGGTGATGCCACGCTCGCGCTCCAGATCCATCGAATCGAGCACCTGCTGCTCCATCTCGCGGTCGGAGAGGCCGCCACAGTAGTGGATCAGGCGGTCGGCAAGGGTCGATTTGCCGTGATCGATGTGGGCAATGATGGAGAAGTTTCGCGTATCTTGCTGCATGGATGACAACAGAAAGGGCGCCGCAAGGCACCCTGATGAAGTGGAAGGCCAAGGACGGCCGAATGCGCTAAGAGGCGGATTCTAGCGGAAAAGCCGCGCAATGGGCACGCACCGCCGCCTCGTCGAGATGATAGTGGCAAAGCTCGACGTCGCCGGCGAGCACCACCGGCACCAGTTCGTCCCAGCGCGCCTCGAGTTCGGGGTGCTGATCGACGTCGATCACTTCCACCGACCACCCCAGCTCGGTGGCGAGCGGCCGCAACTGGTCCACCAGTTCGTGGCAGAGATGGCACCACTCACGGCTCAACACAGTGAGCTGGCGGCTCACCACCTCAGCCATGAGCACCGCCCGCGGTACACGAAGGCGCATCGCCGGCCACCGTCATCTGCAGCCCGCCACGCCAGCGCCGGCTGCGCATCAGCGTCCGGTTGACCAGCGCCGCCAGCGCCAGCCCGCCCAACGCACCACCCAGCACCCAGGCATCGCCGCCACCGCCCAGCAGCGCCGCGAGGCCACCGCCGCACACCGTCAGCAAGGCACCCAGACCGTAGCTGGCCAGCGCCGCGCGCAGCGGCGCGCCGTCGCTCATGCACACGCGCACGCTGTCTCCCGGACGCGCACCGATGTGATTGGGCAGGCGGAAGCGCTGCTGCGGATCACGGAACAGCCCGCTCAATTTCAGCGAACGGCAGCCCCCGGGTTCGTCGCAGCGTCCGCAGCCGCCGGGCTGCTCGCTGACCTCCACCCACGCATGCGCGCCTTCGACGGCAACGACCCGTGCCCGTGCCTCGATCATTGCGTCACCGCGTCGCCCAGGCGCTGCACCGCGCGCACCGGCACTTCACCGAGCACGGTGAGCTGATGCCCGTCGACCACACGCTTGTAGATATTGATCGGCCCGGAGCGCTGCACGCCCTGCTCGCCCATCTCGCCGGCGGGAAGCGGTTCGATGAACAGCGACAGTGCGGCGAGGCCGTCACTGAACACCATGTGCACGACCTCGCCCCGCTCGCCACCGAGCGGCCGGCGTACGACCGAGGCGAGCTCGAATCCGGGCAGCGCGCCGACCTTCCAGCCGGCGTCCTGCTGACTGACCTCGCTGCCGCGCGTATTGACCACCCGCCACTCCTCATCCTTGCGGTAGCGCGGAGCGAGCGCGGCGCGCTCGACATTGCCGATCCGCACCTCGCTGAAGGTGAACTGCTCGATGACCTGGCCCTGACCATCGACCATGCGCGCCTTGAGGAGCAGAGCGGATCCCTGTTCAGCCCACAGCTGGTGGCCGAAACGCAGGTCATCACGCGGCTCGAGGACGATCTGCTGGGTTTCGTAACCCGCCACGCGCGTCGTCTCGCCCTTGCGGATACGGTAGTTCTCCGCCAGTCCGGCAAAGGACGCCGGCAGCCGCGCCGGGAAAGCCCTGCGCCCGCCGGCTTCGTCGATGATCACCACCTTCTGGTCGGGGAGCACACAGAGCACTTCGTTGTTGGAGCGGATCACCTCACGCGGACTGCCATCGAGCACCTCGAGGCGCTCGTGTTCGCCGTCGGCATCGACCAGATGGGCGATGCGCGAAGTTTCCATGTGCTGGCCGGACTGATAGATGAAGGTTCCGGCATAACTGAGCTGACGCGAGGCGGCGGCGATGCGGCCAAGCCAGGACAGCGGATCATCCTGCGCCCTAACCGGCGGGGGAGCGGACAGAAGTACCGCGCACAACCCCAGACTGACTGCCAGAACTCTCATCGGCCGCCTTCCCGACGCAGGTCGGAAACCGTGCGCACGTACTGCACCGCGCCGGGGAGCGGTCCGCCGCCGGTCATCGCCTGATGGACGAAGACGTACTCGCGATGCGGGTCACCCTGCGAGGCCTGGGCGGCCTGGCGGAACTCGACCACCGCGGCTGCCGGCGCAACCACCGCCAGCGGGCGTTCGGCAACCTGGACAAGCGGCACTGCCGCCACCTCCAGCCCCGCCGTCTGCTCCGCAGACCACAGCGTGTGGGCCACCCAGCCCACCGCCGCCACCCCCATCACCGAAGCCGCCAGCGGCATCAGCGATTCGCGCAGCGCATTGCGCTCACGCGCCGGGGGACGCAGCACCGGCGCCAGCACCGTGGGCTCGTCGTCAAGGCGGGCCATTACCCGCGCGGTGAAATCCACCGCGCCGCACTGATCCCCGCGCAGCACGTCGCCGATCAGGCACCAGGCATCCCACTCCGCGCGTGTGCCGGGGGTGCGTTTGAGGTTCTCGAAGAGCGGCGCATCAAGGCCTTCGTCCAGTTCGCCATCGAGCAGGGTCGACAATTTGTCCTTCATGAGCACCACCCACCTACCAACGTTTGTCAGGAGCCGTGTCCAGCAACGGCTTCAGCCTTTCAGAAATCGCCTCGCGCGCACGGAAGATCCGCGAACGCACCGTCCCGATCGGACAGTCCATGATGCCGGCGATTTCCTCGTAGCTGAGACCTTCGATCTCGCGCAACATGATCGCCGTACGCAGTTCCTCTGGCAGGGCCGCCATCGCGGCCTCCACCGTCTCGCCAATCTGGCGCGTCATCAGCAAACGCTCCGGCGTATTGATGTCGCGCAACTGATCGCCGTCGTCGAAATTCTCCGCTTCCTCGGAATCGAACTCGGTGGAGGTCGGCGCCCGCCGGCCCTGCGACACCAGGAAGTTCTTCGCCGTATTGATTCCTATCCTGTACAACCAGGTGTAAAACGCACTGTCACCGCGAAAGGACCCCAGGGCCCGATAGGCCTTGATGAAGGTCTCCTGCGCGACATCCTCTACTTCGGCCGGATCACGGATCAGGCGTGACAACAGCCTGTGCAGCTTGCGCTGGTACTTGGACACCAGCAAGCCGAAGGCCTGCTTGTCGCCACGCTGCACGCGTTCGACAAGCACCTGGTCGATTTCCCGATCGCTCATGGACAGATCGTTTCTACGTAGGAGTTATTAACTCCGGGAGTATAAGCGAACTGCCCTCGAGCACCGCAAAAGCACCGGCTTGAACGACAGACCGGGCTGCAATCAAATAGTTCAGAAGCGCGCATGGACTTCACCGCCCGTCCTCCGCATAACCAGCGCAGCCAGCCGGGAAACGCCCCTCGTGCTATATTGCGCCCTTGCCGGAGATCCGCCCCGGCGCTCCGGAACCCCCACCCGAGCTCCCATCTTGATCAAACAGTTCGACGTCCTCATCCTCGGCAGCGGCACCGCTGGCCAGTCGATGGCCCTGCGCCTTGCCGAACGCGGTCAGCAGGTCGCCCTGGTCACCAAGCGCGCCCTCGCCGACAGTGCCAGCGCCTGGGCGCAAGGCGGCATTGCCGCGGTACTCGACAGCACCGACTCCATCGAGGCGCACATCCAGGACACCTATACCGCCGGCGCCGGCCTCTGCGATGCACGGGCAACGCGCTATGTCGTCGAGCACGGCAAGGCGGCCATCGACTGGCTGATCGACCGCGGCGTACCCTTCACGCGTGAGGACCAGTCGGCCATCGGCTACCACCTCACCCGCGAAGGCGGCCATTCCCACCGGCGCATCATCCACGCCGCCGACGCCACCGGCGCTGCGGTGCAGGCCACCCTCAGCGAGCAGGTGACCTCCCATCCGGGCATCCGCATCTTCGAGAACCACATTGCCGTCGACCTGCTCCTCGGCGACAAGATCGGTCGCTCCGGCGCCGGCTGCCTGGGCGCCTACGTACTCGACATCGACAGCGGCCAGGTGGCCACCTTCGGCGCCCGCAGCACGGTGATCGCCACCGGTGGCGCGGGCAAGGTCTATCTGTACACGACCAATCCCGACGTCGCCACCGGCGACGGCATCGCCATGGCCTGGCGTGCCGGCTGCAGGGTGGCGAACATGGAGTTCATCCAGTTCCACCCCACCTGCCTCTACCACCCGCAGGCCAAGTCCTTCCTGATCTCCGAAGCAGTGCGCGGTGAAGGCGGCATCCTGTGCCTGCCCGACGGCACCCGCTTCATGCCCGAGCACGATGCGCGCGCCGAACTGGCGCCGCGCGACGTCGTGGCGCGCGCCATCGACTTCGAGATGAAGAAGCGCGGCCTCGACTGCGTATACCTCGACATCAGCCACAAACCCGCCGACTGGCTGCGCGGACACTTCCCCAACATCCACGCGCGCTGCCTCGAACTGGGTATCGACATCACCCGCGAACCCATCCCGGTGGTGCCGGCGGCACACTACACCTGCGGTGGCATCGTCACCGATCTCTCCGCGCGCACCGATGTCGCCAACCTCTACGCCGTCGGCGAGGCCGCATGCACCGGCCTGCATGGCGCCAACCGCCTGGCAAGCAACTCGCTGCTCGAATGCCTGGTGTTCGGCGAGGCGGCGGCGCAGGACATCCTCGCCAAACCGCGCAGCGACTTCCCCGCCCTCCCCGACTGGGACGAAAGCCGCGTCACCGACGCCGACGAAGAAGTGGTGATCTCGCACAACTGGGCCGAACTGCGGCGCTTCATGTGGGACTACGTCGGCATCGTGCGCACCAACAAGCGACTGCTGCGCGCCCGCCACCGCATCCGCCTGCTGGAGCGCGAGATCCACGAGTTCTATTCCAACTTCCGCGTCAGCAACGATCTCATCGAACTGCGCAACCTCGTCGCCACCGCCGACCTCATCGTGCGCTGCGCGCTGCGCCGCAAGGAAAGCCGCGGCCTGCACTACTCACGCGACTACCCCGGCCTGTTGCCGCGCAGCACCCCCACCATCCTGCGCCCACCACCGCGCAAGCGCTGAACGCCGACGCGCGTCACCCCGGCGGTCGTCCGAGATGGCGCAGCCAGGTCCGCAGGGCCGGCCAGTGCCCAGGCTCGACGAGGCTGTCGGGCATCAGCATCAGGGCCTGGCTGCGCCCGGCGGCATTGCGCCACTGCAGCCACAGCGCCCAGCCGAAGTCCGTGCTGCCCGGCAGCAGATGGACCTCCTCGCCATCCCCGCCGCCCGCGCCGTCGATGCGCAGGGCCCCATCGCCGCCCAGCACCAGCGCGCACGACGCCGCACCGCCGAGCTGACGCCAGGCCAGCACCGCAGACAGCACGAGCAACACCAGCACAACGGCGGCAGGGAGGATGGGGGGCGCGGAAAACAACAACGCCAGTGCCGCAATCGCATGGATTGCGCACACCAGCGTCAGAATGCGGCGCGAACGCCGCAGGGCGAGATGGAGCGGGTAGCGCACAGCCCCCGCCCCGGACTTACCTGAAGCGGCGGAATACCAGCGTGCCGTTGGTGCCGCCGAAGCCGAAGTTGTTCTTCAGCGCGACATCAATGGGCATCTGGCGCGCGACGTTGGCACAGTAGTCCAGGTCGCACTCGGGATCCTGCTCGAAGATGTTGATGGTCGGCGGCGACACCTGATGGTGCACGGCCAGCACGGTAAACACCGACTCCAGGCCGCCGGCGCCACCGAGCAGGTGACCGGTCATCGACTTGGTGGAATTGACCACCAGCTTCTTCGCCGCCTCCGCACCGAAGGCCAGCTTGATGGCTTCGGTCTCGTTCTTGTCGCCGAGCGGGGTCGAAGTGCCGTGGGCATTGAGGTAGTTCACCTCATCGACGTTCACACCGGCGTTCTTCATCGCATTGACCATGCTGCGACGCGGGCCGTCGGTATCCGGCGCAGTCATGTGATAGGCGTCGCCACTCATGCCGAAGCCAGCCAACTCGGCGTAGATCTTCGCACCGCGCCTGACCGCGTGCTCATACTCTTCGAGCACCATCACGCCGGCGCCCTCGCCGAGCACGAAACCGTCGCGATCTTTGTCCCACGGACGGCTGGCGGTAGCCGGGTCGTCGTTGCGGGTGGACAGTGCCTTGGCCGACGAGAAGCCGCCGATGGCCAGATTGGTGACGGTCGATTCAGCACCGCCACAGACCATCACGTCGGCATCGCCGTACTCGATCATGCGCGCACTGAGACCGATGGCGTGCAGCCCGGTGGTGCATGCGGTGACCACCGAGATGTTGGGCCCCTTCATGCCGAACATGATCGACAGGTTGCCGGAGATCATGTTGATGATGGTGCCGGGAATGAAGAACGGGGAAATCTTGCGCGGACCGCCGCCGAGGAAGTCGTTGTGGGTTTCCTCGATCATCGGCAGACCGCCGATGCCGGAACCGATATTGACCCCGATGCGGTCGGCGTTGGCCTCGGTGACCTCCAGTCCGGCGTCACGGATGGCCTGGATGCCCGCCGCCATGCCGTAGTGGATGAACACATCCATGCGGCGCGCTTCTTTCGGCGAGAGGTACTCGGAAACGTCGAAACCCTTCACCTCGCCAGCAATGCGCACGGCGAAGTTGCTGGTGTCGAAACGGGTGATGGCACCGATGCCGCTCTTGCCGGCGACCAGGTTGCCCCAGGCTTCAGTAACGGTATTGCCGACCGGCGAGACCACTCCCAGGCCGGTTACGACGACTCTACGACGCGACACGGGCATGCTCCGTAAGAATCCACAAGGTACAGACAGGACGGGCCCTGCGGCGACCGCAGAGCCCGCTTTTCAAGCGTTGTGAAGCGCTTACTTCTTCAGGTGGGCATTGACGTAGTCAATGGCCTGCTGAACGTTGGTGATCTTCTCGGCCTCTTCGTCCGGAATCTCGCACTCGAACTCTTCTTCCAGCGCCATGACCAGTTCCACGGTGTCCAGCGAATCGGCGCCCAGATCGTCCACAAACGAAGACTCGTTCTTGATTTCGGCTTCGTTTACGCCAAGTTGCTCAGCGACGATCTTCTTGACGCGCTGTTCGATGTTCTCCATGAACAAACTCCTTCCCTGAAAGATGCAGGTGTATAAGAAAAAAGCCGGCGTATTCTACCAAAAAGCGCCGGAACTGCTATCGCGACATGCGGGTACGCACATCCGCCCACTCCGGCGAGCGGAGCAGGCGGAGGCACGCCCTACGACATGTACATGCCGCCATTGACGTGCATCGTCGTGCCGGTGACGTATGCGGCCGCCGGCGAGGCCAGGAAAGCCACCGCAGCGGCGATCTCCTCAGGCTTGCCGAGGCGGCCAAGAGCGATGTTGCCGAGCAGGGCCTCGCGCGCCGCATCGGGCAGCGCGCGGGTCATGTCGGTATCGATGAAGCCGGGTGCGACGCAATTGACGGTGATGTTGCGGCTGCCCAACTCACGCGCCAGCGCACGGCTCATGCCGGCCACGCCAGCCTTGGCGGCGGCATAGTTGGCCTGCCCGGGGTTGCCGGCGCTGCCCACCACCGAAGTGATGCTGACGATGCGCCCGTAGCGCGCCTTCATCATGCCGCGCATCACCAGCCGGCTCATGCGGAACACCGCCTTCAGGTTGGTGTCGATGACCGCCTCCCACTCCTCGTCCTTCATGCGCATGGCGAGGTTGTCGCGGGTGATGCCGGCGTTGTTGACCAGCACCGCAACGGCGCCGAAGCGCTTTTCCACCTCGCTCACCAGCGCCTCGCAGGCAGCGGCATCGGTGACATTGAGCACCATGCCAGCACCCTGCAGGCCGGCTTCGGCGATCGCCTTGCCGATGTCCGCCGCGCCGGCTTCCGAAGTCGCGGTACCGACCACGGTCGCTCCCAGACGGCCCAGTTCCATCAGCACCGCACGGCCGATGCCGCGCGACGCGCCGGTGATCAGGGCGACCTGCCCTTCCATGGAGAACGGATTGCTCATTGTCCCTGCCCCTGCACGGCCGCGATGGCCTGTTCCAGACTGGCGGCATCGTGTGCCGAGCCGCCTTCCACATCCTTGGCGATGCGCTTGCTCATGCCGGCCAGCACCTTGCCCGGACCGCACTCGATGACGTGGCTCATGCCGCGCCGCGCCATCTCCTCAACGGTCTCGATCCAGCGCACCGGCGAGAAGGCCTGACGCACCAGCGCGTCGCGGATCTTCGCCGGCTCATCATAGACCGCCACATCGACATTGTTCAGCACCGCGATCTGCGGCCTGGCGATGGCAACCCCGGCGAGGCGCTCGGCGAGGCGCTCGGCAGCGGGCTTCATGAGCGCGCAATGGAAGGGCGCCGACACCGGCAGCAGCACCGCGCGCTTGGCGCCCCGGGCCTTGGCGACTTCGACCGCGCGCTCGACCGCGGCCTTGCCGCCGGCGATGACGATCTGCCCGGGGGCATTGAGGTTGGCCGCTTCGACCACTTCACCCTGCGCCGCCTCGGCGCAGGCCTCGCGCACCGCATCGGCCTCCAGCCCGAGGAGCGCGGCCATCGCCCCCTCGCCGGCCGGCACGGCCTCCTGCATGGCCTGGGCGCGGAAGCGCACCAGCGGCACCGCATCGGCAAAAGCCAGCGCACCGGCCGCCACCAGCGCGGAGTATTCACCCAGGCTGTGGCCGGCAACCATCGCCGGCGCCGGACCGCCCGCAGCCTGCCAGGCGCGCCAGGCGGCAACGCCGGCGGTGAGCATCAGCGGCTGGGTGTTGACGGTGAGGGCCAGACGCTCGGTCGGCCCCTCGCACACCATCTGCCAGAGATCCTCGCCGAGAGCGTCCGACGCCTCGGCAAAGGTCGCGCGGATCACCGCGCTGTCGCCATAGCCGGCCATCATGCCGACGGACTGGGACCCCTGTCCCGGGAAAACCAGCGCAAAACTCATCTTGCCTCCCTGCTTCGCCGCGACCCCGGCCGCGGCGTCATTGACAACCGTTTACCGGCCACTCAGAAGTCGAGCAGCACCGCACCCCAGGTGAAACCGCCGCCCACGCCTTCGAGGATCACCCGATGCCCATGGAGGATGCGGCCGTCGCGCACGGCCAGGTCCAGCGCCAGCGGGATGGACGCCGCCGAGGTGTTGCCATGGCGGTCTACGGTGGAAATCACCCGTTCCATGGACATGCCGAGCCGCTTCGCGGTGGCCTGCAGGATGCGGATGTTGGCCTGGTGGGGAATCAGCCAGTCGACCTGCGCCGGCAGCGCACCGGCCTGTTCGAGCACTTCCAGCGCGACATCGCCGAGCACCTTGACGGCGAACTTGAACACCGCCTGACCGTCCATGCGCAGGAAGGGGTCGCCGGTAACCTGGCCGCCGCACACCGCGCCCGGAACGTTGAGGATGCCGTGATGACTGCCGTCCGCATGCAGCGCACTGGCCCGGATGCCGGGCATTTCGCTGGCTTCCAGCACCACCGCGCCGGCGCCGTCGCCGAACAGCACACAGGTGCCGCGATCGGACCAGTCGAGGATGCGCGAGAATACTTCCGCACCGACGACCAGCGCACGCTTGTTGCTGCCCGAACGGATGAACTTCTCCGCCACCGTCAGCGCATACACGAAGCCGCTGCACACCGCCTGCACGTCGAAGGCGGGACAGCCGTTGCGGATGCCGAGCTTGGCCTGCAGCAGGGCCGCGGTACTGGGGAAGATATAGTCGGGCGTGGATGTGGCGACGATGATCAGGTCGATGTCGTCGGCTGCGCAGCCTGCCGCATCGATGGCGCGCTGCGCGGCGATGAAGGCCAGGTCGCTGGCGCTCTGCCCCGCTTCGGCGAGATGGCGGGTGCGGATGCCGGTGCGCTCGACCACCCAGTCGTCCGAGGTGTCCACCCCGCGCGCCACCAGGTCATTGTTGCTCACCGCCGTGCCGGGCAGGTAACTGCCGGTGCCGGCAATGCGTGCGTAGATCATGCGCTTGCCTCCTCGCTCATTGCCGCCATGCGCTCGCCAATGCGCTCGATGAGCCGGTTGGCGGCCGCCTCGGCGGCGCGATGAATCGCTTGTTCAAATCCGTAGGCATCCGCCGAACCATGGCTCTTCACCACCACTCCGCGCAAACCGAGCAGCGTGGCGCCGTTGTAGCTGCGGTGATCGACGCGGCGCTTGAAGGCCCTCAGCACCGGCAATGCCAGTACCGCCATTACCTTGGTGAGCAGGCTGCGGCCGAATTCCTGCTTGAGGAAGGCGGTAAGCATCTGCGCCAGCCCTTCGGAGGTCTTCAACGCGACGTTGCCGACGAAACCGTCGCACACCACCACGTCGGCCGACCCACGGTAGATGTCCTCGACGTTGCCGCAGAAGTTCAGCCCGCTGGCGCGCAGCAGCGCGGAAGCCTGCTTGACCACCTCGTTGCCCTTGATCTCTTCCTCGCCGATGTTGAGCAGGCCGACACGGGGACGATCAACGTGCTCGACGGCAGCGACCAGCTGCGCACCCATGATGCCGAACTGCAGCAGGTGTTCGGCCGAGCAGTCGACGTTGGCGCCGAGGTCGAGCACATACACGCGCCCGCGCATCGACGGCAGCACGGTGGCAATCGCCGGACGGTCGATGCCCGGCAGGGTCTTCAGCACGAAGCGGGAAATCGCCATCAGCGCGCCGGTGTTGCCGGCGGACACCGCCGCCTGCGCATCACCGCTCTTTACCAGATTGGCAGCGACGCGCATCGACGAGTCCTTCTTGTTCTTCATCGCCACTACCGGCGATTCGTCCATGCCCACCACTTCGCTGGCAGCATGGATGCGCAGGCGTTCGCCAAAGGCGCCCGCCGCACTGCCCAGCGCCGGCTCCAGCACATCGGGCTTGCCGACCAGGATGACGCGGGCGTCGGCATGGCTGCGCAGGAACGACAGCGCCGCCGGAACGGTCACGGCCGGCCCATGATCGCCACCCATGCAGTCGATCGCAACGGTGACACTCATCGCACTCTCAGATTGTATGCAAAGGAAGAATCAGGACGAAAAAACGGCGCATGCGCCCGAGGCGCTGCGCCGCCTTTTCCGGAGCAGCGGACGATTACTCGCCCTTGGTCTTGACGACCTTCTTGCCGCGGTAGAAACCGTTGGGGCTGATGTGGTGACGCAGATGCACTTCGCCGGTGGTGGCTTCGACAGCCAGCGGCGGCGTGGTCAGGAAATCGTGCGCACGGTGCATGCCACGCTTGGAGGGGGACTTCTTGTTTTGCTGAACGGCCATGAAAAACTCCTGAAAAAATATCAGGCCTCGTGCCCACCGTCGCGGCCCTTGAGCCCCGCCAGCACTGCAAAAGGCGACTTCCTTTGGTCCCCGCCACGAGGGCGCGGAACTTCACAATCATCGTGTCGCGGAGCGATCGGCAAGGCCAGCAGAATCTCTTCCTCGACCAATGCCACCACATCCATGTCGGCCACCGCCTCGATGGCGTCCTGCGCATCGTCCTCCAGCTCTTCGTCCGGAATCGGTTGCCCGACCGGCACGACAAGCAGGCGCGACGACAGCTCAAGCGGCCACGACAACCCGCCGAGACAACGCTGACAACGCAGCTGCAGTACCCCGGAAGCGCTGAGCAGCAGGCGAGGCTTGCGATCCTCACCGAGCTCGCCCTGCAACACCCAGGACACCATGCCGCTGCCGTCCGACAGCACATCGACAAGCCGCCCCAGCTCCGCTACCGCGACCTCACCACGCGCGACTCGGGCATCGCGCGCAAACTTGATCGGATCGGCAAGCTTCACCTGGCTATGACCTTGTTGCGACATAAGGGGCGCATGATATTATTTTCGGCTTCCCCTGTCAAAGCAGCGTTTACCCGCGCAGCTGCGCGCAAACCGCCGCCCCTGCAACGCCGATGAAGATCATCCTCGCCTCCACTTCGGCGTATCGCCGCATGCTGCTCGAACGCCTCGCCCTGCCGTTCGAAACCGACCGTCCGGAAGTTGATGAAACCCCGCTTCCCGGCGAAACCCCACCGCAGACCGCCGAGCGCCTGGCGGTGGAGAAGGCGCGCGCCGTCGCCGGCCGCCACCCCGGGGCGCTGGTGATCGGCAGCGACCAGGTCGCCCACATCGGCAGCGAGGTGTTCGGCAAGCCCGGTACCGTGGAACGCGCCGTCGCCCAGTTGCAGCGCATGCGCGGCCAGACGGTGGTCTTCCACACCGCATTGGCGCTGATCAACACCACCAGCGGGCGCGTGCAATGCACCGGCGTCCCGACCATCGTGCGCATGCGCCGCTACAGCGACGACGAAATCGTGCGCTATGTCGACAAGGAACGCCCGCTCGACTGCGCCGGCAGCGCCAAGTCGGAGGGTCTCGGCATCACTTTGCTCGACGCCCTCTCCGGCGACGACCCCACCGCCCTCGTCGGCCTGCCGCTGATCGAACTGTCGCGCATGCTGCGCAACGAGGGTCTGGCCCTGCCATGAGCACCGGCACCCTCTTCCTCGTCCCGGTGAGCCTGGGGCCGGCGCCGTGGCCAGGCTTTCTGCCGCAGCAGGTTCAGCAGACCTGCGCCGGCCTGCAGCATTTCGTCGTCGAGAACGCCAAGACCGCGCGCGCGCAGCTCAAGCTGCTCGACTTTCCGCGCCCGCTGCGCGACACCGTGATCAACGAACTGCCGCGCGAAGAGAACGCCGGCGCGCTCGACGCGCTTCTTGCCCCGGCCCTGGCCGGACACGACATCGGCCTGATGTCGGAGGCCGGCTGCCCCGCAGTAGCCGACCCCGGCGCCCGCCTGGTCGCCCGCGCGCACGCCCTCGGTGTGCGCGTGGCGCCGCTGGTCGGCCCCTCGTCCATCCTCCTCGCCCTCATGGCCTCCGGCCTCAACGGCCAGAGCTTCACCTTCCACGGCTATCTGCCGGTCGCCGACGGCGAACGCGACAGCCAGTTGCGCAGCCTCGAGGAAGAGTCGCGCCGCCTCGGACGCACGCAGATCTTCATCGAAACACCCTACCGCAACGAGCGCATGCTCGACGCCCTGTTGCGCGTCTGCCGCGCGGAAACCCGCCTGTGCGTGGCGCGCGACCTGACCACCGCGGACGAATGGATCCGCAGCCAGCCGGTCGCGCAGTGGCGCAAGACGGCACGCCCCGAACTGGCGCGGCACCCGGCGCTGTTCCTGATCCTCGCCTGACCTCAGTCGGCGTCACGCACGAAGACGCCGCCGTCACGCTCGCACACTTCCACCGCCACCAGGCGGGCTCCCTTGCACGGCCCCAGCTCACAGCGCCCGTCACGTACGGCATAGTGGGCGCCATGCGCGGCACAGATCAGGTAATGCCCACTGAGATCGAAAAAGCGCCCCGGCTGCCAGTCGAGCTCGATGGGCACGTGGGCGCAGCGGTTGAGATAGGCATACACGGTGCCGTAGTAGCGTACCGCGAAGGCCGCCTGCACCCTGCCATGACGCATCACCTCGAAGCGCACGCCGTCGCCGCCGTCGCGCAGCGCGGCGGACGCGCAGATCAGGCGTTCTCGTTCAGCCACGCAGCCAGCTCCGCCGGCGCGTGCACGCAGGCCAGCGGCCGTTCGGCCTCCAGCACTGCGCGCGGATGGGCACCAAAACTAACCGCCAGACCATCGACCCCGGCGTTGCGGGCCATCTGCAGATCGTGGGTTGTGTCACCGATCATCAGGGTGCGCTCCGGCGCTACCTCGAGTTCCTCCATCAGCTCCAGCAGCATCGCCGGATGCGGCTTGGAGAAACACTCGTCGGCGCAGCGCGTGGCGTGGAAATACGCCCCCAGCCCGGAATGCCGCAGGGCGCGATCCAAGCCCACCCGGCTCTTGCCGGTAGCCACTGCAAGCAGGCGCCCGCGCGCAGCCAGCGCGTCGATCATCTCTGCCGTGCCGTCGAACAGCGCGAGTTCGTGGTCACTGGCCAGGTAGTGATGGCGGTAGCGCTCGACCATGCGCGGATAATCGCTTTCCGGCAACTCCGGGACCGCATGGCGCAGCGCATCGCCAAGCCCCAGGCCGATGACGTGACGCGCCCGCGCCTCGGGTGGCCGCGGCAGGCCGAGATCACTGCAGGCCCCCATGATGGCGGCGACGATGGCGGCGGCAGAATCGAGCAGCGTGCCATCCCAGTCGAAGACGATCAGTTGGTAAGGCTCACGCATCTTCGGGACCGTCCTCGGCATCCAGGTAATCGATGAACTGCTGCAGGTCGTCGGGCAAGGGTGCATGCAGGTCGAGCGCCGCAGCGGTGAGCGGATGGGCAAAGCGCAGACTCGCCGCATGCAGGAACATGCGCTTCAGGCCCTCGCCCTGCAACTGGCGGTTGAGCGCAAAATCGCCGTACTTGTCGTCACCGCAGAGCGGAAAGCCCAGATGCGCCAGATGCACACGGATCTGGTGCGTGCGCCCGGTCTTCAGCTCAACCTCCAGCAGGCTGAAGCGCCGCCAGCGCCGCACCAGGCGCACCACACTGTGCGAGGGCTTGCCCTCCGCGCTGACGCGTACGCGGCGCTCGCCCTCTGCGGTGAGGTACTTGAACAGCGGCACCTTGATGTGCTGCAGGGGGTTCAGCCAACGCCCCGGCACCAGGGTGAGATAGCGCTTCTCGCTGCGCCCCTCGCGCATCATGTCGTGCAGTGCGGTCAGCGCCGAGCGCTTCTTGGCGATGATCAGCAACCCGGAGGTCTCGCGATCGAGGCGATGGGCAAGCTCCAGCATGCGCGCCTGCGGACGCTGGCTGCGCAACTGCTCGATGACCCCGTAACTCACCCCGCTGCCGCCATGCACCGCCTTCCCGGCGGGCTTGTCCACCACCACCAGCGCGTCGTCCTCCCACACCACCGGCAGCGGCTTGCCGGCCGGTGCCGGCGCGCTGGCGGTCGGCTGGGCGACGCGGAGCGGCGGGATGCGCACCTCGTCGCCCTCGAGCAGGCGATAGGTCTGCTGCACCCGCCGCCCGTTCACCCGCACCTCGCCACCGCGCAGGATGCGGTAGATGTGGCTCTTCGGCACACCTTTGGCGTGCCGCAGCAGAAAATTGTCGATGCGTTGTCCGGCGGATGCCTCATCTATGAGCACATGCCGCACTGCAATCGCTTTGCCTTGTATCGTCATCCTGAAATATACTAAGCCCTCGGTTGGTTCCGGTTGCGTCGACGCCCCTGCGGCAAACAGCCCTGGCGGTCGGACGACGATGAGCCCACAGGTGAGCTCCCGGACGGCCGAGGTGCTGCAGTGCCGCCCAAAAAGGCGTCGATGTTAGCGCAAACAGCAAACTTCTACACTCAACTCCAGCCCGCGGGTTGGATTTATCGCGTCTCACACACGCAGGAATCAAATGCTTTTGCCGGCGGGGGCCACTGTCCGCGACCGGCAAGAACACGAGAGTATCGACCAGCCGACCCATCTAAGCCTGAAACCGATCGGATGAAAACAGCCCTGCACATGCACTGCTGATCCCGTCTAGCGCGATGGAGCGCGCCGTTCGTCCTGCCCGTGGGTGTTGCGCGGGGGAACGATCAACAATGAAGCGCATGCTTTTCAATGCGACGCAGGCCGAGGAACTGCGCGTCGCAATCGTGGATGGTCAGAAACTGATCGACCTCGATATCGAATCGGCCGCCAAGGAACAACGCAAGAGCAACATCTACAAGGCCGTCATCACCCGCCTCGAGCCCAGCCTCGAAGCCGCCTTCGTGGATTACGGCGCCGAGCGCCACGGCTTCCTGCCGTTCAAGGAAATCGCCCGCAGCTACTACCAGCCCGGCGCCGACGGCAAGTCCACCATCAAGGAAGCCCTGCGCGAAGGCCAGGAGCTCATCGTCCAGGTCGAGAAGGACGAACGCGGCAACAAGGGCGCGGCGCTGACCACCTACATCTCGCTGGCCGGCCGCTACCTGGTGCTGATGCCCAACAACCCGCGCGGCGGCGGCGTCTCGCGCCGCGTCGAGGGTGACGAGCGCGCCGAACTGCGCGAGATCATGGATGAGCTCGAAGTACCCGCGGGCATGAGCCTGATCGCCCGCACCGCCGCCATCGGCCGCAGCGCCGAAGAGCTGCAGTGGGACCTGAACTACCTCCTGCAACTATGGACCGCCATCGACGGTGCCGCCCAGTCGCAGGCCGGCGCCTTCCTGATCTACCAGGAAGGCAGCCTGGTGATCCGCGCCATCCGCGACTACTTCCAGCCCGACATCGGTGAGATCCTCATCGACACCGACGACGTATACGAGCAGGCGCGCCAGTTCATGGCCCACGTCATGCCGAACAACGTCAATCGCGTGAAGCGCTATCACGACGACGTACCGCTGTTCTCGCGCTTCCAGATCGAGCACCAGATCGAATCGGCCTACTCCCGCCAGGTGAACCTGCCCTCCGGCGGCGCCGTGGTCATCGACCACACCGAAGCGCTGGTCTCCATCGACGTGAACTCCGGCCGCGCCACCAAGGGCGCGGACATCGAGGAAACCGCCTTCCGCACCAACCTCGAGGCGGCCGACGAGATCGCCCGCCAGCTGCGCCTGCGCGACCTGGGCGGCCTGATCGTCATCGACTTCATCGACATGGAGTCGCAGAAGAACCAGCGCGAGGTGGAGAACCGCCTGCGCGACGCCCTGCGCCACGACCGCGCCCGCGTCCAGACCGGCAAGATCAGCCGCTTCGGCCTGCTCGAGCTGTCGCGCCAGCGCCTGCGCCCGGCGCTCGCCGAGACCAGCTACATCCCCTGCCCGCGCTGCAACGGCACCGGCCACATCCGCAGCACCGAATCCTCCGCACTGCACATCCTGCGCATCCTCGAAGAGGAAGCGATGAAGGAGAACACCGGCGCGGTGCACCTGCAGGTACCGGTCGATGTCGGCACCTTCCTGCTCAATGAGAAGCGGGTCGACATCGCGCGCATCGAGATGCGCCACAAGATCCAGATGATCATCGTCCCGAACCGTCATCTGGAAACCCCGCAGCACGAAATCATCCGCCTGCGCCACGACCAGCTCAACCAGGAAGACATCGCCCTGGCGAGCTACCAGATGGCCGCCAAGCCCGAAGAGATCAACGAGCGCCTGCCGGCCAAGCCCGGCGAAGGCAAGCCGGTCCGTGCGGAAGCGGCGGTCAAGGGCATCTCCCCGGAACAGCCCGCCCCCACCGTCGCCGAGCCCACCGCGGCACCGGCTGCCGCCCCCGTGGCACCGCGTCGCGGCCTCATCGGCCGTCTGATGGCATGGCTGAGCGGCGAGCGCGCCCCGGCCGCCGAAGCCCAGCCGGCCGCGGCGGAACCTGCGAAGCGCGAATCCCGCGGGCGCAACGGCGACAATCGGCGCGGCGGCAACCGCAACCGCCGTGACGGCCAACCCCGTGGCGAGCGTGAGGAAGGCAGCGGCGAACGCACTGCCCGCAAGGACAAGGCAGCCGCCGAAACGCGCGAGAAGCCCCAGCGCGGCGAGCAGCGCGGTGAACGCACCGAGAAGGGCGAACGCGCCGAAGGCGGCGGCCGCAACCGTCGCGGCGGGCGCAATGCGCAGCGCAGCGAGGAAACCGGCAGCAACACGGAACTGGCGGCCATCGAGAGCGCCACGCTGGCCAGCACCGCCACGGCAGTCGATGCCGGTGAAGCGCCCGGCAGCGAGGAGGCCGGCGGCGAGAAGCGCCGTCGCCGTGGTCGCGGCCGTCGCCGTGGCAACGGTGAGCAGAACGCCGCCACCGCCACCGATGGCGTGAATGGCGAGGACATGCAGTCCGCCGTGAGCGCCACGCCGGTCGACACCGCCGCAGCCGCCGCACTGCCGGTGGTCAGCGGCGCAGTGGAAGCCGTACCGGCACTGGAAGCGGCGCAGAGTGCGGAACTGCCGGTGGCAGTCGCCCCCGCAACCGATGTCGACACCGCTGCAGCCACAGACAGCGCGGAAACGGTTGCAGCGCCTGCCGAGCCCACCGCCCCGCCGCTGCAGCCTCTGCCGGTGGCGGAAGCTGGCAGCTACGAAGCTCCGGCCTGGTCGGCGCTGACCGAGGAAGCCCAGCCCGCCACCGAGGCCGCCCCGCTGGTCGAGGCTGCTGACATCGAGACCACCCAGGAGGAAACCGGCACGGCGCTGCCCGCGGAGCCTGTCGCCGCCGCAGCGCCCTCCTCGGCGCCCATCGATCTCGGCCAGACCCTTGAGGAGAGCGGCCTGGTGATGATCGAGACCAGCCGCGACAAGACCGCCAGCTTCCACAGCGACGAACCGGCGCCGGCCCTCGGCCGCCGCCCCCGTGCGCCGCAGGTGGTCGTCAGCGAGCCGCTGCAGCAGGTGGAAACACGCAAGGAGTAAACGCGCTCTCCCGTGGAGATAAGAAGAGGCAGCCCATCGGCTGCCTCTTTTTTTTGCGCCGAGGCACCTCTTCGCCTCAATCCTCCAGCGCTGCCAGTACCTCCATGAGTCCCTGCACGCCGTCCTCGCACATGTCGAGAACGGCGTCGAAGCCGGCTTCGCCGCCATAGTAGGGATCCGGCACCTCATCGCCGTCATGGCGGCGTGCGTACTGCATGAACATGCCCAGACGCTGGCGATACACCGGCGGGCAGATCTTCAGCATCGCCTCCATGTGCCCCTGGTCCATTGCCAGGATGAGATCGAAGCGCTGAAAGTCGGCGACCTCCAGACGCCGCGCCACCAGCGCGCCGAGATCATAACCACGGCGGGCGGCCGCCTTGCAGGCACGCGGGTCGGGCGTCTCACCGGCGTGATAGCCATGGGTACCGGCGGAGTCCACCTCCACACGACCACGCAAACCGGCGGTCTCGATGAAGTACCGGGCCACGCCTTCGGCGGTCGGCGATCTGCAGATGTTCCCGGTGCACACGAACAGGATGCGCTTCACTCTCCCCTCCTCTCTGTTACAGGCTGCCGTGCTGGTCCGCGCCAAAAGCCTGCTGACGCAGGCGGAAGAGCTCGTCGCGGGCCGCAGCGGCCTTTTCGAATTCCAGGTTGCGGGCATGCTCCTGCATGGCCTTTTCCAGCTTCTTGATCGCCTTTGCGAGACCCTTCTCGTCCAGCAACTGGTAGTCGGCGACACTCTCTGCCACCCGCGCGGCGTCGCGCCGGCTGCCTTCAGCGGTGCTGTAGACACCGTCGATGATGTCCTTGATGCGCTTGCTTACGCTCTTCGGAGTGATGCCGTGGGCCTCGTTGAAGTCGATCTGCTTCTGCCGCCGGCGCTCGGTCTCGCTCATCGCCGCCTTCATCGAATCGGTGAGGTGGTCGGCATAGAGGATGGCCGTGCCATGCACGTGACGTGCGGCACGGCCGATGGTCTGAATCAGCGACCGGAAAGAGCGCAGGAAGCCTTCCTTGTCGGCATCGAGGATGGCCACCAGTGAGACCTCGGGGATGTCCAGGCCCTCGCGCAGGAGGTTGATGCCCACCAGCACGTCGAACTCGCCCAGGCGCAGGTCGCGGATGATCTCCACACGCTCCACGGTATCGATGTCGGAATGCAGGTAGCGCACGCGCACGCCGTGCTCGCCGAGGTAGTCGGTGAGATCCTCCGCCATGCGCTTGGTCAGCACGGTGACCAGCACGCGCTCGCCGGCATCGACGCGCTTGCGGATCTCGCCCAGGAGATCGTCCACCTGGGTGATCGCCGGACGCACCTCGACCACCGGGTCGATCAGCCCGGTGGGGCGCACCACCTGCTCCACCACCTGGCCCTGGTGCTGCGCCTCGTAGGCCGCCGGGGTGGCGGAGACGAAGACGGTCTGCGGCATCAGGCGTTCGAACTCGTCAAACTTGAGCGGCCGGTTGTCGAGCGCCGAGGGCAGGCGGAAGCCGTACTCCACCAGATTGTCCTTGCGCGAGCGGTCGCCCTTGTACATGCCGCCGACCTGCGGGATGGTGACGTGCGACTCATCCACGAAGAGCAGCGCGTCGGCCGGCAGGTAGTCGATCAGCGTGGGCGGCGGCTCGCCCGGCGCGCGGCCCGAGAGGTGGCGCGAGTAGTTCTCGATGCCCTTGCAGAAGCCCATCTCGTTGAGCATCTCGAGGTCGAAGCGGGTGCGCTGCTCGATGCGCTGTGCCTCGACCAGCTTGCCGGCGTGCTGGAAGACCTTGACGCGCTCGTTGAGCTCCTCCTTGATCGCCTCGATGGCCTTCAGCACCGTAGCGCGCGGGGTCACGTAGTGGCTGGATGGATACACCGTGAAGCGCACCAGCTTCTGCTTGAGGTGGCCGGTGAGCGGGTCGAACAGGGTGAGGTGTTCGATCTCGTCGTCGAACATCTCGATGCGCACCGCCAGCTCCGCGTTCTCCGACGGAAACACGTCGATCACGTCGCCGCGCACGCGGAAGGTGCCGCGGCGAAAATCGATGTCCGCGCGGGAGTACTGCATCGCCACCAGGCGGGCGATCAGGTCGCGGTGGCCGATGCGCTCACCCTCGCGCAGGTGCAGCACCATGCTGTGGTAATCGACCGGGTCGCCGATGCCGTAGATGCACGACACGGTAGCCACGATCACCACGTCGCGCCGCTCCATCAGGCTCTTGGTGGCCGAAAGGCGCATCTGCTCGATGTGCTCGTTGATGCTCGAATCCTTCTCGATGAACAGATCGCGCGAAGGCACGTAGGCTTCCGGCTGGTAGTAGTCGTAGTAGCTGACGAAGTACTCCACCGCATTCTCGGGCAGGAACTCCTTGAACTCGGCGTAGAGCTGCGCGGCCAGCGTCTTGTTGGGCGCCAGCACCAGGGCCGGGCGGCCGCTCTGGGCGATGACGTTGGCCATGGTGTAGGTCTTGCCCGAGCCGGTGACCCCGAGCAGGGTCTGGTACATCAGGCCATCGTTGACCCCGTCGATCAGTTGCGCGATCGCCGTCGGCTGGTCGCCGGCCGGCGGAAAGGGCTGGTGCAGGCGGAACGGGCTGCCTTCGTAGCTGATCACCCGGGCGCTGGCGGCAGGACTCGTCATGCTAGAATTTCCGTTTGTTTCGTGCGCCATGGAGATCCCCCCTGCGGCGCGGCGCAAACGACCATTATTGATCATTTTGCGTGCCACGGGCACGGCTTACCGACCACAGCAATGCGGCCGGGTTCGCCGGCCACTGGCACTTCCCACCTGACTGGAGCCCACATGTCCGCCTCGCTCTTCGCCGCCGTCGAAATGGCCCCCCGTGACCCGATCCTTGGCCTGAACGAGGCCTTCAACGCCGACACCCGTGCCGAGAAGGTGAACCTCGGCGTCGGCGTGTACTACGACGACAACGGCAAGATCCCGCTGCTCGCCGCGGTCAAGGCGGCCGAGAAGGCCCGCCTGGAAGCCATGCCGCCGCGCGGCTACCAGCCCATCGAAGGCCCGGCGACCTACAACAACGCCGTGCAGAACCTGCTGCTGGGCAAGGATTCCGCGCTCATCGCCAACGGCCAGGTGGTCACCGTCGAAGCGCTCGGCGGCACCGGCGCGCTGAAGGTCGGCGCCGACTACCTGAAGCGCCTGCTGCCCGGCGCCACGGTGTACATCTCCGATCCGAGCTGGGAGAACCACCGCGCACTGTTCGAATCGGCCGGTTTCCCGGTGGAGAACTATCCCTACTACGACGCCGCCACCCGCGGCGTGAACTTCGCCGGCATGAAGGCCAAGCTGGAGTCCCTCGCCCCCGGCTCCATCATCGTGCTGCACGCCTGCTGCCACAACCCGACCGGCGCCGACCTCTCCGACGCACAGTGGAATGAGGTGGTCGAAGCCTGCCGTTCGCGCGGCCTGGTGCCCTTCCTCGACATGGCCTACCAGGGTTTTGCCGACGGCATCGACGCCGACGCTGTGGCGGTACGCGCCTTCTCCGCCAGCGGCCTGCAGTTCTTCGTCTCCAGCTCCTTCTCGAAGAGCTTCTCGCTGTACGGCGAACGCGTCGGCGCGCTGTCCATCGTCACCGCCGGCAAGGACGAATCGGCCCGCGTGCTCTCCCAGGTCAAGCGCGTCATCCGCACCAACTACTCCAACCCGCCGATCCACGGCGGCGCCATCGTCGCCGCGGTGCTCAACTCGGCGGAACTGCGCCAGCAGTGGGAAGACGAACTGGCCGGCATGCGCGAGCGCATCCGCGCCATGCGCACCGGCCTGGTCGAGCAGCTCAAGGCCGCGGGCGTGGCGCAGGACTTCTCCTTCGTCATCAAGCAGCGCGGCATGTTCTCCTACACCGGCCTCACCGCCGAGCAGGTCGAGCGCCTGAAGAGCGAGTTCGGCATCTATGCGGTGTCCACCGGGCGCATCTGCCTGGCCGCGCTCAACAGCAAGAACATCGGCTACGTCGCCCAGGCGATCGCCGCCGTGGTCAAGGGCTGAGGCGGAAAAACGCCGCCCGCTTGTTGACGAAAAGCCGCGTCCTCCTTAGAATGCGCGGCTCTGTTCCTCGATAGCTCAGTCGGTAGAGCGCCGGACTGTTAATCCGTAGGTCCCTGGTTCGAGCCCAGGTCGGGGAGCCAACAGAACACGCAGCACCTGCAGTGTCCAATCGAAGACCTTGCAGTGAAAATCGGTCAATTCCTCGATAGCTCAGTCGGTAGAGCGCCGGACTGTTAATCCGTAGGTCCCTGGTTCGAGCCCAGGTCGGGGAGCCAACTTACCACGCTCTGTGAACCGCCGATGGCGGACACAAGCGTCTCAGGCCAGTAATCCAGCGCAACATCGGTGCCGCGGATACTGGCCTTTTTCACGATGTGGGCCATGAAGGCGCGAACTTTCGACGGCTCATCCGGGGTCTCGGCGAGCTAACGGAAAAGCGGCGCGGTGCAGATCGCGATCGTCGATAGAGACCGCCGGGCCGACTTCCGCAGCGATGCCCTCCTCTGCCTTCTTCAGCTTCTCGCGCCGCTCGCGCAGGCCGACGCTGCGCTCTATCGCGCCAAGAACGCTGGCCGCAACACCATCTGCACCGCCACGAACTGAAGCCGCTGGATTTCGTCACGACGCGCGAAGCCGCGCTCTTGTCGGCAGACCCTTTTTCACCCAACATGGACCCTTCCCGGTTTGCACTGGCGGGGCGGCTCACACCAAGGGTCTGCTGCATCATGCTCGTCCTCTACATTGAAGACTCCACCGTCGACACCCAGCTCACCCAGGAGCACTTCGCCCGCCACGCGGCCGACATTACCCTGGAGAGCGCATCCTGCCTGGATGAGGCACACCGTCGTCTGAGCGAACGTCATTACGACCTCATCCTCTGCGATCTGCGCCTGCCCGACGGCAGCGGCCTCGAACTGCTCGCTGCCCTGCGCGTCAGTGACGCCCCCCCGCCGGTCGTGCTGGTCACCGGCAGCGGTGACCTGAAGAGCGCGGTACAGGCACTGAAGGCCGGCGCACAGGACTACGTGGTCAAGAACGAAACCTATCTCGATGCGCTGCCACAGGTCATCCGTGACATCGTGCGCCGGGCCAAGGACCGTCCTGCGCACGGGCGCGCACTGGAGATCCTTTACGCAGAACCCAACCGCGCGGATGCCGAACTCGCCCGCCATCACCTCGAACGCCACGCCCCCCACCTGCACCTGAGCGTGGTGGATGGCGCCGATGCCGTGTTCGCCCGCCTGCTCGACCGCTCCGCAGCGCGTCAGCCGGACGTACTGCTGCTCGACTACCGCCTGCCCGGCACGGATGGTCTTGAAGTGGTACACCAACTGCGCCGCACTCACGGCATCAGCCTGCCGACCATCCTGACCACCGCTCAGGGCAGCGAAGAGGTTGCTGCACTCGCCGTGCATCTGGACGTAGACGATTTCATTCCCAAGGACAATGGCTACCTCTTCGCCCTGCCGGCAACCATAGAGAAGGTGCACCGCGAGCACGAATTGCGCCGCGAACGCGACATGCTGCGCTCACTCAGTGCCGAACACGCGGAGCTGCTGGCCAGCAGCCCGACGCTGATCTACAAGCTGCGCTACGAAAACGGGATTGCCACGCCGGTGATGCTCAGCGGCAACGTCGTACGCATGCTGGGCTACAGCTACGCCGAGGCCACCTCCCCGGGATGGTGGTGGTCGAACATCTACGAGGACGACCGCGACCGTGTCGCCGCCTCGCAGCCGGATCTCCTCGAGCACGGCGAACTCGACCTCTGTTACCGCTTCCGTCACCGCAACGGCCAGTTGCTGTGGATACGCGACCAGGAGCGTCTGATCCGCCGCAAGCCGCTGGAAACGGTCGGCAGCTGGAACGACGTTACCGAGGAGATGCTCTCGGCCCAGGTCCGCGCCGCGCGCATGAGCATTCGCGAGCGCATGTTCAACGGACAGCCGCTCGATGAGATTCTCACCTACTGTGCCGAGCAGATCAGGCACTGCTTCCCGTGCTGCCACGCCGCGGTCATCCGTCTGGTCGACAACGACCCGCCCCGGATCTCCGACACTGGGCTCGGCGCGGCATACGTGGAAGCTGTCACCGACCGGGCGGCAACCCTGAAAGCGCTGCTCGGCGATCCCGGACAGGACTCGCAACTGCTCGGCAGCGCCACGGATCCGGTCACTGCCAGGGACTGCCACCGCGCACTGATAGAGGCTGCTGGCTTTGCCGACGCTTTCCATCTGCCCCTGCGCGGCAGCAATGGCCGGCTCCTGGGGCTGCTTGGAGCCTACTGCCCGGGAGCCGCAACGGACCCTGGCAATCCGGACATACGCCGCCTCGCCGAATTCGGCCAGATCGCCGCACTGGCCGTGGAACGTTCGGAGCAGGAGCAGATGCAGCGCCAGACCCTCGCCGCACTGGCCGACACGCGCGACGGCATCATGATCACCGATCTGCGTCCAGCCATCGTATCGGTCAACAGCGCGTGGTCCGACATCACCGGCTACAAAGCCGAGGAGGCCCTCGGGCACAATCCCTCCATCCTCAAGTCCGGGCTGGAGTCCCCGGCCCTGTATGAAGAGATGTGGAAAAGCCTGCTGGGCAACGGCTACTGGCAGGGAGAACTGTGGAACCGCCGCAAGAATGGCGAAACCTACCCCCAGCTGCTGAGCATCAGCACCGTGCGTGACAGCGCCGGCTTGCCGACTCACTACGTCGGCGTAATGACCGACCTCAGCCGCCTGCGTCAAAGTGAGGAGGAGCGCGAACGGCTCACCCACTACGACCCCCTCACCCATCTGCCCAACCGTCTGCTCGCCATCTCGCGCCTGCAGCACGCCATCGAACAGGCCGAGCGCCAGGGCGACAGCATCGCCGTGCTGTACCTTGATCTTGACCTCTTCAAGAACATCAACGACAGCCTCGGGCACGTCATCGGCGATCAGGTGCTGATAGAGGTCTCCCGTCGTCTGCAGGCGGAGGTCGCCGGCGACGTAACCCTTGCCCGTCTGGGCGGCGACGAGTTCCTCATCATCATCGAACGCCTGGCCACGCCGGACGACGCCGCACGCGCCGCCAGCCGCCTCATCGACGCCCTGCATACCCCGCTGCGCATCGACGGCAGTCAGGAGGTGTTTGCCGCCGGCAGCATCGGCATTGCCCTTTTCCCCGGCGACGGCCGTACGCCGCAGGAACTCATCCAGCACGCCGACACAGCGCTCAACGAGGCCAAGACCCGCGGGCGCGACCAGTACTGCTACTACACCAGCAGCCTCGGTGAGCGCGTGCGCCAGCGCCTGGCGCTGGAGAGCCAGTTGCGTCTGGCGCTCGAACGCGGTGAGCTGTCACTGCATTACCAGCCGCAGGTGGATATCCGCAGCGGCCACATCAACGGCGTCGAAGCGCTGATGCGCTGGGTCAGCCCGACGCTGGGGCAGATTCCCCCCGGAGAGTTCATTCCGGTAGCAGAACAGAGCGGGCTGATCTTTCCGATGGGCCACTGGGCCCTGGAGAAAGCCTGCCGGCAGAACAAGGCCTGGCAGGACCAGGGCCTGCCTCAGCTGTGCGTGGCGGTAAACGTGTCGGTGCGCCAGTTCCGCGACCCCAGCCTGCTCGCCAGTGTGCGCAGCGCGCTCGACAAGAGTGGTCTGCCGCCGCGCTGCCTGGAAATCGAGCTCACCGAGAGCGCCTTCGTCGATGACGCCGAAACCGCCATCCGCACCAGCCAGAAGCTGCACGAACTGGGCGTCAGGCTGTCACTCGACGACTTCGGCACAGGCTATTCCTCGCTCGCCTACCTGTCGCGCTTCCCCTTCGACAAGATCAAGATCGACCAGTCCTTCGTCAACGACATCACCTCCAACCCCACCAACGCCGCCATCGCCAACACCACCATCGCACTGGCCGAAAGCCTGCACATGTCGGTACTGGCAGAAGGGGTGGAAACCGAGAGCCAGCTCAATTTCCTGCGCCAGCGTGGCTGCAGTTCCATGCAGGGCTTCCTCTTCAGTCGCGCCCTGGCAGCCGCCGAGCTGGAAGCCCTGCTGCGCGAATCGCGCACCCTGCCGGCCCCGCCCGATGAGCACAAGAGCGAGCGCACCCTGCTTCTGCTCGATGACGAGGCCAACATCCTGCGGGCCTTGCAGCGCCTGCTGCGCCAGGACGGCTATCGCATCCTGTCCACCACCAGCGCTGCAGAAGCCTTCGAGTTGCTGGCACAGAACACGGTGCAGGTCATCGTTTCCGACCAGCGCATGCCGGAGATGAGCGGCACCGAGTTCCTCTCGCGGGTGAAGGACCTCCACCCGCAGACGATACGCATCGTGCTGTCGGGTTACTCGGAAGTCGAGACCATCACGCAGGCCGTCAACCGCGGCGCGATCTACAAGTTCTTCACCAAGCCCTGGGACGACATGCAGTTGCGCGAGGAACTGCGCGAGGCCTTCCGCGTCGCCGAGAAGCTGCGCTCATGAGACCTTGAAGGGTCATGCAGACCCTGCGGATTCAGTCCGCGGGCGGCTCCAGGGGCAGGCGCAGGGTGAAACGCGCGCCTTCACCCGGGCGGCTGTCCACGGTGATGTCGCCACCATGGCGCTTGACGATTTCGTAGGAGATCGACAGCCCGAGACCGGTCCCCTTGCCCACCGGCTTGGTGGTAAAGAAGGGTTCGAACAGGTGCCGCAGGACTTCCGCGGACATCCCCCGCCCGTTGTCGGCGATCTCCAGTTCCACGCCGTCGGCATGGCGGCGCGTGCTCAGCGTGATGCGCCCGGGGCTGTGCTCGATGGCCTGCGCAGCGTTGACCAGGATGTTCATCAGTACCTGGCTCAGCTGCGCCGGCAGACAGCGCACGCGGGGCAAGTCGCCATACTGGCGCACGACCTCGGCCTTGTACTTGAGCTCGTGCCAGACCACGGTCAGGGTGCTTTCGAGAATCTCGTGCAGGTCGCTGTCCTGCCACTCGGCGTGGTCAACGTGTGAGAAGGTCTTCATGTCCTGAACGATCTTCTTGACCCGATCGAGCCCCTCCATCGATTCACTCAGCAGATCGCCGACATCATTGCGCAGGAAATCGAAATCGGCCTGCTGACGCAAGGCCTTCAGCTCTTCACTGACGACTGCAGGGACACCGCGGCGGGCGAGGCAGCTATCGTAACGATCGATGAGGTCGATCAGCTTGCCGACGTACTGCTTCAGGCTGCCGAGGTTGGAGCTGACAAAACCGACGGGGTTGTTGATCTCGTGCGCCACGCCGGCGGCCAGTTGGCCGATCGCCGACATCTTCTCGGACTGCAGCAATTGTTCGCGCGTACGCTGAACCTCGGCGAGCGCCTGCTGAAGTTCTGCGGTACGCTCGGCAACGCGCTGCTCCAGGCTGGCATTGAGCTCGGCGAGCTGGTCGCGCGTGGCGGCGAGGGCAAGGTTGCGCTCGGCCATCAGCTCGTAGAGGCGCCCCATGGCCTCCACGAGAATGCGGGTGGCACCACCTTCCTGCTCGTGCTCGGGCACGCTGCGGCGGTCCGCTGGCTGGCCGGCACGGATGCGGACTATCTGCCCGGCCATGTCGCGATCGGAGCCGAGGATGTGAAAGGACAGCCATGAAGTGACGAAGTTGGCCAGCACCTCGAGGATGTCGCGCGAGCCTCCCGCTGCCAGATACTCATTGCGGGCAACGCCAATCTGCTCCGCAAAGATCTCGTGCTGCCGTGTGTGGGCGGCGATGTGAGCAGGCGTGCATCCCCACTTGTCCATCAGCGCCTCCTCGTCGCGGAAGTGCTCGCACGCGTAGGCCTGCAGGCCATCGAGCAGGCTCAGTATCTGCTCTTCGCCAGCATGACGCCGGTCGGTAACGACTTCGATGAGCACGTTGAGCATGTCGACGAGGCGGTGGTGCTGGGCATCGACCACATCCAGGCCGAGCTCGAAGCGTCGATCCCATTTGAAAGCTTCAAGCATTGTCATCTCCTTGCTCCAGGGCCCCCATGACGCGCAACACTTCGCCCGCCGTCGTCAGCCCCGCATCCACCTTGCGCCAGGCGTCCTCACCCAGCGAACCCATGCCGCCCTGACGCAACAGCGCACGCATTTCCTGCAGACCGCCGCCGGCACTGATGACACCGCGCAGGGCATCGTTCATCACCAGCAGCTCATACAAGCCCAGTCGCCCCTTGAAACCACTGCCGTGACAGGCCCCACAACCGCGGCCGACAAAGCTGCGTGGCGGTCGCACCGCAAACACCCCGCCCAGACGGGCAAGCAAGGCGGTATCCACCGGCGCCTCCTCCCGGCACGCCGGGCACACAGCACGCACCAGGCGCTGGGCAATGACCGCCTCCAGCGCGGAGGCGACGACATAGGGTTTGAGACCAAGGTCGAGAAGACGGGCGATGGTGGCCAGCGCGGAATTGGTGTGCAGGGTAGAGAACACCTGGTGACCGGTGAGTGCGGCGTGAAAGGCGACCTCGGCTGTATCGAAATCGCGGATTTCCCCCAATAGTATGACATCAGGATCCTGGCGCAGCATCGCGCGCAGGACGACCGGAAAGGTCAGGCCGATCTTGTCGCGGATCAGCACCTGGCCGGCCATGTCGAGGTAGTACTCGACCGGATCCTCGATGGTGACGTAGTTGCGCCCCGGGTCGGCACTGGCCTGCAGCAGCGAGTACAGCGTGGTGGTCTTGCCGCTGCCGGTGGGGCCCGTAGCGAGAATGATGCCCTGCGGGCGGTCCATGCTCACCCGCAGGCGCTGCAGGTCGAGCGGCGCAAAACCGAGCTGGTCAAGCGAGGGCACCGCAGCGTTGCGGTCGAGCAGGCGCATCACCACCTTCTCGCCATTGATCGTCGGCAAGGTCGAGATGCGCAGATCGACGACCTTCAGCGGGCTCTTCACGGTCAGGCGTCCATCCTGCGGACGGCGACGCTCGGCGATGTCGAGTTCGGCCATGATCTTGAAGCGCGACACCAGCGAGCCGTGCAGGTGGTGGGGGATCTGGATCTTGTCCTGGAGGACGCCATCGATGCGGTAGCGCACCACTACCGCCTTCGCACGCGGCTGCAGATGGATGTCGGAGGCGCCGAGGCGTATCGCTTCGAGCACCACCGCATTGGCCAGGCGTATTGCCGGAGGCGCATCGCTTTCGGTGAGCAGGACGTCGAGCGAGGCCTGGTCGTCCTCGTCGATGACGATCTCGATGCCCTCATAGGGATCGACGTTGCCGATCACCGTTTCCAGCTCGCTGAAGTCGACGGTCTCGCCATAAAGCGCCGCGATGCGCTCGCGGATGGCGCCAACATCGGCCATCACTACGTTCAGTTCGAGGCCGGCAGTGAAGCGGATCTCGTCGGTCAGCGCGGTATCCATGGGGTCGGCCATCGCCAGCGTCAGACGGCGCCCTTCAAGGCTCAGCGGCACCACCAGCTGGCGCTCGCAGAGCGTGCGCGGCACAAGGTCGGCGAGCGCCGGCTGCAGGGGCTGCTCGGCCAGTGCGAGCTCCTCGATGAGCAGATCCTGGCGCAGGAACTCGCGCACCTGACGTTCGCTCAGCCAGCCCTTTTCCAGCAGCAGGACGATCAACGGTTCACGGCGAGCCTGCTGCAGGCGGTGCAGTTCCTGCAGTTGCGCGTCGTTGATCAACTGCTTCTTGTTGAGGGCAATCCCCAGGCGGCTGGCATGCCCCGCGGTGATGCGTGCCAGCGCCTCGATCTCCTTGCCTTTGCGGTTGTTCTCGCTGGCCAGGGCGCGATTGCGGCGGACGAGATCGAACTGCTCCAGCGCCAGCGCCACGGTGATGCGCAGGTCGTCATCGTTCCACGGCTTGAGGATGAACTTGTATACGGCACCTTCGTTGATCGCCCCCATCACCGCACCGGTATCGGCATGGCCAGTAAGCATGATGCGCAGGGTGTCGGGGCTGAGCTGCTTGACCTGCTTGAGGAACTCGGCGCCGTTCATGCCCGGCATGAGGTAGTCGCTGATCACCAGATGAATGGTCTGCGCACGCAGGCAGGCCAGCCCTTCGACTGCGTTGGCCGCGGTCAGCACTTCATAGGCTTCCTGCCGGAAGACGCGGGTCAAGGCCCGCAGCACGCCGGGTTCGTCGTCCACCAGGAGCAGGCGGTAGGGTTCGCGCGCGGCGGGCGCAAGGCCATCGGCGACAGCGCCCTGGCCGGTGAAATAGCGCGCCAGGCCGCTCATTGCGCCCCTCCCAGGGGCAGACGGATGTCCACGGTAGTGCCCTCCCCGGCACGGCTGCTCAGTGTGATGCGCCCGCCTTCGGCAAGGATGACGTCGCGCGCGAGGGTCAGCCCCAGGCCAATGCCGCTGCCGACCGCCCGAGTGGTGTAAAAGGGGTCGAAGACCCGCGCCAGATGCTCCTCGGCGATGCCACAGCCATCGTCGCTCACCTCAATCTGCTGCCACCCGTCCGCACAGGCGCAACGCACGGCGATCCGCCCACCCGGGCCGATGGCCTTGATGGCATTGTCGAGCACATTGTGCAGCGCCTGCTGCAGATGCCCCGGGCGGCAGCGCAGACGCGGACTGGCCTGGCCTTCGCAGTGCAGTCTGGCCAACTCCGGCAGGCGCGGAGTCAACAGGCGGCAGAGCTCCTCCAGGCTGGCGCGCAGATCGATGACCGCGACTTCGTCGCGATCGACGTTGGAGAAACCCTTGAGGTCGCGGATGATGGTGGCGATGCGGTCGGCGCCAGCGATACTGTCGTCGATCAGTTCGGCAAAGTCGGCAAGCAGGAAATCGGCGTCGATACGCTCCCAGGCAGCCTGATCTCCTTCCCGCATGCTGCTCAGCGCAGCGCAGATCTGGCGCAGATAGGCCCGCGCCGAGTTGAGGTTGCTGCGCACGAAGCCGATCGGGTTGTTGATCTCATGCGCCATGCCGGCGGCGAGCTGGGCAACGCTGGCGAGGCGCTCGGCCTGATAGAGCTGGCGTTGGCGAACTTCGATCAGGCTGACCTGCTCGGCAACGCGAACCTCGAGTTGCGTGGCGAGCTCGCGATATCGGTTCTCCGACTGCTGCAGGGCCTCGTGCTGGGCCCGCAGGGCGGCAAAATCCGCCTGCACGCTCTCCATGTGCAGCGCCGAGGCCATGCGATAACGCTGACGGTCGAGGAGCATCTTGCGC
Organism: Pseudothauera lacus; assembly: GCF_003034845.1. Lineage (GTDB taxonomy): Bacteria > Pseudomonadota > Gammaproteobacteria > Burkholderiales > Rhodocyclaceae > Pseudothauera > Pseudothauera lacus. The sequence continues at coordinate 34,857 of NZ_PZKC01000001.1, read as the reverse complement.
AGCAGCTCGGCAATCCCGTCCACCGCTGCACCCCGCTCCGGGGGACCCAGCAGCCAGCCCAGCGGTTCGAAGTCGATCTGGATGGCAGCGGCGTAACGGCCGTGGTCCACGGGCGGAGGAGCGCCGTCGACCAGCTCGATCTCGCCATCGAGCGCTGCGGCAAGGCTGCGCAGCAGTCGTGGGCGCTCATCGGCGGGGAGCAGCTCAGCCAGCGTCCAGTCGTGGTCGAAAGCCTCCAGCGCCAGCGGGTCAGCAGCCAGCGTGCCGTCGTGAGCCTTGGTGCTCACGACACCCTCCCCGTGCTCAGCGCGACAAAGGCTTCGCGACTGAGGCGGTGTTCGCTGTCGAGGTGGTACTGCACCGCCAGGCGCTCGTAGAGACTGGCAAGCAGGCGGCGCAGGGTTTCCGCGACACCAACCCCGCTGAGTGCGCAGGCAAAGGTCAGCGGCCAGCGTGCGCCGGCCCAGCGAGCGGTGATCTCGGCCTCGGAAAGGATGTCGGGGAGGTCGCGCTTGTTGAACTGCACCACCAGCGGCAGGGCGTCGAAATCGAGCCCCACGCGGGCGGCGTTGTCGGCAAGGTTCTCGAACGAGAGGCCGTTATTGAGCGCCTGGGAACGCTGCGAGTCGGCTACGAAAACCACCCCGTCGGCACGCGACAGCACAGCTTTGCGGGTGCCGTCGTGAGCGACCTGACCAGGCACGGTGAACAGCTTGAACTTGATCAGCAGCCCGCTGGGGGCGCGAAAGCCGAGCGGCAGCATGTCGAAGAACAGCGTGCGGTCGTTGTGCGTCTCCAGGGTCATGATCTCACCCTTCAGCTCGGGCTGGAGGGCATCGTGCAGACGCATCAGGTTGGTGGTCTTGCCGCTGGCGGCCGGACCGTAATACACCAGCTTGAGGGTCAGCCGGCGGGCGGCTTCGTCGTACTCAGCCATTCGGATGGAGTCGCTCGTACTCGGCCTGCAGGTCGGGGTCGAGGATCACCGAACCGTCTTCCCCCCAGCGCACCTGGGTGATCCCCGGCTCTTCCGCTTCGAGCTGCTTGCGGGCGACTTCCTCCGGACTGACGAGCTGACGCTCCACCCGGCGTTCATCGGCGAGGCGTTCGGTCTCCACCTGCAGGGCACGGTAGGCCAGCCCCTGGGCGATTGCGGAGACCAGCTCGTAATCCTTCCACGGCTTGCCGATGAAGCGACTGATCTGCGCCTCGTTGATGGCGTTCACCAGCGCCTGCAGGTCCGCGTAGCCGGAGAGGATGAAGCGCACCGCGTGGGGCTGGATGGTGCGCACCTGGCGCAGCAGTTCAACACCATCCATGCCCGGCATGCGGAAATCGGAGATCACCATCTCGTACGGCACGGAGCGTACCGCGCGCAGGGCGTCCTCCGGGCAGGTGAAGCAATCGATCTGCAGACGGTAGGTTTCTCCGTTGAAGGTACAAGGAGTGAGCATCAGCAGGCGCTTCAGCGCGCTGAGAATGCCCGGTTCATCATCGACGAGCAGGATGCGGTGAGTCATGCTGAAACCTCACTGGTTTGAACGGGGGGGTTCTCTGGTGACGGCGCCTGTGGGGGTACCCGCGCGAGCACGACACGAAAGCAGCTGCCCTCCCCGGGCGTGCTGCTTACTTCGATGTGTCCACCATGCTTCTGAACGATGGAGAAGGCGAGCGAAAGACCGAGACCGGTACCCTGTCCCACCGGCTTGGTGGTGAAGAAGGGGTCGAAGAGCTTGCTCAGATGCTCGGGCGCGATCCCCGCACCGGTATCGCAGACTTCCACCCAGACCTGTTCGCCGTCCTCGCTCATCCCGCTGCGCAGGGTGATCCTGCCGTGTTCGCGGATGGCGTGGGCAGCGTTGACCAGCAGGTTGAGGAAGACCTGGTTGAGCTGCGACGGCAGGCACCAGATGTCCGGCAGCCTGCCGTAATCCTTGTCGAGCGTGGCCTTGTACTTGATCTCGTTCCAGACGATGTTGACCGTGCTGTCGAGCCCGGCATGGATATCTGCCCACTGCCAGTCGGTCTCGCCGACACGGGAAAAGTCCTTCAGGTCCTGGACGATCTTGCGCACGCGGGCAATGCCCTCCAAGGACTCATCGAGCAAGGCCGGCGCGTCCTCACGGATGAAGGCCATGTCCTGTTCGGCCATCACTGCCTGCAAGCCCTCGTCGCTGCCATACCGGCGTTCAGCGTAGTCGACGACAGTCAGCACGCTGCTCAGGTACTGGCGCAAAGTGCCCAGATTCGAGCTGACGAAGCCCACCGGATTGTTGATCTCGTGCGCGACGCCCGCGGCGAGCTGGCCGATGGAGGCCATCTTTTCCGATTGGAGCAGCTGGTTCTGGGCGTCCTCAAGGCGGCGATTGAGCAAGATCTGTGCATCCAGAGCCTTGCGCAGGCGGGCCTCGGCAAGCTCGCGTTCGCTGATGTCGCGAATGATGGACTGGCGATAGCGCCGCCCCTGGTAATCGAAGGTCCCGGAGCTGACTTCGACCGGAAAGACACTGCCATCGCGTCGCATGTGGGTCGTCCGGAAGGTGATGCCGGCAGGCGTGTCGGCAGCTTTCAGGTGATCGCCGAGGGTATCCAGCGACTCGGGCGCACGCAGGCGGGAGATGTTGGCGCCAATCAGCTCTTCTTCGGCGTAGCCATACACGTCGCGGGCGGCTTCGTTGACCTGCAGGATGCTCCCCGACTCGTCCATCAGCAACACCACGTCATGGGCATAGCGTACGAAGAACTCCGACAGCTTCTCGTGACGGACCTGTTCGAGGTCGCTCGATACCTGTTGCAGGTCGCTCTGTACGCGAAAGTAGCGTTGTGCCAGCCAGAACAGCACCACCAGCAGCGCCAGCAGCACGCCAAGGCGCAGGGCGAGTGCGCCGAACTGACCTTTCACGCTGTGATGGACTGCAGCGACGTCCATCTTGGTAACCACCACCCAATCCATCTCCTCCACCCGGTGAGCAACACCCAGTACGGCCACCCCGCGGTAGTCCGTTCCCTCCAGGACCACGCCCTCGGCGGACAGCGCACGCTCTGCCAGCAGCGTGCTGGCCGGCGCGTCGATGAGCAGACGCAGGGGTTCGGGTGCATCAAGGAGCGGATTCAGGTAGCGCACCGCTCTTCCCTCATGGCGCGCGATGAAGGTTTCGATGGGCGCCTTGAAGGTCAGTCCGCGGCGCAGCGTGGGATAGAGGACGTATTCCGGGTCGACCGCGACCACCATGAAGCCGGCCACGCGCCCATCGTTCTCCCCGTCTCCAGTCATCAATGGCGTGATCACTGCCAGGCGCGCAGAGCCCTGGTCACTGAGGTAGAAATCGTGAATGCGGGCCTCGCCGGCTTTGCTGACCTCCATCAGCGCAGGAGAGGTGAGCGGCGGCAGAGCTTCCGTGCCGACTGAAACCACGATCTGACCCGCCGCATCGAGCAGCCACCCGGCCGGGTACTCGGCGGTCGTCTCGACCTGCCAGCGCAGCAACTCGCCCAGGCGGGCCAGCACAGCCGGGTCGCTGGCGGCACGCAGCACCCCCTCGGGCAAGGCGCTGCCTGGCGGACGTGCATTCCTCAGGCGCAGATTCTCCAGCCAGTTCGACAACTCCGCCCGGCGTATGTCGGAGAGTCCCTGCAGTTCGCGCTCGGCGTTCTTGCGGGCCTCGTGCACCATGCGCTCATGGGTGCCATAGCCAACCCCGAAGATCATCACCGTGAGCAAGGCCAGTGGCAGCACCATCGCATGTGTGCGCTGGAAGCGGGCAAACACCTCGGCAAGCCCCATCTCAGCCCTCCGGGTTACGGACAAACAGGGTGATGCGGGTGCCTTCAGCGACCTCGTATTCGCGAATCTGACGGATCAGGTTGTCATCGAGCACGTAATCCGCCGCCAGCAGCAGCACCCCCTCGCGACTGATCAGGTCACGGGCCAGCACCATGCCGGAGCTGAGCAATGCCGGGGTCAGCGCCAGTTCATTGACCGGCGGCTCCGGCGGCGCGCCGAAAAGTGCCAGGAAGGCGTCGACCACCGCCGGATCGTAGCGCTTGCCGCGCCCCTGGAGAATCAGCCGGCGGGCATCGTCCGCGCTGCTGCGGGTGCCGGTCAGGGTGCCATGCAGATGACCGTCGTACTCGTTCACCAACGCGAGGATGCGGGCCCCCAGGGGAATGGCTTCGCCACGCAAGCCATCCGGATAACCCTGGCCGTCATGGCGCTCGTGATGGCTGCGGATCAAGCGCGCGGCGGCGCGCAGATCCTCCAGTGCCATAAGTACCTGCTCACCCTTGGCCGGATGCTTGCGCCAGACACCGAGCTCATCCCCGTTCATCTTGTTCGTCGGCTTCGCCAGCAGCGCGTCCGGCAGACCGATCTTGCCGATATCGTGCAGCAGGGCGGCAAGAAAGACATCGTTGCACTGCCGCCCATCCATACCCATCGCTGCCGCGACCTTGCGCGACAGATCGGCGACCCGCCGCGAATGTCCGGCCATGTTGCCGCCACGCAGTTCGATGAGGTTGGCAAAGACCTGGATCGAGGTGAAGAAGCTGCGCTTCAGCCGTTCATGGGCCTGACGCAAGGCCTCGGTGCGCTCCCGCACCTTTTCCTCGAGGCCGGCGTTGAGGACCTTCAGCTCCTCGTTCTGACGGGCCGTCAGCGCCTCCAGCCGGAGCTTCTCGCGCACCAGTGCCTGGCGTTCCAGGGCTTCGCGAACGATCAGTACGACCTCGGCATCGTTCCACGGCTTGGCGATGTAACGGTAGATCTGGCCCTGGTTGATGGCTGCGATGGTGGATTCGATGTCCGCATAGCCGGTAAGGAGGATACGCACGATACCGGGCCAGCGCTCGCGCACCTCGGCAAGAAAGCGCGCGCCGTCCATCACCGGCATGCGCATGTCGGAAATCACCAGATCGACAGCGCCCCCCTCCTCCTCAAGTGTCGCCAAGCCCGCCGCGCCACCTTCCGCGCACAACACCCGATAGCCCGCGGGGCGGAACAGGCGGCGCAGCGCAGACAGGATATTGGCCTCGTCGTCCACACACAGGATGGTCGGCACGTGCGGATCAGCTGCACTCACGAATCGGACTCCTTGTCGGTCTGGCGCACCGGCAGCACGACGCGGAAGGTCGTTCCAACACCCACACGACTGCGCACTTCGATACTGCCGCGGTGTTTCTGCACGATGCCATAGGAAAGAGACAAACCCAAGCCGGTGCCCTTGCCGACCGGTTTGGTGGTGAAGAAGGGATCGAAGATCCGCCCCAGGTTCTCCTCGGCAATGCCGCAGCCCGTGTCGCTGAACTCCACCCATACGGCATCGCCGTCATCCGCGCCGGTGCGCACGGTGATGCGCCCACGCGGGCCGTCGATGGCGTGCGCAGCATTCACCAGCAGGTTCATGAACACCTGGTTGAGCTGCGACGGCAGGCACTCCACCTCTGGAAGTGGGCCGTACTCTCGTACGACGTCGGCCTTGTACTTGATCTCGTTGCCGACGATGTTGAGGGTGCTTTCCAGCCCCTGGTGCAGATTGGCGAACTGCCATTCCTGGGTGGTATCGACGCGGGAAAAATCCTTCAGGTCGGCAACGATCTTGCGCACGCGGTCGATCCCCTCCTTGGACTCGGCGAGCAGCGACGGCACATCTTCCTTGAGATAGGCCAGATCCTTGCGCCGGCAGACATCCTGCGCCGTCTGTGCCGCCGGGTGCCCCGCAGGCAGGGCGGCAACGGCGGCCGAGAAGGCTGCCAGCACCTCGAACAGGTCATTCAGGTAGCCCTCCAGCGTCCCGAGGTTGGACAGTACGTAACCGATGGGATTGTTGATCTCGTGCGCCACACCGGCCGCCAACTGGCCGATCGACGCCAGACGCTCGGACTGCGCAAGTTGATCCTGGGTCTCGCGCAGGCGCGCATTGAGCTCGGTGAGTTCAGCGTTGCGCCGGCGCAACTCGTCCTCCGAGCGCTGGCGCTGAACCACATCTTCCTCAAGAGCGGCCTTGGCCAGGGCCAACTGCTCGGTGCGCCGTTCGACGAGCAGCTCCAGATCGCTCTGCGAACGCTTCAGCTCCTCTTCGGCACGCTTGCGTTCGGTGATGTCCACCAAGGTCTCGATCGCGCCCAGAACACCGCCCCGGGCGTCGCGCAAGGGCGCTGCGGTAAATGACAGCCAGCGCCCACCATCGCCGAGATGCGGAAAGAAGCCCTCCGCCTCATAGGCGTCGGGGACGACGCGGCTGGGGCGATAATGGTCATGATAGAACTCATCCAGCCCGTCGAAACGCCCATCAACGATGAGGTCGGCCATCGCCGGACGCGCAACCTGATAGAACGGTTCGCCTGCACGCCGGGTTCCCAGCATCGATGCCGCGGAATGCCCGGTGATCACCTCCAGGGCGCGATTCCAGTGGGTGATGACATGCTCTGCGTCGATCACGAAACTCGGCACCGGATTACCCTGCAGCGCCTGCTCCAGCAATGCCTCGAAGCTGCGATGGGCGTTCTCTGCACGCTTGCGTTCGGTAATGTCAGTACACAGGCCGACATAGCAACGCCGCCCCTGTTCACCGCTCGGCGTGACAACCAGCGTGATCCCCAGCCAGATCTCCGTGCCATCCTTGCGCCGGGAGCACAGCTCGCCGGTCCAGTCCCGTCCTTCATCAAGGGCTTTCCAGATCTTTGTGCAGTAATCCTCGTCGTGCCCCGCTGCCACGCAGTCCTTGAAGTCCTTTCCGACCAGCTCCGCAGCGCCGAAGCCGAGCATCGCACAGCATGCTTCGGACACGTAGAGCAGCCCACCCTGCTCGTCGCACAGCAGCATCGCGATGTGGCTGGTCAGCCCCGCCGCCGACAGGTGCCCGAGCCCGGCAGCCACCGCTGCTGGTAGCGGACGATCAGGACAGCAGGGCATTGCAGACCTCCTCGTATTCGTTTTCGATCTGCCCCAACAGCGGCGCCAGCGTTACCGCGTCGAAACCACCGCGCTGCCATGCCTGATGATCCATCGGCGGTACCATGCCACGGTGCTCGTGCCCCAGTTCAAGCGCATGGGCGAGGACTTCTGCACAGTGCATCAAGTCGGCGGCACCATTCTCGCCGGGTTCGTGGTGGCAGGAAATGCCCTCGATCAAGCCTTCAGGCAAACCCCAGGCGCGCGCCAGCATCACCCCCACCTCTGCATGATCGACACCCAGTACGGCCCGTTCGGCTTCCAGGTGGGGGCAATCGCGCTGTGCCTGCAGGTGCACTACCCGTTCGAACTCCAGGGGATAACACAGCGCCATCACATAGCGCCCTAGATCGTGCAGCAGACCGCCGGTAAACGCCGCCTCGGCATTGGCCCGCCGTGCGCGCGCAAGGGCGCGTGCACACACCGCAACCGCCACCGAATGGCGCCAGAACACCCCGGCCCGGAAACCGCCTCCGGCCTTGTGCCTGAACCCGCCGACAATACCTGCGCCAAGCACCAGCGAACGCACGGTTCGGAACCCCAGCACCAGAATGGCTTCATCCAGGCTGTCGACCTGTCCGGCAAGCCCGTAGAAAGGAGAGTTGGCAATTCTCAGCGTACGCACCAGCAAGCCCTGATCTGCGGCGATGCGGCGCGCCAGGGTGGCGACGTCGAGGTCTTCCTGCTGCAGACTGGCCAGCAGATCCATCACCAGCGGCGGCAATGCCGGCAGTGCGGCGATACGCCGGGCAAGCTCGTCGCGATCCAGCGGATGCGTCGGGGTACTCACGCACCGCCCCCTTGCGGTTCACCACTCCCATCCGCAGCGCCCGGCTCTGCAACGCCCCGCCGGTGAGCAAGAACCAAAGCCTGCAGCATGCGCGCGCTGTCGTGGTCGCCCGCGTGGCGGAACAGCCACGCCACATGCTCGGCAAGTGCGTCGTCGTGCACGCGCTCACTCTGTTGATCGGTCTTCGCATCAGCCATCACACTTACCCTCAGGGAGCAGGATGAGCAGCTTTCCCGCCGCCCCCGAGCGTTCGCCGAGTTGCCGGCGCAGCACCCGGTAATCCGCGCCGCACAGCGCCAGCACCGTTTCGTCATCACCACCGCCGGCAGCGAAGCGGGCCAGCGCTGCCGGCAGAACAGCATCACTGTCACCTCCCAGCAGTGCCGCCGCGCTGCCAAGCAGGTTCTCCAGCTGCGCATTTGCGGCAACCACCATGCCCGCTTCGTCCACGCCCAGCAGCGGCCAGGGCAAAACCTGCAAAAGCTCATGAAGCACGCCCATCGTCCGGCGCTCACGAACGATCTGGCCCTGCTTGTCGGCCAGCATGCGTTCAAGTTGCGCATTGGCCTCGCGCAACTGGGTAGACAGACGACGATTCTCGTCCGCCAGCCTCTTGAAGCTGAAAGCCTCGGCAATGTTCGCCCGCAGCTGCTCATCGTCCCACGGCTTGGTCAGGAACTTGAAGATCGCCCCTTCATTGATGGCGTTGGTGATCGACTGCAGCTCGGTGTAGCCGGACAGCACCAGACGCACGGTATCGGGGCGCAGGATCTTCGCCTGACGCAGGAACTCGACCCCACTCATGCCCGGCATGCGCTGGTCGGAGAGAATCACATCCACCGCCTGGGTGGCCAGCAAGGCCAGCCCCTCCTCTCCACTGCCGGCGCTGAGCAAGGTATAGCCATCGCGGCGCAGCAGCCGGCGCAAGGCGGCAACGATATTGGCCTCATCATCGACCAGCAGCAAGATCCCCACGCCCTCGCGTGGCGGGCTGCCGACGAGCTCCTCCATGGGCTTCCCCGGTTCGTATCACGACGCTTTCTGGACAGCGCGCCTGCCCCCCATGATCCGCCCATCCCTGCTCAGGTTCAAGCCCCGGCGTGCAGCGGCGCCTCATCGCACCACACAATTCATATTGCATCACTGCGATGCACATTACATAATCGACACTCCTTCACAATTCTCACCCAACGCGGCAAGACAGGGCATTCCGACCTTCCGCAAACGGAGCTCAACTCAGATGAAGAAACTCCTCATATCAGCGGCCATTGCGGCCGCAGGAACGGCCAACGCAGCCGAATACTCCGACGCCTACGCATACTCGGCCCCGGAGGTCTACGAAGACCGTGTCACGCACCATGGCAGCGGAACCATCACGTCGAACTGGGAGGGCATCAGCGTTGAGGTTCGCAACAATCCTGCCAGCGAAGGCATCAGCCTGAGCGGACGTATCGCAGCTCCGCACGGTTTCTCCGGCGAAATGGGTTACGGCGGGCTAACCTCGTTCAGTGACACCCTGCAGGCCGAACACAGCGCAGCATCAACGCTGATGGAGCTCAACTTTCATGTGGCTTTCGACAGCCAGGTGCTGAGCGCACCAACTGATGGCGGCTTTACTCGTTATTGGAACTGGTTCAACCTGTCTTCCACCTCTGCCAGCGGCTCGACGACGCTTTTCGACTACCGCTACAACTACACGTGGGACGCTATCACCTCCTCCAGTCCTTCTTTCGACGAGCCCCTGTCCGGAGCGGAGATCATCGAGTCGCGGTCCTCATCGACCGATCAAGGCATCGACTTCAGCGCAGTGATCAGCGTCCCGAGCAACCTTGCCCTTGATCTGGTCTTCTACTCCGCAGTCGAATCGGGGTGCTGGAGCGAGTGTGAGCTGACGTTTAGTACGCTCACTCCGCTCACCATCGGCCTCACCCTCCTCGACGGCACCCTCAGCTCCGCCAACGGCTACAGCTACCTCGCCGCACCGGTACCCGAGCCCGGCACCTACGCCATGCTGCTCGCCGGCCTGGGCGTCATCGGCGCGGTGGCGCGCCGCCGCAAGCGTGCGGCGTAACAGGCAAGGCGCCCCCTTGCACCCCTCTCCAGATAATGACATAAGGTTTCAAATGAAATCACCAATGCATTACACTATGCGTCTCTCACAATCACATCGAATGCAGACCATGCACAAAAAGCTCCTCCTTGCCTCCCTCATCGCCACGCTGGGCACGACCGCACACGCCAGCGCGGAACTCCACGTCAGCACTTCGGTGACCCCACTTCACAGCGCAGCGAGCGTCGACTCTGACGCTGCCTATGGCACCGGGAGCGCGAGTGCAGAGTCCGGCAACTCGGCAGCCTGGGGATCAATCGACACCACTACCGGCACCATCAAGCTTGCCACCCGCGCTCAAACGGCGGACAGCACGGTCTACACCGGCGCCTGGGCCAGTGCGCTGATCAATGACACGATCACGATCGACTACAGCGCGCCGTACGCTCTCGTCGCCGTCAGCGTGAACTTCGCCTTCGACTACAGCGCCGACTACGCCTTTCCGGCATCCAGTGCGATCACCGGTTCCACCAAGGCCCGCCACCTCAGCCCCGCAGCGCTCAGCCGCATCAACGGCGGCTTCACCATGTATGGCATGGACCTGAATGCTCCGCCGAGCAACTATGAAGTGGCACACGGCGAGTTCAGCTTCTCGCACCATTACCAGCTGGATTTCGATTCCGGCCCCTACGTTGCCCTCAACCACCCCAGCACGCACAAGCTCGAAGAATGGTCGGAAGAGCAGCACTCGCTGGAATATGCGCTGCCTGACGGACGGGCCAGCGGCTTCACGATCTCCCAGATCCTCGAGATTCCCACCAATACGGCCATTGACATCTCGTTCTGGATCAACATGAGCTCGGTGTGCTCGCTGACCGCGTCGTGCGACCTGCTGGCCGATGGCTCCCACACCTTCAGCCTGGGATTCACCCCCCTGCAGGGCACCCTCAGCTCCGCCAACGGCTACAGCTACCTCGCCGCACCGGTACCCGAGCCCGGCACCTACGCCATGCTGCTCGCCGGCCTGGGCGTCATCGGTGCAGTGGCGCGCCGCCGCCGGGAACAGACGCAAGGCTGACAGCAGCTGATCTGTCGAAAGGAAACGGGGGCCATTGGCCCCCGTTTCCTTTCCTGGAGATTGCCGGGTCAGCCACCGCGACCGTATACGTCCTCGAAACGCACGATGTCGTCCTCGCCCAGATAGCTGCCGGACTGCACTTCGACGATCTCCAGCGCGACCTTGCCCGGGTTGGCGAGACGGTGGCGCTGGCCGAGCGGGATGTAGGTCGATTCGTTCTCGCCGAGCAGGAACACCCGCTCGCCGCAGGTCACTTCCGCAGTGCCACGCACAACGATCCAGTGTTCGGCGCGATGGTGGTGCATCTGCAGACTGAGCGTGGCGCCGGGGTTGACGACGATGCGCTTGACCTGGAAGCGCTCGCCGGCATCGATGGAGTCGTACCAGCCCCACGGCCGGTACACCTTGCGATGGCTCTGGGTAAGCGTACGACCTTCCGCCTTCAGGCGCTCGACGACCTTCTTGACGTCCTGCGTGTGGCGCTTGTCGGCCACCATCACGGCGTCGGCGGTTTCCACCACCACGATGTCCTCGCAACCCACCGCCGCCACCAGGCGATGACTGGCGTGCACCAGGTTGTTGCGCCCGCCTTCGAAGATCACCTCGCCGTGGGCGGCATTGCCGGCCTCGTCCTTCGGCGACACCGCCCACAGGGCATCCCAGGCGCCGACATCGGACCATCCTGCCGACAACGGCACCACCACGCCCTGCCCCAGTTCCGGCGCTGCCGGCAGACGCTCCATGACCGCGTAATCGATGGAGTCAGCCGGGCAGGCACGAAAGGCCTCCGCGTCAACACGGAGGAAATCGGCGTCACTGCTGCACCCCTGCGCAGCCTTCGCGCAGGCGGCGGCGATGTCGGGACGGCACTGCGCGATCGCGCGCAGCCACACCGAGGCCTTGATCATGAAGATGCCGCTGTTCCAGAAATACTCGCCACTGGCCAGATAGCGTGCAGCAGTCTCGGCGTCGGGCTTCTCGACGAACTCGACGAGCTTGCGCACCCCGTCCTCACCGGCCAGTTGTTCGCCGGTGCGGATGTAACCGTAGCCGGTCTCCGGGCGCTCGGGAACGATGCCGAAGGTCACCAGCGCGCCCTCTGCGGCCTTGCTCTCGCCAGCGGCAATGGCACGCTGGAAGGCCGCGATGTCGCCGATGACGTGATCGGCAGGCATCACCAGCAGCACCGGATCGTCACCGCCAGCGTGCGCCACGTGTGCGGCCAGGGTGAGTGCCGGCGCGGTATTGCGCCCGACTGGTTCAAGGATGATGCGCGCAGCGCTGACACCGAGCTGGCGCAGTTGCTCGGCAATGATGAAGCGGTATTCCTCGTTGCTGACCACCAGCGCCTGGGGGTCCAGATCGCCAGCGTAGCCCTGCAGGCGCAAGGCGGTCTCCTGGAGCAGCGAACGCTCGCCGGTAAGGGGCAGCAGCTGCTTGGGATAGGACTCGCGCGACGCCGGCCACAGCCGGGTACCGGAACCACCGGAGAGAATCACCGTTTTCAGAGCCATGCACTTCATCCATGCTGATTGGAAGGGTGGATACCTGCAAGCGCCTGCCGGCGCGTGGCACAGGCCCGCAATGATACTGCAACGCACAATTCCACAACCATAAAACAGGGCGGGCGCCCGTGCTGCGGCGCCCGCCCATCTTACTACTGCTGCTGCGCCGATCAGCCCTGGCGACGGCGGCGCGCGAAGGCGCCGACGAGGCCGAGACCAGCCAGCATCATGGCGTAGGCCTCGGGTTCCGGCACCGGCGCCATCACTGCCTGCATGACCTGGAAGGGCGCGGTGTTGTCGATGTAGCGGCCATCGTTGAAGGCAAGGATGTCACGCAACCCGTCATCGACGCCGACGACGTGGTCGTAGAACAGATCGGCGCCCGCGCCATGGGCAAAGAACAGGGTGTTCTCGTTGGTATGGGTGGCATAGTGCCACTTCACGCCCGGCAGCACGCCCTGACCATTGTTCTGGATGGGCTGGAAGGCGATGGTATCGGAGTCCGGGCCCATCGGCATGGCATTGCCATGGTCGGTGAGGACGATGATCAGGGTCTCATCCCAGTTGCTGTAGGTGTTCACCCAGTTCACCGCCGCATCCACGGAGAGGTTGAAGTCGATCTGCTCCTCGATGATACGGGCGGTGTTGGTGGCATGTGCAGCCCAGTCCACCGCGCCTCCCTCGACCATCATGAAGAAGCCGTTGTCGCCCTGGCTCAGGTAGTTGATTGCGCCCATGGTCATGTCCACCAGGGTCGGCACGGAGTCGATGGTGGCGACGCCGCTGGGGGTGGAGGCGTCGGCGCCCATCACCCCGGCGTTACGGCTGTACTGCAGCGTGTCATAGACCTCGGGCACGCCGATAAGCGGCCCGTCCACCTGCAGGGTGCCGGCGGCCAGGGCTTCGAAGTCTTCCTTGCTGGTGATCAGCGTGCGCGGCGAATCGCTGCTGTTGAGGACGTTCCACGCGGTGCTGGAAACATAGGTGTAGTTCGGCGAACTGCGCAGATTGCCGTTGCTGTCATACAGCGGGTTGCCACCGCCCATGATCAGGTCCAGGTCCTGGTTGTAGATCATGTCGTAGCTGATCGCACCGTAGTTGTTGCGATTGATGTTCTGCGCACCGAAGGTGGCCGGCGTGGCATGGCTGAACGGCACGCTCGACACCACCCCGGTGGACATCCCGGCAGCCTTGGCGGTCTGGGTGATGTAGGGCAGCGCTTCACCGAAGTTGTTGTAGTCGATGGCGTTGTTGAAGGTCTTCTCGCCGGTCGCCAGCGCAGTACCGGCAGCGGCGGAGTCGGTATAGTCGCGCTTGATGTAGTCGTAGCCGGCGAAGTAGCTCTGCCAGCCGCCGTAGCTGCCCGCCACCGGGGTGGTGTCCCACGCCCGCGCGGGGTCGTAGCTGATCATCTGGGTGTCGTTGTAGGTCGGACGGGAAGAGGTATTCATCGGCATGGTGGTCATGCCGAGCTTGACGTCGAACTGGTCATAGGACTGCATGCCAAGTTCGCCGTACTGGTAGTAGCTGGCCATGTCCCAGGTGCCCCAGCTCGCACCGTCGGAAATGAACAGGATCACGTTCTTGGCAATCGAGTCGTTGGCCGCGACCGCCGACGGCGGCAGCAGCATCGTGGCGCCGGCGGCAGCCAGCGCGCAGGCGAGAAACTTCATCTTGATCATCGTGAAATGCTCCGTGGATGGATGAGGAAGGGCCGAGAGCCCGCCACAGGCTATGATCAACAGATGACCTGCATATGAAAAAGAACTAGTTCCAACGCATTTTCACGGAACTTTTTGCAACGCACCAAATCCGGGCGTCGCCGCCATAAAAACAGGCACACCCACACTCCCCCGTGGATAGCAGAATAAAAACGCAAGTCATTGTTTAAATTGCTTAATCAATGCATTCACCTCAATCATTCAGAGCATGACAAAGAACAGTCGCCTCATTGTGCAGCAGCGTGAAAATCGGCCTTCTCGGGCACGCCTCCTGTTCACCACCTAAGCACCGCGAGCGGGCATGACCACCGCCCGATAGTACGGGGCCCGCAAGCCCTGCAACAACACGCTGTTGCGCCCGGGTTTCAGCGGTACGGCGCGCCCCAGTGGCCTGAAAGGCCCCACCGGCGAGGCCGCAGCGCCGAGACGGAGTGCGGCATCAGCCGGCACATTGACCACTACACGCACGGCCTGTGCCCCTTCGGCACGCACCTGCGGCGCGAAGGGACGCGCCAGCGGATCACCGACGAATACCCCCTCGCCAGGCCACGCCACGCTGCGCCAGTATGCCTCCAGCGCCGTTGCGCCGGTCAGGTAGTGCGCGATTACCAGCGCCGGCACGGGGAACTTCTGCGGGTGTGCGCAGGGCTCGACCGCCGTGCCATAACTGGCCGAGGCCCCCGCCGCCAGCCAACGCAGCGCGCTCATCTGCGTGCCGCCCTCGAGCACGCCACCGAACGAGGTCAGATGGTCGGCGAGTGCACCGGCGGGCAGCCGCAGGGTATCCAGTTCCGCCACCGCAGGGAGGCCGGTGAAGTAGAACAGCGCGTCGGCGCGTTCACCAATGCCACGGCCGCTGACCACCTCGATGCCGATGCGCTGCTGCAGGGCCGCGACCGTGGCATCGAACCACTGCGCCCGCACGTTGCGCGCCGCATCGGGCGTACTCACCAGATAGGCCCTGCCCTGCGGGTGCGCCCCCTCCACGGCGATACCGCGCTCGATCATCGCCTTTGCCGCAGTCACCGACTCACCCGCCAGCAGCATTGCCGGACGCACGCCGTGGCGCTCGTACGGGCGCACCGCGGCATCGTCGAACAGCGGACTGGGATGAGTGGGGGCACACAACTGCGCGGAACACCACTGGCGGTCGAAGCCGAAGGTGAAGGCACTGGTCACCGCCATGCACCCCACCCGCCACGGCCGTGTCCACGCCAGCGCATAGCCCTGCACCGAATCGGGCACAAGGGCCTCAAGCTCGGCACGCACGCGTTCGAACTCGGCTACCGGCATGACCTCCCCAGGCTCGAAACTCACCCGCAGCACCTGCCTCGCCGGCACCCCGCGCCGTGCCGCGTAGTACTCGCCAACCTCGCGCGAATAAGGATCGCGCTCGTTGATCACCACCGCCACATCGCCGGCACTCAGCGCCGTGCGCGCAAACTCGACCTGCGGCGCCGCCATCGCGCTGCCGGCGAGCACCAGCAGCGCCACGCCCAGCCACCCTTGCACAATCCGCTTCCACGAACGCATACGCACCGCCTCACTCATCCCGGAGCCAGGAACAAGGGGAATGATTATCCTCGCAATGCACACCCCTGACACCCATGACAGGCGGCAATACCAGCGTAATCTTGTCTGCCTATGCTGCGCTGGTTGCCACCTCACGCCATCGCCATGAAAAACGTCCTCGCCTGCCTGGCCATCGCGACCGCCTGCGCTGCCCCGGCGTACGCTGCTCCGCTCAGCGTCGACCTTGCCAACTACCGTCTCACTGCCACTTACGCCCTGCCCGAGGTCACCGCATCGGAGGCATCGGCGGTGACCTGGAACTGGGATACCGATACCCTCTTCGTAATCGGCGACGAAGGCGACTACGTCATCGAGACCGACAAGCAGGGAAATCAGCTCAGCCAGACGCGCCTGTTCGGCTTCGACGACACCGAGGGCCTCACCTACATCGGCAACGGCCAGTTCGTCATCGTCGAAGAACGCCTGCAGAACGTCTATCTCTTCGACTACAACGCCGGCGGCGGAATCGGCCGCAGTTTCCTGCAGTACGCCTCCATTGGCCCGGAAACCGGCAACATCGGCCTCGAGGGCATCTCCTGGGACCCGCTCAGCGGAGATTTCTTCCTGGTCAAGGAAAAGGTCCCCCAGGCCGTCTATCGCGCCAGCATCGACTTCGCCAGCGGCAACGCTCAGGTCACCGACCTGTTCGCCCGCGAGCACCTGTTCACCCATCTCTTCGGCACCTACGATCTGGCCGCGGTGCAGGTACTCAGCACTGTCCCCGCGCTGCTCGACACCCCCTATCAGGACCAGCTGCTCATCCTCAGCCAGGAAACCCCGCTGCTGATGACCGTCGACCTCGACGGCACCGTCCTCAGCCGCTTCGATCTGGCCGCCATCGGCACCGACATCGAAGGTCTCACCATCGACGGCAACGGCACCATCTATCTGGTTGGCGAAACGCCCATGCTGTATGTCCTCACCCCGGTTCCCGAACCCGCTGCCTACGCCATGATGCTCGCCGGCGTCGGCCTGATCGGCTTCATCCGCCGCCGTCAATCGGCAAGACACGCTGCCTGAACGCCCGTCCTCTCCCTCCATTCCCCCGACAAGGATCCACGCACCATGAAGAAGCTGCTTCCCCTCCTCATCGCCGCCGCCCTCGCCCCGCAGGCCGCCCACGCCGACGTGCGCATCACCGAGTGGATGTACGCCGGCGGCAGCGGCGAATTCGTCGAATTCACCAACCTCGGCAGCACCACGGTGGACTTCAGCGGCTGGAGCTACGACGACGACAGCCGCCTCGCCGGCGTCTTCGACCTCAGCGCCTTTGGCCTCGTCGCTGCCGGCGAGTCGGTGATCATCACCGAAGTCGATGCCGACACCTTCCGTTTCGACTGGAGCCTCGGCAGCACTGTCAAGGTGCTCGGCGGCTATACCAACAATCTCGGCAGCAGTGACGAGATCAACCTCTTCGACGCCTCCGGCAATCTCGTCGACCGCCTGACTTACGGCCATGCCACCGTTGGCGGCCCGCGTACCCAGAACGCCAGCGGCTGGGCCGGCAGCTTCGCCGCACTGGGCGCCAACGATGCCACCCAGTGGGTACTGGCCTCCGTTGGTGACGCCGAAAGCAGCTACCGTTCGCTCTCCGGCGCCATCGGCAGCCCGGGCTTCACCACCTACGCCGTCGCCGCTCCGGTGCCCGAACCCGAGACCTACGCCATGCTGCTCGCCGGCCTCGGCATCATCGGCGCCGTCGCCCGTCGTCGCACCCGCTGAGCAGTCGCCGCCCGTTCCCGGGCAAACCGCCGCATTGCGACAAGGCCCGCCCGTGCGGGCCTTGTCTTGTTTTTACGACCGCGTACTCGCCCCACAGGGACGAATTCAAGCCGCTCACCCCGCTCCGGGGTGAGCGACACGGTTCAGGGCCACCATGCAGTGGCGCACCTGTGGATGCCTGCGCACCTCGGCCTCGACGCCAAAGGCCGTGCGGATCAGCTCCTCATCGAGACTGCCCGGGGTCTCGCCGACCACTGAGCCGCCCCGCAGCACGACGATCCGGTCGGCATAGCGCATCGCCAGACCCAGATCGTGTACGGTGACCAGAACGCCGATGCCGCTCTCCCGTGTCAGCCGCGCAAGCAGCTCGAACAAGGCCAGCTGATGGGACAGGTCCAGGCTTGCCGCGGGTTCGTCGAGCAAGGCGTAACGCCCGCCCTCGCCCTCCCGGCCGAGTTGCGCCAGCACGCGCGCCAGTTGAACCCGCGCACGCTCGCCACCGGACAAGGTGGTGGTGCGCTGGTGTGCCAGATGGGCACATTCGGTGAGTGCCAGGCAGTGCATTGCAAACGCACGTTCGGCAGACGACTCACCCCCCCCGGTGTGCGGGTAGCGCCCCAGCAGCACCACTTCGAGAGCCTCGAAATCGAAACCCAGGGCCAGATCCTGAGGCAACACGGCACGCCGGCGTGCCAGTGCGCGCGCTCCCAAGGCCGTCATCAATCGTCCATCGAGACTGACACTGCCGCCATCGGGCCGGAGCTCACCGGCCATCACCTTCAGCAGCGAGCTCTTTCCCGCGCCGTTCTCTCCGATCACCGCGACCAGTTCGCCAGCCCGCACCGTCACCGACACCCCGCGCAGTATCCTGCGCCCGTGCCGTACCAACTCGACCGCATGCGCATGCAAACCCTCACTCTCCATGCTCATCATCCATGCACTCAGTCGAAACCGTGCCGGCGGCGGGCCAGCAGCATCAGGAAGAACGGCGTCCCGAGCAGCGAGGTCAGCACCCCGACCGGCATTTCCGCCGGCGCTACCCAGGTACGCGCAGCCAGATCGGCACTCACCAGCAATACCGCGCCCAGCAGCGCCGAGGCGAGCAGCGCATGGCGATGGGAAGGTCCCAGCCAGGTGCGCACGATGTGCGGCGCCACCAGGCCGATGAAACCGATGATGCCGGTGAAGGCAACGCTGACACCCACCATCAGGGTCACCGCGGCAAGCAACCAGAGCTTCAGGCGCTGCACGTCCACACCCAGGTGATAGGCTGCCGACTCCCCCAGGTTGAGCGCGTCGAGTTGCAGGCGCAGGCGCCACAGCACCACGCCCCCCAGCCCCAGCGCAGCGGCAGTGATCGCCACCACCGGCCAGCGCCCCTGAGCCAGCGACCCCAGCGTCCAGAAGGTGAGGTTGCGCAACTGATCGTCGTTGGCAACGAACTGCAGTCCGCCGATGATGGCGCCGCACAGCGCATTGATGGCAATCCCGGCAAGCAGCAGCATCAGTACCGAGGTACGCCCATGGTGGCTGGCCAGGCGCAGGATCAGCCATGCTGCCAGTGCGGCGCCGAGCAGGGCAGCCGCGGGGATCAGATAGAGCCCGAAGCTGCGCGCCAGCGGCCCAAACAACTGCCCGCCAAGCACGATGGCGAGCGCCGCGGCCAAGGCCGCTCCCGCCGACAGGCCGATCAGCCCGGGGTCTGCAAGCGGATTGCGGAACAATCCCTGCAGCGCGCACCCACCCAGCGCCAGCGCCGCCCCACAGATCACCGCCAGCAGCACCCGCGGCAGACGGATCGACCACAACACATGGACATCGGCCGCAGCCAGCCCTTCGCCAGCACGCATCAGCAGGGCATCACCCAGGCGGGGCAGCGGAATCGCGTAAGCGCCCAGAGCCACCCCGCAAACCACTGCCATCATCAAAGCCAGGGCGAGCAGCGCGTAGCCCGTCGACGCCGCCGCATAGCTGCCATCCCGACGCGCGCGGAAGAGGCCACGCACAGACAACGACTGCGCCATGTCAGCGTCCCAGCGCCGTGGCCAGCGCGCTGACAGCCTCCGGCAGTCGCGGCCCGAAACCGAGCAGGAACACCGCATCGAAGGCCTCGACGCGACCGGCACGCCCGGCCGGCGTCATCGCCACGCCCGGCATCGCCAGCACGCCCTCGACACCGCCTGCCATCTCCAGGCCTTCGCGCGACACCACGATCACATCCGGCGCAGCGGCGACCACGGCCTCTGCCGACAACGGTTTGTAACCCTCCATCGCCTCCAGCGCATTGCGCCCACCGGCCAGCCCGATCACCGCATCGGCGCCGGTCTGCGTGCCGCTGACCATCACCGCATTGCCGTGCGCCATGATGTACATCACCCGCGGCGCTTGCGCCCGTCTGGCGCGCAGTTGCGCCACCAGCGCAGTGCATTCCTGCCAGCGCGCATTCAGTTCCGCTGCCAGCGCCTCACCGGCGTGCTGCAGGGCGAGCGCCTCGGCGACCACGTCCAGCTTTGCCAGCAGGGACTCGAAGCTGTAGCCCGCCGGCACCCTGACCACCTTCACACCGGCGTCCGCCAGCTGCCGCAACACCACCGGCGGCCCCGCCTGGCTGGCCGCCAGCACCACCTGCGGGGCAAGTGAGAGCACGCCTTCGGCGGACAGCGCGCGCATGTAGCCCACCACGGGCAAGCCGTTCAAGGACGCAGGGTGGGTGCTGGTGCTGTCCACCCCGACCAGGCACTGTTCGGCGCCCAGCGCGCAGACGATCTCGGTAACGTCGCCACCCACGCTGACCACTCGCGTGAGCCCGGGCGGTGCCGGATGCGCCGCATGAGACAAGGGCAGCAGACCCGTCCCGAGGAGGGCTGCCGCACGTTTCAACCAGATGCGGCGCGCGCTCACAGCGCCTCCGGCAGTACGCCGTCGAGCAACTCCCGCCATGCCGGCAACTCCGGATGCCCGGGCTTGCGCTGGCCGAAGAACAGCACGATGGTTTCGCCATCGGCGTCGAAGAGTTCGAGCGAGTTGATGTCACCATCGGCGGTCGGCTTGCTGACGATCCATGCTTCGGCCACCTGGGCCTCATCCAGGTGCAGGTTGAAACGCTCGTCCATCACATTGATCCAGCGCGCGCTCTCGCCATCCAGCGGCACGATGCGATGAACCGCACCGGAGTGGATCTGGATCATTCCACGACTGCCGACGAAGGCCATGATCGGCACGCCGCTCACCGCCGCGGCCTGCAGCATCCGGCGCGCCGCATCGTTGCCGACCCGGCGCGTGCGCCGCGGCGGCGCCAGCCGCATCGCCTGGGTACGCGAAACCCCGAAACGGCGCAGCATGCCGAAGAACTCATGGGTGTCCTCGAGCGCCTCCCAGGCCGCCCGGAAGCCGGCCTGATCCACCTCGCTGTCGGCCTTCATGCCCGCGCTCGCCTCGTTGGCGCTGAGTTCGAGCACCTGGGCCTGCAGAGGCGAACGAAAGTCGGCTACCAGGCGTTCCCAGGCCGCCAGGTCGCTCTCTGCACGGAGAAAGATCTTGTGCACCGCATCGCCACCGCGGTCGAAGAACTGCAGGCTGCGCTTGACGCCCTGGGCGTCCTCCTCGCTGACCGCAAAGGCGTGTGCCCATTGGGCAAAGAACATCCGCAGATCGATCTCCTTGCCGACCATCAGGCCGATGCTGTCGAACTCGGTCAGCGACTTGTAATGCCCGACCTTCTCATGCACTGCGGCTTCATTGCGGGTCAGCGCCAGCACCTCGCCGAGCTCACGGATGCGCGCCATGATGGCGGGAAACTCCGGACGCAGGGCAAGCACATGATGGCCGACAAAAGCCGCCAGTGCCTGCGCCTCGGTGAGCCCGAGCAGGCGCGCGGCCTCACGGTGCCTCAGCTTGTGCTCCTTGCGCGCAGCAGTGAATGCGCTGCGGATATCTTCCGGCTGCCGGACTGCGATCATCTCCATGCTCATCTCCATGTTCATGCTGCACCTGTCTGCAAAGGTCCACAAAGGTCGGCCGCCCGGCGGCGATGCCGGGCGGCCAGCAAGGCCACGCCGGCGAGCAGCATGGCGTAGGTCTGCGGCTCGGGTACCGGACTGACCTGCCAGCCGATGTCCACGAAGCCGGCGTAGTCCAGCGCGGTCGGCAACTGCCGCTGACCTGCTGGCGTACTCGGGTCCATCAAGGTTTCCTGCGCCCGCCCATCGACCAGGCTCATCACCCCTTCTGCCCAGTGCACGCCGTAGCGATCCACCGGTACCGGTCCGCCGTATTCAGCCATCGATGCAGCACCGTGAAAGTAGCCACCGTCGAGCAGGGCCGTCCATGAAGCGGCCGTACCAAAGCCCAGGATGTGGCCGATCTCGTGAATCGCAGTGCTCAGGAAGTCGCTCTGCGAGCTGCCGAGTCCGCTCTCGCTGGCACCGAAGTACCAGTCATTGGCGGCGTTGAACCAGATCATCCCGCCCCAGGTTGCGTAGTCGCTGGCGCCGGCACCCAGGGCGTTTTCCTGGCCACGGGCGAGCACGGCGTCCACGAAGGACGCCGAACCACTGGCCTGCAGGTTGTAGCCGGTATTGGCAAAGCCCAGCACGCCGGGCGCAGACGCGGAACCACCCACGTAGATGCGCACGGTGTCTGCCGCGATGACCTGATCGACCACGGTCAGCGCCGGCCCGCCGAGACTTGGGTGAGTGAAGGAAACCGACCAGCTGTCACCCGCCTGAGGTTCGATGGCCGCCAGGGCGTCGGCGAAGCCGGAATAGAACGAGGCGGCCAGATCGAGTACTGCACGCCGTTCGGTGATGGCCGCACCGGTCACCGGATCGGTAAAGAAGCCACGGGTATCGAAGCTGTAGTCGAACTCGATGGTGAGGGCCAGTGCGCTGCCGTGCCCGAGCAACAGCGTCAGCGCGGCTGCGGCGATTCGCTTCATGTCAGTGCTCCGCTTGAGGGTTTGTCCTTCCAGCGCCGCCGGCCCAGGACGGCCAGACCGGCAAGCATCATCAACGCAGACTGCGGTTCGGGCACCGGCGACAGCGCGGTGACCGAACCGCTCCCTGCGCCATACACGCCCTGCAGCGCGGTGATCATCATTTCATCGAGGGGAAACAACGGACCGTCGTAGGCACTGTCAGAGAACAGCGGCAACTGCCCGCGGGCCTCCCCATCGAGGTAATGCCCCATGCCCAGCGAGTGCCCCAGTTCATGCTGCGCTACGGCATAGAACAGCACTGCGCTCCAGCCGTAGCCGAAGCGTTCGCCATTGAAGATCACGTCCCCCGCCAGACCGCTCGCAGTCGAGAACGGGAAATAGGCATAGGCGTTCGCCCCGTGCACATGCGGCACCACGCCGATGCGGATATCTGCAAGACCGCTGGGGTCGTACTCACCGCTTTCCGGTGGCGGGCCGCTGTCGACGACCTCGACGAAGTGAATCGGCAACACCGCCGCGTAATCGGCAAAGGCCTGCTCGAAGGCACTGCGCATCAGCACGTCCGACAGCGCCGCACCGCGGGTATCGAGTACGCCGCCGTCGAACAGATTGCTGTAGCTGTAGGTGAGGGTGAATGGCGTACCCGGACCACCCGGCTGCGGCCAACTCGCGTACATCGGATAGTGGCCGGCCGCCGCGCCGCCGGGCAACAAGCCCGCCAGCACAAGCAGCACCGCGGTAAAGATCTTGACAGCCGACCTGCGCAGCAGGCCGGCCATGTTCGAACGCACCCTGCGCTTCGTCACCATGTTGTCCATGGCGCCCTCACCCGCCGCGGCGACGGCGGCGCACGATCGCCCCCATCAGGCCGAGGCCCGCAAGCATCATCGCGTAGGTCTGCGGCTCGGGCACCGGCGAGATGCTCAGGAAGGTGTGGCCCTGCGACACACCGCCGTTGTTGTTGTTGAGGAAACCGTGCAGGAAATCACTGCCGGAGGTGTCGTTGAGCCCGCTCACTGCCAGCGCGAACACCGTGCTGGAACCGGAGATCCACTCATTCACCGCTGCCGAGACGTCGAAGCTCACCAGCCCGAAGGCACTCACCAGGGTGCTTGCCGCTGAGGCGGCGGGGAGCAGGTAGCCGTTCTGGAAGTCCAGCCAGTTCACCGTGCCACCGGGGTTGGTGTCGTCGATGATGGTACTCAGCGGATCGGCCGCCAGCGCATGCACGGAGACCAGGAACGGACTCTCCGCGCTGGCATCGGCACCAAAGCCACCGCTGACGCTGTGCATGTTCAGGGTCGCGCGCACCGGCCCGGAAAACACCGGGAAATCGTAGTCGAAACTGAGGTATATGACCTCCGCACCAGTGAGCCCGAACGGCGACGCGGACGACACTCTGAGAACTTCGCGGTTGCTTTCCTCTCCGTAGCCGCGCACCGGGTTGGCCGCACTGCCGTAGGCGGTGAAGAAGGGCGAGGCCATCACGTCCTCACTGACCACGATGGTGGTACCGGCCTGTGCCGGGGCGGCGAGCACGCCCCCGGCAAGCGCCAGAATCCCTGCCAGGCCACGCAGTTTGGTCATTGCATTCATGTTTTGCTCCCTTTAACTGAGGTTGCCGGCCCGCAGTGCTGCGGGCCGCATACAGGCACACGGGCGCACGCGCCCCCAGGGCTCAGAACTCATAACCGAAACTCACGGCGACCTTGCGACCGGGCTGGGAGTAGCGTTCCGGCCCGGCCCGCGAGTCGGGCTCATGAACATCCGCAATCGGCACGTCGGCCCAGTGGTAATACAGGCGATCGAACAGATTGCTCACGCCTACGCTGAGCCAGCCTCCGGGCAGGAAGCGCCAGCGCAGACGCACGTCCACCACAGCGTAGCCACCGGGCAGGAACTGTCGGTTGGATTCACGGGCATCGCTGGCGCGCTTGCGCGCCGCGCCGCTGACGTCCACGGCGAGCAGCCAGTCGCCGCGCTCATAGGCCAGTCCCAGCGCACCGGACAAGGGATTGACCGTCGCCACCGGTTTGCCGCTGTCCTGGTCGCGCCCCCTGGCGTAGGCGAAACTGCCATGCAGAACCCAGTTGTCGGCGAACCTGTACGCCAGACGCCCTTCCACACCGCGGATGCGCACACGCGGCACATTTACCGCCTGATAGGTCATGAAATAGGTCGGATCGCAGGCCGGATCGGCTGGACAATCGAGCTGCGCGGTTTCGATGAAATCACGGTAGAAGTTGTCGAAGGCGGTCAATGTCCAGTCGCTCGCCGCGTCCTGTCGGCGCAGGCTGAGCTCCACTCCGCGAGAGGTCTCCGGCCGCAGGGCGGGATTGGAGATCACGATGTACATGCCCTGGTTGCCGAATCCGGTGTTCACATCGTCATACGGCGGAGGACGAAAACCGTGGGAATAGCGCACGCTGCCCGAATAGCCCGGGGCAAATCGCCATACCGCCGCCAGGACCGGGGTGAGGCGGGTGAAATGGGTGGTCGTCGGTGTTGCTGCGGCCGGATTGGAGAGGTAGATCTGGTCGGGGCGAGGCTTCAGGCGGTGGTCGTCGTAGCGCAGGCTGCCCAGCACGGACCAGCTCTCACTGAGCAGCACCTCGTCCTGCACATAGACCGCCCACTGGCGTACCTCTGAGGGGGAAAAGTCACGTACCGGAAAATCCTCGAAGGACACCCGGCGCGTCACCACCCCGTCAGCCCTGGTGGAATACCCATCGCGTGCCTGCTCCGTACGCGTGCGGGTGTATTCCACGCCCCAGTGCAACCAGTGGCGGGCAGCGGCGGGCGCGTATCGACCTTCGAGGCGGGCGCCGTCATGGCGTTGCCTGAGCTCGAAGATGCGTTCGATGAGCGCGGTCTGCGCCGGCGCGGTGGTGCGAAAGTCCTGACGCGTGTACTGGTGCGTGCGGCTTGTCTGCTGAAAGAGCTTCAGCTTCACATCACCAAGACGCGTAGCACTGAAGTGCTGGTCGAGCGACCAGCGCGCACGGGAGTAGTCGTCGAAAGTATGGGTATCGGTCCCCAGACCGGTGATCGACGACAGCACGTTGGTATGGACGCCACGGTCGAAATCTTCGTGGGTCAGTTCGGCACGGTAGTCCGCGCTGTCAACGAAGGCCAGCTTGAACAACGTGGCATCGGTACGCGCATCCTGCGGATTGGCGACCGTACGGTGGATGCCGGTTCCGCGCACTTCGCCCATGCTGCGGGTCTCGTGAGCATCGCGCCGGACGACACGCACCAGCATGCGTAACGGTCCGCCGTCGGCGGCAAGGGTGCCGACGCGGGCCAGCGATTCATCCGTGCGCTGGACACCCACCTCCAGCCCGCCACCGAACCTGCGACCGCGCAGGACATCTTCCGGAGAAGGCGTCGAATACGACACCACCCCACCGAGCGCGTCGGCACCGTGGCGTGCAGAGCCGGTGCCGCGAAAGATGTCGATGCCCGACAGCATGGCGACGTCAGCCATGTCGCGCCCGGCGCTCGAATAACCACCGATCTTGAAGGTATCCGGCATGCGGATGCCGTCGATCTGCATGAGCACGCGATTGTCTTCGAGCCCCCGGATGTTGAAGCCCGACAGGCCGAAGCGCGAAGCCTTGTTGCTCACCGCGACACCGGGCTCGTAACGCACCGCATCCTTGATGTTGCGCACCTGCTGCGCGCGCATCTGCCCGGCATCGATGCGCGAAGCGCTAGCCGCCACGTCATCGAGCAGTTCCTCGTCAGCGTCCGCACTCACCCGGACTTCCGGGAGCACGGCTTCCTGTGCCAATGCCGACGGCGCCGGGCTGGCGCCAAGCCAGCCCAGCACCACCAGCAATGCGCGCAGACGCAGACGCATCAGGCCGCCTTCTTGCGCCGACGCGCCACCGCCCCGACCAGCCCAAGGCCGGCGAGCATCATGGCGTAGGTTTCCGGTTCCGGCACCGGAGCGATGCTGCCCACATCGATGGCAACCTGCGCCAGCGAAGTATGCACAGGGGCCGTGAAACTGAGCAGGTAGTCGGTTGGCGCAGCGGCCAGATCCCAGTAGATCAGCTGCTGGAACAAGGTCGCCTCACCGATGGTGGACATGATCCGCTGCGTGAACACCAGATCGGCGAACGCCGGGGCCACACCGTTGAGCAGCACCGAGCCCAGGTCGACCTCGAAACCCCAGGCCTCGACCTGCATCACGGCGCGCACCGGACCGCTCAGCGAGGTATTCGAAAACGAGATGTCGTAAGACTGATCGGCACCGAAGCTGTAGAGGTTGCCGGTTCCCGAGGGGAAGACGCCGAAACTCCAGTCAATATGCGCATCACTTGCGTTGTACGCGGCAAGGTCGGGCGCCGCACTGCGGTCGGTCGCTCCGCCATAGCTCGCATCGGCGAAGATGTCCCATTCGACGTGGATCGCATCCCCTTCGCCACGCGTCCAGCCACCCCAGCTAGCGGCGTCGGGCGTCTGGAATCCGAGCGTGTAGGGGTCGGGGCCATTGGAGGTATCGGCATGGGCAACCCCTGCCCCCATGGTAAGTGCAGCGGCAAGCAACGCACCGGACACAGCAGTAGTCTTGAACATTCACGAACTCCTTCATGTTGGTGTCGCCACCGGCGCCGGAACACCTTGCGCCAGGCGCACGGGCGCGACAGACGGTGCCGCCTGACAAGGCGTGCACGTTCGGTGAAACAGGAAAAGGCTGGCTGGCTCGCAGGGCGCGAGTTCTGCTGGCAAGGTTGGCTGGGTGGCCGTCGGGTGACGGCTTGCCTTGCTGGGCGCAACCCCGGAAGGGGCACGCACGGGGAAGTGCGCAGTACAAACGCATCTTCCGGTTGGTATTCTTTATTTATTGATAATCATTGTCAACTACTGCAGCAGCGTAACAGACAGGAATTTCTGCATCCCTCGAGCGCCCATTGCACGGACACCGCCAACCCGATGAACGAACGCATACATCCTTGCACACACCGCCTCCGGCGCCTCCGAGCCAGCCTTACACCGTGCGCAAGCGGGTTGCCGACGACTACATCTTCCGTTATCGCAGTAACGCCTGTGCCCTGGCGCGCTGGTATGCAGGCGGTTCGAGCTGCGATCTGGCGCTGCATTTCGCACGCCGCAACTGAGACCTCATTCACCCCCGACATCGTCGACGCGTTCCCGGGCAGCGTAGCGGCCCAGCCCTCGACTCCCGCGTTCTCCGTACATGCGCCGGGAGCCGGGCTATAATCCGCAGCCCTGCGCGACGCCCGCGTTCACGCTCGGGGATCAAGCACACCCTTGCCGGGGTCCAATGGACAGACCGGCTGCCGCACGGGCGGCGTGGGCATGTAGTCGAATGATGGAGCTGGGCACGTGATCGTATTCAACCTGGGCTGCGACAAGGATCACCACTTCGAAGGCTGGTTCGCTTCCGCGGCGGCATTCGAGGCGCAGTGTGCCCGCGGTCTGGTGAGCTGTCCGACATGCGGTTCCACGCGGATTGCCCGCCTGCCCTCCGCGCCCTACGTCCAGACCCGCCACAGCGCCGCCGCGCCGGTACAGGCAGCCGCGACGCCGCCGGCCAATCCGGCAATGACACCCGAAGCGGCAACGGTGATGGCGCTGCTGCGCTCGCTGGCCCGCGAAGCGGAAGACGTCGGCGCCCGCTTCCCCGAAGAAGCCCGCCGCATCCACCACGGCGAGACCGCGGCGCGCAGCATTCGCGGCCAGGCCGATCGCGATGCGCTCGAAGAGTTGCTCGACGAAGGGATTGCCATCCTGCCCTTGCCACCCGGCGACGACGAGCTGCACTGAGGCTGAGCGACGGGGACCATCACCCCGCCAATCAATCGGCGCCACCCCGTTCATCCTGCGCGAAGCGAGCCCCGCTGCGGACGAGGCAGGGACAGGCCCGGCGCGCACGGCATTTGATTACCGCATCACTCCCCGGCGCAGCAGGCGTGGATGAGCGGCACATACATTTCATCCGCGCTCAGCCCGCCATGCACCCCCAGCATCTGCTGCGGTTTTTCGCCATCGACGCGGTCCTGCAGCGTCCACCCGGGCGCCATCAGCACGGCATGGGTGCCCAGGCGCTCGGCAATGCGCCGGTGCGCCGGACCCGGACCGAGCAGCCCGGCCTGCACAAGTCGCCGGGAGGGCTGCAGCACGGCACGCGCGCCCAGTTCGCCGGCAACGAAGGCGGCGAACTCGTCGACCGCCCCGGCACGCACCCGGCACAAGGCCGCACGGCGCTCGCCGAACAACGGCCCGTCGAGCATGGCCGCAACCTCCGGCCAGGCGGCAAGGTCGATGCACTGCGCGGGCGGACTGTCGATGAAGCCGTGATCGGCGCTTACCAGCACCTCCGTGGGCGTCCCCGCCAGTCGTGCCAGCAAGGCACCAAATGCCGCATCGAGGCGCGCAAACTCATCCACCACCGCAGGCGCATTGCAGCCATGTTGATGGCTGAGGGCATCGAAACGGTCGTAATAGGCGTGGACATACCCCCCGCCGTCACTGGCCAGCGCGGCCACCACAGCAGCCACCTGGACCACCATGTCGTCCAGACCGGCGTGAGCAACAATGCGTGCACCGCGTGCGTGGCGGCGCGAGAAGGGCGAGTGGGCAATGGCCCGCGGTGCCACCACGGCACTCGGGCATGGCAGCTGTCCGTACAGTGACGCGTACGGAAACAGCCGGCGCAGCAGCAGGGGCGCCCGCAGGCGTCCGCCGCCGCGGCGCTCCAGCGGCAGCGGAGCGAGTACACCGCCAAAGCGCGCATCGTGGATGAACCAGCCCGTCAAGCCATGCTGCAGCGGTGACAGGCCGGTCATCAACGTGGTCACGGCACTGGCGGTGGTGGTCGGAAAGACGCTGGTAAGGGCACGCTGACGGTGGGCATGAAGACGGCTGCCGGCGCCGTGGCGGCACAGGAAGGCATCACCGAGACCGTCGATCAGCCAGAACACCCGCACCGCCGCGCCCCCGCGGTGGCGATCGAGCGCCCAGCGCCGGATTCCGCCTACCAGCCCGAGGAGACCACCGTCACCATAATCCGGCAGCACCGCGTCGGCAGGCAGCAGAAGCGCCGGCTGCTCTGCGCCGGGGCCGGCGGCGGGATATTCCACAGGTGTCATCATGGCTGCATTATCGCTGGCGGAAGCGCTGCCGTCTGCCACCACTGGCCGGTCGCGGGCTCCTTTTCTAGGCCCTGCAAGCTGCGTGCTACACTGCGCGGCGACAATAATTATGACGTTCTGGCGAGGGAAGGAATATGGCCGAAAGACTGGCCTTGCGTTTTGGCGGCATCCTCACCGCCCTCTTCCTCCTCGGCCTGTTCGGCTGGATCACCCTCGACCTGCAGCAATCGCGCGAACGTGAGCTGCTCGCCGCGGAAAAACAGGGCGCCACCCTCGCCCGCCTGCTCGAAGGCCATTTCCACGGCTCCCTGCGTCAGATCGACCAGCACCTCGCCGACTTCGCCCTCCGTTACCAGTACGCAGTAGCCGCCGGTGCGCCGCGCGCGCAGGTCGAGGCGCAGTTGCAGCACTACCTGAAGGACTTCCCCGAGCTCCACAGCTTCCGTGTCGCCGGCATCGACGGCAACTACCTGTATGACGCCAGCGGCGTCCTCGCCACGGCGGTCAACATTGCCGACCGCCCGTATTTCGCCCGTCTGCGCGACGACCCCGGCGTCGACCTGTCGATTTCCGAACCCTTGCTCTCGCGCGTCACCGGCGACATGGTGATCGTCGTCGCCCGCCGCCTGCAGGACCCCTCCGGAGGCTTTGCCGGCATTGTTCTCGCCACACTGCGGGCCGACTACTACGAGCGCTACTACGCCGACCTCGACGTCGGCCAGCATGGGGTGATCGCCCTGTGGAGCACGGAGATGGAGCTCTTCGCCCGCCGTCCCGCGCTGGCCGAAGGTGTGTCGCGCAAACTGCGCAACAGCCCCATTCCAGCTGCGCTGGCCGCCGGCCAGCGCGCCGGCAGCTTCCGCCGCAGCGGCGCCCTCGACGGCGAAGCGCGGGTGTTCTCCTTCCGCGCGGTGGAGGGCACCCCTTTCGTGTTCTCGATCGGGCTCGCCGAGCGCGACATCCTCGCCGAGTGGCGCCATCGCGTCATTGTCTATGCCTTGCTGGGGGCGGTGCTGGTACTGGCGGTGATCGCCCTGGTGCGCGCCTGGCGGCGCGGTTATGACGAGGCCGAGGCCCTGGCCAGGAAGATGACCCGCGCCTACGCAGAAAAGACCCGCGAAGGACGCGCCCTGCTCGACGCCATTCCCGACCCGGCGTGGCTGCTCGACAACGACGGCCGTTTCGTCTCGGTGAACGAAGCCTTCTGCCGCGGCATGGGCAAGCCGATGGCGGACATCATCGGGCGCACCGTCGATGAGCTGTTCCCGCCGGCAGAAGCCCGCCGCCTGCGCGAAGGCCAGCTTGCGGTGTATCGCAAGGGCAGCCCCGAGCGCCAGTTGGTATGGCTGGTTACCGGCGGTGTGCGGCGCCCGTACGAGTTCCTGCGCGTGCCGGTGTTCGGTGATGGCGACGAACCGAAGGGGCTCGCCGGGGTCGCCTGGGACATGACCGAGCGCTACGAGGCCGAGGAACGCCAGCGCCTGATCACCCACTTCTTCGACCATGCCAGCGACGCGGTGCTGATCCTCGATGCCCAACGCCGCGTCCTCACCCTCAACCGCAGCGCCACCGCGATCAGCGGTTTCCAGCTCGACGAGTTGCGCCACAAGCCTGCCGACTTCGTGTTCTCGGGCTGCGACACCACCCTGCGCGAGCACATCACCGCCGCCCTCGGCGAACACGGCATCTGGCGCGGCGAGCTGGCCGCCTGCCGCAAGGACGGCAGCCCACTGCCCATCCATTGCACGATCAGCGCCATCCACGACGACGATGGCGCCGTCACCCACTGGGCAATGTTCATCACCGACCTCAGCGAACGCAAGGCCGCCGAAGCGCGCATCGAATCGCTCACCCACGTCGACCAGCTCACCGATCTGCCCAATCGTCAGGGCTTCACGCGCATTCTCGATGATTGGCTGACCAGCGGTCGCGAAGGAGCACTCATCGTCATCGACCTCGATCAGCTCAGCCGCATCAACGACGCCTTCGGACACAGCGCCGGCGACATCATGCTGCGCCGCGCCGCCATCCGTCTGCGCCGCCTGCTGCGCGACGACGACGCCCTCGGCCGCCTGGGCGGCGATCAGTTCGGCGTCCTCATCGCCCAGGGCCGCGACCCGCAGAAGGCGGAAACCATAACCGCCAGGCTGCTCGAACGCCTTGCCCGCCCGGTGCAGATCGAACTCAACGATGTAGTCACCACCGCCAGCGCCGGCATCTGCCAGCTTGGCAGCGACGGCGGCGACTCGGCAGCGCTGTTGCGCAACGCCGACGCCGCACTGCACCAGGCGAAGAAGTCGGGACAAAGCAAGCTCCGCTTCTTCTCCGCCGACATGAACGTGCGCATGGCCGAACGCCTGCGTCTGGAAAGCGATCTGCGTCTGGCGCTGGGGCGCGGTGAACTGATGCTGCACTATCAGCCGCAGGTGGACATCCGCAGCGGCGAGATCATCGGCTTCGAGAGCCTGCTGCGCTGGCAGCATCCCGAGCTGGGCATGGTGTCACCGGTACGCTTCATCCCGGTGGCCGAGGAAAGCCGCCTCATCCTGCCCATCGGCGCCTGGGTACTCGAAGAAGCCTGCCGTCAGAACAAGGCCTGGCAGGACGCCGGCATGGCACCGCGGGTGGTGGCGGTGAATCTTTCCGCGGTGCAGTTCCACAGTGCCGATATTCTCGCCACGGTCACCCGCGCGCTGGAAGTCAGCGGCCTGGAGGCGCACTATCTTGAACTGGAGATCACCGAAAGCGTGATCGTCGAAGACCCCGAGCGGGTGGTGAAGCTGATGGACGACCTCAAGGCCATCGGCGTCAAGCTCTCCATCGACGACTTCGGCACCGGCTACTCCAGCCTGTCCTACCTGAAGCGTTTCCCGCTCGACAAGATCAAGATCGACCGCTCCTTCGTGCGCGACCTGGAAACCAGCAACAGCGACTCGGCCATCGTCCGCATGGTCATCGGCATTGCCGCAGAGCTGCAGCACCGGGTGATCGCCGAAGGCGTGGAAACGCTCGAGCAGCTGAACTTCCTGCAACGTCACGAGTGCGACGAATACCAGGGCTACTACTGCAGCCCGGCCGTCCCGGCGAGCGAGGTTCCGCAGTTGCTGGCGCGCCAGCAGACGCGCTGAGACTCAGCGCGCCGCGCCGTGTTCGTCCGCGCGACGCTGCATGCGCGCGGCAAGCTCGGCGAGCTCCGCCTCGATGGCGGCCATGCGCAGCGGGTCGGCCGCCCGCAAGCCACCGCCGCTGTATATCGTATCCATCTCCAGGGCCTCGACGAGGAGTTCGGTCATGCGCCGGATGTCGACGAGAAAATCCCCCAGCGGGTGGCCGGCATCCAGCTCCACCGCCTGCAACTGCGTCTGCACGATGCGAAACGCCGGCCCATGCACGGTGCGCCCCAGCACATCGAGCTCGCGTTCGCCGATCTCCCCGGCCTGACGCCGGGCCTCGTCAGCCTGCAGCGCCGCCACCGCCTCCTGGAATGTCGCCATCGCCTCATCCAGCGCCCGCGCTGCCTGTACCCGTGCCACCTGATCGACAGCCGCCGGCGGCGCCAGCGCAGCCAGCCCCCCGACCGCCAGCGCGGTGAGCAGCACGGCGGTCAGCGCGCGGCGGCGAAAGGTAGCGGCAAAATGGGCGGGGTCGAAACGCTCCGGCAGCAGCGCGGCAAGCACGCAGCCACCCAGCAGGCCGCCGATGTGGGCAGCATTGTCCACGTCCGCACGGGCGAAGCCCTGCAGCAGCGAATAGAAGATGAAGAAGCCGACGCCGCTCAGCATCTGCGCACTGAAGGCCGCCGGCAGGCGGTGGCGGTGCTGCAGCACGGCCACCAGCAAGGCCCCGGTGATGCCGAACACTGCCCCCGATGCACCCACCGAGACCGCGCTCTGCGCCGAGAAATGCAGGCTCAGCGCGCTGCCGGAAAGTCCGGCAGCGAGGTACAGAAGGATGAACAGACGGTGTCCGTAGATGCGCTCGACGGTCACCCCGGCGGCCAGCAGGCCGACCATGTTCATTGCCAGATGGACAAAGCCGCTGTGCAGGAAGGTC
This sequence comes from Pseudothauera lacus, assembly GCF_003034845.1. Taxonomy (GTDB): domain Bacteria; phylum Pseudomonadota; class Gammaproteobacteria; order Burkholderiales; family Rhodocyclaceae; genus Pseudothauera; species Pseudothauera lacus. The sequence continues at coordinate 1,357 of NZ_PZKC01000001.1, read as the reverse complement.
GCGCTCAGCAGCCGCCACCACTGCCCACGCTGCACCTCCGAAGCCGCATTCCCGCCCCACTGCAGCAGCTTGTCCGCCGCGCTGCCGGCAAAGTCGGCCCCCAGAGCCAGCGTTGCCAGCCAGACCAGCACGTTGGCCGCGCACAGCCCCCAGGTCACCCACGGCACCGGCGCCAGGGCCCTCAGTTCGGCGGCGAACTGCTGTTCGGCTGCCAGCTCATCGACCATCCCGGTTGTGTCACGCCCGCTCGCCGCAGCATGTGCTGCCAGCGCCGCGACGACCGTATCGATGATCTGCGCACGGGTGGCGTCATCGAACATGGTCAGCAGCAGGAAAGGGCGCGCGGGATTGCGGCCGCTCCAGAAGCTGCGCCGGTCGGGGCGCGCCGGATCGGTGTTGAGCTGCAGTTCCAGCACCCAGGCGCCCTGCAGCACGCGTTGCGCGACACCGCTGACCTCCGTCCACGCGTAGCGCTTGCGCGCGCCGCGGAACAGCGGCGAGGCGATGCCACCGGCATCGACCCGCAGCACCACCTGTCCGGGCTTGAGCAGATTGCGCAGAAGCAACCACCCCGGAACCACGATCAAGGTCCACGGCACCAGCACCGCCAGCAGCGCGCTCATGTCGTCATGAAGCGCCAGCACCGCCACGGCGAGCACGGCCAGCGCCGCACGCGCGCCCCAGCTCAGCAGGCGGCCGACCCGGCTGTCCGCCGAGCTTGCGAAGCAATGCACCGTCGTATCCGCCGGCTCCGCCGCTTCAAGCTTCACTGCCCCGCCCTCGCCCACGGTATCGACCTGGTCACTCCGCAAGCGCCACCGCCAGCAGCACGGTCATTACCACAAGCAGCACGTTGCTGGTGGCGAAGACGAGAAAGCGGTGAAAGACCCTGTTGTAGGTCAGATAGATCAGGCTGTGCGCAATGCGCAGGGCGAAGTACACCCACGCCATGGTCAGTGCCGTGACCGTGACCGTGACCGTGCCGGTGACGAAGTGGATGATGCACAGCGCGTAGAAAAGCGTCGGCACCTCCACCAGGTTGATGAACACCCGGTTGGGGCGGCTGACATCGACGGGAACGGTTGCCGATTCCCCATGCTCGAAATCGGCTGCCGTCACCCGCCCGGCGAAAACGGCGCGGAAGCGCCGTATCGGCACCTGCACGAGCACCAGCATCGTCGATAGCACTAGGGCCTGTTCTCATTCGCGCTGGCGGATCGCGTGGGTCAGTCTGGCTGTGCCGGCAAGGCGCGCGAGGCAGTCAATGGCCGCCCCCTTGACAACGAGCGCAACGCCGCCGGCGCGGCCAGACTGGCCCACCCGAAGGGCTCGCACCAAATGGCCCGCATCTCGGCGT